>CADANC010000001.1 GCA_902789225.1 uncultured Erysipelotrichaceae bacterium
ACACTAATGAATGTAGATGATACTATTGAAGGAGCAAAAGAAGCTTCAAAATACTGGACTATTCATTATGAAATACCAAAATATAAAGAACAAAGAGCAATAGAAAGAGCTGAAAGTATAGGCAAATACTGGGAAAGAGCGTCATAGGAGGTGTAAATATGGCATGTTTAGGAGAAATAACTTGTGATAGCGAAATAGGAGGATCTCCATTTGTCATTGCTGATGAAGGAACAATAAATGCAGCAAAAGAAGAAATAGAATCACTTGGAACACAAGTTGGAGAAGCAATATCACAAATAGAATCTGAAATATCAGGTGGAGGTTTAGATGAATATTCACTATATGTTAATGGATCTTCCCCTGCATATGATGAAGCAATGAAAATAATAGAAGATCTAAATCTAATAAAAGAAGATTTATCAAAAGTAGCAGAATCATTTGAGCAAAACTATTTAGAGCATTACTCAAAAGAGTTAGATAAATATATTGAGAAAGTAAAAGAAAAAATCGAAGAATTAAAAGGTCAATTAGCTACTAAAGAAGAAGAATTAGCAGCTAAAGAAGAAGCATATAAAAGTACTAAAAATGATCCTGATAGACCATCATATAAAGCCGATATTGATGCACTAAAAGGTGAAATAGAAGAACTTAATGAAGAAATAAAAAAATATGAAAAGAAACTAGAAGAAGCAGAACAAGCAAAAGCTGGAATAGATGCACAAGTAGAAAAAATTGTAGCAGCTAAGCTGAAGAAGAAGCAAGACAAGCAGAAACCGCAACAACAGATACAACAGACGATACTAGTGGATCAACATCATCAAGTACTTCTAGAAGTTCAAATACTTCTGGAAATTCAGGAACTCATGGAGGAATTTCAAATTATACAAGTACTGGAGGAATTACAGGAGGAACAGTAACCACATATAGTAAACCAGAAGAAATAAAGGATGAAGATAAACCAAAAGAAGTAGGATTTGAAGTTGTAGATAAAGATAAATTAAAAGAAGAATCTAAGAAAATATTTGACGATAAAGATTTCAAATATAAAGATGGTTATGCAATGATTGGCAATCGTTACGTAATAGCATGTGACTCATCTCTTGCAAAAGTTGGAGATATTCTTCGCTTCACTCAAAAAGATGGAACAATAATTGAATGTGTTGTAGGATTAGTAACAACAGATGCAGCACTAAAGAATAAAATAAGCTTTATCGTTGAAGATAAAGGAAAATTTAAAGAAAAAGATGAATTAAAAGATATTTTAAAGAATAATAAAAAAATAGAAAAAATAACTAAAACTGAAGGCACAGGAGAAATAGTAAATGTTAGTGGTACAAATGTAACAAATGGAAATGTAATAGATACAAGTACTCCAGTAGGTGAAGGAACTAAATATAACTTATCAAATGATGATTTAGCTCATCTTGCATATGTTGCTTTAAGAGAGCAAGGAAGTGTTGAAGGCGCTAAACTAGAGTTATCATTAATGGCTAACTTATATGAAAAAAATGCAAGTAGATTTAGTAGTGTAAGAGACTACGTTGAAAATAGTGGATGGTTTGCATCTGGATCACGTACAGGATATTCATATCCAGGAGATGCTTATGTACAAGCTGCACGAGAAGTACTTAATGAAGGAAAACGCTATCTACCATCTAATGTAGTAGAACATGACTGTATTAGTGATTTAACATCTAGTAGTACAGGAAGTGTATCAAATAGAAGTAGTTATATTCCTGGAAAAACAGTATTAACTAACCGATATGGAGCACGTTATATGTTTGTAGGTTTTGCACCTAATGGTGGAGATCCATTTGGATATTTAGTGTAAATAAACTTATTAGAAATAAAAAAAGAATGAAATAAATCATTCTTTTTTTTATATTGTATTTCTATTTTTTATTTATAAAATTATTAATAACATAACTAGTGATTAATAAACCTGCACTAGGTGGAACAAATGAATTAGATCCTATTTTATTACCTAACTTTTTAGGTACCTCACTACTACATAGAACTTTAATTTTTCCTTTTAAATGTTCATCTCTTACTCTTTTCCTAAGAATTTTGGCAACAGGATCATTCATAGTTTTATCAAGAGTTGTAATACTAAATTTAGAAGGATCCATTCTATTTCCTGTACCCATTGAACTAATAAAAGGAATATTCTTTTCCAAACAATTTTTTATAATTAAAAATTTAGTATCTAATGAATCACAGGCATCAACCAAAAAATCAATGTCATAACAAAATAATTCATCTATATTATCTTTATCAATAAATTTATTTATTTGTGTAACAACACAATCAGGATTAATATCTTTTATTCTAGAATTAAATAAATCTACTTTAGATTTTCCAATAACAGAACTTGTAGCTATAATTTGTCTATTAAGATTAGTCTCATCAACAACATCACCATCTACAATAATCAAGTGTCCTATTCCAGATCTTACTAAAGACTCAACTGAGTATCCACCTACACCACCTAAACCAATAACTAAAACACATTTATCAGCAAGACTTTTTACATTATCTTCACCAATTAAATATTCTAGTCTTTCAAACTTTTTAGGCAGCAACATCATAATCTCCTTTATTACTAAATTTCATAACTTTAGCACCAGTTTTTTCTCTTTGTTTAACAGATTTAATTAGACCTAAAGATTCACCAAATAATAGCATACTAGCCTTATTTAATATCATATATATTTCAGTATTCTCTTCCGCAACAGTTTCATATCTATTTAAAGATTTAAATACCCTTCCATGTAAAGGTTTAAATTTATCTATTATTTCAGACATATCATCATATTGAATAGATGTATTAGGAACAATTGTACCTCTAACATAATCTCCTCTTAAAAAGTAAGTGAAATAAGCTAAATCATAAACACCAGCTTGTTCAAATAAATTATCCCATTTACTAGTATCACCAACACTATTACAAATAGCTTCTAATCTTTGTAATTTTTCTTTAGTACACATTTTGTCTAAACCTATATCTTTAAAAGAAAGTATATGAGCATTTCCCTCTACACCAGGTACTTCATTAATAACATCTAATAAGATTCTATTATATAATTCTTCATATTTAAAACCAGGAAACTTATATGGATTAGAAAAAACATAAGTCTGATAATCATTTAAAGTATCTACTCTATTACCAATCTTATCATATTCTTTTCTTATAGAAGTAGAATTCTTAGTATTAATGAAAAAATCTTTTTTACTATTAATAGAGTTATCTTTAATAAATTTCATAAGATCTTTTTTAGAATAATTTCTACTACTAGCTAAATCCTTCCCATCAATAATAACATTTTCAGGACCTACTTTAGTATTAATAGAAATATTATCTTCTAATCTTCTAAAATTTACTAACTCAATTTTAGCATTACTTATTTTCTTTCCATTCTTACCTTTATTTATAATTGGTAGAATTAACATATCTATCCCGCCTCTCGGTCTCACTATTATACCACAAAAAGCTTATAAAACAAACAAAAAAAGTCAGAAAATAGAGTTCATCAACGATAAAACCTGTTACGTTTGTACAGGTGGGTGAACATATGCATATCTTCAGGATCCCTAATTTAATAGGTCTTCAACACGGATAAGCAGCTCCGTTCTCCCTTATCGTCACTTTAGTCGGTTTTATATGATCATGAACGTCTATATCTGACAACTTAAATATACCATATTATAATAATAATTTCAAGATGCTTGACTACTCTACCTCGCTTACCTTAATAATACTATGGTAGTGTCCTACTCCATTAAGTTTTATTTTTAACCTATAATTCTTTTTTTCATGAGGAGCTAACTCATCAACTAAAACTATATATTTATCATCAATTAAAGTATCTTTAATATTTCCACTGTTTCCATTAATTTCGTAATTAACTAAACTATAATCAACTAATTTATCACTACAATTATCTAATTTAATTAAATCATCATCTGTTTTTAAATAAATGTAAAACCTATTATACTTATTATCATTATTAAGAATAGATAATTCATAAGAATACTCTTTATCATCATAAATACTAATAGTATTTTTAACACCTTTATCATCAACTTCATACCTAATAGTAAGATTATCAACATTTTCAACACTCATATTTAATGAATCAATATCAGTAAATATAGAAATCCCAATTACAAAGAACATAACAATAAAACAAATAACAAGAATAATAGTATAACGTCTTTCTTTTTTGATTCTTTTAATATTATATTCAACATTTATAGAATTATTCTTTAATATTTGATCTTCATCCAAAGTATAATTAATAGTTTTATTATTAGGTAATACTTTCTTCATAATTATCTCCTAACATAATTATACAATAAAAAAGAAGATAATAAAATCTTCTTTAATTAATTATGGTTCTAATCTATTAGGTCCACGGAATAAGAATTGAGTTTCTTTAACACTAGGAATATTTAATAATAGCATAGTAAGTCTATCTACTCCTATAGCAAATCCACCATGTGGAGGACATCCATGCTTAAAGAAATCTAAGTAGAATTCAACATCTTTTCCTAATCCTTTACTCTTAGCATTCTTACAAATTTCTTCATATCTATGTTCTCTTTGAGCTCCACTAGTAATTTCTACACCTCTCCAGATTAAATCGTATCCTTGTAAAACACCATTTTCATCTCTCATATGATAGAAAGCTCTCTTATCAGCAGGATAATCAGTTACAAATAAGAATTCTGAATTAAATTTATCCATTGCTAATTTAAATGTAAGTTTTTCAGCCTCAGTAGTAAGATCTGTTTTCTCACTATCATCAACTTTATAACCATATCTTTCTTCTAATTCTTTATAAACATCACTTAAAGCCATTTTAGGAAATGGACATTTAGGAACAATAATCTTAGTTCCAAACATTTTTTCAATTCTATCTCCATATTTTTTATCTAACTTTTCTAAAGCATAAGTTAACATCTCTGCTTCTAAATTCATAACATCATCGAATGAATCAATATAAGAAAATTCAAGGTCAAATGAAGTAAATTCAGTAGCGTGACGAGAAGTATTAGAATTCTCTGCTCTAAAGCAAGGAGCTACTTCAAATACATTTCCAAATCCAGCAGCAATTGCCATCTGTTTATAAAATTGTGGACTTTGAGCAAGATATGCTTTTCTATCAAAATATTTTACTTCAAATACTTCACTACCAGATTCACTAGCAGCCCCTATAAATTTAGGAGTATGAATCTCAGTAAAATCATGATCATATAAATACTCTCTCATATATCTAATAAAATCACTTTGTACTTGGAACATCATTACATTCTTTTCACTTCTTAAATCGATATATCGATTGTCTAATCTTGTATCTAAATTAACAGTAGAAATATCTTTATAATTGAAAGGTAATTCACCCTCATTTCTACTAGTAACAATTATTTCACTAGGAATAATTTCCATACCATTTAATTTAACTTTAGGAGCTTCCATCAAAGTACCAGTAACTTTAATAGTAGATTCAGCACTTAACTCATCAACTATCTTAACAAGTTCAGCATTCTTTTCTTCACTCTTTTCAATAGTAATTTGTACTTTACCAGTTTCATCTCTTAATACAATAAATTGTACCCATTGTAAGTTTCTTACACTATCAACAAAACCAGATACAGTTACTTCTTTTCCATAATGCTCACTTAACTCTTCTAACTTAATTCTATTCATCTAACATCTTTCCTTTCATTAATTCATCAATATCAACATCATCTTCTATACCAGAATTTAATTTTTCATCTAAGTAATAGATTAATGATTCACAACCAATAACTTCTTCTTCCTTAGTTGAATTATTCTTTATAGTCATCTCACCATTTTTTAATTGTTCACTATTTAAAACACATATATATTTAGCATTCAATTTATCAGCTTTCTTAAATTGTGATTTTAAACTCTTACCAGTATATTCAGTATCAACAATATAACCAGCCATTCTTAACTCATCTGCATAATATAATGCACTCTTCTTTTCATCATCATTAACATAAAGTAAGAATAAATCAATAGAATCAATTATAGGTAATTCAACTTTTTCAGCTTCAACTGCATCTAATATTCTTCCTATTCCAGATGCAAATCCAACACAAGCTGTTTCAGGTCCATCTAATTGACTAACTAATCCATTATAACGACCACCAGCACCAATTACATTATTAATACCCATATTCTCATTAATATCTTCTATTTCAAATACAACGTGATTATAATAGTCAAGTCCCCTAACAATTTTAGGATCAACCTCATAATTAATTTGTAATAAATCTAACATTTCTTTTAGATCTTCAAATCTCTTTTTACTCTCTTCATTTAAATAATCAATTGTAGTAGGAGCATTTTTAATAATAGGATTATCTGCATCTACCTTACAATCTAAAATACGAAGAGGATTCTTTTCTAGTCTTTCCTGACAATCTTCACATAAATCTTTAATATGAGGTTTAAAATAATCAATTAAAACTTTTCTATAATTATCTCGAGATTCTTTATCACCTAAACTATTAATTTTAACTTTTAAGTCTTTTAAACCAATCATTTTATATACGTTTATAGCGATTGAAATAGTTTCAGCATCACTAATAACATCATCACTGCCAAGTATCTCTACACCAAATTGTGTAAGTTCTCTATCTCTTCCACTTTGAGGTCTTTCATATCTATACATTGTTCCATTATAGTAAACTTTGATTGGTTGTACAGGATCACCATACATTTTATTTTCAATAAAACTTCTGACTACTCCAGCAGTTCCTTCAGGACGTAGAGCTATTCTTCTTCCACCTTTATCTTCAAAATCATAAGTCTCTTTACTTACAATATCAGTTGATTCACCAATACCTCTATGGAACAAATTAAAATCTTCAAAAATAGGAGTTCTAATATAATTACAGTTATATTTCTCCATAACCATATCAATTATCCCATCAATATACTTCCATTTCTTAGCTTGAATTCCAAAGATATCATTAGTTCCTTTTTGCTTTTGTATCATAAAAATTCCTCCTCTTAAACAAAAAAAGGTGACCCCAAAGGACGAACAATGTCGTGGTGCCACCTTATTTGATACTCATTAATCTTTAACGCAGATATACGTTTTCAATTATAGGGATGTCTTCATTTAATATTAATAAGTATTTTCACCAAACATACTCTCTCTAAAATTAATTGATTAAATTACTCTTTCCCAAGAAATTCATATTAATTATAACACATAATATATAATAAATCATCCTATTTTTCTATTTTTCTTCAATGTTCTAGCTCTAAGTCCCCTATAAAAATCAAAATTTTTAGGAACAACTTTATCAATACTAGAATATTCTACACTTCGACTATCATTTTCTGAATAGTAAGAAACTACACTTCTAATATTTAAAGTAGTACCTACATGAGTAAAAAAATAGTCATTTTTAAATAAACCATCATCATTAGTAATAGCATGTTCAATAGACATACAATTATCTTTTATTTCAATAGTTAACATTCTATGTTCATCAGGAACTTTAAAGAAATATAGATCACTCTTTTTACTAGAAAGACCTAAATCATTAGACTCTCTTAAATCAAATACAATATCTGTTTCTTTTAAGTATCCTTCAAATAAACTAATCAATTTATTATCCATACTTATCACCAGTAGTAATTATTATAATTATTATTTTATATTTGTAAAGAAAAAACTATCACCAAAGTGATAGTTAATATTAACTAATTCTTTTTAATACTTTTCTACCTATAAAGAATAATCCACATAGCCATACTAAAACAAATGCTGCAATTCCACCAGTTTGAGGATTATTAATAATTGTTCTAGGAGGTTCAACAATATCTTCAGAATTAATAGTAATAACCGGTCTAACACCAGTTCCAATGGCAGTTTCTGGAGCACAAGTAGGAAAACCGGCCCCACATATTTTTCCTAATCCAGAAGTGAAAACAAAATATAGATTCGCAAAACTATCCTCACCATAAAAAATAGTTCTATTCCAATATGATGTACTATATAACCAATCATAATCTTCTGGAATATATTCCTTTAAACTTCCAAAACTAATTTCATTATTTGTAGTAGTATTATAAGAATGATTGTATTGTTCAGAAACAACATCATAATTATTTGTCCAGTAATTAAAAGGTAATCTTTTATTCGAAATCTTATTTACTATATCATCTAACTCTGAAATTGATAATAAAGAAATATCATTAACATTAATATCCATATTAGTAAGTTCATTTTTATAATGACCTAAAGTATTCATTATTCCATAAGGATAACCATGAGAAGTATAATTTATAATAGGCGAATTATCATTAAATTTATCAAACTTAAAATTGTAATCTATAAATCTAGAATTTTCAATAACTTTATCTATTTCAAAATAAGAATATTCATTTTCCTGAGAATAACCAGTAAGTAAAGAATTAAGATAAAGTAATTCATCAAAACTAAAATAAACATCCCCAACTTGTGGATATAAATAATTACCATCTTTATCCCAATGAGCACTTACTGCTTCCTCACTTTGTAATACTCTATCAGTTTCTATTTTTTTTGCATAGAAACAATAACCATTAGCATTATAAAAATCATCATATTTATATATGGCACCTTTTGAATTAGCTAAATCCAAACAATATTGTAAATCCGTTCTTGTATCGCCTTCCGCTTTTTCTATTTTTTCTTTATAGATAGAAACACCAACATTTAGATTATATTTAGCAAGCATCTTAACTTCTTTATCATCTGAATTTACTATATAAAAATGTTCACTTCCACAAGCAATTTCACTACCAATATCTGTTTTATTACCAGATACAACAGTACATTTTTCTTTAGCATTTACCATTAAAGGTAAAAACATTACACACATAAAAACAAATAAAATTTTACTAAATCTTTTCATATTTTCTCCTCACTATATTCTCTCTATCTTAAGTAAAGAGTATCATAATTATAATAATTATTCAATCAAAAAATAGATATCAATTGATACCTATTTCTATTTTTCTATTATTATTGTAACTGGCCCTATATTAGTAAAACTAATTTCCATATCACTTCCAAATACACCAGTACTTACTTTAACATATTTAGATAATTCTTCATTAAATTTATCATATAAAGGAGAAGCTTTATCACCATTTAAAGCTTTAATATAACTAGGTCTAGATCCTTTTTTACAATCTCCATATAAAGTAAATTGAGATACAGAAAGAATTTCTCCTCCAACATCTAAAACACTTTTATTCATAACTCCATTTTCATCATCAAAGATTCTTAAATTAACAACTTTATTGACCATCCATTTAATCTCATCAAGACCATCACCTTCAGTAAATCCAACTAAAATCATTAATCCTTTATCAATAGAAGAAAAGTCTTTACCATTGCTTTTAAGTTTAGCTTTTCCACTCCTTTGTACTACAACTCTCATTTGAATGCCCTTTCCACATTATCAATATAACTATTATTATTTAATGAAACCATTATTTTATTTAATTGATCTAAACTAGTTACATATATAGTTATTTCATAAATAAAACTTTCATCTTTATTAAGAATTCTAGCTTCTTCAACATTAATTCCACCAGCACTTAATATCTGTAAAAAATCCACTAAATGATTTTCTCTATTATTAGAATATACAAATAAGTAAGATAAATATTTCTTATTAGTATTACTATTCCATTTAACTTCAATTGTTCTTTCTTCCATAGCATCTAAATTAGGACAATTTATTCTATGAACAGTAATACCATTACCTTTAGTAATATATCCTATTATTTCATCTCCATATACAGGAGAACAACAATGAGCAAGATTTACTTTTACTTTATCTATACCACTAACTATAATATCTGCATCTAATGATTTTTTACTAACCTTAGTAGTCTTTGGTTTCTTCTCTTCTTCAGGTTCTTTAAAATTAACATTAATAACAGCAGTACGAGTAATCTTCTCATTACCAATATTTAAATATAAATCATCTAAATCATCTATATCTTTAAATTCTTTATAAATATTTTTTAAATTTTCTTCTTTATAAAAATCACTTAAAGTAATCTTACGTTTCTTAAGACTCTTTTCTAATAGGTACTTACCTTTATCAATATAAATATCTTTCTCATTCTTAGTAAAATAACTTTTAATTTTATTCTTTGTAGTAGTAGCTTTTGCTATATTAAGCCACTCTCTACTAGGAGTAGCACTTTTATTAGTATTAATTTTAACTATATCATTATCTTGTAATTCATAGTCTAATGGAACTATTTGATCATTAACAATAGCTCCTACCATAGTCTCTCCTACTTTAGTATGAATCTTATATGCAAAATCTATTGGAGTTGCTCCTATAGGTAATTCAATAATATCTCCTTTAGGAGTATAACAATAAATATTATTATTTAAGACTTCATTTTTAACACTATTAACAAAGTCCTCACTACTCATATGATCATGACTTAAATCAATAATAGATTTAAAAAATTGTAATTTTTGTTCAGTAGTATCAGTTAAATTAGCAACTTGTTCACTACCATTATTTTCTTTATATGACCAGTGAGATGCAATACCATTTTCAGCGACTTCATCCATCTCATATGTTCTAATTTGAATTTCAAATAAATATCCATCTATACCAAATACAGTTGTATGTAGTGATTGATACATATTAGGTTTTGGCATAGCTATATAATCTTTAAATCTGTTAGGCATAGGTCTAAACTTAGAATGAATAATACCTAACGCTAAATAACATTCTTGTTCAGTATTAACTAAGATTCTAAGACCAGATAAGTCATAAATATTACTAAATGTTTTACCATTTTGTAACTTATTATAAATACTATAAATACTCTTAGCTCTACCTTTTATTTCATGAGGAATATGATGTTCAGTAAGTAAATCTCTTACTTGGTTTAACATTTCTCCTACAGTTTGTTCTCTTTCAAGTTTTGTTCTATTAAGATGTTCAGCAATATCATAATAAACATCAGGTTTTAAATATCTTAAAGATAAATCTTCTAATTCACTCTTGATTTTATGAATACCTAAATGATCTCCAATAGGAGCAAGTATTTCTAGTGCTTCTTTTGCTTTAACTTTTTGTCTATCTTTAGGAAGAGCCCATAATGTTCTCATATTATGTAATCTATCTGCTAATTTAACAATAATAACTCTAACATCTTCACTCATTCCAACAATTATTTTTTTATAATAATCAATTAAATAATCATTTTCTGTAGAGAAATGAATCTTAGATAATTTGGTTACACCTTCAACTATTCTAGTTATAGTAGGTCCCATTATCTCTTCCATTTCTTCATGAGTACAATCACAATCTTCTAAAACATCATGCAAAAGACCTGCACTAATTGTTTCATAATCTGCATAGATTTCAGTTAAGATTAATGCAACATTTAAAGGGTGAATTATATATGCTTCACCCGTTTTTCTATATTGACCCTCATGCTTACTTCTAGCAAGTTCATAAGCATCATTAATTACTTGTAATTCTTTTTCGTCTTCAATATAAGTTTTAATTTTCTCTAATACTTGATCAAAACTAATATTATCTCTATTTCTAGACAAGGATATCACCTCCTCTAGCAATTAATACCCTTTATCTTCTTTTCCTCTATATCATCTTTATAAACTTTTGCTTTCTTCTTAGGTTTTCCTAATGATTTTTTCTCTAACCATAAGAATATTGTAGTAGCAATATAAATAGATGAATATGTACCTGATATTAATCCTATTAACATAGCTACGTTAAATGTAAGTATATCATTAGTTCCTAATAAAAGTAAAATGATTACAGGAATTAAAGTAGTTAAAGTAGTATAAATACTTCTTAAGAATGTAGATTGAATACCTTTATTAACTAATATCTCTAAAGTTTCTCTATCTAATTTTTTATCATATTTCTTTAATTCTTCTCTAATACGATCGAATATAACAATTGTATCATTAATAGAATAACCAATTATTGCTAGAACTGCAGCAATAAACATAGAAGATACTTCTAATCTTATAAATGCAAACATAGCAAATATAACTAAAACATCATGTAGTAAAGCAATAACTCCACCTACAGCATAACTAAATTTAAATCTAATAGATACATAGATAATAATACCTAACATTGAAATTAATACTGCTAAAATTGCATTCTTAACAAGTTCTTTTTGAACTATATTAGAAACAACACCAATATTAACTTTAGCATCATATTTATCTTCAAAATAACTATTTAATTCTTTAACTTGATTACCATCTAAAGCATCTTTTAATATAATTGAAGTCTCATCATTAGTAATATCAATACTAGATGATTCTAATTTATATTTAACTAAATCACTTCTAATTGAAGCTTTAGAAATATCTTTATCACTAACAATAGTAATAGATGTACCTGATTTATAATCAATTCCTAAATTTAGTCCCTTAACTCCAATCATAATAGCACCAGCTAAAATAATAACACAAGAAAGTATCATAAATAATTTACGATATTTTAAGAAATTTACATTATCAAATATTCTCTTAGGAGTTTCTTCATTTTTACTAACATCAGGAATCTTTTTCTTATTAACATTTATAAATAAACCAACTTTATCATCAAAGAATCCACCTTTAGTAAATAACTTTAACATAACTCTTGTTAATAATACCATTGTAAACATAGTTACAATAACAGTAATTATTAACATAGTTGCAAATCCTTTAATTGAACTTTCTCCAAAATAGAACATTATAATTGCTACTATTAAAGTAGTTATATTAGCATCTATAATTGCACTAAAACTAGATTTAGATCCTTCTTTAACTGCAGTAGTTAAACTTCTTCCTGCATATAATTCATCTTTTATTCTAGCAAACATAACTATGTTTGAATCTACTGCCATTCCTATACCAAGAACAAGTGCAGCAATACCAGGAAGTGTTAATACACCACCTACTAACCAGAATAATAAGAATACTAAGAAAGTATATAGTATTATAGCAATAGAAGATACAAATCCAGCAAAATGATAGATTAATAACAATACTAATATTATTAATGCAATAGCAATAACACCTGCTTTAAAAGTAGTAGATAAAGTTCTATCTCCAAATGAAGCTCCAACTGTATTAGAACTAATTTCACTTAATTTTGTTGGAAGAGAACCACTATTAATTAAATCTACTAAATTAGATACTTCTTCTTGAGTAAAATTACCTTGAATAATAACATCACTAGCAAAACCTTGTGATACAGTAGCAGCACTTAAACAATTAGATTCACTAGTACCACATTGATTTCCTTCTTTTGCATATGAATCTTCACCTTCAGCATAATCTAACCAAATAACTATTAAATTCTTATTAGTACCCATCTTAGATACTCTATTAGTTACATCATAGAAAGTATCTTTATCTTTAACTGATAAAGCAACTGCAGGATTACCAGCAGCATCTTGACCAATCTTAGCACCACCAGATGATAAAACATCACTAGTCATAAGCAAATTATCATTAACATCTCTAAATGATAATGTAGCAACAGTACTTAATTGTTCTCTTGCTTGTTCAGGATCTTTAACACCTGCTAATTTAACACGAATTTTATCATTACCTTCAATAGTAATTTCAGGTTCACTTACACCCAAACTATCAATTCTTTTAGATAAAGTTTTGTATGTTGCAACTAACTTATCTCTAGACATTTTAGATCCATCAATACTTTCAGCTTTATAAAGTATTTCAAAACCACCTTGTAAATCAAGACCAAACTTTAAACCCACAAATAAAGGTTTAAATAAAAAACATACTCCTACTATTATTACAATAAACAAAAATGTAGTAATAATAATACTGGATTTCTTTTTCATAATTACACCTCTTTATAATAATTAATAACCTCTATAGCATCAAGCGTCATTATATCATTAACAATATCATATAAAGTTAAATCTTTAGCTTTAGACCATTTCTCTTTAGTTAAATAATCCCAAATATTACTAATACCAATACTATGACCTTGTTTCATTAGTAATCTTTGTTTCAACCTAAGAGAAGGTAAAACCCTTACATATAAATCTTCAATATTATTAAAATCTATTTCCATAATAACACCTAAAAACATTTATATTATAACGGATTTAACTAAAAAGATAAATACTTTTTAATTATTTCTTTTCTCTAGCCCTAGGAAAAGCATTTCTATATACTTCTTTTAATCTATCAGTACTAACATGAGTATATACCTGAGTAGCCTTAATAGATTCATGTCCAAGCAATTTTTGTACTGATAATAAACTACATCCATTATTAAGTAAATGAGTAGCAAAACTATGTCTTATCATATGAGGACTTATCTTTTTTTCTATACTTGTTTTCTCAATAATCTTATCTAGAATAAATCTTACACCTCTATCAGTAAGTTGATTACCATCATTATTTAAAAACAAATATTCACTATTATGAACATTTAATCTAAAATAACCATCATTTAAATACATATTTAAATATTCTTCACAATATTCTCCATATTCAACAATTCTTTCTTTATTACCTTTTCCAAGTATTAAGATATTTTTCATACTTTGATTAATATCTTTAACTTTTATATTAACTAATTCAGATACACGAACACCTGTAGCATATAACATTTCAAGTATTAATCTATCTCTTTGTCCCAAAGGTTTTCTTAAATCAGGAACTTCAAACAATTCCTCTAATTCATTATATTCAAAATATCTAGGTAATTTCTTTTCCTTTTTAGGTCCACTAACTAAACTAAAAGGATTACTACTTACAATATTAGAATTAGCTAAATATTTATAGTATCCCCTTAAAGAACTAAGCTTTCTATCCATACTACTATTAGTATTATTTTTTTCATCTTTTAAATACATTAAATAAAATCTAATATCTTCATATCTAATATCTCTATATTCAATATGTTCTCTATCTAAATAAAAGAAATATTCAACTAAATCTTCCTGATAATTTAAAACAGTATGTTCTGAATATTTCTTCTCATATTTCAAATGATCTAAATATGGAGAAATGATTTTAAGTATTTCTTCTTTTCTTTTATCATCCATATTTATTTTCTTTTACCTTTCTTTTCAACAACATCTTTTTGAATAGTATAAAATCTATATAATTTATTCAATACTTTATCACTCTTCTTAGTACTAGTAGTAACTAATTTATGAATTTGATTATAATAATGAGTTTTTTCTTCATATAATTCACTAGATTCTAAAGGATAATTGTCTAGTCGTTCTCTATAAAAATTATAGAAAAAAATATTTCTCATTAAAGCTTGACTCATCATTCCATTAATCATTTTCTTATCACTAAAACTATAATCATAATTAAATGAATCAAAGTTAAAGTAATATCTTTCTCCATCATAACCGATAGATCCATAAGGCATATATTTTTCATCTGTTAATAAATCAATTATTTCAGATCTAGCCTTATTCTTTTCTCGCTCACTCTTATCATGCAAATTAATCTTTTTAACAGATGCCATATCTAATTTAAATTCACTATTTTCTACTCCAATAGCAATCTCAGGAGTATCTGTAACTTCAATTTCTGGAACTGACTTAATCTCTCCTGTATTAACTTTTCTAGATAACACACCATTTTCAGGAACTTTATGAGGATGAATACTAGTAATATGAATAAACTCATCAGGTCCACCAAGAAAACTCATTTGACCAAATCCATTTTCTAAAGTTCTGACTAAATCATTAGTAAGACCTCTTCTACTCTTATCAATTAATTCTTCTTCTTTAATTACATTACTTAAATCATCTAAATCAACTTTTCCTTCTATAGATTCATATAAATTAAATGATACACATATATCTCTCATTAATTGATAACTACTTCTTAACCAATAATTATCTCTATTAAATACCTTATTACCATCTTTTCCTATCTTGCCAAACATACTAATAGTTTTATATATAACATCTTTAAAAGGCTTATATAATTTACTACTATTAAACAAACCACTATATAAAGAATGTTTCTTACACAATTTATAAGTAGTATTAAAAATAGGTCTATAATCAAACTCTTCTTTATTCTTACTAGCAAGAGCAATATCTCTAATATTAGAAACATATTTGCCATTATATAAAATATTTTTAATTTTTAAATCATGACTTCTACCCAAACTAGCAATAAACAAATCATCCTCATTTGATAAATTATACCCATAAGAATTAATATCTCGTATTAATTCTTCTTTATTATTAAAGTTCAAAGTATATAAATCAATATTTTCTAAGACAGAACTATCGCCTATCATAATTGATTTATATTCATTAGTATTAGGATTTCTAGATACAATATAATAATTAACCATAGTATCACCTATTCTTATTATAAAATAAAAAACTTACTATTTCTAGTAAGTTTTATTGAATATAATCACATTCCATACATTTAACATCTCCATCTTTATCAGTAACTAATAATTTACCACAATTAGGACATGTCTCACCAGTAGGTTTATCCCAAGAAGCTGTCTTACATTTAGGATAATTGTTACAACCCCAGAAAGTTTTTCCTTTCTTAGTTTTTCTTTCAACAATTTGGCCTTTTCCACACACAGGACAATCCATTAAAACAGTCTCTTCTGCTTTATCCTTCTTTATATATTTACAAGTAGGATAATTACTACAAGCAACAAATTCTCCATATTTACCTTTTCTAACTACTAATGGAGATCCACATTCAGGACACATTTCACCTGTTTCTTTAGCAGGCGTTTTCTCCATTTCAGAAAAAGCTTTTTTTACTAAAGGCTCAAACTCATCATAAAATTTAGTTAATACATCTACCCAAATTAATTTACCATCAGCAATCTCATCCAATTCTTCTTCCATATTAGAAGTATATTTAACATTAATAATTTTAGAGAAAAATTCTTGTAATTTATCAGTAGCTTCAAAACCAATTTCTAAAGGTTTAAACTTTTTATCTTCCATAACTACATATCCATGAGTTCTAATTGTATCAATAATAGTAGCATATGTAGAAGGTCTACCTATACCTAAACTTTCTAATTCTCTAATAAGACTAGCTTCAGTATATCTAGCAGGAGGTTGAGTAAAATGTTGTTTCTTTTCAACATCATCAGTTATCTTAGTTTCTCCTACTACAAAATCAGGTAACTTAGCTTCATCTTTTTCTTCATAATCACCATATATTTTTAAGTAACCATCAAAAACTACAATACTACCAGTAGTCTTAAATTTATAACCATTGTTATCTAAAATAACAGTTGTTTGATCAAGTATAGCATCAGCCATTAAAGAAGCAAGTGCCCTCTTATATATTAAGGTATATAATTTTAATTCATCTTTATCTAAATATTCTTTAATTTTATCAGGTTCTCTAAGAATACTAGTAGGACGAATTGCTTCATGAGCATCTTGAACATTTTCAGTTTTCTTTTTACTAACTTTAACTGAGCCTTTATAATCTTCACCAAATTTTTCTTCAATAAACTTTAAAGAACTACCAATAAATTCATCACTTAATCTAATAGAGTCAGTTCTCATATAAGTAATAAGTCCGGCTCTTTCACTACCAAGATCAATACCTTCATATAATTTTTGCGCAATACTCATAGTCTTTTTAGCACTAAATCCAAGCTTATTAGAAGCTTCTTGTTGAAGAGTACTTGTAATAAATGGAGGTTTACTACTTCTCTTAGTCTTCTTTTTCTCAACATTTTCAACTACATATTTATTAGTAATATTATCAAGGACCTTATCAGCATCAGCCTCTGTATCTAATTTAGTTTCTTGTTTATTATCTTTTATATAAAAGTAATCAGCATCAAATTTATCAAAGTGAGCAGTAATAGTCCAATACTCTTTAGGAACAAAAGCAAGTATTTCTCTTTCCCTATCTACGATTAATTTTAAAGCTACACTTTGAACACGACCAGCACTTTTCGCATCAATCTTAGCTTGTAATAATTTACTTAATCTAAAACCAATAATTCTATCAAGAATTCTTCTAGTTTCTTGTGATTTAACTAAATTATCATCAATCATACCAGGATTATTAACACTTTCAATAACTTTATCCTTAGTAATTTCATTAAATCTAACTCTTTTATATTGATCATCTTTTATACCTAGAGCATCTTTTAAATGCCAAGCAATAGCTTCTCCCTCACGGTCTGGATCGGATGCTAGATAAACCATATCAGATTCTTTTACATCTTTTTTTAATTCTTTAATAACAGAACTCTTACCCTTTATAGGAACATAGCTAGGTTTAAATCCATTCTCAATATCTACTCCAAGACCATATTTTCCAGTAGTTGCTAGATCACGAATATGACCTTTACTAGAAACAACTTTAAAATCTTTTCCTAGATATTTACCTATAGTATGTGACTTACTAGGAGATTCCACTATAACTAAATTTTTTGCCATAACAACACCTCAAATCTAACTTATACATAAAAAAATTAATAATGTCAAATCAAACTTATAAAACAAAATAAAAAAATTAACAATATATTTACAAAAATCTCATAAATCTAAAGTTAATTGTTCTTTTCTTTCTAAATATTCTTTAACAGGCCCATATGATTTTCTATGTTCAGGAATAATACCATATTCCTTAATAGCTTCCATATGTTTTTTAGTAGGATAACCTTTATTAGATTTAAAATCATACATAGGATATTTCTCATCTAATTCATACATCATCCTATCTCTAGTAACTTTTGCAATAACAGAAGCAGCACTAATACTAATAGATAATAAATCTCCTTTAATTATACTAGTAGAAGGAATATCTAAATCCAACTTCATAGCATCTATCAAAACATGTTCAGGCTTAACATCACAATTAGAAATAGCTTGCTTCATCGCAACTTTAGTTGCCTCATAAATATTTATCTTATCAATTTCTTCATTAGAAACAATTCCAACTCCAACAGAAACAGCCTGCTTCATAATTTCATCATAATAAAAATCTCTTTTTTTCTCAGTCAACTTTTTACTATCAGTAAGACCATCTAAATTAAAAGTTTCAGGTAATATAACACATGCAGTAACAACAGGTCCAACTAAAGGTCCACGCCCTACTTCATCAACTCCACCAATTAGCTTAATACCATTACTTCTTAATTCTTTTTCATATTTAAAAGGATCAATATTTTTTATATCTATTTTTTCAAGTGTTTTTTTTCTTGCCATATACTTCACCAATTTAATTATAACAAAATAATCAGATATAACACCTGATTATTTTAAAATATTTTTAATTAATTGTCTTCTATTATTAGAATATTGTTTTAAATATTTCTTATGACCATCAGGAATACGCATAGAATTTTTATCAAAAGCAGATTGTGTAATAGTATATAAATCTTCATCAGAATAAAAATCTAATAAATCCCTAAAGTGACTATATTCATCCATAAATCTATGATAATCTCTATTATCTCTAAGACTCATAATATCATTTTCATAATACAAAGATGGATTCTTAAGAGCATATTGAAAATCATAAATAGGCGCTAAATGTATAATACCATTCTTATCTTTTTCAATCATTACATTCTTACTGCATCTATCTTCTTGTCCCATAAAAATATCTAATGCCATGA
This sequence comes from uncultured Erysipelotrichaceae bacterium, assembly GCA_902789225.1. GTDB lineage: Bacteria > Bacillota_I > Bacilli_A > RF39 > UBA660 > RUG343. Next base: position 19,687 of record CADANC010000001.1, read on the forward strand.
GTTCTAAAATTTCATTTAAAACTTCATCTCTATTTTCTTCATTAGGACACATATTAAGAATAGTATCTAATGCATTATCTCCTAAATCTATACTACTTAAATCAAAATACTCTTTGTTATAATCTCTAAAATCATAAGAACCAATCATAAATTTAAAATTATTATTTCTAACGTCTCCATAATAATTACTACGTGTATATTTTAAAATAGTATTAGGATTAATACCTACTAAGAAATAATGAGCAGATCTAATACCTCTTAATCTACAAACCTCTTCACCAACAAACTCTTGTTCATTAAAAGATTTAATAAATATTTTTCTTTCTGGATTTCTCCTATTTAAATGAAAGAAATTAAATGGAGAAGTTCTATTTTGTCTTTCAATTTCAGGATAAGTAATCTCCAAAAAAGGTGTTCTATTAGTAACACATTCTGAATAAATCATAATTATCTGTCTAAAGTAATATCTCCAAAATAACCATTATTTAAATCCCTAATAATGATATTAGAAACTCTATCATAGTCAACTGAACCACCTTTAGACAAAGCCCCCCTCTTTTTACCTATTGTTTCATAGGCTTCAATAAAATCTTCATCTAATGAATCTAAACCATATCTTTCTTTTAACTTTTCAGGATATAATTCAAATATCTTTTTAAGAATAAAGCAAGCAATTTGATCACTATTAAGAATTTCTTCTTTAATAGATAAAAAACTAGCTAAAATTAGTGCTCTATTTTGATCTTCAAATTTAGGCCAAAGTACTCCAGGACTATCTAATAATTCAATATCTTTATTAACTCTAATCCAATTAATATTTTTAGTAACACCAGGTTTATTACCAACACCAGCTACCTTTTTACCAACTAATCTATTAATCAAAGTACTTTTACCAACATTAGGAATACCAATAACCATAACTCGAGCACTTCTCTTATTTAGTCCCTTTTCAAGTCTCTTATTATTAATATCTTCCATTAGTTCATTAGTAGCGCTAATTATACCATAAATATCGTCTTTTTGCAAGTTGATCTTTATTACGTGATCTTCATTTTCAAGTATCTTATCAGTTACAGACTTATCACATAAATCATATTTAGTAGCAATTATAATTTTAGGTTTATCTTTAATAATATCATTCATTTCTTCAACTCTAGAAGAAATAGGCATCCTACTATCAATAACTTCATAAACAATATCAACTAAAGAAGCTTGTTCAAGTAACTGTCTCTTAGTTTTAGCCATATGTCCAGGAAACCAGTTTATATTAGTTTTATTTTCATTCATTTGGATTTCCTCCTTTTAATCAATAAAATTATACCATAAAAAAAGACGAAATTTAGTATAATTCCGTCAATTTTATATCATTTATATGGTGTTACAAATCGTAATATCTTAATATTGCAATCATTCTATTTAATAATATGTGCTGTTATAATTGTATAACTATAAGAGTTAATAGTAATCTTAATATTATCAATTTCACAGTACCAATTCTTTCCTTGCTTGTAAATACTACATTTTTTATCTAATACTTTGCTCTTACAAAAATCAACTACATTATTTGTATCTAATTTTAGATTCTTTTTAATTCTATCAATACCCATTTCAGTAGTATGAACTTTATCTATATTTTGTAATAATACTTCTTTATTCATTTCTATCAACTCCTAATATCAAAATATTTCGAACTATTTTATTTTTTTACTATACCAAGTAATAATCTATTAACAATAGGTATTCTTTTTAATATTTCAGTCATTAAAGGTAATATAATTATTGTTCCTAAAATTAAGATTATATAATTAAATATGAAGTTATCAAACTTAATATACTCAACTAAAATAAATGATATAACTATTTGTATTGTATAATGTAAAACATAAAAACTAAAATTGTTTTTATTCATATAGTCAGTGAATTTATTTTTTATATCTAAATACTTTTTACTAATACCAAATGCCGATAATATTACTAACCATAGATAAACATTAGTAAATATACTAGTTAAGAATTCATTTGAGCCAAAATTAACTCCATAATTTTTAATTGTGAAAGCAATTCCAAAAATAACTGTTATTATTCCTAGTGGGATTGATATTTTTTCTAAATTTTCAATAATCTTATCGTTTGAAAACACATAGTAACCTAGTATAAACATCAATAAATATATTCCCCATCTATATACTGTAACAACTGGTGTATTTAATATAAATGAAGAACCCCATACTACTAAAAATAATAAGAATAATATTGGTAAATTAATTTTGTTAAATAGATTATCTATTCTTTGTTTTTTATCAATTTTTCTGATTAAAACAATTAATAGTGATGCTATAAATAATACATGAGCATACCATAATGGTCCAGTTCCAATTAATGAAAATATTAAATATTTTATAGGAACTGGAATCATATTTCCATTACCTGCAAATATATCGCCATAATAATTTGTTGTCCATCCACTTATCCAACCATATGCAAATATACCTACAATACTTGGAACTAGTATTTTTTTAGCTCTATCTTTAATAAATTCTTTGTTACTTTTATTTTTTAAAGAATATTTTGTTGAAACACCCGATACTACAAACAATAAACACATGATCCATGGATATGTAAATACACATATAGCATCAAGTTCTTTTATTCCTTTTACTCCTATATTTGATATTACACCACTTGAATTAAATATATAAAACACATGATATAGAATTACAACACATAAGGTAATCCACCTTATATTATCTAAATAATGCTTTCTTTTACTCATAATTATTTATCCTAATTTGGCAATACTTTATCCATAGTATCTTCTAACACTTCAGATTTAACAATAGCCATTCCTTTCTTTTTGTCACACAAAACAACAACTGAATCGCCTGGTTTAATATCAAACATATCTCTTGCTTCTTTAGGAATTACTATTTGTCCTTTTTCACCAACTTTAGCAATACCTACAAACTTATCTTTCATATATGCCTCCTTCAAGTATAACAAATTATACTTTTCATACTTGATTATACACTTACTATTTCAAAAAGTAAACACATAAAAAGAGTTCGGAAAATTACTATTTTCCGAACACTCAGCAAAAGTTAAAAAGCCCTTATTTTATAATGGGGTTAACTGGAAACATCACCTCATCAAAAATATATAAAAAAGCACCATTCTTAATGATTTTTGGTGTTTTTTGCTCATTTTTATTAAATTTTTATATAAAAAATGTAAGATCTAGTTTTTAATTTTTCCTTATTTTATAAAGTTTTATTAAAGGGGTTAGATAAATCATGCTCAAGCAGTTTATATTAGTTTTTTGTAAGTTTTTTTCTTCATTAGTCATTAAAAATCACTTCCTTTATATCGATATTTTATCATTAATATTATCAATAATATAATTTATATCTTCGATAGATTTACCTATATTAAATCTACCATTTCCTACTGGATAAAATACTGAATAACATTTATATTTTTTACCATTAATATCTTTTTCAAATTCTTTTTTTCTACACTGAGAAACCGAAATCTTTTCATTTAAAACAATTGATGATACTTGATTACCAAATAATACTATAACTTTAGGATTAATTATTTCAATTTCTCTTTCTAATAAATGTAAATATTTCTTATATACACTATCAGGAATGACTCTAGCATCAATCTGAGTACATTTACCTAAATTAGTAATAAAGTATCTATGTTTTTTTACATTATTATATACTTCACTTGCAAATTCTTCAGTCCAATCTGTTCCCTTAATAGACTTAATTTTACTATATATATCTTTATCTAACAAATTCAATTCATAAAATAAATCCCAGATATTTTTAGTTCCTATCCAAGGAGATTTTATACCTTTCCATGATTTAGAAGAAGCAATATTTTTACCAGTAGGATTCATAAATACAAAACATATATCAGGATTATCTATACATCCACCATAATAAATAGAATCTAATTCTTTAGCCCCATACTTTAATTGAAGTTTATCATACTCTATCTTTAACTCATCCAATGTCATTTTATACCTCTTTATTAACCTTCATTTTTACATGTGATTGATTGATGCCTTTTTTCTCTTTTATTGACATTTTCATAATAGGTTTTAAAGAATCATCAAGATTAGAATTATTCACAATCAAATCTAAAATATCATCTTCTGTATGCCCTGAATTAATCAAATCACTAACATAATTAATTCTTTCATTTTTTTCATCTTCACTATACCCTTCATATCTTGGACCATAATCTTGTAATTCAATATGAGAAAATGCATCTAAATATTTTAATTTAAAATGATAAGAAGCAGGTCCTAACGGAGTATAGATGCCTACCATAAAATCACCATCAAACATAGGATCATTTTCTTCATCATAATGATTTAAAGTTTTAAAACATAATTTTGGACATAACGAAGAAACAAGACGAAATAATACTAATTCTCTTCTATAAAGATCTTCAAACGTATGATATACATCACTTACTTTTTTTACACTTTTTCCACTACTTTTATGTTCTAAAATTTCATCATTTATTTGCTCAATTGTTTTCATAAAACCTCTCTTTATAAATTATAGAATATCATTAATCTTTTTGCAATTTATGATTATTTAACTAATTCTTTCTACTGCCTCTTTTTAATACTTTATTCATTTCTTCATGTATTTGATTAATATGAGATTCTAATCCACGTAACATTGTCAAGCAAATATCATATCTACCATCAGCTAACGCTTCATTATAAATCTCAATATAATCAGAAGGCATATAATTTGTAATAGGTTTTCTTTCTATTTCATAATTATTTAATAAACACATTTTCATAAGAGTCATTTCTTTTTGACCACTAGATAGTAATACTCTATCTTCACAATTATCTGGTTCTAATCCAAACATAGTAACCATATAATTGGCATTTTGATCAATTTGTAAAACCATAATACTATCTAAAGATAAATTTCTCCCCATATCTACTTCTTTTTCTGTTTGTGTTGCACCAGGTACAACTGTTATTTTTTCTGTCATTTTCTTCTCCTTCATTATTTAATTAGATTATTTATTTTAGTGATTAACCTAAAAAAATCACCTTCAGATTCGTTATTAAACTCACTTTCCAAATTAATCACTTCCCTTCATCTAAACTTCAATAATAAACGACGGCTCAAGCAGGAATCGAACCTACAACATAATTTATTAACTACGTCTTACCAAAAAGAGCCATAAAACAAAAAACGAGCAATCATCCATAAAGGACGAATTGCTCGTGGTACCACCTTTTTTCATAGTATTACTATCTTATTAGATTAACGCTCTTAACACGATTTGACTCCATTATTGAAATTCATTAACTTGCCTTTCTTAAGTGGCTCTCAGTCGGTGACCACAATTTCCTGTAAAGAGTTTCAAATTAACTACTAAGATAACTTCATAATCAACATGTATGTAGCATATCATATTTATTTTTTTGATGTCAATCCGAACTAAAAGAAAAATAATAAAAAAAAAGCAAGATATAAAATCTTGCTAATTATATTTATATTATTTATGATATTATTTTAAATTCTATACCAACTATTTTAGAATTAATTACAACTTCTTTTCCAAATATATTATAAAAAGCATTTATAAACTCATCTTTTGAATAATTAAGTGTATTATTAATTGAATTATTACTATTCCACAATTCTTCTAAATCAGAGTAAATATATTTATTAATAACTTCGACTAAGACTTTCTTTTTATCATTATCTACCACAGTAAAAAGAATTTGATCACCTTTTTTTATATCTTTTGATTTATCATTCAACAAACGATATTCAATTGTTTTTTTACCTGACACAATATCCTCATAAACAGTATCATAAATTCTATACTTATATTCTTTCATATAATCACTCCTCTGAAGTTTCTTCTAATTCAATTTCAGCTTTTTTTACAAAAAAATCATTATTTTTAAAAGGAATAGAATTATCAATGATAACTGATTTCATTTCATCTAAGGAATTATAAAATCTATTAGCATAGCGACATTCATCTTCTATCTCTATATAAATATGTTTATTATTAACATTTTGAACAACAAATTCATCTTTATCAGTCGCAAAGACATACATATGATCATTTATTCTTATTAATTCTTCAAAACCTAATTGTTCAAATAATAATTTCGAATTATCAATATTATCTATTTCTACTTTAACTTGCGCTTGTTTTATAATTTCCTTATTATCATTATACTCTTTATGTTTATAAACTAAAAACTTTGTATCTTTCTTTTTTTCAATAATATTTCTAATTATAATACACTTATTTAACATTGATAAATAATCATCTTCCCTATCATTTTTATTAATTAAATAAATATCATTATAATCAAATTCTTCTCTTTTTTTGAAGCCTTTACTCTTAAGAATTTTAATTAACTCATCTAAACTAGTATCAACCTCTACAGTTATTTCATTTTCATTATTCATTATTCAACCCTTCTCTTAATTACTAATTAATGCACTATTTCAATTTCATAATATGATTTTAATATACTTATGCTTTCTTCAGATATACTATCTAGCATTTTTTCTTTAAATTCTATTTTTTCAATCTTATCAGTAGGATTATATTTTAAAGCGCCTAATATATTATCTGTTAAAAGCCATTCTGTTTTTTGTTGCATTATATCAATCGTTTTTCTAACAGCCTTTTCATATGCATCATTATATAGATTCTCATCTATATATTTCCTAAAATCATTTTCTTTTAATGAATCAAAAAACTCATCAACAGAACACCCATCTAATAAGGTAATAACAATAAAATCAATAAGCATATCCTTTGTTTTATCATTCCATACTAAATTACATCTATACTCAAAAGGCTTATTATTCCAATATGATAAAACTAGATAATAATAATATTTGTCTTCTTCTTTTGCATTACTAATTAAAGTGTTTTTATTATAATTATTTAACAAATAATAATCGGCCTCAGATACTTCTGTCTTACTAGAATGAAGATTTTCTTCTTTATATCTTTTTAAACTAATATTAGCTGGAATTATAGATTTATCTAAGATACTAATGTAATCTAGTGTATCTAATAATCTTTTCAAACCTTCTTGAGAATTATCTCTCAATAGTTTTAAAGTATAATATAACTCTTCATATTTATCAAACAAATCTTTTTGAAAACCAATTGATTTTACAAACCTTTTTTTCTTAAAATAACGTCTCATTTTATCAGTATATTTACACAAACTTTTTTTGCTTCCAGATATACTAAGTCTATACAAGTTTTCTTGTGTTTCATCAGTCGCAAATAAAGCCTTAATATATTTCAAAGTATTCTTTTTAGACTTTTTATTATTCTTTTTAGCAATATAACTAAGAAAAGCATTTTTAGAAATCTTTGTATTAAAGAATTCTTCATTTAATATGCCATAGATATCCAACTGATAAAACAAGATAGGAAACCAATTATATCTATATTCTTCTTTTTCTAATGATTCTACTATTTTATTAATTTCTTCAATAATTATTTCTTTTTCAACAGTATTTGTATTTAGAGATTCTATAGTTAAACAAAAATCATTAAAATCTTGATAGAAATTAGAAGTAAATAACTTTGTTAAATTAAACAATTTATAAACATCATTAATAACTTCATCTAGCGGATTAATAAAACTATTATTTTGATTCATTATAAGAGAAATTTGATTTTCCGTTAGATATTTAGAATATTCTTCTATCTGAATAAAATCTCTAACAATTATATTATTTTTTAATAGAATATTAATTAATAATTGTATTTCTTGCTTAGACTCCAATCTTCTATATCTTTCAATTCTTTGAATCAATTTATAAACATATTCTATAATTCTTATATTATAAGGTGAATAATTTTCACTATTTTTAATAGTATTATATTCTTGAATTACTCTTCCTTCTACATAATCAACCATATCCTGATTTACTTTTATTATATCTTTCAATATATATAATTCATCATGCTCTACTAAAAGAGTTTCTATATCATCTATTAAATAAGGAAATGCAATACCAAATACAATTAATCTTTTATAATCACTAAAAGACTCCGAATTAGCTTTAATAATATTAAATGTTTGTTTAACATTACCATTTGAAATAGTATCTAAAAGTATTTTTCTTAGATCTATAGTCTCATCTTTTGAAATAATATAATCACAATGCTCTTCTGGTATTTCTTTAGTTCTGATTATTTCCCTATACAACAAATATTTTGTATATCCAATATCATAATTAGATGGATAAGAAGCATTAATCATTTTTCTAACATACTGCTTTATAACCTCTTCATCATTAGTATCTAATTTTTTTTCATATTCAAGATTTTTAATAAAAATATATTCCTTTAAATCATATGATCTTAATGTGTTTTCTACCATTCCATCTTTGTTATATTGTGTATAGTTTTTCTTGAAGACGTCTCTATCTTTATACATTTTTTTTGCTTCTTCCAATAAAAACAAATCATGTAAACAGTTTAAATCTTTTAAATTAAGTATTAATCTATCAAAGCATATTGGATTATTATCCTCTAATATTTTTCTTTGAAGAGATAATGAAGCTTCTTGTTTTTCATCTACCCTAGGTATTTTTAAGAATCTCTTTTTAAATAAATCTTCTCTATTTAATAATAAAGAAAAATATAAGAAGTCAATACCTAATAGAGTATATGTACTTAATAACTGAGCTATATCTATATATTTTTCCTCTGGTATAATTTTTTCTTTATCAAATTCATAGGCCTTTATAAAATCTTTTCTACAATAATGCATTAAAACTTTTTCTTTTTCTTCTCTATATAAAGATTCATAAAATGATTTATTTTCCAATGATTCATTTAACAATTTATCTTCCACAAAATAATCTAAAACTGGTACCACTTCTATTTCTCTATCTTTTACTTCTTTTATTTTAAAAGATATCTCATCATAGTGAGGAATCACAAGAACATCATCTAATCTCAATTCTCTCACATCACATTTTAAGTGATTTTCTTTACATAATAAATTAGTTGGAATAATAGTCATTCTTTTACCAAAATTTGTAACATTAACAGATCCACGTATATAATAATTCGTGTCATTTATATTATCTTTATTTGATGAAGCAAAATAATATACATCAACAATTAAATGTAATGGAGATAAAAAATATAAATCAATTTTTTCATCATCAGAAAGTGTTATTAATATAGAATTTAATACTTTTTTTAACTCTTTATCTATGTCTTTAAAATCAGATAGATTAATATCTCCATTACAATAAAATGGATTATTAGAACCTAATGTTTTCAATAAATTAAGTCTACTAATTGGAGAACAATTTGTATTCTCTAATACTTCAATTATAACTGGCACTAATTCCAATTTTTCCTGTTTTGTCAATTCAAAAGATGATAACTCTTTAATTCTATCTAATCTTTCTTCAGATATATTATAATTAATACTTTGTAATAATTCTTTTATAGTATTTCCATAAACAAGTTCTTCTGTATAATCAAATAATCTTGTTGCTAAATCTACAAATGATTTCTTTTCATCTGATACTTCTGAAGTATAAGGAATTCCTTTTATCGCATATAATAAATTATTCTTATTAAGTAATTGAATATTCAACTCTATTCTTTTAATCCATTCAATATAACGATTATCTTCATGCAATGATTCCATTAGTTTTTCTTCTAATTCTTGATAATAATTAATATTTTTAGATAAGAGTTTTAAATATAAATAAAATTTCAAATCATCTTTAACATCAAAAGCCACTTCTTCTATATCATGTCTTGTATATGCATAATAAGGATATACTTTATAGAATTCTCTAATATAATTATATTCATCTTCTAATAACTCTTTATAATAATCTTTATCTGTATCCCAATAAGTAATACTTAATAAATCACTTTTTTCTAATTGCGAAAATATATATTTAAAATAATCAGTATCTAATTCTTTTAAAAATGAAAGAAACAAATTTATATTAGTTCTAAAATTATTAAATTCTCTATATCTAGTTAAATCTTGAGTAGCTCTAAAGGCATATTTATTAAGCATCTCTCTAATATATTGAATTATTTGTAATAATATAGAGTCTTTATCATCACCAAGAATATATTTAATAAAATAATAAATAATGTTATCTCTAAAATTAGCACTTTTAAATCTTAATATTTCTTCTATTTGCCTTCTTATTAATTCCGATGGTTTATTTTTTAAATAAACATATAAACCAATTAATAAATCTGTTCTACATAATTCTACATAAAAATCAATATTATTAGAAAAAGACTCATCTATAACAAAATTTTGTCTTTTCCTAACTTTTCTAGATACTTCAACAGCTAAGTCATGTAGTTGTTTATTCTCTTTAGGAATACAATTTACTATTCTAAATGTCTTAGTCTCATAATTATAAGAAGAAATATTTGTAACAAATACATATCCAGGAAATAAAGTTATATTTAGTTTACTTTCATCAGTATATGATACATTTAATGGACCATACTCTGTATCAAGATATAATTGATCATTCTCATAATGAATTTTTCCTTCTAACAAAGTGTTATAAATAAAGAAATAATCATCCCTCTTTTTTATAGGATTTAAATAACAAATAAATTCATCAAGAGAAAGACAATAATGAAGAATACTAGTAAAATATAGTTTTAATGCACTATCTATAGATCTACTTATACTATTAGCTAAGATAATAGCTTCTTGCCTTAAAACATCCTTTTCTTTTTCTAAATAATTTCTAACTAGTTTATTCTTTCTAAAATTAATAATTGGTCTATTATAAACTATTTGTGGTATTTTTTTCCCATCTACAACTCTATGATAAGCGATAGTTTCTACTGATTTAAAAGGATTCCACTTTCTATCCTCAAAACATATATTTTTATACTTAGCTAAATTAGAATATGTTCTATTAAATAACTTTGCATGTAATATGAATATTTCATATTGTTCCTCTTCGTCAAAAAAATCTAAATATTTTTTAGTACCATCGATTGGAAGAATAGTTAATTTATTAATTGGTAAATTATTCTCTAGTTCTAACAATCTAATCATGTATCTTGTTATTATTAATTCTGCTAATATATCTCCATTAATCTTTTCTTTTATTAATTTTTCATACCAAATTATTTTTTTATTTAATTCATCTTCATTACTATCCAAAAAATATGCATAATACATAGTTCTTAATTTTACTTTTTTCTTCTTTACTATTTCATAGATTTTTCTACCAGACATAGAAAATATATTCTTTATTTTTTCTAAAGTATTTGTTGAACTAGCTAAAAAGAACAAATTATCATAATCTTCACTATTTTTCATTATTTTCTCTAACTCAATTATTTTTTCTTGAATTTTAGTATTAGAACGAATATCTGCATTCTTTAATTTTTCTGTATTTCTTGGAATACACCCTGTATTCTCATAACAAAGTTTTACATAATTAATATATAATTCATGTTCTTGTAAAGAAATTAAAGAATCATATACTGCATCATCTATATCCATTAAATCATTTAATAATTCTTTATTATCAATAAAAAATTTTTCCTGATATGAACGATTAAGAGCATATAATCCATAAATTGTTTTATCTGTTATTTTTTGATTTTTTAAGTATGAAAAGAAAGACTTTTCTAATCTTTCTTTTACTTCTTCTTTATTGATTAATTTTAATACACCAATAGCAACTTTATAGTCATCCTCAACCAAATCTAAAAATAATAATTCTGCTAAATCAAGATCTTTTGCTGTATTAAGTACAGTAGAATAAACATCTTCTTTTTTATTTCCTGATGAAACAACTTTATCAATTTGTTGTTTAGCAAACTCTATTCTTTCTTGATTATTCAAAATCTTCACCTACTTTTATATGATTCCTTCTAATTTTACATCAGATGTTTCTAATTCTTCTTTTTTATCTTCACTAGTCTTTTGTAATTCATGATTAACAAAACGATAAGTTTGAAATGATACTTTTTCCATAATATGTAAGTCTAATAATAATCTTATGATATCATCAGAAGCTGTATTAGATAAATTACGATCTTTAATCGTATAACTAATTACTTCAATAAGTTCACTTCTAGAATATTCTTTTTGATTTAAAGAAATAATATTTTCTAAGTACATTAATAAGTTATCAGCATCTTGTGAGGCTTTATCTTCTACTTCCCTTTCAATAATAGCATTACGAAATAATATATCAAATTCTTCTACAGTTTTTGGTATATCCTTTCCTCTTAGCATTATAGTTATAAGTTTATATAAGCGAAATGGAATTCTTACCATATTCTTAATAGAATCATTACTATCAACTAATTTTTGTACTTTATTAGATAATTCTGTATCTCCGTTTGTATTATTTTTAATAAAATCTTTAATCTTATTATCATCTAATTGTTCAATAATATAGGTTAACACATTATCAGTAACAGTTATTTTATTAGACTCTCTATCAGTTAATATAACTTTTGTTTTCGGATAAGTAGTAATAATGCTATTAATTTGGTTTACCACGTTCTTTTTAAGATCAGTATCATATAATTCATTAATTCCATCAATATATAAATTAATATAACCATTTTCTAATATCTTTTTAACCATCTCTTCTTTACAATTTAGATGAGTCTTATTACCTATCATTTCTAGAATATTATTTTCAACCATGCTAACTTCTCTTAATTCAAGAAAAATTGGAGTTCTACCTTTTGATTCTAGTATATCGGTATATGCTAAATATTTTAAAGTTGTAGTTTTACCCATACCAGCATTACCAATAATTTTAATCTTACAATTATCATTTTTTCTTATTAATGAAACTAATGATTCCTTAGAATTAGTATTTGTTTGTCTACCATCTAAAACTATATATTTTAAATACTTCTCTGAAGCTTCTTTTTCATAATTTTCTTTCATTTCTTTTAAGTATTCTTCAACTCGTGTTTCTTTCATTAAATCAGTACGATTTATTTCAGTTGCTAATTTTTGTTCATAATGTCCTGCTACTTCTAAATAAAGAATTAATAAATCTCTTACATATTGCCATTCTTGAGTTGGAGACAACAATCTAACAGAATGAGCTTCTTCATTACGAATATAATATAAATTACCATATACTTTAAACATATCAGAATAATTTTTATAAGACTCAGCCTTTTTATAGCTAGAGCGTAAATAACCAACTTGTTTTTCATCATCTATCATTTTAAGAGTGTATAAATAATTTGGTATTGCTTGTGAGTTATTTGCACTCCTATTTCCTGAAGCAGTTCCACGAATAGTATCAAAGTTTTCTGGATCTATCAAGTAAATAAATAATTCTAAATATTGTGCTGTTTTTTCAAATTCTTCTATTGAATCAACTTTTTTATTCTTAGCCATATATTCAATTTGATTAACAATAGATTCTTTTAAGCCGCTTAGTCTCTCAATATGTTCACTTAACTTAAGTGCTTGCTCCAAACAAAAGATTTTTCTAGGAACATCTTCCACAACAAAATCTGAATCTGCTCTACCGTCAACATTTGCAACTTCCAATTCAATAAATTTTTTTGCTTCTTCTGAAAACACTATAATCACCTACTTTATTATATCTTAATATAGTTTTTTTAACAATAAATGGATAAAGAAAGAAGAGGCATTATACGCCACTTTTTCTTTTAAATAACAATCACTTTAATAATTATTGTTTATTAGATTCTTTATACTTTTTTATATCTTCTTCATAATTCTTATATCCATTAGAAATAATATCATATGCATCTTCATATCTAGTTAATAAAGCAACTGTTGGATTCGGATTATAATTACCATAAATACTATCAATTAATTCTTTATAATAAGGATAATGTTCTTTTACTAAACCTTCTATTTTATGAGGAATATCATCCTCATTATATTTTACATGAATAAAATCTAACATTTTTTTATAAAGATTATTAAACTTTTCCATTTCCTTCATATGTAAATCAGTAGTAGTCTCTCCTTCTTTTAAATCAAAATCTCTATATATAAAAGCCTTCTCTTTATAATTATTTTTTAAATACTCATAATATGATTTAACTAACATATATTCTTCAACATTATCTAAATGTTTATCACATTCTTCAATATTAGGTCCAGGTGCTAAACCAATCAAAGCAATTTCTAAAAGATAAATTTGATAACTATAATAAGCATAGTATAATTCAATCTTTTTAAATAAATCACTTAATCTTGCATCATCATCATAAGGCTTATTCTTATAATCTAACATTTCTTTACATAAATTCTCTATTTTATCTAAATATTCTTTATGAATATTTTTATATCCTATCTCATCAACTTCTTTTTTATAAGATAAATACTCATCTAATTCATCAACATATTCATTAAAATTTCGAATCCAAACTAAAACAGTCTCTTCATCAAAAAAACTCTTTTCTTCTTCATAGTCTTCTGTTAACCATTTAATAAGTATATAAATATCGCCACAAGTATAAATATTGTAATAAAATAATCTTCTTATTTTAATTAATTTTTCTTCTTCACTATAACCTTCATGTAGTTTTATAAATTTTTCTTCATCTTCATAGTCAACAACATCTATACCTTTTAATTCAAAAAGTTCATCTATTAATGACATAGTCTTTTCTAAAATTTCATCTCTTATACTATCAAAATCTTCAGAATTAATTCTATTTTTAAAATCTTTTATATTAAGTTTTTTCATATTCTTCTCCATTAAATAATAATTATTATATATAAAATTATATCATAAAGAATAATACTTTCCACATTTCTAATTTATTTTTATGTTATTATAATAATAGGTGAATAATATGAAGAATATATTGTTTTCTGAAAAAAGAAAAATTATATATAGTTTATTATTTTCTATTTTATTTAGTACTCTACAAGTAATAGGATATAACTGTTATAAATTCGATACAGCAAAACTATATTCAATAACAACCTATTTATGGATACTATTAATCACTATAATTACTTATATAATTACAAATCTGATTTGGAATATTCCAATAATAAAAAGTAAAAAAATAAAAGCATTTGAGTTTTTATTCAACAAAAAATATAGTTTCTTTTTACTATTATTATTAATAATAATATGTTGGTTACCTGTATTAATATCTTTCTTTCCAGGAAACTTTTCATATGATGCAGGAACTCAAATAAGAATGTTATTATTTGACGTTGTAACTAAATATCACCCAGTAATGCATACTGCCTTTTTGAGAATGACGATTTACCTAGGACACGCTATATTCAACTCATGGAATATAGGATTATTAATTCATAGTATTATTCAAATGCTAATAATGGCAAGTATCTTTAGCTATACATTAATATATTTACATAAGAAAAAATTACCTGACTATTTACTGCTATTCTTATTAATTCTTTATTCTTTTTTACCAACCCATTCAGTCTTTTCTATAACAACAACAAAAGATGTATTATTTTCAGGAATATTTAATATAGTACTTATATGTTATATAGAGCTTTGTACTAACAAAAATTTTTTTACAAAGAAAAATATTATAATCACTATATTATCAACATTTCTATTAATATCATTTAGAAATAATATGATATATGCATTTATATTATTTATTCCATTTATAATACTATATTACAAAAAGAACTTTAAAAAGTTATCTATTATATTTATATCAATTCTAGCAATAACCATCATATATGATAAAACTCTAACTCATATATTTAAAATAGAAAATGGACCTAGAGTTGAAATGTTTAGTTTTGTAGTTCAACAATTTGCAAGAACTTATAATAAAGATAATATAAGTAAAGAAAACAAAGAAGATATTAAATCATTATTTTTAAATAATTCATTAAAAGATTATAATTCACATTTAAGTGATCCAGTTAAAAGTAATTTTAATACAGAAGAATTATTAAACAATAAGAAAAAGTATATAAAACTATATACTCATCTATTAATAGAAAATCCAAATACATTTATAGATTCTATATTAAATAATACTTATAGTTTTTATTATTTATTTGATAAATTACCTGATCCAAACACAAAAACATATATAGAACTAAATTGTATAAAAGAAGTTGATAATTCGATAGAAAGAAATGATAATTGTAATTTTAAAAATAATTTTTTATACAAAATAGTAAATAGTGCAGAATATCAAAAAATACCTTTATTAAATATATTTATGAATATGGCATTTTACTTTATAGTTTTATTATTTACTTCATTTTATGTTTTATATAAAAAGAAATATAAATTATTTTTCCCATTACTATTATTAATCCTATATATGTTAACTAATATCTTAGCACCTGTCTCTATTGTAAGATATGCTTATCCATTATTAACAACATTTCCAATAATTATTTATATATATTATCAAACGAAAAAAGATAGAATATAATCTATCTTTTTACTTAACACTTTTATGAATATTTTATTAATCAAATATAAAAATTAAAAGAAAGACCATCTGGTCTTTTAATTTCCTTCCTTAAAATCAACAAGTGAATCCATAATAATATTAATTGCTTCATCTCTCATACTCATATCTTCTGTATAATCAACTGCAAAGAATACATATGATCTTTTCTCACCTAAAACAGCCACTCCAGAAAATCCATAATCTCTAACATCTTTCTCATTATCACATTTTATTGTATCTTTAAACTTAACTGCATCTAATCCATTAATTTTAATATTTTCATAAGAAAATGTCTTTGATTCTAAATCATGAGTATAAAGAGTTTTATGACTTAATAATTTTTCAATATATTTAGAAAAGAATGGAATTATTTCTTCAGGTTTACTTGGAAGATTTTGATTCTCAGAAAAACTCAAAATTTGTTCATTATATTCAGAATAAAAAATTATAACATAGTCATCGTAATTACTATCTCTAATAGTCCAAAAATCACTACCATCATCTTTATTATGTCCTATTTCATTTTGACTTGCATCTAAACTCTTCATTGAATATCCAAAGTCAGGATCCACATACTCAATTAGTTTATATTTGCTTTTTTCTTTATTACTTGTTTCTTCTTGATTATTATTGCTATTGTTATTTGTATTTTTAGGCTCATTATTCTTAGTTAGAAAAAATACGCCTAAACCAATAATAATAGCAATTACTAAAACCACTATAATAATAACCTTTCCATTAGATTTTTTACCTTGATTTAAACCATCAATATTATTTAAATTATTATCTTGTTTAAATTGATTATTTTGTTCTTGATTCATATCTCTAACTACCTTTCTAATATAATGATATCATTATATATTAACTAAAGCAAGCAACCTAAACATTTTATCAAAAAATCTATTATCTTTCTACATTTATAATAAATCATTAAATCTAGCAATATATTTATTATTATTTCTATTAATAAAATCATTAAATAAATATCTATACTAATAAAAAGAAGGAATTTATTCCCTTCTTTCATTTGCTTTTTCTCTAGAAATATTAAACTCTAAAATATTATATTTATTATCTTTATCCATATCTTTAATATAAGCTTTTAAAGCCTCTTTATCTATATCTATAAATTTATTATCTTTATCCAATTCTTTAGATAACATTCTTAATTGATCAAGATTATCATAATGATTATTCATTAGATAATAAACATCTATATCACCTGTTCTATCATATCTTCTGATATTATTTTCAGCAATTATTCTATCAATTGAGAAACAATTTACTAAAGAATAAACTGATAATGCAATTATTAAATAATATCTCAATATATTGAAATCTTTTTTAAAAATAAATACTATTGTAGGAATTAATAATATTACTTCTGTAATTAATATAATATAAACACCTAATCTTAATACAGTATATCCATAAGCTTGTTCATATAAGAACATTCTATAAAATGATGAAACTATTATTATTAATGTCAATAACACAGTTATTAAACTCATTATTTTAGTATAAGTTTTTTCTTCAGATTTCTTAGATAATAGTATTATTACTATATTAATAACTGAAATAATCATTAATTGAAAAAATCCACTTCTAGCATAATCAGCATAATTAAATCCACTAGATACTCTATGTAATAATAATGAATTAATTTGAATAATATCAAATACAATATATATAACATTTAATGTTGTTAATAAAATATTAATAGTTAAAGGATCTTTCTTCTTAACCTCTTTAATTTCTTTAGATTCATCTTTATACTTTTTAGATATGAAATATAAAGTACCTCCTAAATAGAAAAACAAAATTACAAAGTTAATTATTCTTACAAGAATATTACTAAAAGACATATTTCCAAATAATCTATTAAAATTATGAAATAAATTACCAAATATTTGATCTGCACTAGTTAATAATAATAAAACTACAATTACTACAGGTATAACTATAACTAATGATTTAATTATTTTCCTGGCATTAGGAGATATTTTTTCATCAGGAAATTCTTTCTTAGATTCCTTACAAAAACTACTAATGTTATCCAAAGGTTTAAATATTAATTTAAAAGTTTCTACAATTATATCAATAAAACTTTTTAATTTATCTAAAGTAACTACATATAGTAATAAATATAAGAATGGTATTACTAAAACATTTATTAAATTAAAAATATTACTATAAACAAAATAAGTTGATGATAATATTATTATCGGAATAATTATTAATAACCCTAATTTATTTTTAATTGATTTATTTTCTTTCAAGAAATAAACAATTGTTCCTAATAAAGGAATTGTAAATAAAACTACATTTATACCAAAGTCTTGATGAACTAATAATATTGAATGTAATAAACACAATACTATAGTCATTAAAAACATTTTTTTCATATTATTTGATTCTATTTTTATATTTTTTTCTTTATTATCCTTTTTCTTCATATTATTTCTCCTTCTTGTAATCCAATATATCTCCAGGTTTACAATCTAGTACTTCACAAATTTTTTCTAAAGTAGAAAACCTTATTGCTTTTCCTTTACCTGTCTTTAATATTGATAAGTTAGCTTGAGTAATTCCTACTCTCTCAGATAGTTCTCCAGAAGAGATTTTTCTTTTTGCCATCATCACATCTAAATTTACTACAATCATATTACACCACCTAAATAGTTAAATCATTTTCTTCCTTATATTTTGTTGCTTGCATGAATAATAAACTTAATGTCCATAAAGCAATACCTACACCAAGAAACAATATAAACAAGAATAATAATACAATTATGTAATTAATATATGTATTTTTTATAATAAACAGCATAATTAATAAGTCAATAATCCATAGTCCACTCATAATAAATGATAAAAAACCAGTTTTCTTTAAAATATTAACGTTATCTTGTGTAAAAGGTTGATTCTTTTCCAATGATCTAAACATCTTTAAAAACTGTATAGCAATACCTATCATTAATAATCCATTAGGATAAACAATTAACATTGAATAAAAAACACTATAATTATTACTTAATAAAAATGGAATTAGAATTATTGTAGGTATTGAAAAAACTATACCTATAATTACTATTATTTTTAAAATATTACCCATCTTATCAATTTCTTTTGGAAACATATAATTCCTCCTTCATAAATACAATTATAGTAGTATTTTTTCGAATGTCAATATTTTTTTATTGTTTTTCGATAAATTTGTAAAATAAAAAAAAGAGCCTAGCCCTTTATTTTATTGATCCATTATGCTTCTTAAAACTTTCAAAAATCATCTTACTTATTTTAGCACCTAATACAATAGCAATATTATCATCATAATAATAGTAATCCTTAAAGTCTCTAATAAAAATACTAAAAATATAATTTCCTATACTTGTAGAGATAATACCTCCATCATTTCTACAATTAATCATAGCATCATTTTCTTCATCTCCTAAAGATCCACTTTTAGATGCTATAAACTTTAGAGAGAATTTATCATCACACATCCTATCTAAATATTTAGGTGATAAGTATTTAGTAATCATCACATTAATTTTTTGGTGAGATAGTATCTTTATAATCTCATCACACAATTCTGGAGTAAGTATTTCATGTTTCATTATCATTTCATATGCTCTAGCATATTCATATGAAGTAGTTTGACCAACACAATTATAATGATCAAAATCTAACTTCTTTGCTTTTAAAAGTGTATTAGTAAAGCCTAATTCTTTAATAGTATTATTTATATTATGAAAACCTAAGTACTCAATCATCTTGTTAGTAGCAACATTATCACTAACAATCATCATTAATGTCGCAATATTTTTAGATGATAATTCAAAATCATCCAAGTATTTTATTAATCCGCTACCATTCATTACACAATCTTCTTTAGAAGAATATTTTATCTTATCTTCTCTAGATATTTTATTATTTAATATTTGATTATAATACTCTATTAAGATAAATAATTTAATACAACTAGCAGTCTCAACTATATCATTTTCATTAAATTTAATTACGTTATCTTTTTCATCTTTCACATATAAAGATACACTTCCATCAAAGTCATCAATCATTTTTTTTATTTGTTCTTCAACATTCATATTATTCACCAACATTTATTATATCACAAAAAAAGTAGACAAAAGTCTACTTAGAAATCTACTTTTTTTCGTCGCAAGTACATTTAGAATCTTTATTATCTTGACAACCACATTCGCAATTTTCATCGCATTTGCATTCATCTTCACATCCACATGAACATTTATTATCTTCACATGTACATTCTTTTCCTTCTTGACATCCACAAGTACAATCAGGTCCACAATTGCATTTCTTTTTTTCCATATTATCCCTCCTTAATTATTTAATAATATGTGTAGTTATAATTGTATAACTATAAGAATTAATAGTTACCTTAATATTATTAACTTCACAATACCAATTTTTACCTTCTTTATATATATAACAATTATTATCCATAATTAATTGTTTACAATAATCAACTACATCGCAAGAATCTATTATTAAATTCTTTTTAATTCTATTAATACCCATCTCTGTAGTATGAATCTTATCTATATTTTTTAATAAATCTATATTTTTCATATTAATTCTTGGATTTTTGATTCCATATCTTCAGGCTTATATGTAGGAGAATATCTTCCTACAACATTACCTTCTCTATTCTTAACTTTTAAATCATATATAGACATACAATCACCACTAAAATTATTATAACATAAAAGGAGAATAATTCATTCTCCTATTTTATAAATTAAATCTCAATTTCTCTATTCTCTGAATTTACTAATTCTAATACTTTAACTTCACAACTTAAATACTTAGTCATTAAATCTTTAAGTTCATTCAAAGCACTATTTAATTCATCTACTCTATCTTTTTCTAAACATTCCATAATAATAAATTCATTTCTTGTATTATCATCTATACAAGTTCTTTTTCCATCTCTCCAATTAAAGCATCTACATACTACACCATAATCATCAGCATAAGCTAATTCCCCTTTTAAAGGTGGATCTTCTTCTTCACTACCTAAAGGAATAAACTTTTCATTACCTTCCATAATATCTAATCTAATATCACCATCTATTTTATCAATATCTTCTGCTCCAATTAGTAATATCAACAGAAGGTAATATTGTACCAACAGGATTATCATGTAAAACTCTTTTTAGTAGATTCTCTAATGAACATCTTGCTCCCTTCTTAGTAGGAAATTTAGAATAAGCATCTCTCCATACTTTTACAACATCATTTTCAGATATCACTTCATTTGGAACATACTTTTTAGCAATCTCATTAGAACTATTAAGTAATTTCTTTATTTCATTTAATTCATCTTCACTCAACGCTTTATCTTCTTCTACATTATTAAGTACTAATACCCCTAATGTAGCATCAGGAAATAAATCCCAAAATTCATCTTTAACTATAAATTTCTTCATATCATTCTCCTTTAATTATTATTTATTTAAAAACTCTTCTAAAGTTATATTATTATCATAAATTATTTTAGCTAATTCTTCCCCAACATATCTTATATGCCATGGTTCATAATAATATCCTGTAATATTCTCTTTGTTTTCAGGATATCTTAATATAAAACCATATTTATATAACACATTATGTATTTCCTTAAAAATATCTTCATAGAAAAACAATTTATCATCTTCCCGAACAAAATCACCATTTATATATAACATAATATCAATAGCTAAACCTGTATGATGTTCACTTTCACCAGGCACCGCAACATATTTTCTTGTAAATTCTTCTCCATATTTTATTAAGTATTCATCTTGTATCATTTGTTGTCTATCAATACTTCTATAAGAATCATCTATTCCAATATTAATATTAATAGATTTCAAATATTCTTTTAGCATAAGGAAATGATTATAAGTCTCTTCTTCTATTTTAATTATTTCATTTAATTCATTATTTACAGATAACAACTTAAACTCATTTAAATATTCATCTTTCATTTTATTATTTTTATTAACTAACAAGTTGTAATTCATAATATCACCTCTAAATAAAAAACTAGTTAATCTAGTCTTTTATATTTTCTAACATATTTATTTCTTTCAAACTTAATACTTTATATTCTTTAGAATTATCAATAATTCTATTCATCTTTTTTTCTTTTTCTTTTGTATTTTTTCTAGCCCATCCAAGCATCTGGAATAAACTCTTTATTGTAGGTTTATAATTGTATTTTTCTTTTCCAGTTTTCTGTTTAAACCACCTTGATATACATCTTTTATATATTTCAAAACTACTAAGATTCAAATAATAAACAATATCTGCATTTTTTATTCCATCAATAAAACTTTTTCTACCTACATCTTCAATAATCCATTTCTTTTTTCTTATTAAATCATTAAATATTTTACTTATCTCTTCATCAGTTCTCTTAACATTACCATTATCATCATCAAAGACAACTTTATCTAATTCATAATAATCAATATGGTATTTATTAGATAAGAATCTAGCTAAAGTAGTTTTTCCACTACCAACTGGACCAATAATATATATTTTATTATACATAATCCTAATTAAACAACAATCCTTTTAATAGAATCAATTACAAAATCTGTATTTCTTAAATCCATTCCACAATAACTACAAGTATTTCCACTAACACTAGCTCCACAATTAGGACATTTAATAACATCTTTAGCATCAGCTCTTTTAACAAATATAACTTCAAAAGTCTCAGTAATTTTATTAATATTACTTCCACTAATAATATTTCCATTACCATCAGTCATATAATTCAAATAAGATATTTCCATAGTAGTAGAAATTACTTGTTTATAATTTGAAGAATAAACATCAAAAACAGTTACTTTCTTTCTTTCAATATTATCAATTATCTTTTTATTACCAAACTTCAAATTTAAACAAATATTAGTATGATAATTATTATAAACTTTACTACTACATAATTTTTTCATCTTATTATAATCTAAATTATTATAAGCAACTTCAAAATCATAAAACATAGAATATAAATAATCTTTCAATTTATTTATATCATTAATATCTAAATCAGCTAATTTACTATTAGATATATCAGTATACTTATTTTTATTATTACCTAAAATAATATTATTATTCTTAAAATTATTATTACTTACATTTTTTCTAATAAAACTTATAAAAAAGATTGGAATTAAAAAAGGCAAAAACATCTCTAAAACAAGAAATATAAAGAAAAATAATGCAGCAAAAATACTCAAAATAGAATCCATTGTTTCCATACTTATCCTCCAATAAAAGTATATCACATATAAGCTACTCTTTAGTTAAAACTTTAACAAATTTATGTGGAATTTTTCGATTAACATCCTGAATTAAAGTCTCATCTATTCCATAGCAAGCTTCAGCCATTCCACCAACTATTGCACAATTTGTATCAGTATCTCCACCCATTAACAAAGTCTTTTGCATCGCATCAATAAAACTATTAGAATAATAAAAAGCATACAAACAATTATCAATAGTTTCACTACATGTAGTATTAAACTTATCAAAAGGAGTATATCTAACATTAATATCTAACATATCAAATACTTCTTCCTTAGAATATCCTTTTCTTAAATAGAATATTATTAACGCAATTTTAGTTGCTGCATCAATTGCTTCCCCACTATTATGAGAAGGAATAGTTGCTAATCTTGCATTTTCAATCACTTCATCTTCACTATCAAACAAAAATCCTACAGGAGATATTCTCATCATTGCTCCATTACCTTGACTATGACCTTCTAAATCACTTTTAGCCCATTTAATTAAATTAGGAGAAAATGAAGATCTAAAATAAGGATGAAAATCAGGCTTATAATCCATATAATCAATAATATATTTTCTCAAATACTTATCATAATCTTTATCATCTTTTATAGCATCACATATCGCAACAGTAAGAATAGTATCATCACTAAAAAAAGACTTATCAGATAAATAACCACCATTATCAATACTCTTAATTTCTTTTAATTGTTCAAATTCATAGATACTACCAGCTAAATCTCCATAAATACTTCCATACATAAAATCACCTATTTTTTATAATTCTTCAGGAATTAAAATATCAAAATATTTTATTAAATCTTCTTTCTCATATTTATTAGGATATTGTATATATAATAAACAAATACTAACTACTCCATTTACATAGAACTTAGTTATTATTTCAATAGGAACATCTAATTTAGTACCATGATCATTAAGAGTTTCTTCAACATCTTTATATAAAGTATTATTTAAAATATCAACCACAACAGAATTATTATTATGTTTTAACATTGATCTGTAAATATTAATATTTTCATCTAAAATATCCAATATAAGAGTTAAAGCACTTAAATATATTTTTTTAGTTGAAGAAGCATCTCTATTAATATTCATTTTAGAAACAATATCTTTTTTTAAATCATCAATTAAATAATCTAGTAATTCATATTTATTATTAAAATGATCATAAAAAGTAGATCTACTAGTCAAAGAAATATCACAAATATCCTTAATTTTTATTTCTTCAAAAGGTTGTTTGCACAATAATTTTAATAATCCATCATAAAGATTTCTTTTTGTTTTTATTATTCTTAAGTCTATATTATCATTCATAAAAATCACCAAAAAATATTATAAATAAAAAGCACACAAAAGTAAAGTTATCATACTTAATGTAGGATTTTTAACATACATTTTTTAAAAAAATGTCCATTATTTATACAAAAATAGTAATCTGTTCTTGTTTCAAAAGTCTTATTTATTATAATAAAAAAATGTTAGGAGGAATAATATGAATAAAATAAATAAATTCATAGTAAAGAGTTATATTCCTATATTAATAATCGGATTATTATTATTAATACCATCAATTATAGGATATATAAATACAAGAATTAATTATGATATTTTAGTATATTTACCAGAAGATATAGAAACAATACAAGGCCAAAATATTCTAACCGAAGATTTTGGTATTGGTAGTTATGCCTTTGTAATGGTAGATTCTTCTAATTCTAAGTATATACTTAATCTAGAAAATAAAATTAAAAAAATTGATAAAGTAAATACAGTATTTAGTGTAGAAGATATAAAAGATGTAGGTATACCTAAAGACATGTTACCTAATGAAATATTAGAAAAAATATATGATAAGAAAACTAATGAAACTATGATAATGGTTTTATTTGATGAAAGTACTTCTAAAGATTCAAGTCTAAATGGAATAACAGAATTAAGAGAAATAGTAAAAGATTCCACAAAAATTAGTAGTATGACAGCTATGGTATTAGATACAAAAAACTTATCAGATCAAGAAGTAGTAATTTATGTATTAATAGCCGTAATTTTAGTTCTTATTGTACTAACAATTTCAACAGATTCATATATAATTCCATTCTTATTATTAGGAAATATAGGAATAGCCATATTATATAATTTAGGAAGCAATATAATATTTGGACAAATAAGTTATATAACTTTAGCAATAGCAGCAATATTACAATTAGGAGTAACAACAGATTTTTCAATATTTTTATATAACCAATATAAATTATTTAAAAAAGATAACAATAAAAAAGAAGCAATGGAACTAGCAATAAAAGAAACATTTTCTTCCATACTAGGATCTAGTTTAACAACATTTGCAGGATTTTTAGCATTATGTACAATGCAACTAACATTAGGAAAAGATATAGGCTTAGTAATGGCTAAAGGTATAGTATGTGGATTAATAACAGTATTAACAATTCTTCCTGCCCTACTATTAATATGTGATAAATTAATTGAAAAAACAAAGCATAAAGTACTATTACCTAAATTTAAATTTTTACAAAAAATAAGTATAAATAATACCAAAAAAATATTAATAGTATTCCTATTATTATTAATACCTGTAATATACGGATATAAAAACTATGAAGTATATTATAAATTAGATGATTCACTTCCAGAAGATTTACCTTTTAATATAGCAAATCAAAAATTAAAAGAAGAATTTAATATTATTTCACCATCTATAATACTATTAGATAAAAATATTCCAAACTATAAAGTAAAAGAATTAACAGAAAAACTAAATAATATAGATGGAATAGATTTAGTATTAAGCCCATATAATTCTATGAATTCAGGAATTATAAATATGATACCTGAATCATTAAAAAACAAAGTAGTAAGTAATAAATATCAACTAATTATATATAATTCAGAATATGAAATAGCAACAAATAAATTAAATTCTCAAATAGAAACAGTTAATGATTTAGTTAAATCATATGATAAAGATTCAATAGTTGCTGGAGAAGGAGCATTAATGAAAGATTTGGTTAAAATATCAGATCATGATTTAAAAACAGTAAACTACACATCAATAGCAGTAATAATCATAATAATGTTTATAGTACTAAAATCAATAGCTCTTCCAATAATATTAATTTTAGCAATAGAATTTGCTATATTTACAAACTTATCTATAGCTTTCTATACAAATACTAGCTTACCTTTTGTAGCAAGTATAGTAGTTGGAACAATTCAATTAGGAGCAACAATCGATTATGCAATTCTGATGAGTAATACATATATTAAAACTAGAAAACAATATAAGAATAAAAAAGAAGCAATGAAAAAAACATTAGAACTTACAACACCATCTATAATTACAAGTGCCCTATGTTTCTTTGCAGCAACTATAGGTGTAGGAATATATACAAAAATAGATATGATTGGATCAATTTGTTCATTATTATCTAGAGGATCAATAATTTCAATGCTAGTTGTCATATTATTATTACCATCTTTATTATTAATATTTGATAAATTAATAGAAAAAACAACTAAAGGAGGTTTTAAAAAATGAAAAAGATAAAACTATTAGTATTATTAACTATAATGTTAATGCCACTAAATATATTTGCATATGAAAAAGAAGAATATATATATACAAACATTGATACTCAAGGAAAAGAAGTAGAAAAAATAATTAACAATGAATTAAAACTTAACTATAAAGGAGAAGTTAAAGATAATAGTTATTTAAAAGATATTCTAAATATTAATGGAAATGAAAAGTTTACTACAGATGAAAATACTCTAACTTGGGAAAGTAAAGGTAAATCAATATTATATGAAGGAAAAACAGATAAACAAAATCCAATAGAAGTTGAAATAAAGTATTATTTAAATGATAAAGAAGTAAAATATAATGATTTAATGAATCAAAAAGGAAATATCAAAATAGTATATAAATTTATAAACAATGAATATAATCCAGATTATAAAATGCATACACCATATACTATAGCTCTAGCAGGAACTATCAAAGATACTGATATAAATAATATTAATATTACAAATGGAAAAATTATAAATACAGGAAATAAAAATATATTAGCTGCTATAGCTGCTCCAGGATTATATGAAGATATAGAATTAGAAGAATTAAAATCATTAGATAATATTACTATAGATTTTGAAACTGATAGTTTTAAAGGAATAGATGTATATTTTGTCGCAACACCTAAAATGTTAGATAAAGTTGATCTTGAATTATTTAACCGTCTAGATTCAACAGTCACATCAATAAATAGTTTGCAAACAAATTATAATAAAATAGCAGATGGTGCAACTAGATTAAATGATGGTGCTAAAGAACTAGATAATGGAATAAATAATTTATATGAAGGAACAACAAAACTAAAAGCAGGAACTAAAACATTAAATGAAGGAAGTAAAAAATTAGTTGAAGGAACAAATAACCTAGTATCAGGATCTTATACAGTAGATGAAAATTTACAAAATATAATAAGAATATTAGATGAAAGTAACACATCTTTAAATGAAAAAAGCATATTATTAAAACAAAATGAAACGCAAATACAAGAACTAATAAACACTAATACTAATACAATTGAAAAATTACAATCAGTTAATAATCAAATAACTACTCAATTTAGCCAACTTAATTTAAATATAGAAGACGCTAATTTAGAACAAACACTAAATAATCTATTAAATGCACAAGCAATAGATAGTAATACATATCAAACACTAATTACTTATAAACAAACATATGATAATAATAAAAATTTAATTACATTACTAACAGCAAATAATAATACAATTAATACCCTAACAACTAGCTTAGTAACTATGTCACAAGAAGTTATTAATAATTTAGATCTATTAAAAAATGCGCTAACTAAATTACAAACAGAAGGAACAAATAACATCTATAAAGGAAGTAATGAATTATTAAATGGAATGACTGAATTAAGTAATGGAACTACACAATTAGATAATTCAACAGAAGAATTATTAAATGGAACATATCAATTAAAAACAGGAGCAACTTCAATAAAAGATGGTACTAATGAATTAACTAATGGAATAAATACATTAAATGCTCAAGGTATTAATAAATTAACTAATTATGCAAATGTAACAAATTCATACTCAAATAAAATAAAACAATTAGTAAAAATGTCAAAAGAATACAATGGATTTACTAGTAACAATTCAACAAATACAACATTCATATATAAAATAAATTATTAAAAAAAGAAATCATAAAGATTTCTTTTTTATTTAACTATTTCTAAATTATTTTCATCTATTGAATAATAATTACAAAAATACTTTCTATTCTACCCGTAAATAAAAATATTAATCAAACAGTAATAACAAAAAAAATTAAAGAAAATAGAGTTATAAACTAACTCTATGTCTAATTACTTCAAACTTATATATTTCATAATTATTACTAGTAATATTAGCTTTTCTACAAGCTATACTAAGTTGTTCTTCAATAGTATCTACTCCATCTAAATCAGGAAGTAAAACGCCTCTTTTTAATCCTTCTTCCACTATTACTCCATATTTTTTAGGATCTAATTCATCTCTAGATTCAATTAAAACACTAGGAGATAATTCATCTACATCAATAACTAAATAAGGTAATTCTTCCTTCTTTATAGGACGAAATCTAGGATCTTTACTACATGCAGAAATAGCATTATTAATAATTTCTAATGACAAATTATTATAACACGCAAAAGTAGTACCAATACATCCTCTTAATTCTCCAAATTTATGAATAGATACAAAACATCCACTCTTTTTATGAATAACTTCAGCAACATCAATAATTTTATTATTAATGACAAATTCTTCTATACTCTTTCTAGCTAATTGAATATATCCATCTTCTTGTAATTTTATTTTATTAACTATTTCTTTTTTATTATCAAGCCACTCATCTAAATATTTTTTTCCATTAGAAGAATTGACTATATACGAACAAACCATATATCCTACACCAAATGGACATTCATGAGAATAAAAATTAGTGTCATAATCTAATCCATCCAATATTCCACCTAATATACAAAAACCTTTATGCCCACATATTCCTGCAGAATACAAAAAATCTTCACTATAATCTAACAGATTAATAAAATTAGAATTCTTTAAATCATTAACAATTCTTTCTTCATATTTAACACCATTTTCATTAAAACCATAAGGTCCTTCTTCTAATAAAGTATGAGATAAATCACCACTAGCAACAACAAATATTTTTCTATTTAATTGTTCAGAATACTTTTTAATAAGAGTTCCTAATTCATAATAATCTTCATTTAATAAACCACCTATAGATATTCTAATCACTTTATAATTCTTATAATATTTATTTATGAAATATAAAGGAACTAAACAACCATGATCTAACTCATTATCAACTTTTGTTTTACCTGCAAAAAAATTTATTTCTTTTAAGTAATCACATAAACCATCAATAAACTCTTTGTCATATTCTACTTTAATAGAAGTGTCTTTTGCTCCAAAATTAGAAAAATCACCTATTGAACCAGTACCATCATAAATCTTAATATAATCACTATATCCTATACCATGAGGTGAAATCAAAATAATAGTATCAGGTTCTAACTCACCTATTCTTTTAGCAATCTCTTCATAGGAATCTATTGTATCTTGTATTTCTTTTTCTTTTCCTAAACCAACATCAGGAATAATCAAAGGAGGATGAGGAACCACTACTCCACCAAGAATCATTTAATCACCATCCATTAAATCCAATTTAACTTTATTATCTTCCATAACTTCTATTATTTTATCATAATAAGAACCTAAATCATTCTTAGATTTATTAGTATTAAGCCAAATAATATGATAATAACCACTACTAATAATATCATTTAAAGCATCTAAATTATGACCTAACTTAGTATTAAATACTTTTTCAATATGATCATAAAATTCTTCCCTATTATTAAATTTATTACCA
The DNA here is from genome assembly GCA_902789225.1 of uncultured Erysipelotrichaceae bacterium. Classification (GTDB taxonomy): domain Bacteria; phylum Bacillota_I; class Bacilli_A; order RF39; family UBA660; genus RUG343. The sequence goes on from CADANC010000001.1 coordinate 50,534, forward strand.
TCAATAACAATTTTATCAAATATCTTAATTTTAGTTAGATATTCATTCTCTGTTTCACTATAAACATAAGCTCCACAATTAAGCATAACTTTTAAAGAATAATAATTATTTTTATGAAGAGACATATGAATATCATCTTCTCTAATAATTTCCCTACACTTTTGAATAGCTAATTTCAAACCAGTAGTAGCATAACCTTTATTCCTATATTCTTTTAATATCCCATAACTTAAATTTCCACCAGATACTTTTAAATTATCATTAAGATAATGTCTAATTTTAAATAAGCCAACTATTATATCATCATCCCATAAAAAGAAATATGTTTCAGGAACCATCATAGGAGCTAAATAAAGACCCTTAGAATAATTAATTAATCTAGGAATTATTACTTTATAAAATGCATTTTCACTAACATTAAAGAAAGGATTTAAAAAACCATTCTCATCAAGAGGCAATTTCTTAATAAAAAGATATTCTTCCTCTTTATCTTCAATATTTACTTCTTTTAAATAAACCATTTCTATCTAATATAAAAGTAGAACAAAGTTCTACTTATCTATTATCTCTTTTAGTTTATAAAATACATTTAAATCATTTTTTATAAAGTAAATACTTCCATTATAATTAATAGTTACACTATGCAAAGAATCCTCTTTATCTTCATTACTATACTCTTTTCCAATAACATTATCATTTATAAAACTAACTAATTCATTAATTTTCTCTTCTCCCATAGGAAACGCTTCAGATAATCCTTCTTTAGAAATATTACTTTCTCTTAATTTTGCAGTTTCATGAGAATAATTATGATAAAAATAAGCATTTCCATCATTAGTAACTATAGTATAAAAACTACCTGCAGTTTCTCCTAATCGACTCCATTTAAACAAAGTAATAAAGGCATTTGTTTTTAATAAATTTAATCTTTCCTCCATATATTCCTCCATATCTTCTTTTATTTTATCATAAAAAATATTATTATTACAATTTATATATAATTATATTATCAATTTACAAAGAAAACTTCAGATATTCAAAAAATATATAAACAGTAAAATAAAACCTATTACAACAATTCCAGATATTAAATATAAAAGTATTACACTTCCATATTGATTATTAACTGCATATTTCTTATCACTTAATCTATATACTTTTTCAACTTCATTAGAAATTAATCTATCTAATGTCTCTTTTTCATCTTGTGAAGTAATTACACTTTTATTAAACAAATCAATAATATGAGAAATATTATCATCATTAAAAGAAATATTATATGTATCATAAAGATATTTAGCTCTATCTCTAACATAATCTTCAATAAATTGTTGTTTCTCACTATTATTCATGATTACTCCACCCTATTATAATCTTAACATAAAAAAGAGATTATTAAAATAATCTCAACTTACATAATTTATAAATGTGTTAATATCAGTAGTCTGTCTAATCTGATATCTAGGAATATGATATTTATCATCACTTCTATTAGCTTTTCTTCCTCCACCAATAAATGCTAATTCAAATCCAGCTTCTTTAACCAAATTAATAGAATTATCATCATATGCATAGAAAGGAAAACAAAAAGCATTTTTTGAACCAGTAATCTCAATAGATTTTTTTAAATCATTAAGCACTTCATCTCTATTAAGACATAACATTTTAGCACCTCTAGTTACACCTTCACAATATCTTTCAGTATGCATATCATTAGTATGTGATTCTATATCTAAATAAGAAGATTGATAATTACTAATATCCCACCATCCAGTTATCAAAAATAATGTTGCATGCATTTTATATTCTTCTAAAATAGGAATTAGTTTATTACCATTGTGTAAACCAGTTCCTTTAGCACCGTCATCTACAGTAATTAATACACTTTTTTCAGGTATTTCAATAACTCCATACATCCAATCTCTAAATTCTTTCATAGTAAGAGTCTTAAAATTATTATCTCTCAAATAATCAAGTTGTCTACGAAATTCATTAACATCTTCACAATTGCCATCTCCACAATATTCTTCATTAGGATCAAAAAAGAAATGATAATTAAGAACAGCTACTTTTCCATTACTAGGTAAAGCATTAATAACATTAACTACTCTTTTAGCACTACTTTTATTTCCACTACTATCACTAACTTCATAGTTAATTTCATAAGTACCAACAGTATTTTTATCTATATTATTAGTAGAAGTAACTTTGCTAGTAATATCTCCATCATAATTATCACTAGCACTAAAACCAAATTCAGTATAATCATTACCTACAAGTAAATTAACAGTCTCAGCACCAATATTTATTTCAGGAGAAGTAGTATCAACCACTTTAACAGTTCTAGTAGCAGTTTTTTCCACTTTTTTATACTTTACAATATATTTAATCTTGTAAACACCTATTTTTTTATTATCAACTTTTCCTTTAGTAGTAATATCTTTAATAGATTTCTTATTATAAGTAGCCTTAATACCTTTATCTTTATACTCACTACCTACTTCTAATTTAACATTACTATCTCCATTTATCTTTATTTTAAGATTAGTATACATACCATGAATATTAGCATAAACAATAAACCCAATTATTAAAATAATTAATAATAAAGGAACTACTAAAACCCATTTTTTTAATTTCAATTTATTCTTTTTCATAAACTCTCCAATAATTATTTCTTTAATTTATTTAAAATATATCCAATAGGATAAGTAATACCTACAATCAAAATAAACCATAAAACAGATTGATATAAAGGTTGAAAATTAAATCTTAAGAAAGCATAAGGTCCATCTACTATTCCTTTTATATTTAAAATAATCAATATAATAGCATAAATCAAAGTAGGAATCATATTATAAATAAGCTCATATTTATTAACTTTAACTTTTTCATCAAATTTAAAATAAATATATAGTAATAGTAAAGGACAAATAATATGAAGTATTAAATTAGTACCATAATAACCCCAGAATAAGAATTTAAATGAAACCATAAAAGTTAATATAAATAAAACTACTAAGAAAGTTATCATTAATGAAACTAAACTCATAAGTCGTAACAAATAAATAGCTTTATTAATCTTTTTATTTGCACATACAAAATACAAATATACAACAGTCATTATTAGAGCAAACAAGTTACTATCTACTGTATAATACTCAAATAATGACTTATTTCCACCTAGCATAATAATACCTAATCCGACAAGCTCACATATCAAGAAAAGAAGATTAAAAACAATAATTTTCTTTTTCATATTTTCACCTCCGAATATAGTTACAAAACAATTAATCTTTTCTAATTAAATGTTCTGGAACCCCATCTTTATAATATTGCTTAACTTCACCTAAAATTAAAGGTCTTATATAATCAATTAATTCATCTTTAACATAATTATTTTCTTGATCAATCCATTCTAAAGGAACTTTTTTCTCTAAGTTAGCAATATCATGAATATCATTAAATGAAGAATACTTAATTTTATAAGGATTATTACTTACTCTTTCCATAATAACCATCTTTCCAGATTCATTATTAAAAGCAAGTTTTGCTCCATGTTTACCAACTTTTTCAGCTTCTCGTAAATCAGTAAGTGATGCTACATGGGCAGCTGCTCTTTGTAAAGATGATAAAATGATAGGTCTAGTCTTAAGTCCTGTCTTTTCTTTTATTAAATTAGCAAGTACATCTGCACATCCATTTAATTGTTTATGTCCAAAAGCATCTACTCCAACATCGTCTTTTCCCATTTCACAGACAAATTCACCAGTAGTAGTTCTAATACCTTCAGAAACAACAATTACTATAGCTGGTTTCTTTTTTGCTAAGGTTCTAACTTTTTCTACAAATTTATCTAAATCAAGTGGTACTTCAGGTAAGAATATAGCATCTACTCCCTCACAGTCATCACTCTTAGCTAAAGCAGAAGCTGCTGTAAGCCATCCTGCATGTCTTCCCATTACTTCAACTATAGCAACAGTACTATGTTTAACTCCATAACAAACACTATCTCTAACTATTTCTCTAATTGATGTTGCAATATATTTTGCTGCACTACCAAAACCAGGACAATGATCAGTAATAGGTAAATCATTATCAATAGTCTTTGGAACCCCTATAAAGTTTTGTCTTCTCTTATTAATTATAGCATAATCACTTAAATTCTCAACAGTGTCCATAGAATCATTACCACCAATATATATAAATGAATCAATATCATGTTTATCTAAAATATCAAATATTTTTTCATAAATATCAGGATGATCTATATAAGTACCTAATTTAAATCTACAAGTTTGTAAATAACTAGAAGGAGTCCGTTTAAGTAATTCCAACGATCTTTTATCAGATAAATATAAATCTAAATCAATAATATTCTCCTCTAATAAACCTTCTATACCATTAATCATGCCATATACATGATCATAGCCTAATTTCTTTGCTTCTTCGTATACACCAGCTAGTGAGGCATTAATAACACTAGTAGGTCCTCCAGATTGTCCAACAATCAAATTTTTCATATAATACCTCCATTACATCACAAATTTATTATATCAAAAAAGGAGTATAATGATACTCCTAAATTTTTTTATTTTCCTGTATATCTTAATACTCCATCCCATGGGTGTGAATAATAATTTCCAACATCAATTTCTTCACCACTAGGATCTCCAGTACTACCATTGTAATTATCATGAGCTCCAATTAACTTTCCATTACCAATATACATTTCAGTATGAGAATCTTCATCTAAAACTATATCACCAGGTTGTAAATCATTAACATCAGGATCTCCAGGAATCCATTCGAATCCATGTTTAGTTAATTCTTCTCTCATGTCTCCAGTATAAGTTGCTCCTCCAACATCAATTCCAGCATTTTTATATGCAGAAATTACGAATGAAGAACAGTCAAATTGTTTAGTTTCACCCCAACGGCTTGCTTGTGAATAACCATAATCATTATCATCAGCAATTTTTTGTGCCCATGCCATAGCATCTTCAGCAACCTTGCCTGATGTAGGATGATAATCTTTAACATTTTCGATACCTTTACTATTAACTTTATTATTAACAGCTTTATTACTCTTAGAAATAGCACTTAATTCCTTATATTTAGATAAGTCTATGCTTGCAGCTCCGGCTCCAGCACCACCATTCTTAAGAATTTCATCATATTTATCGAAATTAAATTCTTTAATTTTAGCAATAACGTTAGGTGCATAAGATTCTTCTGGACAATAAGGACCATCATATAAACCATATACAGCTTTTTCATAATCCCAATTCTTAGCACCATCCATGTATCCTTGATATAATCCAGACTTAGAAAGAAGTCTAGCATAATCTCTAATTGAATCTTCATCTGAGTCATAAACTCTAAATCCGCTATATTCACCATATCCACAACCTTCAGTCCATTTAATACCAAATAAGTTGTGAGAATTATTATAAACATTAGAAGTGCCCCAAACACTTTCATATACCATTTGACCAAGTAATACAGAAGGTAAAATACCATATTCAGCACATACTTCCATAACAGTATCCATATGTTCATCAAGCCATGCTTCTTGTTCAGGAGTAAGGTTAGCTGATTTAGCAGATTCTAAATCACCACCACCTGATTTAGCAGAAACTGTAGAGAAGTCCATTTCTCCAACTTTAGCAGCAGATCCTGAACCAGCTAAACTTTCATATGTTGGAATAATTACTGTATCAACATGTTCTTTATAATCATCATAAGCTTTCTTAGCACTATCATATGCTGATTTCAAAGAACTTTCATTACTAACATTATTCTTAGGATCATCATCGTTATTTTTTGAATGAGCACTATTATACGCAGCTTCAGCATCATCCATTGTTTTTTTCAAATCTTTTAAATGTTCATTTGCTTTTTGTAAATGCGTTCCCCATTCAGCAGTCATATGAGTTTTAGCATCACTTTTTATAACACTCTCTAACTCAGAAATAGCAGCAGAAGCAGTAGATAGATTCCTGCTAACATTATATCCCATTTCAAACAAAGGAGAAAAACCTCCAAAGTTCAAAGCCTGAGCACTTAATCCTCCACCAGATCCTATTAAAGCATCTGTTGAATCCTTAGTAGAATCAAGTGATTTTCCAACATCTCCTAAAGAAGAGATGAATTCTGCATAATCACTTTCTTTAAGATAAGATGATTCTTCACCAATTTTCCATGAAATATTTCCTATACTTGCCATCTTATCACCTCCTAATATTTGTTTTCCTCAATAGTGTTATCTAAACTCCAAGAACTATCAGGTGCTTGAATAGATGAATTAGGATTATAATCATCTTCAGTAGAATAGTCAGTATCATCAGCTACATCATAGTCATTATATTCTTCCATTTCATCGTTTTCTTCTTCACCATTTTTCTTATCTAAATACATCTTAGCTCCAACTCCTGCAGCTCCAGCGGCAGCAACTGCACCAAGAGCAGGGAATATAAATTTAGCAGGAGAACCTCCACTATTATTAGTAGTACTTGGACTAGGTGTAGTAGAAGGAATTGTAGTAGTATGTCTAGTAGTACCACTAGTAGTAGTACCGCTAGTTGAATTTGTATTTTCAATATTAGGAACTTGTGGTTGCTCAGGTTCAGGTGTAGCAACAGGAGCCTCAGGCTCAGGTGCTGTTGTACTTCCAACTTGTGGAGCAGCATTTCCAATACCAATATTTGAAACATTAGAAGGAGCTACACTTACAGGTTGTTGTACAGGAACTTGAGCATCTCCACCAACTGCTGCTACAGCAGGTGCAGGTGCAGCTGGTTGTTCTTGAGCAGGTTGCTCAGGATTTTGCTCTTGTCCAGGTTGTTCATCATTTTGTTCTTGAGCAGGTTGTTCTTCATTTTCTTCTTGAGCAGTTTGCTCTTCATTTCCTTCTTGTGCTGTTTGTTCTTCCCCTGTTTCTGGATTTTGTTCTTCTGAATTTTGTTCTTCTGAATTTTGTTCTTCTGGTTTTTCTTCATCTGGTTTTTGAGAATCTTCATCTCTTCTTTCTTCTGTAGTACCATCTCCACTAGTACTTGGATTAGAAGTAGAAGAACTACTTGATGATGAAGACCTTGCACCAGTAGAACCGCTTGTTCCACTAGAAGAACTACTATCACCGCTATAATTATCAGCAGTAGATTCAGCAGAAGAAGTAGTATCCGCCTTACTTTGTTCCTTTATATATTCTTCAATTTCACTTCTTGTAAGTACCTTATAACCACCTTTACCATCTTCAATAAGTAACATATCAGCTATTTCACTATTAATAGAAGATGATAAATCAGCATTAGTATCTTTATAGTAAGCTTCATATTTACTAATATCAGCTTTACCACTATTTATTTTTTCAAAATCTAAATCATTACATGCTTCACTATCCATACCAAGATAAACAAGTAGCCATTTCAAATCAGCTATCTTTTCTGTATCAGCAGTAATCTTACCTTCTGCATTTTTAAATGCACCTAAAGCAGTATTTGCAACTGAAGCAACAGCTTCATATTCACTACCCATCTTAGTAATAAAACCTGAAAACATGTCTAGTGCTCCAATAGTACCTGCGAAGCAATCATCATGTTTTCCACTTAAACCATCAATATCACTTGCAACACCATCAACTTTACCTTTAAGGCCTTCACAGTCAGCAGATAAACTATTAACACTAGGTATAGCATTTTCTATTGAATCATATTCTACAATTATATTAGACATAAAATCCCACCTTATTCTATTAAAGTATAACATAAAAAAATATAATTTAAAATTTTTTCTCACCACATTTACATTTTAAAAGTAGATATATACATTTTTATAAAAAAGTAGATATATACATTTTTATAAAAAAGTATAAAAAAAATAGACTATATCTAATCTATTTTTCCAAATATTTAACAATATCTTCAACAGTTTGAAATTGTTTGATATCTTTATCATCAATTTTAATATTAAATTCCTTTTCAAAAGCAACAACTAAATCAACTACATCTAATGATTCTAATTCTAAGTCATTAATTAAATTACTATCTAATTTTATATCTTTCTTATCAATTTCACATACGCTACTAATAATATTTATTACTTTTTCTTCCATATCATTCTCCTCCAATTTTATCTCTCAAAATTTTTCTATTATTATTCTTTATAAATTCTTCATTTCTAAGTTTAACTAAAGCAATTTGTCTATTCTTAGGTTTATCTAAATTATAATTATATATTAAATTATCAAAATATTCTTGATCACCTAAATATCCATCTTCAGGATACACTTCAGCAATTAATTGATTATTCATAGAATAAACTACCACTTCACAAACAGCTTCATCATGACTTAATTCTTCTTCAATAACCTCAGGTGATACATTTTCCCCATTACTAAGAATAATTATATTCTTTTTTCTTCCAGTAATATATAAGAAATTATCTTCATCAATATATCCCAAGTCTCCAGTATAAAACCAATTATCTTTTAATACCTCTTTACTAGCCTTATTATCTTTATAATAACCAAGCATTATATTATCACCTTTAACACATATCTCATTAGAAACAATCTTCACTTCTAAATCTTTAACTATATGTCCTACACTACCCCTTTTTCTAAAGTTATTTCTATTAACCCCTAATACAGGAGCAGCTTCAGTAATACCATATCCATTCAATATATTAATACCTATAGAATAAAACCAATCAATATACTTTTGATCTAAATAAGCACCACCACATATTATATATGATAAATTCCCTCCAAATGAATCAGTAATTGATTTAAATAATTTCTTTCTAATATCTATCTTTACTTTTAATAATAAATTACTAATTTTAATTAATTTAGATAATGTCTTATCTTTTTTACTTCTACGAGCAGTTTTCCATATTTGCTTATAAAACATTTCAATAAATGTAGGAACTACAAATAAAGTAGTAGGCTTTATCTCTTTTAAATCTTCCATTATATATTTTAATGAATAATTTATATAAATTTCCATACCATAATAAAAAGGTTTAAAAACAGCTGTTATAAGTCCAAATGCATGGTGATATGGCAATATACTAACAGTACTTCCAATATCAGGCTTAAATATAGAAGAAGCTTGATATATATTACAAGCAATATTCTTTTGAGATAACATTACTCCTTTATTAGCACCAGTAGTACCTGAAGTAAAGAAAATAGTACATAATTTATCATTATCTATTTTATATTTATTAGAGTATTTCTTACCCTCATCTAAATATTTATTAACATCTTCTAATTTATTTAAATTAAACTTAAGTTCTTCATAAGAAGAATTATAATCATATGAATAATATATATCTTTAACATCACTATTTTTACATAATTTAGTAATTAAATCTAAATCATAATCTTTATCTATAGGAACAGCTACATTACCAGATAAAACTATTCCAAAATATGTAAGAATCCAATTATATGTATTATTTCCTATTAAAGCAATATGTTTATTATTATATTTATTATAAAAATAATTGCTAAGAAGAATAGCTTCATTATAAAAATCTTTATAACTTTTCTTAATAATTTTATCACTCTCTTTATAAGAAAAAGCTATATCATCATCCTTTTTTAACTCAATTAATTCAAGTAAATTATTAATTTTAATATGCTCATAAAAAGGATATTCCTTATTCATATAATCACCTTAGTTAATTATAACAAAAAGTTAAATTAATGCAAAATAATAGACATGAAATATACAAAAATGATAAAATAATAACACGAGGTAAGATAATTTATGAATATATTATATTGTGGAGATAATAACATTAAAGATGGATTAATAATATCAATATTATCTTTAATTAAACACACTAATGAAGAATTAAATGTTTATGTATTTACTATGAAATATGATAAATATAAACCTTTATCTAAAGATGTTATAAAAGTATTAGATAAAAAACTAAAAGAAAAAAATAAAAATAGTAAAATTGAGTTAATAGATATAACTAATATAGTAATGAATTGTTTACCTACAGCAAACTTATCTACTAGATTTACCCCTTATTGCATGTTAAGATTATTTGCTGATAAAGTTGATAATATACCAAATAAAATATTATATCTAGATAATGACGTAGTAGCATTAAAAGATTTTAGTAAATTATATAATCTAGATATTACAAACTATGATGTAGCAGGAGTATTTGATTATTATGGAAGTCATGTCTATAGAAAAAAAATACTAATAAGAGATTATTTAAATTCAGGTGTATTATTAATGAACTTAGAAAGAATAAAAGATAATAATCTATTTGAAAAATGTAGAATAAGATGTCGTGATAAAGAAATGCTTCTACCAGATCAAGAAGCAATAAATACTTATTGTAGTAAAAAACTAATAATAAATAGAATCTATAATGAACAACATAAAACAACAAATAAAACTGTATTTAGACATTATACTACTACATTCAAATTCTTCCCAAAATTTAGAACTCAAACAATAAAACCTTGGATGATAGAAGAATTACATAATATACTTAAAGATTATAGAATAGATGATATTTTAGATGAATATAAAATTATAAAGGATGGTTTAAATGGCTGAAAAAAGAGTACAAGTATTCTATAGTGTAGATGACAGGTATAGTCCTTTTCTCGCAACATCAATCGCATCTCTTATAGATCATACTAATAAAAATAGAAAATATACTATAAATATAGTTCATAAGAATTTAAATAAAGAAAATAAAGAAAAATTAAAAAGCTTAAAATCAACTAATGTAACAATCAAATTAATAGAAATGAATAAATCATTAGAAGCAATAACTAATGATCCAAATAATAGACTTAATGGTGGAGATGTATTTACACTTACAATATTCTTTAGAATATTCTTACCTAGAATGTTTATCTTTGAAGATAAAGGAATATATATAGATTGTGATACTATCATAAATGATGATGTAGGAAAATTATTTGATATTGACTTAGGCGACAATCTAATAGGAGGAATCGAAGATAAATCAGTAGCCCATAATAGAACATTTATGAAATACTTCGAAAGAGTTGTTGGTGTAGAAAAAGGTAAATATATAAACTCAGGAGTTATGTTAATGGACTTCAAGAAATTAAGAAAGCTTAAATTTGATGAGCACTTCCTATATCTATTAAATAAGTATAAATTTGATACTATTGCTCCTGATCAAGACTACATTAATGCAATGTTATATGGAAGAATAAAATATTTAGACTATCGTTGGAATTGTATGCCTACAGAACTTGGATTTCCACTAAAAGATCCAGGTATAATACATTATAATTTATTCTTAAAACCATGGCATTACAAAGTAATGTATGATAAATATTTCTGGAATTATGTAAATGCATCAGGATATAGAAAAGAAATAATGAGAGAAAGAAAATCATATAATAGATTTGGTCTAAAGAAAAGTATAGATAGATTTCATCTATTAATAATGATTAAAAGAGCAAAAGAATTAACTAAAGAAAATAAAGAAGATAATTTTAAAAATGTATTTGAATCAGGAAGAGAGAAAAGATTATGAATCCTGATTTGAAAATAATTGATAATATAAAAAAAAGAATTGAAGAAAATGAACTAAATAGTAATGTCGCAATAGATGATCCAATTCTATCAGATGAAGAAATAGATAAATTAATTGAAAATTATTATAAAGAAAAGAAAAATAAAGTTAAATATAACGTTGATAAAAAAGCAGCTGAATTATTAATAAGAAATAGTTGTAAGCATGTATATAATAATATAGAATATGTTGGTTTAGAAAAATTAAAAGATTTTAAAGGTGGCGCAATCATTACAGGAAATCACTATTCTCCTGTAGATACAATTCCAATAAAAGAATTAATAAAAAAAGAATTTAATAAAGAATTATACATAGTATCTGTCGCATCTAATCTAGATTTAAAACCACCTCTAAATTTTATAATTAATCATCAAAATATAATTCCATTAAAAAACACTATTTCATATCTTAATGATAAGTTTAAACCTGAATTATTTAATTTATTAAAAAAAGATGAATTCATATTAATATATCCTGAACAAGAAATGTGGAATAATTATAGAAAACCAAGACCTTGTAAAAGAGGAGCATATCAATTCGCTAGTGAAGCAAATGTACCAGTTATATCATTATTCACAGAATTAGTTGATACAGGAATAAGTGATGATAAAAACTTCAATAAATTAAAATACATAGTACATATACTAGACATAATAAAACCAAATGAAAATCTATCAATTAGACAAAATAGTATAGAAATGTCTAAAAAAGATTATGAATTAAAAGTAAAAGCTTATGAAGAAGCATATAACAAAAAATTAGATTACACATTTGATTATTCAGATATAGCAGGATTAAAAAAATAGTCTAAAAAAGACTATTTTTTTATATATTTAATATATTCATAAGAATTAGTAATATTCTTATTCATTTCTTCAAAAACCTGATCATGAAGTGAATGAGCCTTTTCTTTATTTGTACTACCCTCTCCATAAAAAGGTCCACTAATATTAACAATTACTTTAGGAATCTTTCTAAACTTAGTCTTTTTAAAAGTAGTAGTATAAACAAATGTAGGAACATCATCTTCTATAGGAAATCTAAATGAAGTACTAGGAAAATCTCTAATAAAATTACAATAAGGCCATACATGGGCTTCAGGAAACACCACAATACACCTATTCTTATTAAGATGATATTTCATTCCATCTCTCATCTTTACAATATCATGAACATTATCAGGAATAGGAATACCTCCTACCATAGGAACTAATTTTCCAATAATAGGAACCCCTAAATTAGCAGGATTAACTAAAGTAAAACTTCTCCTTGGAAAATTACTAACTAAAGGAATAAAAGGATCACCCATTTCTAAAGTATGATTAGAATATATATAATACTTTTTATATTTTCTTAAAACTTTTTTATTAACAAATTTAACTCTATAATAAATTTTTAAATAAATAAAACCAAAAATAACAAAAAATAAATATACAATATAACTACAAAAACTATAAACAATATTATTATGTATCCATTTAAAGTTATCTTTTAATTTATAATCTTGATTACTATTTTTTACTAGTTCATCAGAAAATGATTCATAATAAACTTTCTTCATAAAATCACCATTAACAAAACAATTATTAACGAATAAAAACTCTAGGAACTCTTGATGAAATAGTAGAAATTATTTCATAATTAATAGTATTACACTCTTTCGCAATATCTTCTACTTTTATTAGATCATTATCCCAAATATATACTTCATCCCCTAATTTGCATTCTATATCAGAAACATCAACCATAATAGAATCCATACATACTTTACCAACAATAGGACATAAGTTTCCATTAATTACAACATGACCCCTATTACTCAAAGCTCTTCTTAAACCATCAGCATAACCTATAGGAATTGTCGCAATATGAGACTTTCTCTTAGTAATAAAATCATGATTATAACTTATAGGAGTACCTTCATCAACTTCCTTTAAAAATGTAATCTTACTTTTTAATTTACAAATAGGCTTTAAATCTAATTTTTCTAAGCAACCACTAAAAGATTCATAACCATACATAATAATACCAACCCTAACAGCATTATAATAAGATGTTGGATAATTAATAATACCATTAGAAGCTGCTAAATGAATATATTTAATATCAGGAAATATATCTTTAATTTTTTCAACATATTCATTAAACAATTTAATTTGATTATCAGTAAATTCTACATCATTATCTGCACTACTAAGATGTGAATAAATTCCTTCAACAATTATATTAGGACAATTCTTTAATTTATTTACTAAACTCAAATCTCTAATACCAGTTCTACCCATACCAGTATCAACTTCTATATGTACTCTAAACTTATCATCAAATTTAACCATTTCTTCTAGAAATTTTTCATCACTTAAACCAATAATTAATTTATATTTAAAAATCTCATCAATTTCACTAATATCAGGTTGATTAATAACTAAGATATCTCCTTTATACCCTTTTTCTCTTAATAAAATACCTTCATCCACTAAAGCTACACAAACTATTTTAAACTCATCTAAAATAGTACTTAAATTAAGATAAGTTCCATACCCATTAGCTTTAATAACAGGCATTAATAAAACATCACTATTTATATATTTCTTAATACTATTAATATTATATTTAAAATCTGACAAATTAACTTCCATCACAGTAGGTCTCATAACTTCCTCCTTATAATAAAATTATAACACATAAAAAAAGATTACTATAAAGTAATCTTTAATCTTTTGATTTCATTTTGAAGTCATCTTTAACATCATCTTTTGATTTATCTTTTATTTTATCTTTTTTACTGTCAAATTCTTCCTCTTCTTCACTATCATTTGATTTTCTACCTCTTAATATTGCAGCACCAACTATTATTAATAATAATCCAGCAACACCAGCAATTATATAAGGTATATAATCTTTAATATTGAAAGGTTCTTCTTTATTAACTTTAATAGCATATACTGTATAAGAACCATCTTCAGCAGTTAACTTAACAGTAACAATATCACCATTTTGTAAACCTTCGTTACCTAAAATCTCAGTAATTGATAAATTATCTTCAGCAGTAACTTTAATATCTAATTCATCTTCATCTATAGTTAAATCAACTTCATAATCAGTTTGATCTTTATCAAAATTAATTTCATGATTAGCTATTTCAATTAAGCTTGCCTTAGAATTACTTGATAAGATTCTATCAGTTCTAACAATTATTACATTATATGTAAGAGTAGCTTTACCATCTTCTGCAGTTACAACAATAGTAAATGGATTTTCACCAGGTTTTAATTTAGTATCACCATTTACTACAAATGTAGCATCAGGATCAGTAGTAACAGGTTCAATAGTGATAGATTCTACATTACTAGAAACTTCTACTCTATAATCAAGTGTACCTGGAGTAAACATTAAACGTCCACTACTTAATATTATGTTAGATAATGTAGCATCAGTTCCAATAACATCATCTGTCTTTGGATTATCTTCTTTATTATTATCTTTATTAGATGTCTTACCTGAAACTCCGTTTCCACCATTATTATTAGATATACAAGTTCCGTTTTTCCATTTACCTTTTCTTATTTCACACATTTCTTGATGAGTTTTACAAACACCACCATATAATACTTTACCTTGACGAGAACATTGATCAGCTAAAGAATCACATTTACCTGAAGAATACTTTTCATTAGCCTCACCTCTATATTTAGCACCAGTTCCTTCCAAAGCTACACACTCATCAGCATTTGATCTACATCCACCACCACTAAAATGAGTTCCTCTAGTTGCTATACAATAAGCATCTGTTTTATTATTCATACACTTACTTTGCTCAGGAACATAAATAAAGTTAGAATTATCTCCATTTATAGCTGAACAATAAGTATCAGTTGTTTTATCCATACATCTACTTTTTTGTGTAACATAAACAAAATTATTATTATTTCCATTTACAACAGCACAATATGAATCAGTAACTTTACTCATACAACTATTGTTTTGAGTTACATAAACATAATTATTATCTCCATTTACAACTACACAATATGCTGTAGTTGTTTTATCCATACAACTACCATTTTGACTTACATATACATAATTAGAATTATTATTATTTGACAATTGGCAATATGAATTAGAATTAGGCTCAGCACATCTATTATAATTTTCAAACCAAATATTTCCTGCACTTTCACAAGTATATTGTGCTTGACTCTTGCATCCATTTGCTGTCCATACATTTCCATCATTTTCACAATTGATTTGTGCTTGACTCTTGCATCCACTTGCTGTCCATACATTTCCATCATTTTCACAATTGATTTGTGCTTGACTCTTGCATCCATTTGCTGTCCATACATTTCCATCATTTTCACAATTGATTTGTTCTTGACTCTTGCATCCACTTGCTGTCCATACATTTCCATCATTTTCACAATTGATTTGTTCTTGACTCTTACATCCATTTTCCGTCCAAACATTTCCTGTAGATTCACAAGTCAACTCATCTTGAGAATTGTAACAAACTCCATTAGCACTATTATAAACGCCACCAAGAGATGTACAATAAGTTGAAGCATCACAACAATAATCACCATTCTCTCCTGAACATAAATAAGGAGCACTTTGATCAACGTTCAAACATTCAGCATTAGTATTCATATCCATTTTAAATTCGATTTGAGGCTGTTTAATATCTTCAACATCTTTTACACTAGGAACGATATTTTCTCCTCTACTTTTCATTTCAATACTAGATTTGTAATTACTAGCTAAAAAGAATCCACTAGTTAGAACAAAAATAATTATAATAATATACAATAAACTTTTCTTAGACATATTAACAAACTCCTATATCTTAAAATACTACTTAGAGTATAAACTAAATATTAGAAAAAAAAAAGAGACTAGACACAAATTATATGACAAGTGTAAGTCATTATATGTAAAGTAATCTCTTAATTATCTGAATTTTTCTTTAGATTTATAAGGTTATTAATAATCATTGAAATAGTCATAGGACCGACTCCACCAGTAGGCATAGTAATATAACTTGCTTTATCATATGCTGATTCATCAAAGTCTCCTACCTGCTTACCATCAATAAAACTAACTCCTACATCTACTCCAACAAATCCATCTTTAACCATGTCTTTTTTAATAAGTCTACCACATCCACATGCTGATACTATAATATCTGCATCTTTCGTATATTTTTCTAATGGCTCACTATGAGAATGGCACATTGTTACAGTAGCATTTCTATTAGTCATCGCAATAGAAAGTGGTTTCCCAACAATATTTCCTCTACCAACAATAGTAACACTAGCACCATCTAAATTAATATTATAATGCTCTAGTAATTTAATAATACCTATGACAGTACAAGGAAGTATTGTTTCTTTATTCATATATAAATTATAAATATTATCTTTACCAAAACCATCAACATCTTTACTAAATGCAATTTCTAGAGCACATCTATTAAAAGCATCTCTACCTTGTGGAATAGGACTTTGTAATATAATACCAGTTACTTCATCATTTTCATTAAGTTCTTTTATAAGTTTAATAATCTCATCTTCACTAGTATTCTCATCTAATTCATGAAGTACTGATTTAATACCTACCATTTCAGTATATTTTAATTTATTTTTTATATATTGAATAGAAGAAGGATCATCTCCTATTTTTATAATATCTAATCTAATATCAAGATTTTCTTCTTCAATTATTTTCTTATATTCTTCTAATAATTCTAATCTATAAGTTTTTCCATCTAATATTTGCATATTAACACCTACCTATAAAATATTCCTAGACTATTATAACATAAAAAAGACTAGAATAATTCTAGCCTTTAATATCTTAAAATGATTATTTCAAAATAACTTTTCCTATCGCAACAACAATGATTGCTCCTGCTAAAGAAACTAATATATTTCCAATAAATCCAGATCCACTAATACCAACTAAACCTAATACAAAAGAACCAACTACTCCACCAATAACACCTAAAATGATATTTCTAAGTAGTCCTCCCTTTGTTTTCATAATAATACTAGCTAACCAACCAGCAATTGCTCCGATTATAATTGCTACTATAGCATTTGTCATTGTATCTCCTCCTATAATAATTATAACATAAAAAAAGTGATTAATAATCACTTTTACCAAATTTATTAAACGGATATATAGAAATAATAGTTCTTCCTCTAATATCTTTTGTCTTTATAGGTCCAATATATCTACTATCTAAGCTTACTGTTCTATTATCACCCATAACAAAATATTCATCATCATCTAATGTCACAGGTCCAAAATCTTTCGTCTCAGCATGACTAAACTTTTCTTTAATATATTTACCATTTATATAAAGTTTTCCTTTATCATAACTAACAGTATCACCAGGTAAACCAATAACTCTCTTAATTATCAATTCACTCTTTCCACTACTATCCTTATATTTAATAACAACTATATCAAATCTATCTAATTTATCAAATTTATAATATATTTCATCTAATAACATAACATAACCATCATGTAATGTAGGATACATAGAATCTCCAACTACATTAACAGGAGATATTACAAATCTCTTAATTAATAGAACTACTACTATAATTAATATATAAGGTAAATAATCTTTAATAAATTTCTTAAACTTTTCATTTTTCATAATAAAATTATAACATAAAAAAATAAGGTATTAAACCTTATTTTTATTGTTGACCTCTTTCTTTTATACGATATGTACCAACCATATCCTTTAAGAAGTTTAACTTAGCTCTTCTAACCTTACCTTTTCTAACTACTGTTATTTTAGCAATCTTAGGAGAGTGTACAGGGAAAGTTCTTTCTACTCCAACACCACTAGACATTTTTCTAACAGTGAATGTTTCAGTAACGCTTCCACCTTTTTTAGATACTACAATTCCTTCATAAGTTTGGATTCTACTTCTTTTACCTTCAATGATCTTAACATCTACTTTAACAGTATCACCAACTCTAAATTCAGGAACATTTGGATTAAGTTGTTTAGCATTAATCTTGTCAATAACGTTCATATAAGTTCTCCTTTCTAGAAATTCATGCATTAATGTAATCATAATATATAAATAAAAGCGGATTACTGCTTAATTGACAAGTTAAATTATAACACAAAATATCAATATGTGCAAATAAATTTATAAAAAAAAGAAGACTAAATTAGTCTTCATCATCACTTGAAGTATTTAATAATACAATTAATCCTATACAAGATCCAATTACTATTGATAATGATATTATCATTAGACATACATATATAACTCCACTATCATTCTTATTACTAATAGTAACAGTAGCATCTCCTGTATTGTATGAAACTACTTTTTTCTTTAATAAATCATCTTGTAATGGAATATCTAACAATGCAACTTGCTTTTTATCATTAATACCACTAGTATACATTATTAATTTTACATAACCTAAATAAGTTTTATCTTTCCCTTCATTATATTTTGAAAGGTCTTCTCTAAACTTAGTTAGTGAAAAATCTACATCTTGACTAAACTTTAATTCATCAGTTTTAACAGCTTCAATTTCTTTTGTTAAAACATTCTCTTCATCCTTAAATACAACATCTTTTGATTCAGGATCAACTATTTCAAATAAAGATACAATACTATAATTCATATTATATGAAATATCTTCATCAAATTTAGACTTGTATCCAAATGTAGCACTAACACTATCATTATATCCATGAATCTCAGTATCTTCTACACAATTACCTTGTGTACATAATGTATATTTAATGGAACTAGATTCATAATAATTAACATCTTTAACATTACTATCATTAATATATTTTATAGAAAAATTTATTATAAAGAATATTGATAATAATAAAATTAATATTAATATTATTAATCTTAATATAAATCTTCTATATCCTTTATCTTCATTATTAACTGAACTAACTTCTTCATCTTCTAAATGAGAATAAATCTCTTTTGCTCTTTCTTTAGAATCATCAAAAGAATCTTCAATAATCTTAGTACTTTCTAAGATATCTTCTTTATTCTCAGTCATACTAACATTATGTACATCTTCTGCTTCTATTCTCTCACTAGTAGACTCATCCACTCCGGAATGATCTTCATCAGATTCTATGCTAAGAACATCAACATCTTCTGTATCAGTTTCATCAGATTCTTCAGTTAATATTTCACCATTATCTTTGATTATAGGTTCTTCTTCTAAAACATCTTCTAAACTCTCTTCATACTTCTTAACCAAATCTAATGGAATTCTAATAACTTTATTCTCTTCTTTTTCTTTTTCTTCTGTAATATCTTCTGTAACTTCGTCTAATTCTTCAGTAAGTTTCTCGTCAGAAGAAGGAGTATCTAATACTTCTAATTCATCTTCAGAAATATCTTCACTTTCAAGTAATTCAGCTATTTCAACTTCAGGTTCTTCTTCCTCATCAGTTTTATCAATTTCATCTATTAATTTATTAACTTCTTCTGCATCAATCTCAGCTATAGATTTACTATCTTCTTTTTCTTCAGAATGATTTTCTTCTACAGTTTCAGTTTTTTCTTCTTTTTCTTCAGAACGATTTTCTTCTATAGTTTCAGTTTTTTCTTCTTTTTCTTGATCATTATCATCTATTGATTCACTATCTTTTTCTTCTAAATCATCATCTTCTAATTTTTCAACTTCATCTTCATCAATATCAATAGCTTCAATTAATTTGTTAATTTCTTCTGTATCTTCATTATTAGTAATGAAACTATCTAGTTCTTCATCTATTTGAACATCAGCATCAACAGTTTCAAGATCTTCTTTTTCTTCAATTTCAGCAGGAGTCTCATCATCAAAGTTAATTACATCATTAGGAATATCTTCAATAACAACTTCTAATTTTTCATCTTTTAAAGTTTCTACATCAATATCATCTTTAAAATCAGTCTTTATTTTACGACTACTTTGAACTTTATTTTTCTTGTAATCATTATTAATATTTTCATCAAGAATACTATAATTAAGTTTCTCTAGCTTATCATCAACTTTAATAGAAACATTATTATCTAACTTAGTAGTTCTCTTCTTAGCATTTTGTGTTTTAGTATTTTGAGTTTTCTTACTTCTACTATAAGGATAATTCTTTTTAGTATTCTTCTTTTTACTACGACTTTTACTAGTCTTATTAGAAGTTTTCTTATAACTATTTTTTTTCTTTTTCTTATTAAGTTCACTATTTGCCATATAATCACTCCTAACCAGTAACCCTATCTACCTTAAATTATATCATAATATTTTAAAAATAAAATTATTATTTACCTTTACTTGTACTTTTACTTATTTTTTTATCATTTATGCTTATTAATCTATTTTCAGCCTCTTTTTGAATTAGCTTCAATTTTTTACCCATTGCCTCTAATTCTTTTTTCTTTAAGAAATGTCTATATTTAATTTTGATCATTAATCTAAACTTTTCTACTCTATCTAAGCATATTTTATAAATATCTCCATCATCATCTTCATCACTTAATAATAGATCCATTAATTCATTTATTAATTTATTAAATTTATGATTTACTACTCTAGATACAAAAGGATGACCTAACTTCTTATCATATAAAATAATATTTTCTATTTCTTCTCCTTCTACATGAAAACTTTTACGAGAAGGTAAAATATAACTATAAACATCTTCATTGTCATAATTGATATTTTTTAATTTATGTTTACTTTTATCTAACTTATACAGATTAATCATCCCCCAGTAAATCAGGTCTAACTTCTTTTGTACGTCTAATACTCTCTTCTTTTCTAAACTCCTCTATTTTTTTGTGATCCCCTGAAAGTAAAACTTCAGGAACTTCCATCCCCTCATATACTCTAGGTTTAGTATATGTAGGATAATCTAATAAATATTTATCTCCGGAAGAAAACGAATCTTCTAAATAGCTTTGTTCATTTATTACTCCCGGTAATAATCTAGTAATAGAATCAACCAACACCATCGCAGGTACTTCTCCACCAGTTAATACATAATCACCTATACTTATCTCTAAATCACAAATAGATCTAATTCTCTCATCAAATCCTTCATAATGTCCACAAATAAGAATTAAATGTTTCTCATGTGATAAATCATAAGCCATTTTTTGTTTATAAGGAACTCCACTAGGAGTAAGTAATATAACTTTAGAATCATCTGTTCTAATAGATTTAACACAATCAAATATAGGTTGGCATGCTAAAACCATACCAGCTCCTCCACCATAAGGCGTATCATCTACCTTATTATGAGGATCATCTGTATAATCTCTAAAATTAATAAGATTAATTTCTACTTTTTCAGTATCAACAGCTCTTTTAATTATAGACTCAGTAAACACACCATCAAACATATTTGGAAATAGTGTTAAAATATCTATTTTCATATTATTACATCCCATCTATTAAATTTACAGTAATAGTTTTATTAGATTTATCAATAGAAATAAATTCTTCATTATAAGGAACTAATATTTCTTTATCTAATTTAATTCTAATTAATTTATTATTTTTACCTGTAGAAAATATTTCTAGTATTATACCACTTCTACCATCATTAGTAATTACTTTATAGCAAATTAATTCTTCGTCTGTTATTTCGTTATCATTTAATTGTAATAAATCTCTATCAAAATATACTTTTTTTCCAACTAAAAACAAAACTTCATTAATATCATGATAATCATCTAAAAAGACCATATCAAAAGTTTTATGTTTACGATAACTTTTAATATTATATTCTTTATCATCAATTATTAAATTATTACCTATAACAAATACCTTATCTTTATAAGGAAAATCACTTCTTATTCTAAGTTCTCCTTTAATACCATGAGTATTAACAATTTTACCTATATATACTTTATTCATCTAAACAACTCATTTCATATAAAATAATTGATGCAGCAACTCCTACATTTAAACTCTCAGTTTTTTCATTCATAGGAATATATAAGAATTTATCACAAGCAGCATGTACATCATAACTAAGTCCATTACCTTCATTACCCATAACTATCGCAAACTTACTCTTAGCTTCATTATCTAATTTTCTAGGATTAATTCCATCAATAACATCAGTACCGTAAATAATAAATCCTTTTTCTTTTAAATTTTTAATTACTTTAACTAAATCCTTAGTAACAATATTAATTTGAAACATCATTCCTTCGGCACTTCTAATTACTTTAGGATTATATAAGTCAACTGAATCTTCAGATATAACAATAGTATCTACATTAAAAGCACAACTACTTCTAATAATAGTTCCTAAATTACCTGGATCTTGCACACGATCAATAAGTAATATTTTATTACCAATAATTTCATTAGAAGATTTCTTTTCAACTACTCCAATTATATTAGGAGGAGTATTAGTAGATGATAATTTCTTCATAACATCTAAACTAACTACAGTTATATTTACATCAATTGAATATATTCCATCAGTTAAAACAAATACTTCTTTTAATCTTCCTGCTTTATAAGCTTCTTCTACTAAATGATATGTTTCTACTAAAAAATATTTAGAAGTCTTTCTATATTTTCTCTCTTTTAGCTTAGAATATTCTTTAATAATTTTATTATTCACACTACTTATCATAAAAACTCCTTCATTTCTTTTCCAATCTTTTTAGCGCCAGGACAATTTTCTTCAACTAAATTCCAAAATCTTCTAGAATGATCACCATGTATTAAATGAGACAACTCGTGCATAATTACATAATTTAAATATTTAGGATCTCTCTTTATAAGTTCTAAGTTTAGAGTAATAACATGTGTTCTAACATTACAAACACCCCACCTAGTTTTCATTTTTCTAATTCTCAAAGTAGGTTCAGGTATTTTACGAGTAAATTTATTATAATTTTCTTCTAATTTTTCTTTGAATAATTTTGAAGCTTCTTTCTTATAGAAAGTATCTACGTCATATCCTTCTTTCATATAACAATTATCTTCATCTAATTTAACGCCTCTAACATCTTTATAAACAACATTATATCTTTTACCTAAATAATAGAAACCATCATTATTACTATTTTTTCTTTTTTGATTCTCTATCATTTTAGCTATTTCATTATATGATCTTTCTAATAAATCTTTTATAAACATATTAAGTGTAAAAGTATTAGTAGTTACATATATTTTCATATCTTCTTTAACTCTAATATAAGTATTTCTAGTTGTTCTTTTTCTTATAATAACTACATCATATATTTCATTGTTAATCTTAAATTGCATATTATCCACCAACATTATTTTAACATAAAAAGAATTAGTAATAAATAATTACTAATTCTAACTTAATACTTCAATATCATTAAATGATTGATTTACTTGTTCATCATACAAACTTTGTACTTGATTAGTAGTATATTGTTGTGTTTGTTGTACTTGAGCCTGTTGTTGTGCAACTTGCTGCGTTTGTTGTACTTGAGGAGTCTGTTGTGCAACCTGTTGTGTTTGTTGAACTTGAGCAGTTTGCTGTGCAACTTGCTGTGTTTGTTGTACTTGAGCAGTTTGCTGTGCAACTTGTTGTGTTTGTTGTACTTGAGCAGTTTGCTGTGCAACTTGTTGTGTCTGTTGTACCTGAGCAGCTTGTTCACTTTGAGTTGTCTCTTGAACAGTATCTTGAGTTTGAGTAGTTTCTTCTTCTAATTGCTCCATAGCAGATATATATCTTTCAATAGTTTGAGTTTGTTCTTCAAATTGATCATCAACTGTAGTATCTCTTACAGTATAAGTATTTTGAGTATTACTAGAAATAATATTATTTGTATATACTCTTTGAGAATCATATTGACTCTTATACATATCTCCATTACTCCACATATCAACATCATAATCTATCTTACCATTGTAAGCTCTATACTCACTCATATTATCACCTATTAAAATATTAACATAAATAAAATAAAAAAACTACACAAAATTTGTGTAGTTATTCTATTTGTCTCTTAATTCACATTTGAACTTTTCAACAACTTTAGAAACTATTTTGTTAAAGTCATCCATAACTTCTTCATCAGTAAGAGTTCTATCAATTCCATTATATAAAAGATTAAATGCAACACTCTTCTTATTACTATCTATTTTGTCACCTTCATATAAATCAAATACTCCTACTTCTTGTAGTATTTTACTAGAAGCTTTTTTAATTGTTGAAATTACATCTCCTACTTGAACATCTTTATCTAAAATATAAGCCATATCTTTTTCTATAGAAGGATATTTAAATGCTTCTTTGTATTTTAATTGATTAGTTCTTCCATATAAAGAGTCTAAATTTAATTCAAAAACATATACTTCTTCTTTTTCTATATTAGGATGAACTCTACCTATAACACCAATTTTTTTATTATCTATTATGATATCTGCACATACACCAGGATGAAAATCATCATAACTACTCTTCTTAAATGTATATCTAGAATTATATCCCATATAATCAAGAAGATTTTCAATAATTCCTTTTACATAGAAGAAATCTGCTTTAATATTTTGTTTTAATCCATGTAAATAATTACCTTTAACCAAGCCACTCACTTTAGATATTTCATCATACTTATCATTATATGTTTTAGCAATTTCATAAATAAATACATCTTCTACTCCGCGAGCTTTGTTATATGAATAAGTATTTAATAATGATGGAATTAATGTAGTTCTAATAACACTTTTATCTACACTCATTGGATTAGGAAGTACTACATGTTTAACATCTTCATATTTAAACATGTCTGCCATAGTAGGACTAACTAATGTATAAGTCTTAACTTCATTTAATCCTAATGATCTAAGTCTCTTAGATACTAACTTTCTATATTTTACATCTCCTATATATCTACCTCTTCTAGTAGCCACTTGAGGTAGTGTAGACTCTAAATTATTATATCCATAAAGTCTACCTATTTCTTCAGCAATATCATTAACATAAGGCTCAATATCTAATCTTCTAGCAGGAATAGTTGCAACAAACTTATGATCTTTTAATTTATAAGGAAAATCTAATCTTTCTAATTCCTTACACATATCTTCTTCACTAATATGCATTCCAAGTATTTTATTAACATCATCTGCTACAAATTCAATTTCTCTTTTCTCATGTTTAATATTGTCTACTAGTACAAAACTATCAACTACTTTTCCATCAGCATATTCTTCAAGTAATGAAACAGCTCTCTTACTAGCCATTTCAGTATATTCAGAACATAATCCTTTTCCATATCTAATTGATGCTTCACTTGGAAGATTTAATTTCTTAGAAGTGTTTCTAATACTAACAGCATCAAATATAGCTGATTCAATTAATAAATTTTTAGTATTTTCATCTACTTCAGTATTTTGTCCACCCATTACTCCGGCAATACATACTGGCTTTTTACCATCAGTAATAACAATATCATTAGAGTCTAGTTCTCTTTCCTTTCCATCTAATGTAATAATCTTTTCCCCGTCTTTAGCATCTCTAACTAAAATCTTATCGCCTAATTTATCTTTATCAAAGAAATGAAGTGGTTGACCAAACTCAAGCATTACATAATTAGAAATATCTACAACATTATTAATAGGTCTCATTCCAGCAGCAAGAAGTCTCTTTTTGATAAAATCAGGACTTTCTTTAATAACTACATCTCTAACTTCACGAGCCATGTAATAAGGACATCTTTCAGTTTTAATTTCTAATTTGAAATAATCATCTATTTTATCTTTAATAGTTTTAAATTTTAATTCAGGTAATTTAACTTTTCTATTTAAAATACAAGCAATTTCATAAGCAAATCCAATATGATAATAACAGTCATTATTTCTATGTTTATGAACATCTAAATCATATAAAGTGTCATCTAATCCTAAATAAGCTAATGGATCTTTTCCAACTTTAGCATCATCATCTAATTCAGTAATTCCTTTTGCATAAGTTTCATCAGTTTTTTCTTCTAATCCTAATTCAAATAGAGCACAAATCATACCATTAGATTCTACTCCACGAATCTTACTTCTCTTTATTTCAAAGTCTCCTGGTAATACTGCTCCAGGCAATGCAACTATTACTTTTAAACCTTCTCTAACATTAGGAGCACCGCATACAATTTGTTGCAATTCTTTATTACCAATATCTACCATACATACATGTAGATGATCACTATCAGGATGATCTTCAACTGTTTTAATCTCACCAATAACTAAATTATCTATATGATGAGTAATTACTGCTTCTACATTGATACCTGCTTCAGTAACTTTTCTAGCAAGTTCTTTTGGTTCTTGATCAGATATATCAATATAATCAGCTACCCAATTAAGACTTATCATTACTCTTCATCCTCCCTATCAAATGTATTTACTTCTCTTAAATCAGTATTATAGAATACTCTAATATCATTGATATCATATTTCATCATAGCAAGTCTTTCTGCTCCAAATCCAAATGCAAATCCACTCCAAATACTAGGATCATATCCACTCATTCTAAGTACATCAGGATGAACAACTCCTGCTCCAACAACAGTTACCCAACCACTATGTTTACAAACACCACAACCTTTTCCTTTGCAGTTTGAACAAGTAACATCAACTTCAACACTAGGTTCAGTAAATGGATAATAACTTGGATGGAATCTAGTTTCAGTCTTTTCTCCTAATAATCTTTTAAATATTACATCCATAGTTCCTTTTAAATCAGATAAAGAAATATTTTTATCAACAATTAATCCTTCTATTTGCATAAATTGATGTGAGTGAGATGCATCATCATCATCTCTACGATATGTTTTTCCAGGACAAATCATTCTAATAGGTTCTACTCCCTTACCTTCTAACATAGTACGAACTTGTACAGGAGAAGTTTGACTTCTAAGTAATAATTCATCACCTTCAATATAGAAAGTATCTTGAGCATCTCTAGCAGGATGTCCTTTAGGAATATTTAACATTTCAAAGTTATATTTATCTAATTCAACTTCAGGCCCATCTACTACATCATATCCCATATTAAGAAAAACCTCTTCAACTTCTTCAATTAGTTTTTCAACGATATTAGGACTACCCTGTCTAACTTTAGTAGCAGGTAAAGTAACATCAACACTATCTTCAATTAATTTCTTATTTAATTCTTCTTTTTCTAATTTATCTTTAGTTTTATCATAAAAGTCATTAAATAATACTTTAACTTCATTTACCTTCTTACCAAATTCAGCTCTTTCACTAGGATCAATATCTTTAATAGAACTATTCAATTTAGTAATTAATCCATTCTTACTTAAATATTTAATCTTTAATTCATTTAATTCTTTTAAATCATTAACTTCTTTAAGATCTTTTTCTAATTCTTTTTTTACATCATCTATCATTATAAAATCTCCTTTATCTTCTTTAATTGTTTTATTCCACCTTTATTATCATTTTTTCTATTTACGTATATTGCATCCATTCCAATACTTAAAGGTCCTACATAATCTTTATAATAACTATCACCTATCATAATACATTCATCTATACTAAATTCACCAATACAACCTAAGAATGCATCTCTATTAGGCTTAAGAACAAAATCTCCTCCACGTATATCATCAAAATAACCAGATAACCCAAATTCATTTACTCTTCTTACCTGAGCTTCTGTAAACCAATTAGAACAAATAACCATACTACAATTTCTATGTTTTAGATATTCTAAAGTTTCAATAGTATCAGGAAATAATTTAGAATCATAATCATCTCCAAGATTAATCCATTCTCTAATTAATTTTTCAGTAAAGTTAATATTATATTTGTATCTAGCAAACTCAACAAATTGATTAATATCATATCTATAAAAAGTTTCTTCATAATCAAGTAATATTTCATTAACATCTAATCTATTAAACTCTTCTTCTGATAAATTACTTCTAAATAAATCACCTTCATGAGTATATTTACTATCTATTAATGTTCCATCAAAATCAAACAATACTCTTTTCTTTTTTATAATTACACCCCCTACAAAAAAAAAGACTATAATTTAAGGGCGCAAAAGCGTGGTACCACCTTAATTTATAGTCGTTTACTATACACTCTAATTCTTAACGCGAATAACGCTTACTATTAATAAGAACTCCTAAGGCGAATTCAAAAACTTACTTAATCTATTTTCACCAACCATAGACTCTCTAATAAGCTACATTTTCTACTACTCCTTAATCAAAGTCGATATATGTATTTTATCACAAATATTAAATAATACAAGGATTTTATACTGTTCTTAACTCTTCTTCCTTCTTCTTTAATTCTTCTTCAATCTTTTTATTATATTCATTAACTTGATCTTGTAATTGTTTTTCTAATCTATCTTGTTCATCTTCATTTTCTGCTTCTTCTTTAATATCATCCATAGCATTTTTTCTAATATTTCTAATAGCAATCTTTTCTTCTTCAGCTAATTTCTTAACTTGTTTAACTAATTCTTCTCTTCTTTCTTCAGTTAATTGTGGAATAACTATTCTAATAGTTTCTCCATCATTAGAAGGATTATATCCTAAATTAGCAGCAACAATAGCTTTTTCAATATCACCTAAAGAATGCTTATCAAAAGGTTTAATTTGTAAAATTCTAGCTTCAGGAACAGTAATAGTTGCTAAACTCTTTAAAGGAGTTGGAGTACCATAATACTCAACCATTACACCATCAAGACTTGAAGGATTAGCTCTACCAGCTCTAACAGTAGCAAACCTATGATTTAATGTTTCAATAGTTTTATCCATATCTTTCTTACTATTTTCTAATATTTGACTCATAATTACACCTCACCATAATTATATAATAAAAATTATTAATTTTAAATAAAAAAGTGCATTAAGCACTTTTATAATCTTCAATCATCTTTTTCAATTCTTTTATTAATTTCTTTTTTGCTTTTTCTTCTAATAAATCATCCATATCATATTTAGAATCAATATAAGTATGACCAATAATTTTACCATTTTTAACAAATATTAAATTAGGTATATCTAAATACACATTAGAATCATTATCTTCAGGTAAATAATCTTCTAAAATAGTAATAATTTCTTTATAATTTTTAGTATTATTTTCTTTAATATTACTAGGATTATAATAATAAATTTCATTTAATTCACTAGAGTTTAATGTATCAAGTATTAACTCAGTATAATAAAGACTCTTCTCATCATCACTATCAGCAAAGTAAACAATACCTGTACCATCACTTAATAAATCAATTACATCATGTACTCTAGCATATTTAAATGGATTTTTCTTAGAAACATTATATTCAACTGAAAATTTCTCATTATCATCCATTCTACTTTTATTACTTACTTTAATAGAAGAACAACCTGTAATAATTATTAAACTAATAAATAAAAGAATTAATAGTTTTTTCATAAAAACTCCTATGCGTTTTGAATTTGACTCATTACTTCACTAGCAAAATCTTCTTGTCTCTTTTCAATTCCTTCTCCAACAGCATATCTGCAAGCTTTAACAATAGTTGCTTTATTACTTTCTAAATATTTTTCAATAGTTAAAGATGAATCTTTAATAAATTCTTGTTCAACTAAGCAAACTTCTTTATAGAATTTATTTAATTTACCAACAGCCATTTTTTCAATAACATCTTCTGGCTTCTTAGCATTCTTTTCATCATTTTTAATTTGTTCTTTAATAACTTCTTTTTCTCTTTCAACCATTTCTTCAGGAATATCTTCACGAGTTACTCCTACAGGTGACATAGCTGCATCTTGCATAGCAACATCTTTAGCAACTTCATCATTTCCACCGTTTAAAACAACTAAACTAGCAATTTTTCCACCTAAATGTAGATAACTACCAAAAATTTCATCATCATTCTTTTCAACAACTTCAAATCTTCTAAAAGATAATTTTTCTCCAATTTTAGCAGTTAAACTAATAATTCTTTCACTAACTGTTTCTCCACCTAGATCTAATGCATTAGCTTCATCCATATCTTTTGGATTATTCTTTAATAATGCTTCTGCTAATTCATCAATAAATCCTGTGAAATTTTCATTACTTGCAACAAAATCTGTTTCACAGTTAACTTCTAATATAACAGCTTTATTTCCATCAACTTTAACAGTTGCTAAACCCTCAGCAGCAATTCTAGAAGCTTTCTTTTCAGCTTTAGCAATTCCTTTTTCTCTTAGCCAGTCAATAGCTTTTTCCATATCTCCGTCTACTTCAGTAAGTGCTTTCTTACAATCCATCATACCAGCACCAGTTTTTTCTCTTAATTCTTTAACATCACTTGCTTTAATCATTTTTTAATCTCCTTCTACACATAATATTATATAAAAAATTAATAATAAAAGGAAGATATAAATCTTCCTAATAATTACTTACTTAAGGCTTCGATTAATTCAACCTTTTTCATAGTTGAATAACCTTTAACTCCAGCTTCTTTAGCTCTAGCTTTTAAATCAGCTAATGTTACTTTAGAAAGATCTTCTGTTTCTTCAGTTTCTTCCTTTTCTTCTTTTACTTCAACTTCTTCTTTTTCTTCATTAACTTCTTTTTCAACTTTTTTAGCTTTAGGAGCTTTCTTTTCTTCTTTATTAGGAGTATTTTCACTCTTAACATTTTCTTCTACTTCTTCTTGATCTTTAGATTTTTCATCTTCAGAAATATAATCAATTACTTCATTACCATTAACTTCTGCAATAGCATTAGTTAAAACTCCAAATAATAATTTAACACTTCTAATAGCATCATCATTACCAGGAATAACATAATCTACCATATCAGGATCACAGTTAGTATCTACAATACCAAATACAGGAATTCCTAATATTCTAGCTTCTTTAATTGCATTTTCTTCTTTCTTAGGATCAACAATAACTAAAGCTTGAGGTAATTTAGTCATATTACGAATACCACTTAAATTATTAACTAATTTAGCATATTCTTTTCTAATCTTAATTACTTCTTTTTTAGGTAATGCTTCAAAAGTTCCATCTTCTTCTTGTTTTTCAATTTCTTCCATTCTAGTAACTCTAGATCTAATTGTTCTAAAGTTAGTTAATGTACCACCAAGCCATCTTGTATTAACATAATACATTCCAACTCTTTCAGCACATTCTTTAGCAGCTTCTTGAGCTTGTTTCTTAGTACCTATAAATAGTACTTGTCCACCATTGCTAGCTATTTCTTTCATTGCTTCATAAGCATCTTCTAAACACTTAACTGCTTTTTGTAAATCGATAATATAAATGTCATCCCTAGATGTATAAATATATTGTTTCATCTTAGGATTCCAACGTCTTTTTTGATGTCCAAATTGAACACCAGCTTCTAATAAATAATTCATTGATACAACACTCATTGTAAAATCTCCTTTTCGTTTTTTCTTCTATTAGTTTCTAACAATTTGTCACCCGTAGGCACTAGGCAAATAAATCCACTAATATGATTATTTTTCTAATGCAGCAACAATATCTGCTTTTTTCATACCAGTTACATCTATATTTTTAGATGCAGCTATTTCTTTTAATTCAGCAACTTTCATTGCAGAATAATCAACTTTTTCTTCCTTTTTATCTTCTTTAACTTCTTTTTTGTCTTCTTTTACTTCTTTTTTAGTTTCTTTCTTAGCTTCACTCTTAGTAGTTTTTCCAGAAATAGTAACTTCAGTTGAATCTACTTTAGTTTCTTTAACTTCTTTAAGTTCTAATCCTTTCTTAGCAACTTCTACTAATTTAGTAAATGCTTTAGGATCAGCGATTGCTAATTCAGATAACATTTTTCTATTAACTTCAACTCCTGATCTAGTTAATCCATTAATAAATTTAGAATAACTAATTTCATTCATTCTACAAGCTGCATTGATTCTAGCAATCCATAATTTTCTAAAATCTCTCTTCTTTTGTTTTCTATCTCTATAAGCATATTTTCTAGATGTCATTAATTGTTCTTTAGCTCTTTTATATAATCTATGCTTACTACCAAAATAACCTTTAGCAGCTTTTAGTACTTTCTTATGACGAGCTTTAGTAACAGCTCCATTCTTTACTCTTGCCATTGTATTATTCCTCCTCTAATTATTTTAAGATGTTTTTAAATCTTGATTGATCAGCCTTAGATAAAGTAGATCCTTTTCTAGCCTTTCTATTAAATTTACCATTTTTACTACCAGTATTATGACGAGATCCATGAGATCCAATCTTATAATCGTTTTTACGTTTATTTAATACTTTAGCTATACTCTTACGAGTCTTAATTTTATTTTTTGCCATAATTTCCTCCTATTTGTCTTTCTTAGGTACAAGCAACATAGTCATTACTCTACCATCTAAATTTGGTTTTTGTTCAATATCTGCAATGTCTTCAACACGAGATGCAAATCTCTCTAGAACCTCATTTCCTAATTCAGTATGAGCCATTTGACGACCTTTAAAACGAATAGTTAATTTTATTCTATCGCCTTTTTCTAAATATTTAGTTGCATTTCTAAGTTTAGTTTCAAAGTCACCAACATCAATAACAGGTGATAATCTAAATTCTTTCAATTCAGATACATTAGCTTTTTGCTTTCTAATGTTTTCTTTCTCCTTTTTACGTTTTTCATAACGGAACTTATTATAATCCATTACTTTCGCAACAGGTGGATTAGCATTAGGTGAAATAAGAACTAAATCAAGTGACGCATAACGAGCTAAAGTTAGTGCATCCTCTAAAGGTTTAACTCCCACTTGTTCTCCATTAGGCCCAATTACCAATAACTGACTTGCCTGAATTTGATCATTAATCAACATGTTATCCCTATTCTTTGCTATAAATAACACCTCCATCAAAAAGAAAAAGCAGATATTATTCATATCCACTTTAAAAACACAAAATAAAATTAAAATAATTATATAATAATTAATAATTTCATTTGGCTCTTTACCTACTGCTATACGCTTAAGTCAGGTGGATATAAATCTCTTTCCATTTCTCAACGACTTATATTTAATCATATTTTATAAATATTGTCAACAATTTCACTATTTTTTATTAAAAATACTCTTAATTCTTCCTCTTCTTGTTTTAGGATTATTCTTTTTATAAATACTAACTCCATGAACAATTGCCATTTGAGCAAAATCATCAGTTTTTTCAAAACCATGTAACATCTTAGATTGAGTAGCTGTATTCATAAAATTATTTACATACTCAAAATGAGGATCATACATTCTACCTAAAACATGTCTATCATCCAAATAACTATTATAAGGATTAAATGTTACCATTACTTCTGTACCACGTACATCAATATTTCCTAAGAAATAATCTCTAACATCATCAAGATTTCTTTCATCATACTCAGTTAAATAAACATAGTCAGGATTTGCTTCTTTTACAGATTCAGGATCAAGAGAATATTTATAACCTATCATATCATCAACTTTGTCAATAGAATCTTCCTTAACAAAAGATACAACAGTTTTAACAACATTACCATCTTTATCCATAATATCAGTTTTATGAGAAAGATATTTTTCACCTTCAGCACTAGAAATCATTTGACTTAAAGCACAAGTTAAATCAGATAAATAAAAGAAGTCTCCCATTTGAATATGATTTTCATAATGATTTAAATCTTTAATCCTATTAACATATTTATCTAATATATCAAATTTTCTTTGTTCAAACTCATCAGCTAAAGCTTGTAAATCTGCCTCTAAGTCTCTTTTAGCACTTTCTCTTTGAGCTTCAATTTTACTATCAACAATATCTAATTTTAATTCTTCTATATAATTTTCATTAGCCATATATTTTCGCCCCCTAAAAACTCTTATATTATAACTTATAGTATTGAAAAAGTAAAGAAAGAATTAAAAATTAATTCTTTCTTCTATATAATCTTTAACTTCATCTAGTTTTAAAGTAACTTGTTCCATCGTATCTCTATCTCTTAAAGTAACTGTACCCTTCTCTAAAGTATCATTGTCGACTGTTAAACACCAAGGTGTACCAATCGCATCACTTCTTCTATATCTTTTACCAATAGATCCAGTTTCATCATAACTACACATAAAGTACTTAGATAATTCACTATATATTTCATTAGCTTTTTCACCATGATATTTTTTTGCTAAAGGAAGTATAGCTAATTTATAAGGAGCTAATGCAGGAATAAACTTCATAACTTCACGAGTTTCTCCGTTTTCTAATTCTTCTTTACAATAACTATTATCTAAAATAGCTAAAACAGTTCTATCACAACCATAAGTTGATTCAATTATATAAGGTATATATTTCTCATTAGTATCAGGATCTAAATATTCTTGTGATACAGTTGAATATTCTTGATGACGGCTTAAATCAAAGTTAGTTCTATTATGAGTACCATTAACTTCTCCCCATCCAAAACAGAATTTATATTCAATGTCACATGCCTCTTTAGCATAATGAGCTAACTTTTCATGATCATGATATCTTAATTTATCTTCAGGAATACCTAAATCCATAAAGTATTGTTTACCATATTCTTTAAAATATTTATATAAATCTGAATCAGTTCCTTCTTTACAAAATGTTTGATATTCCATTTGTTCAAATTCAATTGTTCTAAAAGTAAAGTTACCAGGAGTAATCTCATTTCTAAAAGCTTTACCAATTTGTCCAATACTAAAAGGTAATTTAGCTCTCATAGTTCTTTGAACATTTAAAAAGTTAACATACTCACCCTGTGCATTTTCAGGTCTTAAATATACTTTATTTTTACCATCTTCAGTAACACCTCTATGAGTCTCAAACATTAAATTGAATTGTCTAATATCAGTGAAATCACTCTTACCACATTTTGGACAAGGTACTTTATTTTCTCTAATATATGCAATCATCTCTTCTTGACTCATACCATCAGCATGAGCATTTTCATCATAATCATCTATTAAATTATCTGCTCTGTAACGCATTTTACAATTTTTACAATCAACTAAAGGATCAGAAAAACTTCCTACATGACCACTAGCTTCCCAAACTCTAGGATGCATAAGTATAGCAGCATCAACTTCATAAGCATTAGGTCTCTCTTGAATAAATCTCTTTCTCCAAGAATCTTTAATATTATTTTTAAGTCTTGCTCCTAATGGACCATAATCCCATGTATTAGCAAGTCCTCCATATATTTCACTACCCTGAAATATAAATCCATATTGTTTACAATAATTAACTAAATCTTCCATCTTTAAATTTTCCATTTACTTTACCTCCAAATAATTAATCAAATCATCTTTATCATTAAATACTTTAATATAATCAAGTATATTAATATCATTAAACTTATTTTTAACAGCTTTATTTAGTAATTTGATAATATCAGTATAATAATTATCTTTATTGTATATAATCATCTCTTTTTTATTATCAATTGTTCTAATATCTTCTAACATACCAAATATTTCTGCAAAGGTCCCGGATCCACCAGGTAAGAATAAAATCTTATCAGAATCATAATATAAATTAGAAGTTCTCATAAAAGTATTATCAAAATACCTATAATTACCTCTAAATTTACTAAAATCTTCACCATATAATTTCAAAGTATAAATATTAACTTCTCTATTATTATTTAAAAATATCTCAGTAATATTACCCATCATGCCACCATCTATTAAGCCTCCCATATTTAGGTCATACCATTTACTAAGTTTATTTGCTATATAAATGCTATCTTCAATACAAGATTTATCTATCTCAACTCTTGAAGAACTTCCAATAAATATTTTCATAATACCTCCTATAAATAAAAAAACTTCTAGAATATCTAAGGACGAATAATTATCCGCGGTTCCACCTTAGTTATTCTAGAAGAATCAACTCTATTCTATATTGCTCGAGATTTGCCAGATCCGTCATCACATCGATAAATTGATTATACTATTTGTTATTTAAAATATCAAGAATTATTTCTAGCACTGCCCTCACCAAATACTGCTTTCATTGTAAGAGGATAATCTTTATCTCTACTATCATATCTATCAAATATTGCATCCATTGCTTCCCTACCAACTTTTATTTCAGGATTTTCTGAATGTTCTACTTCTCTAACAGCATTTATCGCACTCATTAGATGAGGAACATCAGGATCTTTGCTAAACATATCAAAATATCCTTTTACCCTATCATAAAATTCTCTCCCAGTAGGTCTTTCAATTCTACCAACAGGCATATTAATTAAAGAATCATCTCCACATAGCTTAGGAATTGTTACTATTAATGATTTAAAATCTTTAAGCCAATGATAATAACTTTCAAACCCATAATCTTGTCTATATTCTTTAACAAAATTATTAATAGCTTTTGTACTCTCTACTGAATTAACAATTCCTGAAAACCTATCATAAGTTCTGAAAAAACTAGGACTTCTAAGTAAGAAACTATAATCATCAAAATAATCTGGATCTTCAGCACTTTTGCTAGCCCAAGTAGGATCACTTTCAAAAATACCGTGAATGTCATATTTATCATCATCTACTTTTATTATTACACGAGAATGACCTTTACTACCATCAAGAGAGTCAAGAGGAAATTCTTCAATCTTGTGTCCCAATTTTTTTAATATTGTTATATATAAATTAGAATATCCCGCACAAACTATATTATTACCAAGAATAATATCACTTAAACCACGAGATTTTTCATAAGATTCGCCATCTAACTCTTCTCTATATTCTCTTTGCCTAATTTGATCATATACATATATGATTTCTTCTAAAGGAGAAAGTTCCAAACTCTTTACATGTTCAGTTATTCCTTCTATATAATCAATAGTGTCTCTAGCAGCCTCTACAACAACCCCACTAGCATTACCCTCTAATAATATATAAGGATTACGAACATTCGGATATTCACGCAATTTAGAATCTAATGCTTTCCTATCTAAAGCTATTCCACGATCACCAGCAGGAAGCAAAACATTATGTTCATTTAAGAAATCAATATTTCCATCTATAAATTTAGAAATTTCACTACCAAAAAACATAAATAATAATTGATCATCCAACATTTTTTCTATTTCAACTTCTGAAATTTGTTTTCTAGCTATCATATCAAGATAAAAATCATCAGGATCTAATCCAGTTCTTTCAAACTCGTCTAATTGACGTTCACTACTCTCTGCTATCATAGAAGCTAATTTTTTTCTATCACTGAATAGTTCATGTAGATCAGTATCGTGTGTAGCACTAATTATAACTTCATAATCCTGACAAAAAGGATCATAATTAATCTCTACTGTTCCTTTATTATTTTTACTAATATCTACCTTAACTTTTAACATATAAGCCTCACATTACACTAAATATTTCATCTATTTCTTTTGATTTAGAATGCAAAGGACTAGCTGCCATATCAGAATAACCAACGTCCAATAAACATAAAGGAACTATATTATCATCTATATTAAATACTTCTTTACATTTAGAATAATCCATCAAATTAATCCAACAACTACCTAAACCAATATTATAAGCTTCTAACATCATATGAGTAGTACAAATAGAAGCATCTTCAATACCAGAATTAACAGTCTTATCCTCGTTGTACCAACAATTATCTAAATCATAACAAATTAAAAATACTAACGGAGCATTATATCTACATACGCTAATACTATCAATCTTTTCAAGACCTTCATTGCTCTTAACAACAAAAACTTTTATAGGTTGTTTATTCTTTGCTGTAGGAGCCATCATACAAGCTTCCATTATTTTTTGTATTTTATCTTCTTCAACAGGCTTATCTAAAAATTTTCTAACAGAATATCTTTCTTTAATTACATTTTCAAAATCCATATTATCACCATATTAATTATAACAAAAAAAGTAGATTGAATCTACTTTATACACAATACTAATTAATATATCAAACCATAGGAAGAACAATAGAACCAATATATGTTGTAGCTGTAAGTAATACAACAACAAACAAAATCAATAATATCGCAAGATATCTATTTTTCTTCTTTGATTGTTCTAATTGTATATCTTCGTAAGTCTTGATATAAATCACCCCTTAATATAATTTACATCTTAACTATATTAAAGATTCTGTTAATTTACAATATATAATCGTAAATAAATTAAATATGAATGTAAAATTTTACATAGAAATTTTTGTATACTTACACATCAAAAACAGTGTTTACACAATAAAAAAGATTAACTTAACTTAATAAATTAACCTTTTTAATAAAGTCTTTGCTTTTAAGATATAACCCCGTATATCTTTCATAATAATCATCTAAGAAATTATTAATATCATTTTTAACTTCATCACTTACATCAAGTTTGCTAATCTTATCAATATCAACATAATAATACATTCTTATCATTTGAACTGACTTAATATTAACTAAAGGTTCATCAGTATGGCAACTTCCACATACTAAACCACCACTACTACTAGAAAGAGTAACTATATCATCACTGTTTCCACATAGAGTACATTGATCAAGTGAAGGTTTAACTCCTAAATAATCTAAATATTTAACTTCCAAAATATTTGTCAAAACAAAAGGATCTAATCCTTCATTTAACTTCACAAAAGTAGATATAAGTAGATTATATATTTCACTATCATCACTTTCTCTTAAAACTTGTTTAGTTAAATCTAAAATATAAGATGCATAACTTATTCTCATTAAATCTTTTTCTATATTAGAAAAATCATTAATAATGTCAACTCCTATCAATGTTGATAAGCCTTTCTCTTTATAATAAATATGAAAAGTACCATATACTAATTTTCTACTTACTCCAGATAACTTAGACTTAATATTTCGACAACCTTTACTCATTATACCAATTAAGCCATATTCCTTAGTAAGAACATTTAGTATTTTGCTAGACTCACCATAATTAGTATCATTTAAAACAATGCCATCAATATCAATTATCTTCATTTTCAAAACCTAATTCAGTAAGTAATCTAGTACTATTTCTCCAATCTTTAAGCGTCTTTACATATGTTTCTAACATTACTTTTTTACCTAAGAAATGTTCCATATCACGTCTAGCAAGAATTCCTACTTCTTTAAGCATAGCTCCATTCTTACCTATTACTATCTTTTTAAGATTATCTCTATCTACTACAATTACAACTTTTATATTTACTGTCTTACCTGTATCAGTATATTCTTCACAATAACAACTTACTGTATGAGGTATCTCATCATGAGTAAGTAATAATAGTTTTTCTCTTACATATTCACTCATCATAAATTTAAGAGAAACATTAGTAAGATCATCATCTTCATATATTTTTTCACCTTCAGGCAAGTACTTCTTAATAGTATTAATTAAATCATATATATTCTTTCTTGCACTAATAGGAATAATATCAACAAAGTTAGCTTCATCTTTAACTTTATCTATTATATCTAATATCTTACTCTTATCACTAACTAAATCAACTTTATTTAAAAGTAAAATAATTGGAATATTATCTTCTTTGATTCTATTTAGAATGAATTGATCTCCTCTACCATATCCAGCTTTAGCATCAACCATAAATAATATCAAGTCAGCACCTTCATAATTGTCATAACTCATTCTATTTGTAACTCTCTCTAACTCATTTTTAGGTTTATGAATACCAGGAGTATCTACAAAAATAATTTGAGAATCTTTATCATTATAAATACCATTAATAATATTTCTAGTAGTACCAGAAACATTAGATGTTATAGCAAGTTTTTCTCCTATTATTTTATTAAGTAAAGTGCTTTTTCCAACATTAGGTCTTCCTAATATACTAACAAATCCACATTTCATTTTAAATCATCTTCTCCAAAAGGATAAGGACATAATTCTTCTACTGTTACACACAATACTTCTCCAGTATTAGAATAAAAGAAGCATTTTACATCTTTATCAAATAATTCTGATATAACTTGTCTACAAGCAAAGCAACTAGTACTAATCTTATCACTATCTGCACAAAGACAATGTAGTTCTTTAAAATCTCCTTTTTTATATCCATTACTAATTGCAGCTAATATAGCACTTCTTTCTGAACAAATAGAAGAACCATAAGCAGCATTTTCCACATTAACTCCAGGTATTTCCACTCCATCTTTCATAACTAGAATAGTTGCTACTCTAAAATGAGAATATGGACTATAAGAGTTATTAGCTAATTCTTTTAATTTATCTATCATAAAGTACCTCCAAATAATGAAATAAATCTAGGTAAAAATATAATTAATCCTCCAATTATAGAAACGATAACTAAAACTAAAGTTGCTCCACTAGCAGTATCTTTTGCTATTTTTGCTAAAGGATGCATCTCAGTAGTAGTCAAATCTATCGCAGCTTCAATTGAAGAGTTAATTAATTCAGTACACATTATCCCTCCAATTACTATAATAAGAAATAACCATTCATAAGGCTCAATTCTAAAATAAAATGATAATCCTACAACAATAATAGTCGCAATAAATATAATTACCATATTATGTTCATATTTTAATGTATATATAATACCATCTATCGCATGATTAAAACTTTTCCAATATCTTTCTATCCAAGTACCAGTATCTTTATTTCTTTTAGGACTTTTTCTTCTAAATCTATCTAGTAACCCCATACTCGCTAAGTACCTCCTCTTGTTTACCAAACATAACTTTTTCTTCTTCTTCATTCATATGATCATATCCCAACAAATGATAAAAACCATGTACAGCTAAAAAGCATATTTCTCTTTCAAAAGAATGACCATATTCAATAGCCTGTGATCTTGCTTTATCTATAGAAATATATATATCACCTAATATTCTCATATCACCAGGTAATTTAACACTATCTTCATCTTCTAAAGCAAATGTAATAACATCAGTTTCCCTATCAATATCTCTATAATTCTTATTTAATTCATGAATATAGTTATTATCAACAATAATAACATTAAAACTAGTATTATTAAGTTTTTCTTTTTTCATACCAAATTCCAAGACTTTTTTTACCAAGTCTAATTCAGGAATATCTTCACTAGTTTGATTAAAAATCATTATTTCATTATCCATAAAAACTCCTATATCAAAAATATAATATATATAACTAAACTAAATAACATGATAGATATTGCATCTAATAAGTATTCATTCTTTAATACTTTAGGTATTTTACTACCTATAAAATAAAATAACTTATAAAAGCAATAACCTAACATACCACCAATTACATTTAATATAATATCATCTACATCGAACACTCTGCCTATCATCATTTGTACTAATTCAATAGATAAACTACATACAAAAGTTATAAATAAAGGTTCATAAAACTTTTTACTTTTAAGTATATAACTAATAAAATAACCAAAAGGTAAAAACAAACAAATATTTCCTATGACATTCTTAAAGAAACCATGACTCCATAGATCATATCTAGTAATCTCTTTAAAAGGAATAAAATTGTTAGTAGACCAAGACACAGTATCTTGAATAGTTACTATCTGGAATAAAGATAATATGTATATTATAAAAGTCAACATAAATAATTCTCTATATAAAGTAAAATGTAATTCATTCTTTATTAAATATATTACTCTTAACATAATACATACAATAACAGTAATAACTATCATAGGTAATGTATCATATATTAAACCATGTAATGTACTAGACAAATAACTCTCCATAAGTACTCCCTTTTCATATATATTTTACCCTAAAAACAATACTTTTTCAATTTATTAATAATCATAAAAAAAGAACTATAGTTCTTGTAACTTAGTTCTTATTATATTACTAACTTCTTTCATATCAGTTTTACCTTTAAGTTTAGAAGTAGCTTCTTTCATAATAGGTCCCATATCTTTTTGACTAGTAGGTTTAACTTCATCAAATATTTCATCTATTATTTTATTTACTTCTTCCATACTTAATTGTTCAGGTAAATATTTTTGTAAAATACTAATTTCATCATTATATTGAGCAATCAAATCTTCTCTATTACCTTTTTCAAATTCAACAATAGATTCTTTTCTCATTTTAATTTCTCTATTAACAACATCAATTAATAATTCATCATTAACTTCTCTTTTGTTATCAATTCTTTCTTTATCCATTCCAGCTTTAACTGCTCTAATAACTGCTAAACGTTCTTTCTCATGATTCTTCATTGCTTCAACCATGTCTTTTTTTAATTCTTCTACCATATTTCCACCTCAATAATATTATATATCAAAGAAATAAAAAAAGATAGATTAATCTCTATCTCTATTATTTTGACGATTTCTTTTAGCAGCATTTTTCTTTCCTTCTTTTTCAGCTGCTCTTCTTCTAACACCAGGTTTATCGTAACCTTCATGTTTTTTGGTTTCTTGAGGGATGCCGTTTTTGTTAACTTTAGCTTTAAATTTCTTTAGAGCTTGATCCAAATTTCCTCTAACTACAACTTTAGTTGCCATCTTCCTTATCCCTCCCTTCGGTTTTCAACTAAAATGAATTATAGCAAATATTTCTTTAAATTACAACATTTTTATGAGAAAAATAGATTTTTTTTGACAAAAAAGCATCAAATTTTAAAAAATTAGCCACATCTTATTAAATTACCAATAATATTACCAAAATCATAAATATATGCTAATAAATATCCAAAAAGTGATATTAATAATATTATTAATATAATTTTAACTATTTTGTAGGACATAAATCATCATCATGCATTCTTCTTATTGCTCCTCCAAAACCAGTACCAGCATCATATAGAGTTTGAATAATTTTTACTATTCCATTAACTACTCCAGCACTAAGAGAATCCCCTCCTCTAATTTTTTCTAATTCACTATCACTAACTTCCTTCATTATTACACCTCCCTGGATTAGTATAGCCATTAAAAACGCCTGATAAGAAAACAACCAAAGAGACTACTCCAATACCAATAAGAACAATTAAGGTAGTTGTACCTATCGCACCACCAGTAACTCTTTCTAGTTCATTATCATTTAAAACTTTCATATTACCTCCTTTCAAAGACATCATATAGAATAAGAAAAAGAAGGTCAAACAACCAAAAATAAGTTTTAAAAAGAGCTTTTTTATCAAAAATAAAAAACATACCATAAAAAAGCATTTTTCAATATAACAATAAATTCAAAATACAAATTTAATATTTTTATTTATTTAACAAAAAAAGATATCAAAAGATATCTTATAACATATTTTTCTTATATAAAATTATCGCAACAACCACTGAAATAACTACACTAACAATAAATATTCCTAATGCAGAAAAAGGATTATTAGCTAACTCTCCTAAAGGAACATTCATACCTAAGAAAGAACTTATCATAGTAGGAACACTAATAACTATAGTTGCTCCAGCTAAGAATTTCATTATTTCATTTAAATTATTACTAATAATTGTTCCATAAGTTTCAGTAATACTACTTAAGATGTTTCTATAGATTTCAGATTGTTCAATAGCCTGTTTATTTTCAATTATTGCATCTTCAAGTAAATCATCATCACCCTCAAATAAAGGTAATACTACTCCTTTACTTAATTTATCTAAAACTAAGTCATTTGCTTTTAATGATGTAAGAAAATATACTAATGTTTTTTCTAAATCTAGCAT
Organism: uncultured Erysipelotrichaceae bacterium; assembly: GCA_902789225.1. Lineage (GTDB taxonomy): Bacteria > Bacillota_I > Bacilli_A > RF39 > UBA660 > RUG343. The sequence goes on from CADANC010000001.1 coordinate 94,760, forward strand.
ATCTAATAAATCTCTATTACTAGTAGATTTAGATAAAAATTCTTCTTTTAATTCAATCTTTCTATTAACTACTCTTAATGCTCGAATATAAGCTTGAGCAGTATTATATAAAATTTGAATAACAAATCTAGTCTTTTTAGCAGTTCTAAAATCTTTAACTTTATTTTTCTTAAAATTAGTTAATATTTTGTTTAGACTAGGACTAACTGTAATAACAAAGTTATTATTAGTAACAATAATACCTAATGGACTAGTATTATAAACAAAATGATCTTCATCACTTTCTAAATAAGGAGTATCTATTACTATTAATACAGCATTACCAGATTCTTCAATACGAGGTCTTTCTTCATCATCTAACATCTTTAAAATAAGATCTTCATCTATACCAGTAATCTTAACTACTTGTTCTATTTCTTCTTTATCCGGCGATACCATATCAATCCATGAATTTTCTGTAATAGTTTTAGCTTTTTTCAATTTCTTTTCTACTGCAGTAGTCTTATAAAATTTTAACATAATATCACCTTCCTATCTTTTTATTTAACTAATACTCTACCCTTCTTATTATATGTTTCTATTATATCATCAAAAGGAGTCTTACTTACATTATCATGTTCAATAACATCATTAACTCTGTCTTTATATCTTTCACTTCGTTGAATAATTCTAAAAGCTCTATCATCACCACTATTTTTTATATAGTTTATAATATGTTGTTTATCACTAAGACTAAGATCTAATAAATCTGCAGGCAATACGTATATAGCATTACCTTGTCCACCACGAGATTCTCTCTTATTAGCATAAAACTTAACAAATACTAAATAGTCATTATCATAAACATATCCAAAATAACCATCAAATCTATTTAGACCAGCTACTTTAGTTTTATAAGGAGTACTTTCAAAGAAATCAATCTTATCCTTTACAGCAGCAATTTCTTCTTCACTCATTTGATAACTATTTCTCTTTGTAACTTCACTAACAGTAATTCTTTTGTCATCAGCATGTCCTGGTCTAATTAATGCAAATGTATCAAGCAAAGTAACATTATCCATTAAGTTACCACTTCTATTAAATAAATCAGGATTAGACTGTTTTAATGAATCATATTTATCATTAAAACAATTATATCCAAGATATCCTATACCATTAACATAACACTTATGAGCAAATGGACTACTTCCTATACTAGAAACTCTATCATAATAATAATTAGGTAATATACACAAATCACTACTATTAGTTCTTTCCATAATATCAAGTGCATTAATACTACAAGCATATAAAATATCTTTAGGTAAAGAATCATTATTTAATCTATCTGATTCAAGATTAGTAATATCTAAAATTCTATCAATATTTTTAATACTATAATTAATAAAATCTATATAATTATTTTTACCTAAATTACTATAAATCATATTTTTTCTTAAATAATAATTTATACCATCAAAGAATTCTTCATCACTTTTACCAGCAATATCACTTTTCAAAGCATCTAATTTTTCTATAATTAAATCTTTATCCTTATGAGTAATAATCTCATCACTACCTGCTTCACTTAAAATAGAATTAAAAAATGATACAGGAGTAATCTCTAATTTCCATCCATCATCATAAACTAAACTAGGAGTAATTGCATTTCTAAAACTATATCTAAAATCTCTAAATCTATATCCAAATATCTGACTTAATAACAAACTATTTTGATAAGCAATTTCTTTTGTAGCAGCACTATAATGTCTAAATACCCCTCCATATGATTCCCTATTTACAGGATATTCCATAGAATCTTTAGGTATAAAACATAACATATCATTATATCCAATATCTCCATATATTTTATCAAACATAATATAGACCCCCTAAATATGGCCTATATTATATCACAAAACACTTAAAATCACAATAAAATATTACTTATATATAATTCTAAAAATATCTATAAGTCTATTATTTTTATAAAAAATATAACTAACTATAATATCTTCATTAATAGATTTATCTAAACTAATTTTAACTTCACTATATTTTTTATCATCTCTTTTCATAATATTTCTATTTACTTCAATTATTTTATATCTATATTTTCTATTATTAATATAAATAACTTTATTATTATTAAGTAATTCTAAATCTTTTTTATTTACAATTAATTCATATTTATTATTATTCAAATGTATTAAATTAAATTCTTTATATTCTTTTATTTTATAGTTACAAGAAATTATTAATAAAATGAATAATCCAATAATAAATATTATAAAAATACTAATTACATTAAAATTATTTTTCATAAATATTACCTTCATCAAGTACTAAACATCTATCAAATAAATTTTTATTATTATTTCTATGACTAATTATAATAATTGTCTTATCTTTATAATATTTAAATATATTAGTAAGTATCTTTTTCTCTCTATAAATATCAATCTGATTAAGAGCTTCATCAAATATATAAATATTACTTTTTCTAAATAATGCTCTAGCAAGCACCACTCTTTGTTTTTCCCCGCTACTAAAATTAAATCCATTCTCTTCAACCATTTTTTCTAAATCAAAACTAATTAAGCACATATCTTTTAATTTATTAATCTCTTCTAAATCATAATCTTTATACATACAAATATTATTAATTAAAGTATCATTAAACAAATATTCATTATTATTAACATAAGAAATATTTGCTCTAATAGATTCTAAATGATAATGATTAATATCAATATTATTAATTGAAACAATTCCATATTCAATTAAAATATATCTCATTAATATTCTAAATAAAGTAGATTTCCCACTACCACTCTTACCAGTAATAAGAATCTTTTCACCACTTTTAATAATTAAATTCAAATTATTAAATAATACTTTATTACCTATTTTATAATTAAGATTACAAAACTTTATATTACCATTTAAATCATAAGGTAAAAAATAATAAGAATCTTTAAAAAATTCATAATTAATATTAAATAAATCATCTATTCTTCTTCTACTAATACTATAAGAACTATAATTATTAATAATACTAATAATTCTTTTAAAACTACCTAAATAATAATTAAAAAAATTAATATAAATAAACAATTCTATAATACTAATTTTATCTATTATTACAAAATAACTTCCAAATAAATATATAAATACAATTAATATATTATTAATTAATTCATCTATAAAATTAAAAATATAATTATTTTTAATATATTTATAATTACTATTAATTAACTTATTATAATTAATCTTATATTCATCAATTAAACGTTTCTCTATATGATTATTCTTTATAGTAATAAAATTATTAATACCTTCAATTAACTTAGTATTAACAATATCTTCTTTTATTTTTACTCTCAATAGTTTATTCTTTAAAACATTTTTCTTTAATATATTAATAAGCAATATAAAAACAGAATAAATGATTACTAATAAAGTAATCTTCATGCTAATATTAAACATAAAAATAATAAATACTATAATTGATACAATATCACTAAATAAAAATATTAATATATTAGTAATAAATTCTCTAATTACATTTAGATCTTTCAATCTATTAATAATTTCACCTGTAGATCTATTTTTATAATACGTAAAAGGAAGTAATAATAATTGTTTAAATATTTTATTATTAAGAATAAAATCTAGTTTATTTATAAGTTTTAAACTAATAATATTAATCTCTATTGAATTAATATTTTTAAAAATATATATTACTAAAATAAAATAACTAATAATATACAAATTACTAGTAATATCATAATTAATACTAAAGTCTACTAAATACTTAAAATGAAAAGATAAAATAATACCTAAAATGAAATAAATTATAGTTAAGACTGATAATATAAATACAAGTGTCTTATTACTTATAATAAATTGTTTTATAGTATCTCTTACTATTTTTTTATACTTATAAACAGGAATCTTTTTGTTAGGAGTTAAATAAATAAAGTTTCTAGTACTAAGAAGTGATAATTCAGAAAAACTAATTGATCTTTTTCCAATACTCGGATCCATTATAATTATTTTATCTTTAGAATCATTCATCTCATATATAACAATAAAATGTTTTATATTTATATTAATCACAGTATGAGCAATTACAGGCAACTTACTTCTATCAATATCATCAATTTCTCCATGTACCCCTACTGCATCAAAACCAATTTTTTTAGCACAATTAATTAAACTCAATGCACTAACTCCATCTTTAGAAGTATTAGTATATTCTCTTAGTATCTCTTGTGATATATCTCCTCCATAATATCTAATAATAGATAATAAACAAGCTACTCCACAATTCTTTTCTCCATCTTGTATTACCACTTTCATACTATCACCCATTATATTATTAGGAAAAAGTAACTATTTATAAACAAAAAACTATTAACAAATTTAAATTGTTAATAGTTCAAAATTATTTAAATAAATTAATTCTTAATATAATCCACCATTTTGTAAGATTAAAATTATAAAGAAAAATATATAAATTAATAATGTAAATGCTACTCCTATAATACCAGTAATCATACCAGCAAGTCCCATTTTACTTCCCATCTTCTTATATGTATTAACTCCTAAAATAATAGAAGTAATACCACAAGGTAAAGCAATATACCAGAAAAAAGTAGTACAAGCTGAAATTATTCCTAATACTAAAGCTAAAATATGACTAACAGGACGTTCTTCATTCTTTTCTTTCATTTTATTTATCTCCTTTCAAACTAAGTTTAGATATTTCATCTAAATTATCCAATTTATTAACTTTAATAGCTTCTTCTGAAACAGTAAACAAATCATCCTCAATATATAAACCTCTAAGTAATTTAGAATTTCTATTATAACGAGTTAATTCACTCTTTTCATGATTAATAACTCCTTTTAATTTAAATCCATCTTCTAGATTAATATTATATACAAAATATCCTTCTGAAATATAAGGTTTATTATAATCAACGAATGCTTCAGTTATATCATCACCATCTTCATAATCTTCAATACTAAAGTCTTCTTGATAATTATTAACTGGAATAGCAATTAATTCTTTTTCTTTTGAGAATAACAATGCTTTTGGATTAGTTAATACAGCAGAAACAGTTCTACTATCTCCAATCGTAGTTTGAGCTAATTGTCTAGGATTATTAACATCACTTACATCAAATAAACTCATCTTCATTCCCGTAACAATAGATCTAGAACTAATTACTTCACCAAATTCATCTCTATTAATTATTTCTTCAGTCTCAACACCAATACCTATTAAATGAGTATCATCATATGGATGTAGATATGTGCTATATCCAGGTATCTTTAATTCACCTAATATTTTAGGATCTTTTACATTACTTAAATCAACTACAAATAATGGATCAGTAGTTTCATAAGTAACTAAATAAGCCTTATCTCCAACAAACCTAGTAGCACGCATTTCTTCATCTGGAGCTACATTTTCAGTTTCACCTAATAAATGTAACTTATCATCAAAAATAGCTATTCTACTACCTTCACTACTATCCAAGGCAATTCTTAAATTACCATCTTTTTCATCCATAGAATATTGATTAATAGTACTTCCTTCTACATCAGTCTTAGCACTATATAAAACACCTTTATTTTTATTAATATTAAATTTATAAATAGTTGTTACTTCATCATATGAAAATTCAAAATCTTCAAATACAACAAATATTCCTTTAGGCCCAAATAAATCAAAAGGTTTAACATTTTCATTATGATTATATTCTTCATTAATTAAATATATATTATTCTCAGATATATAACCATTAGAGATATCTATTAAATATGAATTTAAATCAATTTCTTTATCTAAATCATTTAAATCAACTTCAGCAATTAATGTTTGAATATTATTAGGAGAATTTTTTAAATATTTAATCTTATTTAAACTAAGTTCTTTAACCTTATTATCTTCTTTATAATCTCTAACTACTTTATCATTTTTTTCTCTTAAATATCCACTAGAGAATACATATAATTTATTATCTATACATCTAGTTGTATAATAAGGCTCATATAATTCAAAACTCTTAATTTTTTTAGGATTAGCTTTATCACTAATATCATAAATACTAACAATAGTATTATTTTCTCCATAATCATGTCCATTATTAGTTGATATTATTACTAATTTATCCTTATAAAGAATTAAGTCTTCAGGAATCTTTTCATTTATTTTAGATTCTACTTTAATATTAGCAGGATCCTTAACATTAGTAATAACAACATCATTATTAGATAATGAATAAATATAATCCCCATCAGTCTTAACAATATCTGCTTCATCTACACCTTGTACTTGAATATTAGTTTTAGAATAATCTTTACTACTTACAGAATCAGTTGAATAAACAACACCAGAAGCATCTTCTTCTACAACATTAACATCATCCCATTGAGGTTGAACATCATATATATAACTTTCATTATAAAAAACACTAAAAGGTAACATTAATATTTTTTCAAACAAATTAAAATCTTCACGATAATAATTACTTGATTTAGAAAAATGCAATAATTGATCCTCACTTTTTACACTAGCAATATCATTATTTCTAGGGAATAAAGAGCAAGAGAATACTAAAACAATTATAATTAACAACAAAATAACAATATTATATTTTCTTTTCATAAAACCACCTTTATTTACAAATCTCCTTACTATAATCATTATATCAAATCAACAACTCATCTTCAATTAGATAATATAATAATACGTGTAACCTTTACTGATACTTTTGACAATAAAAAAACTAACTATTTCTAGTTAGTAATTTATAAAAATGGTGTCCGCGAGGCGATTCGAACGCCTGACCGATCGCTTAGAAGGCGATTGCTCTATCCAGCTGAGCTACGCAGACAATTTCAACTGACAAATAAGATTATACAATAAAAGCACTTGAATTTCAAGTGCTTTATTACTTTTTAATTAACTTTTGATCCACAACTTTTACAAAATTCTACGCCATTTTCAACTTCTGCTCCACAATTTGGACAATGTTTAGCAGCAGCTGGTGCAGGATTTGTTTGAGTTGAAGATTGTTGGTTATTAACTGGATTAACATTTTCTGTGCTCTTATTTTTATTAATGTTATCAAAAAGTAAATCATGCATAGGTTTCTTTTCAATAAATTGACTACTTCCACATCCTAAAATTAATAAGAAAATTGGATTTAATAAAATCAAACCTACAGCGAATCCATCACTCTTTCCAAATGCTCTAGCTAAACTTACATATAGTAATACACTAAAGTAAATTGAAATAATAGAAGATAATAGTGAAACAACACTTGCTAGATCACTTTCACCAAGTGCTCCAGTCAAACCACTTGCTACTACTACAATTAATACCCACCAAGGATTAACTCCAGTAATCTTACACATTGTATATTGATTGTAGATAGGTATAATTGCTTTCCAACCTTCTTCTCCACTCTTCTTGAATACTTTCCACATTCCAATAACTTGTAGAATGTAAATAACAAGAGCAACCACTAAAATAATACCAATCATTGCAACTGCAACTGCAACAATATCAGAACTATAATTATAATCCATAAACTACTCCTCTCTTACTTTATAAATTAATTATACTAAATAGTAAAAAAAAAATAAATAAAAATTTCAACAAAAAGAAGATATTTATTCATTATATCTTCCTCCATCAATCTTAATAATTGCATCATTAACGTATTTAGCATCACTACTTGTAAGAAAAACAACAACTTTTGAAATATCTTCAACATCAGCAAATCTATTTAACAATATTTTACGTTTTTCTTCTTCAATTTGCTCAATACTTAAATTCTGATTCATATCAGTATCTACCCATCCAGGACAAACAGTATTAACTCTAATAAATGGAGCATACTCTCTAGCCATATTATGAGTAAGAGAAATAATACCTATCTTTGAAGCATCATAAGCAGCACTTTCAGGATAATAAGAATCTATCGCATTAGAACTACTAATATTAATAATAACTCCCTTTTTATTTTCTAACATAAAACGAGAAGCATATTTACTGCATAGATAAGTTCCAATTAAATTAACATCTAATATTCTTTTAAAATCTCTAACTTTTATTTCATTAAATAAACTATCTCTACATATTCCACAATTATTAATTAAAATATCTAGTTTTCCAAACTCATCATTAATAGTATTAAACATTGCTTCAACTTGTTCTTCATCAGAGACATCACATTTAACTACTAAAGATTTTACATCATATTTAGATTCAATATACTTTTGTAATTTTAAAGCATCATCATCATTATTATGATAATTAATAATAACATCTAATCCTCTTTTAGCATATTCTATTATTAAACTTTTTCCAATACCCCTAGTACTACCAGTAACAAGAACAACCATATAACACCTCTATTCTTTAAAATACGCACTAATAAAAGAATTATAAGTCTTAACATCTTGAACATCTATAATATAAGAATATAACTCTCCATCTACAATATAAAATATACTTGGAGCAATAACTTTATCTCTTTTTAAGCCCATTCCTTCTAGAATCTCAGTAGTCTCATATACCTTACTACCATTTAATTCAGTATAATCTATTCCATCTTCTTTTAATCTTTCTTTTATATCTTTACAAGTATCACAAGATTTTTCAGTATAAAGTATAACAAAAGTATCTTTTTTATTTAGTCTTTTTTGAACAGAATTAGACTTCTTAGGTCCAGAAACCAATACAACCATAAAACTAAATAGTATTACAACTAATAACCCTACTCCAACTTTTATTAAAAACTCATTTCGTAACTTTACTAAATTTTCATCTTTCATAATTAACCCTTAGAAACATTTATTGAATCAAACACATAACGATTATCTTTAATATTATAAGTAATTTCATATAAAGTACCTTTTCTAAAATTATTATTAGTTAAAGCAAAACTATCTCCTACTCTTTCATAATCAGTTAAGTTTCCAAAATTACCAGCAGTTGTACCAAAAGATAAAGCTCCATTATTATTCTTAACAAATATACATCTTACATATATTTTTAGATCATCAGAACTTTGTTTACCCATTACGACTCTTTTTAATACATAACTATCATAGTTACCTCTACTACATTCGCTTGTTCTATATTCATATGTAGAAGTTGCTGTATTAAATTCATATTTAGGACATGTATCATAAGTTTGATTAGTAAATCTAACTTTTTCTCCAAAATAATCTTTTATTTCTTGTAAAATTTTATCTCCTGAAATATTTACTTGATAATTATTACCATTTTCACGAATAATTTTATCAACAATTATATTGAATAAATCAACATCACTTAAATCATTAACAGTAACTTTATTATTAGTAAATATTTCACTATCTATAAATGCATGATCCATATCAGTAATAGTTGCATTTTCATCTGTTAAAACATTAAATAAACTATTAATTGTTTCATCACTACCATCTACATATGTATCAGGCACTGGAGCAGGTGGAAGTGTAGGACACTTCTTATTTAAACTAATACCTAAAGCAACACACATACCTACAACAACAACTAGTAAAACTAAAATTATAATCTTATCTTTCATAAACACCTCTATATCATATAAATATATTATACTATAAAAAAAGTATAGTTACCTATACTTTTTCAACTTTTACGAAACATTTAACATCATTAAGGTCATATTCTTCAGTTAAACTTGTATCTTTAATTAATTCATCACCAAGAACTTCACCCATAATATAGTCTTTATATTTCTTAAACATCTTTTCAATTGAATCATCACCATTATAGTAAACTTTAATGTGATCAGTTATAACAAAATCAGCTTCTTTTCTTAAATTTTGTACGTTTCTAACAAACTCTCTTGCTAGTCCTTCTAATATTAAATCTTCATCCAAATTAGTATCTAATACTACACAAGTAATTTGAGAAGCAACAGTAGCAAACCCACTCTTTTGTTTTAATGTAATTAATACCATATCTTCAGTAATAGTATAATCATCACCTTCTAAAGATAATACTAATCCACCATTTTTAATTTTTTCAATTGAATCATTATCTATACTTTCTAATCTATCTTGTAATAATTTTACTCTAGGTCCAAGAATCTTACCAACTACTTTAAAGTTAGGCTTAACAGAATATTCTAAATATTCATTCATATTCTTTTCAAACTTAACTTCTTTAACATTTAATTCTTCTTCGATTATATATACTAAATCTCCAATGACTTTTTTATCTTCATAAGGAAGAATTAAACTTCTAATTGGTTGTCTTACTTTGATATTAACCCCTTCTCTAGCATTTCTACCTAAAGAACAAACTTCTCTTACTAAATCCATTTTTTCTTCAGCTTTTTCATTTATTAGAGTTTTCTTATATTTAGGAAATTCTGCTAAATGAACTGATTCTTCACCTGTAAGATTTCTATAAATCTCTTCAGTTAAGAAAGGAGTAATTGGAGCACATAATTTACATAAAGTAACTAATGTTTCATAAGTAGTTTGATAAACTGCTTTTTTACTATCATTTAATTCACTATCCCAGAATCTTCTTCTATTACTTCTAATATACCAGTTAGAGAAATCATCATTTAAGAAAGGAACTACTAAACGAGTTACTTTATTTAAGTCATATTCTTCATATGCACTAACTACATCTTTAACTAATTTATTTAGTTTAGATAATAACCATTTATCGATTAATTCTCTATCCTTTACAGGAACATCATATTCTCTAGGATCAATATTATCAGCATTAGCATACATCTCAAAGAAAGAATACAAGTTCTTAAAAGTAGATGTATATTTAGAATAGATTTCTTTTACTCCATCTTCATCAAATTTAAGTGGTGTCCATACAGGAGAAGCATAAGGAAGATAATATCTAATTGTATCAGCACCATATTTTTCTAACATGCTGAAAGGTTCTACTGCATTTCCTTTAGACTTATGCATCTTATGACCATTCTTATCAAGTAACAAGTCATTTACAAGTACATTCTTATATGGAGCACATCCTTTTAAGAATACAGAAATAACTATTAATGAATAGAACCATCCTCTAGTTTGATCTACTCCTTCACAGATAAAATCTGCAGGGAATTGAGTTTCAAAGAAATCCATATTTTCAAATGGATAATGATATTGAGCAAAAGGCATAGCTCCACTATCAAACCAACAATCTATTACATCAGTTACACGAGTCATTTCTTTACCACACTTACTACATGTAATATGAATATCATCAACTACTGGTCTATGTAAATCAACTGTTTTAACATCAACTTTTTCAATTGCTTTTTCTGCTAATTCTTCACGTGAACCAATCATTTCCATATGACCACATTCACATCTCCATAAAGGTAATGGACATCCCCAATATCTACTTCTAGAAATAGCCCAGTCATTCATATTTTCTAACCAGTTACCAAATCTCTTTTCACCAACATAACTAGGATACCAATTAACTTTCTTATTAGCTTTAATAATTTTATCTTGTAATTTAGTAACTTCCAAATAGAATGAAGGCTTAGAATAATAAATCAATGGAGAACCGCATCTCCAACAATGTGGATAATCGTGTTCAATTTTTTGTTTTTTAAATAATTTATCATTATCTTTTAACCATTTAATTATTTCAAGTTCTAAATCAGAATCAGTAACAAGTCTTCCTTTCCAAGGACCTTCAGTATAACATCCATCATCTCCAACAGGATTAACATAAGGAATATTATATTTCTTACAAGCTTTTGCATCGTCTTCACCAAAAGCAGGAGCAATATGAACAACACCAGTACCATCACTCATAGTAACATATTCATCACATATTACAAAAAATGCTTTTCCAGATACTTCAATATAAGGTATTAATTGTTCATATTCCATATATTCTAAATCTTTACCTATATATTCTTCTACAACTTCAGCATCTTCTCCTAAGATTTGTTTATATAATGCTTTAGCAAGAATAAAGTTATATCCTTTAGAATTAACTTTAACATATTCTTCTTTTGGATTAACACATAATGCTAAGTTAGCAAGTAATGTCCAAGGAGTTGTAGTCCAAGCTAAGAAATAAGTATTATCTAACCCTTTAGCTTTAAAAGGTAAAAATACTGAATTAACTGAAACAGTCTTATATCCTTGAGCAACTTCATGTGAAGCAAGACCAGTACCACATCTAGGACAATAAGGTAATATCTTAGCTCCTTCATAGAATAATCCTTCATCAAAGAATTTCTTTAAAATATACCATTCAGTTTCAATATAATTATTATCATAAGTTATATAAGGATTTTCTAAATCAATAAATTGACCCATCTTAGTAGTTAATCTATCGAAAGCATCTTGATTAGTCATTACATCTTCTCTACATTTTTTATTGAACTTATCAATTCCATATTTTTCGATATCTGCTTTTCCACTAAATCCTAAGTCTTTTTCAACTTTAACTTCAACTGGTAAACCATGTGTATCCCAACCTATCTTACGATAAACTTGTTTTCCACACATTGTCTTATACTTACAAAATGCATCTTTTAAAAACTTTGCTAACATGTGATGTAATCCAGGATTACCATTAGCAGTAGCAGGTCCATCATAGAAAACCCATTTATTGTCATCACTTCTAGTTTTAATGCTTCTGTCTAAAATATTAATACTCTTCCAATATTCAGTTACCTTGTCTTCGCATTCACTTATAGTATTATTATTTAATTTTTCAAATGACATATTATTCCCTCCTAACAAAAAAAGATGCTACCAAAGGACGATCTAGTCGTGGTACCACCTTAATTACTTCTTAATACTCGTAACGTGAGACTCCCGTATTTGTCTTATCCACAAATAGCACTTGAAAGTGATCTAGAAATATATTTGTAATTCTTTTTCACCAACCAAGAACTCTCTAATACTCTTATATTTCCCGTCTTTCGCACTTGCTTTACTTATTGATATTAACACATATTTTTTAATTTTACAATTGTTTTAATATTTTATTTTTATTTATTGGTCTAGCAAAAACTCTAAACATATTATCAGTTTGACAATCTTCAATTTCAAAAGTATCAACATAATAATCATTAGAATCTGTACAATCATCAAAACCATTATTAACTGATTTGCTATAACTTATAATAATAGAATTATCTTTTCTAATAATATGAGCTTCATTAATCTGATTAATAGGAATATCATTATTATATAAACAAAATCTATTAAAACAGACTACTCCACCATCTCTATTTAAACTAATACTAATTTTATCACTGCACTTATCACCATCATCATCTATATATCCGCAATCTAGACTTAAATTGAAATCGCTTAAATTATCATTGTCATCAAAGTTGTAGAAAAAACTACCATTAAATTTACCATTATTTCTTAAGAGATCATTTAATGAAATAAATTCTCCAGAAAAATTTTCATTTAAAACAGATAATAAACTATTTGAAATATTAAAACAATAGTCATAAACATCATTATCAATCTTTGCATTACGTTTCATACCATATTCCCCCAAAATGCCAAGATATTATAACAAAAAATAAGTAATCTGTCAAAGATTACTCATTATCAAAATCTAATATTTCAATCTCTTTAGAAATTGCTTCTTGTTCTTTCATTAATATTTGAAATCTCTTCTTGAATATTTTAATGCTCTTTTCTAATCTAATACTTCTAGCTTCTAAGTCATTCGCTCTAACCAATGCATCATTTACAATCAAACTAGCACTTTTCTTAGCACTAGAAATAATATTTTCAGCATCTTCTAATTCTTTATTAGTAACTTCATCTTTTTTAGATTCATATTCTTGTAGTTTCTTTTCTAATTCATCAATCTTATCTTGCTGCGCTCTACATTTACTAATAATTTCTTCAGTATTATTAATAACCTCATCAATAAAAGCATTAACTTCTTGAACATTATATCCTTTTTCTGAATAACTAAATTTTTTCAACCCAAATCACCCCGATAATAAGATTAATTTCTAAAAGAAATCCGCCTCATCATCACTAGCCTTTTTACCATTACCATTACGAGCAACCTTTTCAGCTTTCTCATCAGTAATAGTTCCCTCAATATTATAATTATTAGGAGTTGCTAAAAAGATACCTCCACCTAACTTTTGTAATTGACCACTTATAGCATATATTGTACCAGATAAGAAATCAATAATACGCTTTGCTTGATCAGGTGTAACTCTTTTTAAATTAACAACAACAGCACTTCTATTTTTTAAATAATCAGCTATTTGTTGTGACTCACTATAAGCACGAGGTTCTAATAACATCATTTTACTACCAGCCATTCCATTAGCATTATGGAATTCTTCTTTAGTAGTAGTATAAAATTCTTCTTCTCCCTCTATTTCTTTAGGTTCTTCGCTACCCCCAGTTAGAAAATCTGTAAGTTTACTCATAATTATTCCTCCAACTCTTATTTAATTTTAACATAATTTTCAAAATGTTCCAAGTATTATAAATCATTCTTTACATCTAATAACTCAGGAGTAGCATTAACATCTTTATTAAAGAAACTAGTACTTCCTGACATAACCCCACCTACTGGATTACTTCCACCTATAACAGTTTTAGGTTTTTCACTAACTTTTTCAGTAACTTTAGTAGCTTCAGGTCTACTATACCATACTTTTTCTAAATCAACGTTATTAGAAAGAGGTCTAGGATTAGGTAATTCAATACGCATTGAAATAGGTACCTTAAAAGCAGAACCAAATGCAATACAGTTACCAGGTTTTAAGTTCTTAAGTTCTAAAACAACTTCATTAGTAATATTAGGAACCATATTCTTAATAAAATCTAAATCTATTGGATGCAATACTCTTAGGATTAAGAAATTACTACATTGAGATATACAAGTATCTGAAAGTTCACTAGGTCTTTGTGTAATTAGTCCAAGGAAACATCCATATTTACGACCTTCTTTAGCAATTCTTTCAAATATATTATATCCTAACAATTCTCTATCATTATCATTTTGTACATATCTATGTGCTTCTTCTATTACTATATGATAAGCAGTACTTCCTCTAGGTTTAGTATAACTACTCTTCATGAAAAACATTCTAGATAATATTTTTGTAATAGCTTTTGCAATTCTATCATCAACATAATTTATACTAAAGTCAATAATTTGACATTTAGACATATTGTCATCTAAAAATAATAATGAATTAAGATAATCATCTTTAGTAATATAATTTGGATAAGTAAAATACTTAGCATTTTCTCCATTAACAAGAGAATGTAATCTAACATTAATTATATTAGCATAATCAAATACTTTATTACTTGATAAGATTCCTTCATCTATCATAGCAAATTCTAAAGCTAACTCTAAATCAGCTAAAGTATAAAATTTATTTAACTCTTCTTCAGGAACATCAAAACTTCCATCTATAATAAATCCTCTAATAAAATCAACAACTAATTCCATTTCTTGCATCTTACCTGTTTTATCAACAAATAAACATTGTTTCAATGTTCTTGTGTAACCAGGTTGTACAATAGCAGTATTCAAATTAAGTAGAGGTGTATTAAATTTAGTAAGTACAGCAACTACTTGATCATGAACTTTTACTGAATCATTACCAGATAACATTATATCTTGTACAGCTCTAGCAATAATATCATCTTTTTTCTTAATAGTACTTTCGCTACTTCCTGTAAGTATAGGTACTAATCTTAACATCTTCTCAATTAAAGGCAATTGAGCAGGATCATTAGCATCTAATAATAAAGCTAAGTCATCTACATCAAGTAACCATATAGGAATTTTCAACAATAAATCATTTCCTACCTCAGGATTAGTAGTATAACATTTATAATTAAGTGATGGATTAATATTATGTATATCTCTAAAAGCATTTCCATATTCACCATAAGCATCAAATAAAATTAAATTAGTATTTAAAGGTGCAGTTTTAGTTTTAAATAATTTTTGAAAGACAGAAGCAACAGAACAACTCTTTCCTGAACCAGAATTTCCAAAAATAGAAAAATGATTACTAAAAAAGTTATTTATACTTACATTAATTTTATAATTAGGATAAACATTACTTACACCAAAATTAGCAGTTCCAAATACTGTTTCAGGAGAACCTATAATAGGACCCAATTCTTCTATAGTAACCAATCTAACTTGACTCTTAAATGAAGGACGTGAAGTTGCTCCTGGAATAAATTCATCCCCTACAATCTCTCCTACAATATTAACATTCATTTGATTTTGATCGACACTAGCTACTTCTCCAACTATCCTAGTATCCCCATCTTCAAAGACAACATGCAATCCAATTAAGTTAGGTTGAACATTGATATCAATACTTAATTTTATAATTACAGAACTACCACTAATTTCTAAAATAGTACCTAGCATGCAAACACCCTCTATTCTCTTAAAGTATACCAAAAAAACAAATAAAATAAAAGAGAAAAAAAAGACAAGATTATACTTGTCCAGAATTATATTTATTTAAAGTTTTTCCAATCTCATTTTCTAAACTATTAATTAACATAAATAAATCAGTATAGTATTTATCATCATCAGTATTAGAATCCAATGTAGAAGAAAGTAATAAATCATCTTTTCCATTCAATAGATTTAATTCACCAATTAATTCCATTACTTTTCTTTTTAACTCTTCTTTTTTACTGTCAATATTAAGTTCAGAATAAGCTTCTACTAACTCATCAAATTTTTTTCTTACATCTTCCATTACATAGCTCTCCTTTTAGTAAAAGTATTATCTTCATCTTTACTATCTATGAACTCAATATATTCATGTGGATTTTCTATCCTATTTGAACTAGGATAAAGAACAGTATTATTTTTATGAACTTCTTTTCTTTCAGTATCTAATCGTTCTTTAATAGTAGGCTCATTTTTAATACTACTTCTAAGACTATCAAAAGCTCTACCAAAAACACTCATTCTACTATATTCATCTTTCAAATCAAGATATTTTTCTAAACTATCTCTAATTCTTCTATCTTGTAATTCTTTAAATTCAGGTAAATATTGTCTATCTATACCTATTTGTTCACTAATAATATCAATTCTTCTCATAAGAGTTTGAATATCAACATCATCTCTATATTCACTCTTATTTAAATAATTCTTTATTTCTCCAACACCAATAGTTATATTATCTAAAATATTATAAGCATTTCTTTCACTTTCATCATCTACATCAAATATGTATCTATTTTCATTTGAAACAATTCTATTGCGAAGAAATACATAATTATTTAGTAAGAAATCAATATTAGAACTTAAAATAGAAGGCATACTGTCAGTAAGAACCCCATCGTCATGAGCTCTAGTCAAAATATCAACAAATTCTTGAAACCCATATAATTTTCCTTCTCTACTTCCTTTAAGTGTATCATCATAATGCACCCAATCTTCCTTAGATATTCTTTCTCTATCTCTAATAGTAAAGAAAGATTTAGGTCCCATAACTTCAACTATAGCCATATAATCACTCCTATCTATATTAATTACAATCTTGTATCAATTGCTTAGGTCTAACAACAATATATTTACCAGGACCCCAAGCATACATTTTTGGATTATCATCATCAATCTTAGATGTCCATTTATATTTTCTTCCTGTCATATAATAGCTTCCACCATCATATCCAGTAACAGTACCTTCTTTTTTATTAACTTCGCCAATAAAAGCAACATGTTCCCCTTTTGCCCCATTAATAGAAGATAAATCATAAGGATCAACCGTCCTATCAAAGAAATAAATAACATCTCCTACTTGAATATCACTCATCTTATAAATGACTTCACTACTACGTATTCCCATATTATGAATACCTGCTTTATGATATACCATAGCAGCAGAATTACCACATTGAGTAGTAAAATTAAGTCCTAATTTTCCACTAATACCTTCATCAAATTTTGATGCAGGAAAGTTAGATTCAAATCTATATTTAGAAGTTCCAGGATAAAAAGCATCAGAAGAAGCACTCTTAAAAGTACCACCCCAGGCATCACAATTTCCACCCCATTTACAATACTTTTCACCACTATCATAATCAAATCCATATAAGGCAATAAAACCATATACATATTCAACTATTTCTCTAAATTCACTAGCTCGACTAACTTCAACATCTCTTCCATAATATTTACTAAAAACTCCACCAAGTTCATTTACATAATTTTGAAAATCACCATCATATTTATTATTTATAACATCATAGAAATTATTAACATTTAAATCATCTTTATGATTACTAATAATAGAAGCAGTTTGACTAGTAAATGTAGCATCCATACCAGATACTTTAAAATTATTATTAGGACATACTGCATTAGGATTTATTCCGGTACTACCTCTTTCATAATCACCTTTATCAGTATAAACTTTCTGAATAGTTTTACCACTATTATCATCAATACCATCATTATTTTCATCTACAACAGTATTTCCAATATAGTTAGTACTAAGAGACACTTCATATTCTTCAACAGCAGACCAACAAGAAGTAAAAGATGTTCTTTCACCAATAAGACCCATCACAAGATTAACAATTGCAGGTAATAAGAATAATACTACTAAAGCAATTAAAGAATTAATAATCTTTTTCTTATTCTTAGTAATAGCATTTATATCAGCAGCTTTAACTATATTGAATAAAATAATACTTAAAGATAGAATTGCTAAAATAGGCCCAATAATCTGTAGTATCTTTAAAATATTTTTCAATATTTTAATTAAGACATATATATCATTGCAATACCAACCTTCTATAATATCCATAAACTATCCTCTATAATAATAATATAACAAAATAAAAATAATATCTAGTCTAAGATATTATTTAATATAAATTACACCACTAGTATTATCTTTACCACTAAAAGGAGTAAATAAATACTTATATTTAGATTTCAAATATTCAGGAATAACAAATTCCTTTTCTCCATAAACGGCTTTATCTATTATAGCATCCAATATTTTTTCTTTATCATTACTTTTAATAATAGAAAATATTTCCTCTTCATCAAGTACATCAGTAACTCCATCAGAAAATAATACTATTCCATCAAATTCTTTATCTATAACATAACATCTACTTCTACATAAATCATTATTAAGACCAATACATCTAGTAATAAGATTATTATAAGTAAAATACTTTAAATCATTTTTATTAACATTACCATTTTTATATAGACGATATACTTCACTATCATCTTCATTTACTTGTATAAACTCTTTATCAGTAAATATATAACATCTACTATCACCACAATTAATATTAATAGCTTTATCATGATTAATAATAGTTACACATAAAGTAGTACCTACAGTATTTTCACCATATTTAGATATTATTAAATCATTTACTTTATGAATAATAGTATCAATTTTACCATATAAACTTTTTAAATCATTAAAACTATCTAATTTAGATTTCATAAAAAATTTATAAATAGAAGTAACCATTGTTTTAGAAGCAATTTCTCCATGTTCTTTTCCACCCATTCCATCAGCAAGAGCTAATAAAACGATATTTTCATCATCAGGATGTTTTGCTACACAAACAAAATCTTCATTTTTATTTCTATATAAACCTATATCTGTTCTTGTTCCTAATATCATAATTACCCCTTCATTATTTTTTTAAACTCTGCAGGAATCTTACTTTCAAATAGTATATCTTTGCCTATTACAGGATAATATAACTTTAATTTATCAGCATGTAAAAATAATCTCTTTCCATTATCTTTAATACCATAAGTCTTATCACCAACAATAGGATTACCTAATTCTTTAAAAGTAACTCTAATCTGATTTCTTCTTCCAGTCTCAATTACTACTTTAACTAAACTATAATCTTTATTCTCTTTAACAACTTCATAATTAGTAATAGCCTCTACTCCTAAATCTTTAGTAGTTGTATAAACTAATTTAGTTTTAGTTTCAGCTAAATAATTAACAATTTTATTATCTTTTTCTTCTAATTTACCATGAACTACACAAATATATTCTCTAAGTTTTACATAATCATTCCAATTATCTTGTAACATATTCTTAGTACGTTCATCTTTCGCAAATATTATAACTCCACTAGTATCTTTATCTAATCTATGAACAATAAATATTCTATTATTTTTATTTTTACTAACTAAATAATTTCTAACTATATGGTATAAAGTATTATACTTTTCATTATCAGTCGCAATAGTTAATAATCCACTAGGTTTATTAACTACAATTATATGATCATCTTCAAATAATATTTCAAAAGGAAGAATCACTTTATTCTTACTTTTAGTATCAATAATAATAGTATTTCCTGAATAAACAGGATAATTATATTTAGTAGTTCTATTATTATTAACATAAATACTACCATGAGTAAGATATTCTTTAATCTTCTTACGAGGCATATCTATATTATTAACTAAATAATCTAATAATTCTCCATCACTTTTAACAATTATTTCCATATTTACACCTCAAAATATTTAAGGATTACTTCATTTACTCCTAAACTTCTATCTAATTTAGTTACATATTTCGCAGCTTTCTTTATCTCTTTTTCTCCATTTTTAACACAATTACCAATAGTATTAGATATTAAATTAAGATCATTACTATTTCCACCAACACTAACAACTTCATTTAATTTAATTTTCTTTTTATCACAAATCATTTTAATACTATTAAGTTTATCTATATCTTTATAATTAATTTCAATGTATTTATCTTTACCATTAGTCTTAAAGAAATAATTAACATTAAATTGCTTAATATATTTAATAATTTCATCTAAATCTTTCTTTTTATAATGAATAATTATTTGATATATATCATTCTTATGAAAAGATAAAAAATCATCCAAATCAGTTATTTCAATAGAAAAATCATAATTATAAGCTTTACCTATATAATAAGTATCATTTAAAGTACAAAAAGCCATATCAAAGTCTTTTAGCTTTGCTAATTTTTTTAATGTAGTAACAGGAATATTCTTCTTATAAAGGACTTTATCATTATTCATATCATATAAATAAGCACCATTGTAACAAGATATATAGTCACTAAAAACATAACTATCATTATAATCAATAATAGTTCTAAATAACGCAGATGTACTAACTGTAAATAAAATACCCTTACTTCTAATACGATCTATATTTAACATAGTATCTAAAGCAATAGCTTCATCTTTATTAATAAGCGTATTATAAAAACTACTTACCATCATCTTGTACATATCCTACACTCCTATCTAAAAAAGTTAATAATATGATAAACCCTTCTAAAAACCCACATAATACATCACTAAAATAATGTACTCCTAAATATATTCTACTAATACCAATAGATAGAATAATACAAACTATTATACCAATAACAAAGTATTTAATAAACTTATTTTTAATAGTATTATTTAATTTATATATTAAATAGCCAAATACTAAAGAACTAATAAGAGAATGTCCTGAAGGAAAAGAATAACCCCTTTCATTTATCATTCTATTAATATCAGGTCTTTTTCTATGAACTAAAGTTTTCATAATAGTATTAAAACCTACTCCACCTAAAGATAAATAAATAATTTTAAAATCTTTAAAAACAAAGAATAAAGTTGGAACAAAAATAACCATAAAGATAATTCCACCCATATTAGTAATAAATAAAAAGTAATTATCAAAAAAACTATTTCTAATTAAATTATTATAAACAAAACTATCAATAGGCTTAATCAATCCGGTAATAACTAAAATCATTATAAATATAAATAATACAACTAATATATTTCTAATAATAATTCTAGTCTTCATTCAATTTCTTTCTTATTTCTTTTTTATATACTTCTACACCAGGTTGATCAAAAGGATTAATATCAAATAATATTCCAGAATAAGCAGCTGCATACATTAAAAACTTAACTAAATAACCAAAATTATATTCACTAGCTTCATCTAATTCAATCATATTAATAGAAACATTACCTTTATAATGAGCTTCTCTAACAGCATCAATTATTTTATTATTAACTTCATTCATATCATTTGAACCAATCTTTAAATCATTATTATTTCTAACTACAATAAATGTTTCAAATAAGATTTTGTTTCCTTCTTGAATAAATTGCCCTAAAGAATGTAAATCTCTAGTAAATATTGTCGAAAAAGGAAGAACTCCTTTTCCATCTTTTCCTTCACTTTCTCCAAATAATTGTTTAATCCATTCTAAAAACATTCCATATTTAGGTTCAAATGAAACAAAGTTTTCAACATACTTTTTATTATCAAACATACTAACTCTAGTACCTGCATATTCAAATGACTTTTCTAATTCATTAAACTCATTATATCCTTGAACAAATTTGTTTATATTGATATTGAAAGCTAAAGGAAATAAATGAGCATCACTCATCATAGAGAATCTTCCCCCAAAATCTTCAGGAATACTAAATCTAAAATAATTATGTTTAATAGCTTCATCATATAAGAAACCAGAAGTACCAGTAGTTGCAAAAATTCTATCACTTATTTCATCTTCACTATATCTAGTTTTCATATAATCAAGTAACATATTATAAGCAAGTTTTATTTCCATAGTATTTCCACTCTTACTAATAATATCAACAGAGAAATCTTTATTTTCTAAATAATTAAGTAAATCACTTAAATAATTATTACTTAGAGAATAACCACAATAAATCACTTCAAATTTATCTTCAAAATAATATGATAAAGCATCATGAATAGCTTTACTTCCTAAATAAGATCCACCAATACCAACAACTACTAAAATAGAAGAATTTCTTTTAACTTTAGTAACCATTTTTTCAATATCAGGATTAATAGTAATATTATTAGTCCAACCAATCATATCATATTCATTTAATTTAGTATTGCACTTATCAAAATCTAAATAATTATTTTCAAAATAATTAGTACTTTCAAAGTCATATTTAATCATAAAAAGCCTCCTTAAATTATTATAACATATCAATAAAAAAAGAAGTGAATAATCACTTCTTAATTAATTAGATTTTACTCTTCTTGTATAAAAGATTACTGATAAACCAATTACTAATAATAATGCAACTATTCCAATAGTTCCAGCTGTTTCAGGATTAACAATTATATCTTCTTTTTCATCAACTAGATTAATTGGACATAAATATTCTTCTATATCATCACTAAATCTTTCTTCAATATCTTCTCTACTAACTGGTAGTTCTTCATCTATATCACAATCATCATCTATAATTGCTCCATTTTTTTCAAATACTTCTATAGTTTCATTATAATCTGATTCAAACAATTCATTATTTATTTTATCAAATAATGCTACGTAGTCTACTCCATCACTATATTCAAAATATGCAGGAACTCCAAACCTACCATAACTTCCTGGAGCAGAAGCTAAATTTACCCTAATATATCCATAATTATCATCTCTATAATCATCAAAACCTATAAAAACATAAGCAGGAACTATTATATTTTTAGTTTTATATCCAGCAGGCACTTTACTTTCTTCAATCTTTAAAGGTACAAAGAATTCAACATAATACCCACCATCATATGGATCAGAATAAGTTATAGGTAAATCTAACATATCATATAAATCATCAGCAGATTGTGCATTTTTAATAACATCACTATATTTACTAGGTATAATATCAAGTATTTTCATTAATGTATTATCATTGGAATATTCATCATCTATTTTAAATTCTTGATCTGTATTTTCTCTTTTTGCCTTACCTATTAGAACATTTTTACTGTGAACCTCAATTAAATAATCTCCATCCCCCTCATAACTAGATGAATGAGAAATAGTATTATTAAAGTCTTTTAAAGTAAAAATAGCTCCTTCTAATGGTTTCTTATTAATATCAGTCTTATGAATCGGAATAGTTATATCAATTGATGCTCTATCAGAATATAAATAATAATCTTCTGCATTAACATTGATACCAATCATCATTACAAATATTACTATAATTGTTAAAAACTTTACATATTTCTTCATAAATTGTCCTCCTACTATCAAAAGTATAACAATAAGTAATTATTAAAACAACACTTTCGTGTTATTTGTAGATATCTTTACATGCAAAAAAAGACTTAAAAAGTCTTTTAATTATTATTTACTTTTCTTTTATTGATAACTAAAACAAAACTAATTATTGCAAATAATACAACTATACCAATAGTTCCAGCAGTTTCAGGATTAACAATTATGTTTTGCTTTTTATTTTTTATATTAATAACGCAATAGCAATCTTCTATTTCATCATCAAATCTAGCATCAATATCCATCTTACGTTTAGGTCCACCAGAACAAGAATATATCTTTCCAAGTAACACCCCATCTTTTAATTTAAATTGAATATCTTCAAAAGATTCTCTTCTTAAAATTGATTCTTCGTTAACAACTGGACAATCAACATTTTTAGTATTATATCCAGCATTTTCAAATATTTTTTCCCAAGAAACTTCTGCTCCATTAGCAAACATATTCTTATTTAAATTGTTATAAATTGAATTATAGTCTTTAGAAGAATCATATTCAAAGTATCCAGGGAAATTATAAGGTACTTCAACAACATTTAAATAAGCAGAAATACTTATATTTTTTTCATAAAAATCATCATAATATTCACTTCTTGCTTCTATATCTTCTCTTCTAGATGATTCACCATTAATTTTATTAAAATAAATTGAAACTCTACCTGTCACAACATAATCTTGTTTTTGATAACCTGTAGGTACAACAGTTTCTTCCACTCTTAATGGGACAATAAAACCAACATCAGCATAATCTTCATCTGCATTAACATACATATCATCTCTATCTTGTAATGCAAGAACATCTTCCCATGAATCTATACTCATAATTACTTCTTTATAATTAGAAGGTAATGCATTAATTATTCTATCTAAAGAATCTTCATTCCATACATCTTTTTTAATTAGATAATCTCCATCTTTTTCATCACTTGATGAATAAGAAATAGCATTATTAAAATCTTTTAATGTGAATATTGCGCCTTCTAATCCTTTACCATTCTCATCAGTTTTATGAATTGGTAAAACAACATTAATTTCTGATTGTTCTTGTAAAATTCTTTCAAAAGCATAAACATTAATTCCAGTTGAGACTACAAAAACTGTTATTAAACATAAAAATATTTTTAAATAATTTTTCATAAATCCTCCTAACAATAATAAGTATAATTAATAAACAAATTATAAATCAATTATAAAAAATAAGATTTACAGTTTAATAAACATAAAAAGATTTTTTTTGTAAATAAAAAAAGAAATAATATTCTTATTATTTCTTTTTCATATATAAAGTTACTTCATGAGAAGATTTATCATTTTTTAGTTTTATAGAATTATTATCTTGTACTTTTCCATCTACAATTAATGAATCCTTATTACCTTTTATAACTTCTATATTATAAGTTGTATCCATGTAATTATATGAAACTCTATAATTATCCCAATGAACAGGAATATGTGGTTCTAAATTAAGAATATCTCCATTCTTATTAAGACCAAGTATATCCATAACTCCAACTTTATAGAACCATCCTGCTGAACCTGTATACCAAGTCCAACCTCCTCTACCTTCTCTATTTTTAGCAGAATAAATATCAGCTGCTATAACGTAAGGCTCAACTTTATATTTCTTAACAGTCTCAGGTGAAATAGCTCGTGTAGAAGGATTTATCATTTGATAATAACGATATGCTCTATCACCATAACCTGATTTTATTAAAGCCATCAAGTACCAAGCAACACTATGAGTATATTGTCCCCCATTTTCTCTAATTCCTTCAGGATAATTCATAATATATCCAGGATTATTTAAACTTTCTTTAAAAGGAGGAGTAAGTAATTTAATAATCTTATTCTTATCATCAACTAAATTCTCTTCAACACTTCTAATAACTTTTTCAATTCTATCCTTAGGAGCAACTCCAGATAATATTGAAAAGCTTTGTGATATCAAATCGATTTTACATTCAGAATTATCAACTGATCCTAACTTATCTCCATTATCAAAATATGCTCTTAAATACCAGTCTTTATCCCAAGCTTTTTTATTAAGATTTTCTTTTAATTTATCATTAAAGTCATAATAATTATCATAATCAATCTTAATTTTTTTCTTCTTACAAATTGATGTAAATTCGTCAATAATTTCATATAAGAAGAAACCTAACCAAACTGATTCACCTTTTCCTTTAATACCAACTTTATTCATTCCATCATTCCAGTCACCACCACCCATTAAAGGTATTTTGTGACGTCCTAATGATTTCATTGATAAAGATAAAGATTTTTCTAAATGTTCTAATAAAGGAACGCTTTCATTAGAATAATTAAATATAATACCTTTTTCATTTTCAAAATCTCTTAAAGTATCACCTAAAATATAAGGAATCTTTTCATCTAATATAGAATAATCTCCTGTAACTTTTATATAGAATACAGTTGCATATACTAACCACAAATAATCATCTTTATATCTACTTCTAAGTCCAAATCTATTCTTATCATGCCACCAGTGAAGAACATCTCCTTCTCTAAATTGATGAGCAGCATTAACAATAATTTGTCTCCTTGTATAATCAGGCTTAACAATTGCAATATTCATAGCATCTTGTAATTGGTCTCTATATCCGAAAGCACCACTTACTTGATAGAAACCAGTCTTAGCCATAATTCTAGAAGAAATAGTTTGATATAAGTACCAACCATTTATCATATAATCAAATAATGGATCACTACTCTTAACATTAATTACACCTAAAGTTTTCTTCCAATAATCTTTTACATCTTTTAGTGCTTTCTTAACATTATCGATAGATGAATATTTTTTTATTGTTTCTATACATTCTTTATCACTCATTCCAGTACCTAACATATATACTATCTCAATTTCTTCATTAGGTTCTAGTTCAACTTTATTAGTAATGCTTTTAACTAACATCTTATCAGTAACTGCACTATCAATCTTTAAATTAGATGACATAAATACATTAACATCTCCATAGTTAATACTATAGACATTTCTTAACTTAACAAAATTATCATCACCCATAAATTCAGATAATATATGACGAGAAGTTTTTTCTTCAAAATTACCTAATACAGGATTTAAATAATAATCTACATCAATATTCTTTTTAAAGTTCTCTTTATTAGCTAATTTCATATAATAAAGTTTTACATTATCATTTAAAGGAACAAATTCAGTAATTTCATGTTTTAATTCCAATGTTTCAGAAGATAAAATAGAATAACCAAAACCATGTACACAAGTACTAGGATCAAATACTAAACCATTAAATCTAAAGCCTTCACTCTTATCATTACTAATTACATCATTAGTCCATGAAGTTAATTTAAATTCTCCAGAATTGTATGCATATGTAAATCCGCATCCATTATTTGTAACTACAGTTCCAAAACTATTATTAGAAATTATATTTGACCATGGTTGAGGAGTATTTTGATTATAAATTAAGTACTCACTACCTTTTTTACTAAATCCACCATATCCATTATCTTCAACTAATTTAACTTTATTAGGAACTTCAATATTTTCTTCCAAAGAATAAGTATGATAATCAGTAACAGTATTAGATTTTTGTAATGCTTCTACGCATTCTTTTAAAGTCTTATGTCCATCTATTATAAATCTTAATCTAGGTACCATATTTAATAATGATCTATCTTCTCTAGTAATATTATTTGAATCAATTACTGTAACACTACCAGGTATATGATAAAAACTATTAACAGTATACATTCTATATAATTCATCTTCTATTTCTTTATTAATAATCTTCTTAAATTGTTCTTTTTCATTATTAACAATTATTACATCTACAAAGATAGAATTATTTTTATAATATTCAAAACATTTTAATATTTCATAAATAAATGACAAATCAGATATATCACTAATTTCAACTAATATGATAGGTCTATCTCCACTAACACCAAATTTCCATAATCCTGATTGTCCTAAAGCATTCTTTCTTAAGAAATCTTGTCTATCTCCAGTAACACTTACTCTAGTAGTTTGATATAGATAATTTAACATAATATTAAATACTCTCATTTCACTACCAGTTAAAGCCATATCTTTAGTATTAATAATACTCATCATATTACTTACTTCAAAAGCTCTCTCTAACTTATATTCAGAGTCATAATAATTAATTATTTCATTTACTTGTTCTAAACTTCTACCAAATCCCATTGTAACAAAAACTTCTTTTGTTTCACCAGGATTTAAACTAATAGTATTTCTAATAGCCATAATAGGATCTAAATTATCCCCAGTAAAATTAGTTAACTCTTTATCAACACCTATAGGATTAGCAGTAGTTCTATTTCTACCAATAAAATGAACTCTCTCTGTATCATAAGTATAACCTTCACTAACATTAGGAATAAACATTCTAGTAAACATATAACTATTTACTCCAGAATCATCTCTACTCTTTCTCTTAGCAATTAAAGAATGAGACTCTTCATCATAAGAAGTTGAAATAAACATTGAATTAAATACTCTATGAGATATATCATTCATATTTTCACTAAGTATTGGTTCTGTATAAGAAGTTAACTCTAAATTCTTAACTTCACTAGAATCATTTCTAATAGTAACTTTTCTAATCTCAGAATGATAATCTTTAGTAACAACTATTTCTGTCTTAGTAGAAATATCCCCATCTTTTCTTATATATTTAATTTTATCAGTTGCAAAAACAACCTCATATTTATCACTAGTTCTATTCATAGGAGCAAAAGTATTACTCCAAGTATAATTACTATCAGTATCTTTAATATATAAGAAGAAACCATAATCTTGTTCAGTAACTTTACGATATCTATTCAATTGTAAAGTTCTATATCTAGAGAAAGAATCTCCTCTATCATTCATTAATAAACAATACTTCTTATTACTTAAAACACTAACTTCAGGCATATAAGAAATATAATTAAATGTTCTAATATCATTTTGAATTTCTTCTTTATCATAATCATACTTCTTATACTTAGCCATCTTCATATCAATACTTGTCTTAACTTGAACTTTCTCTTTAAGAAGAATGTCATAAGTCTTAATATTAACATTACTGTGGAAGTACTTTTTAATAGCATCATTTTTCAAATAGTTAGTTAATCCAATTAAACTCATACCAACATGATGAGCAAAGAAACTCTTAACTATACCATTATTATCGTAATCATATGCTTCATACAAACCATATTTACCATACATTTCTAATTTCTTAAATTTATTAATATTGTTATAAACACCACTAGGATCTAAATCCATAACCATCAAAGATGAATAAGGAGAAATAACAATACGATTATCTTTATCTTCTTTAGCTTTTAAATAAGGAGTAGAAAAAGCTCTATACTTATAATTCAATGAATTATCTAATTCATTATAAGCACTTTCACTAATTCCCCAAGGTAATTTTCTACTAACAGATTCTATATAATCTTTATTACACATCAAAGCAAAATTATATGTCTCATCAAGTAATGTATTAGAATAATTCTTCATAAATAGATAAGGCATAAAATATTCAAAAGCAGTACCACTCCAAGAAATTAGACCTTTACGTCCTTTATAAGTAGTTAAACTTTTATCTAGGCAAAACCAATGTTTATTAGGTACTTGTCCTAAAGCAATTGCTATATAAGAAGTTAATCTTGATTCACTAGCAAATTTATTATAATTATAAATTGATAATTTTCCTTCAGTTTCATCATATCCAATACTAAATACATTACTCTTAGTATATAGTTTCTTAAAGTTTGTATTATGAATTAACTTATCACATAATTTTTTCTCTTCAGTATAACCTTTTTTATCTAAATATTCACTAACTACAATTAATGCTGCAACAAAGTTTCCAGAATCTACTGATGAAACAAATCCCGGAGGAAGAACTTCCTTAGTTTTAATTGAATACCAGTTATATAAATGACCATGCCATTTCTTTAATGAATCAACAGTATCTAAAATATTTCTAATAGCTTCAACTGCCTCATCTGTAGTAATGAATTCTAATTCATCAGCACACACATAAGAAAGTAATGAGAAACCTATTGCTGAAGGTGAAGTTCTTAAATCTAATTTTTCTTCTCTATTTTCTTGATAATTATCAGGAATTAAATAATTATATTCTTCTTTTAAATTATCTTTAAAGTATAAGAAGCTTCTATTAGCAAGTTCTCTAACTTTATCAATTTCTTCTTCTTTTAACTCCATCTTATCATGATCAATATCTCTACTAACAATATATAGAATAAATGGAGCAAGTATAAATAATATCGCAACTACTAAAGATAATGCATTCATTGTAAGTACAAAATGAACAATAAGTATAATTGATACAAAATAATTAAATATAAAGTTTCTTAAATAATTAGGTAATGTATCTTTAATCATTTTTTCAGCATCATCAGCAGTAATCCAATTAAGTAAATTATTATGACTAATTAATAATCGATATAGTGTTCTAAAGAATGCATCCATATACATTTTTGTATTATAAGGAATTAACATAAATGTAATAAGACATCTATCAATAACACTTCTACCACCAAATAATAAATTCTTATATTTAACAACAGTATTATTATTCTCTCTATACATCATACTTCTTAAGAAGAATATTATTGGAATAGATACTTCTAATACAGTAAATAAAATCCAAAGAATAGGATACTTACTAAACATAACACCTAATAAAATTATTAATAATAATGCAGGATGTAAAAACATTCTTATAATATTATCAAAGATCTTATATTTTTCTATTAAGTTTAATGGATTTTTAACTTTATCTAAACGTCTATTTTTAATATGAGGAAATAGCCAACTAATTATTTGAACATCTCCTCTAGCCCATCTATGATGTCTACTCATATCAGATAAGAATTTAGAAGGAAAACCATCCATTAATTCTATATCATCAACATAAGCACATCTTAAATAATTACCCTCTAACAAGTCATGAGAAAGAATTAAATTATCAGGAAAAGTATTAGAAAGTATCTTATCAAACACTTCTAAATCATAAATACCTTTACCAACAAAAGATCCTTCTCCAAAGACATCATGATATACATTAGGAACAACTCTAGAATAAGTATCAAAACCACCTATACCAGCAAATATTTGACTATATAAACTTCTATTAGTATCTTCAATATCAATTGAACATCTAGGTTGCATAATACCATATCCATAAATAACTTTATTTTTCTTTTTATTTAAAACAGGCTTATTAAGTGGATGTGCCATAGCACCAACTAAGTTTAAAGCAGTATTAAGTACAAACTTAGAATCAGTATCTAGTGTAATTACATATTTAATATCTAATTTATTATTATATAAAGTATTACTATTATAGAATTCTTCATTATGTATCTTATCTATTTTATTAAGTAAAACTTTATTAAATTGAATTAAAGCACCACGTTTTCTCTCATAACCTAAATATTCACCTTCATGTAAATTATATTTTCTCTTTCTATATAAGAAATAAAATAAATCTTTTCCATATTTCTTATTCAAAGAAGCAGCATATTTTTCTCCATAAGAAGATATTTCTTTATCATAATCTTCTACTTCTTTAGAACTAGATTTAACATCTCCAAGTAAAGTGAAATATAAGTTATCACTTTTGTTATTCATAATATAATATGTTTCTAATAAATCAAACATTTTAGCAATCTTATCAGTATCACTAATAATAGTAGGAATAACAACCATAGTCTTTTGATCATCAGGAATACCTTCAGAATAATCTAATTTAACTAAAGGCTTAGGTCTAACAAAATGTAATAAAACTTCATTCATTAATTGAGATAATATTTGTTCAATAGGAATAAACAAAATTATAAAAGATAAAATTTTATATTTAATAAAGAATCCACATATAAAGAAATCAATTATTGCAGTAAATAAGAATAAACAAAATACATAAAGAAAAGATCTAATTGAATAATTCTCTCTCTTAAATAGTTTAAATCCTATATGATAATCGTCACCATCAGTAGAATTCATTAATTGTTGTAAATATTCATATTCTCCTACATGATGTTTTTTAGATAAAGATCTTAATTTATTTCTATATATACTTTTACTAGAATCAGTAAGTTTATTATATAGATCATCAGTCATAAATAGCTTCTCTGTAGGAGAAACTTTTTCAAATAAATCTTCACTGTTAAATTCAGTAAATTCTCTCAAGTCATTAAAGATATTAGATACCAAAATATTATTATTCATCTTATTTTGAAATTCATCATTAATAATTTCTTTTAAAGATATATTTTTTTCTTCTAATACTTCATTAAATTCTTTAAATAACTTATTACTCTTAGAACCTAATTCTTTTAATTTAGAATTTAACTCAAATAAATAATTATAATTCTTTTCAATTTCACTATCATTAATAAAATCTTTTAATTCTAATTCTTTATTTTTATGAGAATTAATAATACGAACAATTTCATCTTGATCAACTATTTTTTTTCTTTCTTCCTTACAAAGAATACTTAATCTATTAATGTAAATAAATAATAATACATCCTTCATATTTTTTAATTCTTTATATGTAAAGTACATATCATTATCTTTTTGATATTTCTTTAATTCATTACATAGAATTTTAAAATTAATATTGAAATTATTTAAAACAACAATATTATTAATCTCAGGATATAACTTTAAATATAGTTTGTTATTTTTACGTAAATTCTTTTTTTCTTTAATAATAGAATTCTTATGTTCAACTAATATATAAAAGTTATCTATTAACCATTCATTAACTATTCCAACAAATTCGTGTCGCTTAGTTTTTTGAACCAAAAATTCATAATATTGTTCTATTTCGTTGTACTCTGATAAGAATTTTTTAATTATATCCACGAAGATCACACTCCTATTAAAAATATATCATAAATTGGTCATAAAAACTATATTAAAGCAAAAGAAAAGAGCAATTTAATTGCCCTTTTACTTACATTGATTTTCTATAATGTCCAGCTAAACCAATACCACCAAGAATTGTACTAGTTCCAAGGAATACATATAATCCCATTTGTAATGCAGATGTATTTGTATCTGGTACAGGAACAACTACAGCTTCACATTGAGCTCTATAAGTTTCCTCAGTTACAACTGTTCCATTTTCTCCATAATATTGATTATTATAAACTTCACATTTATGTACACATTCAGATGTGTATTGATCAGCACTTACTTCAGTACCATTTAAACCAAAGTATGTATTTCCAACTTTTTCACAAACATGTCTTTCACATTGAATTGAATATAAAGTACTATCTACTTCAGTACCATCTTTACCATAGTATTTATCTCCAACTTTTTTACAAACATTGTTATCACATTGTTGATGATATACTACTTCTTCAACTTCAGTACCATCTTTACCATAATATTTATCTCCAACTTTTTTACAAACATTATTATCACATTGTTGATGATATACTACTTCTTCAACTTGTTTACCTTCTTTACCAAAGTAAACATCTCCTACTTTTTCACATACATGTCTTTCACATTGAATTGAGTAAGTTGTTTTATCAACAACACTACCATCTTTACCATAGTATGTACCATTTACTATTTCACAACTTCTTTTAACAGGAGTTACTTTTAAAGTAGCTGAAGCATTAACTTTCTTATCAGTACTTGATAGTACAACTAAATCCTGTTTTTGATTATTAGATGGAGAGTATCTCTTCATCACATAAACTTTACCAGTAGTTGCTACAACAACTTTAATATTAGATGCTTGAGTGATCTTATTAGATGCAACTCTAACATAGAATTTTTCTCCACTCTTAAATGTAGTACCATTAGAAACAACTGTTCCTGATGCATTTAGTAATTGAACACCTTCAACTCCAGAAACTGAAACTGTATAATTAGAAGCTCCTGTAGTAACAGCACTCATAGCACCAGACTTATAATAAGCATTATCAGATGTTAATGAAATACTAGCACCATTTAACTTAATAGCTACTTCAGATTTATCATTAGCATGTTTTTTAGCTTCAGCAGCTAAAGCATCAGCTTGTTTCATAACAGAAGTACCATTATAAGCAGAAATAGTAAATCCATTGTAATATTTCCAAATAGCAAGTTGTGTTGCTAAATATGAATTATCACTGTTACCAGCTTGTTTTAATAAGTATAACAAACCACCATCAGTTTCATATTTAGTAAAGTTTAATGATGTACCTTCAGCAGCACCAACTTTACTTGGAGTAATACAATATCCATATCCTTTAGTTGTATGGAATTTAGCTTCTCTTCTATCTCCAGTATTAATATAAGTTTTCTTATCAATTGTAATACTAGATTCAGAAGTAGCGTAAGCTCTAACACCAAAGGCACTTACAGCAATAATAGCAAGCATTAGAATTATTTTTAGATATTTTTTCATATTATCTATCTCCCCCTAACTGCGCTATATTATAACACAATTTTAAAATAATTTCAAGTCAATTATATTATAACAAACAACATAATCTTTTTAAAGTAAAATTTAATAAAAAAATTCACTAAAAAATAGTGAATTAATTTTATAAATGGCGGAGCAGGAGAGGTTCGAACTCTCGCACCAGGGATTCCCGATCTAACAGTTTAGCAAACTGTCCTCTTCAGCCACTTGAGTACTGCTCCAATGCACTTATAATCTTAACTAACAAAAAATCATTTGTCAATATTTTTTAAAATAAAAACCCCAAATATTGGGGTTAAATTTCAAATGGTGACGAGTATGGAATTCGAATCCA
This sequence comes from uncultured Erysipelotrichaceae bacterium, assembly GCA_902789225.1. GTDB lineage: Bacteria > Bacillota_I > Bacilli_A > RF39 > UBA660 > RUG343. The sequence continues at coordinate 129,687 of CADANC010000001.1, forward strand.
TGAATGCCGCCGTGAAAGGGCGGTGTGTTAAGCCACTTCACCAACTCGCCAAATGGCGCCCCAACTAGGACTTGAACCTAGGACCCCTTGATTAACAGTCAAGTGCTCTAACCAGCTGAGCTATTGAGGCATAAAATGGTGGACCTGACAGGACTTGAACCTGTGACCCCACGCTTATCAAGCGTGTGCTCTAACCAACTGAGCTACAGGTCCACTTAATTACTTTTCAAATATATACTATATTTTATAAAAAATCAAGTATAAATTTCAAAAGCAATATTAGAATACAATATAACTAGAAGATTAGTCAAGAAAAAATGATTATTTTTTTAAAAAATTTTCTTAGTTATAGAATCAATGTTATCTTTTAAATAATTAATTATATATAAACAAACAAAACCACATATAGCAAATGTTAAAATCATTGTTCCTGTAAAACCACTAAATCCAAATAAATCATTAAGTACTACAAATAGTGTTAAGTAAGAAATCAACATTAAACTAAATAATAATTTATGCAACAAATTGAAAGGTATACATACTTTATATAATAATAAGAAACAGTTAAATGTAGTAACAACGGCAGTCAAAGTAGAAACTTGTATTCTAGCTAAATCAAATATATTACCAAATAAATTAACAAGTAATACCCCTACTATAATACTTATAGAGAAAGGTACTGCTTTAACTAAAACATTATGTAAAAATTTACCCTTAATTATATTATGATTAGGTTCTAACCCCAATATAACAGAAGGAATACCTACAGTTAAAACACTAGTTAAAGTTAATTGAATTGGAATAAAAGGATAAGGTGAATTTAAAAATATAAATACAAATGATAATACAGAAGCATATATAGTTTTAACTAAGAATAAACTTGCACTTCGTTGAATATTATTAACACTTCTTCTACCTTCATCAACTATATGAGGCATAGATGCAAAATTAGAGTCCAATAAAACTAATTGACTAACATTTTTAGCAGCATCTGTTCCACTAGCCATAGCTACACTACAATCAGCTTCTTTTAGAGCAAGAACATCATTTACTCCATCTCCTGTCATCGCAACACTATGACCATGTCTTTGTAAAGCTAATATAAACTTTCTTTTTTGTTCAGGACTAACTCTACCAAATACATCATATTTTTCTATATTTTCAAAAATTTCTTCATCTTTAGTTAACTCTCTAGCATCAATCATCTTACTATTTTTATCTAATCCTGCTTTTAAAGCAATATTATAAACAGTAGTAGGATTATCTCCAGATATTATTTTTACTTTAACACCTTGAGACTTAAAGAAATCTAAAGTAGCTTTAGCTTCTTTTCTAACAATATCTTGTAACAATAATAATGAAATGATCTTATCATCTTTAACTAAAGCAATAACTCTATATTGATTAATATATTTATCCAATTCTTTTTTATATTTCTTTATCTTATCTCCCAGTATAAATTCAGGAGCTCCTATTAAAAATTTACCTTTATCAAATTCACAACCAGAATATTTTTTTGCACTACTAAAAGGAATTTTCTTAATTAATTTATAATTATCTTTCTTACCAAATTTATTATTTAAAGCTGTTCCTGTAGGATTATTCTCATTAAGTTGATAATTGATATTAGCAAGTATTTCACTACTATCATAATCTTTATCTAAATCAATTACATCTACTACTTCCATAATACCTTCAGTAATAGTTCCAGTCTTATCTAAACAAATTGTATCTACTCTAGCTAAAGCTTCAATACAATATAAATCTTGTACAAGTACTTTTCTATTTGCTAACCTAATAACTCCTACAGCTAAAACTGTACTTGTTAAAAGTACTAATCCTTCAGGAATCATTCCTATTAAAGCTGCTACAGTATTTAAAATAGCTTCATTAGTAGTATTTCCAGGTAAACTTAATTGTTTATAGTATAAAAGTATTCCTAAAGGAATAATTAGAAAAGAAACAGTAGTAATAATTCTATTTAAACTTCTCATAATTTCACTACTATTATTCTTTATCTTCTTAGTACTAGCACTTATCTTAGCAGTATAATTATCCATACCAATATGTTCTACTCTAGCATAACAATTACCACTAACTATAAATGAACCAGATAAAAGCATATCACCTTTTTTCTTATAAACAGTATCTGCTTCTCCAGTAATAAAACTTTCATTAACTTCAACTTCACCATCTAAAATAATAGAATCTACCACTATTTGATTACCTAATTCTAATTTAATAACATCATCAAGTACAACACTATTAATAGAGAGTTTTTCTTCTTTACCATCTCTAATAGTACATACTTTACTTTCATTTATTACTTGTAATTTATCAAGCACTTTTTTACTACGAAGTTCTTGAAAAATAGAGATTATTGTATTACAAATAATACCTCCCATAAATAGTAAATTTTTATAGCTTCCAGTAGTAAGAACCATGCACGCTAAAAAGAAGTTTACTATATTAAATATAGTAAAAACATTGTCTTTAATAATATCTTTAGTAGGTTTAGTAGAAACAGTAGTATCAACATTATAAAGATTATCTCTAAATCTAGAATCAACTTGTTTCTTAGTTAAACCAACACTTATATCTGGTTTAAATCTTTCCATAATAACACCTATCTTAATTTTATCACAAATTAAATAAAAATAATTTTTTTATTAAAAAGACTTGTAAAGTATGAATTTTTATTATAAAATATCAATGTTGAAACGAAATGTCTCCTTAGCTCAGCTGGTAGAGCAACTGACTCTTAATCAGTGGGTCTACGGTTCGATCCCGTAAGGGGACACCAGAAAGTAAACAAGCACTTCAAATTGAAGTGCTTTTTTTTATTATTAATGTTTAACTAAAACGTGACTTCCTATTTCTAAAGTGTCATACACTTTACTAACAGCATCATAAGGAGTATTTATACAACCATGACTTCCATAATCATGATATATTTCTCCACCATAACTATATCTCCAATAAGTATCATGTATTCCTTCACCACCATTATATGGTATCCAATAATCAACAGGAACATCATATGTAGCATAATCCGTTAAATTAGTATCCATTTGTTTATCATCTACATCAAATAATCCTATATCTGAAGGAGTACTATCCTTACCAGTTACAACAGGTGTTATTAATATCTTTTCATTAGAATCATATAAAGTTAATGTTTGAGAAGAAATATCTACAACTGCACATTTATCAGTTAAATCACCAGTTAATTCTTTAGAAACATAACCAATATTTCCATTTATGCTAACAAAGTATTTATCATCTTTTTCACCATAAACTTCAACACATTCATATTGTTCTAAATCACCTATATAATTACCATCAATATCATAAAAAGAACCATTTTCATTCATATATCTAACATCTATAATATCTGAATCTATTGTATCTGCCTCTTCAACATATTGAGCACTAATATATGCAACTTCTTCATCATACTTAATTTGATACCATTCATCATTATATTTACTAATCATTTTAAATACATCATTTGCGTTAGCAACAGATATAATATCACAATCAGTATTAGCTTCTCTTCTTATGTTTACACCATCTGAAGTAACTCTAACTCCAGGAACAATCATTATAAGATTAGGATCATCATTTATATATTGATCTAAGTCAAAAGAAGTATCACTTTCTTCTTCATATTCAATAGTATCATTAGAAGGAATAGTTTCTTCTTCTGTCTCATCAATAATTAAAGATGCAGCATAAGTATCATTATCTATATCAATACTATTGTCAGCAAAAAAGCAATTTTCACAAACCTTAGTTGTTACTAATGTTAAACAAGAAACTAAAGCTAAAGTATAAGCGGTCTTTCTAATATTTATTTTCATAACTTTTAATTTTCCCCCTTTAAAAGCTAAATAATTATAATACTTCTATAATAAAAAGTCAAAAAAAAGAGATATAACTATCTCTTTATATTTTTTACTCCTTTTGCTCCCTTAACTCCCTTAACACCATTACTAGTATAACCAGCTAAGATATTAGTATCAAATGAATGAGTCTTAGAAGATCTCTTCTTATGTTCTTTAATACCTAAAGTAATCATATCATTCAATAAATCAGTAAAATCTACTCCTTTAGCTTCCCATAAATAATAAGCTAAATTACCAGGAATTGAATTTATTTCATTAACATATACTTTATTATTTTTATCATCAATTAAGAAATCTATTCTACATGTTCCTGAACTTCCTAAAGCTTTAAAACATCTAACAGCAATATCTTCTACTTCATTTCTTACTTTAGAATCTAATTTAGCAGGAATTCTAGATGAAGCAGGCATTCCAGCTTTATATCCACCTTTAGAAGATTTAACTCCACCTAAACCAGCTTTTACTCCAAATTTCTTAGCTCCATGAGAAATAGTTCCATCACCAATATATTTATCTTTATAAGTTAAGAACTTATTATGTGAACTAACTTCTTCAATCTCACTAGTCTTTTGATTTTCATGATTACCATGAACACTAATATTAACTTCTCTTAGATTTTGAATCATTTCTTCAACTAAGATTTTTTCATCATATAAACTAGCTTCAGTTACAGCATCAATTAATTCTTTTTCATTTGAAGCAACACCTATACCTACACTACTTCCTGTAGTAGCAGGTTTAACAATAACTGGATATCCAATATTTTTAACTTTTTTAATAATTTCATCTTGATCCTTTTTAAAATCATTATCATAGAACCAAATAAATTTAGACATAGGTATTTTTTCATGTTCCCAAATTTGTTTCATATAAACTTTGTCTTGTCCAACAGCACTAGCATAAACATTAGGTCCAACATAAGGAATACCTATAGTTTGTAAATATCCTTGTAACACACCATCTTCAACATTAGTACCATGTACTATAGGAAAAGCAACATCTATTTCATTTACAACTTTTCCAAATAATGAATGTTTCTTCTTAAGAATAAATCTTCCTCTATCACGATATAAAACTACATTAGAAGCATATCTTTTTAATAAATCCATATCCTTAAATGTTTCTATATCTTTTAACATTTCTCCTGTATACCATTCACCATCTTTAGAGATATAGATAGGTACTATATCATATTTTTCTTGATCTATCTTAAACATAGCAGTTATAGCAGAAATAATACTTACTTCATGCTCAACTGATTCTCCACCAAAAATTACACCAACTTTAATCTTCATAATATCCTCCTCTATTCATTATATGTATCAGGTAAATCATTTTCAAATAAAGCATAAACATCTTTATCTTGAACTAAACTAGATACAAAAGAATAAGCCTTTCTAACATCATTTAAAACCTTAATTCTATCTTTGTCAAACCCCTTTTCAATTAAACCATCATAAATAGTCTTAGTTTTCTTCTCTCCAACAAGAACTACATAATCAGCTACATCAGCTATTTGCTCACCAAACACTTTATTTAGTTCATCTTCTTTATCCCCTAATTCAATCATACCAGGAGTAACAACTACTTTCAATCCATCCATCATATCAAGTACATCTAAAGCAGATTTAGCACCTACTGGATTAGAATTATAAGCATCATCTATTTGATAGAAATTACCAATCTTTTTAAGTTCTAATCTATGCTCTACAGCTCTAACTCCACGAACACTAGATTGTAAATCACTAATATCAATACCAAATTCTCTACCCAATGCTATACCAGCAAGAATATTATAAACATTATGTTTACCAAGTAGTTTAGTTTCAAAATGATATTTATTATCATCATTCTTAAATACTACATCAAATGAAGTTCCTTTATTAGAACATTTAATATTTAGAGCACGACAATCTACATCTTTATTATCAATACCTATCCAAATAATTTTAACTTTATTTTTTAAATTATAATTAACTTGTAAAGGATCATCACCATTAAGTACACCAACACCATCACTAGGTAAACTCTCAATAAGTTCAAATTTACCTTTTTGAATATTTTCTTGTGAACCAAAAGTCATCAAATGAGCAGTACCTATTCTAGTTAAAATACCATATTTAGGATGAACAAAATCACATAACTCTTTTATCTCACCCATTTTATAGGCACCCATCTCAGCAATAAATATTTCACAGAATTTATCTAAATTATTATTAATACAAGTCATTATACCTTTAGGTGTATTCAAATTCTTAGGAGTAGGAAAAGTATTATACTTAACATTCAATATATCACTAAGAATATTTTTACTACTAGTTTTACCATAACTACCAGTAATACCTACTACTTTTAATCCATTAATATTTTTTAATTTATTAACAGCTTGTATTTTAAATTTTAATGTAATTAGCGCCTCAATAGGCTTATTAATAATATTAGCTACCCATATAACAAATGAATTTAAATATATCATTAAACTATAAATTAATAATGATAACCAAACAACTCTATAATTATCAATATTCATATACATAGAAGCAATAACTATAATATGTAAAATACTAATAGTACATATCAATCTTTTTACTCTAGCAGTAATTACCAACGGCTTTTTCTGTTGATCATTTCTAATTCTATTACGAAGAATAATTCCTTCTAAAATACAAATAGCACTCATAACTAAAATAAATATTATACTAAAAGAATTAATATCATACGTGATCAAAAAGCCAATTAAAGCTATAACTACTAAAAATATATCTATATCAAAAAACAACTTAAAATTACTAAATACCCATTTTAAATATCTATTGTTTTCATTATATAAATTTTGTTGTAACATATGTAAATTTCTTTTATTTTTATACTTTAATATTACCAATGAACAAATAATAAATAATGTAATAAACATAATATAATTCATAAAAACCTCCTAAAAGAAATTATATAAAATATTTGTAACTTGATCTAAGTTTTCTAAATATGCATAGTGTGTTCCAGCTAATTCAATTAATGCTCCATCTTTAAGCAATTTTTCTAACTCTCTAGCCTCTTCAATAGGAGCTTCTGTATCACTAGTACCCCATATTAATAAAGTAGGACATTTAATCTTTTTAGCATCTTCTGATAAATCTTCATTGACAGTATTAACAAGAACTTGTCTCATAATAGGACTAGCTGCTTTATAGTCTCTACTACCAATAAAATTCTTCATATATTCACCAATACCATTCATACCAGGTAAAGTCTTAGCCCACTTCAAAATTTTAGTCTTAGTATCTAATTCTTTATTCTTACGAATACAAGGTGCTCCAAATAAAACTAATTTATCAACTTCATATAAAGAAGCATATTTAATCGCAACTCTTCCTCCAAAAGAATGACCTATTAAAATAGGATTTTTAATTTTTAATTCAGTTACTAATTCATGAACTAAATCACAATAATCAGAAATATACCAAGCACTATCTGGTTCAGGAGATTCACCATATCCAGGAAAATCTAAAATAGTTATACGAAAATCTTCACAAAATCTATCTCCTAAGAATTTCATCATTTCTATATTTTGTCCCCATCCATGAAGAAGAACAATATCTTTTCCTTCCCCATATTGAACATAATTTATATCTAAATTTTTTAATTTAATCTTCATAAAAAAACCTCATAATTATTATAACATATTTACAAATTATTAAAATAAATCAAATAAAATTTGTAAAAATATATACAAATACTTTATAATAGTAATTAAGGTGATAGTATGTTTAATTTAGATGAGAAAAGAGAATATATAATAAATGCTTATATTGATATATTTGGAGAAGAATACCGTGATCAAATAACTTCAAGATTAGGAAATGCTAATATAATATATTATTTAACAGAAGATAACTATAATAATTATATTAGAGGATTAAGAACAATAAAAGAGCAGGAATTAATGATTCAATATTATCAAAGTATAGGAAACCATTCTCTAGATAAATATTCTGTAAAAAATTATATAGAAGGAACTACTGAAGATGAAGATGGAATTGTATGGGAGTTTTATGATGACATAGAAAATATGCCTCCTATTCCAGATGAGATTCAAGAAGAAATCAACAGAATTCTAAATGAATATGTTGAAGAGTTACAATCATCTAAATCTTACATAACTGATAACACTGAATTATTGGAAAATTATAATAAAGCATTTACACAAAAAATGAGAGAAGTATTAAAATTAAATCTTCCAGAAAACTTTGCTGACATAAGAGATATTGATATGATTAATGCTTTCTCTAAAGACAACGAAAGAACAGTACAAGATAGTATCTTTGGACAAAGTACAATAGAAGACAGTATTCTAAATAACAAATTAAAATATTTCCAAAAATTAAGAATGATAAAACAAAATGTAGATGTTACTACATTAAAATATTCAACAAAAACAGCTATATTAGACAAATTAATGGAAAACACCGCTATTAGAGCACTAGTTCCAACAGAAAGCCAAATTGAAAAAATAAGAGCTTTACAATTTGGATATTTAACTGATTATAATTATGAAGCCTTAATAAATAGAGAAGATATTAAAGATAATAGTGAATTATTAGAAATAATTCAAAGTAATAAAGATAAAGTATCTGCAGCAATGGCTAGCAATAGAATATGTGAATTAATAGGTGAAAACAATAAGAAAGTAGTTTTATTTACTCTATTAAAAAATGCATATGGAGAAAATACTCACAACTATCTTCATGAATTAGCTCATATCGCAACTACTAACGAAGATGGAATTGTAGGTATAGAAAATACAAATACAATTACTAATAATGTAGAAGCAGAAGAAAATCCAGGAAAGAGAAAATATGAAGTATTAAATGAAATATTAATAGATTACTATTCAGAACAAGCAATGCAAAGATTAGTAGAAAATGGTATTTATTTAATTGAAGATCAAGATACTACATATACACATGATCAACATCATAACACTTCAATAGAATTAAGGAATTTAGTAGTACCACTAATATCACTATGTGATAAAGAAATAAAAGAAGCATTAATAACCGGTAGTCAAGAACCAATTAGAAATGCTATAGGAAATGAAAACTTTGAAAGACTAAATAATTTAATAAACAAAACATACTATAATCAATATAGAATGGATATAGACGATGAAACATTTGATAACAACAAAGCAGAAGGCTTAATTGAAGAAGCAGAAATCTATAATGATATAACAGAATATAGAAACAAAAAAAATCCTACTACAAAATAGGATTTTTTATTTTAATAATAAATTAACTTCTATATCATTATCTACTAATTTAGAAAACATATCTCCAAAAGATTTAAGACCTACTATAGAGCCATAATGTATAGGACAAACATTCTTAGGATGAATAAAATTTGTAAGTTCACTTGCCTCTTTATAATCCATTGTATAATATCCACCTATAGGTATAAATAAATAATCACATTTAACTTCCCTAGCTTCATCTATAGAATCAGTATCACCCATAACATAATAAATTATATTATTATAATTAAGAACATAACCTACCCATTCATATTCTTTCTTATGAAAAGATTTATTAATATTATATGCAGGAACAGTATCAAAACTAATTCCAAACAAATCATATTTATTATTAGGTTTAACAATTAATATTTTATCTTCAGAAAAATCTAATTCATCTAAAATATCTTTATCATCAGGAACAACAATATAAGTATCATCATTTCTAACATTATTAATAGATTTGATATCAAAATGGTCGTAATGAGAATGAGTTATAAAAATAATTTTAGCATCATGCTTTTCATCTTTAATCAAATAAGGATCAAAATATATATTATCAATTCTTATACTACTTTGAGTATTCACTTCTATCATATAATCACCTAAATAAATAATAACATAATTTACTACTTGCAAAAAGGAAAAGTTATGTTATAATTTTAATTGCAACGAACGCGAATGTGGTTTAATGGTTAGAATACGGCCTTGCCAAGGCTGTGATGGGGGTTCGATTCCCCTCGTTCGCTCCATTTAAAATTATAAATAGTCAAAAGACTATTTTTTTATTACAAAAAAACAATATAATTATTAAAAACAAAAAATATAGTATAATATTCTCATACACATAAGATATAAAAACAAAGATTATTAATAGGAGGATATGAATTATGGACACATGCAAAGCATGTAATACAAAAGTATTTTTTACATCAGACTTTTCAGATGTATGTTTATGTAAAAATTGTGCTAACCAAATAAAACTTTCTAGTTGGAAAGATAGAAATTTTGCATCTATGGAAGAATTAGTTAATACTAAAAATAATATATTATCAATCATCTCTTCAAATCCTAATATGACAAAAATAAAAAAATCAGTTGAAGATTATTTTAATGATTATATAGATAGCGGTTTTATAACATCACTAGATGGAAAAGCAGGACAAAAACTAACAATATTTAATGACCATTGTATCATAACTACAAAAAATGAAATTAAAAGAGATGAACTAATTAATAGATTTGATGAATACATAGACCATGACCTAGATGATGAAGACGATGATGATGAGATTAAAGCAATATCAAATATTGGAAGATTAGGTAAAAACCTTTTAAGAGGAAATATTGTTACTACAGGAATATCTATGGTAGCAGAATCAATGATTAATGAAAAGCAAAAAGAAAGAAAAGAAGAAAAAGCATATGAGCTTTCTAGAAGAAAAGCAAAAGGTTTAATTAGTTTAGGCGATAGAACACTAAATCTTAAAGATTATTCAAAGGTAGAGACTTATTATGCAGCAAATAAATTATATGGTTACGTTCAGTTTATTCCAAAAGGAAAAAAATCAACGGATATGTTTGATTGTGATTACTTTTTCTATAGTCCAGGAGTTTTTGGTCACAATATAAATATAAAGAAGAAGATAGAACAACTTAAAAATACTCTAAACAAAATGATTTCTACACTTCCAAGTAAAACTGAAGATGACGTTAAAGAAGTAAAAGAAGAAGATTCTCACAAAAAGAATACAAATGATAATTTTATTGAAATAAGAAAATACAAAGAACTATTAGATGAAGGAATTATTACTGAAGAAGAATTTAATAAAAAGAAAAAAGAATTATTAAATCTATAATATAAAAAAATCTAGAAAATTAATTCTAGATTTTTTAATTAACTATAATTATCAATTAAAGAAGTATCAGTACATGGCTTAAATTGAATTTCACTATCGCCTTTCATATAATCTTCTGTTTCTTTAGAAGAAAAATCCGTTCTAATTAGCCAATCATTTTCAAGTTTATAATATGTAGTACTTTCATATCCCATATGTCCATATACAGATAATAATCTTCCATCATTCATTTTATATAATATAGTATTATCATCAATTCTACCGCTTATATTTCCAATACCTACAATATAATTACTTGATTCATTACCTTTGTTTTCATCATAAGTATATATTGAAGTATCAGCAATTATTTGATTTCCAATGCTTCCAGTTACGTAAATAAACAATTCTGGAATATCATCATTATTTATATCTGCCACTGAATATAAATGATTAGAATCATCATTCATAGATAATCTTTCTTTATAATAAGAAAGTATTTGTTCTTTACTTACAGAAATTTTTTGACTAACAACATTTGAATTTGAAGAATCACTATTATCAACATTATTAGTTTCTTTATTAGTATTATTTTCATTAGCTTGCTGATTATTTGTACATGTATTAGAGTTAAAATTTATTATTCCTGTACCCATTAAAACTACTAATGCTAATAAGATCACTATAATTACAACAAGTATTATTATTACACCCTTACTACTTTTTTGTTTTTCCATTTTTAATCCTCCTATATCTTTATTATATATCTTTCTTACAAAAAACAACCAACATCTTTATGATTTAAATCTTTGTATAAGGCATAAGTTAAACACTTTAAACCACCAGCACATTTTTTAGAATGTTCACAATTTTTACAATCATCAGGAACATTATCTTCTTTAAGTTCTTTTATAACTTTACTATTTTTATATATATCATACATATCTTCTTTAAGTAAATTACCAACTACTATTGGCATTCTTCTACAAGGAACTAAATCCCCATTTTCCATAACAGTTAAAAGAGTTTTTGCAGCAGTACAAGTATATGGATAATCATTAGTCATTTGAAATTGTAACGCCCTATACATAGCAACATTAGTTTTACTTTTTTTAAGTTTTAATCTAATTCTTTCATTTTCCATTAATTTTAAATACTCAAAAGTCTCTTCTTTTGTCATTTGTAAATCATCATCTTTATCACCTAAAGGAATATAACGATCAGACCATACATTATCAACATTATGCTTCTCAGCAAATTTAACCACTTGAGGAAATTCTTTATAATTAATCTTTGTAGCAGTAAATGAAATAGAAACAAATATATTATATTTTTTCAAACACTTAATAGCAGTAGCAACCTTTTTATATACATTCTTTCCTCTTATATAATCATTTGTTTTCTTTCCGCCTTCTAAACTAACTTGAACATATTCAGGATTATATTCACTTATCTTTTTAGCAATCTCATCAGTAATTAATGTTCCATTAGTAAGAATAGAAAAGGAATATAGATTCTTATCTTTCTTAAATTCATCTAATATTTTGAAAAAATGAGGAGAACACAATGGTTCCCCACCAGTTAAATTTATGTGTCCTTTAACTTTTAATTTTTTTAATAGATTTCTATATTGATCAAGAATATTTAATAACTCAGAATAAGGTAATGCTACAGGTTTATGATTTTCTTGATAACAATGTAAACATTTTAAATTACAAACTTCACTTAAATGCCATTGTAATATAAACTTTTTTACCATGAACCTCCACCACCGCACGAAGAGCATCCTCCACCACATGAAGAACATCCACTAGATCCTGATGATGAAGATGAAGGCACATATACAGAATCAGATAAACTATCATATATATCTATATTAGAATAATCAATATTACCCATATCAATAGCTGGATCAGGAATTTTTTCAAGTTTCTTTGCCCACTCTTTAGAAACTCCTAAAATATAGGCATAAGGTAAAATCTCATAAAAATAATTTGGTTTTTGTTGAATCATCATATCTATCTTATCTTTTTCAGCTATCTCTATATAGTTTTTAAACCCTTTAATTTTAGCTTTTATTTCTTCACCATAAGAATTCTTTCTCTTCATTAATATAGCAAAAATAAATATTACTATAATAGAAACAAAAGCAATTAAATATATAATGTTTAATTCAGGATTTAAATCTTCAATAAAAGTAAATGCTAATCCCCATAAAAATGTACATATTAAGAACCCTATACTTGTAATTAACATATATTTATATGATATTAAATCGTTTATCTTATCATCAAATTTATCTCTAACATTTTCTTCTATTTCACTAAAGACACTATAGAACGAATGATTTTCAGAAAGAACAGTCTCATCTGAATCTTCAAAAAGAGCATCATAAACTAGTCTTTCATTATCACTCATTTTAGGCTTATCTTTAAATTCTTTTTGAGTAAGATTATTTTTGATTTCATCAAGTTGTTCTTTTGAATAGTTATCAATAGTATCACTTTCTATTCTTATGTATCCATTATCAACCAAATATTTTGAATCTTCATAAAAAGAGTCAAAATCAGATTTTACAATATTTTCATTTACTCCATCTGAAAAATATTCGTTCATGATATTAGTAGAATTAATATGCTTATCAAAAAAAGGTGCTTTATAATCTTTTAATTTAACTATCTTTACTTCACGTTTAATATATTTATTAACATCAGTAGAATTAGATTTAACAATAGTATAAATTTTATCATCATCATCATCAGATTCTATTATTTTTATAAATCCTTTACTTGCCAATTCAATAATTAATGCTATAGTTAATTTCTTTCCAGTATCCTTTTTATATAAATAACCTATTTCAGCAGCATCTAATTCTTCTGGAGGGCCGAATTCAGTTATCTCAGGAACCTTTTCTAAATCTTTTCCATTTCTTATCCACATAAGGAATGAAATAATTGCAAATATAATACATACAATACAAAGAATTAATGAAGTATTTCCATAAGTATTACTTTCATTTACAAAATATCCTTCCGGTAATTCTAAATCAATAGTTAATGATTTATACAGTTTATAATTTGGCGATAAATCAATATATATAACATTATCACTTACTCTATAATTAACATAAGAAGTAATATCATTATTCCTATATTTATCAGCAAAAAATTTAATTTTATCTTGATAATTAAACTCTTTAGGTAAAGCAATTGTAACTGATGCATTTTTTATTTCAGTTCCCCAATAGTCACCAAATGCATGGAAAATGAATTCATCAAAGTTTTCATAAGGATCAGCACCCATATCATAAGTATAATGAATCTCATAATTATGAATACCTACTGGAAGAGTATAATCAGGATCCCCTATTTTTATTCTTTTCTTTCCATCAACTGTATCTACACTATATTCATCTTCAACCGCTTTTAAATTACTAATTTTAGATTCTCTTGATTGTGTTACTCCTTCTTTATTTGTATATTCTAACCATGATGGAATAACTCTATAAATACCATGATGACCTCCTTCATAAAAATTAATTGCAATATTTTCTTTTACATCAATTACGTTAGATTCATTTACATTCAAAACTACACTATATTGTTCTATTGTAAATCCATCTGCTGGAGTTGAACTACCATCTGACGATCTATCAGCTATATTAATTAAAAAAGCAAAACCAAAAGCAAACATCAATACTATACCAAAAACTAATGATATAACACTCCACTTATGCAACTTACTATATTTACTATTTGATTTTCCAATATTTTTAAGAGCAATTGGAAAAACTATAAAAGATACAATAAATATAAAATAAAAAACTATACTAAAAAAATCTACAAACTCATCCATATTTCACACTACCTTACCTATATTCTATAAAAATTATAACATGTTTTTATTTTCCTTTAAATTTTTTTACAAAAAAAAAAACACAATAGTGCTTTTTTATAATCTAATAAATATGAACAGATAAATAAACTAATAAAACCATTAGAAAAATAAACATTAATAAAATAAGAATAATTAATAAATGCTTTTTCTTCTCATAATATAAGGTTGCAATATATTCTCTAATAAAAGCATTAATCCAAAAATAAGATTTTGTCTTAGCACCCATTCCTTCTAATTTAATATTTAAACTAGTTGCTAATAAACCACTTCTAAAAACATGATAATTAGTTGTAGAAAATGCAATCTTAGCATCTTTCTTTTTCATCAATTTATGAGAAAACTTAAAGTTTTCTAAAGTATTAGTAGATTTATCTTCCAAAATAATATTCTTTTCTTTTATACCATTTTCTATCAAATAGTTTTTCATTGCTAAAGCCTCAGATATTATTTCATCACTTCCCTGTCCACCTGAAGGAATAAAAACAATATCTTTACCAGTTTCTTCTTTTTGCTTTGTAGCAAATTCAATAGCCCTATCTACTCTTCCTTTTAATAACTTAGTCAATTTACCATCTTTTTGTATTTTACATCCTAAAATAATTACATAATCTTTATCATAGTTTGGATTATGCCTAGATGCTTTTAGTGATAATATTATTGTTCCAAGTAAAACACATTCTAAATAAGAAACTATTGCTAAAATAGATGATTTTAAAAATTGAACAACTCTAACAAATAACCCTTTTTCATTATGAATATCAAAAACTATAATATTACTACTATGCATTAAACTTTCAATAAATCCAGGAACTATAGTTAAAAAGCAAAAGAATAATCCTAACATAATTCCTAATGTATTACGTAGATTAAATCCCTCTTTTTTAATTAAAATAATATTACTAATTGTTACAAAAATAGATACAATAAAACAAATAGGCAATAAAATAAAAGAGAAAAAGTCAAAAGAATTAATAAATCTTTCTATATTACCAATTAATCCATCATTATTAATAATAGCAAAAATATTTTGTAACATAATTATCGATAAAAATATAATTAATCCTAGATATAAAACATTTTTATATTGATATACATTATTCTTTAAACTAATTTGATATCTTCTTATTAACGTTAATAAAAACATAAGAATACATATAACTATATATATAGGTATAACAATATCATATTTAGTTTTACCAAAATAACTACCTTCTGTAATAAGCCCAAAAGAATGAACATATACAACACGAGAATATAACAAATTACTATCATCTTTATTTTTAATATCTATAAACGCTCTTCCCTTATTAACAGATTCTATTTCAAATACAATTTCATTATCCACAATTTTTTTATTATTAATTTTTATTACTTCATTTTCTTGCTCAATAATAAAATCATAATCTTCTAATTTAGTACCACTATTATATAAATCTTGCCTAATAGTATATTTATTTCCACCTATAAATAAAATCATAATAGAAACAATAGCTAATAAAAACAAAACAGAAAAATAAATTAATCTTTTTTTCATATAGTTACTCCCAAAACTTAAATTAATTATATCATTAAAAGGATTAAAAAAATATATTCAAATAAAGCCTAATACTTTTGACATATAAAGCAAAATATGGTATAATATGGCGCAATTAAGGGGTATTAGGTTATGAATAATAAAAAGAGATTATTTTTATGTGTATCAAAAATGTTTATATGTATATTAAGTGTTATAATATCAACTACTTTAATAGAATCAAAAGGATACACAATAAAAACAGAATTAATCAATGAAAAATTATTACCAACAGAACAATTAGTAAAAAAAGAAGAAATAGTAGAAGAACAACCTGTAGAAATAGTTAAAGAAACTCCTCAAAAGGAAGTTGTTGCTGTAGAAACTAATTATCAACCACCTGTACAAACAGATCCAATTACAAATATAAGAAATGATAATGCTTATACAGGAACTTATGGTAGATTATATGTATCATATTATAATGTAGCTTTATATGACTATAATGTTAATACTACATCAGATTTAACTCTACAAACTATAGTAGATAATCAAGATAGTGCTGCTTATTACTATAATGGAGGAAAAAAAGTAATAGCAGACCACAATTATCAAGGATTTAGAGTATTAATAAACTTAAACGTTGGAGATAAAGCATATATAAAATTAAATGACGGATCAATAATAACTTATAGACTAATTTACAAGTCAAAAGGATACAATACAGGACCAGATTTAATTGACATAAATAACAATTCATTCTATGATATGAATTCAGATATAATAATGTATACATGTTATGAAGACGGAATAATGGGTACCCTTTGGGTATTAGAATAAAAACTAGTAAACTACTAGTTTTTTTGTGTCAACAAACACCTATTTAAACTCAAAATATTATATAATTAATTTAAGATGAAAGTATGAGGTGATAGAATGAAAAAAGGATTCGATAATAAAAAATATTTAAAAATACAAAGCGAAAAAATAAGAGAAAGATTTAAATTATTTGATAAGTTGTATTTAGAAATAGGTGGAAAATTATTTGATGATTCTCATGCTACTAGAGTATTACCTGGATTTCAAAAAGATTCTAAAATACAAATGTTTAAAGAACTTAAAGATGATTTAGAAATTATTTTTTGTATTAATGCAAATGACATAGAAAGAAACAAAATAAGAGGAGAATACGGAAATACATATGACAACGAAGTATTAAAACTAATTAAATATTCTAATGAGATGGGATTCTCAGTAAATAGTGTTGTTATAACTTTATATAAAAACCAAGTAAATGCAGATAAATTTATAAATAAACTAAATAGAAATGGTATAAAGACATATATTCATACATTTACAAAAGGTTACCCTACTGATGTAGAAACTATAGTAAGTGAAGAAGGTTATGGTGCAAATCCATATATTGAAACATCTAAAAAATTAATTCTAGTAAATGCCCCAGGTCCTGGTTCAGGAAAACTAGCAACATGTCTATCACAACTTTATCACGAAAATAAACGAGGAATTAATGCAGGATATGCAAAATTTGAAACCTTCCCTGTATGGAACTTACCTTTAAAACACCCAGTTAATTTAGCATATGAAGCCGCAACTGCTGATTTAAAAGACGTAAATATGATAGATCCATTCCATTTAGAATGTTACAATCAAAAAGCAGTTAATTATAATAGAGATATAGAACTATTTCCTGTATTAAAAGCAATACTAAATAAAATATCTGAAACAGACATCTATAAATCTCCAACTGATATGGGAGTTAATATGTTAGGATATTGTATTACTAATAATGAAGTAGTAGAAGAAGCTGCTAAAAAAGAAATAGTAAGAAGATATTATAATGAATTAATGAACTACAAATTAGGTTTAAGTGATGAAGATGCATATCAAAAAATAAAACTTTTAATGAACGAATTAAATATAGATGAAAATTACTTAGATGTTACAAAAAGTGCATTAGAAAAAAGTGAAAAAGAAAACTTACCTGTAATAGCTCTAAAAATTAATAAAAAAATCATTACAGGAAAACAAACAGATATACTAACTCCAGCAGCAAGCGTAATACTAAATGCAATTAAATATTTAAGTAAGATTCCTGATGATATTAAATTACTATCACCTAGTCTATTAAAACCAATGCAAGAGTTAAAAGGACACATGAATGATGATAGAAGACTAAACCTAACAGAAACACTTATTGCATTAGGTATTTGCTCAGCAACAAACGATATGATAAAAAAAGCATTATCTAATATTTCTAATTTAAACGGATGTGATGCTCACGCTACATATATTGTTACTAATGGAGATAAAACATCATTAAAAAAATTAAATATAAATCTTACTTGTGAAAGTAATTATAAAGATTATTTAGAATAAAAAAGATGATTAATAATCATCTTTTTATATTTTAGAAAGTTCTTTTTCTACAATTTCTATATGCTTTTTAACCGTATCAGGTGCAGGTCCACCAATAGTATTTTTACTATTAACTATATTAACTAAATCTATAGAATCATATAAATCATTTTCAAATTCATTTGAAAAACTCTTATATTCTTCTATTTCTAAATCATTTAAAGATTTACCATTTTTTATAGAATAGGAAACAATCTGTCCAACCAATTTATATGCATCTCTAAAAGGCATTCCTTTCTTAGTCAAATAATCAGCCAAATCAGTAGCATTAATAAATCCCTTCTTAGCAGCTTCAAGCATCTTTTCTTTATTAAATTTAATTGAATCTAACATAGGAACAATTACTTTTAAACATAATTTAACTGTATCTATAGAATCAAATAAACATTCTTTATCTTCTTGCATGTCTTTATTATATGCTAAAGGAAGACCTTTCATAACAGTAAGTAAATTCATCAAATTACCATAAACTCTTCCAGTTTTACCACGAATTAATTCGCAAATATCAGGATTCTTTTTTTGGGGCATAATTGATGATCCAGTAGAAAAAGCATCATCTAATTCAACAAATTTAAATTCATTAGAAGAAAAAATTATTATTTCTTCTGAAAATCTAGATAAATGCATCATAATAATAGAAATATCATTTAATAATTCTATAGCGAAATCTCTATCAGAAACTCCATCTAAACTATTAAGAGTTGGACTATCAAACTCTAATAGTTTAGTAGTTATTAATCTATCAGTATCATATGATGTAGCAGCTAATGCACAACTTCCCAATGGATTAACATTAAGTCTTTTATAAGTATCATTTAATCTAGAAATATCTCTTCTAAACATCTCAGTATAAGCCATTAAATAATGAGCAATAGTTGAAGGTTGTGCATCTTGCATATGAGTAAAAACAGGCATAATAGTAATTATGTTATTCTTACTAATTTTAATTAATTCTTTTATTAAATCAATTAATAACTTTTTTATATTAATAATTTCTTCTCTTAAGAATAACTTAATATCAACAGCAACCTGATCATTTCTACTCCTAGCAGTATGAACCATTTTACCAGCATCACCTATTCTATTAGTTAATTCTTCTTCTATAAACATATGAATATCTTCTTTAGATAGATCAATTTCAAGTTTTCCACTTTCAATATCAGATAATATTTCTTTTAATCCATTAATTATTTTTTTACTATTATCTTTAGAAATAATTCCACACTCACCCAACATAGTAGCATGAGCAATACTTCCTCTAATATCCTCTTTATATAATCTTTTATCAATTTTAATTGATGAATTAATTTCATTAGTTAATTCATTCTCTTCTTTTTCAAATCTTCCTGCCCACATAGGCATATTAATCCCCTCCTTCAATAAAAAAGTGGCCTTACACTAGAGACGAACTACTCGCGGTACCACTCTAATTGCATAAAGCCACTTTTAATCTTTAACGTAATTACACGAACAAAACTCAACAAAGCTCTATTAAACTATTACTTATTGTCTAGCTTCCACCATCCTAAACTCTCTATAAACTTATAATAATTATTTTCTTTGCTTCTTCGTTTTCTATAAGATTTTAATACTTTTATTAATTTTTGTCAAATTTTGTGAGGTTTATCAATTGTATTTTTTCTCTCACAAACAATTTCTAAATTACTATTAAATATTGTTGCATTAGGAAATAAATCACTTAATTTTTTATTTTCTTCGTCACTAAAATTATTATTCTTTATACATACTCCATTAACTAAACTTGAAGGAATTCCTCCAACTATAGCAGACCAATAATTAAATTTACTATCATAATCAGATCTCATCATAGCACCAGCTGGAGAAAGTGGTTCAATTAATTTATCAAACAATTCTATTTCATCACTTGTATATATTTCACTTAATTTAGATGGATCAGTCTTTTTAATATTTTCATATTCAAAATAATCTAAATGTAATAATTTTTTCATAACAGGATTTTGATCATCAAAAAATAATAAGACATTTCTTCCAATATTTAATCTACTCCTATTATCTTCTGCCAAATCCCCTTTATAAGGATAATTATCATCTTTCATTCTAGAAATAAATACACAAAATCTTCCTTCTAATTCACTTTCTAAAACACCAAACCATTCACTAGCAAGTACCCCATGAGCTGATATACTTTCAAGATTTTCAAATTCTGGAGAACATCTATGATTTAACATTCCAGGAACAATTAAAACATGATCATTTCCATCATGAGGAATTTCATTCACTTCACCAACTTGACTTTCTAAACTGTAATAAGTATCTTCAATGTATTTTATTAATCTATTTTTTTCCTCATCATTAGTCCAGTCCCATCCACTTAAATTAGTAAATTCAGTTTCAGTTGGTTCTAAATTAGCACCTCTAATAATCATAAAGTACCTCCTACTCTAGCAACCCTCTTTACTACATTGAGTTGAGTTATCAAAAAACTCTTTAAATAATTTTTCTTCATCATCAAGTATTTCATCACTTAATTCTTCGAAAGCATCTTTTTGTTTATCAGAAATACCCTCAGTCATTTTAACTGCTTTACCATTATTAACATATATAAAGTTAGGAGCATAAATTCTCTTTTCACCAACTTTAACTTCTTTTTTATTATTATCAGTTAAAGTATAATCACTTAATAAACTATCAAATTCTTTTAATAATTTATTATAAGTATCAGTACCATCACTTACTTTTTCTACTTTTCCTTTATCATCTAATTTATATTTATCTCTTAATATTTCATTAAAATCATCATCCCAAATAGAAACATAATATATTTTATCAACATCATAGTCTTTAGATACTTTTATTGCTTTTTCAATTACACTTCTACACCAAGGACATTTTTTATCTCCAAAATAAACATAGAATGTTTCATCATTTTCAATCATTTCTATTATCTTTTCAGCATCAACTTCAACAAAAGGATTATCTTTATCAATAGATACTTCTCTATATTTATTTTCACCTATCTCTTTTCCATTAATACCTTCATAATCTTCTTTAAATTTAATAGCATCTTTATTAGAACATCCACTAAATAAAAAAATTCCTATTAATATAATAATAACTAATCTAATTTTCTTCATAACATCGCCTCTAGTTACAATTATATAAAAAAAAGCAAATTATTACAATTTTTTATATAAAAAAGAAGAATTTAAATTCTTCTATTCATTAACTGCTTCAAAATCTTCTTTTGTTGCTCCACAAAGTGGACAAACCCAATCTTCAGGTAAATCTACAAATTCTACACCATCATTATCTTTTGGATCATAAATATAACCACATATCTTACATTTATATTTCAAAATATCACTCCTTTCTACTATCTATATTGAATTCCTTCATCAACATTTTCTAATAAACTAGAATCAATGCTATTAATAATTTCTCTAGCAAATTCTATTGTAGAAGCCATTGCTCTACCAGTAATTATATTATTATCATGACTAATACTATTATTCATATAAATTCCTTCGAAAGAATCATTTTCAAATCCAGGATAGCAAGTATACTTAATACCTTTAAGTAACCCAATATTACCTAAAATACTAGGTCCAGCACATATAGCAGCAATCAATCCTCCATCATTATTATGTTTAATTAATACATCACTTAAACTATTAAAATTACTAAGGTTGCTAACCCCTAGTTTTCCACCAGGAATTACTAAAACATCATATTTATAATTATTAAAATCATCCCAAACTAAATCAGTAAATATTTTAATCTTATGAGAAGAAGTAACAACATTATTATCAGTTATAGATATAGTTTTAACATCAAATCCTGCTCGTCTTAATAAATCTATAGTAATAATACCTTCGCTCTCTTCAAAACCATCTGCTAAAAATACTCCTATCATATATCCTCCAATCACCATCTTAATTATATCAAAAATATATATTTTTTTTCATAAAATAGTTTGTTACAATAAAATTGGTGATATTATGGGAATTGATATTATTATCCCTGCATATAATTCAAAAGATACTTTATTAAATACATTAACGTCTATTGTTATGCAAAAAGATTTAGAAAAAATAAATATACAAGTTACTATAGTAAATGACTGTTCAGATTATTCATATTCTTACTTAGTAGATTATTTTTCTCCTTACATAAATATTCAAGAATTAGTTACAGATAAAAATGTAGGTCCAGGAGAAGCTCGTAATCTTGGAATAAAATCTACTAAAAATGAATATATTATATTTATTGATAGTGATGATTGCTTTTATGGAACAAATTCTATTAAAACTCTATACGATCAAATAAATAGTAATAATTATGATTTAATAATTAGTGATTTCATATGCAATAGAAATGGAATAAAAGAAATAAAAAAACACGATATTATCTGGTTACATGGAAAAATATATCGAAGAAGTTTTTTAGAAAAAAATAACATTTACTTTAATAAATCTAGAGCAAATGAAGATAATGGATTTAATCAACTAGTACTATTAATGAAACCAAATATATCATTTATATCTACTATAACTTATATATATCAAGATAACTCAAATTCAATTACTCAAAAGAATAATAGATTATATGAATTAACGGGATTAGAAGGATTTGCTTATAACATAAATTGGGCAATAGAAGAAGGTCTAAAAAGAAATTGTGATAAAAACGATATAGTACTATTAGCAATGAAATCTCTTATATCTATGTATTATAATTATATAGAATTATATGATAAATATGATGTATCACCTATTATTAAATGGTCTAAACCAATACTAAATACATATAATAAATTTCCAGATCTAGCAATCACCCAAGATGAAATAAATATATTTATAAAATTAAAAGAACAATCCTATCTAAAACATAATATTAAATTAAACAAAAAAATTACTTTTACTGAATTTCTATCAAAGATAAATGAATTAAAATAAGAGAGATTAATTAATCTCTCTTATTTCATCTCTATATTTATAAATATTCTTACTATCTATTAAATAACACATCATTTTAAAAGCATAATCATAATATTTACATAATTTATAATATGATAGTTTTTCGTATTTTTTATCAATATCTCCAACAACGCCCATCTTAGTAATAACATTTTTAATACTAGTAAATATAGTACTATTAAATGATTTATATAATTCAATATCTTTGTTCATATAATCATATATTTTTTTAAGAATCATTCTCTTAAGCTTTATACCATTATTATTTATATTATTATAACTTAATAATAATTCATAAATATCATCAGGAACTAATCCAAATAAATCATCAAATACAACATCTTTCTTAAATATTAAAACTTTATCATCCAAGTCATATGCCTGTAATCCATATTTATCTAATATTATAGGAATATTATGAAATAAAATACTATAACACTTATCACTAAAAACAACATTGTCTTTTAAATATTTAATACTTTCAAAAACTAATTGTATATTTAACAAAAATTCTAAAAAATTAACGAAATTATTTTCATTAATTTTTTTGTTCTTAATATTAACCCCTATAGAATCTAAATAAGAATATAAATCTATATAAGTATCTCTATATTTCCAATTATTAAATAAAAAGTTATCAACAAATTCAAAATAAGTATAATTCTTCTTATCTAAGCTTAAACATTTACTAGATAAAACTTTAATAATCTTAATATATTCATCTTTATAAGTAGTCTTTTTTTCTATATTAAAGATAGACTTTCTCATATCGATCCCCCCAATATATATTATTTATATTTATCTACCATTTGTTTAATAGTTAAAACTACTCCACCTACAACAGGAACTACAGTTAAACCAGTTCTAAAAACATCAACAATTTGTTTAAAATTATCAGTAAATTTCTTAAATTTATTAGCACCTCTACCTATAGCATTAGTTCCAGTCTTAACATCAATTAATTCATTATATAATTTCTTTGCAATACTTTGAGTATCACAAATAAAAGTATAATCACCCTTAACTGTATTAATTTTTACCATATTGTCTTTAATCTTAACACCAGGTTTATTTTTATATAATTTAATATCATCAATAGATACAATATCAACTACTTTTAATTTTTTACTAAAGAATCCTTTTAATTTTTCAAAAGTAATTTTCTTTTCAGTTAAAGTAACTTTAATATATCCCTTTAATCCTTCTACTTTTACAAACTCTTCAAAATAAATAATCTCTTGTTCCATACTATCCTCCTATTAAATTATAATATATCCAATAATACCTACAATAACTAGCATAACAACTAATGTAAATATTAAACCATTAATAAATATATCAACTCTAGAATTAGAACTATTAACTAATTTAACATCAGGCTTTATTTCATATTTCTTTTTTTCTTCATTAGCAAACTCATAAGTATCTATAAACCCATTATATAAATCTTCATCTAAAATATTTTTTAATCCAGAAAAAACACATTCAGTTGGAGTAAGTTCTTTATCATCTATATAATATAGTTTATTAATTAAATCACTAATTCCATTAAAAGTACCTAAGAAATAAACATCATTATCAAATAATAAAAACTTATTTCTATCAATCAATTGAATATTTCCATTTAATATAGAATTTCTAATAGAAGAAACAATGTTTTGATTTCTATTTTCTATTCTATCTAACATAGAATTATCAGTACCAATTAATTCTTTATTAAAATCAAGATAATAATTTGATATTCTTTCTAATCTTACATCATCATTACTAATAGTATTAAAATTATTAATAGTATTAATAAATTCAGTACAATCATAAATTATATTACTATCAAAATTTTCGCTATTAAAAATAAAATCATTACTTTGTAAATTTAGTTTTTTATAATCAATTAATACTTCTTCTGAAACTGAAGAAAGCAAATAACTATATAACATAACTAAATCAACATCATCATAGTTTTCTCTTTTTATGCCCATTATTTCAGATGCTTCTGAAATAAGGCCATTAGATATAGTAATGAATTTATCATCACCAATTTTCTTTCTATCTTTAGAAAGTTTTTTAATATTATTAAATAAAAATTTTCTCTCAGTCTTTTCAGCTTTATTTTTTACTTCATATTCACGTAATAACTTTGAATAATAAGAAAGTTCATTTCCATTTAATTTAGTATATATTTCTTTAAGAATTTTATCATCAATAGAATTATTACAAATACTATTCTTTTTATTTTTTAAATATTTTTTTAAATCATTAAAATAATCTAAAGAATTATCAAAATCATAATTAAATCTTTCTTTTAATTTATTTAAATAATCTTTATAATCATTACTCTTATTTCTAGAATAATAACTAGATAATCCTAGTAAAACTACAGGTATTTTACAATCTAAAACATACCTTTTATTAGTATCATGAAATTTAATAAAATCATCTTCTATTTTATAACCTTCATTTTTAATAAACTTATTTTTAATCTTTTCTACAAACCAAATAGCTTTTCTTCTTTTATTAGACTTATCCTCACTATCAGAATCAGACAATAATACTTCATCTAGATCCTCTTTAGGATTAATCTTTCCATTTTCAGATGCATAATCTAAAAGATATAACATTATATCCATAACTCTATCATTATTAGCATCATAATTTTTATTAAAAAGAATAAAACTATTAATATTAAAAAGAATAAAATGAGAAGAATCTAATTGTATAGAATTATCATTTATAGATTCAAATAATTCTTTTGAATATTTTTCAAGTTCTTCATGATTAAATTCCATAATTGTCACCCACTTATAATTATAAATGCATTATTAAATAAAAACTAGTATCTTTGTAAAGTAAAAAAAAGAAATATCAAAAGATATTTCAATATTTACTATCAATTCCTAAATATTCTTCTAAAGTAATCCAATTACCGCCATTATAAAGTTGAGTTGCGACATCAGTTCCAACATATCTAATATGCCAAGGTTCATATATATATCCAGTAATACCTTCTTTACCTCTAGGATATCTAATAATAAAACCATATTTATAGCAATTATTATTTAGCCATTGACCTTCATTTGTATTAATCCATTCTTGATTAAGATATAAATAATTATTAGGTCCTTTAATATCAGCAGCCAATCCTGATTGATGTTCAGAGTGTCCTGGTCTAGCACTATATGTATCTGCAGCAGCATAACCATCTCTAGAAGCATACCTATTATATAAACCATTTTGAGTAGAATAAGATCTAAATCCACTACCTACATTTAAAGATATGCCTTCATTAGCAGCAGCACTTTTCATAGTATTAAATGCACTATTAAATGATGATAATAATCCACCAGGATTATAACTACTAGGTAAATCATAAGACTTATTAACAATCAAAATACCATTTATATAATATAGACCATCTCTATTTTCAATAGCGTATCCTTTAGAAGTAGTTCCAGTTTTAACTCTATTCTTAGAAGCAGGTTGAGAAGGTGCAGGAGCAACAATAACTTCATTTTTTACAGTTAATTTAAATTCTTTCTCACTACTATTATTAGCTTTATCTGTAGAAACTATTTTTAAATTATATTCTCCACTCTTATTAACATCATATTCTCCAGATACTTCTGTCTTAAGTTCATCTTTAGAATTATCTTTTACTTTAACATTACTTAAAATATCAATATCTTTTCCAAAGTCAGTTTCCATATCACTAACTTCTATTTCAGGAGCCTTATCATCTTTTACAGTTAATTTAACTACATAAGATTTTTTATGATAATTAATCTTGCCTTCATATTCACCAATATAATATGTAGTTTTATCTTCAATCTTAAGTTTAGACCATTTTATTTTAGATGCCTTATATTTAGTATAATCTGAAGTAGTTGGAATTTTATCTCCTATCTTAATAGTAATATTCTTTTTATATTCAAATTTATTATATCTATATAATAGAAAAGCACCAATACCACCAAGTATCAATAAAATAGTAATAATTATAATTATTATCTTCTTCTTCATAATTATCCCCTCAAACAAGCAAATTATATCATACGAAAACTATATTTTCAATAAAAGGGCAATAATAAAAATAGAATACTAAATGTATTCTATTTTATTGTTTATATTGCCATTCAAGTGAATCAACCATTGATTGATATTCATAATTATCAACCATATGATTAGCAACTATCCTTCTCTTTAATTTACCATCTTCAAAATAAATTCTAGTTAATTTTTCAACACCTTCATAAGCATAAGCTAATACTAAATAGTCATTATTACTTTCTTTAATAACAAAATTTGTATTCATATCAGCTTTTTCTAATAATTTACTTTGAAATACTAGTCCTTTTTTATAACCTTTATATAAAGTTAAATCAAAATTAGTTTCATCTACCATAATATAAGTTAATAATTCATCAAAACCATCATTATCAACATCAACATATGCATATTTATTTTGACCATTAGCAGCAATAGTATTAATCAAGTCTTCTTCATTCAAATATTCAATTTTTTCTTCTTCTTTATCCTTATTAGAATTATCTTTTTCTTCAGTTTTTGAAGAATTATCATTAACTTTAACAATCTTATATCCTACATAGCCACCTTTTAATATAAAGAATTCAGCAACCCCAACAATAATACACATAATTAAAGTAAATAAAAAACTAATTTTTCTTTTAGGTCTTTGTTCTTGCATTTGCATAAAACACCCTCCTTATTATTTTTATTATATCAAATATTTTATTTCTTTTTACTTTTTTTAGCTCTTAAAGCATCTTTAGCAATCTTTTCTACATCTTTTAATTCTAATTTAGCTCTACCTTCAACAACTAAATCTTGTATTTTATTATTCATAATAGTTGCAACACTACCTATTATAGAAGTAATTACAACTAAAGTTATTTCGTCTAATCCTAGTATAGGATCAGGAAGTATCAAATCAACTATACAAATAATACCTATAATCTTAGTAAGATTTACTAATTCAGTAGCAGTATTATCAAGTTTTTTAATCTTACTAGCTACTTCATCGCTCATATCAGGTGAATTATATTTTTTTCTAATTTCATCTAGATTCAAATAACATCATCTTCTTCATTTTCATATATTTGATTATAATTATCTTTTATTTCATCATCAAACTGTTTATCTTCTAATAAATCTAAAGTTTCTGCATAATGATCTTCATAGAAATCATCGCCATTATCTATATACTTTTTAAATCCCTTTTCAGCACATTTTAATAAAAAATAAGCTCTATCTAAATCAGTATCAAATAGCCCATCTTCCATAGTTTCTTTTCCAACAGCTAAACTTAAACTAGGAAAATCTTCATAATCAGCATAAGAGTCTAATAAAGCATCAATAGCTTTTTCATAGTAATATTTTTCTAACTCCTCATCTTTATCAACAAATTCATCACTACTATAAATATTTCCTAATTTATATAAAGCATCAATTACTCCTAAATCAGCCGCAATAGTAAAATAAGCTAAAGCTAAACTAACATTAGGTTCTATACTTCTTCCATATAAATAACAATATCCTAGATTAGAAATAGCTTGTGGATTTCCCATAGCAGCACTTAATCTATAGTACTCAATTGACTCCTCATAATCATCACCATATTTATCTGCACCTTTGCTTAATAAAAAATCACTATCTTTTCCTCTAATCGCAACAAAATCAGCATCACTTAAAGCTACCATATAAACCTCCTATTATATTCTATAAACATTTTAACACAAACTAAAAAAAATAGAAGTATTTATACTTCTACTTTACTTCATTTAACCTGTTATTTTAACAATATCTTTGGAGGAACAACCTCCTTTATTTTAACTACATCTCCAATATTATAAATTCTTTCTTTTCCAGTATAAAAAGAATATAATTCATCACCATACAAAACATTTAAATAACTAGGACAATGAATTCTTTCAGATGTATCAGCAAATTCATCTAATCTAGTCTTATCTTCACCCATATCATGAATAAAAGGTATTTTGCTAAAACAATCATTACTAAGATTATATAAATTATCACATATTTGAAAATCTACTAATGATAATCCATCTCCAATATCTACAAAGTTAAATGCATGACCTTCATCTTTCCCATCTACAACTATATTTCCTAAAGCCATAGCTACTCCTACTCCATAAACTGACAATATGTTATTTGCAAAAGCAGCTTTTTCAGTACACATAGCATTATTTTTTCCTTTAAATTCAGAAAAACTATGTATAATTTCATAATCGCAACCATGTTCCTTAGTAATAGGTAATACCATTTTATCTCTACTCACTTCATTCAAAAAAGTAAAAGAATTAAAATATTTATCCATACTATCTTTTATGCAACAGATCAAATCAAACTCATCTACAAATTCATAATCTTTATATTCATAACAAAAATCATATATAAAATCTCTTGTATCCATATAATAATGATTACCTTTAAAATCAGATTGACCATTACTAAGATTATAAAAAGCTCCAAAAGTTATTCTAATATTATTATCTATAAAACCATTCCAACCAGAATTATATACAATTTCAAAACTTTTAGGATTATCAGTTAAAAACCTTTTGCACGTATGTTCTGAATAAAAACCAATAAAATCGCGAGAGTTATTAGATTTACTTATCTTAATTTCATCTTCAATTACTTCATCAACTAATTCAACAACTTCTTCATATGTATTACATTTTTTTAAGTCCTCAATAAATTCTTCATCCATACCAAATCCCTCAAAAATATTATATCAAAAAAAAAAGACTATTTATTATATTTTTCAATAGCCTTTCTTAATTTTTTTATTGCATCAGGTATATGATCAACTGTATCACTAGCCATCATTGAAACAGCTCCAACTTCTTTTTCAGCTTCTTCTCCTGCAATACCATTAATATATGCAGCAGCTCCAACAACATTTAAACTACATTTATTATAAGCAAGTAATCCACCCAATATTCCAGTTAAAACATCTCCACTACCAGCAGTAGCCATTCCACTACAACCTCTATCTACTAAATAAACTAAGTCTCCATCAGTAATAATAGTAGTAGATCCTTTTAACAATAAAATACAATTATTTTCTTTAGCAAAATCTTTAGCATATTGTACAGGATTACCTAATATAGTAATAGTATCTTTTTTTATCAATCTACTAAATTCTCCTAAGTGAGGAGTCAATATTAAATTACCTTTAAAACTCTTAATAATAGATAAATCCATATTAGTTAAAGTATTTATACCATCAGCATCTAAAACTATAGGTCCAAGATAATGATTAAATAAAAATTCTAGTATTTTAGGATAATTATCACTCTTACCCCAACCCATACCAATTACTAAACAATCACTTTTTTCTATAGCATTATCTAAATCAGTCTCATTATATAACATTTTTCCATCCATAGATTGCATACCATATACAATACTTTCAAGTACACAAGGTAATATAGCATTACCAATACTTCTAGGAACACATAATCTACTTACACCAACACCACTTCTCAAAGCAGCACTAGCCATATTACATAATTTAACACTTCCATTATAATCACTGCATCCACCAATAATACTAACTAAACCATAATCATATTTATTAGAAAAATTAGATCTATCTTTAATAACATCACTAAAATCATTTAATTCTAGTAAATAATTATCAGAATCTAATTCATAATTTAAATTATAATTAACAACCTTTTTTATGTAGTCTTTAGCCATATTTAAAAAATGACCAAATCTAAATCTAACAAATGAAACAGTAAGAATAGATTTAACAATATTTTTACCTATACCAGTATTAGGATTCAAACCACTATTAATACCAACACTTATAATATCTTTACCACTACTATTCATATTAATAATAATAGAATCATCTATATATTGATTTAATCCAGCATAATTAGAATCAATAAGTCCATCTATCAACAAATCATATCCATTAAAATCATTTTTTCCACTAGCAAAATATATATTTTTCTTATCAAATTGTTCTAAATATTTATTATTATAATTAGAATTAATAAAAACATCACAATTAACATCTTCTTTTAATAATAAAGCAAGACTCAAAGCAATATTTCCTTTATTATTATCACCAACTATAAATGCAATATTCTTCTTACCTTTATAATCATACGCATCATAAAGAGCTAATGAACATCTTCTGATAAGTTCATCTAAATCTACTCCATTTATGAAATTAACATAATCCTCTCTAGAAACAACCCTTTTCATATACTTCCACCTATTATTAATTGTATCATATAATTAAGAAAAATCATTGACTTTTTATAAAAAAAATGATAAAATATAGCACTGAAAAAAGGGAGTGAGACAATGATTACAGCATTAGAAAAAATAAAACAATTAGTAAGCGGAAAAGATTCAATAAAAGGTAGTGAAATTGAAAAAATATTAGATGATAAAAATCTATCAAAAGAAGAAATTTTAGCAATTCAAAAGTTTTTAGTTGAATGTAATATAGAAGTCGAAAGCGATTATGATGATTATGACGATGAAAAAGAAATATCTGAAGATATCGTTGACGCTGATGATGTTATTCCGTTAACTGAAGAAATGGTAGAAGAACCAGAAGAAGAAGATATTACAGAAAACAATCCTGTAGCAGGTTATGCAATGGAATTTCTAACTAATAATGATATAAATCTAGATGAGGAAACTAAAAAATCCTTTATTAAAGAAATTTGTAGTGTATACGGAGACGAAGAAGAAACAATTAAAGGTATAGTAGAAGAATTAGAAGAACAAGAATTATTAGATACAATTGATAGAAAAAGTGTTTATACACTAGTTAAAAAAGTTAGAAATGAAAATTACAAAAGATTTGAAGCAGGAAAAAATGCAAGTGATTCAGTAAGAATGTATTTAGCAGATATTGGTAAAATTCCTCTATATACACCAGATGAAGAAAGAAAAATGGCTTTAAAAATCAAAAAACAAAGAGAATTAGTAGAAAAAATCGAATCAGGAGAAATTGAAAATTCTTCATATAGTTTAATGAATGAGGAAGATAAATTAAGAGAATTAGAAAAAGAATTTGCTACTCACAATCTACGTTTAGTTGTAAGTATAGCTAGAAGATTCTGTACTAGTACAGATAATTTTTTAGACTTAATTCAAGAAGGAAATATTGGTTTACAAAAAGCAGTTTCAAAATATGACGTTGATACTGGATATAAATTCTCAACTTATGCTACTTGGTGGATTAAACAAGCAATTACAAGATCAATAGCAGATAGTTCAAGAACAATTAGAGTTCCAGTTCATATACATGAAAAATTAGGAAAACTAAGAAAAGCAGAAAGAGAATTAACAGCTATATTATCAAGAACACCAACTAATGAAGAATTAGCTGAAGCACTAAATGAAACACCTGAAAAGATAGATGAATTTAAAAGATATGCAATTCAACCTGTTTCTATTGATAGCCCAATAAATACACAAGAAGGAGATCAAGATTCATTATTAGTAGACTTTATTCCTGATAATAGTCTAAATCCAGAAGAAGAAACAATGGAACAAGAACTACAAGGTCAAGTATCTAAATTATTAAAAAGTATAGATGATAAAAGAGCAAGAAGAGTAATATTGTTTAGATTTGGTTTATTTAATAATAATTTCTCAGAAGAAGAATTAGAAGCAGCAAGATTAAGATACCTAATTGCTTCTCTTCCAATAGGCATGATTAAAACATTACCAGAACCAATAATGGAAGATGTAATTAGAAATACAACTACAAGAAATATTGAAGTATTAAAGACTTTCATAATTGATAACTTACCTGAAAATTTAAAAAATGAAGAACTAAAAGAAATGTATCCAGATTATATTAATAAATTAACATCTGCTGAAAGAATTCATTTATATAGAAAATTATATGGAGATAAAATCATTAGTGAAGAACCTGATAAAAGTAAAGTAGACCACAAAGTAAAATTATTCTTTGAACATACTAACTTAGCAGAACTAAGAAGAAAATGTGTAGAAGAATTAACAAATGAAGAAAAAGCATTAATTTTAAATGGAATGTCATCTGATGAAAAGACACATTATATTACAGATATGGATTCATCAGAACTAAGTGAAGAATTAAAGTTTGCTAAAAAAGTTATAGATATTAGAACAGGAAATTATAAACATACAACACAAATAGATTATGAAAAAGATGAAACAAATGAAAAACGTAGAGAAATGAAAAATATTATTTATAACGATTCATATTATGATGCTAAAGATGATGAAAGATATGCTGATGCATGTTTAATTGCAAGCACATATGCAAAGATATTTAGAAAAGTAGTTAATCCATCTACATTATTATATGTAAAAGATAATTTTAGAAACAGATATTCTAATGTATTTAGAAAATTCCAACAAGGTAATGTATCAACATTAGAAGATGTTGGAATATTAGAAGATGTTACAAGAGAAAGAATACGTCAAATAGAAGCAAAAACATTTAGAAAAATAAGAATAAAAGAAAAAAACAAATCATTATCATTAAAAGGATATATATCTACAGATTAAAAAAAGGAGAATTATTATTCTCCTTTTTCTATATCTTTCAATATTTCTAAATACATATTTCTATCATTATCAAAAGTTATTAAATCAATTGCTTTATCTTTATCCACAAAATAACATGAAGCAATTTCTTCAAATTGAGGTTTTAACTCTCCACCAATCTTTTTACCAATAAAATATATAACTTCTTTTGAAACATTGTTCTTAGGACTATATCTTAAACTATATCTTTTATTATTAATTATTTCTATATCAATACCAGTTTCTTCTTTAACTTCTCTAATAGCTGTATCTATTTCAGATTCATCTTTTTCAACATGTCCTTTAGGAAAACTAATATGTCCATAATTATGTTCAATTATTAAAACTTTATTATTACTAAATACCACAGCCCCACAACTCTTTTCAAATTTCATTTATACCACCTAAAAAAATTATAACATAATAAAAAAAGTATTGAAAAACAAGTTATATTTTGTTAAAATAATTTTATCAGTTGGGGCTATAGCCAAGTGGTAAGGCGTGGGTCTGCAAAACCCTGATCGTCGGTTCAAATCCGTCTGGCCCCTCCAATATATATTATTAATGTCACTTAATATTAGCGACTTTTTTTTATAATTAAAACACAAAAAATCAATTTCGAAATGAAATTGATTTTTTATTATTTATTATGTCCTATATCATCAGTCTTAGCAGAAACAAAATCTCTATCAATAGTTTTTTGATATGTTTGTAAAGCATGAACCATTTTCTCATAACCACCCTGATTCATATTACATTCAATAAAATTATCATGTAAATAATTACCTTTTCTAGCTGAAAAATGATTTTCGCCAAAGTCCCATAATTGATAATTATTTTTAAACTGATCAAATGGAACCATATTTCCATTTTCATCAGTAGCAGCGGCTAAAAAAGATTGACATGCTTGAACAAAAGAACCACCATTTTGAAGAATCCAATTCTCAATTCCAATTCCACCCATACCACCTTGTTCTGGATCAGATCTACGTGGCTTATAAGCATTAACTTCAGGATCTTTTAAAACTTTTTTTGCCAATATTATATTAGCAACAACATTTTTATATTGGTCAGGATATAATCTTTTAATTGTATTTAATCTATCTCTCAAACATTCATCAGAAGAATATTGAACTTTATTAGTCTTAACACCAAATGATATATCAATATCAACTTCCTCACCTTCATCAATAGAAACCTTTTTAAA
Source organism: uncultured Erysipelotrichaceae bacterium (assembly GCA_902789225.1). Lineage (GTDB taxonomy): Bacteria > Bacillota_I > Bacilli_A > RF39 > UBA660 > RUG343. Next base: position 165,327 of record CADANC010000001.1, read on the forward strand.
TCTAATATCTCCATTACCTGTTTCAACATAACTTTCAGGATTATGTTCTTTTAATTTATCAATTATTTTATTTTTAAATTCTCTAAGTTTTTCAGGTTCTTTCATAATATCAGCATCTAATCTCATAAAGAAGTCAAAATCACCATCATAAGGTACATTAGTACCTCTACCAGTAGAACCAGTATCAATAAACTCAGCAGAATTACTACTTAAATCACCATCTGACTTATATTTAATATCAATTCCCATTTCATCTAAAACTTCTTTGATAATACCATTTACTATCTCTCTTTTTTTCTTAGTATCATCTTCTGCCTCTTGAGTTAATTCTCTAGCAATTTCTTCAACCTCAGGATTAACTAAATATTCACTTAAAGTGAAAGAATCTTCTCCAAAATAACTTAAACCATCCATCTTATCTCTGATTTCTTTGAATTCTTCTTTAGTAAAGATTAATCTACCACTAAAATCTATTACAGGAATATAATATCCATTTTTAGCAATCTCAAATTTTATAGCTTGCAAATCATCATAATCATCAGATTTTTTCTTTTCCACATAATTAACATTTCCATTCTCATCATATGGATTTTTACTATCTATAGTTCTTTTTTCTTTATATAAAATATAATCAACATCTGCAAATGAAAAACCAGTTCTAGCACCCCAATGAGTCTCATAACCACCAGTTCCATCAACATGAGTACCAAAGAATTCAACTTTTCTTGGATCATATGGATTTTCTGTAAGATTACCTTCTTTATCACGAGATATATTTATATTAGGATTATCTTTCCTAAAAATGACATAAACATTACCGAAACCAAAACCGGTAGGCGTATCACTTATAGCCTGATATAAACTATCAGTTCTTGTTACTAAAGTTAAATCGACATCTAACGGAGTAGTATCAGAACCACTTGTACCATTAAAGGAACCTAATTGTTCTTTACAATAGTTACCAGCATTTAGTGAACTTCCAAGAGTATCATAATAACCAATTCCTCTTACAAAATCCCCTTCTTGTATTCTAAAAACTCCACCATTTTCTTCAATTTCACGAAGATTACGATCAATTCTTTCTCTCTGCTCTCTTTTTGAATCAATAGACAATTGTTTTAATTCAGCAAAAGATTTAATACCTGCAGTATAACAAAAAGATCTAACAATTCTATCTTTTAATTCATATCGACTTGACTCATGAAAACTTTCACCAAGTATTTTTAATTTTTCTATCAATGATAACTCACTTAAATCAATTTGTTGATTACTACCATTCTTAGTATTATTATAAAGAACCTCTAAATGATTAACAAATGTTAATAAAGTTTCTTTTTCTTTTTCACTTAAAGAACCTAAATCAAACCCATTATTTTGTAAATAATAGTATATTTCATTTCCTTCCTCTAAATTAGCTAAATAATCAGTAAAACTTCTTTCATTTGATCTATAAGCTACTCTTAATAAATCATTAAATATAACCATTAATCTCTTTTCATCATTACTAGCATGAAAACCAACATTAGGTAAAGATTCATCCTTTAAACTAGGCGCAACTCTACTATCAGAATTAAAATTAAACTTTGGATACTTTGACATAGAAGGATATAAAATTTGAAAACATAAAAACATTTTTCCACATAAAGGTGAATTATTCTCTAAAAATACTTTTTCAATCTTTTTAAGTTTACCTAAAGGATCTTCAGAATCTAATAATTGAACAGCCAATTGTTCACTAAATGAAGACAATTCAATTGAATTAGAATATTCTAATCTTGAGAATACTTCTGAAATATAATCAATTCTATCAAGATTAATATTTTCACCATATTTTAAAACATATTTAACAAAACTATCTCTTAGTTTCTTATTTTGTATTTTCTCATATGCTTCAACAACTTTCAATCTATTTTCATTTGATATTTTCTTATCATCTTCTTTATCAAATAAAGGAATAATCCAAGAAAGATCTTCTGATAAACCACAAACAACATTAGTTTGATTAAAAATATCTAATAATTCAGGATTATCACGGAAATCTTTAAGAGTAAATTCTCTATTATAAAATTTTCTCTTAATATCTACAGAAACTGTTGAATCCAAAAATAATGTTGGATTTTTCTTTTTAAAGCTATCAGGTAAATCCTCATCATATTTAATTTTTCCACTAACAATACTTTTTAAAATAGCATTATCAAATTCATCAATCAACTCATCCTTAGACATATTTCTAAATATATGAAGGTCACTTAATTCTTTTATATCATACATATAATCAAGATATTTACTATAAGACATCATAATTTCAAATGCTTCATCTCTACCAAAAGACTCTTCAATATATTTAATTAAATTGGAAAATTCATAATCATCAAAAGAAGAACTACCTACCAAATTTTTACTAGAATAAATTCTTACAGAAATATATTTAAATAATAATTCCAAATCAACATCTTTCAAATACTCCATATAAGAAGGATTATTCTTAATAAATTCAGCACTAATTTTTCTATTATAAAGAGCATCTTGTAATTCATCAGGAGCATCATCACTAATAAACATATTAGGATATTGTTCAACAAAAGAATTAGGAATAGAAATAGTATAAGGAATACCTTTTTCAATTACTAATCTTCTAAATAAACGATTAGACTTAGTCTGAACATCTTCAAGACTATCTTCAATAGATAAATTTAAAGAGTAATAAAAATAATCTTCTCCTAATGAATTTCTATCAAAGAAAGCATCAAAAATATCATTATAACTGGTTACAAAATCCATAGTCTTATCAAAGCCAAATCTTTTATTAAGAAAAGCATATAGGTTTTCATATCCATACAAAGAATCACTACCATCAATTTTAATACTAACATCTTTAAAACATGATTCTAAATCTTTATCTCTTAAATATTCAATATATTCAGGATGATCAATTAATAATTTTGGAGTAATACACTTAGTATAAAATAATTGTTGTAATTCTTCAGGCGCATCCTCAGAAATAAACAATTCAGAATTTCTAACTCTAAACTCTCCAGTCATATCTCTATAATCAGGAGCTTTATCTATATAATCCCAATCACTTGGACCATATATTATCATACGCCTCATTGCTTCATAAAATTCATCTTTTGTATAAACTCTCTCCACATAATTACCATTTTCATCATAATGATTAATAGTAAATATACTCTTTTTAGGATCATGCTCATTATTAGCATAATGTAAATACATATCATACATAAGTTTTAGCATTTCACAATTGTTTTTTGAAAAGAAATGTCCACATTCATTATCAAAATCAACAACATTTTTTAACCCATATGTACCAACAAAAGATAATACATCTCTATCTAATAATACCTCAAAAGGAATAGACATTTCAAAAATATAACCATCCGGTAAAGTTTTTAATTCTTCCAAAATAGAACCAGCACGATAATCATCAATACTTTTTAAACAATCTTCTAAAGAAGAATATTTAAATATCTCTTTATATTCTTCAGTTCCCAAAATAATAGGTAAATCATAATAATTAGTTTTTTTACGACTTTTTTCTAATATTTCATCAGTATAACCTTTAATAAAAAGCCTTTTTTCTTCTTCAGTTTCTATCTTAGAAATACCACTAACGAAAGAATAAATATCTCCATATCTAGATATCAAAAAAGTTAATTCTTTATAATTATCCATTATACTTTTTAATTCAGAATCAGTAATATCTACTTTATCATCATTTAATAAACATAAACTCAAATCTTTTTCTTTTAATAAACTCCAATTATTAATAATATCTTTTAAAGACATTATTCCTTCATTAAAATCATATAATTGATATGGAATATTAGAATCATCATATTGTGAAAAATCTATAAATCTATCAGAATATATTTCTTTCATTTTAGTTAGATATTCACTTGGCCTTATCTTATCTTTAATTAATTCATAAAAAGTCAAATTTAAATCTTTAGTATCTGAATCAATACTCATTAATATTTCTCGCATATTAATGCTACTATGAAAAAAATGCCAATTTAAAATTTCCCAATCCAATTTTCTACACTTATCTACTCCGAATTTTTGAATAATTTTTCTATCCTCACTAGAAATACAAGATGTAGGTATCTTATCATCTAAATGATACTTATAATATTCTTCAAGAGTAAGTGAAGAATTATAAACTTTATTTAATATACTTCTAGGAACTTTTAATCTTTTTCCAAAAATTTGACCTTTCCTATATTTATATTCCATATCTTATCACCTATAAAAAATATATCATATTGACCATTTAAAATAAACATTTTGAAAAAAAGAGTCAAAAATTTGACTCTTAATACATTTCACTATCTAAGTTATTTTTAAATCTAATTAATAGTTTTTCTATTAAATCATGATCAGTAATTTCCTCAATATCATCCTCTACAAACTTACAAAACATCATATTAGAATAATCATCATTATCAATAAGATAAGAATAATAATTATTATCCATTTCAATAGTAGAAATAACAGTATATTTTTTATTGTCTGATAAAGTTAATACTTCACCTTGTTTTAACATTATTTATTTACCTCCAAATTAAAGATTTCAAATTTTTTCTTTTCTTCAATATACTTTGACTTTAAATATTTATTAATAAAATTAGTAGAAGCAAGACCAAACAAATTAATTAAATCAGGATCAAATGCATCTTCTCTATAAATCATACTCAATGTTGAAGAAATAACTTCATTATAACTAAGATTCTCATAATATATTCCTGCTACAGCATCAATTATACAAGTACCTGCAATAATCATAGATTTAGCATTTTCATTAGTACCTATTTCAATTACTTTTATTTTACCCATTTCTACGACCTCCTCTACTATTAGAATTATTATTAGTAGTATTAGAAAGCATTTGAGATAATTCATCTCTACTCTTTTCTCTTCTATCTAGCAATACTCCTTTATTTGCTCTAGTTGTATTGAATAATAAGTTTGAAGCATTACCACTATATTTAGATTGACCCATACGATAAACATATTCTTCAATATATTGAGTTGCACTTATTTCACTACCATTTTCTAGAATAAATCTTCCATTTTCAGGAATGTATTTAGAAAAATATGTAGAAACATAATCCTTAAATTTACCAGCTTTTCCATTTGGAAATCTAACACTTTTAGCTAGAATATCAGGATTACAATAATTAACTATATCAGAAGCTTTTATTCTTCTACCATTAATAACAATATTACCTTTATTTGCTACTACATTATCTTCCATCAATTTAGCCATATCTCCACTATATTCAGCTTGTCCAATAAACATAACAAATCCATCTATAAATTGAAGGTAAGACATCTCAGCACCACTTTTTAATATAAATTTACCGTTCTCAGGAATATGTGGAAAAACATAATTTCTTAAATATTCTTTGCCAGAAATAACACTACCATTTGGTAATACCATACGTTTATTTAAAACTCTATTATCTAGCATAGAACATAATCTATTAAAATCAATTCCACTTGAAGATGCAGCCTCTCGTTTTCTCTTAGCCTCTTGTTTAGCTCTCTGTTCTCTCAACAGTCTTTCTCTTTCTTCTTGTAATCTTCTTTGCTCTTCTGCTCTACGTTGTTTTTCACGTTCTAGCCTTCTTTGTTCTTCAATTCTTCTCTGTTCTTCTTGTAACCTAGTTTGTCTTGCTAATTCAACTTCTTGATCATCTTTTAACAAAGATTCAAATTTATCAATATCAAAGCATGATTTTTTAATATCAATACCTTCTCTTTGAAATTCAGCTTCAATATTCTTTTTCAAACTACGTTTATATGAAGGATCATTTCTTCTAATTTCAGATCCCATTTTTTTAAATTGAGCCTCATAATTACTATAATAAATATGAATTATTTTATTTTCCCTAGTATGTATCGTAATTGGCGGACAACTAATAGAATTTTGTATTCCTCTATTTATTATAGAATTAAAATTTTGATGAATATTATAATATAAAAGATTTCTAAAATTACCACTAGTAAAATCATCTTCTACTAAACCATATAACTCATAGTAGGCACTAGCATTTCCCCTATTTTTATAATTATTAAAGCGATCATAATAAACATTATACAAAGAATTAACTATTCTACTTTCTATTATTTCACCAATTGTAGTTTCTCTATTACCTTGACGGACCTTTTTATTAACATTTCTAAAAATCCATTCATTAGTAGTTTTTTCAAGCGCTCTCTTTATTGCATTAGCTCTAACTTCATTAAATGATCTTAAATTACCATTACTACCTCTTTCGGGTTCAGATCCATATCCAATCCAACCATCTATCTTACCAGACATAGAAGGAGGGTCACATAGTCTTGAAAACAAATCAGGATTTTCTCTTTTTAATTCTCTAAGAATTTCTATATAATATTTTAAATATTGACTACTAGAATATATTACTAAAGAGTCATCTCTATCAGCATAATCATCAAATTTATAATAGAATGGAATTCCTCTTTCCATACATTTATCCGTAAATAAAGTTGCTATATCAAAAGTATCAACACTCTCACTATTTAAATACAATCTATGCTCAATAGGAGGTCTTCTATGTCTATCAAAACATAATTTTGCAGAATCAATATGATACCATGGAGTATATTGCCCTATAGTTTGAAACCCATATTTACCAATTAAATTATTTTCATCATTTGCCAAAGCCCAAAATTCATCTGCAGTTCTTATTTCAGGCAAGCTTCTTAAATAATTAGCCAAGGCAACCTCACTATGATAATGTTTAGGATTATATGTAGGAGAACTAGTTATATTATCACTTACAACTAAAACATTAGCTTTCCATATATTAAATAACTTAACCCAATAAGCATCTTTTTTTGCAGGATAATACTCCCCATTGTGATATTTTTTCTGAGATAAATGATATCTAGTAATAGAATTATATATACTTTTATTATCAGAATAACAATCAATTATATAATCTAAAAAAGCATCATCATCTAAAGGATTAGAAATATTATTATATAAGTCTTCATAATAACCCATATATAATTCCTCCATACACTCTTATACTCTAAAATAATTATACCAAAAAAAAGAAAGATTAAAAGTATTAATCTATATATAAATTATAAATATTATTATAATTATATTTAAATTCATTATTACTAATAATCTTTCTTAATCCTATTTCATCATTATATAAATATAATGTATCATTACTCATAATTAACAAATTATTGTCAACTATTTTCCAATCACTTACTTTATCAATACTAAACAATTTAGTAGCATTATCTTCATATTTTACATTCGATCTATAAAAAGTACCTTTACTTTCAAAATAATAACTATTATTAAATAAATATATATGATCAGTATGATATTTTTCTTTTATCTTATCATTAGAAATAAATCTAACAAATTTATAATCATTCATATTACTTTTAAATTTACTTCTACTAACCTCTTTTACTTTTCCATCAATAATCACTTTATAATTATCTTTTTCACTACCAACTAATTCTATCTTAAATTTATTAAAATCAAAAACATATTCATTATAATTATGATTATCAATTAAATATAAATTTTTATTATATACTCCAAGTATTGTATAATCACCACTAAGTTCATCTTCACTTACAATAGTTTTCACTACATCTCTTTTAATATCATAATATGAAAACTTATTAGTAATTGTCTCATCTAAAAGTAAATAATATGAATCAATCAAAGTACTATATTTATTATTATATAAATCATTATTATCTATTAATTTAACAGTTTTAACTTTATTATTAACAATATTAATTCCAGTATAATTCCATATCATAAAAGAATAATTATTAGGTATATTATCTAAATAATAAGTAAAATTATCTATCTTTTTAAATTTATCACTAGAAAAATAATTATAATTATTATCTTTTTTTAATTTATTAATTAATTTCTCATTATCAATATTATATATAGTAGATATTTCTTTTTTATCATTACAATAAATGCTACCCATGTTTTTACCAAAAACAGGAATAATACATTTAATATCACCTTCATTATATTCAACTACATCACTAATAATTTTATTATGCTTATTACCATTAATATAAACAAAATTATATATATTATTATCCTTATCTTTAATAACAAAATCATAATAATTTTTATTATCAACAACATTAAAAGTTTCATATATTTTATATTTATTTATACTATACTCATTATAAGCATAATCTTTAAATAAATATATTAATAAATATACTAATCCAATTAAAAAAGATATAATGATTAAATATTTCATGATTTTCTTCATATCAAACACCATAATCATTATATCACAACAAACTATATTATATTATTATTCTTAAAGAAATTTTCATATCCATCAGTATCATCTAATCCAACATTCATATCAACAATTCCTTTTTTCAAAATCAATACTGTTGGAGTAGATACTCCACCTTTTTCTTTAAAGTATTCATCTGACTCTAAAAATTTAGTACCATCATCACCACTAAAAGTATCAACAGCTAAATAATAAAAATCAACTTCATATTCATAACTAATGTTCTTTAAAATAGGTTCAGCAATACTACAATATTCACATCCAGTTCTACCTATTACTACAACACTAACTTTATCACTATTATAAAGTTCTAAATATTTATCAACATCTATTATTTTAAAATCTCTCATATGTTTAGAATCAATTTCATCTGCTTGCTTAGAACTATCATCAATCAATTTATTAGCACTTCTACTATCTTTTGTTACTGAAAAAATTATCGCAACTGCTGCTAAAACAACCATTACAGCAAGTATTACAATAAATGTCATCCTAGTTTTATTCATATTAACCTCCTATATAAATTATAACATATCTACATTCTCTTAACTAATTCTTTAACATTAGGACTATCACCAAGTAAATCATCTAAATAATCACAATTAGAAACATACTGATCTTTACTTCTAAATAAATCACCAAATTCACCAATACTTTTTTTTGGAATATTTTCTCCATTTAATTCATGAACAAGTAACGAACTTAGTAATAAGTTTAATTGACCTATGTTAATATCATTAACTTTATCTTTTTCATCTCTATTAAAAACAATAAACTTATCCGGCTTAATAATATATAATCCATCATTATAATATAAATCATTATAATCAAGTCCATTAAGAACAACGTTTCTTCTACTAAGTGCCTCAATATCATTTTCAAGACTATAAATACTATCTAATAACTCTTCTTTATCAACACCTATAATTTTACTTTTACCTTTTTTATCAATAGATTTTAAAGTATATCCACAAAATTTATCATTTAAAAATAATAATTTCGAAGGTAAAAAAATATACAAAGACTTAATCTTAGTTAAAGTCCTAGCGTCATCTTCATTAATATGATCATTATCATCATCAAATACTTTTATAACCTGATTTTTATAATTATAAATTCTTCCACCAGTAAAAGTACTTTGAATATACAATCTATCTAGATCAAACCTTCTAGATTCCAATCTATAATTAGAACTCATAACCCCACCTCAGCGAAAAATATTATATCACAAACTAACCATTAATAAAATATGATATTACTTTAGCAAAATTATATAATATTTCATTACTATTATTAACAGCAAAACCTTTACCTATAGCTTTACCACCTATCGTAAGAGCAGCAATAATAGCCGCAACAAATAAACCTGTAAATAATAAATCAAAATGAAAATTAGTAGATATAGAAGTTGTAATAATAGTTCCACAAGCACCTGAAATAATTCCACAAATATCACCAATAACATCACATAAAAAACTAGATACTTTATCAGCATTTTTCTTAAACTTAACAGCAATACTTGCTCCTCTAACTTTTTTACTACTCATAGAATGAAAAACACTTTCATCTGCTCCAGTAACACTAACACCAACTATATCAAATAAAATACCTATACCAATAAATAATAAAGTAATAATAATACCAAAAACTACATTTAAAGAAGGCATTAATTTTTGAGAAATAAGACTAAATATAAAACTAATAGAAAATGAAACAAAAATTATAGTAATAATCCATTTAATATCAACTGGACTCTTCTTCTTATTTTTATCTCTACTTAATCTAAGTAATCTTTTTAATTCTTGTTTATCCAAAAAAACCACCTCTAACTAATAATATCAAAAAAAAAATAGTATTTCTACTATTATTCTTTTATAATTTCTGTATGGTTTTAATATAGTAAACTTTGAACCTTAGGTCAAGAAGGCTTTCCCTAATCCCCACTATTCCGTTACCAAAATAGCCGTTCCCATTTAAGGAGATTAATATACTATCACTAGTTATACGTCTTGATTACCACTTAGTGTCCACTGCAATCCTATATTATATTTACACTCTAGAAGATTTCCCCACTAATCGATTCCTTATTAATTCTTTTTTGCAATTAATGTTTCATAATGCGATACTCACTTCAGGTCGCGAGCCATAAAATGAGTTAGATCATTAATTCCCAGTAACCACTCAAGACAAGCTACACTGCACATAACTTTCGCCACATACAGGTTCTCTCCCTGCATCGTATCTAGTCCATCAGTTGTACACGTATAGGCTAAACACAAAAACAGGTCTCAAAGAGAAGTTGGGTCGGAATCATATGCCATTATGGTCGCCCAAAATCTCATCACTTCAGCATCCACCCCAAATTGGGCATAAGAAGCAAACACCAAAGGCTTCATCGATATGCTCTTTAACGATTTTTTACTCTCGTCTTCCTAAAGAATCAATCAACTAGAATAATGCACCTCAACTAAATTATGTACAAATTATACCATTTTTTAACGATTTTGTCAAATTTCAAAAGCTAGTATAACTTAGCTCCTGCAGGTATTTTATCATCTACAATTAATAAATTAAGTACCTCTTCCCCATCAACTTTATGAACTGCACTAATTAACATTCCACAAGAATCAATTCCCATCATATTTCTAGGTGGAAGATTAAGTATCGCAACAACATGCTTACCAATTAAATCTTGAGGATTATAATACTCTTTAATACCACTCAAAATAACCCTATCTTTATCTGTTCCATCATCCAATACAAATTGAAGTAACTTTTTACTTTTAGGAACTTCAAAACAATCTTTAATTACAACAACTCTAAAATCACTTAAACTAAACATATCAAAAGATACATAATCAGTAAATAAAGATTCAATCTCAATATTTTCCATAAAACACCTCCATAATCATTATATAACAAAAAACACACCTAAGTGTGTTTTATGCATTTTTTATCTTATTAACAAATGAATGAATCTTACTAGGCCATTCGCTTCCTTCAGCATATCTTGAACCAATTGACTCAATTGTAGTTAAACCTTTAGCATAATAATTCTTATAAAGATTATCTATTATACCAACAAGTCCATCATTTACGGAAGGATATGCTTTATAAGCTCCACATCCAGCTCCTTTTTGACCACCGAAATTGTAACATGTATTTGCAATTCTACTTGTACCATTACCAGTTTCATGCATCATAATCGCAGCTGCTACATAAGGATCCACTCCTAGTTCTAATGACCTTGTAACTATAATGTCAGCATGTCCAGCTAAAATACCACCAAGACTCTTATTAATTTGATTTACTAACTCATCATAAGTTTTTCCATCAAATACTTCTATTCTGATAACTCCAGCTTCACCAACATTCATATTTAAATTAGAAAGCTCATTAGATTTTCTAGCTTCTATATTATTACTTTCTTTATAATCTTTATTATTATTTTCATAAGAAACTTCAACATTATTTATCATTATTCCACCAACTGAAATCATAATAATTCCAATAAGAAATAATAACTTAATCTTTAAATTTATTATCATAAATCTCCTTCGTTCCCAAAACAAATAACATAAGAATTATATCATTTTTCATAACTATAGTCAAATTAGCAAGACTAAAGTAATATCCTATTTCTCTATATTATTTAAAGCAATTAATATACCTAATTTTCCATATTCATATGAAAGTCCACCTTGCATAAAAGCTTTATATGGAGGACAAATTGGCGCATCAGCACTTAATTCTATAGTTGCTGAAGGAGTAAATGAAGCTCCAGCCATAATTTCATCATGAGGATATCCAGGCATAGGTGCTGGCATAGGAACTAAATCAGATTCAACAGGACCACCCTTTTGTAATCCCTGACAAAATTTAACTAATTTATCTTCAGTTCCTAATTCAATAACTTGAATAATGTCAGTTCTTTTTTCATTATATTTAGGACTAACAGTATATCCTAATTTTTCTAACATATATGAAGCAAATATTTGAGTCTTTAATGCCCCATTTACAACTCTAGGAGCAAAGAATAATCCCTTATAATAATTGATTAGTACTCCAAAATTAGCACCTAAATTTTTTCCTACTCCAGGAACAGTTAATCTATCAGCAATTAAGTTAATACACTTTTTAGTTCCAACAATATAACCACCACTAGTCGCAATACCAGAACCTAAATTTTTCATAAAAGATGAAGCAATAACATCAGCCCCTACTTCAGTAGGTTCCCTATCTTCAACAAAAGCTCCATAACAATTATCAACCATAATAATTACATCTTTATTAACTTTTCTAATAGTTTTAATAACTTTTTCAATCTTATCTATACAAATACTTTTTCTAGCAGAATAACCTACACTTCTTTGTATTTCTACAAGTTTAACATTATTTTCTTTTAATCTATCAGAAATCTTATCATAATCAAAATCATCATTTATTAAATCAATTTGTTCATATTTTATACCATTATTAATAAGTGAAGTTGGAATATCTCCATCTATACCAATAACTGTTCTTAAACTATCATAAGGCTCTCCTGATATAGAAATAAAAGTATCTCCATATTTTAATAATCCAGAAAGACACAATGTAAGAGCATGAGTACCACTCATAATTTGAGGTCTAACTAAAGCATCTTCTGCCTTAAATACTTTCGCAAATACTCTCTCTAACTTATCTCTTCCAGAATCACTATAACCATAACCAGTAACTTCATTAAAATCACTAGTATTAACAGCCTCATCTTGAAAAGCCTTTAATACTTTACCAGAACAATACATAGTATTATCATCAATTTCTTTAAAAATATCTTTTAGTTCTTCTTCAGCTTTCTCACTTAATTTAATTAAGTCTTCTCTAATATTAAAATCTTTATACATAAATACCTCTCCAAAAACAAACTAATTATATACTAAAATCAATTATTAATCAATTATGTTATAATTAATTAGAGGTAATTAATATGAATGATAAAATTAAAACACTAAGTAATTGGATAAAAGAATCTAAAAAAACTGTATTTTTTGGTGGTGCAGGAGTATCAACTGAATCAGGCTTAAAAGACTTTAGATCTAAAGATGGTCTATATAATGAAAAATATGACTATCCACCAGAAGAAATTCTATCCCATTCATTTTTTGTAAATAATACAAAAGAATTCTATAAATTCTACAAAGATAAATTAAATTCATTACAATATGAACCAAATATTACTCATAAAGTATTGAAAAAATTAGAAGATAATAATCTATTAAGTAGTGTAATAACACAAAATATTGATGGCTTTGATAAACGTGTAGGAATTAAGAATGTAATAGAATTACATGGTACAATAATGGAAAATCATTGTATAGACTGTGGAAAAGAATATGATGCAGAATTTGTATTTAATTCTAAAGGTATCCCTAAATGTGATTGTGGAGGAATAATAAAACCAAATGTTGTATTATATGAAGAAGGCTTAGATGAAAGAGATACAAAAAATGCTCTAGAAGAAATATCTAAAGCTGATTTATTAATAATTGGAGGAACATCTCTAAATGTTTATCCAGCAGCTGGCTTTATAAATTATTTTAATGGAAAACACATAGTACTAATTAACAAAGATATAACTCAATATGATAGTTTATGTGATTTAGTAATAAATGATTCAATTGGAAAAGTATTTGAAGGTATAGAAAAAGAACTAAATATTTAGTTCTTTTATTTATTAATTTTAAATGTCTTATAACCTATCCTATTTACTAATAATAAACTATTAATTATATATAAACATCCAAATATAAATACACCAATTATTAAAGGTAATCCAGATACTTTAAATCTTATTAATACAAAACATAATACTAATACAAAAGATAAGAATAAACTATATCTAAAATCTTTTTGTTTCATATCTTTATTATAAGGTTGAAATAAATAATAAATAGTTAAATAGAAAATACTAAAGAATATTCCTAAGAACATAACAAATACAAAATATTCAACTATAGTTAATACATTTATCTTTAACATAATCATTAATATAGTATTACCAATACAAATAATCAAAGAAGGAATAATATTACTTTTAATAATACTTATTAATCTCTTTTTAAATAATCCAATAACCACATCTTTTTCTTTATAAAAATTATATCCAAGCATCGCATGATCACAATTATGAAACATAGCCTGAGTTACTAAACTACCAGAATTCACAAAATACATAATTAAAGGAAAATAATAAACTTTATTTACTAAGAAATCATTAACATTATTTAATATACTACTATCATAAAAAGAATAACCAATAATTACTAAATAAAGTATTATTAATACTCCACTATATAATTTAATATTCCTATATAAAATATCTCTATGTCTATAAAAGAATAAACTATTAAATAAATCATATCCACTCTTATTATTAAACTTTTCATTATGAATATTTTTATCTTTTATTTTTATATCATAAATACTATCTTGTAATGATTCAGTAGTATTAATACCCATTACTTTCTCATAAGTAACTAATCTCTTATAAAATAAATGATAATTTTTAAATCTAACAATATATAAATAAGAAATAACAGATAGAACAAATAATAAAATTGTACTAATTATCAAGAAAGTATTATTAATATCAAAGAAATAACAAGTTAAACTTATAATAAAGAATACTAATATACTACCAAAATACTTTTTAACTCCTGAGTACCAAGAAATACCAGTTAGATTTATATAGTATAGATTAAATGCTTCTCCACATATCTTAAAGAAAATATTACATAAAACTAATAGTGCTATTGTTAATAAACTCAAATGTAGTGAAGGATTAAATATAGAAAATACTAATATATTAAAAATTGTATGTTCAAATATATTTTTAAAAACAGTAGCCTTTGTATAATTTAAAGGATCCATATCAAATAAAAATAAAGAAAAATATTTATTAGTACTTACAAACAAAATACTTCTACTATTTATTAACATACCTAGAATACTTAATACAAAATAAATATATATAAAGTGATTTGTCGTATTACCAGGAATATATTTAGATATTAAATATATAACTCCAAAGTAAGTTAATTTCATAGTTAGAAAGACAAATATACTAAGAATTAATCCAAATATAAATCCAATTACTTTTACAGAATTATATTTATAAGCATCTTCTTCTAATAAATCTTTCATTACAGGCAATTTTCTCAAATTATAAATATAAGAATTAATTGTATAATAAGAATTAATTTTAAAATTAAGAAATAATGTCTTAATCATTTTTTTCCTCTTTTAAAGCATTTAATATAGAATCTTTATATTTTTTAGTACTTAAATTACTCTTTTTAACCTGACTAAAAGATTTATCTTTTAGTAGAACTATCTCATCACATAAATCAATTGCTAATTCTAAAATATGAGTACTAAATATAATGATATGATCTTTCTTTAATGATTTTAATAATTTCTTAATATTATCTTGTACAACTACATCTAAAGATACTAAAGGCTCATCTAATAAAATAATTTTAGGATTATTAATAATATTAACTAATAATTGTATTTTATTCTTCATACCATGAGAATAATCTTTTAATAGTTTATCTTGATCTTTCTTATCAATATCTACTAAATCAAAATAATAATCTATATCTTTTAAATTTTCTATTTTATCTTTATGAACATCTATATAGAATTGAACAAATTCCTTACCAGTAAGAAATTCAGGAACTAATGGAGTACTAACAACAAATCCAATTTCATTAGTATCCAATTCCTTATCATCTAGTAAGAACTCTCCAGAATTAACCTTTATAACAGAATCAATTGCATTCATAAAAGTAGTCTTACCTGCTCCATTTCTACCAATAAGTCCATAAATACAATTATCTTTAAATGTAAAATTAATATCTTTTAAAACTTCCTTATCATCATAACTCTTATTTAGATCTTTAATCTTTAATTCCATAAAATCACCAAATTTAGTATACCATAAAATAAAAATAAGTATAAAAAAAGAAGACATATGTCTTCTAATTATTATCTTCTTTTTTATAAAATTCATTAAATTCTTTACTAGCTATCTTCATTTCTCTATAAATAGGCTTATCAAAATTTTCAATTTCACTATCTAAAAAACTATCTAATTTATCAGCATCTACAAAAAACAATTTAAATGGAGTACTAGCTTCAACTAAATCATAATTTGTTTTTGCTTCATCAGGTTCATCATCAGTAGTAACTTTAAAATAATAAATAGTATTTAATACAACACTTCCAGTATTAAAATAATGACTATCATAAGTAACTATTTTTAAGAAAGCATCTTCTACATTAAAATTCTCTATTCCAACTTCTTCTCTAACTTCACGAATTAGACATTCTTTTTTGTCTTCACCATCTTCGACATGTCCGCCAGGAAATTGAAAAGTCCCATTATTATGAGCAAGAATTATCTTATTATCTTTATTTACAATAATTGCTTTTGCTCTAGTAACAGAAAAATCAACATCACTATCTCTTAAATAATCATCATTAATAATTATTTCTCTCATAAGAACCTCTCCCAATACTCAGTAGTTCCACTAGAACAACTATTAGTAAAATAATCTAATTGGTCAGCCATAAATCTAGCTTTTTGATATACTGGCATTCCATTATTTAAACAAGCTGCTTTATTATCAGCCATCATATATTCAAATGTAGATGCTCTATCCTCAGCAGCTGAAGTTTGAGCATATCTATTAACAAAATAACTATCTGCTCTTCCACCATTCTTTGTATATGATAAAGAATCATTGATTGCACCAGTATCATTGCCTACATAATAAAATCCCACAGGATTAAAATTATTCCAGTTAGAGAAATTAGCACCTCTACCAGTTATATACCTTTCCATATAATGAAACATTTCATGATGCAAAGTAACATCAAAATCTTTATCAGTCGCAACACTAATAATAGTTGTAGATCCACTATGATCAGTAACTCCTGTAATACTATTATTAGAATAATTTTTAACCAAATATATATTTAATGGTTTTGACGAAGTTAATTCATAAAATAATCCAGATGGATATTTACTTAAATCATTATCTAAACTATATAAAGCATTCAATAATTCACTTGTATCAGTAACTGGAGCAGTAGAATAGCCGCCAACAGAATACCCATTAACTTCAACACTTAATCTTATAGGAAGACCATATCTACTTTGAATGGTATTTCTTAGATTAACAACAGCTGGATCAATTGCTGGTGCCTCAGGTGAAGCTGGTGGATTAGGCGTTGATGGATTAACAGGAGTACTTCCGCCACCTATATCTCCTCCACTACCATTATTTCCACTATTTCCATTATTACCGTTATTTCCACCATTAGATCCATTGTTTGAAGGATTATTATTGTCTCCAGCATTAGGATTATTTACTTCATTAGTATTATCAGGTGTTTTCTCACCACCTGTTGCTCCATTATCATTAATATCTTCAGCAGTTAACTCATCCTCTGGTCTAACAGTAATAAATAAATTACCACTACCAGCAACAAGTCTTCCTTCACTATCATATTGATGATTAACAATGTTACTCATATATGCCGCAATTGCGAACAAAATAAAAGAGGTAATTATAAGTAATTTTCCAAGTTTATCACTAACACGCCTACTCATAATTTTCCTCCTTCTACTAAATGCTGTTTTTTAATTCGATTGCCCTATTATAACTAATATCATTAATACTAAATAAATCATTATATTTAGTAATCATTCTAAAAGTGTATTTATTATCTTTATTTAAATCAATAACATCTACAATATTTACATCGTTATTATCATAAAATTCTTTAACTAATCGATTTAATAAAACAAACAAATCATCATCTATTAAGAATTTATATTTATAACTCTTATTATTACCATTTCTATCTATTATAGTTATATCATTATATACGTCTTCATTAAACTGGTAATTGTAAAGTATTGACATTTTTTCCGTACTAGTCTTAGAAATGTTTACAACTTCATTAATATAATTATCATAATTTTCTTTATCAATTAAATCATATTCCATTATTTATTACTTCCATTAATCTCACTTATTTTGTTATATAATTCTTCTGCTCCTTTAATATCTCCAGATTTATATAATTCTGTTGCTTTACTTAACATTTCCTCTAATGAAAGTTTTTCATTAGATTCAGGAATTTTAAGAACTCTTTCAGAAGAAGGAGCTTCACTCATAGTAGGCATTGAAGAACTACCTACTTCTCCATTAAACATGTTTCTAAATTTACATAAAGCCTTTTGTCTATCATGAGAAAGCAATAATTTATCAAATTGAGCACTTGTAACTAAAATAGCTCTAGTAGCATCTTTTCCTTCTTTATCGATTATATAACTAATCTTTTTAGTATTAGCCTCTTGTCTTTGTCTTTCAATAGATGCTTCTTTTTCAGATAAAACAGGCTTTTCCTCAACTTCACTAGATTTATCTTCAACTACTCCAGAAATATTACTTAAATCAATATTAGGTAATTCTTTTTTCTCAGGAGTTTCTTCCTCAACAGCAACTACTCCTTCTAAAGGTTTATCTATTGAAACAGTTTCATTTTCTGCTGCAGGAGTAATCTCAGGTTTTTCTTCGCTAACAGGACTAACTTCAGGTTCTACATTTTCAGTAGTTTCACTAACACTAGCAATCTCAGGTTCACTAACTTCAAGTTTTGCATCAGCTGAAGGACCACCAATATTATAAATATCTCCTAATCCATTAGAATTAGATTCTTTTTCTTTCTCTTCATCTACATCAACTTCACTAGTATTATCACTATCACTCATTAAATTTTCTAAAGCCTTAGTAGAAATAGTAACCTCTTCATCATCTCTTTCAATATTTCCAACTTTTACTTCTTTAGGTTCTAGTTTAATATTATCAATACCATCATTCTTAGAACTATCAACATCAATAAGAGAAGAATCATCTATTTCTTCTAAATTAATCATTTTATCAATCTTAGATATTTTAGAAGTTACTGTATTACTAACTTCAATTAATTCTTTTAACTCAAGTTCTAATTGTTCTCTAAGCTTAGAATTACCACTATCACCTAATTCAAATAATTTTACACTAATAGCGGAAACAACATCATAAACAGAAGATTTGATATTACTAACTACAACTGAAAATTTTCCATTATTAAAACTATAATCACCCATATCTACACACCTCTAAGCATTTGCTATACGTTTTAGTAAACCTTGTACATCAATCCATTCAGGATCTTCAACAATTTCTACTAATGCAACAACACCTTTCTTTTCAATTAACTTAGAAATATAGATTACATGATCATTATCTACGCCTTGTAATTCATCTTTAAAGTACACAATATAGTTTCTAAGACCATCCTCAGAAACTAAATAAGTTACTACTTGAACAACCTCAGTATTACCATCTTCATGTTTAATAGTGATATATTCATTATCTATCATATGCATTCCCCTCTATTATTCTATTCTAAGTTAATTATAACCAAAAAATGTTTATATGTAAATAAAAAGACACTATTAAGTGTCTATAAATTAAACATTAAAGCTCCAGGATTTACAAGTAATAAAATTCCTATTAATAGCATTATCAATCCACCTATTAAATGAGAATATTTATTAAATTTAGTACTTATACCAACAACATCTAATGTTTTTAAAGCAATAATAAATACAATAAAATCATCTAACATAAAGAATAATATGTAAATTAAATCATATCCAATAGCTTTAACTCCAGTAACATTATTTATTAATAATAACTCACTAAATATTAAAGGTAATCCTGCAGAACATAATAATTCAACTATATTAACAGAAACTGCTAATAGCATAATACCTAATATCGCAAGTAATAAAGATTTTTCATGAGTAAATTTCTTTATTTTTTTAAATATATCTTTTCGTTTTTTCTTATCAACAACTTCACATCCATCATCAGATTTTAAACCTTTAAGGAAGTTATATAAATTATAAATACCTGCTCCTATAGCAAACACACCAATTAAATATCTAAATATTATTGAAGTACTAACACTAACAACAATATTTAACCATGAAAACATTATTAAGAAATAAACAAATCCACTGGTTAATAAGAATATAGATCCTAGTAGTAATAATCTTTTCTTATCTTTTAAACTAATCAATGTAGTTATTAAGAATAATAAGACCCACATGGCACAAGGATTAAATCCATCAACCAAACCAATAAGTACAGCAGCACTCATAATAGAAATATTTTTTAAATTAACTTTTCCAATTATAGGAACATCTATAGTCTGTTCTTGATCAGTTTTTTCTTCTTCTTTAGAGAATTGATCATTTATTTGTACTGTTTCTCCATTTTTTATCTTTTTAATTTCATCAGTATATTCGTGAGTTTTATAGTATTCAATAGCTCTTTTTATTTTTTCACCATTAGACTCACTATAACCAATAATAGTAGTATCTCCAATTACATTATAAGGAACCCCACTCCTAGTACCATAAGTACTAATTACTTTATCTAATAAATTCTTATTTTCACTATCATGCCATACTTCTATTTCTTCAACATTAATTGAACTATCTTTCTTCAAATCATCTATTAAGTCAGTTTGTTCTTCCGCACAATGAGGACAACCATCACCATGGAAAAAGTACAAAGTAACTTTTTCTTTAGCATTAACAGAAAAACTAAACAACAAAGTGAAAATTATTAATACTTTTAATATTTTTTTCATCTAATCCCCTCTATAAATTCTTCTATTTGTGAAGTACTTTTTTCTCCAATTAATCTTCCCAATTCTTTTCCATTATCATCAAAAAATATAAATACAGGTAGTCTCTCTCCAATATCATACTTTTCAATTACTTCTTCGTCTATATCTACATCAACTGATTCAGTTTCAATATTATATCTAGAGCTTATATCTTTCCATCTCTTATTCATTATTAGACAAGCTCCACACCAAACTGCTGTTACTTTTATAACTTTCATTTTCTAAGTTCTCCTAACTTTTCAATATTTTTAGATAAAGACTCTATAAATTTATCAATCTCTTCTTTAGTTGTCAAATGAGAAATACTTACTCTCATACTACTAGAACTTCTTTTCTCATCGTGAGTCAAAGCATAAATTGCGATAGAATAATTTCCTGTAGAACAAGCTGTTTGTGTAGATACAAAGATATCATCTTCTTCTAAAGCATGTAACATTACTTCACTCTTAATACCTCTTAAACTATAATTAACAATTTGATTAATACAATTTTCATTACTATTAATATCAACATCCAAAGGACTTAATTTATCAATTAAATAATCATGAACTTCTTTAATATGTGCCAATTTATTATCAAAATCATCATAAATTAATCTTAAAGCGCGAGCAGTACTTACAATTAACGGAAGAGCAGGTGTTCCACTTCTCCAAATAGTAGTACTTTTTCCACCATGAATCAAAGGATCAATAACAATATTTTCCTTTTTTATTAATCCTCCTACTCCTTTCATTCCATAGAACTTTTGAGCACTAAAAGATGACATATCTACTAAACTTAAGTCAATATATTCTTTTCCAATACTTTGAGTCATATCAGAATGAAAAAGACATTTAGGATAATTTTTAACAATTTCAGATATTTCTTTTATAGGCTGTTTAATTCCAACTTCACTGTTAACTGACGCAATAGTTACAAGAATAGTATTATCATCAATTAATCTTTTGAAATCATCTAAATCAACTCTACCATTACTATCTAATTTTACAAATTCAACATCAAAACCTAAATTAGACAAATAATTTAAAGGACCAATTACACTAGAATGTTCTAATTCAGTACTAATTATCTTATTTCCTCTATTTTTATACTTAAAAGCTACTCCCTTTATAGCAGTATTATTAGCTTCACTTGCTCCACTGGTATAAATAATTTCACTAGGCTTTACATTCAAAATAGAAGCAATTTGTGATGTTGCAGCATCAATTACTTTTTTACTTTCTAAACCTAATCTATGTAATGAATTAGGATTACCAATATATTCTCTGCAAGCCTTAGAATAGCTTTCTATAACTTCATCATTTACAGGTGTTGTTGCACTATAATCCAAATAAATCATATTAATCACCACCTCCATTATACAAAAAAAGACCCTAAAGGTCTATTTCTTTTTAAGAAAATCAAAGAGTCCCTTACTTTCTTTAGCTTTTCCACTTTTAGTACTATCAACCATAGTAATAGTGTTATTAGCAAAATTATTATCAACCATATTTGTATTAGCATTAACATTATTTGCATTATTACCAATATTATTAGCATTATTAACATTAGAAACAGGAGGAGTATTAGTAAAATATGCACCATTACCCTGTCCGTTAGGACCACCATTTCCATTTAAAGGAGTATTATAGATATCATTTAAAGATGGAATACCTTGAAAATCATTAGATTTTTCGTTTAAGTGTTTCTCATCTTCATATAATTTCTTCATAACATCTTTACTACTAACAATAGTATCTTCAGTATTTTGCTTTATAGGAGAATGAAAACTATAATTATTTCTATCATCATAAGGCAAATTACTAAAAGCAAGCATAGGAATACCTACAAATGGAAAAAAGAAAGTAAGTATACCAAATCCATCACTCTTACCAAATCTATGAGCCAAATTAATGTAACACATAATATTAATAACTATTCCAACGATAGGAACAAATGTCGCAATAAATAACCATCCAGCCATTCCAGATATCTCAAATAAATCATAGATATTTAGTATAGGAACTATAGAATGCCAACCAGGTTTACCTACTTTAGAAAATAATTTCCATAAAGAAATTATAGATATTAAGCCGATAATTAAACCAGGAAGTAACATTATAGGACTAATACTAATAGTATAAGAAGTATCTTCATAATGTGTCATTTTTAATCACCCCTACTATATAGATAATATACCATAAATTAAAAATAGTAACAATTACTTATTACTATTTTGATAGTAGTCTCTGTCACTAATACTAATAGAAACATCTTCTAATTGATCATCATATTGTTCTTCTAAAACTTCTTCAACTTCAAATAAAACTTCTTTTAAACTAGTACAACTTTTATAATCAATTCCAAATTGATCTAATACTTGACATTCTTTTGTAGTTAGTAAAAAACCATTAATATTTTGTAAATAATTAGAAAGATCTAAATCATTAGCAACTTTACTTATATATTCATCCATTAATTACAAGAATACCCCCTATTTTTTAGTGTAGTCATAAGCTCTCCTTCACTATACTCATCATTGACACTTAAAGTAATAATTTCACTATCTTTAGTATTAGTTTTAACAATAATACTTAATCCACCATTACTATCAGCAAAACTAATATTATCTAAAATGACAGGCTTTTCCTTTTTTAGATTTATAGTTAAAACAACTCTATCATCATAAATATTAATTTTATAAGAATTATCTAAATAATCAAATGCTTTCTTTAAAGAAAACTCTATAGCTTCAAAATTAGCTTTATTTCTATATTTTGGAGGCAATATAATTGTCTTAGTAATTAATAAAGAATCAATTTCTCTAGAACTAAGTGTAGTAGTAATTTCTTCATTAATAGTAATACCCAAACTATCAGTATCACTCTTACTACACTTAATAACATCTTGTTTTACATTCGCAATCAAATAAAATAATATACAAATTAAGATAATACCTATTATTACTGGCACAAATATATTAAAAGTTTTATTATTATTATTCATTATTACACCTCATATTAGAATTATAACACAAAAAAAGACATAATATGTCTTTTTATTAATTAATGAATTTCAATAGTTCTTTTATTTTCTTCTACTTTAGGAATTTCTATTTTTAAAACACCATTTTCAAAAGAAGCATCTATATTTTCTTCATCAATATTTCCTAAATTGAATGATCTTTCAGTTTTAATATAATTTCTTTCTTTTCTTAAATATTTCTTATTTTCATCTTTTTCTTCATTTGACATTTTCTTTTCAGCTTTTACTGTTAAATATCCTTCTTTTAGAGAAATATCAATATCTTCTTTGTTAAATCCAGGAACTTCCATTTCTATAAAATATTTATTATCTTTTTCATATATATCACATTTCATTCTATTGTCTTTTCTAACAGGTAAAATATCAAATAAATCATCAAAATCTCTACTCATTAAATCCATATAAAATCACTCTCCTATTTAATTTCAATATTCTTATTATTATTATCTAATTTATTAGCAGAAACAATTAATAATCCATCTTTAAAAGTAGCTTCAACACTATCATCATCTACTCTTCCCAAATAGAAAGTTCTACTAAATGTTCTAAATTCACGTTCTCTTCTTAGATATTTTCTATCTTTATCTTCTTCTTTATTTTCTTTTGATCCACTAATTTCTAAATAGCCATCTTTCATAGAAACGTTGATATCTTTTTTATCATAACCAACAATATCCATTTCTACAAAATATTTATTATCTTTTTCATATATATCGCATTTGAAATCTCTATCTCCAGAAAATAAATCTTCGCGAAAACTTACTGGTAATAAACTCATATTATCAACTTCCTTTCATAATTATGTTATATCACTATTTTTAGCACTTGTCAATACAGAGTGCTAAGAAATTTAAAAAAATAAAAGGATACTAACCTTCATCAGCATCCAAAAATTTAATATTATCTAATCTATTTGTCGCAACATATCTTGCTGGAACAAAAAAGTCATCTCTAACAAAACGTTCTTTGGAGAAAAGTTTCATGTTCATTCTTCGACCATTAACATAATAATTGTTACATAAAGTAATATGTCTCTTATTAACGCATCTTAAAAAATTCATGATTCTTACTAAACAAGATCCATACTTATGAAAATCATCAACTATACGAATGTACTTCATAAAATCTCCTCCTAGGAGTACTTATTATACCATATTTCACCAATTATTACAACAAAATAAGTAGAAGAAACTTCTACTTATTTATATCATTATCCCATTTCCAATTTTTAATATATGGCATATCTTCACCATGCTTAACAATATATCTAGAATGTTCTTTTAACATTTGATTACACCAGTCTTTTAAAGATCCAGCTTTTTCCCTGTATCTAGGTAAATGTTCAATAACATCTAATACTAAATGGAATCTATCTATTTCATTTTTAACTCTCATATCAAATGGAGTTGTAATATTTCCTTCTTCATCATAACCATGGATAGAAATATTTCTATTTTCTCTTTCAAATACTAAATCTTTTATAGTAGATTTATAACCATGGAAATTATAAATAATAGGCTTATCAGTAGTAAATATCTCATTATAATCTGCATCACTTAATCCAGTAGGAAAATCCCTAGATAATACAGTTACATCTAATACACAAACAACTCTGATTTTTAAATTTCTAATTGATCTTCTCAATATATCTACAGTACCTAATACTTCCATCATTGCTGTATCTCCACTAAAAGCAAGTACTAAATCAGGATCACCATTATCATTAGATGCAAAATCAATTATTCCTATACCTTTATTAACCAATCTTTTAGCATCAACTTCTCCAAACCATTGTGGTCTAGGTTGTTTAGAAGCAGTAATAACATTAACTAAATTCTTACTTCTAATACACTTATCAAAAGTATAAATCAATGTATTAGCATCAACTGGATAATATGCTCTTACCAAATCGTTTTTCTTATTTAATATTGAATTAACAAATCCAGGATCTTGATGAGTATAACCATTATGATCTTGTTGGAAAGCATGACTTGTTAATAATACATTAAGTGAAGGTATAGGTGTTCTCCAAGGAATTTCACTAGCTAATTTTAACCATTTAGCATGTTGCCCTATCATAGAATCAACAACTTTAATAAACGCTTCATAAGAATTTATAAATCCATATCTTCCTGTTAATAAATAACCTTCTAACATACCTTCAACTAAGTGCTCAGATAAATATGAATCCATTACTCTACCATTAGGACTTAAGAATTCATCATTTTTCTCAGTTCTATAATTCCAAGTACGATGAGTTGCTTCAAACATATGACCAAGTCTATTAGATAAAGCTTCATCAGGACCAAATGCTCTAAAATTATAATTTTCTTTATTTAATAGGAATAAATCTCTAATATAAGCACTTAATTCAGTAGTATCTTGTCTATTTCTTCTTCCAGGCTCACCAATATCTACCATATAAGATTTAAGTATAGGAGTAATTATTTCTTTCGTAGTAACTCCTCCATTGGCATAAACACTAGCACCCATACATTTACTAGGTGTTGGAGTTAACTCCTTAAATACACTTCTTAATTTACCATTTTCATCAAATAATTCTTCAGGATGATAACTACATAACCATTTATATAATATTTCTAAATTATGTGGTTCATCATGAGAAATAGGTACAGGCACTTGATGAGATCTAAAACTACCTTCAACTTGTAATCCATCAACTTCTTTAGGACAAGTCCATCCTTTAGGAGTTGTAAGAACAATCATAGGATACTTACCAGTACCATTTTTCTTAATCTTATTAATATCCTCAATAACATCATCCATAGTATGAGCCATTTTATCATGCATTACCATTGTATCTTTTCCAGACACAAAATATACTTTCCAACCTAATGCACCAAAATAATCACCAATTTCTTTTTCGCTCATTCTACCAAATATTGTAGGATTAGAAATTTTATATCCATTACGATGAAGTATAGGTAATACTACACCATCATTTTTCTTATTTAAGAACTTATTAATATTCCATGAAGTAGCAAGAGGCCCAGTCTCAGCTTCACCATCTCCTACAACACAGCATGCTATTAAATCTTTATTATCAAGAACAGCTCCAGCAGCATGAGCTAAACTATATCCTAACTCTCCACCAGAATGAATTGAACCAGGTACATTAGCTTCTACATGAGAAGATATTCCTCTAGGATAAGCAAAATGTCTACATAATTTTGTTATACCTTCAATATCTTCAGTAAAATCAGGAAAGAATCTAGTATAAGTTCCATCTAAATAGTTTTGAGTTATCATAGCCTGACCACCATGTCCAGGACCAGATATATATATCATTTTTAAATTATATTTCTTAATAACTCTATTACAATGTGTATAAATAAAATTTTGCCCAGGTACAGTACCAAAATGACCAACAGGATTAGGTTTAACATCACTAATCTTAAAAGGTTCTCTAAGTAAAGGATTATCCATTAAATATAATAAAGCCACGCTTAAATAGTTACTTGCTCTAAAGTAACCATCTAGTACCACCAATTCTTTTTTAGATACATAACTCATGTATTAACCTCCCAGAATTTATTCTTTTTATACGCCTACACTTTTAGTCTCAGGTAATGTAGAACCTCCATCTATAACTATACCTTGTCCAGTAATATAACTTGACTCATCACTAGCAAGAAATGCAGCTAATTCACCTAATTCATCAATAGTTCCAAGTCTTCCCATTGGAATTCCTGCAGCAATTCCCTTAATTACGCTTTCAGGATCTTCTTTATTAGTATCAACAGCTATACCATCTACCATAGGTGTATGAATATAACCAGGCATTATAGCATTAACACATATATTATTTCTAACTACTTCCATAGCAAGAGACTTAGTAAATCCAAGCAAAGCGGCCTTAGTAGTAGCATAAGCAACCTCTCCACTATCAGCAACCATTGGCCCAGTAACACTACTTAAATTAACTATTTTTCCATAATTATTTTTAATCATATGAGGAAGAACGGCCTTAGTAATATTCCAAGTACCTTTAATATTTATATCAAAATGACTATCTCTAACATCATCATCCATTTCAATAAATTTTTCCAACTTACAAATACCTGCATTATTTACTAAAATATCTATTTTTCCATATTTAATAGCTATATCTTTAATAATAGCATTAATTAATTTCTTATCTCTTAAATCTGCTTGATACCCTATTAAATTAGGATTATCAAGACTATGTAAAGAATCAGCTAATTTATTAGAATAATCAATCACAATAACCTTAGCACCATATCTTAAGAAAGTCTTTACAACACCAAAGCCATTACCCATAGCTCCACCAGTAACTATCGCAACTCTACCATCTAATTTCATAATAACCTCTTTTCATAATTATTTAGCTTTAGAAGCATCAACAATATAAGGCTTAGCATGATTACAATAATCACTATTATTACCATGAGCCAAAGTATTGCAAGCTGTAACTAATAAGAAATTACTAACAACAAATAAACCTAATAAAACAATGTATTTAACTTGTTCTTTTTTCATTTTACTAAAGAAATTATTTCCAAATAAAACAACAAAACTACAAAATAATGATATATAGAATAAGAAAGTCATAATATTAGTAGTAACATCTAAATACAATAAATAAGTTTTACTACCTGAACAGCAATCTAATCCTAATATAGCAAACAGAATATAAAGTATTAACCATCCGCATATAATAATATTAGCTAAAGTTAAAATATAATTAAAATAGCTATTTACTTTATTGAATTTATTTTTTCTATCAAAAACTTTTTTCACAAAGAATGTTAATAAATAAGCAATGAAAACTAAAGCAACTGAAGAAAAAATTAACCCTAAAAATACTTGAAAACTTCTACCAAAAGTATAACCTGCTAAATTTGAATAAATATTATGATTAAGTATCATGAACCCAATTAAATTAATAATAGTCATAATACCACTAATACCGAACCATCTTTTCAATTCTTTTTCTTTCATTTAAAAACACACTCCTACTATAGATAGTATATCACAAATAATTTTATAATAAATTAAAAAGTGAATATTTTTTATATTCACTTTTATTTAGAAATAACATCACAAATTAAATCGCTTATTTCAGTAGGATTATCTATAGGAAGACCTGCTATAATACATGCTTCACTATATAAAATCTTAGTATAATTATTGAAATCAGTCTTATCATCGTTTTTATATAATTCTTTTAATTTCTTACTAATTGGATGTTTTTCATTTATTTCTAATATTGTTTGAGCTTTAATTCCTAAATCATTAGGCATAGCATCAAATACTTTTTGCATCTCTATTGATACATCACCCTTACTTGTTAAACATACAGGATGAGATTTCAATTTATTAGTAAAACGAACTTCATCAATCTCAGGAATTAAATCCTTCATTGCTTTTAATAAATCTTTACTCTTCTTATTAACTTTTTCTGTTTCTTTCTTTTCTTCTTCTGTTTCTAAATCCAATTCACCACTAGCAATATTTTGGAATTCTTTTTCTTCATATTTTGAAATTGCAGTTACACAGAATTCATCAACATAATCAGTTAAGTATAAGATATCATATTCCTTATCTCTAACTTGTTCTACCTGTGGCATAGAATTAATTTTACTAATAGATGATCCACTAGCAAAATAAATCTTTTCTTGTCCCTCTTTCATTTCTGAAACATATTCTTTTAATGTAATTAATTTTTCATGTTCAGCTGAATAGAACATTACTAAATCTTGTAGTTTTTCTTTATCCATACCAAAGTTATTATAAACGCCATATTTTAATTGAACACCAAAAGTTTTAAAGAATTCTTCATAAGTTGCTCTATCATCTTTAAGCATATCTTCTAATTCTCTTCTAATTTTTCCTTCTATGTTTTTAGCAATCAAACTTAAACTTTTGCTCTCTTGTAATGTCTCACGAGATATATTTAAAGGTAAATCTTCACTATCTACAATACCCTTAACAAAACTAAAGTAATCAGGTAATAAATCAGCACATTTTTCCATAATCATAACTCCATTAGAATATAGAGCTAATCCCTTTTCATAATTAGGATTATAATAATCAGCTGGAGCATGTCCAGGAATAAATAATAATGCTTTATATGAAGTAACACCTTCTACACTTGAAGTAATTCTCTTTAATGGTTTATCAAAATCACCAAACTTATCCATATAGAAATTCTCATAATCAGCATCACTTACATCTTTTGGATCTCTTTTCCAAATAGGAACCATACTATTAAGCGTTTCTAATTCTTTATGTTCTTCATATTCATGTTTTTCTTCATCTTTTAATTCATTATGAGTAACCATCATATTAATAGGAAAACTAATATAATCACTATATTTTTTAACTAGATTTTTTAATTCATATTCATCTAAATATTTATCATAAGCAAAATCACTATCATTTTCTTTTAAATGTAGAGTAATAACAGTACCATTTTCTTTTTTAGTACCTTTGTCTATAGAATACCCATCTACTCCTTTACTCTCCCAAACATATGCCTCTTTAGAATCGATACTCTTAGATTCTACAGTAATCTTATCAGCAACCATAAAAGCAGAATAAAAACCTACTCCAAATTGTCCAATAACATCTAATTTATCTTCTTTAGACATATTATCTTTAAAATCTAATGTTCCACTTTTAGCAATCGTACCTAAATTTTCAGCTAACTCTTCTTTAGTCATACCAATACCATTATCACTAATAGTAATAGTACGTTCATCTTTATCAAAAGCTAAATCAATTTTTAAATCATCTTTTGAAACACTAACTTTATCATCAGTTAAACTTCTATAATAAAGTTTATCTAATGCATCACTAGCATTACTAATTAACTCTCTTAAAAATATATCTTTATTTGTATATATACTATTAATCATTAAATCTAATAGTTTTTTTGATTCACTCTTAAACTCATGTTTTTCCAAATTAACCACCTCTAGATATTAATATAATCTCTTTTTTAGCAGCTGTCAAGAGAGAGTGCTAAAAAATAAAACTAACAAAATTTAGTATTTTGTGGTATAATATAATCGATTTATGTAATTTGGGAGGGATATATGTATAAAGTAGATGATTATTTAATATTCGGTAAAGATGTATGTAAAGTTAAAGGCGTAGAAGAAAAAAAATATAATGATGAAGATTATTACATATTAGAGCCTATTAAAGATGAAACACTAAAATTAGAAATACCTGTTTCAAGTACAAAAATAAGAGATTTAATAACAGAAGATGATTTAAACAACTTAATAGAAAGAATTCCTTCTATTGAAACCATTCAAACAGAAGATAAATATATAGAAAGTGAATATAAAAGATTATTATCTTCAGGAAATGAAGAAGATTTAATTAAAGTTATAAAAACAACTTATTTGCGTAATGAAGAAAGAGTTAATAATAAAAAAAGAAAAGGTGAAAAGGATTCAATTTATTTTAAAGAAGCTGAAGAAGCTCTATATAGTCAAGTATCAGTAATTAAAAATATTCCTCTAGAAGATGCTAAAGAATATTTTATAAATAAAATAAAAGGATTAACTAACTAAAAAAAGAAGATTTCATAATCTTCTTTTTATAATTCAAGAATTTCTATTTCTTCTTCTTTTTTATCCTTAGAAGCACTATATTTAGGTACTTCTTCTTTTTTATCTTCTACAGGAACAGCTTTATAATCAAATTTTTCATTAACATTAACGCTAATTTCCTTTATCTTATCTTTTCCAGGATTAATAATCTTACTTTTAATATCTTCTCTAATTTTAGTTTCATCAGTAACAATAGAATCTAATATTATTTCTTTTTCAACAACAACTTCTTCATTATCATCTTTTCTTCTAAGTAAGAAATATAAAGCCATAATAAGAACCAATCCAGCTACTACTAAAATAGATATAACAATAGCATGACTTCTTGTAATATTCAATGAAACACTTCCTAATAAATTATTATTACAAACTACATTATTATTTAACATATCAATTGAGTCATCTTTAGTCTTATAACAATCATTGTCTTTAGAAAATAATCTAGTAACTAATAATTTATTATCAAAATCTTTATAAATAACCAAATCTCCAGGATTAAGATCAAATAATTCTGTCTCTTTAAGAACATATAAAGTATTATCTTTAGCATATATTTTATATCCAAAAATTCCATTAGAATTATTATTACTATTTAAAGAAATATTAGTAAAAATAGTAAATCCAAATATAAGTAAAAAAATACCAATAATTAATACTTTAAATAACTTTTTAATACTAATCACCCTTTCAAATATAAATTCATTTTATCCTCTTTATATGATTCAAATATCTTATTCCAAATCATACTTTCAACGATTCTACTCTTCTTAGGATCAACTAAATATCTAATAGTTAATTCTATATGATCATCAACTATCTTTGTATAAATGATAGGATCATATTTACTAAAATAAATATTATTAGTAGTACCTACAACATTACTTTGAACTTTCATCTTTTCAACAATATATTTAACATTCTCATTATTATTAACTATCCTATATAATTCTCTTTTATTGTTAACTAAATCACAATCAACTGGAACTTTTATAGTCAATTCATTCCATATATATTTAAATCCTTTAGTATAGTTTTTTATATTTCTAGTAAAAACATAAGAATTAGGCAAAGTAATCATAATACCAGTAGATTGTCCATGAGTATCATTTGATATCTCTAATATATCAAAATCAAATGTAGAAACACTCATAACATCTCCAATAATATCGTCTATTTGTATTCTATCTCCTGATACAAATAATCTCTTAACTCTAATATATAAGCCTCCTACAAAGCTTAATACGCCTTCTCTCAAAGCAACAATTAAAGATGCTCCAATAATACTAATTAATGTAATTATATTTTTAATATAATTGTCCCATACAAAAAACATAATAACTACAAATAATACATTTATAATCATTTGAACATTTTGATTAACACTATATTGTCTAAGTAAAGGAATACTCTTTTTTACAATAAATTCTGCCAATCTTTTTATTAAAACAAAAAATATTACAACTATTGTAGTAGTAAGAATTAAATAAAAGTATACTTCATCTATTCCAGTAATAGTACTTAAGTAATGATAAAAATTACTCATAAATTACCCCTCTTTATTTATTATATTAGCAAGTTGATGAAACAAAAATCTCTTTGTTTTTTCATCTTTTTCTTTTTGGATTTCAGCGATCAAATGTAAATATTTATTCTTTTTACTTTCATCTATATCCATATAATCTAATCTTTCTCTAATTTCTTCTAAATCAGTTAGAGTTCCTTCTCCTTCATCTCTAGATTCCATCAAGGTGCGATATAAGCCAGTTCTTTCTAAATCTTCATTACTCATTGACATATGCTTCACCTATTCTCATTATAAACTAAAAAAGAAGAAAATTAAATATTTTCTTCTATTTTCTATTGATAGTAAAATTATTATTTCTATAATCTATTACTACAGTATCACCATATTTAATATCACCATTAATTATATGATGAGATAGTAATGTTTCTACCTCTCTTGATACAGCTCTCTTTAGTGGTCTAGCCCCATAATTAATATCATATCCAATATTAACTAATTCGTCTTTAGCTTTATCAGTTAATTCGATATGCAAATTAATATTTTTAAGACGAGACTCAATATCACTTATAGTTTTATCAAGAATACTATAAATAACATCTTTACTTAAAGCATCAAATACAATTATTTCATCAATTCTATTTATAAATTCAGGTCTAAAATGAGCCCTTACTTCAGAAATAACTTTATCCTTTTGATTATCTAATACATATTCACTACCTAGATTACTAGTCATAATAATAATAGTATTTTTAAAATCAACTGTACGACCATTACTATCAGTAAGACGGCCATCATCTAATATTTGTAATAATAAATTTAATACTTCAGGATGAGCTTTTTCAACTTCATCAAATAGAATAATGCTATAAGGATTTCTTCTAACAGCTTCTGTCAATTGTCCACCTTCATCATATCCAACATATCCTGGAGGAGAACCAATTAAACGAGATACACTAAACTTCTCCATATATTCACTCATATCAATTCTAACCATATGAGATTCATCATCAAACAATTCAAAAGCAAGTGTTCTAGCAACCTCTGTTTTACCAACTCCAGTAGGTCCTAAAAACATAAAACTAGCAATAGGCTTTTTAGGATCTTTGATACCACTTCTACTTTTAATAATTGCATCACTAACAAGTTTTAATACATTATCTTGACCCATTACTCTTAATTTCATATTATCTTCTAATTTTAATAATTTAGTTTTTTCACTTTCACGAAGTTTTGAAACAGGAATATGTGTCCATTTAGAAACAATATCAGCTATATCATTAGAATCAACTATATTACTAAGTAATCTACTCTTATTACTTTGATTTAATTCATCTAACTCTTTTTCTAATTTAGGAATAGTTCCGTGTTTTAAAATAGCACATTTTTCTAAATCATATTTATCTTCAGCTTGTTCTAATTCAAATCTAGCTTCATCTAATTCTTTTTTCTTATTTTTAATATCACTATTTAAATTCTTTTCTTTATTCCAGGCTTCTTTTAATTCAGATTCTTTTTCTTTTAATTCATCTAATTCATTATCAATTTCTTCTTTTCTTTTCATTGATAAATCATCTTTTTCTTTTTTTATTGCTTGTCTTTCAACTTCTAATTTCATAATTTTATGAGTTAAAGTATCTAACTCAAAAGGAACAGAATCCATTTGAACTCTAATAGTTGCACAAGCCTCATCTACTAAATCAATTGCTTTATCAGGTAAAAATCTATCAGTAATATATCTATTAGATAGAGTTGCTGCTGAAATCAATGCACTATCTTTAATTTCAACTCCATGATGTATTTCAAATTTATCTTTTATACCTCTAAGTATAGTTATAGTATCTTCAACACTAGGTTCACTAACTAATACCTTTTGAAAACGTCTTTCCAACGCACTATCTTTTTCAATATATTCACGATACTCTTTTAAAGTAGTTGCTCCAATAACATGAATATCACCTCTAGCAAGCATAGGCTTTAAAATATTAGAAGTATCCATTGCACCATCACTTCTACCAGTACCAACAATCATATGAATTTCATCGATAAACATAATGATTTCTCCATCACTATCTTTTATCTCTTTAAGGACTTTTTCAATTCTCTCTTCAAATTCACCCCTATATTTAGCACCAGCTACTAAACTAGCTAAGTTTAATTCCCATATTGTTTTGTTTTTTAATGATGCAGGAACATCTCCCTTAACAATCTTATTAGCAAGTCCTTCAACAATAGCAGTTTTACCTACTCCAGCCTCACCAATAAGAACAGGATTATTCTTAGTTCTACGACTTAATACTCTAGTAATTGATCTAATCTCTTCATCTCTACCGATAACAGGATCAATCTTACCATGTTTGGCTTCTTTAGTGATATCTCGTCCATATTTTTTCAAAACATTTTCTTCTTCATTTTGATTATACATATTATCACCTCTCATAACATATTATACTACAAAATTAGCACTTGTCAATAGAGAGTGCTAATTATACTCTAAAAAAAAATTATTTGATATATTCATCATATAATTTTCTTAAATATTTCTTTCTAATAACATAATTTACACCATAAATACTTATATCTTTATATGTTCTAAGCAATAATTGATCAAATCTAGGATCTAAGATTATATGATCACGTTTTTTCTCATAAAATTTCAATTGAGAATCATTAGTAAATTTTTTACCATTATAAACCATAGAAGCAGACATGCTATCACAAACTAATTCTGCATAATACTTGAATGGCATAACAATAGCAGGATTATCTAAATCATAATCATACCAATATTCAAAATGATGTTTATTCCTTCCCTTATGATGTAACCAAGCTTCACTATATCCTTTATCATCTTTAGCATTCTTTATAGGACTATAAGTACCAGCATAATATCTAGCACTTTCAAAAAATTCAACAAAAGAATATTTACTCAAATCATGAACTAAACCCTGTAATGGAATTCCGGCTCTTATAGATAATTTAAATACAATAAATCTATGTTTATTTACCAAATGAAAATGTTTTAATATTTTACTTATTGTTAATTTATACATTATAATAACCTCCATTATAAACAAATTATATCATTAATACTTGCAAAAAAGAAAATAATATTATAAAATAAAGTAGTCAAATTGATATGGCGCCCTTGGTGAAGTGGTTAACACGCTAGTTTGTGGCACTAGTATGCAAGAGTTCGATTCTCTTAGGACGCCCCAGTTTAAAAATAAGTTGCTTTATGCAACTTTTTTTATTGAATTGAATATGTTATCATTATTCTAGAGGTAATTATGAAAAAGATATTTTTAATTTTTATTATTTGTATATTAATGTGTTCTTGTAATAAAAACAATGAAGCAAGAAATGATATGTATAAAATAGGTTATTCTTCCAATTTAATAGATGAAAAAGACAGAAATGAACTAAGAAAAGTATTTGATGAACATAAACTATCTAATGTTGATTTATTTTTTAAATGGTTAGATGATTTTAATAAAGAAGAAGATATGGGCTGTGGTTTAAAGAATTGGGATAAAACAGATACTTTTATTTATAATGATGCTAATTGTATGGATAGATACGAAAAAATCCATAGTAAGTCAGATGGAGATTGTAGAATAATAGCATATGCTTTACTTCAAAATATTATTGAAATAAATACAATTGAAAGTGAATATGGAACATATTTAATGTTTGATATGGATGTTCTTGAAAACAATGAAGATTATAAAATAATAAATGATAATCAATTGGATTTTATTAATTTATTTAATGAAATGGATGTATCTAATATAGAAAAAGAAGAATATAAAAATGTATATCCTAACAATTTAAAATCACATGATTTTAAATTGAATAGTGATAAAGTATCACTTATAAGTGTTGTTTTACATGATAGTGATTTTAATACATTATTTGTAGGACATGCCGGTGTATTAATTAATTTAGATGATAAATACTTATTTGTTGAAAAAATAGCATTTGAACAGCCATATCAAATAAGTGTAATCAAGTCAAAAAATGATTTAATAGAATTATTTAATAATAGATCTACTTATTTTGGAGATGAAAGTGCAAAAGGACCATATATATATGAAAATGATAAACTGTTATATGAATACAAATGATTTTGATTTTTATAAAAATGTGATATATTTTATTCAAGTAATTGAGTCAATCTCAATTCATAGATTTGTGCCGATTTTTCGCAAACACGTTAAATCATGGCCCCATTTATGATAGTACTAGTCTTTTAGACTAGTTTTTTCATGTAAAAAGAATAGCTTTTGCTATTCTTTTTTTAATCTTCTTTCAAATATCCTGCAGCTTCATCAATGAAACTCATAATATTATACTTTTTCGTCTCATCAGGATATTTATCTGCTAATTTATATAGTTCGTCTACGAATTCTCTTGATGGACAAATTTCAATAATTTCTCTAAATATTTCACTAAGCCAAACAAATTCTTCAGAAGTACATTCGTTTTTAAGATATTTTATCGTTTCATTAATATCTTCAGTTACAATTTCAACTTCCTTTTTCCATAGTTCTTCATGCTTATAGCTATCATTAATATCCATAGAATTTAGTTCTAGTATAATATTTTTAAATTTTTCTTTAAAACTCATTTTATTTTCCTCCTTATTGCTTTAGATTGATCAGAGTCTGGAAAAACTGTTCCTATTTTACCATTAGTCTTTATAACCCCAACTCTAACTCCTTTATAATTTCCATATATAATTTCACCGCTTTTAGATTTTCTATTACTTTTAAGCCCGGCTACATGTTCTCCAGCACGTCTAATATCTTTCTCAGACCAAGTTTTTGGAAACCAAGCTTGATTAATCCCCTGACGTTTAGTTTTATCTTTGTGATTAGGTATATTACCAACTCTAACACCATTAATGTACGTTTTAACAACATTATACTCTATGTTGTATTTATTTAAAAGTTGTAATCCCTTTTCTCCATGTCCACCACTTTTCAAACGTATTTTATCATTCCTTCGTGTTGGTTTTGTAAATGCTCCTTCGCTAGAATGAACCAATGCATAATCACTAACAGTTCTTGCACTTCCTTTAGTATTTAAATATCTTCCTATTTTAGTTGTTCCCATGATGTTATCTCCTCTTTTGTGTTGTCCAATCATCGAATTGGATAAAATTAGTTTTTTCTTTGAACTCATCAAAAACAACTGATGGCATAGATCCATATACAATTACACATCTTGGTTCTATTTCATCTAACATTACGCGTAGTCCATCTCGCAAATAATGTTTTTCTTCCTTACCTTGATTGCAGCCATAAGTTCCTATAGCTACAATACTATGTTTAGGAATTCCTAAAAAAGCAAATTTTTCAGGTAACACAGATGTGGTATAACTTCTTTCATCTCCCCATCTACAATTAGGTATTACATTTACACCGTGTTCTTGAAAATAATGAGCTAAAGCTCTGCTTTTATATACATTACCTATTTGAACAATTAAAGGACTATCTATATAAACAGAATTATCTAAAGATATTATTCCTTTAAATTTTTTGAATTCTTCAATGTAAGCATCAGGATTTACTAATACATCTCCAAATTCCAAAACATTTTCATAAAAAACTATATACTCATCATAATTAGTACTTTTATTCCTTTGACTAAAAGGAATAACTTTTGTTGGTAATGGTGGATTAGTATCCTTAACTATTGGAATTTCTAACTCACCATCAAAAAAAGCAGTTTCTACCAATTCAGGATTAAATCCATCATCTATTTTAGTTTTTATCTTTGCCATTTAAACATCTCCTATTCTTTATTATTTAATAGGAGTACCTACAAAATAACAATTTAAATACACTAACCTCCTTTCCTAATAAAACTTGACTAATGTATTTACTTATGCTATTATAAACGACATTGACACAGCAATAATTTTGCTGTATCATAAAAATATAGAATAAAATAGCAAGTGTTCCTAAAAGCATTTTCAAATTTTATTCTTGTATTGTTATATTATAATAGGTACTACCTATTATGAGGGAAAGTCATGTTGGCGCATGACTTTTTATTTTTCCCTCTTAGTACATCTTAACATAGATTTCTATAATTGTCTAATTATTAGAGCAAAAAACTAAACATATTTTCGACGTTTGCATTTTTCTTAAAATGTGATATATTTTACTCAAGCAATTGAGTCAATCAGGGCTCATAGATTTGTACCGATTTTTCGCAAACACGTTAAATCATGGCCCCATTAGGAATATAAAAGAAACTTGAAGAAAGTTTTTTTTATGTTATTATATATGTAGCAAGAAATCTTGCAAAAAATAAAAATGGGAACATTCAGTTTCGCTAGTTGAATGTCTACCCAAATATTTAGCTAGACATTTAATCTATTAAGATTAGATGCCTTTTTTTATTACTATAATCAAAATGATTAAAAGGAATAAAATGATAGAGATGAGCTTTAAAACTTTTATGATAAAAGTTTTAGTTTTCATTTTATCAAACCTCCTTTCTTCTAGAAGATAAGAAGGTAGACATCCAACAACTAAATGTTCCTAATTGCAATATAACATTAGCTCTAGTAAAAATCAGAGACAATCTCAATTCATAGATTTGTGCTGATTTTTCGTAAACACGTTAAACCATATCCCCATTTGATTTACAACTAGTCGAAATACTAGTTTTTTTCATACAAAAAAGGAATAGTTATATACTATTCCTTTTCAATCATCATCTTCTTCATATTCATCATCGTCTTCATGAAGTTCAACCATACGCTTATGAGACCAGTTAACTTTATGTACTCCTACCTCTTCACTTAACTTATTTACTAAATCCATAATTAATTCAGGTCTAGAAGTAATAAATTCAAATCTTAATTTAACATTCTTATCATTACCTTTATTTCTATTCAAACTCTCCATTTGAATACTATTTTTTTCAATATTCTCAGTTATTAATGTTCTAATAACCACTTCAATTTCATCATCACAAGTAACATCAATAATACATTTTTCTTTAGAATTATTTTGTATCTTTTCAATTATTTTAGATGAAATATCTCTTAAAAGTACATTTGAAAATAAAATTAAGAATGTTCCAACAACAGCCTCTGGTATAAATCCATATGCGCAAAGAACACCTATAGCCGCAACAGTCCATAAAGTCGCAGCAGTATTAAGTCCTCTTACTTTATTTCCATTTCTAAGAATTATTCCAGCTCCTAAGAAACCCATCCCACAAACAACTTGACTTGCTATACGAAACTTATCAGTTGAAACATCTCCTACTGAAACATATACAAATAGAAAAGATCCTAAAGCAACTAAAGCATTAGTTCTAAGCCCTGTTGCTTTATTACGATAAAGTCTCTCAAAACCAATAAGCATACTAAGAACATAACAAATTAAAACCCTTTGTAAAAATATTCCATCCATTTAGTCATCCCCTTTTATAAAATTTTAAACATAAATATTATATTTTTTTAATATTTTTAATATTTCTTTTACACCTTCACTATCATTAGTAATCTTATTATCACCCTTACCAATAAGAACAATCTCTTCTCCATCTTTAACTATAGAAATATTAACTTGTCCAAAATCATTCATCTCATTTTTAACTTCAAAATTACCTTGTACTTTTTCTAAAGCTATCTCGATTTTATTCATATCATTAGTAGAAATAGAATCAATTTTTTTAATTAAACAATTATTAGGATTTAAATTTCTATCATCATTACAATTAAAAGAATAAATATCTCCATTTTTCATAACAAGTTCTCCATAATAAGTAGAAGACCAAGCAAAATTAGTATAAGAATACTCTATAAATTTAGAATCACTAGTACTAACAAAATCTTCCATTCCTATCAAAGTGTTTTCACTAGGCATATGAATATCCATTTCTCCTAAAGTATTTCTATTTGTAAAGTAAAAAACTAAAATAACAATTATAAGTATAACAACAATAATACCAAAAACTATCATTGGTATTTTAGAGTCTTCTTCTTTCTTATGAAACATATTATCACCTAAACAAATTATATCAAAAAAAAGAATTATAAACTACATAATTCTTCTAATTTAATATTACTATGCACAAAAGTTTCCTTAGTAGCACTAATTTTATCAGCAACAGTAACAATATAACTTTCTAAATACATAGGAGGAACTACAACCAATGGAAACATATGCTTAATTATAATATCTTTTTCTATATCATTTACTTTAAATTCTTTTTTTGCATTTTTATAAGCTGTTTTAGGATGTGTAAAGCCATGTAATCTATGACTCTTATCTTTTATATGCCAATCATATAAAAAATAATCATGTAATAATGCTCCTCTAATTAAAGATCTCATATTAACTCTTAAATGAAATTTAGAAACTATCTTAATAGATAAATAAGCTACTCTAAGACTATGTTCATATACTGAAACATCTCCATGTTGAATAAACTCTTTTTGTTTTTCCATGTTTTTAGAATTTAATATGTCACTACCATAAAATTTTATTATGTTTATATAATCTTGATTCATTAATATCTCCCAACTTTTAAAACATAACACAATTTATAGCAAAATAAAAGTGACTTAACGTCACTTTTACACTATTCTACAGTTACACTTTTTGCTAAGTTTCTAGGTTTATCTATATCACATCCACGTAATTTAGCAACCTCATAAGCAATTAATTGTAATACAGGAACTACAAGTAAAGATTGAACATATTTAGATACTTTCTTAACTTTAACAACATATTCATATCCATCAATATCACTATTTGTAACAATAATTACTTTTGCTCCTCTAGACTTTACTTCTTCTACATTAGAAATAGTTTTTTCACGAATATCATCTTCAGTAATAATACCAAATACCGGAGTACCTTCTTCAATTAATGAAATAGTACCATGTTTTAACTCACCAGCTTGATATGCCTCACTATGAATATATGAAACTTCTTTTAATTTTAAACTACCTTCCATACAAATAGAATAATCTAATTTTCTACCTATAAAGAAAATATTATCATTTTTATAAATATCTTTAGCTATTTTTAGATATTCATCTTTTCTATCCAAAACTTCTCTTAATAAACCAGGAATCTTTTTAAAATCATCAATTACTTTACTATCACTTTCTCCACAAGAATAAGCAAGTAATGATAATATAGCAACTTGTAAGATATAAGCTTTTGTAGTTGCAACAGCAATCTCAGGTCCTGCTTCTATAAATATTTGATTCTTAGATTCTCTAGCAATAGTACTTGTCTTAACATTAACTATAGCTAAAGTATCAATATTATTTTCATTTGCTTTTCTCATAGCAGCAATAGTATCTGCAGTTTCTCCTGATTGAGAAATAAGTATTACTAAAGTTTTTCTATCATATAATACTTTTTTATAACGATATTCACTTGCTACTTCAACAATTGCCCTAATTTCATTTTCTTCAAATAAACTTTTACCAATCATACCTGCATAATATGCAGATCCACATCCTATTATGTGTATTTCTTCATATTGTTTTAAATCAGGCAAAAGACTGATATCTGAAAGAATAGGTTTCAATGTTTTTTCTAAAACAATAGGTTCTTCCATTATTTCTTTAAGCATAAAATGAGGATATCCATTTTTTTCTTTTGAAGAAGCATCAATAGTAGCAGTTAACACTTCTTTTTTAACTTTTTTTCCATTCTTAGTAATATTATAATCAGAAGAACTCATTTCAACTAATTCATTTTCATCTAATAAAATATATTGATTAGTATAATTGATTATAGCAGCTATATCACTAGCGATGAAATATTCTCCTTTTCCTATACCTAATATTAAAGGTGAATCTTTTCTAATAGCATAAACTTTATCTAATCCTTCTACTAATATTCCAAAAGCATAAGATCCTACTATCTCACTACAAGCTTTTTCTATAGCTTTCTTAATATCTTTTTCCTTATCATAATAATAACTAATTAATGCACAAGCTACTTCAGTATCAGTTTCTGATGAAAATTTTACTCCTTCATCAATTAATTTATCTTTTAATTCTTTAGCATTTTCAATAATACCATTATGAACTAAAGTAACCTTTCCAACTTTATGAGGATGAGCATTTACTTCATTAGCCTCTCCATGAGTAGCCCATCTTGTATGAGCAAGTCCCATATTACATTCAATTAATTTTGTATTATTAATTTTATCCTCTAAGTTAGAAATCTTTCCAACACTTTTAATAATTTGACAGTCATCATTGTTTTGTAACACAATTCCCGAACTATCGTACCCCCTATATTCTTGACATTTTAATCCATCTAAAAGAATTTTTATAGGATGTTGTTCTCCAACGTAACCTACAATTCCACACATATAAAAACCTCCACGAAAAAAATTTCAGTGGAGATATATATCTTTGTTATAATCTTAATTTTAATTTTTAAACATATATCTTACGAAGCACTATCTCCGTTGTAGAACCCGCCGAATATTTCGATCTCTACAATCCTCGTCATCCATCCCTGGACCTGGCGCTATATGAAGACTACACTCCAATCATGTCTATCATATTTATATAATACTTATATCATATATGTTTAATTTTCGCAACTAATCTAATCCTAATTTTTCTACTACTTGTACGCCACTATTAAGTTGAGCTTCCTCTTCAGCAAATATTTCATCAAATTGAGGAATTGCTTTATTAATAACATCTTGATAAATGTTTTTACTATTTAAAATAGCTAATCTAAAGTCATTAACATTAACTTGATTTCTATTATCAAATAATGCATTCGAAAAAGCTTGTTGAACTAAAGTCAAAGTAACATCAGGATATCTAGATCCTATTTCATAGATTCTCTTATATTCAGAAGTTATATCTGTAAGAAATTCCATCATTTGTCTTTTCTTAAAATCTGTATACATCATTTTTGCCCCTGTACGTTTTTCAATCTTAGGTAAAGTACCTAATAATATTCTAATATTTTCATTTCTAGTAGGTTCTTCTATTTGTATTTTTTGAAAACGTCTAACAAAAGCCTTATCTCTTAAAATAAATCTTTCATACTCTTCTGAAGTTGTTGCACCAATAACTTTTATATCACCACGGTCTAATGCCGGTTTAAACATATTGGCAAAGTCTAAACTTTCATTTTTATTACCCATTAAAGTATGAATCTCATCTATGAATAGAATCAATTTTGATTTTGATTTTAACTCATCTATTAAGTTTTGAATTTTAGATTCACCTGTTACCGGATCTACACCAAGTAATGCAGAAGTATTTACTTTAATTACTTGATAACCTTTTAATAAGTCAGGCACTTGTCCCATTTGTATTCTCCAAGCAAGACCTTCAACAACAGCAGTTTTACCAACACCAGGTTTACCAGTAAGTATAGCACTCTTATCAGGCGTTAAAAGAATTAAA
The DNA here is from genome assembly GCA_902789225.1 of uncultured Erysipelotrichaceae bacterium. Lineage (GTDB taxonomy): Bacteria > Bacillota_I > Bacilli_A > RF39 > UBA660 > RUG343. The sequence continues at coordinate 210,066 of CADANC010000001.1, forward strand.
ATTAATTGTTTAATTTGTTCATCTCTACCTATAGCAGGATTAGTAATATAATCTTTTTCTTGAAAGTTTTCACCATAAGTATCTAATATACTAATTCTTTTTTTCTTAACATCATATTCATCACCATAATTAATGCTACTATCCATTAATTCATTCATCTATATCACCTAAACTTTCTAACCTATTACATTATAACACATCTACATAGGATTAACATGTATAACAGTTAAATATATATCTTTAAATCTAGAATGTATTTCTTCTTCTAAATAATTAGCTATCTCATGAGACTCAAAAGTAGTCAAATTACCATCTACAAATATAGTAAAACTAATTTGATATCTATATCCTATAGGAGTAGCATTAAAATGATTTATCTTTTTCACTTCTTTATGACTCTTTACAAAATTAATAATTTCATTTTTTACATCATCATCTAAACATTTATCCATAAGAACATTATAACTAGTTATTAATATTTGAACACCTTGTAATATTATCCAAACACCTATACCCAATCCAACAATCCTATCTATATATGAAATACCATAATATAATAGAATACTTGATACTAAGTTAAAACTAGTAACTAAAACATCATTTCTATGATCATAACTATTAGCCTTCATAAGAATATTATTATATTTTTTAGATAATTTATTAGTATAAATAAATAATCCAGTCTTAATAATTATTGTAATAATATTAACTATTATTAAAAACCAACTGAATTTAACAATATTACTTTCAAATAAACTACTTCTAATAATAGATATTCCTAATTGAATAGAAACTAAAGCTATAACAAAAGAAAATATATATTCAGCTTTTCCATGTCCTAAATTATGATCATTATCTCTAGGTTTACTAGAAATATGATTACCAATAAATGTCATTAATGAAGAAAAAACATCACTAAAACTATTATAAAAATCTGCAATCATAGCTTGACTCATAGTAAAGAATCCAACTATTCCTTTCATAATAGCCAGAATAACATTAAAAATAATGCCAAAAATACTTGCAGTTTTAATACTTTTATACTTCTTCTTCATAATCATAATTCTATCACAAAAAAGATATACGCGAATAGAGAATATTATTATAAACGTAAATTATCAATTACTTCAATGTCAACAATACTATCAATATCAATTATAGTATTTAAAAGATATATCTTCTTTCTATAATTATCTATCTTTTTAATCTTACCACTACTTTCTATATAATTATCTCCATCATAATATTTAACTCTAATTAAATTATTTTTATTTATATTATTCAAACAATTATTAATTTCATTATTATAGTCATCATCTAAATATATAAATTTATCTTTATATTTAATATTTTTAGTCTTATTAATTAAACTTCCATATCCACTGAGAGCATCAAAAGCAAGAAACTGTTTAGCTCTATCTAATCTATTCTGCATTGTGTCCTCCTACAAATTTATTTCTATTAAGTTGATTTGCACCTTCCGTATAACTAATTCCTCTAAGTATGCTATTCTTACCATATTTATTTTTTATTTTAGAAACATTTCTTAATAAAGAATATTCTTTCTCATTATCATCAATATCATTAAATAAATCCAATTGTTTATTAATATTATTTGTAATATGAAAACTTATTCCAATTCTTCGAACAGGATAATCTTTATTAATATTATGATCATATAAATCTAATATACATTTACTTATATCATCAAAACCACAAGTACTATTATCTAATTTTTTACTAACATTAAGTCCTTTAATTTTATCTTTACTATATCCTATATATAATGATAAACAATCAGAAAAATATCTCTTAGTAATTAATTCCATTACTAAATCATCAATCATTTCAGTAAGCACAATTCTAGCTTTTGAATATGTATAATCATGAAACAAAATTTGTGAAGAAGAAATACTTCTACTTTTAGGAACATATTTTTTTATATCACTAATAGTAGTAGTTTCTATTCCCCAAGAGTGATCAATAAGTAATCTAGCATTAATACCAAATTCACTAAATAATGTAGCCTCATCATAATGAGCTAAATCATACATATCAAATATACCTAATCTATTTAAATGAGTTGAAATGCCTCTTCCAATAGACCAAAATTTATCTAAAGGTTTATAATGCCATAAATATTTTTTAAATAATTCTTCATTCAAATATCCTATATGAGAATCATTATGCTTAGAAATAATATCAAGAGCAATCTTTGCAAGATATAAATTAGTACCAATACCAGCAGTAGCAGTAATACCAGTCTTTTCATATATCTTATCCATAACCATTTTAGCAATCCTCCTAGAATTATCACCATATAAATATAGATAAGGATTAAGATTAATAAAAACTTCATCAATCGAATAAACATGTATATCTTCATCGCTAAAAAAATCTAAATAAATATTATATATATATGAAGAAACTTCCATATAAAATCTCATTCTAGGTTTAGCAATTATATAATCAATATCATCAGGTATCTCAAATAATCTACATCTACTACCAACACCTAATTCTTTAATATGAGGTGAAGCCGCCAAACAAATAGTACCTTTACCCCTAGATTCATCTGCTACAACCAAATTAACTTTAAAAGGATCAAGCCCCCTCGCAACACATTCACAAGAAGCATAAAAACTTTTTAAATCAATACATAAATACATTTGTTCGTCACCTCTACTTATATTATAATTATCGAACATTTGTTTTTCAATATTAATTTAATTTTTTTAACAAAAAAAACAGATACCTAAGTATCTAAAGATTTTTAAGCGTAAATATTTACATAAAAAAAGATGTGCAATCACATCATTTATTTTCTTTATAAGATACATAATTATCTTCTTGAACTATATCATAAGGATTTTCAAAATAAGCAACAATACCATCATCTGTTAATTCTATTTTTTTAATATTAGTTGCTAACTTAGTAGTAGGAAATTCATCTACTAACTCTAAATGATATAAATTATAATCTTTATCAATATAATATATATTAGCAGTTGCTCCACTAAATCCAGATAATTGTTCAACTTGTCTAGCCTTAATTGAAATAGTTTTAGTACCATCACCAAATTCGTTTTTAAAAGTATATTCAACTAAAGATGAACCATATTCATCATTAGAATCATCACTAACTGTTGGTGTAGTACTAGGAGTAGCAACAACTTCTTCATCTTCTACATCATCTAATTTATCTAAATTATTATGTTGATAAACAAAAACTGCTACAATACCAACTACAATTAATGCAATCATCATAAATAAATAACTATGTTTACTCATAAAAACCTCCTGTTATTTAGCATTTCCCTCCGTATAATCAACAAATAAATAATCATCTAAATATTTGTCATTAAAACCGATTATATGCTTATTATCTTTACACTTATTAGCTGCATAACTAAAGAAATCTCCAATTACATCATAAGCTAAATGAATATTAAAATCTTTACTATTATTATCTAAAGTACGAAGATTTTCTTCAGCGCTTATTGTATCACTTTCTACAATATTATTAAAAGTATCATTAAGAAGATCTAATCTTTTTATATGTTTCATTAATATTTTTTCATTAAATTCAATTATATCTTTCATCTCATTTAACATATCACTTCTAGCTATTCTAGCACTTTTACTTTTAGTTTTCAAAGATTTAATTTTTCTATTATATTTTTTCTTTTCATCAACTAATTTACGTAAACGAGAAAATATGTTCTTTTTAATGAAATAATCCATTATAACTTTATCAGCAATAAATCTTTCATTTTTATTTAATTTACTATAATTATCATCACTTAATTTATATTCATTAACTATATCGTAACCCAATAAAATATCATCATCTGTTTCAACAAAAGGCTTACTAACAGTTTCAATATTAATATTAAATTCACTAGCATCATATGGAGTAAATTTATTCACACTACCACCTTCAATTCTATATTTATTATAGAAATATAATCAATAAAAATCAACTACAAATCAATTCTACCTATACATGTAAGTTCTTCATTATCTTCTACTTTTGCTAAGATATTTGTACCTCTTAATAAATTACCAAATAGATTACTATCTGTAAGTAATCCACATACCAAACCATCACTAGTACTACCCATTATCCTACACCAAATCTGTTCAGTATCATTTTCTTTATTAAAATTAACTAAAATAATATCAGGATTACTTTTTAACCTATATTTATCTAATTCAACAATATTTCTAATATCAAGTATATGAGAATCACTATAATAAGGATTTAACATCTTATCAACTAATTCCTTATATTTAAAATTTTCTACTTCAACAACTTCAACATTTTTAATATCATCATATCTTAAAATATAAGGAATACCTACAATTAGATTATTATTATCATCACCTAATATTCTTAAACTAATACCCTTTTCATGATCAATATAAATAACCCCGTAAAAAGGAACATCTAATTTTAAATCAATTACTTTTAATATATTAGTATCATCCAATTGAATTATCATCTTATCAATATCTCTAAAATTAAAATCAATAATTTTCATAAAAACACCCAATAAAATTATAACATAAAAAAAGACAGGCCAAAGGCCTATCAAAAAGTTTTTAAGAAAGTTTATGAAAAATTAATAATTATTTTATGTTTTGTATCTGAAATTTCTAATTGCATCACTCCTTCTCTTCATAATACAACTATACACAATAATTATGTATAAAATATGAAAGAATTATGTGAAATTATGTTATTTAAACCAATAATCATTAAATGTATATTTATAAACTCTATATACTTGATTTTTATTTAATTTAACTTTAAAAGATTTAATAGCATTATGATTAGAATCATATTCACTAAATTGACCATTAATCGCACTATCTATTAATATATTACCATTATCTAAAACTTGAGCATTACCATTAATACCAGAATATGAAACAATAAAACTATCTACAAGTTCAAAAGACTTATTATCTTCATCTATTTTATATTTATAAAACATAGATTTAGTTCCGGTATTAACTTCTGTATTAGTAATACCTAAATCTTTATAAATTTCTTTATTTATAGAATAACTAGATTGATTAGCATAATTATTATTAAACATAGTAATATATTGATCATTATATCTACAATCACTTTGTCCAGCATTAATAACAAAGTCACCTTTTTTTTCAAATACTAAATCATAATAATTAGTATCCTTCCATAACTCTTTAGCTCCAATGATATAACTAATTTTAGGTTCATTATTAATATTATCTACTTTAATAATAGAAGATGTTTCTCTACTACTAACTAATATACTATTATCAATATATTCTATAGAATTAAGTCCTAAATAATTTAAACCATTACTATTAATATCTTTAATAGTATCAGGATTATCTTCACAAAACTCAATATAATCACTAAAAATACTACTAAAATCAACTAAATTAGTTATTTCATGAGTATCAGTATTAATCATAATAATTTGATCTTCAACAGTCTTTTTCTTAGTATCACTAGTAATAACTAACAAGTTACCTTTATCATCAAAAGTATAATCATAATTAATTTTATAATTCTTAGTACTATAAATATCTACAACTTCACCCAAATTATTCATTTTAACTATCTTTTTACTAGAAATAGAAAAATACATATAATTATCTTTAAATAATATCTTATTAGCACGATAATTCATAATAGGAATTTCACTTCTCAAAATACCATCATTATCATACATAGCTAGATAATTGCCTGATCCACTATCATTTCCTAATACAGTATAAAGTCCATCATATAAATTAGTATCATCAGAACTTTCACTTATTTTTAACTTAGCTTGACTCTTAGTCTTTTGATTAACCAAATCAACTTCAAAATTATATTTTTGAGAAACATTATTATTTTCATCAAGAAGTTCTATCTTAATATTATTTAAATATCCAGGTACTAATCCAATAATTTGATAAGCATGTTTCGAAGTCAAATTACCATTCAAAACTTTACTAAAATCATGAATATTTTCATCATCAACACTAATAGTATATTTAACATTATATTTCTCTTTAGTACTAAAATACATATTAACAGATTGAGTATTAGTACCATAAGCATTATATAAAATAAAAGGTTCATTTAAAGTATAAGACATATTTAATTTATCATGAATTTTTTCATCAATAACTTTTCTATAATTATCAGAATATATATTAATAGAGTTATCTTTATCAACAACATATATTCCACCACTCTTAACAAGTTTTACATTATCTTTTAACCATTCATAATCATTAATATGGTCTTTATTAACTATAGATTTAAACTTATTAAATGAAAAAAATATAACAATTACAATAATAATAAAAACAATTAATCTTATAGCACGATATTTATTCATAAAATCCCTCTTAAAAAAATATTATCAAATTATTTATATAAATACAACAAAAGAAAAAGAAGGCAAAGCCTTCTAAACAGCAATAAATCTTTTTTGATTTACACTTTTTTCATTTTGTGAAGCATCTTTTAATTCTTTATCATAACTTCTAGCCATACTAACTAATAAATCATGATAATCATAATCATTAGATCCTGTAATTGCATTAGTTATATCTTGAACTCTAGTTCTAAAATTAATCAAACCAACTTCATATAAAAATTTAGAATATTCAACACAAATAGAATCAATATATGAATCAACGATTTCCCTGTCATTCTTATCTAAACTATCAGCTAATAAAATATTACCAACAGCTCTTTCTCTTACATAACAATTTCTAACAAATTCTGAATTCATATCTTTATTACTAATATCAATATAGTCTCTAGCAAGATCCATTGCTTCACCAAGTTCATTTAAGACATCAACAAAATATCCAAAAGACTTTTGATCATATTCTTTATCCCCAAGTAAATCTTTTACTCTTTGAGATCTAGCAGTATTTTTAACAATTTGTGATTCATCTGTAAACACTTTACTTCCCCCTCACTTGTTTTAACACAAACGCTAATAAAATACCACAAAATCATCAAAAAGTCAAGAAAAAAGCCAGTTATAAGTTAGCCTTTTTCTATAGAATTAATTAACTTTTCTTTTAATACTTTATCAGCTTTTCTATTTTCTAAGAATTCTTCAGAATCTTTCTTTGCTTGTAAAAGTATTTTATAATCACTTCTTATATTTGCAATTCTAAATATCATATCTCCAGATTGTTTAGTTCCAAATAAATCTCCATGACCTCTCAATTTAAAATCTTCTTCACTGATTTCAAATCCATCATCACATCTTTCCATAATTGATAAACGTTCTGTATCACTATCACTTATTAAAATACATTTACTTTTATCAGCACCTCTACCTACTCTACCTCTTAACTGATGTAATGTAGAAAGACCAAATCTATCTGCATCAAATATTACCATGCATGTTGCATTAGGAACATCTACTCCAACTTCTACAACAGTAGTAGAAATAAGAATTTGAACTTCATTATTTTTAAATTTATCCATTATGATATCTTTAGCACCATTAGCCATCTTACCATGAATAATATCTATCTTATAATATTCTCCAAAAGCTAAAGACATATCTTCTTTTAATTGAATTACACTAGTCAAATCACTATTTTCATTAGCATCTTCAATTAATGGAGCAATTACATATATTTGATGATGTTGTTTTAATTCTTCCAACATCATATTTAATACATCTTTAATTTCATCATTTCTTTTTAAAATTGTTTCTATCTTTTGTCTATTATTAGGTTTTTCTTTAATAGTAGAAACATCCATATCACCATAAATAGTTAATGCATAAGTTCTAGGTATAGGTGTAGCACTCATATATAAAACATCAGGTCTAATACCTTTATTTTGTAAATTAGCTCTTTGATGAACTCCAAATCTATGTTGTTCATCAGTAACAACTAAACCTAAATTATTATAAGAAACATCATCTTGAATTAATGCATGTGTTCCAATAATAATATTAATTTTTCCTTCTTCTAACTCTTTATATATTTTAGTTTTATCCTTTTTAGGAGTAGAACCAGTCAATAATGCAACTTTAATATCTTTATAATCTTTTAAGAATTTAACTAAATTATTATAATGTTGAGTTGCAAGTATTTCTGTAGGAGCCATTAAAGCACCTTGATAACCAGAATAATAATTAATAATTAAAGCTACAAATGACACAATAGTTTTACCACTACCAACATCACCTTGTAATAATCTATTCATTCTACCTTTACTACCAAGATCTTTTAATATTTCATCAATTACTTTTAACTGATCATTAGTTAATTGGAAAGGAATTTTACTAATTATTTCATCAACTTTACTTCTATCAATAACTCTTTCTAAGCCATGCTCTTCTTTTTTCTTTAGATATTTTAAATAATTAATTTTAAACATAAAATTAAATAATTCTTCATATTTTAACCGAATAGTTACTTCTTTTAATTTATCCATTGTACTAGGATTATGAATAACATTTAAAGATGTTTTTTTATTTAAAAAGTTATACTTTACCCTGTACTCTTCAGGTATATAATCTTCAATATCATTACCAAATTCTAATAATGCCATATTTATATATGAAGATAAAGTCTTACTAGTTAATCCACTAGTAGAATGATAAACAGGCTCTATTCTAGTTTTATCAGAAAGCCCACCCATCTTTATCTCATTAGCAGTTATAACATTCTTGGTCTTATCATATTTACCAATAACTGTAATAGTAGTTCCTATATTTAATTGACTTTTTAAAAATGCTCTATTAAAAATAGATATTCCTACTACTCCACTAGGAGTAACTAACCTAAAATTCATTTTATTTAGTCCTGCTTTAAATCTCATTAAAAGAGGAACACTTTCTATTCTTCCATCTATAACAATTTTATCTCCATCTTTAGTAGTTAATAAGTTACATCTTTCAAGTAATTCATACCTAAATGGATAATGAGTAACTAAATCATCTATTGTATTTATACCAATTTTGTTTAATAAGGTTAACGATTTAGGTCCAACCCCTCTAACATCTTTTAAAAGAGCCACACTGATCACCACGCCTTCTCGCATATTATAACATAAAAAAATAAATAAAAAAAGCGAAATTTTTTGATTTTTTTTATTGACAAACTTAACGAAATCAATTAGTATATTAATCACCAATTCGATATTAGGCGAATTGGTCGCTAGTATCACACTAGCCAACCCCTTTTTATTCTTTTTGGAGACTGCCCTCAGGGGGTGCAGTCTCTTAGATAAAAAACTAAGAAGTTATGTTGTCGAATTCATAACTTCTTTTTTTGTATACTATTTTTATGTTAAAATAAATTAGGTGATAGAATGATATATATAGTATTAAGTGTAATAATAGGAATAGTTATAGTAGGTCTAATTATTTGGACTTCAATTAAAATATCATTAAAAAGAACTCTCGGAGTAAGTAATTTAGATGATGCTATAAAAAATGTTGTGCAAGCAGAAAGAGATTCATATCAAAGTATAAAATCTACTGGAGGATTAACAAAATTGCTTCTACCAGAAATACAAAAAGATTTTAAAGACTTTAACATTGATAATTTCTTTGGTAAAGTTGAAAAAAATATATCAGATTATTTAAATGCACTAACAGCAAAAGACTATAATAAAATAGTTGAAGATAAAGATTATATATTTGTACAAGATAAAATAAAAAACAAAATTAAAAATATGCTATCAAATCATATAGATGAAGAATTTAATGATATTAAATTTCATCATAACAGTATAAAAAGTTATACTAAAAATAACGGAACAGCTACAATTAAAGTATCAACATCTCTTGGTTATTATTATGAAACAAATAAAACAGATGAAAAAGTACATCCTGAGTTAAGAAAAGAAGCTATAATTGATACAGAATATGTATATGTATATGATGAAACTAAATTTGAAAACGATAAAGCATCATTCTCACTACATTGTCCAAATTGTGGAGCTCCAATAAGAGACATAAATACAGTATGTTCTTATTGTACAGCAGAAGTTATTCCAATTAATTTTAGAGCCTGGAAAATAAATAAAATAGTAATAAAATAAAAAAGAAGTTAAAAACTTCTTTTTTTATTCATCTTCTTCTATTTTACTTAAATCTTCATAATGGGAATAATCTTTTATAGCTGCCTCTTTATTTTCATTAAATAATTTTTCACTATCTTTAGTTATCTTAGTTAAGCTTAAATATCTATTTTCCCCTATTAAGAAATCCTTATATTTAGAAAAATCAGCCTTTGAATCTAAACTAAACTTTCCAGATGCAGGATTATAGTGGAATAATGGGAAATAACCAGAATTAGTAGCTTCTCTTTCTTCATTAATAGCGTTTTTCATTCCCTTAATAATTCCCTGAGCAATACATGGACAATAAGCAATAACTAAACTTGGTCCATTATATGCCTCAGCTTCTTTTAATACTTTAATTGCTTGTGCAGGATTAGCACCTAAATTAATAGTACCAACATATACATGACTATAATTAAGTGCCGCTTTAGCTAAATTCTTCTTAACACCTTTTTTACCTTGAGAGGCAAATTGAGCAACAGCACCTGTTCTTGTAGATTTTGATGCTTGACCACCAGTATTAGAATAAACTTCAGTATCAAGAACTAATATATTAACGTTTTCATTATTACTTAATACATGATCAATTCCATTATATCCAATATCATAAGCCCATCCATCTCCACCTATTATCCAGAAACTTCTAGGTCCAATATAATCTTTTAATTCTTTTAAATCAGGTATCTTAGTCTCATCAATTATATTCAATAACTCTTCACTAGTTTCTTTATTAATTTCATTAACATAATTTTTATAAATATCTTTTTCACTCTTCTTAACTAAATCTAAGTTATTAGAAATTAAACTTTTAATTCTATCTTTAAATGAATTATCTGCTATTTTCATACCATATCCATATTCAGCATTATCTTCAAATAAAGAGTTAGCCCAAGGTACATTATATGGCATAGAAGGCATACTTGCTCCATAAATAGAAGAACATCCTGTAGCATTAGCAACTACCATATTATCCCCAAATAATTGTGAAACAAGTTTAATATATGGAGTTTCTCCACAACCAGCACACGCTCCACTAAATTGGAATTTAGGTTTAACAAATTGACTACCCTTAACAGTATTATTACTCATTACATTTTCTTTGTAACTTACATCTTCATATAAATATTTTTGTTCTTCAACCTTACCATCACTCAATAATTCTTCTTTCATCTTCATAGTAAGTGCTTTTGCACCTTTCATACCAGGACATACTTCACTGCAAAGTCCACATCCAGTACAATTATCTAAGTCAATTCCAATAATAAATTTATATTTATTGTCTCCTAATTTAATATCCCCTAAATTTCTAACAACAACATCAGGAGCATCAATAACTTCTTTTTCATTTAATAGGAATGGTCTAATTGCCCCATGAGGACATGATAATGAACACAAATTACATTGAATACAGTTACTATGATCATAACTAGGACATTTATCAGCAACATTAGGTTTATCAAAACAAGATGTATTAGCATCCATTCCACCATCAGGCATATTAATAAATTTACTAACAGGCAATTTTTCCCCTTCTAAATTATTAATAATATCAAATAAACTATCATTTGAATTATTATCTTCAACAAAATCAACATTAGGAACTTTAACTACTTTTAAAGATTCTAATGCCATGTCAATAGCTTTAATATTCTTATCCGCAATATTTCCACCTTTATTAGCAAATTTATTAGTAATATTTTCCTTTATCTTATCAACAGCAAATTCAAAAGGAACAATTTTACCTAATTTAAATATTATAACTTCCATAATAGCACTAATTTTACCAGGAATACCTGCATCGCTAGATATTTTAGAAGCATCTATTATAAAAAATTTAATATTTCTATCCCTTAAAATTTTCTTATCATGAGAACTCATCATCTTTAATATTTCTTCATTGTTCTTACTAGTATTTAAAATGAATATACCATCTTTACTAATATTATCTAACATTTTCAATTTCGTTAAATAAGAATCTTTTGTACAAACAACTATTGATGGATTTGATACATAATAACTTGAAGAAATAGGATTTATACCAAATCTTAAATTAGAAACAGTCTTTCCACCACTTTTTCTAGAGTCATATTTAAAATATCCTTGTACATAGCCATTAGAATTTTCTCCACTTATTTTTAATATATCTTTAGATGCACTTACCATTCCATCACTACCATACCCATATATTAAGAATTCAACATTATTATTTTTAATAGTAAATTTCTCATCATATGGAATAGATAAATGAGTAATATCATCTTCAATACCTACAGTAAAATTAGTATGTACATCTCTACTATCTAGAAAATCAAATACACCTTTAATCATAGCAGGAGTAGTATTCTTAGAAGATAGTCCATATCTTCCCCCATAAACACTTACTCTAGCATCACTATTTTTAATTACATTACAAACATCCAAATATAAAGGTTCTCCATTAGATCCAGCTTCTTTAGTACGATCAAGTACTGCTACTTTTCTAACTCCTTTAGGTAAAACATTTAAAAAGTATTTAGAACTAAAAGGTCTATATAAATGTACTTCTACAAGTCCCACATTATTACCTTTAGAATTTAAATAATCAACAACTTCTTTTATAGTTTCACAAACACTACCCATCGCAACAATAACTTTAGTAGCATAAGGACTACCATAATAATTAAAAGGTTTATATTCTCTTCCAGTTAAATCAGATACCTTTTTCATATAATCATTAACAATATCAGGAGTCTTATCATAATAACTATTTCTTACTTCTACTTCTTGAAAATAAATATCTTCTCCTTGATTAGTTCCATATATTTTTGGATTATTAGGATTTAGTGCTCTATTTCTAAAATCTGAAAGAGCATTTTGATTAATCATTTCTTTTAAAGCATCTGTATCAATGACATCAACTTTATTAATTTCATGACTTGTTCTAAATCCATCAAAAAAGTTTACAAATGGAATACTAGATTCAATAGAAGATAAATGTGCTACTCCAGTTAAATCCATAACTTGTTGTACAGATGAAGAAGCAAGCATTGCATATCCAGTACTCCTAACCGCATAAATATCTTGATGATCTCCAAATATTGATAACGCGTGAGTCGCCAAACTTCTTGCCGCAACGTTAATAACGCCAGGAAGTAATTCACCAGCAATTTTATACATATTAGGAATCATTAATAATAACCCTTGAGAAGCAGTATAAGTAGTAGTAAGAGCACCACACCTTAAACTACCATGAACCATTCCAGCTGCTCCAGCTTCACTTTCCATTTCAACAACTCTAACTGGAGTCCCAAAATAATTAAGTTTACCTTCACCTGCCCATTTATCAGTAACCTCCGCCATAGGAGAAGCAGGAGTAATTGGATATATTCCAGCTACTTCAGTAAAGTTATATGAAACATAAGCTGCTGCTTCATTACCATCCATAATTTTTTTCATAACAATCACCTACTTATATTATACATTAAAAAAGTGATTTTAAAATTTAAAATCACCAAAGTCATCGTTTTTATCAGTAACCTTATTTCTATTTCTAAATAAGAAATAATATACTCCAAATCCTGTTATTCCTAAAAAAACAAGAATTAATATAACAAGAACAATAGTATTCGCATTATTCTTTTTAATTTCTTCATTAGTTACAAATAAGAATAATTCTGTATTATCTTCATTAGATTTATTAATTATCCAAGAATATACTCCATCTTTAGATATAGAAGTAGCATTACTATCAACAACAAATTTATCTGTTTTGACATTAACTTTTACTTGTCCACCACCACTACAATAAAATTTTCCTTTAAAGATAATCAAAAAACCATTCTCATAATTACCTATATATGCTTCATCAAAACAAGTATTATATACTTTAGAATCTAAATAATCTGACAAAGTATAGTTATATCTTAAAGTAACTATCTTTTTATCACCTTTAGTCTCAACTTTTTTATCATAAACAATTGTATTATTGTCCTCAAAAACATATTGATCGTTTTCAATAAAAGATGCCAATTTATTATTAAGTTTAATCTCTGCTTTTTGATTTGCAATATTTTGAGAAGAAATTTCAGAATTATCGATAGTAGAAACAATTTCCTCAGTAACAGTATTACCTCTAAAAGTTAAATTATATTCACTACTACATCCAGTTAAACATAGCATTAAAATTATAATTATAATCAATAATAATTTTTTCTTCATACTTTTCTCATCCTTAAAATTTCTCACGTATTACTATTTATAAAATTATATATTTTTTCATATGTAGCTTTATCATAATGTACTCCATCACCACTGTGCCAACCGGCACTATTTAAATAACCATATGCATCTAAATAAGTAACATCACCAGATAAAGAACTTTTCATCTTATTATTAAATTCAGGAATTCTAGTTGATAACGTTCCAGAACTACCTTGAGTAACAGAAACAAAATACGTTTTTGCTCCCTTACCTTTCCATTCCGCAGCCTTACTATTTATATAAGAAATATAACCATTTACATTATGCAAATCATTTACTCCCATCAAGATAATTATCCTATTGTCACTAGCAATACTACCCTCTATATTAGGTACACCAGTACTTTTCATCCAATCAAGCCCCATAGATCCTTTACAAGACCAAACATCATTTTTTGAATCTGTAGTACCAGAAGCTAATTTATTAACAGTAGAACTATTCCAATCACCAAATAAATTAATATACATTTGAACAGTTCTAGAATCTCCTATAAAAAATTTTCTATTTCCAGAAGATCCAGGACCTAAATTACTACTTCCCGAAGAAGTATTTCCTCTACCAGATCCGCCATTATTTCTTTTATTTTGTCTTTCTTTTTCTTTCTCTTTATATATTTTATTAGGATCAACTCCACTAGATCCTTCCCCTACATCTGCATCAGTTATTTTTACTGTAGTTCCATCTCCATATGGAGACTCAGGCTGTTGATATGAAGAACTAGTCGAAAATGCAGTATCTCTTGCCTTATCCCAACAATCAGCTACATCAAATACACTAAGTCCTCCTTGACTAATAGCCCACATTAATAAATTAACAATATATGGAAGTAAAAATATAACTACAGTCGCAATCAATTGATTAGATATTTGTTTTTTTAGTTTTTGTTCTTCCTTAACATCTTTAAACTTAACTAATTTAAATAAATTTATTCCTAAACCAACAAGTAATAAAACAGGTGCAGCAATATGTAAAATAACTAATGCTCTGACAAAAATAGCTAATATAGGAATAATAGCATGATTACTACAAACAGATACTAAGTCCATTATTAACATATTATTACACCTCCTTATAAATATATATTAATCTAAATTATATGATTTAGAATTATAATAAGAAAAACCATTTGATTTACAATATTCGGCTATTTCTTTTTCTTTAGAATTACTAGCTCCATATTCTAACAGATAAACCATTAAATTTTTAGATTTAACAGTTTTTAAATAATTTTTATAATATTTAGTTTCACTACTAGTTTGGTTTCTATATGTATGATTATCAAAATTAATAAGAGTAAATACTTCTTCTTGATTAACACCATCAAATAAATTATTATAAGTACCTTCATTAATTGCTTTAGAAACAAATTCGTCTCCACCATTAATCAAAATAGGTAAATTATGACTATGAACAGAACTAAGTATAGTTTTTAAACCATTATATATTTTTTCTTTCTTAAAATTTGCATAAACATCACAATTATCTATAAAATAGCCATCAGCACCTTTATTTCTTAAAGATGGTTCTAATTCATTGATAATATAATCTTGAAAAGACTTTTTACTAACGTCTACCCATTTCTCATCTTCCCAATTTTCATAGGTACCTAAATAATAATCCTTAAATTTATTATAATAATTTCTATACTTTTCAACAGAACCAATATTCAAATATGAATACACTTTAATTCCGTTTTCATGTAATTTATCAACATCTTCTTTTGAATATTCTTGTAAGTCAATAACAACCAATTTATATTTTAATAGTTTATTTATTCCATCACCATGATCTAAACCTAAAAACACTCCATAACTAGATTCAACTGAACGATTATCACTAGAGTTTCCAAATGAATTACCGGAAGAATTACTAGATGAATCAGAAGATCCATTTGATGAAGAATTATTTCTTTTATTTTGTCTTTCTTTCTCTTTATCTTTATAAATTTTATTAGGATCAACTCCACTAGATCCATCTTCTACATCTGCATCAGATATTTTTACTATTGTACCATTACCATTTGGAGACTCAGGTTGTTGATATGATGAGTTTGAAGAAAAAGAAATCTTTCTTGCACTATCCCAACAATCAGCTACATCAAATACACTAAGTCCTCCCTGACTAATAGCCCACATTAATAAATTAACAATATATGGAAGTAAAAATATAACTACAGTCGCAATCAATTGATTAGAAATTTGTTTTTTTAGTTTTTGTTCTTCCTTAACATCTTTAAACTTGACTAATTTAAATAAATTAATTCCTAATCCAACAAGTAATAAAATAGGCGCAACAATATGTAAAATAACTAACGTTCTAACAAATACAGCTAAAATAGGAATAATAGCATGATTGCTACAAACTGAGACTAAATCAAGTATTAGCATATTATCACACCCCCTTATAAAATCTTATTTTAGATAAATTAATCATCTGCATTTTCAGAATCATTTGGATTAACATTATTAGAACCTTCAGGAAAAGCATCATTATCTATTATTCTAATAACATTGCCTCCTCGTTGAGTGTTTCCACTACCTCCACCATTAGAAGGACTAACTTGTCCCATATTATCTAAATTATTCCAACATTCAGTAAGTACAGTATTATTACCTACTAAATACATAACAATATTTATAAATAAAGGAATAAAGAATATAGTTACTAAAGCAACTAAACTATTTTTAATTCTTTTTTTATTCTTTTCCATTTCTCCTATATCTGAATTACCAACCATCTTAAACAAAGTTATCATTAAAGATACGATTGCAAGAACAGGACCCAGTATTTGAATAATAGTTAGTCCTCTTTTAAGAACCATCAATATAGGATATATTCCTCCACAATGTAAACTTTCACCAATTAACATCTAATCACCCGCAATTCTGTGTTAAATTTGTAATTCTAATACCAACCCACCTATTTTGTTCATGTCCATATACTTTTCCCTTGCTTATTTCAGAAACCCATTTATAGTTTCTTCCTTGTTGATAATAACTTCCACCATCATACCCAGTAACAGTACCTTTCTTTTTATCAACTTCACCTATAAAAGCTACATGAAACCAACCACTCCAGGTATCTGGATTTTTCGGATCAATTGAGTTATGAAAGAAATGAACTATATCACCAACTTGTAAATCCTCAATATTTGAAATGATTTCATAGTTTCTACCCAATGATTTAAAGGACGCTGAAGAAGTTGGCTGTCCATTACCACCAAATAAACCAGCTTTATAATAAACCATATCAACAGTCCAATTACAATTAGTCGTCATATTAACTCCATTAGCACCGGTAATTAATTTATCGAAATCTTTTACCGGTCCTGAAAGACCTCCACCATCATTTCTCATAGTACCAGGATAAAAAGCATCACTAGTACCTGTACCTGCTGAAGATCCTTCTTTTTCATAATATAAGCAACTTCCACCCCATTTACAATAGTGACCATTACTTCCTCGACCATTAAAATAATCAAATCCATATAAATACATTAATCCAAAAACATACTCAGCTACTTCTTGTAATTCACCAGCAGTAGTTACTTGAACATCTCTACCATAATATTTACTAAATACTCCACCTAAAGATCTAATATAACTAGGAGCATTAGCAGGACTAAAAGTACTATAATCAAAATCATTTAAATGTTTTTCAATAATACCCATAGTTTCTGCATCAAAAGAAGATTTAACTGTATTATTAGGTTCAACAAATCTAGGACAATATCCTTTATTAGGATTTATACCAGTACTACCTCTTTCGTAATCACCAGGATCAACATAAACCTTTTGAATAGACTTTCCTGTATTATCATCTATTCCATCTCCATCTTCATCAACAAATTCATGACCTTTAAATTCACTTTTTGAAGTAAATGTAACAGTATCTATAGTATTCCAACACTTAGTAACTCTAAAATTATCACCAACTAAATACATAACTAAATTAATTAGCAACGGTAAAAAGAATAGTACAGCTAATGCAACTAAACTATTTCTAATTCCCTTAAGATTTTTATCTTTATTATTCATAGATGAGTCAGTAACCAATTTAAAAGATATAATACCTAAAGATACTAAAGCTAAAACCGGACCTATTATATGAATAATATCAATTACATTTTTAAAAACTTTAAGTAACGGCATTAAAGCATAATCATTACAACTAACATCTAATATCATAATTATCCCTCTACTATTAATTATTTTATCATAGTTATATTAAAAAAATAATACCAAGTGGTATTATTTTACAATTTAGAATAATTACATAATTATCCACAATTTTGAGTTAAATTTGTAATTCTAACAGCAGACCAGTTCTCAGTACCATGAAGTTTTCCACTCTTCATTTCAGACACCCACTTATAATTCTTATTATTAGTAAAATAACTTCCTCCATCATAACCAGTAACAGTACCTTTTTTCTTATCAACCTCTCCAACAAAAGCAACATGATACCAATCAGACCAAGTATCAGGATTGCTTCTATCTATACTATGTTCAAAGAAGTGTAATATATCTCCAACTTGTAAATCTTCTATATTTGATATTACTTCGTAATTTCTACCCATAGATTTGAATGAAGCAGATCCATGAGGCTGCCCATTGCCACCAAACAAACCTGCTTTATAATAAACCATATCAACAGTCCAGTTACAATTAGTTGTCATATTAACTTCAGAACCGCCAGTAATCAATTTATCAAAATTTGATGTAGGACCAGAAAGACCATCACTAGTATGAGTAACTCCTGGAGGATAAAACGCATCATTTTCTCCACTATTAGGAGCATTACAACTTCCACCCCACTTACAATATTTTGAACCATTATAGTAATCAAAACCATATATATACATTAAACCAAAAACATATTCAGAAACTTCTTGTAATTCACCAGCTGTAGTTACTTTAACATCTTTACCATAATATTTACTAAATACTCCACCCAAAGATCTAATATAACTAGGAGAACTAGATGCATTAAAACTACTATAATTAAAATCATTATAATGTTTTTCAACTATATTCATAGTTTCAGCATCAAAAGAAGATTTTACTGAATTGTTAGGTTCAACAAATTGAGGACAAATACCTGATTTATTAGGATTTATTCCAGTACTACCTCTCTCATATTCACCAGGATCAGTATAAACTTTTTGAATAGATTTCCCTGTAATATCATCTATTCCATCTCCATCTTCATCAATAAATTCATGACCTTTAAATTCATTTTTAGAACTAAATGTAATAGAATCAACTTTATTCCAACATTCGCTTACTCTAAAATTATCATCAACCAAGTACATAACTAGATTAATAAGCATCGGTAAAAAGAATAGCACTGCTAATGCGACTAAACTATTTTTGATACCTTTTAGATTTTTATCTTTATTATTCATAGAAGCATCAGTAACTAATTTAAAAGTTAAAATGCCTAAAGATAGTATAGCCAAAACAGGCCCAACTATATGAATAATATCTATTGCATTTTTAAACACCTTAAGTAATGGCATTAAAGCATAATCATTACAACTAACATCTAATATCATAAACGTACCTCTACTATTATCATTTTATCATAATAAAAACAAAAATAATACCAAACGGTATTATTTTACAATCCAAAATGTTGGCATATCTCTTAGTCCATATTTACCACCTGCAACAGGTGTATTAATAATCTCATTATTAATAACTAATTCACTAGAAGAACCTCCATCTAAATTAGCAGCATTTATAGCACCAAAATCTTCCATAAGATCACATAAATCAACCATATCAGCCCCAATAGAAGAAGCAATTCTACCATTGATTACTAGGAATATTACTATTCCATCACTTCTTTGTCCAATAGCAGTTCTAGGAGAAATACCCCAACCTCCATTACCTTTTACAAAACTTCTTTTTCCATTAATTATTAAAAAAGGTCCAAATTCTACAGCATCTCTCATGCCCATATTTAAAGCTTCTTGAGCACTCATTTTACCTAGAATGAGTTTATCATTAGAATCAAATCCAATAAATCCTCCACCCATTCCAGCACCATTATAAGAACTAACTATTTTACCATCTTGAATGACAGTACCATGTGGAATAGCACCATTGCTATTCCAATCAGGATCATAAAAACCACCTGCATTCATAGCAACAATAGCATTTTCTCTTTTACTAACTGTTAAAATATCTTCTCCTCTCTTTTTAAGATATTTAGTAGTTGCAATTCCAACTCTACTAGGATCATATATCGCAACAGCATATCCCTGATATCCAGTTCCACTAACTTCTATCAGTTTATATAGATCATCTTTATCATGATCTAACAATTCTTTTTCATATTTATTTCTATATATACTAGTAGTATATTTTTTAAATTGAATCATATTAGGATCAGTAACATCATTACCTTCAACAACTGTATTATTATTAAGAACTTTTTGTATTGTTTTATCTGAATAAAATAAAGTTGCTAAATATCTATGATTTTTAGTTGTCATAGCAGTAGTAATCCAGAAATTTCTAAAGCCAGACCAAGGACCATAAAATAAAAACGTAAAACTAAAAAGAAAAAGAGAATCTAAAATAATAAAAGTAATTAAATATTTCTTTTTAATATTTAGTAATTTCATATTTATCTACCATCATATTCCTTATCTTTATTATAGTCTATATAATCCCTGGTAGTTTTATAAGTTTCTAATTTATTTTCATTTACTTCATTATAAGTTTCAATATTCTTATTATAAGTAGAAACATCTCCTACAAAGAAGTTGTTTACTTGTTCATAAACTAACTTATAATCTTTACATTTCTTATTAACTGAATTATCTGAATAATAAGAATCATCACATAATTCATTTAAATCACCAACTAAATATTGAATAGTATTAACTTTATTTTCAAAATCCAAAAAAGCTTGTTTAATACTTTGATCATTCACAAAATATTCATCATATGAAGCACTCTCTAAAACACTAGAATATAAACTCTCTCTAGCATTTTCAAAATCAATTACATCTTTATTAAACTTTTCATAATTTTTAAGTACCTTCTTACCATTAGCTTCTACATTAGCATGATCTTCTTTTAAACCATTAATATACATAGAAAAAGATCCACCCATTATTAGAAACAATCCTATAGCAAATAAAATATAAGGTAATTTTGAATTCTTCATATTGTCACATCCTAATATATTCTACTATATATATAGTAACAATTAACAATATATTTTACAACCCATAAAAAAAGATAATTCTATTATCTAAATATCATTATCAATATAAAGATAACTAGAATTATCAATATTAAAAACTTATATTTATTCCACCAACTTACATGATTATTATCTATGTAACTTGACACTAATTTTTGCATATTTTTCTTATTACTCTTGTATTTTTTAGGTTTAAACTTCTTTGCTTTTTTCAAAATATCTACTAAATTAGAAAAATCATCTAATTCTAAAATATATCCTTCTTTCACAAATTCAGCAACTATTTGCTTCTGATGATCATTAGTATGCTCTTTATATTTTGAAAGTCTTGCTGCTGCAATAACAGGTTTATCATATTTTAAAGCACCTAGTATTGATCCAACTCCACCATGAGTAATTAAAATATCTGCCTCTTTCATTAATTTATCTAATTTATCAGGTAATACAAAATCAAATATTTCCATATTATCAGATTTATATTTAGTATAACCAGCTTGTACTACAACTTTATCCTTAATATTTCCATTCTCAATTTCTTTATCAATAGCTTTTACTAATCTTTCAAAGCTCTTATCCTGAGTCCCTAAAGTAACTAATATCAAAATATCCAACCTCCATACTCAGCATTTTCATATAAATCTAACATACTCTTCCACTGTACAATAAAATGATCAGCAAATTTATAAACAAGTTTTCCAGTTACAGTTTTATTAGTAATATTAGCAAAAGTTTCAATATAGATTATTTCGCTACCAAATATCTTAGCTATTAAAGCCATAACTCCCCCTACATGAGCTCCTGTAGTAACAACATAATCAGGATGAAATTTTAAATATACAAATAAACATATAAAAATATTAATTAACAAGATAAATGGATAAGTCAACATATGATCTTTAGTTCCATATAAAAGCAAAGTACTTTTTCCTTTATATTCATCTTTAATATACATATTAGATTTTTGCTTCTCTGTAACTAAATAATATTCATAGTTATCAAAAATATCCTTTAATTGTAATAATTCTGTTAAATGTCCTCCAGTTGAAGCAACAAATAATACTCTTTTCTTTTTCTTCATATCTATCACTACTTTTCTAATAATTTATACCAATCTTTTTTAACAACATCTACACTATATTTCTTTACACTTTCTTTTCCAGCTTTTCCAATCTTTTTACGTTTTTCAATATCATCCATTAATTGTTCACATTTTCTAACATATTCTACTGAATTTCTATTTTTAATTAAATAGCCATTAAATCCACTACTTATAATTTCTCTTGCTCCTTCAGCAGAATCAAATGCAATACAAGGAACACCATGACTCATTGCTTCAATAAGAACAATACCAAAACTCTCAGTATATGATGTCATTAAATATAAAGAACTATTATGTAATAATTCATTAATATAATCTTTATCTCTAAATCCATGTAAAGTAACACTATTATCTAAATCATTATCTTGTATATAATCCTTTAATTTTATCTTATCAACACCATCACCAATAATATCAAGATGCCAATCTGGATAATCCTCATGTATTTTATTAAAGATTTTTAATAGATCTAAAAAACCTTTTTCATGAGAAAGTCTACCAACACTAATAAGTCTTTTCTCAGTAAGATGAGATGAACGAACTGGAATTTTATCAATAACATTAGGTATATTTATACATTTACATTTATATCTACGCATTTCTTTAGAATAGTAATCATATAATTCTTTAGAAACTAATACTAAATAATCTAATTTAGAACAAGAATTAACAATTTTTCTAGCATATTTATAATTATTATGGAAATGATTATGTTCCCATCCAATTTTAACTATATCTTTAGAACCATAATATCCTAACCATTCATCAAATATATCTCTTGAAGAAATAATAATATCAGCATCACTATTTTTTATATAATCAATCATAGTTGATTTACGTTTTTGAAACATAGTAAATCCATTAAATCCATCACTAAAGAATTGTTTAGTTTGTTTCTTTTTAAAATAATCTCTATTTAATCTTCTAAATAATTTTTTAAATTTAAAACTTTTTAATAAAACATTATATTCTTGAAGTTTTATAGGTAAATCTGTATTTATTAAATATCTAATTTTTACTTTAGAATCTATTGGAAACCTAGGTTTATCATATAACTTATATGAACAAACAATTTCAACATCATATTTTGAAACCAACATATTAGCAAGAGCTGCAACACTCTTTTCAACTCCACCATATCCTAAATGTAAAGAAAGAATAACAACCTTTTTCATCTTACCACCCAATTTTATTGTAACAAATTTATAGACAAAAGAAAAGCAATGCTTAAGCATTGCGTTATTTTATTATTGTCCTACTGATTGAATTTCAGGAACCTTTACTTCTACAGGTGCCTCAGCTGGAACTGGTGCAACTGTTGGTTCAGCAGGTACTGAAGAAATTGAAGGAACTTGTGGAATAGGTTGAGTATTCTCTAAAGGATCAGCTCCTCCATAAATTTGTTGTGGTTCAGCAGGTTGTGCTCCAACTGCAGGTACAGATGGATTTGCCCCTCCATAAATTGCTGGTGCCTCAGGTGCAACATTTTGAATTCCAACTGGTGCAACTGTTGGTTCAGCAGGTGCTGGTGCAATAGGTGCAGGTTGAACTTCAGGTGCTGGAGCAACTGGCACTGGTTGTGGTGCAGCAGGCATTGCAGGTGCTGGTGCAACTACAGGTTGAGCCTCTACTGGTGCAGGAGCTACAACTGCAGGTTGAACTTCAGGTGCTGGTGCAACTGGTGCTTGTTGTTGAGGTACTTCAAAACTTGGAGTAGTTACGTCTCCAGTAGATGCATCTACAGGAGTACCATCTATAGGTAAAACCTTAACTTCATTTGAAAAGCCATTTGTAGTTGCTTCATTAACCTCATTTGGATCAATTGCAATTGGTTGAACACCATTAGCATCAGCAGCTACAACACCAGGTAATTGAGTCTCTTGAGCCATTCCCATATTTGGATCAACTTGTGGTTGAACAGGTTGAGTAGGATCAGCTATAGGAGCCATACCTGCAGGCTGAACAGAAGGTTGAACGGCATTAGTTGCTGGAACTGGTTGTCCACCTCCAGCAGCAGCTGCTGCCTTCTTATTTGCCTTTTTAACTTTTTTACTTTGAACTAATAATATAACTAAAGCTACAATTAATAATACTATACCTAGGGTAATTAATAATCCAGGTACTGATTTGAAAAAATCCATATAATACACTCCCTTATTTTACTCTTAATCTATATTAATGATATCAAAAAAGATTTATCATTGCAATAATTTTATTTTTTATACTTTTTTTTACATGAAAAATAATTGTATAATTATAAAATTTTATTTACATCAAATAATTTCCAAAAACCATAATTCTTAGGCAATAATTGAAAACTCATTTCTTCTTTCTTTACAGGATGAACAAATTCTAACTTATAAGCATATAAAGCAATAGGATAATCTTCTTCTCCAAAACTATACCTATGATCTCCAAGTATCGCATGTCCAATATTAGCAAACTGAACTCTTATTTGATGATGTCTTCCTGTCAATAAATGAATTTTAACTAAAGAACAATTCTTCTCTTTGTTATAGGAAATAGCTTCATAATCTAATATAGCTTCTTTGCCATCAGGAGAAATAACACTATTTCCATTATCTAATTTCTTAATATTATTAATAAGTCTATTTTTACCTTCTAATTTTCCATGAACAATTGCCATATAATATTTATTTATTTCATTTTTCCTAATTGAATCAGATAATCGAGATGCAGCTTTACTAGTTTTAGCAAACACCATAATACCTCCAACCATTCTATCTAGTCTATGTACTAAACCTAAATAAACATTTCCAGGCTTATCATATTTTTCCTTAATATAAGATTTAACTATATTAACTAAATCATCATCACCAGTATTATCAGCTTGACTAAGAATGCCTATACCTTTTTCAACTACTATAATATGATTATCTTCATATAAAACATTAATATCCGGAATTTTCATATTTATCACCTAGATACTCTTCAAAATCATTAAGATTATCTCTACCTACAATATTCATAAATACATCTCTAGTTTCATCATAGGTTTTATTATATTTGCAATAATTATAAACTGATTTTTCATAATCTTTTGTTTTGATAGATAAGGTAGAACTTCCTGCATCTAAACAATTATCATCTGATATATCAGACTTTAATCTACTAAATTTACCATGTGTCATTTCATTTGCTAGATCTTCAATTTCTGAATCACTTACTCTATATTTTTTAGTTTCCTTTTCATCATAAACATATGCATATATTAATACATTCCCTTTACTATCTAATTCAATAGTTTTAGTAATAGTACTAATATAAGTACCATATCCACCACCATAAGAATAAGTAATTATATAATCACCATCTAACTGAATATTATCATTTTTCTTAGCTAATAGAAAAAATACAATAGAAGAAACAACTATAATAACAATAGCAATTAATAATAACAATTTATTTTTCATTTTGAATCTCCTTATTTATAATCATAATAGTCTTTTCATCAATAGAAGTATAAAATTTATCAAGTACTTCTTTAAATATATTAGTTTTTTCAAAATTAAAAGGTACATAATCATAATGATAATCATCTAATCCTAATACAAAATCATCAGTATTAATTAAATAAAACAAAGTCATACAACTCTTCAATTTCAAAGAATCTACTCCTCCAAATATAGTAGCAGGATTCTTCACTTTAACATTAAGTAACAAATTACATATCTTAATCATATTATTATATAAATACTCATTATTAAGATAACTAATAGCTTCATTTATACTTTTAATAGAATAAAACACTGAAGTTTCACTATATCCCAAACCATGTATTTGAGGAAAAATATACCACATCCAATGAGTTTTCTTTTTACCACTTTTAATTTCTTCATATGCAATGTCATAATAATCTTCTTGAGCTTCAATAAATCTATTTAAATCTTCCATATATCCTCCATATCAATATGAGTAATATTTGTAAGTTCATTTTTATTATTAAATTCAAGTTTAAATAAATCAGGCATTTCTAGAACTCCATCAAAAATAATTTTATTTTTATATTTAAATTTAAAATAAGCATTATATTTAACATCAAGTAATTCTAAATATTTCATTAAAAACATCGTAATAGCATATCCATGAGAAAATATAGCAACTCTTTTAAATTTTTTATTATTTAAAATCTCATCAAAAGCTTCTTCAAATCTCTTTCTAACATCTCTTTGGCTTTCTCCACCAACAGTTTTATAATCTATATCATAATATTGTCTTTCATACCAATCTGGAACACTATCACTATTGAAAACGCCTATCCTTCTTTCATCAAACCTTTCATCAATAGTAACATCTAAATCTTGTTTTTCAAGTAGATATTTAGCCGTAGATAAAGTTCTAACACAATTACTAGCATAAACTGCATCAAGATTATCTAACTCTTCTAAAGTTGCTAAAGCTTCTGCTCTTTTTTCTCCTTTTGGAGATAAAATAATCTTTTCACTTTTAAGCATATAACTCTGATCAGTTTTATAATCAATGACATTAGAATAATCAAATCTAACAGAATGTCTAACTAAATAAATAACTTTACTCATATAAACACCTACACTACCTTAATTATAACATAATAAAAAAAAGAAAAGACTAATAAAATCATCTTTCCCATCTACAATAAATACCACAAGGTAAAACTAAATCATTACTACTACATTTCAAGCCTATCTCTGAAGAAGATACATTTCCACCAAATTTATTACATATATTCATTTTAACTACATTACTAATAACCTCATGAGATAGCCCACTATAAGAATTGACTAAAAGATGCGAATCTCCCTCGACCAGTAATTCTGAACATAAAGAAATTAATTCTGATAAATTTTTCTCTAATGACCAAACTTCCCCGTTAGATCCTCTTCCATAACTAGGAGGATCCATAATAATCATATTATACTTATGCTCTCTTCTAATTTCTCTTTTTACAAATTTTATAACATCATCAACTATATATCTTACTTTTGTAGTATCGCAATTAGAATCTATAACATTTTCTTTTGCCCAATCAACCATACCTCTACTAGAATCTACATGAACTACATTTGCCCCAGCTTTTAAACAAGCTACTGTAGCAGCTCCAGTATAAGCAAATAAATTTAATACATTGTCACCTTCTTTAACAACACTTCTAAGGTAATCCCAATTAACAGCTTGTTCTGGAAATAAACCTGTATGCTTAAATCCCATTTGCTTAATATTAAAAGTATAATCTTTATAATTAATTTTCCAGTGTGCAGGCACAGATTTTAAATTTTTCCATCTACCTCCACCTTTATCACTTCTATAGTATATAGCATCTATTTTGCCTTTATATTTTTCCATTAGATCACCATTATCCCATATAACTACTGGATCTGGTCTTAATAAAAACACATTACCCCATCTCTCATATTTATATCCTAATGAAGCATCTATTAATTCATAATCTTTCCAATCATTTGAATAAATCATAATACCTCCTGCATAAAAAAGGAATCTTAAGATCCCACTGTAAACATTCTACCATAACTTGTGAATAAAATCTTCCCATTATATAACACAATTTTATCTAAATTTTCAGTTAATGTAGTATCAACTGCTATTTCATATTCACAAGGTACATCAACATATTTAGAACATTCTTCTTCATTTCCAATCAAATTTCTATAAATTGATGTAGGTGTTCTAAAGAAAGTAGCTGTAGAATCACCTGCATAGAAAAAGTCTATAATCTTTCCATCATAAGAATTTGAAGTAAATTGTACATTATCACTTTTAACAAAATACTGTTTAGTATCTTTATCTTGAGTTAAAACATAATTGTATATTGAACCATCTTCTTTTAAAACATAATAACTATTTATATTAGCATTAACTGTAACTGCTTTTTTTACATCACCAGTAAAAAACAAAGATAACAATTGATAATTCTCATCTTCTTGAGGCATTTCACTAAATTGTTCAACTACACCTCCATCATCAGCATTTAAATAATAATATTTACCATCTTCTCCTAAAATAAATTTATCATCTAAAACAGCCTTAGTTGGAATAGTAGCAACTTTCTTGCAATTCATATCATTGGAAAATAACTGATCATAAGATAATTGATAAATATTTCCACTAACACCAATAGCATAATTTCCAACTAAAAATTTAACATCTTCAGATGTATTGTCTTCTTCATCATCTACTTTTCCATCTAAATTAAGTAAACTACACTTAAATTTATTATCTTTTACAGAAAAACCATCATTTCTTAACGCTCTAGTAACAGTTCCATTACATCCAGTTAAAACTAAAGCAAACATCATAATACTAATTAAAACAAACACTTTTTTCATAATAATACTAACCTACCTTAAATAAAATATATCATAAATTCAAAACAAATTAAACTATTCAAACAAAAAAATCACTATTGAGTGACTTTAATAGTATTCTTTATAAAATTATAATCTTTACTTAATTGTAAAATCTCTTTTTCTTTAAATTCATCTTTATTTAAATCTATATTAATTGATTTACTATTATTCTTAATTCTTAATCTATATTTAAATGTCTCATAAATAGAAATTTCTTTATCAATAAGTGAAACTATCATTCCAGCATAACTTTTAGGAATAGCTTTAGTTACAGGAAACATATGAGTTCTAATAATATCTTCTTGTTCTTCATTAATATTAAAATACATTTTAGAATTTACTACAGACATCATAGGATGAGTTCTCAACTTAAATAATTGTTCATTTGAACCAAAATCTTTATTAAAAAAGAAATCATGCAACAAAGAGGCTCTAGTTACTTCAACTACATCCATATTATGTTTAATTGCATATTTATAAGTTTTAATAGCAACTCTTAAAGAATGATCATATCTGTTTGAACCATGATGTTTTTCAAAACGAAGTTTCAAAAACATAGGATGACTAACTATATCACCAACAATTCCTAAAAAGTTGTATAAATCATTATATTGTAAATTCAAAATAACACCTCAAAGATATACTAACATATTAAATGTAAATAAAAAAGATTATTTAGTAAACAGAATGTCAATTAAAATAATCTTTCTTTCCTAACTTTTTAAGTCTTTGTTTTACCAAAAAAACTAAATCCATAGGAGCTTCCATTAATTGTAATACTAATAAAGCATCTTGTAATTTTACTCTATCCGTATAGTTATTCTTAATATTTTCTCTATCTTTTTCAAAATCAAAATTATCAATTGGATTTGTATTTATATAGTCATCTATATATTTATTAATATCTGATAACATATACTCTTTAATAGGATATTCATCTATCATTGAAACGCCATAATATCCAGCTACTAAATATCTATATGTATTTATTTGTTCTTCCATAGATATCACCAAAAAAAGTATATCATAAAAAAGAAGTTAATTCGCATTAACTTCATTTAATAAACTATCTAACATTGTAGTAGAAGCTTTTTCACTAAATATTGAGCTAGTATCAATATTATATTTATTAAATATACTTATTACACCAGAAATATAATTTGCTATATAAACAGATGCTGTTTCGTCTATATAAAATTCATCAAAATCATATTTACTAAGAATTTTATTAATATTAGCTAAATATTCCATAGACATTCTCCTACTCTAACTATATTATATCATCCTCATTATCTACTTTATCAACCATTTTTGTATTTTTATCTGTATAGTTTTTGATTTTCTTTACACTAGTTTTCTCTTCTTTAAAAACAATTACAAATTGAACTAACTCATACAAGAAAACTATAAATATAGGTAAAATAACTAAAAATAAGAATCCAATTCTACTTTCTAATAAATCTACTAAATAACCCAAAGTCCCTATTTTTAAATAACTTTTTCCAATAATCTTTTTACTATTTAATTTTACTTGAACAACTTCATTATTTTCATTAACACCATCAACAATATATTTTCCATCTTCTATGTTTACTATTCTATCTGAAACAACTATATATTTTTGATCTCTAATATCATAATAAAACACTTCATCATCAACTTTA
Organism: uncultured Erysipelotrichaceae bacterium; assembly: GCA_902789225.1. Lineage (GTDB taxonomy): Bacteria > Bacillota_I > Bacilli_A > RF39 > UBA660 > RUG343. Next base: position 240,750 of record CADANC010000001.1, read on the forward strand.
AAACTACTAGAATCTTTTATTAACAATAATGATCCATTAGAAATATTTTCAAAGTCATTCACATTAACATCATTAACAGTTACAACAGTCATAGATCCAAATTGAGTATACCCATAACCATTTCTAAACAATATACAAGCAGTAACAAAAACAACATAACATATTATAATTACTTCCAGTATATGCCATAATACTTTAACTACTTTCATGATATCACCTACTCATTAATGTAATTTTTTATTTTAACAAGACGCTTAATTTTGTCAAGTTCAAAAACATTATTATTATCATATTTTTTAGAAACCTTCTCAATAAAAGTAATTAAACTTTTTATTTGTTTCAAAGAATAATTATTATCAACTACTCTAAAATTATTATTTTTATCTATTAACACTTTATATTTCATAATCTTAAATATAGCATCAAATATAGCATCATCATTATATAGAACAGCCATAAATAATACTTTAGCAAATACATATATAGGCATCTCATATAAAAGATTTCTTACATTCTCATATAAACCTATCTTATCTAAATCATAATCATATATTTCTCTAAAAGAAGGATGTTCTATTAATTCAACTAAACTATAAGTATCTTTATATTCTAAAACATTACATAATTTATAAACATATTGATATTTATTCAACCATTTCTTATTAATTTTAGATGTATCGATAGAACTATTTTTTATTTTTAATAAACTATTCATCAAATCTAAGAATTCTTCTTCTTTTTCTTCTTGATTCATATTAACAGTAATTAATTTATCTTCATCTAAATCAAGTATTTCTTCTTCACCTAATATTTCTATTTCTTCTTTATCAACGATCTTCTTTATATTTTCAATCTCTTCTAAAGGAATATTAACAGTTAATCCTAAACTAGTTGGATCTTTTCTATCTTTTGGACTAGAAAAAATATCTTCTGGTAATACATCTCTTTCCTCAAGTAATCTATCTTCAGCATCACTCATTTTCTTAACTAGCTTTTTAAAACTAAATAATATCAACAAAATAAATATAATTATAGCAAAACAAACAAATTGAATTAAAGCTGTAGGATTAATAATATTAACAACTTTTCCAATTACTCTTTTTTTACTAATAGGATCATCTTTTTCTGGATTAACGTCACCTTTAGTAATAACACTATCTCCATCTATAGAAACAACTCTATGCGTGATAGTTAATCCATCACTATTCTTATATGTAATAATATCATCAACTTTATATTTAGAATCAACTTTAACAACTATGAAATCATTTACTTCAATAGTTCCATGCATTGAACCACTTTCAGTAATAAAAAAAGTATATCCAAAGAAATTAACATAATCTTTTTTCAAAATATTAAGCACAAAAAAACTATATACTAAAAGTATAATAATCATTGTAATTATAAAATAAACTAATCCTTTAGAAATCTTTTTTACAATATTCATCACACTAGTCATTCCTTCTATTATAGTCATTATATCATATTAGTTTTTTAATAAGAAACATTAATTCAATAAAAAACAAAAATTAACACTTTACGTAAACTATTTTTTTAAAATTAGATAATATTGACAAAAAATATAAACTATATTAAATTATAATTGTATTTTGATTAAAAGACGTCGCAACTATAAAAATAGTTGAAGTATGGGAAATGTGAAAAAACATTTTTAAACAATAACTTACTATAGTCAAAATACTGTAACCGTGAAAGAGAAAGAAAACTCTAATGATAAGCTAGAATAAATATTTGTACTGATAATACAAATACAAAATCTAAGTAATTTAAACTCGGTTTTATAAGCGTTGAATGATATTACTAATTGAATTAAAATAATTTTACCCGTTTAGTATTATTAGTTTAAAGAGATTTTTAATATTATGATGTAGCTCATAAAATTTTAGAAAAGAATGTTGCTGAAACATTCTTTTTTTTGTATAATTACTTTGAAAGATAAGAGGTATTTATATGAAAATAAATAATTTAAAATGTCCAAATTGTAGTAGTAGTCTTAATGTAGACGTTGAAGATACTAATAATTTAAAATGTGAATATTGTGGCTCTACTTTAAAATATGTTCCTGATAAAGAAGAATTAGAACTAATTAGAGCACAAGCATTAAAAGCTGAAAGTAATGCAAAAGAAATGAATGCTAAAACTATTAACGATGTTGTTAATAATATAGCAAAACCATTAGCTAAATCATATATAGCATTAAAAATTGTTGGATTAGTATTAGTTGTTATAATCTTTGCAGTTATAGCAGGATTAATAATTACACAATTCAATGGTACAAAAGTAAGTAGCGGAAATGGAATAAATCAAACTGATGGACAAAACAAAGTAGAAGAATATTATAACAAAGCTAAAAAAGATTCATTTAATAATAGATTCAATAAAGGAGAAACTCCAGGAACATTTATAAAAGATGATTTAGATGACATAATTGATTACTTAAATCAAGATACATATAAAGTATCAGTTACATATAAAGATATAACTGAATCAACTAATATAGACGAAATAAAAACAATAAGAAAATCTCTTGATGATTATAAAGAGTATGATGTTACACTAAAATATGATGATAAAGGTTTTGTAAATCAATATATAATAGAAGATTTATCATAAGATAGATCTTTTTTTATGAAAAAAAGTCACAAAAAAAATAGCCCTTATGAGAAGACTATTTCAAAAAGTATACTACACTTTTGTCAGTATAAATTAATCTGATAATTTAATTTATACCCGGTTCAATGGGAGTTAATCATTACTCAAATCAGATTAACCACTCACTATATCATATTTTCCTTTATTTGTAACTCCTAGTATATACCCCGATAAGATTAATTTATTACTCACACTTAACAAGTATAATATAAAACGATTATCACTTATTATTTCATAAAATAGTTAAAGTAAATACTAAATATCTACAATAAATAAATTACGTAGTAAGTATAAATTAATTAATAAAATATATACTAACAATTACATTAAAACATAAAAGCAGTAAAAGGTCAATAGCATAAATAATTTTACATTTTACTTTACAAAAAAAAGAAAAAAAGTAATTTTTTTCTTTTTTATCGCAATTATAATGATTATTCTAGTTCTTCATCAATTAATATTTCTCCAGAATCCCCTCTATTTTGACAATAACCATTTTTAATTTCAACATACATTATATTGTCATATATAAAGTTAATTAATTCTATAATTTTTTCTGGATTATTATCTAAATTTAAAATATCAACATAAGAACTTGCTCCTCCAGAACTTAATTTTTGAAATTCACTCTCTAGTTTTAATTTTTCAAAAATATCAGTTTCTTCAAAACTAGGAATATGATAACTATTAGTAATAAAATCTCTATCTGTAATTCCTTTTATCTTTCCAAACTTTTCTCTTAAACATTTAGCAAATCTATATGATACTGAATTTGAAGTTGTTCCAAAAACAACATAATCTATATCTTCTTCATTACCCCATTTAGCACATGCTTCGTTTAAATAATTCAAAACCTTTATAGCAAAATCATATCCTTCACTTTTGTCAGTATAAGAATGTCCTGTCATATATTTAACACATTCATATAATCCCATATATCCTAAAGAAATTGTTGAATATCCATGATGTAGTAATTCATGAATAGATTCTTGCTTTCCTAATCTAGCTAATGCTCCATGTTGCCACAATATAGGAGCAACATCACTTGTTACTTTAGATAAACGTTTATGTCTAATTTGTAGAGCTTTATGACATAATTCTAGTCTATCATCAAATATCTTCCAAAACTCATCCACATCTTTATTTGAAGAAAGAGCAATATCAGGCAAACTAATAGTAACTACACCTTGATTAAATCTACCATAATATTTACCTCTATTATCAACATAATTTTTAGACTTAGAAATATTTCCTAATGAAATTGATCTATCAGGTGTTAAGAAAGATCTACACCCCATACAAGGATAACAATCTCCTTCTCCCAATTCATTTTTCTTTAACTCTAACATCACTTTTTCAGAAATAAAATCAGGCATCATTCTTTTAATACTACATTCACAAGCTAATTTAGTTAAATAATAATATTTTCCTTTAGGATTAATATTATCTTTTTCAAGAACATATATTAACTTTGGATATGCAGGAGATATATAAATACCATCCTCATTTTTCATACCAACAATCTTCTGATTAAAGAACTCTTCAATTATCATAGCAAGTTCTTCTTTATATTCATCAGTTTCTCCTAAATACATACATACTGATAATAAAGGAGACTGTCCATTAGTATTAGTCATTGAATTAATTTGATATAAAAATGTTTGTACTCCATCAACTATTTCTTTATGTAAATCTTCTTCTACAAATTTATTAATTTGTTCTTTAGTTAACTTACGTTCTTTATAAAGATTTTCATACTTTTCTTTACTACTTCTAACAAAAGGTGCTAAATGAGTCAATGTAATTGTTGCACCACCATATTGTGAAGAAGTAACTGAAGTAATTATCTGAGTAGCAATAGTCATAGCAGTTAAAAACTTATGAGGTTTTTCTATCATTACTCCATTTATATTAGTACCATTTTGTAACATATCATCTAAATTAATTAAATCACAATTATGAAGTGCATTCTGAGCAAAATAATCAGCATCATGAAAATGAATCATCCCATCATCATGAGCTTGAACAATATCTTCAGTTAATAAAAATCTTCTAGTAATATCAGTACTTGTAATACCAGCTAAATAATCTCTTTGTGTAGTAACAGCTTTAGCATTTTTACTTGAATTTTCATTATTCCAATATTCATTTTTTCCATCAATTAACTCTTTAATAGATCTATCAGTAGTATTACTTCTTCTAACTAATTCTCTAGTATAACGATAAGTAATATATTGTTTAGCAAGATTATATTTTCCTAAAGCCATCAAACGTATTTCTATAATGTCTTGAATATCTTCAACAAGCATCCTCTTCTTATGAAGACCTTCTATATATTTAATAATATTCTTAATTTGAATATCAGTAACTTGATCTTCTTCAACTACTTCTGCATTAGCCTTAGAGATAGCAGATTCAATTTTCTCAGGACAATAATCAACAATATGTCCATCTCTCTTAACAATTTTCATACTATCCTCCTTATATCACTAAATTAAATATATCATTAAAACACCAAATAACAATGTTGCCGTTGCAACATTACATGTATTTTGATAAAATTTTTTTAAGGAGATGATTTTAATGACTAATCCATTTGAAGATATATCAAAAAAAAATATAAAAAAGTTATTATGGTTATTAGAATCAAAAGAAGAAACCTTTACAAAAGGAATGTCAATAATTAATTATTATAAAAATACTAATATTGTTGGTGTAATTATCTCCGGAGCAGTTCAAGTAGTAAGAACAAACTCTCAAGGAGTATATAATATAATAGAAGAATTAAAAGAAGATGAAGTATTCACTACAGGAATACATATATATAGTAATGAAATAAACATAATAGCTATAGAAGATACAAAAGTAGTAATAATAGACTATGATTATATAATTAGTAATATAAACAATGAGAAACAATACTTTAATAAATTCATTAAGAATATGTTTCAAATATATAATGAAAAATTAATAGAAAAAAATGAAAGATTAGAAATATTATCAAAAAAATCAATTAGAAATAAGTTATTAACATATTTTGAAATTCAATATAATAAAAAAGGATCTAAATATATATATTTACCTTTTAATTTTAAAGATTTAGCAGAATATTTATCTATAGATAGAGCAGCTATGTCAAGAGAAATAAAATATTTAAAAGAAGAAGGATTTATAGAAACAAAAAGTAAAAGAATTACTCTACTTTATAAACAAAAATCTATAAATATAAACAATCAAATAATATAAAAAAAAAGAAATTATTAACCTAATTTCTTTTTTTGTTTATTTTTTTTCTTAAGATTATTTAATACATTATTAAGCACTTCTTTAGAAGAAGCATTTCTATTTCTTAATCTATAATTAATTATATCTTCACCAACATTAGCTAAATATGGATAATTTGCGTATTCATCTCTAAATTCTAAGTTGTGATATAATCCATGTTTACTGTTATGATCTAGTATAATAACTTTATTATCATTACAATTACTACAAAAATCCGCCATATTAAATCCAGAAGGACTTTCATATATTGCATTTGCATGAGTAGTAGTAGTAATAATATCATATGATCTTCTAGTTATTTTATCATATATATTATCAACAAAAGTATAATTATCATGTTCCTTATACTCCAATAAATCAATCATAAAAGGAACAAAATCTTCTTTATCAAATTCACTATAATCGTTTCCAGTTTGATATATAGAATCAATTTGTACTACATAATACTCTAACCTTCTTAAAGCATCCTTTCTACCAGAAAAATTAAAAATACTATAACCTTTGTATTCAGAAGTAATTTCTCTAGCATATTTTTTACATAATCTTAATTCACTTCTAAGGTCACTAATCGACGACCCGTATGTATCCTCAGACATAATCTAATTAATCTACCTCTTTCCTTGAAAATACGAATAGATTATACTCTTTTTATAATTAATTGTCAATCTCATGCCAATTGACAAAACTATTTATAAAAAAAACAATAAAAATATTTATTGTTTTAATTCTGAGTCAAATTATTATTATCATTATTATTATTTTCATTATTATTTATTTCTTCTATAGTTTTATTTTCAATAGGAACAGGAATATCTTCTTTTTTAACTTCAGTTTCTTGTAGTTGAGAAATAGGATTATTTTTATTAATGAAATTTTTATAATTTTTTAAAAGTAATAATAAGCCTACCCCTAGAACTATTCCTAAAACTATCTTTAAAATAAAGAATGATAATATCATACAACAAGCTCCAGCTAAACCTGCATAAATACCATTAATATTATTTTTTCTTAAAACAATAATTGAATAAGTAAAACAAACTATAGCAAACAAGTCAAAAATACCATGATAAGAAACAAATTCTACTACACAGACAATAAGCATTATAACAACAAATATTGAAGCATTCTTACATCTATTAGTCAAATCATTATTATCAATAATTGCAGTATTAGAAAAAAACAATAATCCAGAATGTTTAATTTTATTAGTGGTTTCATCTATTAACTCAGCTTTTTGTTCTTGAGTCAAAGTATTTTTTGATTTCATTTGATCATTATCATAATAACTAGTTAAATTTTCTGTAAATTGAGTATTTTTATCTACAATTCTATTTCCATTATCATCAAATACTCTACTTTGATCATTAATATCAGTAGAAATATTTTCAGTATTAATTTGATTATTCTGTTTCTCGTTCATCTACATCCTCCATATCTTCATTAAAATAATGATTACAAAATCTACAATAATATTTAGGAGAATCTTCATATATAACACATCCTCCTAATATTATTTTATTATCATCTATTTCTTTTTTTAAGTCATCATCATCTAAGTTTACCTTGCCATATATTATTTCACTTAATTCATTTCCACAATTAGGGCAATTCATATTATCACATCCTAAAATAATATTAACACATAATTCAAAAATATGATACAATAGTTGTGTCAAGCCTCTATGGCGGAATTGGTAGACGCGGTAGACTCAAAATCTACTTCTAGCAATAGAGTTCCGGTTCGAGTCCGGATAGGGGCACCAATATAATATAAAAAAAACAACTCATAGAGTTGTTTTAATTTATCTTATTAATTTTATTTTACTTATAAAAAAACTCTTCTTTCGAAGAGTAAATATCATATTGGTGCCGAAGAGATGGACTTACACCACTAACCATTCACAAACAAAGTGACTGCTCTAGAATTGAGCTACTTCGGCATTTCTTATGTAATTATAATAACAAAAAACAAAGAAAATGTAAATACTTTTTGTTTAATTAGAAGTATTTATCTGCAAATAAAAAAAGAAATAGTTCTAAACTATTTCCTTTTTTATTATTTTTCATGCATAGACTTCTTCATTTGTTTTAAAAGAATAGCAAATCCAAATATTAAGAATATAAAGTTAGCAAGACCACCTATTATCGGAATATACTTAATAATAAAAATCACAAATAAAGAGATTCCTAACATAGCATATTCATTACTAATTTTATCTTTTAATATCCATCCACCTAAATAATAAGCAGTAGGTATTAAAGAAATATAAATAAATATACCATATAATAATAAAGCAATAATACTTATTGGAATACCAATAACAGTAAATAAAGCAATAATAGCTAAAAGTGGTATAAGTAGTAATAATCCTAATCCAATTAAAGAATTCTTAAGAAAACAATTTACGCTTTTTTCTTCTTTACTTATTTGTTTAAATAGTTTTTTATTAGTACCTAGTAAAATAAACGCTACTAATAATAATGATAAGAAACTAGTAACAGCAGAAATAATTGTATCTTTAATAGTTACTTCAGTATTCACTTCTTTTGTCTTATATGTTTCTTTATTTTGTACCTCTGCTGTTTCAGCAATTTTAATATTTGCCTTCTCAGGATATTTTAATGTACCATTTACAGAAGCGTTTTCCCCAATAATAATTTCATCAGCTTCTATCTCCAAATCTCCTTTAATAGCACCATCAATAGTAACCTTACTACCCCCAATATAAGCATCTCTTGTAATATCAGAAGTAATCTTTATATCTTCAGCAGCAACATATAAATCCCTAATTTTAGAAGATTCAATAGTAACACTATTACCAGCAATAAAAGCATCTTTAGTATCAGCATTTACTAATTCAATATTATTACCTGCTACAAACAAATAATCTTGTTTATTAGATACAATAATATTATTACCAGCAGCAAAACTTGCTCCATCTATAGTAGAAGATAAGTTAATATTATTACCAGCAAAAAATGATGTAGAATTAACCTCCTCTTCTAAGTTAATAGTTTCTCCTGCTTTAAATGCATTCTTATCAGTAGCAAATACAGGAACTGTACAAATTACCAATAAAAAAATTGTTATTATTATTAATTTTTTCTTCATACTCCATCTCCTTAATAATTAAATTATACTACATATTTTTCAATATAATAGCAATTCTTTTAAATTTTGATTTTTTATTCACTTTCAACATATTTTGAAGTATATAAATCACTATTTTCATCAACTTCTTCAGTATTTTGTTCTATAAATTTAGAAACATCAGGTAATTCATCAATAGAAGATAATCCAAAATAATCTAAAAATTCATTAGTTGTTTCATATAAAATAGGTCTTCCAGGTAAATTACTTCTACCACTCTCTTTAATAAAGCCTTTAGCAACTAATTTTCTAATTATTTGAACTGAAGAAACTCCTCTAAGATTATCTATTTTCATCCTAGTAATTGGCTCATTATATGCAATAATTGCTAGAGTCTCTAACGCTGCTTGACTAAGCTTATTAGACATAGGATTTTCAATTAATTTTTGATAATAATCTTTATGTTCTTCTTTAGTAGTTAATTTAAATCTATTACCTAAAAAATCTATTCTTAAACCACGAGACTCATCTTCATAATCAGACTTTAATTCTTTAATTAACTCTTTAGAAGCATTTTCATCTATATCTAAAATATCCATTATTTGATCAATAGTTAATCCATCTTCTCCAACAACAAATAATAGTCCTTCTAATACTGCCTTCATCTATACACTCTCCACAATTATATCTCCAAAAGTATCATCTTGATTAATAGTCAATTCTTTATTTTTACACATCTCAAGAATTGCTAAAAATGTAACAACTATATAGTCTTTACTATTATATTCAAATAACTTAAAAAAAGATACTTTCTTATTACTTTTTAATATATTTCTAATATCACTGCATCTTTTAGTAATACTAATTTCATTTACAGTTACTTTAGTTTTCAAAGGTTTATTCTTTTTATTTCTTTCTAGAAATAATTTAAAAGCATTAACCAAATCATCTATTTCACCATTTTGTTCAATAGGTTTATCATCAATATAATTATTAATGTTTTCAGGTAATTTAGTATAAATAAAACTTCTATTTTCATTTTTTTCTTCTAAAATATTACTTATTTTCTTATATGCCTCATATTCAAGCAATCTATTAATTAAGTCTTCTTTAGAATTAATTTCTTCTTCATCTTCAGATTCAATACTCTCATTAGGTAGCAACAATTTACTCTTAATTTGTATTAATTCACTAGCCATAACTAAATATTCAGAAGCTACCTCTATATTCATTTTTTCTAAAGAATTAATATATTCTACATATTGATCAGTTATTTTTTCAATTTGAATATTCATTATATCCATCTCATTAACTTTAATAAGATGAAGTAATAAGTCTAAAGGTCCTTCAAAGTCATTTATTTTAAAGTCATAATTCATACTTTTCACCGAAATTATTATATCACAAAAAAGTAAGACTAGTCTATTTAGACTAGTCTATGAGAGAATATGAAAAATTCATAGTAAGCTCATCACTTACATAATAATCATATCATACATTTTCTACATTTCAAGATATTTGTTGTTTTTTTCTAAAAAATTTACAAATAAAACAGCTTATCTTTTCTTTGATTAATAACTTCTTCTATAGCATTATTAGCCATAAAATAATTAGAAAACACTCCGTTATATTTATTAAGTAAAGCAGGATAATTATTAGTAATTTCTCTACAAATAGATATTCCATATCCCTCTTTTATATAATTACTAACATTAGTCATATTAATATCTTTAATACTAGGAAATTCACTAATCTCTTTATTATAAGCACTTAATATAGCATTAATAAATTCTTTTGCTTTCCATTTCTTATATTTATTTAATTTATATATTAATCCAGCTTCTTCTAATCCTAAAACATCATCAATACTATATCTACTTAATAATTTAAAATATTCGATTTTTTCAAAGTAAAAATGTTTTCCCATTAAAACCCTAAAAGCTTTTAAGGTATCAAGATAACCCAAATTAATATTATGATCAATCTTCTCTTTATTAAATTCAAAAGTACCACCTAAATCTTCAGTAGGCTTAATTACTTTGAAATAAATGTCATCACCCATAGTTCTTCTAATCATACCTATTCCATTAATATCAATTAATATAATATTTTTATATCCCTTATTAATTAACATATTAATAGGCATATTATCATATAAACCACCATCTAAATATACGTTACCCCCTATTTTCTGAGGTTTAAAAATAGGAAAGCAAGATGAAGCAAGAAGATAGTCAATCATTTTGTCTTTAGGTATATCATCTCTATACAGTTCTATTCCAGTCTCTTTAGATAAATCATATGTCATAATACCAAAATCTATTTTAGATTTATATAATTTATCCAAATTTATATATTTATTCATTAGTTTTCTTAAAGGCTCATTAGAAATACCCTTATTGCGAAAATACTCATTCGCAATCTTCAAAATATTATCAGGACTTAATAAATTCTTAGAAACATCCAATTTATTCTTTTCACTAACCTCCATAATATCTTTCATCTCAATATTATGATATAAATCTTCTAATAATTTTAAATCCCCTTGTACAAACAAAGCTGCATTAATAGAACCTATAGATGCTCCGGAAACAGCTCCTATTTTTATATGCATTTCTTTTAATGCTTTCAATGCTCCTACTTGATAAGAACCTTTAGTTCCACCACCAGAAAAAACTAATCCATATTTTGTATTATTCATATTATCACCACTTTAATATTATCATAATAATATATTTAATGATATAATTTAATTGGTGAAACTATGAAAAGATTTAATGAATTAGACGAAGAATTTATTTGCCTAAATTGTGGAAAAAAAGTAGAAAAATTAGAATATTCATCTAGAGATCATTGTCCACATTGCCTATATTCACTACATGTGGATATAAACCCAGGTGATAGACAAAATAATTGTAAAGGTCTACTAAAACCAATAGACCTAGAAAAATTTAAAGATACATATAAGATTATTTATAAATGTGAAAAGTGTAATCAATTACATAAAAATATTATGGCAAAAGATGACAACTATGAAGAAATAATAAAATTAACAAACAATAAATAAAACCTACTAAGTAGGTTTATTTTTTATCTGTTGAACCAAATCCTCCAGTTCTTTTTCCAGTTGCATTATCTCCATCACATATCAAATACTTTGTAAACATAACTTGTGCTATTGCATCCCCTTTTTTAATATGTATAACTTTATCACTACAATTAAATATTTGAACCATAAAATGTCCATCGTTATCTTGATTTTCATAATAATCAGCATCGATTAATCCCAACCCATGTGGAGTCAAAAGTCCCTTTTTTGGTCCACCAGATCTATTCATCAAAAAATAACATTCATCATCTTGACAATATGCTTTTAAACCAGTTGGAATAAGTGTTGGTTTAATACCAGGCTTAAATACTGGAACATCAATGTCTTCTGCTGCCTCTATATCATAAGCAGCAGATCTAGATGTCTTTCTAACAGGTAAATTAATATTTTTGTCTTCCCATCCTTTAGCAATTTCAAATCCTCTAGTTTTCATAATAATTACCTCCATATCTATAATAACATATTTTATAAATAATAAAAAAAGATAAAAGATTTCTCTTTTATCTAGGAAGTAAGCTCAAACTTACTTTTTCTTTTTCTAAAGATATATCATCAACATAGCAATCTACTATATCACCTACACTAAATAAATCACTTGGATGTTTAATATATTGATTAGATAATTTACTAATATGAGCTAATCCATCATTATGTAGACCAATATCTATAAATAAACCAAAGTCTACTACATTTCTAACAGTACCTTGTAATTTATCACCTATCTTTAAATCTTTAATATCAAGAACATCACTTTTTAATATTGGTTGAGGCATTTCATCTCTAGGATCTAAATTAGGTTTCTTTAAACTAATCATAACATCTTCTAATGTATAATTATCTGTTCCTAAATCTTTAGCCATTTCACTAACATTAACATTACCTAGTTTTTCTTTAATATTATCAGTACCAATATCATTCAAAGTACAATTAATTTTATCAAGTAATTTTAAAGCAATATCATAACTCTCTGGATGTATTGCGGTAGAATCAAGTATATTATCTCCATCAGCTATTCTTAAGAAGCCAATAGCTTGTTCATAAGTTTTATCTGTTAATATTTTTTTCTTCTTTAATTCTTCTCTTGAATTAATTCTACCCATTTTTTCTCTATATTCAATAATCTTATCAATAGTTTTCTTAGTAATACCAGAAACATATTTTAATAATGATTTAGAAGCAGTATTTATATTTACTCCTACACTATTAACACATTTTTCTACTACAAAATCTAATGAAGTTGATAATTTTGATTTTTGAACATCATGTTGATATAAACCAACTCCTATTCCTTCAGGCGGTATCTTAACAAGTTCAGCTAGTGGATCTTGACATCTTCTACCAATACTAACAGCGCTTCTTTTTTCTACTGCTAAATCAGGAAATTCTTCTATTGCTACATCACTTGCTGAATAAATTGATGCCCCTGCTTCACTAACTATAATATATTTACATTTTAAATTATATTGTTTAATCATTTTAGCACAGAACTTTTCACTTTCACGAGAAGCAGTACCATTACCTATTGCAATAATATCAACATTATATTTATTTACTAAATCTACTACTATTTTCATAGAAGGCTCTTCTAATTCTTCTTCTTTTCCTTTTAAGAAAGGTTTAATAACAGTAGAATCTAAATATTTACCAGTCTTATCAATAACAGCTAACTTGCAACCATTAACAAAACCAGGATCAAAAGCAAGAATTATTTTTTCTTTCATAGGAGGAGTTAATAATAAAGCTTCTAAATTCTTACCAAAATTATCTATAGCAGCAATCTCACCTTTTTCAGTTAAATCACTTCTAACTTCTCTTTCTACACTAGGTTCTATTAATCTCTTATAAGAATCTTCAATAGCTTCTTTAACATAATTAACTACAAAACTATCTTTATTTTTAATAATTTTACTCTCTATATAATTAATTATTTCTTCTTTTTCTACATCTATACTTACATTAAGTATTTTTTCGTTTTCTCCTCTATTTAGAGCTAAAATTCTATGAGGTTTAATAGATTTAACAGCTTCATTATAGTCATAGTACATTTCATATATTTTACCTTCATCTACAGCACCTTTTTTTATTTTAGATACAATAACACCATTTTTATAGAAATAACTTCTTATCCACTTTCTATATGAAGCATTATCACTAATCCATTCAGCTATTATATATTTAGCACCTTCAATACATTTATCTTCATTCAAATCATCTTTTATAAATTTAGAGCAAATACTTTTAATATCACCACTTGTTGGAAAAGACATTATTATTTTTGCCAAAGGTTCTAATCCCAACTTAATAGCTTCAGTTGCCTTAGTCTTTTTCTTTTCTTTATAAGGTCTATATAAATCTTCTACTTCAACTAACTTAATACAATTCATTATTGAATTTTTTAATTCATCAGTAAGTAGTCCTTTTTCATCAATTAATCTAATAACATCTTCTTTTCTTTTCAATAAATTAACTTGATAGTCATATACTTCACCAATTGCTTTAATCTTTTCTTCATCTAATCCACCAGTAGCTTCTTTTCTATATCTCGCAATAAAAGGAATAGTATTTCCTTCATTTAATAAATCAAGTACAGTCCTAGCTTGTTTATCACTAATATCTAAATCTTTACTAATATTTTTAATTATGTCTTCATTCATCTTAATCACCAGTTTCTATTATAACATTAAAAAAGTTTTGATTAAATCAAAACTTAATATCCATTTCTAATTACATTATAAGTAATATTACTTATACCATATTGATAAGCTTCTTCATTACTATTAACTAAAATATCAAATACTCTATTTTTGTTAGTACCTATCATACCACCTCTATCTAGGCAAATTCCATTAAAATCACCTAAAGGAGTACCACTAATACTAACAACAGTTCCATAAGGATATTCCTTACCACAGGCCATTGCTCTAACATGTCCATATGTTGGATCATTATAAAAAACTCCATCTAGTGCAGCACCACTTCCAAGATTTCCTCCACAACCAGAACATTTTAATGAATAATAACTTACTTTACCTGATGCTACACCATCACCAGAAATATTAAATTCAATAAGATCACCACTATTTATAGCAACATTATTATTTTTCTGTCTTTCTCTTTCTTTTTGCTTCTCTTTTTCCTCTTCTTCTTTTCTTAGTTGAACATCATCTATTTGATTAACTAAATTTGTATTTAAAGCCCTATCAAGCTTATTACTACCTAAATTAGTATATGAATATTTAATAGGTTTCAATAAGAAAACACCACTAAATACAAGGAATAAAGATAAATAGATAAGTGCATAGCTCATCTTTTTCATAAAAATTACCTCTATAAAGATAATACCATAATAAAAAAGGATTAACAATGTTAATCCTTATACATAAATTTTAAAGCAGGTTTTATTATTTCATAGCAAGCAAATCCAAATAAATTAATTATTAATACTAATAAAACATATTGAAGTGGAATTATTTCAATACTTATCAATGATCCAACAGGAGTAAGGAAGAATAATATTTCTATTATTAATAATATAAATAATCCAATATTCATAGCTTTATTAGAGAATACATCTTTAGCTTTAATATGTTCTTTTAAATTTCTACAAGATACTGCATACATTAATTCTTGGAACACTAATGAAAGAAGTGCTAATTCTAATTCATAATTTCCAATATTTACTTTCACAAAGAAATAAACAAATAATACAAATAATGTTTCAATTATTGCTGAAGAAACAATACAAGAAATAACAAATGGTGTAAATATAGGTTTTTTAACATCATTTGGTTCTCTATCCATAATTCCATCTTCAGCTTTTTCAAATGATAATGCAATACTTGGAATAGAATCTGTAACTAAATCAATAAATAAAATATGAATAGGAAGTAATATTGTATTACCAGTAAGCATACCAATAATTACAATTAACAACTCCGCAATATTAGAACTTAATGAATATACTATATTTTTTCTAATATTAGAAAAGATTTTTCTACCTTCTTCTACAGCAACAACAATAGTTCCAAAAGATTCATTAAGTAAAACTATATCTGATACATTCTTTGTTACATCTGTACCAGTAACACCCATACCAATACCTACATTAGCATCTTTTATAGCAGGAGCATCATTAACCCCATCCCCTGTCATCGCAACAATTTTACCTTGTGCTTGTAAAGCATGAATAATTCTAAGTTTATGAGTAGGACTAACTCTTGCATAAACATTATATTTATTAACAATATCTTTTAATTCTTCATCATCATATTTATCTAACTCACTACCTAGAATACTTTCATTGTCATTAGAAGTAATACCTACTTCTTTCGCAATAGCAGTAGCTGTAATTAGTGAATCTCCAGTTATCATTACAGGTCTAATAGAAGCATTTTTACAAGTCTTAACAGCATTAAACACATCATCTCTAGGAGGATCAATAATACCTACATATCCAGCTAAAATTAAATTATTTTCTTCATCTAATACTTCATTAGAATCAGCAGGAACTTTTTTCAACTCTTTATAAGCATAACTCATAACTCTAAGAGCTTTTTCAGCCATATTATTACCATCTTCTATAATTTCATCTTTTTCTTTTTTAGTTAACTTTTTATCTTTAGTTCCTATATAATTACATCTATTTAAAACATTAGAAAATGAACCTTTAACTAATAAATAATACTTACCATTAATAATATTAACAGTACTCATTATTTTTCTATCAGAATCAAAAGGTGCTACTTCAAGTCTCTTATTTGACATTCTCATATTAAGAATATCAATTTTTTTATCATCTAAATAATCATATAAACAACTCTCAGTAGGATCTCCAATATATTTATTCTTATCAATTAACGTATCATTACATAAACCAAATATATAATGTAAAAATTCTTCATTATAAGCTTTATCTTCTTTAATAGTCATTTCATTTTTAGTAATAGTACCTGTCTTATCAGAACAAATAACATTTATATTACCCAAAGTTTCTATAGCACCCATCTGTCTAACAATAGCTCTTCTCTTTAATAAATCTTGAGTTCCATTAGATAAAGTTATTGTTATGACAGCAGGAAGTCCTTCAGGAATAGCTGCTACAGCTAAAGAAACACATAACATAATAGTTTCTACAATACTATTTTTCATAAATACACTATATAAGAATATTAAGATCAATATTACAAATATCAATTTAGTAATAGTAATACTAATTTCTCTCATTCTCTTTTCTAAAGGGGTTTCTACTCTATAAGGAGTATTTAAACTAACAGCAATTTTTCCAAGTTCTGTATTCATTCCAGTAGAAGTAACAATAGCTTCACATCTACCACTAGTAATATTAGATCCAGAAAATAGCATATTATTTTGATCTTGTAATTGTAAAGTTCCGTTTAGAGTTTTTTCACTCTTCATAACAGCAACACTTTCACCTGTAAGTTGAGACTCATCAACATATAAATTATCTAAATTAATAATTCTAGCATCAGCTGCTACTCTATCACCTGCTTGTAAAACAATAATATCTCCAGGAACTAATAAAGAAGAATCGATAACTTCAAGTTTTCCATCTCTTTTAACAGTACTACGACGAACAATATAACTCTTTAGACCATCTAAAGTTACTTGTGCTTTTGCCTCTTGAATAAAGCCCATAAAAGCATTAATAAAAACAACCACACCAATAACAATAGTATCTGTATAATCTCCACTAACAAAATAAGCATAAATACCCATAATTATTGCTACAATAATCAAAATAATAATCATAAAATCATTAAATTGATCCAAAAAGATTCTAAACTTAGATCTACTCTTAGCTTCAATTAATTCATTATTTCCATATTTTTTTAATAATTTTGAAGCATCTTTAGAACTTAATCCATCTTTAGAACTATTTAACTCTCTATAAATATCATTTAAGTTTTTATTATAATACATAAAGCACACCACCTAAAAAAGGTTAGTTATTATTAACTAACTTTTTGACAACTAAATCCTCCAGATAAAACACTTTTTTCTATTTCATTAATGTTTTCATCTAATTCAAATTCAGGATATTCAAATCCAGCTTCAGTATAAGCTGCTTTTACTCCTGTTTTATCTACAGTATTATAATCAAAACTTTGAGTTTCAACAACTGTATTATCTCCTTCAACATAATTACATTCAATATATACTCCAGATAAGTTATTCATACCAACAGATTTACTTAAATTATCACATTTATTATATAATTCTTTAAATTTTTCAACATCTTTATTAGCATCACCTTTAGTCTCAACTTTATAATTAAATGACTTTAATAAATAATTTTTAAAACTAAAAGTCTCAGTATAAGTAATATCTAATTCATCAGTACTTCTATCTAAAGTACAAATTAGTTTTCCAGAATCAACTTCTTCTTCTTCAACATGAGTTTTATATTGAATATATAAATTTCTAATATCAGGTAAGAATATAACAAAAGCAATCAAGAAAACAAAAAATAAAATCATTGCTACTCTTCTTCTAGAGTATCCTTTTTCTTCTTCAGCAGTACGAACAATTGGCTTCTTCTCTTTCTTTTCATGAACTTGATAAGCTTCTAAATGGATATGTCCCTCTCCAGCTGTTTCAACTCTAGCAGAATTATCAGTTCTAGGTTGTTCACTACTAGTATCTTCAGTAGTAAGAACTTCAGCATCATTAGAAGGAGCACTAGGCTGAGGAGTATTACTAACTGGTTGTGATGAATCAACAGGAGTACTTTCTAATATTTCAGGATTAGCATTAGTATTTTGAACACTTCCATTATTTAAATTATTTTCTTCATTATTCATATAAGTCACCCCTTATTATATCCATTATACCAAAATTATCTTAAACTATCTATTTTATTTTGAAAATTATCACTCTTTACAATATAACTACCAGATACAACCATATCACAATCTACACATTTAGATATAGTCTTATCATTTACTCCTCCATCTATGTTAATAATTATATTATTAAGTTTATATTCTTTAAGTAATTGTCTTATCTCTTTAACTTTATCATAAGATGAAGAAATAAACTCTTGTCCCCCTTCACCAGGTTCAACACTCATAACAAGTATTAAATCAACATAAGGTAAATAAGGAATAATATCTCTAATATTAGTATTAGGCTTAATCGCAATACCAGCCTTAATATTATATGATTTTATTAATTTTATATAACTATTTACATCTCCAGGTATTTCTGAGTGTATAGTAATATATTCCGTATTTAAAGATGAATAATTTTTTATATATTTGGTTGGATCACTAACCATAAGATGAACATCCAATCTTTTATCAGTATATTTATATATATTTTTCATCTCACTCCATGGCATTGTCTTATTTTTAACAAATATTCCATCCATAATATCTACATGAATAAAATCACAATCCGTATCATTTAATAGTTTTAAGTCTCTAGGAATATTATCACTACTTAAAAAAGATACACTTACTTTCATTTTCTATCATCTCCCACAAATTTTAGATAATTATCATATCTACTCTTAATTATATTATTATCTAAAACTGCTTGAATTACACCACAATTTTCTGTATTTATATGAGAACAATCTCGATATTCACAAGGATAATTATTAAACTCAATAAAAGCATTCCTAATTTCTTCTTTAGAATAATTATTTAAATCTAGTGCACTAAATCCAGGAGTATCAATTATATATCCAGAAGAAACCTCATACATAGAAGTTTCTCTAGTAGTATGTCTACCTCTACCAAGTGATATAGATACATCTCCAGTTTCTATATCATATGAATCATCTAATTTATTAATCAATGTACTTTTACCAGCTCCAGTCTGTCCAGTAAATACACTAATCTTTCCATCAAGTAAACTCTTTATTTTATCTAATTCTGTATTATAAATAACCTCATATCCAATTTTTCTATAATAATTAAATATTTCTTCATAATCATCCATATCTTTAACTAAATCAGTCTTAGTAATAATTATGATAGGTTTAACATTATGAAGTTCCATTAATATCAAAAATTTATCTAATAAATTAAGAGAAAAATCAGGAATAACTAAACTTGTAATAATAAACGCTTGATCAATATTACAAACTTTAGGTCTATCAAAACTATTCTTTCTAGGTAACAACTCATTAATTACCAATTCTTTTTCATCAAAAAGAACATATTCACCCACTAGTGGCGTGATATGTTCATGTCTTAATATTCCTCTACATTTACAAGGATAAATCTTATTATCATATTTTACAAAATGTAAATCACTTATTATTTTAACGATTTGTCCTTTCATTTAATACCTCCAATTATTTATATTATTCTTCACCAGGAGAAGGAGTTGGAGTTGTACTAGGTGTAGGAGAAGTCTTTGGTGTAGTTTTAGGTTTAGTTGCTACAGTAAGAGTTAAATTTGTTCCTTTAGTAATTTTAGTACCAGGTCTAATACTTTGTTCAAATATTTTTCCTTCCTCATACTGAGTAGTTTCTTGTTCCTTATATGAACATTTAAGTTCATATCTTGTACAAAATGCATCTACTTCATCTCTAGTCCAACCTTCACCAACAATATTAGGGAATGTATCTACTTGATTAGCAACATATAATGTGATTTTATCCCCTTTCTTAACTTTAGTTCCAGCAGGTAAGCTTTGTTCAATAATTGCATCAGGATCATCTACAGCAGTAGTTACATCCTTTTTCTCTACAGTAACTTTTAATTCATATTTTACTTCTAAAATAGCTTTTACTTCATTAACATTCTTACCAACATAATCTTCTAATTCTACACTCTCTGATCCTAAAGATTTATAAATTGTAATAGTTGTTCCAGTTTTAACAGTTCTACCTGATTCTGGATTAGTTTTTACAACTTTATTTTTATCTATTTCATCTGAATATGCTGTTTTTATTTTAGTCGCAACTTCCAAATCTTTTTCATGAAGAAGTTGTTCACATTTACTAACAGTTTTTCCTTTACAATCAGGAATAACAACATCCTTTTCAGCAGTTAAAGCTGGATAAATAACAAATACAAATAATAATGTAAGTAAAGCAATTGCTAAAATAACAGCTAAGATAATTATCAAAACTTTACTTTTCTTATCTTCAACATCATCTATTTTATTAACTATCTCTTTAGTATCTTCTATATCACTATCATCATCTTTTGGTAAATCCTCTATTTTCTTTATTTTTTTAGTTTCATCAGTTTCATGTTCAGGATATTTAAATTTAATAGGAGGTTCATTTATTCTTTCTTCATTTAGAGCAGTTAATAAATCTTCATGCATACTTCTAGAATCTTCATATCTATTTTTTGGATTCTTAGCAGTAGCTTTAAGAATAATATTTTCTATACTTTGAGGTATTTCATCATCTTCTTCTCTAATACTAGGAAAAGGATCTCTCATTTGTTTCAAAGCTATTTCAACAGCATTTTCTCCCTTGAAAGGTAACTTTCCAGTTAATAATTCATAAAAGATTATACCCATTGAATAGATATCACTCTTTACAGTTGCTCCTTTACCACTAGCTTGTTCAGGTGGTAAATAATGAACACTACCCATTACTGAATTTGTTTGAGTTAGTTGAGTAGAATTTAATGCCATCGCAATACCAAAATCAGTAATTTTAATTTGACCATCATCCTTAATCATTATATTTTGAGGTTTTAAATCTCTATGAATGATATAAGAATCATGGGCATGTGCCATACCATCAGTAAGTTGTAACATTATATCTATAGTTTCACTTAAAGTTAAAGTACCACGTTTCTTTAATAATTGCTTTAATGTAACCCCATCAATAAATTCCATTACTATATAATAAAGGCCATCATCTTCTCCAACATCATACATCTCAACTATATTTGGATGAGCTAAACTTGAGGCTGATAAAGCTTCACGTTGAAAACGTCTAACAAATTTTTCATCGTTAGATAAGTCACCTCTTAATACTTTAATCGCTACATTTCTATCAAGTATAGTGTCATATCCAAGATAAACATTGGCCATTCCACCTTCGCCGATAGACTTAATAACTTCATAACGATCATTTATTTTTTGACCCTTAGTTACCACTAGTTTTCACCTGCCTCGCGTACTAAATAAGCAACCGAAATATTATCTGTTCCACCCCTGTTATTAGCTTTATTTATAAGCTTCTTAACTTTTTCTTCAACAGAATCTTTAGTTAATAAAACTTTATTAATTTGATCTTTATCAAGTAGATTAGTTAATCCATCACTAGAAAGTAATATTTCACTAATATCCATATTACAATCAAAGATATCTACATCAACTTTTGCACTAGCTCCTAGCGCTTTCATCAAAACATTTTTCTTTGGATGATTAGTAGCTTCTTCCTTAGTTAATTCTCCTGCACTAACAAGCAAATTAACTAGAGTATGATCATAAGTAACTTTATGCAAAACATCATCCTTCATAACAAAACCGCTAGAATCACCAACATTTCCAAATAGTAAGTAATTCTCAGTCAAAATAGCCATTACTAAAGTAGTTCCCATACCTTTACTCTCAGGATTATTCTTTTCATGTTGAAATATTAAACCATTTATTTCTTCATATGCAGCTCTAATCCATTTAACAGCATCTACTTTACTTAAATCAAAAAATGTTTCTTTAAAATGTTTTCCTAAATAGTTTATAGCAATAGATGAAGCAACTTCACCTGCACGATGTCCCCCCATTCCATCAGCAATAGCCATTAATTGACACCCATTTGCTTCTACAATAACTACACTATCTTCATTATGATCCCTAACTTTTCCAGGATCAGTTAAATAAAAGGATTTCATTTTAACTCCTCCTTACTTCTAAGCTGTCCACAGGCAGCACTGATATTACCACCAAATTCTCTTCTTATTGTAACATTAATATCATTCTTCTTAAGTATATCATAAAAACTACTGATTTGTATCATTTTACTACGCTTAAACTGAATATTTTCAGTTTCATTATAAGGAATTAAATTAACATAACAATTCAAACCTTTTAATAGTTTAGAAAGTTCTAACGCACACTCATCACTATCATTAACACCATCTAACATAATATATTCCATAGTAAGTCTTCTATTAGTCTTAGAATAATACTCTTTTAATGCAGGCATCAACACTTCTAAAGGATAAGCTTTATTAATAGGCATTATCTTATCTCTAATCTCATTATTAGGAGCATGTAAACTAATTGCTAAATTTACTTGTAAATCTAAATTACTAAACTCTTTAATTTTAGGAACAATTCCACAAGTACTAACAGTAATATGTCTAGCTCCAATAGCAAGTCCAAAATTACTATTAATAATCTTAATAAATTTAATTATATTATCATAATTATCAAAAGGTTCACCAATACCCATAATAACAACATGACTTATCCTATCACCTAATTCTTCTTCAATTAAAAGTATTTGTTCGACCATCTCATATACTTCAAGAACTCTAACTCTTTTTCTTCTTCCACTCTCACAAAATTTACATCCCATGTTACAACCAACTTCAGAAGAAATACAAACACTCTTACCATAATCATGCATCATTAAAACAGCTTCTATATGTTCACCATCTACAAGTTCAAATAAATACTTTCTAGTATCATCATCTTTTTCAACTTTAACAATCTTAATCATCTCAAATGAAAAATCAGACTTAATTTTTTCAAGAATATCTTTTTTAATATCAGTTATTTCATCTATATTTTTAATCTTTTTTTCATATAACCATCTAAATAGTTGTTTACCATGAAACTTTTTATCACCTATAGATTCAAAATAACTTTCAAAATCATCTAATTCATTACTATAAATATTAGACATCTAATCACCTAGAAATATTATACCATAAGAAAAAGATTATAAATCTTATATCTGTTTATTAATATCTAATAAAACATCTAAATAATCTTTATAATCTTTTTTATATTGTAAATATCCTCTTATTATCTTTTCATTATCTTCCTTAGATAAACGATAACTATCACTTAATTCAACCATTTCTTTTAATTCACTTCTAGTAATAGTAAATTGTTTATTATTTCCAGTATAAAAATCTTTTAATATTTTACTTAGTTTACTATATTTTTTTAAATCAATATAATCATTTCTAAAGTTCTTATAATCTGTAAATAAACTTAATGCTATAACATATGAATTAATATGAAATTCATTATAATCAGAATTATATAAGAAATCATATAAAAGATTTTTATTACGTTCTTTTTCTTCAGATATTTTAAAATAATATGTATTTAAAAATAAACTTTTTTCTTTCATTAATGACCACTTCCTAAACCATTACTACCACCTGTATGAACACTTTCTGTTCCATAATTAAAATTAGGATTTAACATTTCTTGTAATTGAACATCTTGAGGAGATGAAGAAGAACCAATAAAATTTGTATTATCTCTATCTAATGGAAGATGTTGAAATCTATAATCAACATGAATAGTAATACCAACTCTACTTTTTCCACCATAATTATGATATTCCAATCTTTGATTAGGATATACATGAGCAGGAACTAATTGATAATTACCTAATCCACCAATATCTTTTAATTCTAAATAAACACTAGTTCCAACATTTGGATCACTACCAGGTATAAACATAATATAGTTTTCTACAGTATCATAAGAATTAGAATCTACATAATGAGCAGTATTATTACCAGTATCACTATAATATAAATCTTCTACAGCAGTCATAATCTTAACACCAGAATTATTATCAATAGCATCTCCTAATCCTTTTAAACCATCACATTTTTGTGAGATTCTAGACATATTGAAAACAGCTTCACCACGTAAGAATTTAGCTTTTAATTCATCCATGCATTCAGGAGTATCTATAATAGCATTAATAATATCTAAGTAATTTCCACAACCATATCGATCAAGTACACTCATAGCTTCACTAACAGTACGAGTATTTAATATTACTTGTTTAACTATACTAGAAGTAAGTTTTTGTTTTACCCTAAGTAAATCAGCAATATTATCATCACCTCTTAAATATCTAGATTTAACATATCCAATAGAAGGAATAGCATCTACAGTATCGTGTCTATAATATCTAAAATCATCTTCACTCAAATCAATATAATCTAAAATATCAGAATAATTATTAGGACTATTAAAACCTATACCAATATGAGTAGCATTTACTTTACTTGTTATTTCACTAGAAATACTATGCAACAATCCACCAAAAGTAGAAACATCCATAGGATCCCCTATTCCTAAACTCAAGTCTTTACTTAATTTTATATACTGACTAGATATAGCAGCATCAATATTAAAATCTTTATCTAAATGAAATCTTTCAGTAAATAATTCTTTTAACTCATTATAATTTTCATCATTTTTATAATTTTCAAAATAATATTTAAATTTCATCATATCATTAATTGAAATATCTTCTTTAAGAATAGTATCATTCAATTCTTCAACATCTAAAGGATTATTTCTATATGCTTTAGAAACCTTCCTATAATATTGAAGTATAGAATTATTTATTTTAGCAGGAATATCAATTCCAAGTTTATTCATATCAAGTGAACCATCTTGATATCTATCTAATACTTTTAAAGTTGCTACACGAAGAAATTCTCTTTTACCATTCTTAATCAAATCACTAACATCTCTAGTACCACTATAATGTTTAGAAGCATGACTTGCTACATAATCTATTAATTCCTGATTAGTAGGATCATCAAATAGACTTTTATATAGTCCTATATTAGATCGCTTTAGATCAAATATCATATAAGCCATATCTTTTTTAATATCATCAGGCCTAGATAATTTAATCATTTCTAAATCAACTTTTCTTTCTTTATAACTAAAATATAACAATTTATTAACTAAACTTAATGTTTGTAATCTAATACCAAAATCTTCACAATCTATTAATCCATCTAGTACATTTTCACCATATAAATTATCCATAGATAATAAATAAAAAAAGTTACCAATAGAATCAAAGTCAGTACTAGTAGCATCCAATAAATCCATTCTTCTATGAAGCATTCTTAAAATATCACTATTATACTGAACAACACTACTATCAGCTCCACCTAATGGGACTACATTATTACGAATAGTATCAACCATATCATATAGTAGAGTGTTTGATCCATCTCCAGAAGAAAACGTAGGAAAACCATATCCATGTAAAATATGTCTTAAATTCAAAGGTACAGACCCACCTGAAAAAGTAAGAGAACTATTTCTAACAGGTAAATAAGTAAATACAATATTATTTGCTCCTAAAGAACATAATTTTAAATATTCAAGATAAGCATCACTAAAAGAACTACTAAATTGTTGTAGTTGTATATCAAATTCATAAATATCTCCTACAGTTGCATTAGGACCTTCATCATATAAAACAGATCCTTCTGTCCTAATAGCAACATCATCAGAAGCATATAAACTTATTTGCCCTGCCATCCTTCTCACCTATTATAATGATAGCAAAAGAAATTGACATTTTCAATGTAATATGATAAAATATACAGCTGAAAAAAAGAGAGGTTGGTAATATGGAAAAAAATACTTTAAAAAGAATGTTAACAAAAAGAAAAGAACTAGATGCTATCCAAGACATCGACAAAAAAACACAAGAAATTGTTGCTACGCTTGATATTGATATAGAAGATTTTAAAAAAGCATATAACGAAAGTGGAGATTTTGTATTAGCACAATTACAATCATTAGAAAAAAAAGTATTAAGTAAATCAATAGCAAATACTATAACTTTAAATGGCAATGTTATCCCAGATGAATTATATGATAGAATAACAGAAGCAGCTAATACCGCAACTCTTTTCAAACAAAATAGAGAATCATTAGCTAAATCAATAACATCTCTACAAGAAGGCGATATAATAGCACTTTCACCATTACAAATCGCTCAATTATTAATAAATGTTTCAGAAGAAGATAAACCTTTATTTACAGCAGAAGAAAAAGAAATTATAAATGATCTTGCTAAAAAACCACAAGTATATAAAGCAAAAGAAGCAAAATCTATATTATCTTTCTTAGAAATGAAAAGACTATCAACTAGAGAAAATACAGATTTATATAATAGAGTAATAAATTCTTTAGAACATAATTGTGAATATGAACCATTATTTATTGAAGAAGGCCAATTAATAAGAGTAAGTGAAGAAAAGAAAAAAGAAATCAAAACACCTATTAAAAAAATAGAATTAAATAATGATAATAATAAAAGGAACAGAAAAATATAATCTGTTCCTTTTTTTAATTATTTTCTAAATCACCAATAGGATTTTTAATATTATCAACTTTTCCTATATCATAATATTCTAATTTTATATCAAAATTATTAGTACAAGAACCAATAGTATGACAATAATTACTAAATTTAAAATTAACATGATCTATATTATTATCAGTCTTAAATATAACACCAACTTCACTAGGAATATCATCATAATCAGTAATATTACCATCTAATAATTCATTAATAGTATTAGAACTTATTAAAAAATTATAAATTACTTTTCCACTTTCATAATCCGTTTTATTAGAAAAAGATGAATTCTTAACTAACTTATCAACATAATCAATATTAGTGAATTTATAAAAACTATTAGGATTATCACACTTAATCCAAGTGCCATCAGTATTAATCAAAAAGTTATCTAAACTTCTAAAATACTCTCTACTTTCTTCCCCAGTAGTAATTGTAAACATTTCGGTACTTTCATTTATTTTACCTTCTATTGTTGTTTCAACCCCATCTAGATTTATTTTATATTTATATCTGTAATTAGCATCTAACAAACTATCCCATGAAGAATCATTTGTAACAGTATTATAATACTCTTCAGGATTAGTAGTACCTACAGTCCTAGAAAAAATCCCAATAAAAACAAGAAATAAAATAAACGCTAAAAAGAAAAGCAAAGCCTTTCCTTTAGTAGTAGATCCAATTTCATTCATATTATCAATAAAATTTTTCATTACAACACCTTATTTATTAATTTATTCTTATCTATTCCATTTAAATAACTAGATACATCCATTTTTTTCTTTCCAAAAGGTTGAATTTCTTCTAGGATTATTTCTCCATCTCCAGTACTAATACCTATACCATCTTTATATAATTGAAAGATTACTCCAGGCTTATCATACTTATTAGTACCTATTCTACTCTTAAATACCTTAGTACGATTATCATCCATCATAAAATATGCTCCAATACTAGGAGATAATCCTCTAATTAAATTATATATTTCTATAGTTGATTTACTAAAATCAATAATTTCATCTTCAGGCTTAATATTATAAGCATAACTTACTTCATCTTCATTTTGTTTTTCTCTAGTATTAGTACCATCTATTATTGAAGGTAATACCTCTATTAATAATTCACTACCTAATTTACTTAATTTATCAGATAAAGTTTCTAAATTATCATCCATTTCTATTGGAATAGATCTCTTACTAATTATATCTCCTGTATCCATTCCAACATCCATATACATAATAGTTATACCTGTCTCACTATCTCCATTAATAATAGCTCTGTGAATTGGCGCACCACCCCTATATTTAGGTAATAAAGAAGCATGTACATTTATACAACCTAATCTAGGTATATCTAATACTTCTTTAGGAATAATTTGTCCATAAGCACAAGTAACTATTAAATCAGGATTCCAATCTATAATCTTTTGATAATCATTTCTAATCTTTACAGGCTGAAATACTTCTATATTATTATTCAAAGCTAATTCTTTAACAGGAGTATTAGTAAGTATTCTTTTTCTACCAACTTCTTTATCAGGTTGACTAACTACTCCAATAACATCATAATTATCAATTAAACTTTGTAATATATTTGTCGCAAAGACAGGCGTTCCCATAAAAACAATCTTCATATTATCACTCCTAAGTAGTTATAGTAAAATAATTATCAAATAAAATCAAACAATATTTATAATTACTAATAATAATCCTATAGTTAAGAATAATACACCTAGTAGCATTAATATAGATACAACACCATGATTACCTACAAAATCATCATATAAACTAAAATCATCATCTTTTATTTTATAATTATTAGATTTAACAAAATTATTAGAAAAACTAATTATTTCTATATCATCATTCTTAATATTATACTCATATTTATAATTAGTATAATTATTATTAACTAACCTATCAAATATAACATCATAATTTTCAGTATTATATTTTTGAATAAACTTATCTAAATCAAATTCATCCATTTTTAACTTATCTCTTCTAACTAACATAATAGATGAATTAACACTATCATTATTAAGAAGATTCCATTCTTTATTAAAAAGATCAATTATTCTTTCACCTAAATCACCAGAAATATAATTACTACTAATTACTTTCTTAATATTAGATAAACACTTTTTATAATCTTTCTTTAAATAAGCATCTTTATACCTTACTAAATCATCATTACATATTAAATCATAAAAGTAATAAGGACTTCTAACTGAATAATAATAAGCAGTCTTCATATTATCAGTTAAATATATAACATTATCATTAAAATCTTTATCAATAATATTAATATTTTCGTTTATTAAATCATTTTTTAAATTATTAAAGTCATTATATAAATTTTTATAACTATTAATAATAAACCCATTCTTATTAATATCATCAGTATAAATATCACTATAAGCATGCATCATATATCCATTAACAATATATTTATCATAAATATATTTTATAAATGACTCTTTACTATTACATCCTAGTTTAGTAATAATAATTTTACTAAGTAATTTATTTATACCATCATTAATATCATCTAATTTATCCAATTTTTTAAATAAATATTTTAATTCTCCAAAGTAACTATCAAAATGCATTATATTATCAACAATAATACTATATTTAAATAAAGCATCATAAAAGATACCAATCAAATCATATTGATCAGCATTTACTTTATTACGATATACATCTTTATTATATAAATCAGTAATAAAATTAATAATATCCTCTCTTTTTAATAGTTCTTTAAACATAATATCTCCTAATTTGTACCTCTACTTATATAGAAAAATGCCATAACAGCAATAAAAATAAATAATACTAATAAAATAAGTTTAACTACAACATTATCTTTATCATAAAAATTACTTCTATCAGTAGTACTCTTATTAATTAAATCTCTATATTCTTCTTGATTCTTTCTATTAACATCAACACCATTATCACTATCATTAATATTAAGATTTTCTTGATTTTGTTCTTCACTATAGTTATTACCTTTATTATCAAAGAATTCCATAACTACTCACCTCTATTCTTACTTATATATTATCATAAATATCAATAAAATCCTACACTAATGTGTAGGATTAAAGTCTATATCTATTTTTACATAACTATTATTCTTATAATGATCAATTATTTTAGATAATATTTCTTTAATATTATCAATATTTTTATACTTAATATAAATACCATATCTATAAGTATTATTAATTCTAAATAATTCAGAAGGTCCTAAAATAATATTATTATTTAAATTTCTATCTAAACTTCTTTTAATTTTATTAGACTCATTAAAAACGATTGAATTGTCTTTTCCGCTTATTTTTACAAAACAAATATAATAATAAGGAGGATATTTTAATACTTTTCTAATATTCATTTCTTCTTTATAAAAACCTAAATAATTATTATATTTAACATACTTTATAGCATAATGATCAGGATTATATGTTTGTATTAATACTTTACCAGTCTTATCACTTCTTCCAGCTCTTCCACTAACTTGATTAAGTAAAGAAAAAGTATTTTCACTACTTCTAAAATCTGGAATATTAAGTGATGTATCAGCATTAATTACACCAACTAATGTAACTAGAGGAAAATCAAGTCCTTTACTAACTATTTGAGTACCTAATAATACATCATATTCGTGATTACGAAAAGAATTAATCATTTTTTCATGCATACCCTTACGACTAGTCGTATCATAATCCATTCGAAGTATCTTACCTGTAGTAAGTTTTTTTAATTCTTCTTCAATTCTCTCAGTTCCAACGCCCAAAGGAGAAAGTGATTTTTCATGGCACTCAGGACAAATAATCTGTTCTTTAGTAGCATATCCACAATAATGACATCTTAGTGTCTTACTACTTTTATGATAAGTAAGAGTAATATCACAATTAGGACATTTAAATGTATAACCACAATTCTTACAAGATACAAAAGATGAATATCCTCTACGATTAAGAAGTAATATAACTTGTTCACCCAAACTAATTTTATTATTTATTTCATCAATTAAAGGTTTACTAAAATGACCAACACTTCTTTTTATTTCATTATTCATATCAATAATACTAATTTCTGGAAGTTCTTTTCCATTAACTCTTTTATCTAATTTTAATAAGTGATATACCCCTTTTTCAGCTCTAGCCATTACTTCTAATGAAGGAGTAGCTGAACCAAATAATACTTTAGCATTATGATATTTAGAACGAATCAAAGCAATATCTTTAGCATTATATCTAGGATTAGAATCACTTTGTTTATAAGAATCACTATGTTCTTCATCAATAATAATTACACCAATATTTTTAAGAGGCGCAAATATAGCACTTCTTGCTCCTATTACAATAGAAGCTTCTCCTCTCTCTATTCTTCTATATTCATCATATCTTTCCCCGTCACTTAAAGCAGAATGCAAAGCAGCTATTTTATTACCAAATCTATCACTAAATCTATCTAATAATTGATGAGTTAAACTAATCTCAGGAACTAAAACAATTGCTGTTTTATTAAGATTTAAATAATAATCAATTATTTCCATATATACTTCAGTTTTACCTGAACCAGTCACTCCAAAAAGGAGTGTAGGAACTAAATCATCATAAGAAATAAATTCATCATATACTTTTCTTTGTAAAGGAGTTAATTCATGTTTAATAATATTTTCATTAGAATGATCTAATCTATAAGATTCTATTTTTTCTTCAATTAAAATATTCTTACTCTTTAAAGTATTTAAAGAACTAATACTAATATCAACCAATTCACTTCTTTTTATTCTACCCTTACTACATTTATTAATTATTTCTAATTGTTTATTATTAAATTTATAATCATTTAAATCTATATCTTTATTAATAGAATAATAGGTATCAAATTTTTTATTGATAGAATTATCATGAGCTTTTAATGCTTTTGGAAGCATAACTTGATAACAAGAAATTAATGTAGATAAAGTCATTTCTTTCAATTGTTTTCCTAATTCTAACATTTCATCATTTAATACAACCTCTTCAGAAACAATAGAATTTATATATTTTAAATTATCTATATCACTATCATCTTTTATTCCTAAAACAAAACCAACTATTTCTCTTCTTCCAAAAGGAACATTAACTCTAACCCCTATTTTTATATCATTTTCTAACTCTTGAGGTACAAGATAATCAAAACACTTATCAACATTACTACTAGAAACTTCTACTAAAACACTAACAATCATACTTATACCTCCTAAAATTATTATACACTAAAAAAGAAAAAAGACTATTACTAGTCTTTTAAAAAGCTTCTTCGTTAATTAATTTAGCATGTACAACTTTTCTACCTTTATTATCTTCTGTACAAGTAGATAGAGTAATTATTTTATCACTTGCACTAACAGTCTCACCAAATCCCATTGTATCTTTACCAGCAAGACCATTTAACCAATTTTGATATTCACTATCACTATAGAAATCAACTTGTAGATAATCAACTACAGGCTCACTTATATAAACACTAAATATTTTATAAGTATATTTTTTACCAGGAGTTAAAACAATAATATTATGAGAAGTATTATTAAACCATTTCTTAGTGAATAATTTACTAACACTACCAAATCCACCTTTATTTAATAAATTATGTCCATAAAATATAACATTATAATCACTCATAGGTCTATTTCTATAATCCATAAAAATCCAACCATTATGTGTATAATCTTTAGTAAAATTATGAGTTAAATAAAAGTCATTATCAGAAGTTAAAACAACAGGATAATTAATATTAGTACCATCAACACTAATCCATGCAACAGTCTGTTCATTAATACTTTGTAACCAATTAAAATCTACTTCGCTCAAACTCATTTTACTAAATCTAGCATATGAGTAATCAGCAATAATGCTCTCATCTTGAGGTGGAGCCTCTTCTACCTTTTCTTCTACCTTAGGAATATCATCATTTTTAGATAAATCAACAACTTTTTGTCCAGGAGAATATATTAAACTAAAAATAGTAGTAAAACTCAAAATATAAATACAAGCAAGCAAAATAGCTTCAGGTCTATCTTTTTCAAGTAATTTATTAATAGGCTTATCAAATTTATTTTTAAATATTTTATTTAATACTTTTAATACAGAAATAAGAATTGTACTAACACCTGTATAAATAATGTTAAGAATAAATGTAAAACCATTCATAGTAGTATTAAAAAGATATGCTAAAATTTTAAACATTTATATCACCACATTTCAAATAATATCATCAGCGTCTTCTATTTCCAATATCTCTAATACTATAGGTTCTTCAGTCTCTAAAGGTGTTAAAGCAATTCCAACATTATTATCTAATTCCTCAATTTTAGGAACATTTATGTCAACAATTGTTTTTCCTTCTAAAACAGCTTCATCCCTAACAGCATTCTCTTTAATTATTTCATCTAATTTTTCTTCATACTGCCCTTTAATATCACTTTTACTATTCTTTTTTATATTTTTACCATGATATATATCAATAATATTAATTACAACTCCAGTTATAAAAGAAAGGACAGCAATAATAGCAAGAACAATAATCTCTACTTTAATCAACATAGAAGCTTCCCTCCTATCTTATTAAATTATACAACAAACAAGAAAGAAAAAAAAGACATAATAAACTAAAATAGTCTAATTATGTCATGAATCGTTACATACAGCATAAGTATCATCAGTAGTATCATACCTATAGTATGAATATAATTTTCTATCTTAGGATTAACAGGCTTACCAAATCTTAAAATCTCAATTAATATAAATATAATATGTCCACCATCAAACGCTGGTAAAGGAAGTAAATTAATAAATCCAACATTTATACTTAAATAAGCCACTAAGAATAATATTGACTTTAATCCAGCCTCTCTTTGTTGACCAACAATAGAATAGATTCCAACAGGTCCACTTAAATCATTAACTCCAACAACTCCAGTAAATAAAAATTTAACTGTATACCACATTTGTCTAAATAATGATGCCCCTTTATGAATCATATAAGAAAGACTAGCTACAAAACCATGAGTTTCTTCCTGTTCTATCGCAATACCATATACATAAGTTTCTTTTCCATCAACTTTAGTTTTATTAGGCTTAACTTTAATAGTCTCTTCTTTACCATCTCTATCTACAACAATTGTAGTTTTTTTAGTTGGATCAGAAACAGCTAAAAATAAAGATATATCATCACTATAAACAACTTTAGTACCATTTATTTCAACTATTCTATCATCCTCTTTTAAACCAGCTTTTTCTGCAGCACTATTCTCTGCTACTTCAGTAATAACAGGATTCATAGTATTACCACCAAATATTAAAGCTATAAAAAATAGTATTAAAAATGCACTAATAAAATTATTTCCTGCTCCAAAGAACATTATTAAAAATCTTTGAAAAGGATTCTTATCTTGTAATCTTTTATTCTTAGGAATCTTTTTTAAATCATCATCTTCAACATCTTCTCCAGCTAAAGCACAAAATCCTCCAATAGGAATTGCTCTTAAAGAATATTCTGTTTCTTTCCCCTTATGACTCCATATTTTTGGACCCATACCTATCGCAAATTCATATACATATACTCCACAAATCTTAGCCCAAGTAAAATGTCCAAATTCATGAATAAATACAATAAAGCCAAGAATAACAATAAATAATAATATGTTAATAATAATTGTCAAGTTATCCCTCCTATATTAATTCAATAATAATTATAAAAGCTAATGCTACAAATATTAAACTATCAACTCTATCTAAAACCCCACCATGTCCAGGAATTAAATCACCAAAATCTTTTTGATCAAAATATCTTTTTATAGATGAGAAAACCAAATCTCCTAATTGACCAACTAAAGATAATAAAACTGTAATAGGAATTATATAATAAAGTGAAATAGAACTATTAATTACAGTTAAATAAAAAGCTACTCCAACAAAAGTACCCATCAAAGTACCTCCAATTGAACCCTCCACAGTCTTTTTAGGACTAATTTTAGGACATAGTTTATGTTTACCAACATATTTACCTGTAAATAACGCAAATGTATCAGTAATAATAGTAATCAATATTAAATATAAGAAATAATTAATATCATAGTTTCTTATTAGTATTAATAAATTAAAAGCAAATCCAATAAACACAGTAATTCCAGTTAACCATATAGCATCCAAAAAACTATATTTTTCATTATCATTAATAAATATTACTGGAACTATAAATAAGAATATAACTAAAGCTATCAATTGATAACTAACAGTATAATAATTTGTATGAAATGAAGCATTATTTAAACAAAGAAATAAATATGCTAAATATGCAAATATTTTCATATAAACAGGAACATCATTATTCTTATCTTTTATATGAATCATCTCATATAAAGCTAATCCTCCTAAAGTTGCAACAACAACTTTAAAGATAGTTCCACCCAATACTAATACAGGTAAAAGTATTACTATCATAACAATAGCACTAATTATTCTTGTTTTCATGAATACCTCCAAATCTTCTATCTCTATGATTATAAGCTAATAAAGCTTTATCAAATTCCTCTTCATTAAAATCTGGAAATAATACTTGAGGAAAATAAAACTCTGCATAACTTGCTTGATACATCATAAAATTACTAAGTCTTAATTCACCACTAGTTCTAATAACAAAATCAAGAGGAGGCAAATCTTGATATAAATTATGTTGTACAAAATCAGGATCAATATCATCTAATTCAAT
This sequence comes from uncultured Erysipelotrichaceae bacterium, assembly GCA_902789225.1. Taxonomy (GTDB): domain Bacteria; phylum Bacillota_I; class Bacilli_A; order RF39; family UBA660; genus RUG343. The sequence continues at coordinate 276,999 of CADANC010000001.1, forward strand.
TTCTCCATTTTTATACATTTCACAAATCTTCTTAGTAGTATCAGCAATTTCATAAACAGAACCATAATTTAAACATATATTAAATGTTAATCCATCAAAATCCTTAGTATCTTCCATTATTTTATCCATTGCTTTTAATACTTTATCAGATAGAGGTTCCCTTCTTCCAGAAAAAACAACTTTAATCTTTTTTTCCATTATAAAATCAAACTCTCTATTGAAGACAGTAAAAAATAAATTCATTAAGAAATCTACTTCTGATCTTTCTCTTTTAAAGTTTTCTGTTGAAAAAGCATATACTGATAAATACTTAACTCCTTTATCAGCAATATGAATACATAATTTTTTTAAATTTTCTGAACCTGCTTTATGTCCAGCAGTTCTTTTTAGTCCACGACTAGTTGCCCATCTACCATTACCATCCATTATTATTCCAACATGGTTAGGTATTTTTAATTCTCCATCCATACAATTACCTCTATATCATTATATAATAATAAAAGAAAAATTAAAAGTGCATTTAAAATATCACCAATATAATAAAAAAAATAACTAATTAAAGTTATCTTTTTTATTAAAATTTATCAATATTAATCTTTATATATTTATTATCTTTTAAAGCACTGCTAGCTTGAACTAAAGTTCTAATAGCATTAGCACATTTACCATTTTTTCCAATTACTCTACCCATGTCATCTTCAGCAACAACAACTTGAATAACCATAGTATTTTCATCTTCAGAATCAAATTCTTTTACACTAACAGCTTCTTCATCATTAACAATACTTTTAATAATATATTCAGTTAATTCTACTAAATCCATAATTACTTATCCTTCTTATCTTTAGATTCAGCGAATTTCTTCATAATACCTGCTTTAGATAAAATACTTCTTACTGTATCAGAAGGAATAGCTCCTCTATTTAACCATTTTAATGCTACTTCTTCATTGATATTTACTTTGCTATCATTAATAGGTTCATAAGTACCAATTAACTCAATATATTCTCCATCTCTTTTTCTATGAGAATCAGTTGCAACAATTCTATAAAAAGGTCTTTTTTTAGCACCCATTCTTTTTAATCTTAATTTTACTGCCATTTCATTTCCTCCTTTCAAATATCGATATTATTATATATTAAACGTATGAACTTGTCAACCATTTTTTATTAACAAAAGCAACCATTATCTGGTTGCTGCTGCTACTCTAGGTTCACTAGTCCTCTCTTCAGGTCTAATCATTTTACTTAATTCTGATAATGCAGGATTAATTCTATCTCTAAGTCTTTGTCCGGCAGTTTTAGCAATAGCTATAGCTCTTGCTCCCTTAATACCAACAAATTTGCTATTTCTCATATTATCCAACACATCTCTATCAAATGATGCTTTCCACTCATTAGCTCTTCTCTTAACATCTAAAGCCTTATCGACAACTAAATCATTAACTAAATTATCTTTAAGATTCATTTGTTTTTCATCTGTTTCTTTAGCTTTCATTTCACTTCTAGCAACTCTAACCTCTTGTTCAGCAAGAACTCTACGCTTCAAGCTTTCTTTTTTATTCTTACGAAGTAAAATACTTCTTTGTCTATTACTAAATTTTATACGTTTAGTTTGTAATTTTCTTAATCTAGCACTCTTAGTCCTTATTTCAGCTAAAATCTTAGTTTTTTCTATAGAATCATTAGTATTAGCTGCTTGTTCACTCAATTCACTTATCTCATTATTTAATTTATCAGTTTCATCAACTACATCAGTTAGTTTACTATCTATTCTAGTAACTTTATTTCCTTTTTCAGGAATCATAGTAAACTCTCCGTTTTTTGCTTTTTCAATCTCTTTTTTTACCTGATCAATTTGAGCATTTAGAGATAATTCTCGCTTCATGTAATATTCACTCATAATTTTAGATTGATTAGCCATATATCTAACATGAGGTAATTCAGACTGTAATCTAGATAATTCTCTCGCTAATACATTAACATAAATAATCTTAGTATCTTCACTAATCATTATCCTCACCTAAACTCTCCAAATTAGCTTGAATAGTTTTATTAACAGCTTCCCATTCTTTTTCATCACTAATTTCAGTTAGATTATAAGAATCTCCAGATTCAACAACTCTAGAAATATATACTCTTTCATTAGAATCATCTACACTTTCACCAAAAGAATACATTATATATTCATTGTCCTCATATCCATCTACTTTAAAAATATCAAAAACTTCAGCTCTATACTTTTTACCTTCATCATCAGTAACAAAAATATGGTTATCTGTAGCATTATTGTTATTATCTAATTTCTTTTCTTCAGTACCCATGATACCACCAACCTATTCTATATAAATTATACATTTCAAAAAATAAATAGTCAATTAAAAACGAAGATAATAATCTTCGCTATTTAAGTAATAGAAAAAGACTATTTATAGTCATTCTCTAAAAAATAATATTATTTATTAAAAACATTTCTTTTGAATAAATATAATCCTACAAAAGTTCCTAATAATGGAATTAATAAAAATAATAAATATGTTCCTGTTTTTGGATTATCAATTGGTGGAATTTTTTCACATTTACCAGTAAATGTTTTATCTCCAAGTTCCCAAGCTTCTATTGTATTTCCTTCTTCCCATCCCAAGAATCTATATCCATCCTTAACTAATGGATTTTTAATAATTACCTTAGAACCAGAAGTATACTTTCTTGGATTATCAGGATTATGCTCACAACCTTCAAGTTTATAAGTAATATTAAAATCATAAGTCAATGCATATAAATATGGAAGATATAAAGTATCATTTCTAGGATATGAACTAAATTCAAATTCTGAAGTATCATCTAATTCTAATAAAAATATAGGACCACTAAATTCATATAAAGGGCCTTTATATACATCACTATAATTATTATCAGACCAAAATAATCCATTATCTTTAACATAAAAACTTTCACTAAAATGAGGATCTTCAGGTGTTGCATTAGCACCATTTGATTCTGCATCAATATAATAAACTGCTCTATCTTTTAAATCCATTTCATATTCAGAACCATCAGGATCAGCAAAACCAAATAACCCACTATATCTAAAAGGATTTCCATCTTCATCAAAAAAATAAATTTTAAAATCAATTCTTGGTCTATTTTCTTTTGCAGATATTACAGTAGAAGCTCCTCCCATAGCAGATCTAGTTCTTAATTTAAATGACCCATTATTTAACATAATAGAGTTCATAGGTTCTGGATTTGTACCCATTTGTTCAGGTCTATTAAAAACAGCATCAATTTTCATAGTAATATTTTTACCAAAAAAACTTATAGCATCAGGATATGTTACAGTATATTTCTTACCATATTCAATTAAATATTCTTCCTTTTCTTCATCTTCTTCATTATTTCCAACTAAAATATTTGATTTATACTTAGAACCATCAAACGTAAACTCTTTAATATTTTCAGTATCTAATTCTATTCCAATATCTTTAATAGTTTTATTCTCAGCATTTACAATTGGTATATAAACTATTCCTACAAAAACAATTATAAAAGCAATTATTCTTAATATTTTTTTCATTTTTCCACCTCATTATATATTATAATTGTTTTAGATCAATTTACCAATATTTACATTTTATTTTAATATAGTGTTTACACAAAATTTACACAAAAAAAAGAAGATATTAATCTTCATTAATTACTTTATAAAAATAATCATTTAACTCATCATTAACAAAACTAATCATTTCATTAACCTTCTCTAAATTATTCATATAATTATAATATAAAGGTTCATCATTCAATTCATCTATTAACAAATCTAATTCTTTTTTTATAGATAAATCATTACTCTTAATATATCTTTTTTGTAATTCTTTTACCTTATTAATTTTATCCATTAATTTAGTATTATTACTCATCTTATCTTTTAAACTAATACACTTTTTATATTCAGAACTATTAGTAATATAATCAATTATTTCATTTAACTTTTCCATCTAAACTCCAAGTATGAACTTCAGTAATAACTACATTAACTATATCTCCAAGATTAAGAGGAGAATCACTAGTAAAATTAATAAGCTTATTAGTATCACTATATCCATAATACATATTCTTCTTATCGCTTATTCCTTCAACTAATACAGGCAATTCAGTATTTAATAATCTATTATTATTTTCTAAAAAATAATTATTAACAACTTCATTTAATCTTTGTAGTCTTTCTTCTCTAACTTCCATAGGAATATTATTTTTTAATTTACAAGCAGGAGTACCTACTCTTTCACTATAAATAAAAGTAAAAGCATTATCAAACTTACAATAATTAACTAAGTCCATAGTTTCTAAGAAATCTTCTTCCTCTTCACCAGGAAAACCAACTATTATATCAGTTGAAACAGACACTCCAGGAATATTATTCTTAATCTTATCAAATAATTCTAAATAAGACTCTTTTGTATATCTTCTTCCCATTAATTTAAGTATTCTATTAGAACCACTTTGAACAGGCAAATGTATACTAGGCATAATATTAGGATATTTTGAAATAACTTCAATCATTTTATCAGTGAAATCCCAAGGATGAGATGTCATAAATCTAACTCTAGGAATTCCACTCTTAGCAATATCTTCTAATAACTCTCCAAAATGATAATCATCATATAAATCTTTTCCATATGCATTAACATTTTGTCCTAATACTGTTATTTCTTTATAACCATCATCTACTAAAGATTTAACTTCTTTTAAAATATCTTCTTTTTTTCTACTTCTTTCTCTTCCCCTAGTATAAGGAACTATACAATAAGTACAAAATTTATCACAACCATAAATAATATTAACATATGCTTTATATTTATTACTTCTAATAACAGGCATACCTTCTACTAAATCTTCTTCTCTAGATAATACCTCTATTTGTTGTGAATTTTTTGCTACTGCTTCATCTAATAATTCAGGTAATCTATCTATATTATGAGTACCAAATATTAAATTAACAAATTTATAGTTTTTCATTATTTCTTCACAAACATTTAGCTCTTGTGCCATACATCCACATAAACCAACAATTATTTCAGGTCTTTTTTCTTTTAAATGTTTAAATCTACCTAACATTCCAAAAGCTTTATTATGAGCATTTTCACGAATACTACAAGTATTAAGTAATAATAAATCTGCTTTAGTATAATCTTTTTCTTCACTAAAACCTAAACTTTCAAGTATCGCAACTAAAGTTTCAGAATCTCTTTCATTCATTTGACAACCATAAGTTTTTAGAAAAAAAGTTTTTCCACTATATCTGTTAATATCATCATCTTTTAATTTAAAATCTCTAGTTTTATAAATTTTTTTATAAACAGACCCCTCTTCCCTTTGATCAGGTAAAAGCATATTATCACCTCATTTTCTCATAATAAAATTTACTATAATTACTCATACTATCATTAAACTTATCATAACCATCTTTTTCTATCAATGTTTCAACTCCACTAAATAAATCAGTTCCTAAACCTAATCTATCTCCTTCAATTTTAACATTCATAGCAGATAAAGTAGTAGGAAACATATCCATAGTACTAAAATCTCTATTAGTATTATAAAAAGTACTCTTAGTATTAATAAATAGATTATATATAGTTCTAGAATCATCTTCTTCAAAATAATTATTTTGCATAGTAATATGATCTCCAGTAATTACAATTACTGTATCATCATAATAATCAGTAGTTTTCAACCACTCAATAAATTCATTTATCTCAGTAGCTGTACAATAAATAGAATTAGAATATTTATCTTCAAATTTAGTAGGACAACTCTTATCTAAATAACCATCTTGTACATGTGTATTACTAGTAAGAATCTGTAAATTAAAATTATCCTTTTCAGAAAGCTTATCTAATTCAGATTTTGCAATTTCAAAGACTTTCTTATCTTCAACTCCCCACCATTCTTTATAATCAGCTGATATATATCCCATATCAATCATTTCATTATAATCAAGTATTTTATCGTATGATTCCCCTTCTAATAAAAAATCTCTATAACCAAAAGAAGCATCACTTCCCATGATAAATTCATTATAATATCCATTATCATGTAAAATATCTCCAATTGAAGTATATTCTTCTAACATATCAGAATTATCAAGTCTAAGTTTTAAAGGAAGTCCTGTACTTTGAGCAGTCATCGCAGCACTAGTCCAATTAGTTTCATTTATATCTCTTGCTCCACCAAATTTATCTGAATTAGAAAAATTAATATTATTTTTAGTTAATTGAGTTATAGGTTCTAATAAATTTTCACTCTTTACACCACCTAATTCTTTACTAAAAAAACTAGATTCATATGATTCAACATAAATATAAATTAAATTTTTCTTTTTCTCAGGAAATTTAATAGAAACAGATTTTGGATCCACATAATTATCCTCAATATAAGTAGACTTTGTAGTTTGAGCACTAACGTAATTAAAGAAATCAAACTTATTTAATACATGAACAACATCAAATATAGAAATAATAATTATAGATATAACTACTACTATCTTAAGAATCTTCTTATTATCATCCTTTATATATTTAAACAATAAACTAAATAGATAGAAAACTATAAATGAAATAATTACACTAGGTAATAAACTTTTTAAGAAAAAAGCATTCATTACAGAAGATTCTGTAGCAGCCAAAGGAGATCTTAATTGAAATAAGATCTCCGAAAAGTTAACATCTCCAAAATAGTTATCTGCCCAATCTGAAACAGATTCTATAAAAACTAATAAAAATGTAAATAAGTATAATAAAAATTTCTTCATTCTATAAATCTTTCTCGATAGCTTTCTTTATTGTTTTAACTATTTTATCAGTACTTATATTAGTAGAATCACTATCTCTTCTTAATTTAAATTCTACTTCACCATCTTTAAAAGCTCTACCTATAGTTACTCTGAAAGGTATACCAAGTAAATCCATATCATTGAATTTTACTCCTGCTCTTTCATCTCTATCGTCTACTAACACATCAATTCCAGCTTCTTCTAATTCTTTTTCTAGACTATAAGCATAGTTTAATGCATCTTCATCTTTAACATTAGTTACAACGATACATACAGAATATGGAGCAATACTGACTGGAAATATTATACCATGTTCATCATTATTTTGCTCAACAACTGATGAAATAACTCTAGCTGGTCCAATACCATAACTTCCCATAACAACAGGATTTGCTTTATTATCTTTATCTAAATAAGTTAATCCTAATGCTTCAGAGTATTTTGTACCTAATTTAAATAAGTTACCAATTTCAATACCCTTCTTAAAGTATAGTTTCCCACCACAATCAGGACAAATATCTCCTTCAATAACATTAGATATATCTCCAGAAACATCATACTTAATATCATCAATATTACAATTAATAAAGTGATAATCCTCTTCATTAGCTCCAACTACAAAGTTATGCATTAATTTAACTTCTTCATCAATAACAACTTTACAATTTAATCCAACAGGACCAGTGAATCCCGGACAAGCATTACTTGTTGCTATTAACTCATCATTAGCAAAGTTAATTTCACTAACTCCTAATAATTTGCAAGCTTTACTAACATTAAATTCTCTATCTCCTCTTACAAAGAAACAAACAAATTCTTCATCAACATTCATAAGTAGTGCTTTAACACTTTTTTCAACAGGAACATTTAAGAAATTGCAAACATCTTCTATTGTTTTACAATGAGGAGTTTTTACTTTTTCTAACTTTTTAGGTTTATCATTATCTCCAACCATCTTAGTAGTCGCAACTTCTAAGTTTTCAGCATAATCACAACCATCACATAAAACAATAGTATCTTCACCAATATCAGTAAGTGCTTGATATTCTTCAGATAAGTCTCCACCCATTGCTCCTACATCTGCTCTAACAATTTTATAATCAATTTTCATTCTATCAAATATTCTACAATATGCATCATACATTTTCTTATATGATTCTGGTTGAGTTTCAGGTGTATCAAAAGTATAAGCATCTTTCATAATAAATTCACGAGTTCTAATCAAACCATATCTAGGTCTAGGTTCATCTCTAAATTTATCAGCTTGTTGATATAAATTAAAAGGTAGATCTTTATAACTTCTAACCATCTCTTTCGCAGCTAATGCAAACATCTCTTCATGAGTAGGTCCTAAACAATAATCTCTAAGATTTCTATCTTTAAATTTAAACATACCATCTCCGAATGCTTCAACTCTACCACATTGTTCATAAACATCAATTGGTAACATACTAGGCATTACTAATTCTTGTGCTCCAGCTCTATCCATTTCTTCTTTGATAATACCTTCTACTTTTCTAAGCACTCTAAGACCCATAGGCATAAATACATATAACCCTGAACCAGCTTTTTTAATCATTCCAGCTCTAGTTAATAATGATCCACTTTTGCTAGCATCATCACTAGAGTCTTCTCTTAAAGTATAGAAAAAACTATTTTTAATTCTCATATAAAATCCTCCCTTTTATAAAATAAAAAAGAATGGCCCAGGAAGTGCATAATGCACGGTACCATTCCTTTTTTTACTTAATTTAATAACGAGTTTCCCCGGGTATATTTTCATATACCATCTCCAAGGTAGGAATCATTTACAATAATATTTCTTTTCACCAACCAGAAACTCTCTAAAAATATTTATAAACAATCATGTCCTCTTCATCAATCTGCTCATAGTATACACTATTTTTTAAAATAATTCAAATATTAAATAATAACTTCATTAATAGTAGTATTAATAATAGAAGTAACTATATCTAAACTATCATCCATAATATTAGCTCTAATAGCTTCTCTATTATCATACATTCTATCAACTAATTTTTTCATATTAGGTTGTAATTCTTTTTTATTAAGAGACTTAATAATAGAATTAAAGTTACTTATTTTAGAATACTTTCCATAATAATCATTATTAATACTAAGATCAAATAATCCTTTAAAATCATATAAATCTATTGAAGTAAATCTCTTGTCTTCTAATATTTTTAATGAAGATATTAAATAATTATTATGAATAGCCTTATCTAGTAAAGTTTCTCCTTTATTATTTCTAATATTTGGAAGAAATCTTTTTTTACTAAGTAATGCATCAACAACCTTGATAGAGGAAGCACTATTATCACAAGCTAATATATGACCAAAAGTGTCTCCATCTACATTTTGATGGTTTACATCCCAATTCCTTTTTTTGATATACTTCAACACTAGATTATATTCTCTTACCTTTAATAATCTAACTAAAACATCATTTCCATTCATATCTACAGTATTAATATTTACTATTCCTTTATCAAGTAAATATTCAACTGTATCAAATTCACCCCTACTAATTAAAGGGAAAATCCCCGAGGGTTCATCTTCACATGATTTAATAATATTTCTATTAATATTTAACATAAATACTCCTCCCAGAGTCGTGTAAAAAATATATTACCAAGAAACAAATATATTGTCAAATTCCAGGAAATCAAAGAATATCAACAAATTAAAAAAATTCATAAAATAATTTTCTTTATTTTCAACATTTTAAAAAGAAATATTTTTTAAACAAAAAAAATCTGCATAAAGCAGATTTTATTTTAATTATTGTAATTTAGTTCCACATTTAGTGCAGAAGTTTCCATTATTTTCAGCTCCACATTGAGGGCAGAATTTCTTTTCTCCTTCTACTGGAGCAGCTTGTCCAGCTTGAGGTGTTGCTTGAGCAGTAGCTCCAGCTACAACTCCTGTATTATATGGATCAACATTCATTGTTGTACCAGGTGTTTGATTATTAATAGCTCCACCCATAGCTCCTCCGCTAGCGATGTTAACCATTCCTACACCCATCATACCATTAACTGCTCCTGCTTCATTTTTAGCAGCATCTTGAACAGCTTGAGCATAAGCTCCAGTAAGTGTACCTTTTTGCATGAATGTATTTGAAGAAAGTTCATAGTTATCAATTTTCTTTTGACTTTCATCACTTAATGTAACAGATTCAACAACAAATCCAACAATAGACATACCACGATCTCTAATTGGTTGGTCAAATACTTTTTCATCCATTACTTTTTTAATTTCATCAGTTTGACTAGGAAGTTCTAATACAGGTACTTTATGAGCACTTGTTCCTAATTCATTTAACACATTTTGGAATGAAGCAATAACTTCACTTCTCATTTGTTCAATAATTGTATCTTTCTTATATTCTTCTGCAGTTCCTGCAATCTTACTCATAAATGTAGATGGATCAGTAATTTTAAATGTATATTTACCAAAACATTTAACATCTACTCTTAATGGAGTAACTGAATTTGTCATTTGATTTGGAATTGGATGTGACCAATCTTGGAATGGAATTGGTGCTGGAGTACCAAACTTATTATCAATTATTTCTTTAGCATTGATAAAGAATACAGCTTGTTCCTTACTAACTCCTCCTCCATATGTAAAACGATTCCACATTTCTTTAAATACAGGTCCAAATTGTCCTGCAAAGAAAGATGGTGATGTAGAAGAATCAAATGTATAAATTCCTTCTTCTGCAGTTGCATCTAAAATTTTTCCACTGTCGAATATAACAGCGATTTGTCCAGGTGCTACCTGAACGGCACTATCCTTAGAAACGATTCCATTAGGTGTAGAAACACGTTTCATTAGAATATCATTACCTAAATCTTCACAACGGATGAAATCTTTCCATTGATCATGTAGAGTACTACCTGCTGCCTCTACTGCAGCCTTAATTAATCCCATAATTTCCTCTCCTTCTTAATTAAAACTTATGTCCGCCACCAGTATGACTAGAACCGCTACTACTGATGTGTCCACCGCCACCACTGAAGCCTCCTCCATGTGAACTGCTTCCAGTGTCATGTTCAATAGCATGCTTTGTAACATGATGTCCAATAACAACATCTTTTATTCTATGAACACCTTTAGAGCCTTTATCATAATACTCTTCAGATGTAGTAGCCACTTTTACTAAATCATTTCTTTTTATAAGAATGACTATACCTATAATAGTACATACTATAGCAAATATGAATACATACAAATAATTAACATCAGCAGTATTATATTTGTATTCATCTATATTACTATCATTATAACTTATTTCATAATAAGTATCTAGTGTTTTTATCATTTGATAAGTACCATCATAATAATTTTGATTACTAAAATAAGTATAAACTTGTTCAGTAATCATATCACACTCATTATCAGGATATAAAGCCATAGCTCCACCTGTAGCGCTAATATAAACATATCTATTTTCCATATCAACTAAGAATAATAAACCATCTCTATCAGTTCCATAACCAAAATTATTATAGTCATAGAAATCATCAGCATATTCTTGAGTACTTTCAAAATTATCATTAATAGTAACAATAACTAAATCTAAATTTCTTCTTTGAGTATAATCATATACTGCACTATATAAATTTTTTTCTTCCTCGTCTGTATATAAATCAGCAAAGTCATATATTTTTTCTTCTTCATTAACAGAAGGTGTATTTAAAATATTATCTTTATTTTCCTCAGTAACTGTAATCCAAGAATTAATTCTTAAATCATCTTCTGTTCTAGGATAAGTATTAGTACTAGCAAAACTAACTATAGGAAGTAAAAATATAATTAAGCTTAAAACAATCTTCTTCATAAACACCTCCTATATTACAAACCTAGCAAATAGAAATCCTATCAAGAAAAATAGAGCTAAAAATATAAAAATGAACAGGAATGTTTTTCCAATACTAACAGGAATATCTCCAACTATTTTTCCAGTATCTCCATTCATAGCAAAAATATAATCTTTATCTTTATACTTAATTGAAACCATCCATACAGGAAGTAATATATAGTATGTCTTTTTATTATTAATACTTAATCCATTATTAGTTACATATGCAGAACTATGTCTACATGCTCCTCTAGCTTTACTAATAGAAGTATTCATAACTCTCTGACTTGCTCTTGTATATGCAACATCATTATTAACATCATACTTTTCAGCTAAAAATCCAGATAAATAAGCATGATTATAATCAACTAGATGATCATAATTAAAAGGTTCTAATGAATCCATTAAATCATCAGGAAATCTACTTGATCCATCAGCAAGAACTTTATTAAAATCCATATCACAATCAATTGTAGTACTATATGATGTAGTTTCAGTATAACGATAATTATAATCACTCCAAGTTCTTACATCTTCACAATGAAAAGTAATATCGCCCTTACTTTTTATATCATATGCCCAAAAAGGTATATAAACTCCTGATATCTTTTTTATATTATTAACATCTTTAAATGCTTTAGGAGTCAAAGGTCTACCTTTAAACAACTTAGTAAAAGCATCATATGTAGATTCTTTTTCATTTTTAAAAGGAATAATATAATTAGGAGCAATTCCTGAATCAATTTTTTCTTTTAATATAGCAGTACTTCCACAATAAACACAAAAAGTTGCTGTTGTAGTTTTATCAGCTATAATTTCAGCCCCACAGTTTTTACATCTATATATATCTAATTCATCTTTAGAAGTAATCTTAGTAAAATTTTCATCTACTTTATTATTTTCTAATGAAGATGCATTATTATATTGTTGCATTTGTTCTAAAGTAAATTGAGAAGCACAATACTCACACTTAAATTTTTGTTCTGTTGGATTCCAAACAGCTTTGGCATTACAAGCAGGGCACTTATTGTCTAAAGCAGTTATATCAGCCATATCATCACATCCTAGTATAATTATACCATAAAAAAATCACTATAAAAGAAGAAAAATCAAAGACTTTTCTTCTTATTTTACTTTACAGGTTCTATTTTCTTTTTACCACCCATATAAGGCTGTAAAACCTTAGGTATATTAATACTTCCATCTTCATTATAATTGTTTTCTAATAAAGCAATTAACCCACGAGGAGTAGCAACAACAGTATTATTTAAAGTATGTAAATAATATGTTCCATTATCTCCTTTAGCTCTAATTCCAAGGCGTCTTGCCTGAGCATCTCCTAAAGTAGAACAACTACCTACTTCAAAATATTTTTGTTGACGAGGACTCCATGCTTCAATATCACAAGATTTTACTTTTAAGTCAGCTAAATCTCCACTACAACATTCTAATTGTCTAACAGGAATATCCCAACTTCTAAATAAATCAACTGTTAATTTCCACATTTTTTCATACCAATCCATTGATTCTTCAGGCTCACATATAACAATCATTTCTTGTTTTTCAAATTGGTGTACTCTATATAGTCCTCTTTCTTCTAAACCATGAGATCCACCCTCTTTTCTAAAACAAGGTGAATAACTAGTCATATTTATAGGTAATTCATCTTTATTAATAATTTGATTTTTATATCTACCAATCATACTATGCTCAGAAGTACCTATTAAATATAAATCTTCTCCTTCTATTTTATACATCATTGCTTCCATTTCAGGGAAAGACATAACTCCTTCTACAACATCACCATGAATCATAAATGGAGGAATTGCATAAGTAAATCCAGCATCAATCATATAGTCTCTTGCATTAGCAAGCATAGCTTCATGTAGTCTAGCAACATCTCCTATTAAATAGTAGAAACCTTCACCTGAAGTTCTACCAGCAGCTTCCTTATCAAGTCCACCTAATTTTGCAATAATATCTGCATGATGAGGAATTTCATATTTTGGTACCTTTGCTTCTCCAAATCTTTCAACCTCAACATTTTCACTATCATCTTTACCAATTGGAACACTAGGATCCATAATTTGAGGTATTACAAGCATCTTCTTTCTAATATCTTCTTGTATAGCAGGTAATTCTTCATCTATTTCAGCAATTCGACTACTCATATCAGCAATTTCTTTTTTAGTCTTTTCTGCTTCATCTTTTTTACCATCTTTCATTAAAACACCAATATTTTTACTTAGTTTATTCTTATTAGCTTTTAATTCATCACCTTCAGTTTGTAAAACACGAGCTTTCTCATCTAACTCTTTTATTTCATCAACTAAAGCTATTTTTTCATCCTGAAACTTTTTCTTTATATTTTCTTTTACTACATCAGGATTTTCTCTTATTAATTTAATATCTATCATAATATATCTCCTTTATTTAATAATTAATTTTTAACTTCTTCAAATCTATAATTTTGTTCAATGTCCGGATATTTATCCTTATCAACTAATGAATTGAACATATCATAAGGTCTAACCCATATCTCACCAGTATCAACATTTTTATAAACTACCATTCTCGACTTCGACGAGTCTTTCTCATCATAGTTTTCAGAGTCATAAGCAATTGCTATAACTTTATAAATATGTCCCTTAAAATGTCTATAAATTTTATTTACTTCAATCTCTCTTTCCATAAAAAACCACCTTATACAAAAAAAAGAATGGTATAAGGAGTGCAAAAGCACGGTACCATCCTTTGTAACTTAATTAGAATAACGGATAACTCCGGGTATTATTATACCTCTATAGGGTAGATAAATAAGTATTTATTATCGTTTTCATCAACCACGATTTTTCTACAAATAAATAATCTTATTATTAGTCCTAATCATCGAACAAACTTATTATATCACTGATTACTTGAAAATACAAATGGTTTTTCACAAGACATAGGATCAAAATGATCAAGACTTAAATAAGTAAAGAAGCCTACATCACTAGCATCTAATTCATTAATATTAACATTATTAATACCCATAACTCCATCAGTTAAAGTAATATATACATCAGTTTTTCCACTATCATAATGTTCTATTCTAACATAACCCTCTAAACTTTGTTTAAAGAATGGTGAAACATATGAATTACCAAACTGTTCTTTAGAATCATTAATATTAAAATAATATTGATGAGAAATAGTAGTACTACATTTTTGTCCTTCTTGACTAAAATATGTTTGTACTTGAAGACCTATATCTTTTGCTTTAACAGCATAGTTTTCTCTTTTTTCACTAAATGAACCCTTTGCACCAGGTAAAAAGTGAATAATAACCATAATAACAATACCAATAATAATAATATCTAAAATCAAACCAATAAGTTTATTTAAAAAAGTCTTTGTCTTATTAGCATTAATGAATTTAGCATTATAATTACCATTATCTGGAGTAACATTATAATTAAAATCAGAATATCCTGATGATTTAGATCTTGGTTTTCTTACTCCATAACTAAAATCATTATTAGGTTGACTATCATTTTGACCTTGAAAGATACTAGTATCACTTTTATCTACACTAGGTGTATTGTTAGAAACACTTGGTCCTGATTTATTTCTTTTGCCTCTAAAGAAATCACCAAATATGGACTTTTTTTCTTCGTATCCTTCTAATTCATCATCTCTAATTGAATTATCATCTTCATTTTTTCCAAACACTTATATCACCTACCTACAATTACTATCAGTAATAGTATCCATTTCTACTCCAAAATAAGGCAAGACATCCCATGAACTAACTTTTTCAACTTTTTTTTCCATAATACCAAATTGTCCAGCCTTCAAATTAATATAATAATCATATTTATTATCTACTCTTACTATTTTAATATATCCTTCATAATTATTATCTAATTTAATACCACCTATTTTTTCAATAGATTTAGTATCAAAAACTATATAATAAGCACCATCTATTTCATTACAAGAACTAAAATTATCATTATATTTATTTTTAATTATAGAAACAATCTTATTAGCATCTTCAACTACTTTAGTTTGATAACTTTTTACTTTTCCAACAATTACACATAGTATTACTAAAAAGACTGCAAGAATAATCCATTTAGCAAACTTATTCATAATAGTGAAAAACAGTCCATTTACTTCATGAACTTTTTTCGTTTTTTCTTTAGTTTCTCCAACGTCGATATATTTATTTTTTCTCTTTAAAAAACTAAAAATACTCTTTTTATTATATTTTTTCAAATACTCATTTTGAGAATTATCATAATTAATGTATCCACAATGAACACAAAATCTATCGGTAACTTTCATCTCAAATCCACATTTTGGACACATTATAGATGGAATACGATTATTATCATTTGTATCCAAGCAAATCACCTCTAACTAATATACTTACTAAGCTCTTTAGTAACTACACTATATCCTTCTTCATTAAGATTTAATCCATCTTTACTATAATCTTCACTTAAATAACCATCTTCATTTATAAGAGAAGAATATAAATCAATATAAGTAATTTTGTTTTCTTCACATAAAATCTTAATACCTTCATTTAAGTTAGAAATAGTTTCATTATTTCTACTTTTACTAGAATTTCCTACAGGAAGTACAGAAAGAACATAAATATTAGATAAACTTCTATTATTTTTTATAACATCAACTATACCACCTATATTAGTAAGAATTTCTTCATTAGATAAATCTTTTAGATAATCATTACTACCTATAGAAATAAATATATCACTAGGATTATAAACTAATGCTCTAGCTTTAATATCTTTAAGTAATGCAGCACTAGTATCATCTTCATCAGAAGAATTAACTACATTTTCTTCGCTAATATATTTAGTTAAATCATAATTAGAAAATACATGATCACCTAAGAAAACATAATTCTTATCAACAATTTTTACTTCTTTTTCAACAACTTTTTCTTTTACCTTAACTTTATTAATATCATTTCTAAAATATAGATATGTTAATAAACCTCCTAATAACAAGAAAAATATACATAAAAATAATTTTCCTAAGAATTTACCAAAACTATGAGTTTTAATAGGCTTATCGGCCTTATTCAAATCTTCTTTTAATTCTTTAGATTTAACTTTTCCCTCAACAAAACTAGTATCAAGAGATTTAATATCTTTTAATCTATTATCATCAAAATCAAAATCATATAAGTTAGTATCTCCAGGATTATTATGAATTTCTTGAGAATTATCCAATTCCTTAATTTTCTTAGCTATTTCAGAAGCATCATCATCATTTATAATTCTCTCATCTTTATCATAAAGATCATCATCTTCATAGTCATCATATGAATCATTTTCTCTAGAATACTCTTGATCAACATAGTCATCTTCTTTAATATCATCAATTATTTCTTGAGTATAATTTAACTCATTTTTTTTAACTCTACTAGTTAAAATATCTCTATCTTCATCAAGAACTCTTTCTCTAGCTTCTTCAATTAAATCTTTAGTATCATTAATATTTTTATCAATCTTTTTAGTAGTAGTTTTTTTTGTAGTTTTTGTAGTACTTCTCTTAGTAGTACCTTTCTTTTTAGTTGTCTCTTTAGCCATATTTACACCTCCAGACACAATCCTAATACTAAGACTATTATATACTATTTATAAATAAAAAGATATAAATATAAAAAAAGTTTACAAAAAAAAAGAAATTAATCAAATTTCTTTTTAAAGTATATATATAGTTTATAAAACATAGTATAAATAAACCAAATCAGTAATAATAGATTACTAATTTGAACTAAACTAAGTATTGTATTATTAGTATATAGTTGTTTCATATCACTTAACTCAATACCATTAGAAGCACTAAGTGTAACAAATAATAAGAATAAAAAATATATACCTACAAAGAAAATATAATTAAATATTTTCTTAAACATAGTCATTTTCTTACTAAAAACAGTTACCATAATCATAACAGAAACAAATAATATTATGAAAAAATAAACTATAGTAGAAGGAAAATATATATATTTCATAATAGACTTAAATAATGATCTAAATGAATAAGAAACATAATCTCCATAACTAAGAAATACTCCTAAAAATAAACCAATAAATATAGCAAAAAAGCCTATATTTATAAATATGTTTTTTCTTTTTAAATTAAGAATTAAAAGAATAAACAAAAGTAAACAAAAAATAAACAATTCTAAAGTAATATATGAAGAAAACATATATTTAATAACAAACCACATCTTATCAAGTAAAGAACTGTTCATAATTTCACCCCAATTATTCTAATTCTGCAACATAAATAGTTTGATGATTATTATCATCTTTAGTACATGTAATTAAAGTAAGACAAGTCTTAGACTCATTTCTAATTACATCAACCCATCCAACTTTATCAACATTATATATATTAACAATTCTATAATTATATACATTACCATTATAAGTAACACTAGCAGTATCACCAATATTTAATTTATATAAAGTTCTAAAATATGAATTGTAACCTGTACCTGAATGTGCAACTAATATTAAATTACCATTTTGTACGTCAGGTAAATCAGATCCAGGTAAAAACATAACATTATATTTTATATCATTATATTTATTATCAGTATTATAAAATCCTCTTTTTAAATGAATTTTAGGTATCTCTAAAACTCCTAAATATTTACTGTAATCAATTGGCTTTTCCTCTTCCTCTGGTTTTGTGGTTACAGCAACTTCCTCAGTAATAGGAACATCTTCAACCACTTGAACATTTTCTTCAGAAAATAGAATTAGCATATCAGAATAAAGTTCATTCCTAATATCAACTAATTTAGGCCAATTAAGAGCAACAATTCCTCCAAAAACAAGTAAAGAGCCAAATAACATTATCTGGCTCTTTTTTAATTTGTTTTTATTGTTGTGTTTGTGTTTTTTGTTTTCTAACATTTATATATAAGATACCTAATCCAGATAACAATACAATTAAACCAACAATATAAATTGTTCCAGAGATATCTGTAGCAGTATCAGGAACTTTAACTATAGAAAAGTCTAAACCTTTACTTACTTCTTTAGGAAGAGTACCTAACATAGTTACAGTTTGATGACCATTAGCTTTATAATAGTATCCACTGATTACATCAAATTTATAATTAAATACTAATGTAACATTTTTCTTTTCAGTAGAAACTGCATCTTTTGGAACATAAATTCTAAAATGATCATATGAAGCTAGAGAAATATTAGTTAAATCTTTAATTTCATTACAATCACCACTTGAAGGACAACCATATAACTTAGCATTATCAATTCCATTTAATGAAGCAGCAACTGAACTACTACTAGCACCTAATGTTTCAACATTAATCTTACCAGTTCTGTAGAAATCACCAGATTCAGTCCATTGAGAATTTCCTTCATTAGCAACGCTTAAGTTAATTGAAACGTCATCTAAAGTTCCTTCTTTAGTTAATGCTTCACTTACAGCTGCACTAACTCCATAATGATTAAACCATGAATCTCCACCTGGACAATTATAAACTTCCGCATAATCCCCATCATTTGATGAAACTGAAGTAGAAGATTTTATAGCTTCATAATCGAAATCACCTACATACATTTCAGGATTAGAAGGTCCCAATTTTTCAGCTTGATAAGCCCAAACAGCATTTTGTCTTACCCAAGCAGCAATATCTTCACCACTACAAGCATTTGATGTACAACCAAATTTGTTATTTGAAGAATAATCGTTTTCAATTCTTGCACCAATTTCATCTAATCTTTGAATTAAATAAATTAGTCCAGCATCATTAATGCTTCCATCTTGATTTAAAGTAGCTCCATTACCACCATAACCTACTCCATATTCTAGACAAATTCCACGAGCAGTACCACTAGACTCGCCACTAGCTCCACCATATTGTAATTTAAATAAGAAAGTAGCAACACTAGCATTATTACCCTTCAAATGTTTATCAACACTTAATGCCTTAACAGATTCAGGCAATGTTTCTAGACTTTCATATGAATAAGATGGTTTAAATGCAACTACTAATAATATTGAAGCTATAGCGATAAAAGCAATTGCAAAACTTAAACCAACTGTAACATTTAACATATTAAATGTCTTTTTTGTTTGTCTTGTTTGTTTTTGGTTTTGATTGTTTTCCATATAAATTTTTTCCATAAATTCACCTTACCTTATGAAAACATTATATCATAAATTTTAATTAATCAAATAGTTTTTATAAAAATTAACTAATTTCAATTAATTCCTTTACACTTTTAATTCTCATATCTTTATTTATATATAGTGTAGCAAGCAATTCTCCTCTTTTTACTTTATCACCTAATTGCTTATTTAATTTAATTCCTACACCATAATCAATCTTATCATCTAGCTTAGTTCTTCCAGCACCTAATTTAACAGAAAGTTTACCAAATTCCAAAGCATCAATCTTTGTAATTTTACCACTCTTATAGGCTCTAATATGTTTAGTCTTCTTAGAAACTTTCAATTTATTGATGTCTCCACCTTGAGACTTAACCAAATCTAAAAACTTACCATAAGCCAATCCACTATCAATTGAGTTTTTAACTTCCATTAAAGCTTCTTTCTTACTTATATTTTTTCCTAAGCTGATCATCTCACTAGCTAAGTCATAACAAACATCTACTAAATGAGTGTTTAGTTCTTTGCCTCGTAAAACATCAATTGCTTCTTGAACTTCCAAAGCATTACCAATGTTATAACCTAAAGGTGTATTCATATCATTAATAATTACACTTACATTTCTATTATAAATTCTTCCAATTTCAATCATTAATTCTTTTAACTTATTAGCATCTTTCATGTTAGAAATAAGCGCACCATTGCCAACTTTTAAATCAATAACTATTGAATCAGCACCACTTGCTATTTTCTTACTCATAATAGAAGATGCTATTAAACCAATACTAGAAACAGTACCAGTAACATCTCTAAGCGCATAAATCATTTTATCCATAGGAACTAAATTAGCAGTTTGACTACTTATAACAACACCTATATCTTTAGCTTGTTTTAATATTTCTTTTTCACTTAGATCAACTCTAAATCCAGGAATAGATTCTAACTTATCAATAGTACCACCTGTATAGCCTAATCCTTTTCCACTCATTTTAATAACATTAACACCACAAGAAGCAACAATAGGAGCAATTATTAAAGTAGTCTTGTCACCAATACCACCAGTAGAATGTTTATCAACCAAAGGTCCATTTAATTTATAATTAAGAACATCACCACTATCAATAAATATTTTAGTAAGAGCATAAACTTCCTCATCTGTTAATCCGTTAATACATATAGCCATTAATAAACTACTCATTTGATAATCAGCTATTTTCCCATCTAAATAACCTTCAAAAAAATCTCTTAATTCAACAAAACTTAATTCTTCCCCCAACCTTTTCTTATTAATAATATCTACTATCATCCTAATTATTCCTTTCAAATAGATTAGTTCCATATATTTCAAAGCCTAAATCTAAATACATTTTATTTGCAGCTTCTCTCTTCGGATTTGAATCTAATTTAATCATTTTACAATCACTACATCTCTCTATAGTATCAATAACCATCTGTTTTCCATATCCGTGACCCCTATAATCAGGATCAATACAAACAAAATTTATCCAAGCATATTTAAAATTCTTAATAACATCAAAATCTCTAGTAACATTTAAATATCCTACAACCATTCCATCAACTTCATATACCAAACTCTCAACATTAGAAGATGTATGAACTTTTTCTATATTCATATCAAACGAACTATCTATTATCTTTTTAACAGCCAAAAAATCATTATCATTATATTCTCTTAACATATAATCACCTATTATCATTTTATCACACAAATAAAAAAATAAGAATTAATCGTTCTTATTTTTAACAAGTTTTTTAACTTTCTTTAAATAACATCTAGGACACATAGATTTATAAGTTACTTCATCAAAACCATCTATCGCAACTTGATCTCCATCAACAGTAAATTTATCATTTACAAATCTAGCATTCATTGTAGCCTTTTTTCCACACTCACATATTGTCTTCATTTCTTCAATTGATGATGCTAATTCAAGTAATCTAGTTGCTCCAGGAAAACCATTACCTTTAAAATCTGTTCTAAGTCCATAACATATTACAGGAATATCTTCCATAGCAGATAATTCAAACAAATCCTCAACCTGCTTTGGTTGTAAAAATTGAGCTTCATCTACCAATATGCATGATAGTTTTTGTTTTTTTTCATTCACATCATCATGTACTAAATCAATAATAGATTCATCAGGAGTAACTAGATAATCTACCTCTCTTGAAGAACCTAGTCTAGAAACAACACTTTTTCCACCTTTTTTGTCAATAGAAGGTTTTAATAATATTACATTCATTCCTCTTTCATTATAATTATAAGCAACTTGTAAAAGTGAAGTTGTTTTTCCACAATTCATTGCTCCATATCTAAAATATAATTTTGCCATTTTATCACCTAAAAAAAATATATCACAAATATTTTTTCACATCTTATAAATTTACATATTAAATTAAATTATTTTTTCAATTAATCTTTTTATATATGGAAAAACAGCAATTGCATATAATGTCCATTTACATTTAACATTTTGTTAATTTGTCAACAACTTTACTATGCGGTAGTATACACTTTCGAAAGGAGGTGTAAATATCCTTAATCAAGTAATATTAGTAGGTAGATTAACCCGAGATCTTCAAGTAAACAAATCAAAAAATGGCAGTAAAGTAACAACCATCCCTCTAGCAATTCCTCGCAGTTTTAAAAACATCGAAGGAGTCTATGAAACAGATTTTATAGATTGTCTAGCCTTCGATAACATAGCAGAAAATACTGAACAATATTGTAAAAAAGGAGATATCATTGGTGTAAAGGGAAGACTACAATCTAGACAAATAGAAGAAGAAGGCGTAAAAAAGAACATAATGGAAATTATATCCGAAAAAGTTACATTTCTAAGCACTAAAAAAGAAGAAGAAAAAGAAGAAAAGTCCTAATCAGGACTTTTTATAAATTACGTTTAATTAATTGATTTAATTCAACAGCATATTCCATAGGAAGTTCTTCTCTAAATTTTTCGATAAATCCAAGTACTATTAATTCCTCTGCTCTATCTCTACTTATTCCTCTACTCATCAAATAAAACAAATTTTCTTCACTAATCTTAGAAACAGTTGCTTCATGTTCTAAAAAACTATTAACATTTTGACAGGTATTATCAGGAAAAGTATCACTTTTACTCTTTTCATCTAATATTAAAGTATCACATTTAATACTAGCTTCACTATAGTCAGCATTTTTATCTATATAAACTTTTCCTCTATAAGAAGCATTTCCACCATTTCTAGAAATACTTTTAGAAAGTATATTACTCTTAGTATGCTTTCCTAAATGGATCATTCTTGCTCCACTATCTTGATTCTGACCATTTCCTGCTACACTAATTGTAATACAAGTACCCTTACTATAATTTCCTTTTAAAACACAACAAGGATATTTCATAGTAGCAAGACTACCAATATTACCATCTATCCACTCCATAGTACCATTCTCATCTACTAAAGCTCTTTTAGTAACAAGATTATATACATTATTAGCCCAATTCTGAATAGTAGAATATCTACATTTACTATTTTTACCAACATATATTTCAACAACAGCAGCATGAAGAGATGAATCAGAGTACGTTGGAGCAGTACATCCTTCTATATAATGTAAATCACTATCATGATCAACTATAATTAAACTTCTTTCAAATTGACCCATATTTTTAGCATTAATTCTAAAATAGCTCTGAAGTGGTCTATCTAATTTAGTATGAGGTGGAACATAAATGAAACTACCTCCTGAGAAAACAGCTCCATTTAAAGCAGCAAATTTATTTTCTTTATTAGAAACAATCTTCCCAAAATACTTTTCAACAAGTTCAGGATAATCCCTCATAGCAACTTCAATAGAAGTAAAAACAACCTTTTTTTCTTCTAACTCTTTTAACATAGAATGGTATATAACTTCACTTTCATATTGAACACCCATTCCACCCATATGAGTTTCTGCTTCTCTTACACCTAAATCATCAAGTTCATCAACGATAGGTTTTAATACATTATTCCAATCATTTTGAATAACTTCATCACTTTTATCATTTTTATAATAAATTATCTTATCAAAATTAAGATTAATTTCAGGACCAAATTCAGGCATAGAAAGATTATTAAAATTATTATAACTATCTAATCTAAACTTAGTTATCCAAGATTTTTCTTTTTTTACTTCAGAAATCTTTTTAATTTTATCTTCACTTATACCTATTATTTCCATACCTATCTCCTAAAATTTATTAATTTACCTCTTGTATTATTTCTTACTTTTATATCAAAGCAATCTCTTTCAGCAAAATAATCTAATAATTCTTCTTGCTTTCTTTGATCTTCAAATATAATTCTTCTAGTTGCTAAATCTTTTTTACCTCTTCTATTAAGAATACCAACTCTATCTTTAAAATATCTATTTGAATTAATAACCATATTTTCTATATCTGTCTTAGAAATATTTTCCATTCTCTCATTAGTTAAAATATAACATGGACCTTTTTTCATCTCAGTAGACTCTTGAATTAATCTACAACCAATCTGATATTCTTCTCCTCTATCATTATAATAATATTGTCCACAACTATTACTCCTACTATAAGCAGGATATTCTTCTCCACTAAATATATTTACAAATCTAGTATAAAAATGTCCACCACCTAAATCTTCTTGACATTTTTGAACAATAGCATAAGATGGAGCATCTCCTAATTCAACTCTACTTCCATCAGTATACTTTAATTCAGCAACATAATATTCATTATTTCTCATTTTCCAAACCTCCTAGCATCTTATCAATTGCCTCTTCAGGCAATAATGCACATTTAATTCTATTAGGTTGTTTATTTATATTGTCATAAACATTTAATTCACCTAATAGTTCTTTATCATATTCTTTATCTTCAATCATATTTTTATAATTAATTAATATTCTTTTAGCTTCATCTACACTTTTACCTATCAAGGCTCTACTCATAATACTAGAAGCAGATGTACTAATAGCACAAGCTTCGCCATCATAACGAACATCTACTATATTATTATTCTCTATTTTCATCATAAAATCTAAATTATCGATACAACTTTCACTAGCTTGATTAACTTTTAAATAACTATCATCATCAATCAATTCTTTGTTTTCAGGATTCTGATAATTATCTAAAATAATCTCTCTTTTTAAATTCTCATCCATTAAATAACCTCTTTTAATATATCTTTATTATTTAGAGCATCAACTAATCTATCTACATCTAAGAAATCATTATATAAATACATTGAAACTCTAACTGTATTATGTTCACCTATTTCTTCATGAAGAAGTTTTGCACAATGATTACCTGCCCTAATTGCAATTTTATGTTTATTTAAATAAATAGAAACATCTTGAGCAAAAATACCATCTACATTAAATGAAACAATACCTGAATCACTATTTGTATTATATAATTTAATATTTTTCATCTTTTCTAATTTAGAAATTAAATAGTCTTTTAACTTCTTTTCATGTTCATGAATATTTTCCATACCAATCTTTTCAAGATATAATATAGCACTTCTAAGACCAATTACTTCTCCTATAGGAGGAGTACCAGCTTCAAACTTAGTCTCATCAGTATGTAATTCATACTTACCATCACTATAGAAATCTAAATTCATTCCACCACCTAAGAATACAGGATCCATCTCTTTAAATAATTCTCCACGTACAACTAAGCAACCAACTCCAGTAGGTCCTAACATCTTATGTCCAGAAAAACTTAAGAAATCCATGTTTGATTTAGTAAAATCAACAGGAATATGTGGAACACTTTGAGCCCCATCTACACAAAAATAGATATTTTTTTCCCTACATAATTCACCAATTTTTTCTACATCCCTAATATCCCCAATTACATTAGTAATATGAGCAATACTTACTACTTTAACTTTACTAGTCATTGCTTTTTTCAAATTAGTAAGAGTTAATTCATAATTCTTATTTAAAGGAACATATTTAATATCTATTCCAATTTCTTCTTTTAATTTAAACCAAGGAAGTATATTAGAAGCATGCTCACTTTTTGTTAATAGAACAACATCACCCTTTTTTAGATGACTTTTCATAAATGAAAATACAACCATATTAATACTCATAGTAGTACCAGAAGTATAAATACATTTATCTTCACTTCTAGCATTAACAAATTCTTTAACAGTATTTCTAGTTTCATCATATAAAGTATTTGTCTCTATAGCAGCATCATAATCTCCTCTATGAATATTAGAAGTAAATTCACTATAGTATTTATCCATATCTTCAACTACTTGAGTTGGTTTTAAAGTAGTTGCTCCATTATCAAAGAATACTAAATCCCCTTCTAACATAGGAAAATCTTCTTTATTCATAATACACCTCCTATAATTTATTTATTTCATCTACAAAATCACTAATTTTTTCTTTATCAATACTATCAGTATTTAATAAGAAACCACTTAATAATAATTTATAAGCTTTTTTTCTACTAATCCCTCTACTCATAATATAGAACAAATCTTCTTCCTTGAATTTACCTATATATGCAGCATGATTAGCATTAACATCAAAATTATCAATTAATAAATTAGGCCAAATCTTACTATTACCATCATTAATATTAATAATTTGATTATCCTGATTACAATCACATCCATTACTTTTTTTTGGAACATATCCATCAACCCAATAATGTAATTTAGAATTATTAACATTTACTCCATGATTATATACAAAACTCTTAGTATTACTTTTATTATGATTAACTCTAATCTTATAATTATTATCATTATAATTAATATTATTATAATAATAATACAAAGTAATATCTTCTTTATTTAGATTAATAGTTATATCACTACTTTTATCTATAGAAAAATGATAAATAATAGTATCTTCTTCTAAATTAAACTCTTTATGTTCTTCTCCATTTAAATAGATAATATTATTCATTTTCTTCTCCAATTATTTGATAACCATTTTTCTCTATTTCTAAAGCTAATTTCATATCACCTGTCTTCTTAATATTTCCATCTTTTAATATATGAACATAATCAGGTTTAATATATTCTAATATTCTAGGATAATGAGTAATAATTAATATAGAACATTCTTTATTATCTTTTAAATATTTATTAATATTTTTACAAACAATTTTTAGACTATCAACATCTAATCCAGAATCTAATTCATCTAAAATAATAAATTTAGGTTTCAACAATTTCATTTGAAGAATCTCATTCTTCTTTTTTTCTCCACCACTAAAATCTTTATTAATAGATCTGTGAATCATATTAGAATCTAATTTCAAATCATCTAAAGAAAATTCCATATTCTTAATAAATTCATATAAATTAGTTTTAGATCCATTAATTTCATTTTGAGCAGTTCTAATAAATTCACTATTACTAACTCCATCTATTACAGTAGGATCTTGCATAGAAAGAAAAATACCTAACTTAGCTCTTTCATCAACAGATAGTTTAGTAATATCTTTATTATTAAATTTAATACTACCATTAGTAACCTCATATTGATAATGTCCCATTATAATTTTAGCTAAAGTACTTTTACCTGTACCATTAGGTCCCATAATAGCATGAACTTCTCCATTACCTATTTCTAAGTTTAATTTATTTAATATGTTAATATCACTATCTATAACTTTTACAGATAAATTCTTAATATTAAGCATAGCACCACTCCTAAAACACCAATATAATATCATAAAATAGCTAAAATAACTAGATAAACCTAATAATAACCATAAAAAAAAGGATGTTCATAAAACATCCTTTAAAAATTTACTTTCTAAATTTTCTTATAATTTTTTTATTACGTACAGATATTCCTAATATAACAATAGAAAGTAATACAATAACAAATAAAGTCTTTACTCCATTACCAGTAACTGGATTTTTAAATGGTCTAGTATAAGTATTAGTTACAACAACATCAATATGAGAATCACCTTCAATTAATCCTGTCTTATTACTAATCTTAGTTTCATAACCATCTTTAGAATAATCTTCCTCTTCAATTGTATATTTCATACCAACAGGTAAATTATATAGATTAATAGTTTCTCCATCTTTTAAACTAAATACGCCTACACCATCTACAAACTCAACATCACCATATTTAGTATTAAGTAAATCTAAATCTTCAATTTCATCAACTAAACGATAATGTTCTATTGTATTAGTATTTTCAGTATCACTATTTGATTGTTGCTCAATATCATCTGCAGGAATATCTTCATCCACAACATTTTCATCTTCTATTGGAAGCGCTAAAGTAACTTTAAACTTAAATTCTTTATGCTTATCTATAGCTCTTAAATCATATAAAGCATCAACTTTCTTAGTTATACTAACATTTCCAGATGAACTAACATGATATGTTTTTGGTGACCAAAGTTCATATTTAACATTATTGAATCCTCTTAATTGAGCTTGATTAGTAATTAATTCTTTATTACTTGTTGTAACAGTTACAGGAATTAAGATATGCAACTCTTCTCCAGCCAATAATTGTTTAACATTAAAATTCATCTTTCTATTGTCATTGTCAAATTCAACATCAATAGCACCATCTTCACTTAATAATCTATATTCATTTATACTTCCTTCACCAGTTTTATAATAAGCAAGATAATCAGGATGAACTAAAACAGCGTCAGATACCTCATCAGTAACTAAAACATCAGAGAATGATTCAAAAGTACTATCATTTTTAACAACAACATCATAAATATATTTTTCGCCTTTTTGAACCATAGTTGGATTCTCTTCAGTACCACTTACTTTAGAAGATTTCTTATCTATAGAAATTGGAACATCATGTAATAACACTTGAGTCCATTCATATACAGAATAACTAAAGTGTGGAGCTTCATTTCCTTGTTGAGTTGTACCTTTCCACCAAGAAGCATTCTTAGCAGTTGCTCCAGCCTCTTCTAACTCTTTAGCATTATCAACAGGTGCTTGCATTGTCATAGTAATTGTTACACTTTCTTCAGATTTTAAAGTATAATCATTACCATTAGTATCTTTAGATAAATCTATCGCAATAGCAGTTACACTAGACATATCTTCAGGTGGTTCTGTAGACCAAATAGATGTATCACTAATATCAGTTACACTAGGTGGATCTTGATCAGCAATAGCTTTACCTTTCTCATAGAAATTTAAATCAGTCTTAGTTGTATAGTAAACTACAGGTTCTATTCCCTTAGATTTAGGTTGAACAAGATTTATATCTATTAGTTTACCTTTCCAACTAGGAGTTCCATCATCATAAGTCTCTAATTGATCATATATAACTAATCCAGTAGATTTCATATTCTTTTGAGATTGATAACGTAATTGATATGTATAATATCCTCCTGCATTTGCCACAACATCACCTTGCTGTCCATCAACAAAATCAGTCATACCAGCCGTCTTAACTTCTTTTCTAAATGAAGCATCAGAAGCAGTATTAAATGCAAATGACAAACCAGTTTGAGCATATACAGTATCTTTAATTGTTCCTTCTGGATTTCCATCTTCATCTAAATCAGACATATAATCTTTATCTGCAATAGTAGAAGTAGAAATACTAGAACTATCATCTGGATAACCATTACTTAAACTTCCACTACCAGACTTATATGCAACAGTATTTACTAAATATGAACCATAGTCAGCAATACTATCCCAACTATAATATGCCTTAAATGTTAATTGCATACCACTATAAGTTGCATCAGAATAACTATATCTATTGGTTTCATTTTCATCTACTTTAGCTTTAACAATCAGCATATCTCTACCAGTACCCTTCCAGTTAGATTTAACTGAAGATGTAACCGGTATATTTTTACCATTTCTATATCCAGTAACTTTAACTGTACTTAAGTCAGCACTTACACCTATAGGTAATAAATCATAGAAAGTTCCAACTTTTTGTTCATTAATTATTTTATAATCATAAATTTCATCTGCTGTTAAAACATCAGAATCAAAATCACGATATTCATAAGCATAAGCAGTATAATTCGCAACTACACGTCTATTTAATACATCATTACTATAAGTAACACTCTTAGATTGTGAAGTAGAACCACCACTAATTCTAGAATAATCCATATAATCATATTCATGCGCCACGTCACCAAGACCATATCTTTCTTGATCTAAATCATGAATAATTTGACTAAAATTACTTCTTAAGCCATATCCATAACTATCATCAGTATAAATATTTCCATCTTGTTCAGCATACATTGTATTAACATTATAAACACGTAAAGTATCACTATCTTTATAAATATTCTTAACTTTATCACTATTAATTAAATTAGCTTTAAAGTCTAAATAAAGAGAAGAACTATAGTGGTTAGTCTCATAAGAGGCCTTAACACCAGTAGTACCAGCAGGTAAATCAACTAAACTAGATGAAGAAACATTCTTTTCATTTCCATCATTATCTATAAATTTATATGTATTATTAGTAGTTGTCTTAATAATTCCCAATTTCTTCCAATTACCATTAGTTTTATAATAAATATCTATATCAGGATAACTAGCATAATTGGTATCGGTAGTTTCCTTATATCCTGTATAGTGAGTAGTTTCTTTAGTACTTGCATTATAATATGTCCATTCTTGATATGTATAATGTCTTTGATAATAATCTCTAATATAGAAACCAGTTAATTCATAATCACCATAACCAAGTTTTACATAATCAGTATCAGCGTTAGATGCAAGGAAGTCTTCATTAACTAGATTAAATTTATATTTCTTTTTTTCATAATTGTTTAAATCTGCAATACTACCTGTTCCGCCATAAGTTAAATTATAGCCTTGAAAGTAACCATAAGTTGACCAGTTTCTAGAACTATAAGTTTTACTTCCCAACCTAACCTTATAATCACTGTCTGAATTAGATAAAGTGTTTAAACCACCTCGCATAAGGCCATAAGAATCATGATAATAACATGATGATGAAGTACATTTTCCAACTAAAGAGCTAGCTGAATAATAATAAGCATCAACTATATCATCCACTAAATTTCCTGATCTAATAGGTACAACCCCAGGGATATCAACCCAAACATCAGTTGGCTCAATATAAACATATTTATAATTAATTGAACTAGTTGCTTCCTTAACATCAGTTGCTCCATCAACACCAGTTAACTCAACTATTGCTTTATTTTTTAAAGTATGAGTCTCACCGTCTTGTAAAACATCTTTAGGATATTTAACCATATAATAGTAATAATAGTATTGTTCATATTGTTCAAATGGCCTTGTAATACTTGCAGTTAATGGTTGAGTAGATGCTTTATGACCAGTACTACTAGAATAACTACTATAAAGATCACGTCCATAACTATATGTAGTAGAAGTATCTGTGACATTTTTAGAAAAACAACTATCAACATAATCATAACTATAATATCTACAATAACCAATTACTTCTCCACCTAAATCATCAACCACTTCATCTCTAAATTTCAAACTATATGGTTGAGTAGCATAACTTACCTGAGAAGTAGACCTCCATATAGCATAAACATAATCAGAATCATTTTCAGGTTTAATTGAAGGGCTCCAATTATTATTCCAATTAGAATAAACATTAACATTAGTTGCACTATCATTATCCCAGTGAGTACTAGCATAATTATAATGAGAAGAAACTGCAGCATGAGATTTATTCTCAAACTTTAATGTATTTGAAGTAGCTAAAATATCTATTAAATCATCTTGTTCAAAATCTACACTAACTGTACCTTGAATATTTTTAGTATATCCATCAGCTAACTCTGAAGGTGTAACCAAAATCCAAGTAATTGAACATTCAAAAAGGTAAGATGCAGAAATTTCTTGATTATTTTCTAAAACAATCCAGTCGTTTCCATCATCATCTTTTTCATATCTCCAGTTAAAACCAGTTCCACCTTCATTTGGATATTCAACAAGAGGAATATCTATAACTTGATTAGTTAAAGGTTTTCCATCTCTTCCATAATATAAATATCTAGGTATCTTAATTGTTATTGAACCTGCAGGTGCATTTTTAGAACCACCCATATTAAAAACCAATTGATATGTAGCATGTCCTCCACCACCAGTATTAGATGATGCATTATATCGTTTA
The DNA here is from genome assembly GCA_902789225.1 of uncultured Erysipelotrichaceae bacterium. Lineage (GTDB taxonomy): Bacteria > Bacillota_I > Bacilli_A > RF39 > UBA660 > RUG343. The sequence goes on from CADANC010000001.1 coordinate 309,059, forward strand.
TTTTGAACAGCATTCATAATAAAATGAGAAGTATCATTTTCATCTATTGAACCTGCATTATTTATCTTGCTATTAGTCCACGCTAATTGGAATTCTCCAACTTCATTTGAAGCATTAGGACTTAATCTAACATTCTTATTAACCTTATGATAACTTTTGAATAATCCTATAGATATAACAAAAGTAATAATAACTAATCCAAAAACTACAAGAAACAATTTTTTAGATAGTTTTAAATTTTTCCCTTTAAACTTTTTCATTTCTACAACTCTCCTTTAATATGCATTTACACCAAGCCTACTATTAACATAAGTATAACATTATTTTAAGTGTTTTTAACAATCTTAAAAAAAGTAGACATATACTTTACAACCTGTCTACTTTTTATAGTTTTATTTCTTAATTAATATAAGAATTATTCACCTAACAAACTTTGTGCATCAGCAAGTACTTTAGCAAGATTATTACTTCCTTCTACTTGTGTTCTTAAATCAGCTAATTCTTTAGTTTGATTTTTAATAGTAGATTCTTTTTCATTAATCTTACTTTCAAGTGTTTCCATTTGAGCTTTTAATTTAGTAATTTCAACCTCATAATTTTGAATTGAAGATTTTACTTTCTCACGATCGCTTCTTGCTTTATCAACTACTTTTTTATTTAAATCAGTTAATTCAGTAACTTGATTCTTATATTGATTTAATTCGTTCTTTTGATTTTTATTAGCTTCTATCAATCTAGTAATAGTATCAACTGCATTATCCATAATATTTGCATTACTACTAGTAATAGAAGAACTCTTCTTTGGAACATATCTATAAGTATCATCTAATACAGAAGATGTATCACTATTTAAGAAGTCATCAATATCACTGCTACCATTTAATAGATCTTCTACAGTAGAATCATCATCTATCTTAACTGGTTCATCATCAATTTCTTTAGGAGCTTCTTCAACAGTTTCCTCTTCTGATTCTTCCTGTTCTTCACTATCATCATCCGGCTCATCTTTCTTAGCTTCTTCTTTTATTTCTTCTTTAGACTCTTCTACTTCTTCTTCAGCAGCAGATTCTTCTTTCTTTTCTGGTTTTTCTTCTTTATTTCCAACCAAATCAGCTAATAAATCGCTACTAATTAAATCTTTTTTAGATTCTTCAACTTCATCATCTTTTTCTTCATTCTTAACTTCTTCTTTAGATTCTTCTTCTGCCTCTTCTTCAGCAGGTTCTTCTACATTCTTCTCTTCTTCTTGAGATTTAGCACCAGCAATAGAGATATCTACAACATTAACATTCTCATCATCTTCAACTTCATCAACTTTTTCTTCAGGAGTAGTTTCTTTCTTTTCAACTGGCTTTTCTGCCACAGGTTCTTCAGAATCTAAACTACTAGGAACCTCTCCTCTACTAAATTCTTCAATTGCCTTTGCAGGAATTGCTATATAACTACCATCATTTATTATTTTACTTCTATTAGGATTATTTTCTTCCTTAGGCTCTGGTTTTTCTTCTTCATTAGGCATTGGTCTTTGTTCGTCTTGATTTTGATAATCTTGTATAGCCCTAGCAGGAATTACTATTTTTCCATCACTATTAATAAATTGATTTGCTCCAGGTTTTAAATCTTCTTTAACTGTATTCTTAACCTCTTCTTTAGGAGTTTCTTTAGTTTCCTCTTTAGCCTCTTCTGTACCATCATCTACTAGATCACCAGTAACTGGAGGAATATTAATTTTTCCATCTTCAGAAACATCTAAACCAGATTTTGTAGGTGCAGAATTCATAGCAGGAACAACTACACCAGTAGGTACTGAAGAATTATTATCTGAAGGTAATTGAGGTACTGATGGTATCTCAGGAACATCAGGAACAACTGGTGCTACTGGAGGTACTGGTGGTACAGGATCTGCTGGAACGGCAGGAACCGCAGGAACTGATGGTACTGCAGGAACATCAGGAACAGATGGAATTGCAGGAACTGCAGGTACATCATCAACTACAGGAGGAACTGTACTAACAGTATCATCACCTAGTTTAGAAATATTATCATTCATAGCTGCATCAATATTATCCTTATTAACATTAGCAGCAGTAACATCCAATCTATTTTCAGCATTTAAATTACTTGGAATGCCAGCATCAACATTAGTAGTATCATTAAATTTCATTGAAGTTAATGACAAACTATCTACTCCAGAAGTTTGAACATTATCACTTAAAAAGATAGTGTCCCCTCTTTTATTTAAAGCTATAAAGCTATAATACTTATCATTTAACAAATTTTTACCGCCAATATCAAATAATGAAGCTTCACTAAATTGATCATTAAAAATAAATCTAGCATCACTGCCCATTTGAGCAGCCATCTTCTCTTTGATAGCAGCACTATTACTAACTAATTTAGTTGCAGCTAAAGGATCTTTTCTATTCTTAAGAGCCTCTACAACACTAGGAGATGTTGGATTAGCTTTTTCAACCAAAAGAATATCTTTAGTAATTAATTTAATTGACTTATTAACACAATCAATAACAATATTTCCTTCACTATTGATTACACCAATATTAGCAGGCACTACACTATGATCTATAGCTTCTACTAAAGCTGAAGTAACTATAATATTGTTATTAGATAGTTTTCTATCATTAATAAAATAATATTGTCTTCCATCATCAGTTATTCCATATGTACAAACAATATCACTACGATCTTTATACTTTACTAATCCCTTTTGTATCTTCATTAAAAAACACCACCTAAATATTCTTTTCCTATCATATCAATGATATCACAATCAAAATACTAAATCAATAAATTTAAGACATTTTGGTTGAAATAAACATACCATTTAGATAAAATAAAAATGGGTGTTAAAATGAGAAAGTTAAAAATACAATATACAATCTTTGTAATGTTAATTTGCATAGCATTCGGCTCAATAGTCTTAACAGAAAAATTAAGACCAATTAGAAATGATGACATAGATAAAAAGTTACAAGTATATATAGAAGAAAATTATAAAGATTTAAAAGATATAACAACAGAAGACACGTACTATGCAAATTTAAAATATAACAAAAAAGTAATGAACAAAAACAACGAAAACTATTATTTTATGATTTATTATGAAAAAAGAAAAATAACTGATACATATAAAAAAGACTACGTTGAAGGAAATAAGTTTTTAAGACATATTGAAAAAGCAATAAATACACAAATAAATGAAAAAGTAAAAGGAAATTATAAAATTACTATAAATACTAAATTAAATAAATTTAATGATGAAATTAGAGAAAAAATAATAAAAGAAGAAAATTTAAAATCATTAAAAATATATAATCTAGAAATTAAGTTTAAATCAGTCATTGAAGAACAAAATATAATAAACCTAATAATTGGAAAAGTAGATAAATTAGAAAAAAATAATGTTTATCCAAAAACATACTCTATAGTACTGACAGATAAAGAAGATAATACAAAATCAATTAAAATAACCGGATTAACAAGTGAAATAATTAAAAGTGAAAATTTTAATAGCATAATAAGTGATATAATAAATGACAACAAAGAAAGTGAATTATTAAATGAAAATAATATCAAATATGAACATTTAAATTAGGAGGTATATATGGAAGATTGTTTATTTTGTAAAATTATAAAAGGAGAAATTCCTTCAAAAACTATTTATGAGGATGAAATTGTTAAAGTAATGATGGATATTAATCCAATATCAGATGGTCACATACTAGTAATACCAAAAAATCATAATACAGATTTATTAGACCTAGATGATGATACTTTATTACATATTAAAAAAATTACTACAGAAATATTAATGCCAAAATTAAAAGAAAAACTACAATGTGCCGGAATTACTATTTGTCAAAATAATGGATTAGGACAAGAAATTAAACATTTTCATGTCCATCTAATACCTAGATATGAAAATGATAATATCAAAATGACTAATAAAGAAAATATCGAAGATATAGAAGAAATATATAATAAATTAATGGACTAAAAATAAAAAATTTGTTAATATATAATTTAGTTTATTAAACAGGGAGGCTTTATGAAAAATAAATTATTATTAGGAGCAATCGCAACTCTAGGATTATTATCACTAACAGGATGTGGAAAAAGTGCTGAAGTAGATAGTAAAAACATTTTAGAAATGGATGAAGTTAAGATAAGCGCTCAAGAATTTTTTGATGATATCAAAGAAGAACATATAAGAGATCTAATCGACAAAATGGATCACCAACTACTAGATAAAGAATACAAAGAAACAGATGAAGAAGATAGATATGTTGAAGAACAAATTAACACATTAAAAACAACTTATGCTAACGGTGATGATAAAACATTTGAAAGTATTTTACCTACTTATTTTGGGGTAGATTCAGTTAAAGAGTTAGAAGCAAATATTAGAATTGAATACAAAAGAGAACAAGCAGTAAATGACTATATAGAAAAAAATATAAGTGATAAAGAAGTTGAAAACTACTATAACACTTATACAACAGGAGACGTTACTGCATCACACATCTTAATTAAATCAGATGCTAAATCAACTGATTCAGCTGAAAAACAAAAAGAAGCTGAAGAAAAAGCTAAAAAAGAAGCTGAAAAAATAATTAAAGAATTAGATGATGGTGCTGATTTTGCAGAGCTAGCAAAGAAGTATTCAGATGACAAATCAACTGCTGAAAACGGAGGTTCTCTTGGAACATTCTCACCAGATGAAATGGTTGAACAATTTGCCGCAGCAGTTAAAGAATTAAAAGTAAATGAATATACTAAAAAGCCAGTTAAAACTACATATGGTTATCATATAATATTAAAAACTGGAGAAGAAGATAAACCAAAATTAAAAGATGTTGAAAAAGATATAAGAGAAAAAATAAGAAAACAAAAATTAGAATCTGATCAAACATTATATTATAAATCTCTAAAAGAATTTAGAGAAAGCAAAGGTTTAAAATTTGGAGATTCAACTATGAAAAAAGCATATGATGATTATATGGATTCTTTAATTAAAAATGCATCAGGAGCAACATCAGAAAACAACAATCAATAAAAAAAGCACTTATAGTGCTTTTTTTATTTTACATATTTATAAATATAATAACCATCTTTACCTTTATAAACTTCCTTATAATGACTATTCTTCTTAAGATAAATAAATATTTGCTGAGTATCACTAACTAAATAATAATCAAAATTATACTTAGATATTAACTTTTCATAATCACCTTGACATACTGAAATATCAATATAGTCTTTATAATTATAATCACTATATAAATCAGCTCTACCATCAATAAAGACTTTAATATTACTATAGATCAATTCTCCCCCATCTCCATATAGATTAAATAGTCTTTCAGGTTTTATTTCTTCTATCTTATTTATAGTTTCTTTATTAAGTCTATGTTCATTAATATTAGTAACTATTCTACTAAAACATAATATAAATAGTACTAAATAAAATGAGGACAATCCTAAGAATATTAGCTCAGTAAATTTATCATCTTTTCTAGCCCCAATATAATAAAATACTACAAAACTCATAATAATATATGTATATGACCAAAATCTAATACTTTTTAGTCCTAAATATATAGAAATTAAAAATAACATTAAATCCAAAAATCTGATTTTCTTTTTACTAAGAATAAATATCATTAAAATAAAGAAAATAAATATATAATACATTAAATGAGAATTATCATTTAAACTTGTATTTCTCCATTCACTAATAGTACCAATCATTAAACTATTGCCCATATTAATATAAGGATAAACAAACATCTTAAAACCATGAGGATTAATATTAACACATAACATACAAACAACAAACATTAATAAAAATACCAATCTTTGTTTAACTGTCTTTTCTTTACTCTCAATCTTTGTAAAGTCACAATCCATAAAAGATATTATAAAAAACAATAATGAAAATATATATGGAAGATTACTACTACCACCATGGAAATTAGCCCATAAGATAGTAATCAAAGGTAAAAAATAAATCTTCTTAGATTTAGGATTATTATAAAAATCCATCAAAAAGTATATGGTTAATCCTAGTAATAAATTACTAATCATATGAGGTCTAGCAGTCATAAAACTAGATAATAACAATATCATACTAAACCAAATTAAAGTAAACACTTTATTAGAATGAATTTTCTCCCTATTAGCAAAATAAATCAATAACATTAAACTAACTAAAAAGAGAAAACAAAATACAATGATATGATATTTACCAAATATACCATTAAAAACACCAAGAGTAACTTCACTTAACCACTCATGACTCATCCAATATTTTCCATTAACAAACCAAGAAAAAATATCATGAGTAAGAATAGTATGATTTTTCAACATATATTTACCAGCAGTCAAATGCCAAAAATGATCAGAATCACTCCTAGTAAAAATCATCATTCCTAAACAACTACATATAATAAAAAATAAAAATATTAAGTCATATTTATTTTTCTTAATAAATTTTCTAATCTTCATAATACATACCTTTCTGATATAATTTTTGTTTTATTTTATACTCTAACTCATTACCATCATACTTTCTAGATAAGCTTTTATATATTTTATTATATTCTCTTTCATAAGTATCCTTATCTACTCGAAAATTGTATTTAGAGATTTCTTCTTTAACAATAGAAGTATAATAGCCCAAATTAATAACATTAGAAATAATCTTGTTTTTTAAAACAATACCAGCTTTAGTCCTATTACTCTTAATAAGTTTATCTATAATCTTATTAATTCTACTTCTTTGTAATTCATCATCAAATACTTTAATATTCTCATCAATAATAGATTCACCTATTCCTTTTTTTATTAATTCATTTTTAATTTTATAAGGTCCCCAATTAGTAGTAATAATTTGATTATTAATATAACTAATACAATAATTATTATCATTTAAATAACCCTGATTTATTAGATTATCTATTACTTTTTCAACAATATCTTTATCATATTCTTTATTATAAAGATATTTTTTAGTTTCACTAACACTTTTATATTTAGAATTAAGACTTTTTAAAGTATTATAATAAGCTTCATAATAAGAATTATCTTCACGAATCTTAGGAAGTATCTGATCAGAAATATCTTTCTTAATTAATAATTCATATTTTAATATGATATCCTCATACAAAGTTAATTCAACATTATTTTCAAGTATTACTTTATATTTACCATTAGTTAACTTTTTATATTTCAATATATTCAAGTGAAATCACCCTAATAGTATTATAAACTAAAAAAAAAAGAAGATAAACCTCTTTATTTTTTTATAACATCTATCAATTGTTCATTAACCTCTTCTAAGGCTCTACCAATATTTCTTTTACTTTTATATTTATTCTCAGGCATTTGTAAAAAACCAGTCTTAGAAATTTCTTTACTTCTATGTGCTGCGATTAAAACCAACTCATATTTAGAATCAACGATGTTAAGTAGTTTATCTATAGATGGAAATATCAAAATATCACACTCCCTAATATAATAATAGATTGTATTATTTTTATAATCAATTAAATTTACAAAATTAGACAAAAAAAACACTAAATATACATTTAGTGTTTAAATTATAAATAAAACAAATTCATGTAAAGCAAATAATATCAATAGAATTACTAAAATAACAATGATTGTAATTACCTTTACTCTATTAGAAATCTTTTTATTTAATAAAACAAATATTCCTATCAAAAACAGTACTATAGTTGAAACTATACTAGCAACATTAGCTACAGATAGTCCAACTGGATTAACAGGAACAGTGGTGTTACTAGGGTCAGGAGCTGGTCCATATAAAGAAGGTTGTTCAGCAATATCAAGAGCAAACCCATTCTTAATACCTAATATAAAACCACTAATACTAAATAAAATATTATTAAATTTCTTTTTCATAATAACCTCATTCCAATATATTAGTTAAACATAACTTAGGTTCATTATTATCAAAATCCCAAGTATGTAAGGAATCCCCTAGACAATATTTATAATTTTTACAACTTGCGCACTTGCCTACTTTAAATTTATTAATATCTCTATACCACTCAAATTTATTGTACCACACGTCAACAAAGTCATCAACGCGAACATTACCTTGAATTAATTCTTTACGCCTTGGTACATCAGGACACACAAATATATCACCATTATATAAAATACTAGCAATAGTTAATCCTGCAAAGCAAAAGAATGAATAATCTCTAATAGTATTTTCTCTTTTCATCCCAAGAAAATGTGCACAACCATAAGTAATTTCAAATTGTGATTTATTTCTCTTTTCTTGCATAAAATCAAATAGTCTTATATAGTCTTCTCTATCCAAAGCTAATTTATTATTATCAATTGCTCTACCTATAGGATCCATATTAACTATTCTCCAAGAATCAACCTCTAACTCTTGCATCAATTTATACATATCATCTAATTCATCTATATTTAGTTTATTAATAACAGTAGTAATTTGAAAATTTCTTAAAAATTTCTCTTTTTGTAGTTTTTTAATGTTTTGAATGGTCTTTTTAAAAGCACCTTTGATACCTCTAAAATTATCATGAGATTTTTCCATTCCATCAATACTAATAGACATAGTTCTAAGCTGTGTATCTTTCATTTTTTGAATAATTTTATCATTAATCAACATTCCATTTGTAGTAATACCCCAACGAAAACCCAACTCATTACAAGCATAATCCATTACTTCAAACAAATCCTCTCTAAGTAAAGGTTCCCCTCCTGTAATATTAAGAAGAATCTTTTTAGCATCCATTTTATCAGAAATAGATTTCAAACAATTCTTTATTTCTTCTGTTGTAAGTTCATCTTTAATATTACAATTTTCTCCTGCTCTACTACCACAATGCCTACACTTAGCGTTACATCTCAAAGTAGTTTCCCAAAACAAATTACGTAAATCAGGTTCTTTTGCTAATTTTAATTTCTGATTATAAACTAATTCACCTTTTCCATAGTTAATTATTTCTTTTATCATATAACCACCTAGAAAGGCATTTTAAAATTACCATTAGATATTTGTTTCATCATCTTCTTCATTTGTTCAAATTGTTCTAATAATTTATTTACTTCTTGAACAGAAGTACCACTACCTTTAGCAATTCTAGTCTTTCTACTAGCCTTAATAATACTAGGATTACGTCTTTCTTCAACAGTCATAGATAAAACAATTGCTTCTATTCTACCCATTTGTTTAGGATCAACTTTAACTTGATCAAGTCCAGCTTTTCTTGCGCCAGGAATTAATTTAATTAGATTTTCAATAGGACCTAATCTTCTCATTTGTTTCATTGAAGATAAGAAATCTTCTAAATCAAACTTACCTTGTTGCATTCTTTTAGCAGTTTTTTCAGCTTCTTTCTCATCAATAGATTCACTTGCTTTTTCAACTAAAGAAATTACATCTCCCATTCCAAGAATTCTTCCTGCCATTCTTTCAGGATCAAATGTATCAAGTCCATCTAATTTTTCGCTAACACCAATAAACTTTATAGGAACATTAGTCAAATGTCTAACAGATAATGCGACACCTCCTCGAGTATCACCATCTAATTTAGTTAAGATAACTCCAGTTAAACTTAATTTTTCATTAAATCCATTAATAACATTAATAGCATCTTGTCCCATCATAGAGTCTATAACAAGTAATGTTTCATTAACTTTAATATTATCTTGAATATTAATTAATTCATCCATTAACTCTTCATCTATTTGCAATCTACCAGCAGTATCTATCAAAATATAGTCAAAGTCATTTTCTTTAGCATATTCTAATGCATCTTTAACTATTTCTACTGGATCTTTCTTACCTTCTTCAAACACTTCAATATTAAGTTCTTTACCTAATTGCTTTAATTGGTCTATAGCTGCAGGTCTATATATATCACATGCTACTAATAAAGGTTTCTTCTTTTCTTTCTTTCTCAAATATAAACCTAATTTTGCAATAGTAGTTGTTTTTCCTGATCCTTGAAGACCAACTAACAGTAAAACACTAGGTTTTCCAGAAACATATAAAGGTGAAGAATCTCCTCCAAGTAATTCTACTAATTCATCTTTAACTATTTTTACAAACATATCTCCAGGATTAATACTTTTCTTAACTTCAGTACCTAGAGCCTTTTCTTTAACAGAATTAGTAAATTCTTTAACTACTTTATAATTAACATCAGCTTCTAATAATGCAAGTCTAATTTCTCGCATCATTGAATCGATATTATCTTCTGTAATCATTCCATAACCCTTAATTTTATTAAGAGCATTTTGTAGTCTATCACCTAAATCTTCAAACATAAAATCACCTAGTACTTATTATAACTGATTTTCTTGCAAAGAAAAAGTAGAAGATATACTTCTACTAATTGAAATCATCAAATCCATCATCACTATTGCTGTCATCACTATCATTATTTAGTGTTAATTCTTCACCATTATCAGCACCCTTTGCAGGTCCAAGTAATAGTTCAGGTTCAGCAAAAGAATCATTAGAATTATTATTTACTAAACTAGCATTAGCTTCTTTTATACTTCCCATTGAAGGAGAACTAAATCCAAAAGATTGAAGATTGTTTCCACCACCTTGATTAGAACTACTAGATCCTCCAATATCAACTAATGGAACACCTGTATCAGTTTTTGGCATATTATTATCTTCCGCAACAGGAGTAAGTGATGGTTCATTAGAATTATCACCAGCATTAGGTGTATCAATTAAAGGTTTTTCTAGTTCAACAATTGGCTCTTGTGAAGCACTTCCTCCACCCACCAATGGAACTCCTGTATCTGTAGTAGGCATATTATTACCATTACCACCATTATTAGATCCTCCAATTAATGGTACACCAGTATCAGTAGTTGGAATAACATTACCTGTATTAGCATCTACATTATTATTTACATCAACTAATGGAACTCCTGTATCTGTAGTAGGCCCATTATTAGATGAATTATTATTATTATTATTTTCTTTTAAAGCAACAAATTCATCTTGTACAGGTTTTACTAAATTAACATCAGCATCTTGAATACCACCAATATTAAATCCAGTCTTCAAATCACTAGGAATTGTTGGACTCAAAGTTGAATTATTATTAACTGGAGCAGGAGCAGCACCTCTAACATTATTAGCACTTTTACCTTTCCAAATTTCAACTACATTAGCATTTCCACTCCATGGAGCAGGATTAGGCATTTCCATTCTAACTATTAAAGGAATTCTAAATCCTAAACCGAATCCTAGACAAGTACCAGATTGTAATGTTTTTTGCTTTTCAACAATTTCATCACTAATATTAGGAACCATCTTTCTAATATATTCAACATCTACAGGGTGGTTCATCTTAAATATTAAGAAATTACTACATTGAGAAATAACTGTATCAGATAGTTCTACAGGTCTTTGAGATATTAATCCTAAGATTACACCATATTTACGACCTTCTTTAGCAATTCTTTCAAATATATTATAACCAATTAAGAATCTATCTGTATCATTTTGAATATATCTATGAGCTTCTTCAACAACTATATGGAAAGGAATAGATGCTCTATTCTTTAATCCTTTAGCAAACTCAAATACTAATCTTGAATAAATCTTAGTAATTACTTTAGCAAAATCATCATCTACATCATCTAAATTGAAATTTATAATTTGATATTTTCTACCATTATTTAATATTAATGAACTTAAGAATTCTTCTAATGAAACATAATTCTTAACATCAAAGAATTTAGCATTAGGACCAACTATTAATGCATGTAATCTAACTCTAATAGTTACAGCATCACCATAGGTATTAGTATTTCTTAACCAACCTTCACTAATTAAAGTAAAGTTTAATGCTTTTTCTAAAGTATCAAGTGTGTAATAAACACCAGGCTTAGGCTCATAGTCATCAAATTTTTCATTTATAAATGAAGTAACATATTCAGTAAGTAAAACACTCTCACTAAATTGTCCTTTATTATCAATTAAGAAACATTCTCTAAATTTTCTTGTATAACCAATTCCTTGTACAGGAGCCTCTAAATTAAATTGAGGTGTTGAACAACTAGCTAAAATAGAAAAGATTTCGTTTCTCTTATTAGGACTAGTTTCATTTGTATATAGAATTGTCATAATAGCTTTTGCTATTAAATGGTTTTTAAATTTATTAGCATCCATATCTTTTTGACTAAAGATAAGAGCTAGTTTTAACATTCTTTCAATTATAGGTAATTGTGAATGTGTAGTACATTGTAATAACAATGCTAAATCTTGAGCATTCAATAAATATATAGGAAGTCTTAATTTTTCACCTATATTTTCAGTTTCATTTGTAGTAATAAATCTATAATGATAGTTAGGATTAATAGAACTTAAATTACTAAATGCATTATAATATTCACCTGAAGAATCAAATAACAAAATATTTGCTTTATAAGGATATAATCTTTGATCATGAAACATATTTTGGAATAATCTAGTTACACCACAAGATTTACCAGATCCAGTATTACCAAATATAGCAAAATGGTTACTAAAGAAATTATTAACATCTAAGAATACAGGAAAACCATCATAAAAAGGACTATTTCCTAATTTCATAAATCCATCAGCATCATTTCCACAGACCATTGGAATTTCATTTTCTTCAATAACTCTAACAGTTGAATCAATACTAGGTTTTCTAATAGTACCAGAAACTACTTTATTATCGACAATTTCTCCTAAAAATCTAGCTTTAACTAAATCTCCATCTAAATCATCAACTTCTCCTAATATTCTTTTCTTATCATCTTCAAAAATTAGATGTAAGTTCATTAAGTTCATAGTAATATTAGCTGCATCTTTTAACTTTATAGTACAACCTCTATCATCAATAAAAACAATCCTATCAAACATAGACATTCCCCTTTTTACTATACTCTATAATAAATTATATCTTTAAATGAAAAAATAAACAAGAAAAAATAAAAAAATGAGCCCAAAAATGGCTCTATTTTATTTTTTATTATTTTTATTATTATTTTCATTATTTTTTTTAGCTATTCTATCAATAGCGTCACTACTAGCTTTTCTAATAATTACAGGTATTAGTCCCATTAATAATACTGTAAATATAGTAAATAATAGTAAAGAATAATTAAATTTATCTAGCATATAAATAAAACCAATTGCCAAAGCTATTAAAAACAATATATCAATAATAATTATTTTTTTATATCTAGGATCTTTTTTCATAATAGTTTCTCTAATTCCTTTACAATATTTTCATCATTAGTATTATTAATTAAATCTTTAATTCTACTATTCTTTTCATATATATGTAAAATGCCTTCTAACTCTTTTAATTTATCAGTTCCAAATTTTAATTGTTTAAATATAGCATTTCTACTTACATCATATTTTAAAGCTATTTCTCCATAACTTAAATTATCAAAATAATAATCTCTAAAATAATCTCTTTGCTTTTCAGTTAATAATTCTCCATATATATCAAATAAATCATTTAAATAAAATACTTCATCCATAAATAATCTCCTAAACTAACATAAATATAAATATTACAATAAAAGCAATTGAAAAGAATAAATATAAATAAGTAATAAAACTTCTTCTTTTAAGAATCATATTATTTAGAAACATAAAGAAAAATGAAATACCTACCATAAACTCAAAAGCTTTAAAATACTTAGCATTAAAGAAATACATAACCGCTAAAACAAAAGTTGCTAAAACTACTAATATTTGTGTTACAAAAAATATATTTCCAAAAATTTTCTTCATCTAAATCATATCCTTAAATAATCCATATATATAATTTTCAATATCAAAGCTAACTAAGTCTTCTTCTTTTTCACCTAGACCAATATACTTTACAGGAATACCAACTTCACTCTTTATCGCAAGAACAATACCACCTTTAGCAGTTCCATCCATCTTAGTAAGTACAATTCCAGTAATATTTGTAATCTCTTTAAAAGCTTTTGCTTGAGATATACCATTTTGTCCAGTTGTCGCGTCAATAACTAGTAAAGTTTCTGAACATCCTCCGTCAACTAATTTGCTTATAACATTATTCATTTTTTCTAACTCATGCATTAAGTTAACTTTATTTTGAAGTCTTCCAGCAGTATCAACTAATACTACATCACAACCCTCTTCTTTTGCTTTAACAATACCATCATATAATACACTAGAAGGATCATCTTTTTCTCCTCCTCCATAAAAAGATGTTCCAACTCTCTCACTCCATTCTCTAAGTTGTTCAACAGCACCAGCTCTAAAAGTGTCTCCTGCTACTAACATTACTTTTTTATTATCTTTCTTTAATTTAGAAGCAATCTTCGCAATAGTAGTAGTTTTACCTACTCCATTAACTCCAACAAATAAAATAACAGAAATATCCTTATCATTAAAATGAATCTTATTAGTTAATATTTCATCATTAACATAAATAATGAACATTTCATCAACAAGAACTTCTTTTAATTCTTCAGGATCAGTAATCTTATCATCATTAACACGCTTCTTTAACTTCTCAATAAGTTCCATAACAGTATTAACGCCAACATCAGCCATTATTAATATTTCTTCTAATTCATCAAAATAATCCTCATTAATTTTACTATATCTACGAGTTAAATCTTGTAACTTAGAAACAAATCCACCTCTACTTTTACTAAGACCCTTATCATATATTTTTACTTTTTCTTTCTTTTCTTCAGTTAGAGGCTCTATTTCAATTTCTTCATCTATATCATCTTCTTCAATAGTTTCTTCCTCTTCTTCATCTTCTATTTCAGAATCTTCTAAAGTCTCATCATCTATCTCTTCTTCAGTTTCAAGTGTTTCTTCTACTACCTTTTCTTCTTTTTCTTCTTCTGCTCCTCCGAACATTTTTTTTAATTTACTAAATATTCCCATAATATCACCCAAAGATATTATATCATGTAAATTTACGAACAGAAAGAGTAAGAAAAAATATTAAATAAGTCACATATGATATACTAAACTCGTATAAATGAACAATAAAAATACAACGTACTCGCTGAATAATTGGACATTTTACGTTTTTTTTAGTATAATTACTAAGTTAGTTCTTTCATTAAAAATTAGAAAGGAGAAATTATGAATATTGAACCTAATGAAACAAAAATAGTTGTTTTAGGTGGTTTAGGAGAAGTCGGAAAAAATATGTATTGTGTAATGCATAACGACGCAATTGTTATTATAGATGCCGGAGTAAGTTTTCCTGAAGATGACTTAAAAGGTGTAGATTACGTTATACCTGATTTCACTTTTTTAAAGGAAAATGAAAATAAAATTCAAGCTTTATTAATTACACATGGACATGAAGACCATATTGGTTCCATTCCATTTTTATTAAGCCAAGTTAATATCCCTGTAATATATGCACCAAATCACGCAAAACAATTAATACAAAAGAAATTAGAAGACAGAAATATAAGATATGATAATTTAAGAGTATATGATGACAAGACTAAAATAAAGTTTAAAGAAATAGAAGTAGAATTCTTTATAGTAACTCACTCTATTCCTGATTCTCACGGAATATCAATTACAACACCAGATGGAAGAATTATTACTACTGGAGATTATAAATTCGATTTAACTCCAATAGGACCAGATGCAGATTTATATAAAATGGCAAATTTAGGTCATGATGGTGTAGATTTATTAATAAGTGATTCTACAAATGCTTTAAATGAAGGATTTTCAAAATCAGAATCAATAGTAGATGAAACTTTAGGTGATATGTTTACTAGATTTAAAAACAATAGAATTATAATCGCAACTTTTGCATCAAATATTTATAGAATTAAACACATATTTGAAACTTGTTACAAACATAATAGAAAAATATGTATCTTCGGAAGAAGTATGGAAAACAATATTAATATTTCAATAGAAGGTGGATACATAGATCATAAAGAAATACTTATAAATGCAGAAGAATTAAAAAATCTAAAACCAAATGAAGTTACTATATTATGTACAGGAACTCAAGGAGAGCCATTAGCTGCCTTGTCACGTATGAGCGCAGGAACTCATAAACAAGTAAAATTAACTCCAAATGATATAGTTATATTCTCATCATCTGCTATACCTGGAAACGCCTTAAGTATTTCAAAAACTATTAATAAACTTTATTTACAAGGAGTAAAAGTATATACTTCATCTTCTCTAGCAGACTTACATACTTCAGGTCATGCTAACGAAGAAGAAATCAAATTATTAATGAAATTAATAAAACCAAAATACTTAATGCCATTCCATGGAGAATATAGAATGTTAAAAAAACAAGCAAACATAGGAATAGCTTGTGGAATTAAAAAAGAAAATACATTTATAATCAAGAATGGTGAATCATTAATATTAAAAGATCATGTTATAACACGTGGACCAATATATTCTGGACAAGATGTATATGTAGATGGTTCTCGTATAGGAGAAATAGGCTCTGCTGTAATAAAAGATAGAAAAATAATGGCAAGTGATGGAATCTTAGTAGTTATAATAAATGTTAATATGAAAGAAAAGAAATTATTAATCAAACCCAATATAACTACAAGAGGCTTTATATTAGTAAATGAAAATGAAGAACTAATAAAGAAAATAGAAACAAAAACAGAACAAATAACTAATGAAGCCTTAAAAGATAAAAAAATAAACTTTATTTTATTAAAAGAAATAATTACTGAAAACTTATATCCATATATTAACTATCTAACAGGAAGAAAACCTATAATATTACCTATTATATTAGATATTAAAAAATAGTTATTAACATATTTTGTTAATAACTTTTTTGTTATATAATAGAAATAGAATAAAAGGAGTTTGTATGAAAAAGCCCTCAATCAAAGAAGAAAAAAAACTAATAAGACAAGAAAGACTAGCAAGAGAAAACAAAAAGAATTTCTTATTAATAGTATTATTCACACTAATTATAATTTTTATTATTTTTCTATGTGTTAGTCCAGTAATTTCTTTATCGTATACAAATGAATCAAATACTAAGTATAGATATTATATTCAAGGAAACATATTAGTAGGATATATACCAAATTATTGCAAACAAACAGATGATAAAGATATTAAATGTAAAGATGAAAATTTAGTTAAAACAACAATACTTACTAAAGAAGAAAAAGAAATATTAAAAAGTATAAATATAGAAATAAAAAATAACAATAATATATTTTTAGAATCAGAAACTTGCAAAGCACTAGCATATGTATTAAAAAAAGATCAAGTTATATCAGAAAATGGAAATGTAGATTGGGACTTATATTACTTATATGATACAAATAAAGATAACAAAACAACTTATCTTGAATATGGAGACGAATATTTAAGATCAATATATAATGGAATTTAATTCCATTATTTTTTTTTGCAAAAAAAAGAAGCTATTATTTAGCTTCTTCTTGAACTCTTGTTTCTCGAACTACTGTAATTTTAATAGTTCCAGGATATTTCATATTTTCTTCAATCTTTTCTTTAACTTCACGAGCAATCTTATGAACTTCCATGTCATCAACTTCTTCAGGTTTAACAATTACTCTTAATTCTCTACCAGCTTGAAGAGCATATGCTTTATCAACACCTTCAATATTATTTCCTACTTCTTCTAATTGTTCTAATCTCTTAATATAATTCTCTAATGAATCATTTCTAGCTCCAGGACGTGAAGCAGAAAGTGCATCAGCTATAGCAACAATAGTAGAAATAACAGAAGTTACAGAAGTATCTCCATGATGTGATGCAATAGCATTAATAACTATATCATTTTCATGATGCTTTTTAGCTATCTCAACACCTATATCAACATGACTTCCTTCAATTTCATGATCAATTGCTTTTCCAATATCATGTAATAACCCTGCTCTTTTAGCAAGAACAACATCTTCACCTAATTCACCAGCAATTAATCCTGATAATCTACCTACTTCGATAGAATGATCTAATACATTTTGACCATAACTAGTTCTAAAATGTAATTTACCAACTAATTCTAATAATTCAGAATCAAATTTAGTTAGACCTAATTCAAATATAGCATCTTGTCCATATTGAATAATTTCATTTTTCATATCTTTACATACTTTATCATAAACTTCTTCAATTCTAGTTGGATGAATTCTACCATCCTTAATTAAAGTATCTAAAGTAACTCTAGCAATTTCACGTCTAAGTGGATCAAAACTAGATAAAACTACTGCTTCAGGAGTATCATCAATAATTAAATCAACACCAGTAACAGCTTCTATAGTTCTAATATTACGACCTTCTCTACCTATTAATCTACCCTTCATTTCTTCATTAGGTAAATCAACAACAGTAACAGTTTGATCATTTGCTATATCAGCAGCATATCTTTGCATAGAACTAACAATTAACTCTCTTGCATTTTTATCTGCCTCTAATTTAGCTTCATCTTCTCTTTCATGCATGTATTCAGCAATTTCCTTATTCATTGCTTCCCTTACTTGCTTCATAACTTGTTCTCTAGCTTTTTCTCTATTAAAACCAGAAATTTTTTCAAGTAAATCTAGTTGCTCATTCTTTATTTCTTCCACCTTACTCTTTTCATCCTGAATTTCAGCTAAACGAGCATTAAGTTTTTCTTCTCTTTCATCTAATGTAGATTCTCTTTTTTGAATTAATTCATCTCTCTTATCTATATTAGATTCTCTTTGCATAAGTCTGTCTTCAGCAGCCTTTGCTTCAGCTTTTTTTTCACGAATTTCTTTATCTAATTCCATTTTTGCCTTATGTTGATCTTCTTTAAGTTGAATTGCGGCATCTCTCTTAGATTTTTCAATTTCTTTATTTGCTTTATTAATTAAATCTTCGGCCTTTTTTTCAGCTTTATTGACTTTTAAGTTGTTTATAACAACTGCAATAACATAACCGATTATTAATCCAAAACAACCAAGTAAGATGGAGATTAATATATTATTCATAAACTCCTCCATCTAGATTAAAATAATTAATCTAATTATATTTTAAAAAGAATTAAAGACATTGTCAAGAAAAGTAAAAGAAACAGATTATGCTGTTTCTTTCTTATTAGCTTTATCTAAATTTATATCATAATAATCTCTAACTTTAGTTTCTAACTCTTGAGTTAATTCAGGATTATCTTTTAATAATAATTTAACATTTTCTTTTCCTTGTCCTAGTTTTTCACCTTGATAAGAGTACCAAGCACCAGTTTTATCTATAATTCCAGCTTCAGCTGCTAAATCAATAACTTCTCCTTCACGAGAAACTCCTTCACCATACATAATATCAGCTTCACATGATCTAAAAGGTGGAGCAACTTTATTCTTAACAACTTTAATAGTAGTTCTATTACCAACTACACCTTCACCTAATTTTAATTGTTCTTTCTTTCTAATTTCTAATCTAATTGTAGAATAGAATTTTAATGCTCTACCACCAGTAGTAGTTTCAGGATTACCAAACATTACACCAACCTTTTCTCTTAATTGGTTAATAAATATAACAGTAGTATTAGTTTTACTAATAGTACCATTTAATTTTCTTAATGCTTGAGACATTAATCTAGCTTGTAATCCAACATGAGAATCACCCATCTCCCCATCAATTTCAGCTTGAGGAACTAAAGCTGCTACAGAATCTATTACAATAATACTAATAGCATTACTTTTAACTAAAGCATCACATATTTCTAACGCTTGTTCCCCTGTATCAGGTTGTGATAATAGTAATTCGTCTATATTAACACCTAATTTTTTCGCATAAACAGGATCAAGAGCATGTTCTGCATCAATGAAAGCTGCTCTTCCACCTAATTTTTGATGTTCAGCAATTGCTTGTAAAGCAAAAGTAGTTTTTCCAGAAGACTCAGGACCATATATTTCAATAATTCTTCCCTTAGGATAGCCTCCTACTCCTAAAGCAATATCTAGAGCTAAACATCCACTACTAATAGCATCTACATTTAAATGAGAATTTTCTCCCAATTTCATGATAGAACCTTTTCCAAATTGTTTTTCTATATCACTTAAAACTTGATCTAAAGTTTTATCTTCACTTTTTGTACTCTTCATAAAGACCTCCCATAACTTATAAATCAATTGTAATACATTATATTTTAAAAAGCAAGTCTTTTTCGAACATTTGTTTTTAATTAAATTTTACTTTACAAAATAAAAAAATAAATAAGTTCTTCTATTAAAAAGAACTTATTTAATTAATATTATTCTTGAATTTTATTTATTTGCTTAAGAAATATTTT
Source organism: uncultured Erysipelotrichaceae bacterium (assembly GCA_902789225.1). Lineage (GTDB taxonomy): Bacteria > Bacillota_I > Bacilli_A > RF39 > UBA660 > RUG343. The sequence continues at coordinate 329,395 of CADANC010000001.1, forward strand.
TTGTTCATTACAAAATATTGAACTCCAGATACAATACTTAATATACAAGCTATGTATAAAAGTAATTTAGCTACATCAAAACTCATAAATAAAGCAAATGGTAAATTATAGAAATATGCAAAAACTATACCAAACATTAATGTAGCAGTTTTATATTTTCCACTCTTTATAGCAGCAACTACATCTCCTTGAGAAGCAGCTTGCATCTTTATAGCATCAACAAATGTATCTCTTAATACTATAATTACAGGTACTATAACAGGAATATTTCCATAAAAAGCTAATATTATTAATGATGAATTAACTAATATCTTATCAGCAATAGCATCTAACATTTTACCAAGATTAGTAACTTGATTATTTTTACGAGCTAAATATCCATCTAAGAAATCAGTTAAACTAGCAATAATAAATATAACACCAGAAATAATAAATTTTAAGCTAACTGCTGTTTGTACCCCAGATATTGAATAGTTAGGAAATTCAAATCCAATACTATACCAAGGAAAAACCAACAATAATATTACTATAACAGTCAATATAATTCTAAATACTGTTAACTTAGTAGGTGTATTCATCTAATAACCTCCTTCATTATAAATAATTCATCTACTCTATTAGGCGTTGTATCTATACTAATAAAAACTATAAATACAATTAGTAAAAGTAAAAGAACAATTGATATAAAAATAACAATCGGTAATGGTTTAATTTTATCTCCAGTAGTTAATGTATAAGGAGAACTAATCTTCTTTTTCTCCTCAGTCTTATTCTTTTCTTTTTCTCTAGCCATTCTAATATCATCTAAACTAATCTTAGAAGTTTTTTCAAATAAAAAATCATTAAACTTATCATTAACTATATCAGTTTCTACCCCAAGATATTTTGCATATTTCTTGATGTTATCTCTTAATTCATAAATATCTTTAAAAGCTCTAACATTACCAGATTCTATATTTTCAAGAAGAGCAGTAGAAAGATTTAAATCTTCACTAACTTCAGTTAAACTAACACCATTTTTAATACGTGCGCTCTTTAAGTATTCACCTAATTCCTTCATACTCCTCCTTTTTATTATTAAATGTATATAAGCCTTGTTCTGTACCTATTTCTAGGTGACAAACATCTATCTAGCATATTGCTCTTTGATTTTATTCATTTCTAAAATTCAAAACTCCCCTACCAAATTTTGGGTTTCTCGTTCGCAGGGTTTACCACGTTTCACTCTTCCATTTCTAGAAGCATCGTCACTGCGGCACTTCAGTACTCCTCATATCAAAGACTTAGATTCATACTGCCGTCAGTTAAAAAACTGCTATAGGTTATTTATTCCCTATATACGATCACTACTATCATCTCAGATAGTACGAGCAAGGACTTTCCTCAAGGAACTCAAAGATTCCCAGCGTTTGTCAATACACTTAATTATTGTTCTCTTCTTCTTTTTTCATGCTATAAACAATTTTTTCTAATTGAGATAATCTTCTAATTATATCAACATTACTAAAATCATTAGATTCATTACTCTTCTGAGCCTCAACATCTAACTTAGTATTTCTAAGTTCTTGTTTAAGATTCATATTTTCAGTAAGCAAATCAGCTTTTTCTTTCTCTAAATCATTAATAATATTAAGAAATTGTTCATAATCTCCAATAACAACATCTAAAAATTGATCAACTTCTTTTAATCTATATCCACGAGTATCAATTTTGAACTCTTTTTCAAAAATCTCTTGTGGAGTTAAAGTTATCTTATTTTGATACATATTATCACCAATCCCTTATAAATATATATTATCACATTAAAGGTATTATTTGTCAATTTAGTATACCAAATAATTATTAATAAAATTATAGAAAAAATCTTCTTTATATAGTATAATTAACAATAGGTGATTAGATGAATTACCCTGGTGGAATAAAACATAAAGTAAAAAATGATAAATCAACTAAAATAAATACTAATTATGGAAACAGAGGTATGACATTAGAAAATGAACTTAATTCTTCTAATGATTATTATAGATTAATAGATAAAGCTATTATTTATAAAAAACCCACTCCTATAAAAATAACTAATGTTGATTATCCATCTAGAGATAAAGCTGTAATAAAAGGAGCTTATTTCACTGTACCATCAACTACTGATTACAATGGTATTTATAAAGGAAAGTATATAGACTTTGAAGCAAAAGAAACAAAATCCACAACTAATTTCACTTTAAGAAATATCCATCCACATCAAATTGAACATCTAAAAAGCATTGAAAAGCATGGAGGAATAGCTTTCATAATAGTAAGATTTACTATTCTAAATGAAACTTATCTAATGCCTATCAACAAATTAGAAATATTTTTAGATAATAACGATAGAAAATCTATTCCAATAGATTATTTTAGAGAAAATTGTTACTTAATAAAAGATAATTTAAAACCTACGGTTGATTATCTTAAAATAATAGATAAATTAATGGAGGATAAAAATGGCTAAAATAAAAAAGAGAAAAAATATAAAGAAAACAACAACAAAAACAACAGCTAGCATTTCAAAAACAGCACCTAAAAGAAGTACAAAAAGAACCTTAAAGAAAAATGCAGTAATGTTGCCTTTTATACTAGTTGCTTTAGCACTTACAATATTAACATTAATTATATTAGGTCCAGACTTTGCTATATTAATGGCTGCAGTACTTGGAATAATATTATGTTTTATTGCAATGTTAAATAATATTAAAAATAACAAGAGAAGACGTAGAGTAATGAACACAGTATTAATATTATTACTAACATTTGCCATAATCGGAGTTGTAGGCTTTTGTGCATTTATAATTTATATAAAATCTGTAGCCGATCCTAAATTTAAAACTAGCAAATTAAACACATCAGAAATATCAATTTTATATGATAAAGATGATAGACCATTTGCAGAATTAGGTTCAGAGCAACGTGAAAAAGTTACTTATGACGAATTACCACAAGTACTAGTTGATGCCATAATCGCAACAGAAGATTCAAGATATTATTCACATAACGGATTCGATACACCAAGATTTATTAGAGCAGCCCTAGGACAAATAATTGGTAAATCAGATGCAGGTGGAGCTTCTACTCTATCAATGCAAGTTGTTAAAAATTCCTTCACAGATGCAAAAGCTACATCAGGTATTGGAGGAATCATAAGAAAATTTGAAGATATTTATTTAGCTGTTTATAAATTAGAAAAGAAATATACTAAAGAAGAAATAATAGAATATTACGTAAATAACCACTTCTTAGGTGGAAATATATATGGTGTTGAAGAAGCATCTCAAGCATATTTTGGTAAGAGTGTATCTGATTTGAATTTATCAGAAGCCGCTACAATAGCAGGAATGTTCAAATCACCAAATTACTATAGACCAACAGTTAATCCAAAAAATGCTACAGCACGTAGAAGTACAGTATTATACTTAATGGAAAAGCATGGATACATCACATCAGAAGAAGCAGACCTTGCTGACGCAATTCCAATGGAACAATTAACTAATGCTACTGCTACACAAGAAAGTCCATATCAAGGATATATAGATATGGTTGTAGAAGAAATAAAAGATACATACGGAGTAAATCCTTATACTACATCTTTAAAAGTATATACAACATTAGATAGAAGTAAACAAGATGCAGTAGATAGAGTTATGAATGGACAATCATCATTCCAATTTGCAGATGATCAAATAGATACTGGAGTTGCAGTATTAGATGTTAAAACTGGAGCAATACAAGCAGTTGCTGCAGGACGTCATAGACAAGAAGGAGCAAGTATGTGGAATAATGCAACAGATATTCGTAGACAACCAGGTTCATCAGCAAAACCACTATTTGATTACGGTCCAGGTATTGAATATAATAACTGGTCAACAGCAACATCATTTGTAGATGCACCATATACATATTCAAATGGACAAAGAATTAACAACTGGGATAATTCATATATGGGAACTATGACACTAAGACAAGCATTAGCAAAATCTCGTAACATCCCAGCATTAAAAGCATTCCAACAAGTAGATAAAAAGAAAATAATAGAATTTGTTACTAATTTAGGAATTGAACCAGAAATAGAAAATGGTACAATTCATGAAGCTCACTCAATCGGAGCATTTACTGGAGTTTCACCATTACAAATGGCAGGAGCTTACGCAGCATTCGCAAATGGTGGATACTATAACACTCCATACTCAGTAAGAAAAATAGAATATCGTCTATCAGGTGAAACTGAAGAACACAAATCAGATGAAAAGAAAGTTATGTCTGACGCCACAGCATTCATGATTACAAGTGTACTACAAGATGTTAAATTAAATGGTAATGGTGGTACACCTTATAACGTAGCTGTTAAAACAGGAACTACAAACTATGATGATGCAACTAAAGCAAGATATGGACTAGCAGCAGATGCTATTCGTGATTCATGGGCTGTAGGATACTCAACAAAAACAGTTGTAGCTATGTGGGTTGGATATCAACATATTGATTCAAATTACTATGCACATAACCTTCCTGGATCTATTGCAAAAGACTATGAATATAGAGCATTCATTAATGAAGGAGCTATGGAAGCAGATAGAGAATCTTTTGTAGCACCAGCAAGCGTAGTAAAAATTGGTAGTGAATACTACAAAAAAGGATATGAACCAAAGCAAGAAGTAAAACAAGTATTAGGTGCTCCAGGTAATATAAGTGCATCATATTCAGGTGGAACATTAACATTATCATGGAACGCAGTTGCTAGATTAGAAAATGATGGTGATTATGGAGAATTCGGATATAAAATATATCGTAATGGAACTTATGTAGGATGGACTACAAACACATCATATACATTCAATACATCAAGTCCAGACGGAACTTATAAAGTTCAAGCTTCATATAAAGGATACAGTGGTGTAACAGCAAACTCAGCAACTTATGTATACACTACTCCTCAAACAGAAGAAGTAATTGAAAATCCTGATAAACCTGATGAACCAGATACCCCAGGAGGAGGAGAAGGCGGAGGAGAAATAATTACACCAGGAGGAGATCCAGGAGTATAAAAAAAGAAGAATCAAATCTTCTTTTTTTCTTTGCAAATATCTTTTAATTTACAATCACTGCATATTGGAGATATAGCCTTACATTTATATCTTCCAAATAAAACCATTTGTAAATGTCTTTTAGCCCATAATGACTTATCAAACTTCTTTTGAAGTTTTTTCTCTATTGTTAAAACATCATCATTCTTTCTAGCTAAACCTAGTCTTTTAGAAACTCTACTAACATGAGTATCAACAGCAATATAAGGCTCATTATAATATTCTGATAAAAATACATTTGCTGTTTTTCTACCTATCCCATTAATTTCAACTAATAAATCATGATTTCTAGGAACTACACCATTATATTTAGTAATTAATGTACTAGCAATATCTTTAATATATTGACTCTTCTTTCTAAAAGAACCAACACTTCTAATAATATTCTCTAAATCATCTATTTTAGCCTCATTTAAAGCCTCTAGAGACTTATATTTATCAAATAGTATAGATGTAACTTGATTAACCCTTTTATCAGTAGATTGAGCACTTAACATAATAGAAATTAACAACTCATAATCATTACTATAATTAAGTTCACATTTAGGTTCAGGAAATAATTCATCTAAATAAGAATTTATTAAATCAATCTTCTCCATCTTCAAACCAATTCCAATCTAAATCTAATCCCTCTAAATCAACTTTCTCTTTATTCTTACTATCATTAAATTTCTTCTTATTTTTAATAACATCATCTTTATTTTTAATACCCAATTTACCCCATTCATATAAAATCTTATCAATATATCTTAAATTAGATACTCCATTAAAAGTAGCCTCTCTTAAAGCTTCTACTATTAATTCTTCACTTATATTATTAGATAACCAACTCTTAATAATTTCATATTCCATAGGAGATAAAGTTCTACCAAATTCTTTCTCTATAGTAGAATAAATATCACTATCAGTAACATCTTTACTATTAACTTTATCCATAACTAATAAACTAATCTTAGAATAAAAACCATCTAAAGATATAACTTCTTCAATAATACCTTTATCATTCTTTTTAGTTTCAACATTAAGTAGTTTCTTATCAGTTAAATTACTAACATAAGTAAGTACTTCACTATTTTTAATATTTAATTCATCACATATCTTATTAGGATCAAATATAACATTATTACCCTGATTATATAAATACATAATAAATACAAACTCATCCATAGTAAGAGCAAAATCTTTATAATATTTTAACAAATATATAGGAATAACTATATTACCAGTTTTTAATAAATCTAATAATTTACTACTCTTCATTTGCTCCTCCATACTTATTTTTAATATGCTTAATCAATTCTTCTCTATTATTCTTAATTCTTCTATATAATACTAAATTTTCTAAATCATTAAAAATATCATTAATATAAGGACCAGCCTTCTTATTAATAACCTCGATAATAGTTTTAGAATCAATATCTAATTCTTTTCTATTTTTAATAATTAAATTATTATAACTTTCAGTTATCTTAGTAATATCAATACCTTTCATTTCACCAGCAACACTATTAACATATAAACCATATTTATATAATGTTCCAGGATCTAAGTTATTTTTATCTAATACAATATTAATATTCTTAATCAATTCTTTTTCACTCTTAGTAAAAGGATATTTACTACTAACATTTAATACTGACCAAATACCAATCAATGAATTAGTTTCTTTTACTTTATTTAAATTATCTATTTCTAGTTCTTTATCTAACCCATATTTTAATAATAAATCAATACCCCTACTTACATTCTTAGAAGTAAAAATCTTATCTAATTCTTCTTTTTTCCTATAATAAGATATGTTTTTAAGTAATCCTTTGCATTCTTTAATCCCTTTAATAGTATTCTTATCTAAATCAAAATTTAATATAGTAGCAAATCTAATAGCTCTAAGAATTCTTAAAGCATCTTCACTAAATCTAGTTACAGGATCACCAATACATCTAATTATCTTATTATCTAAATCTCCCCTTGCAGATAATAAGTCCACTACTTCTCCATTATTATCAATACATAAACTATTAACAGTAAAATCTCTTCTAATTAAATCATCATATAAACTATCAATATATTCTACTCTATCAGGTCTACGATTATTAACATAACCAATATCTTTTCTAAAAGTAGTTATTTCAAATCTAATACCATGATATATAACAGTTAAAGATCCATAATCAGTTTTAGGTTCTACACTATCTTTAAAAATATCCATTAATTCCTTAGGAGTAGCATTAGTAGTAACATCTATATCATTAGATTCTAATCCTAATAAATAATCTCTAACAAATCCACCTACTATATAAGCTTTAAACCCATTATCAGTAATTTTATTAATTAATTTAAGTGCTTCTTCAAACACACAATATCACCTGCCATTTATATCAAGAAAACTCTAATTTTATTCTAACAAATCATATTAAATATGTCGAGTATAAGAAAAAGAAGGCCAAAGCCTTCTAAATATTTATAATTAGTTAACTGAATCTTTTAAAGCGCTTCCAGCTTTGAAAGTAACAGCATTTCTTGCAGGAATCTTAACAGTATCACCAGTTCTAGGGTTTCTTCCTTCTCTAGCAGCTCTCTTAGCTACACCGAAAGTACCAAATCCAACGATAGGAACTCTGTCTCCACCTTTAAGTGCTTTAGTAATTGCTGCAAAAGTAGCATCTACTGCTTTAGCAGCATCAGTTTTAGTTAATCCTGCAGCTTCAGCAACAGCTTCAACTAATTCAACTTTTTTCATAAATATTTACCTCCCTATAAATATTAAGCACAATTCTCGTATGCTTACAAATTAAATTTACCATGAATTTACTGATAAATCAACATATTTGTATATAAATTGTCATATTATTTTTCTAATTTATCAGAAATATCTGTCAACAAATATATAATGTGTCCAAGTCCGAAAAATGAGATTCCCATAGTAAATCCACTAAACCAAACTAAGAACATTACAGACATATTAAATTCTCTATTAATACAATTAACATTATAGAAATTACCAGACACATCACAAGTACTAAATATATTACCTAAAATAATACCTAATACAAATGAAATAATCCAAATCGCAAAACCAAACTTTTGATAAGTATTTAACTCATACTTTGTTAATTGTTTAGTAATAGTATTAATTTTAGGTAGTTCTATCTTCTCTTTACTTATCTCATCAAACATATTCATTATTTATCACCTTTTTTCTTACTATTACTTGATTTAGAATCATCTTCTTCTAATCCAGTATTCATTCTCTTAATAAAGTCATCTTTACTCTTCTTTAAATTAGTTTTAAGTTCTTCTTTATCAATATTTTTAACTTTTTTAACAGTCTTCTTAGAAGCATCTACAATCTTATCTCCAGCTTTATCTATACTATCACCAACATTTTTAATAGTATCTTGAATTTTTTCTTTATTTATATTTTCTCCAATAGCATCTCTAAATTTATCAAAATTACCTAAATTATCATTATCTTTATCATGCTCATCTAAATACTTATCATATAACATAATATATCTAGAGAATAATATATAAAATACAGTTACAAATAAAGTTAATACTACTCCAGAAAATTCATCAGTCATAATTAAATTCAAAGCAAGATAAATAACTGAAATAATAGTTATTATATAGAAATGACTTTCTTCATTTATTTCATTAAATGGACTATTATTAAGTTTAAATTCTTTCCAAAATCTAGTATCTCTAAAGAAAGTATGAAATGCTTGAATAAAAATGAACAAATAAATTAACAATTTTAAGAAAGGAATCAAGTCAAAAGCTTTAAATATAGAAAGAAAAGACGTAATAAATATAATAAAATATAATATTATTATGAATACATTCAAGTAATTAAAATATTTCTTTCCAACTTTAAACTTTAATAATATAAAATATACCAATACTAAGACATATAATATATTTACATTAATTACGTTTTTAAATAGTTCCCAAGCAGTCAAATCACTACTACCACCAAGAGATTGACTCGCAATAAGAATTAAAGAAAGTACTACTATAATTAAATTAGTAACAAAATTAGCGTTATCATACCAAGCAACTTCTTTTTTCTTATCTTCTAAATTCATATTATCACCTTCACCTAAATTATAACATAAGTAAATATCAAATAGTAAAATATAATTCAAATTATTTAAGTTTACACATTAATATGATATAATAAGCTTGAGTTGGAGGGGATATTATGAACTTACCTACAGTTGCCATCTTAGGTAGACCTAATGTTGGTAAGAGTACTCTATTTAACAAAATAGTAGGAAAAAAAGTTTCAATAATTGAAGACATCCCCGGAGTAACAAGAGATAGAATATATGAAAAAGCAAAATATAAAAACAAACCTTTCTATCTAATAGATACCGGAGGAATAGATGCAGCTAAACTTGATTTTAATGAAGAAATTAAATTACAAGCTACTCTAGCAATAGAAGAAGCAGATGTAATAATTTTCTTAGTAGATGGTAAAGAAGGATTAACATCAAATGACTTATTAGTAAGAGATATACTAAGAAAATATGAAAAAAAAGTAATAGTTGCCATAAATAAAGTTGATGTTAAAGAAACTCAAAATAATATATATGATTTCTATGAATTAGGCTTTGATGATTATATTCCAATTAGTTCAATTCATAACAATGGATTTATAGAATTAATGGATAAAGTAACAGAAGATTTTAAAGATAAAGAAGAAAAGCCTGATGATAGAACAAAAATATCAGTAATAGGAAGACCTAATGTAGGAAAATCATCATTAGTAAATGCTTTATTAAATGAAAATAGAATGGTTGTTTCAAATGTAGCTGGAACAACAAGAGATTCAGTAGATACACCATTTAGATATATGAATAAAGAATATGTTCTAATAGATACAGCTGGAATGAGAAAAAAAGGAAAAATCTATGAAAATGTAGAAAAATATTCTTTATTTAGATCAATGAAAGCTATAGAAAGATCTGATATATGCCTTCTAGTAATAAATGCTGAAGAAGGAATAAAAGAACACGATAAACATATAGCAGGATATGCAATAGAAGCAGGAAAAGGATTAATAATAGTAGTAAACAAGTGGGATACTGTACAAGATGAAAAAATATCAGAATACAAAGAATTAATTAGAAATGAATTTCAATTTGCAACATATGCCCCTGTAGTTTTCTTATCAGCTCTAACAAAGAAAAGAATATCTACATTAATGCCAGAAGTTGAAAAAGTTGAAGAATCAATTACAAAAGAAATCCCTACTAATTTACTTAATGATGTAATCGGAAATGCACAAATGCTTAATCAAGCACCTTCATATAAAGGAAGAAGATTAAGAATCTACTTTGTTAATCAAACAGATATTAAACCACCAAAATTCACATTAAGGGTAAATGATAAGAGTTTAGTACACTTTTCATATGAGAGATATATTGAAAACACTTTAAGAAATAATTTTAATTTGGAAGGAACTCCCATTATAATACAATGGAAGAATAGAGGTAAAGAAGAATGATATTAGATACTAAAAAGAACAATTTCAACAATGAAAAGAACAATTTTGAAACAAAGATGGATTCAATAAAAAACAATGCACAAATAGTAGATGAAGCAAATCTAAACCCATTTATTGAAGATGTTAATTCAACTAGTTATGCTGATCCAACTAATACAAGAGCTATGAATGAAAAAAGACTAGCTATGCTAAATGATAGACTAGAACAAGGACAAATTTCATTCAATGAATTCAATGAACAAGCAAGAAAAATAAACAATAACGATAAATAAAAAAATCCACAATAATTGTGGATTTTTATTTTGTAATTTTATTAATAATTTCATTATAACCATTTAAAAGTTCATAAGAATTAAATTTTATTATTCCATCTTCTATATTCCATCCATCTTGATTATTCTTCAAATAAGTAAGAGCCTCTACACTTAAATTTAAATTATTAAGAATCATACTCTTATTATTATTTAAATCCTCTATACTATAAAATTTATTAGCAATCTTTTCTTCTTTAACTAATTCTTGATATAAAGAAATACATTTATCACTATCAGTATAATCTTTAATAAAATTATTTAAATATTTTTCATCACTCATAGTAATTAATTCATCTACAGCATTAGTATATTTTTTAATAGAGTCTTCTAAATAAGGAAGAGATTGTTTAAACTCTTTTCCATCTTTACTTATATTATCAATAGATAATATATTTTTTAATGATTCATCACTACTAACTTTATTAATAACATCTATATCATGACTATAGGTTTTTAAATATATTTTAAGAGCTTCTTCTATCTTACCATAACCTAATAAAGACTTTGTATTTGTATCAAAATTATTCTCAGTCAATTCAAGATTTGCAATTCTATGAACTTCTTTTTTACAAGTAACTTCACTATATTTATCAACTGATAAAATACAACCAATGATGATAAATAGAATTACAACTACTATAATCCATATATCTTTATTTCTCATAAATCACCTAACCATTAATAATAGAATCTATTTTATTAATTACCTCTTTTACCCCTAATTTAGTTACACTAGAGAAAACTACCAAATCATCTCCCAATACTAAATCTAAAGTATCCATTATAGTTTTTAAGTTTTTCTCTTTTTTAGACCCGGTTACTTTATCTGCTTTAGTAGCAATAATAGTAACAGGAACATTAAAATATTTTAAATAATTATACATAAGAAGATCATCTTCAGTAGGTTTATGTCTAAAATCAATTATCATAAACACTCTTTTTAATTCTTCTCTAGTTTCTAGATATTCCTCTATCATCATACCAAATTTTCTTCTATTTTCTTTACTAGTAATAGCATAACCATATCCAGGAACATCAATTAGATAAAAACTATTATTAACTCCATAAAAATTTAGAGTTTGAGTTTTTCCGGGCTTACTAGATGTATGAGCCAAATTCTTTTTAGAAAGTATAGTATTAATAAAACTACTTTTACCAACATTACTTCTACCAACTAATAAGAACTCAGGCTTATTATCTATCGGATATTGACTACGACGAGTCGCAATTATATCTAAATTAGCATCTTTAATCACCATAAGTATTCACCTCTAATAATTTATTTAAATCATGGACTAAACAAATAGCCTCTTCTAATGTTTTTACTCTTGCTCCACTAGCAAATTGATGTCCACCACCATTATACTTTTCACATGCCTTATTAACAACAATTCCTCTACTTCTAACAGAAATTCTATAAATCTTGTTTCTAACATCTTCAGTAATTGTCATCCAAATAGGTACACCATCAATATAATTAAAATTATTAATCATATTTCCAGCAGCAGCACTATCTACTTGATATTCAGTTTGTATAGCATTGTCAAGTAGAATATATCCTACTCCATTTTCAGTAATTTTCATATTTAAAGAAATATAACCTTGTAATCTAACCTCATTAATAGAACGATTATAAATCTTAGGATATAAAGATTCTAAATCAAAATTATATTTATTCATATATCTAGAAACAAGTGCAAAAGTATTAGCAGTACAACTATTAAATAAAAATCTATTAGAATCACTAACTAACCCCATATATAGTAATGATGCAATGTTTTGATCACATTTTAAAGGAGTTTCTTCTAACATTTCCATCAATATTTCACAGGTACTACTCTTCTTATCATCAATAAATTCATAATTACAATATTCCTGAATAAAAGGATGATGATCAATCTTAATAGAATATTTAAAATCATCAAGTTTAACTGTATCAACCCTTTTCAAATCAGGTGTATCACAAACTATAAGTAATGCATTATCTAAACTCTCATATTTATCAATATTTCCAATACTTTTAAACTTATGAGATCCACTACCAACAGCAATAACTTTCTTTTCAGGAAAAGTTAATTTAATGGAATCTCTAAGAGCAAGAGAGGAACACAACGCATCAGGATCTACACCAATATGTCTAGCAATAACTATATTATCAAATTCTCTTATCTTCTCATAAATCTCATTAAACATATTAAATACCATTCCTAACTAATTCATATGAATCTCTTGCTATAACAAGTTCTTCATTAGTAGGAATAACATAAACTAATACAGAAGATTCATCAGTACTTAACTTAACAAACTCACTTCTCTTCTGATTTTCATCTAGATTTATTTTTACCCCTATTGTAGATAACTTTTCACATATTTCCCTTCTTACAGGAACAGAATTTTCACCTACTCCTGCAGTAAATACAATCATATCAACTCCACCAAGTAATAAATAATATGATCCAATATAATCTACTACTCTTCTTACAAATTTATCCTTAGCTAAAATAGCTCTTTCATCTTCTTCATCACATTTTGCTAAAATATCTCTCATATCAGAAGAATATTCACTTAATCCTAATAAACCACTATCTTTATTTAATTCATTAATAATTTCAAGAGCATTTTTTCCATCTTTTTCCATAACATATGGAATAATAGAAGGATCAACATCACCACTTCTAGTTCCCATCATAATACCAGCTAAAGGAGTAAATCCCATAGAAGTATCAACACATTTTCCATCTTCTATAGCACAAATACTTGCACCACTTCCTAAATGACAACTAATAAGTTTAAAATGTTCTTTATTAAGAATCTTTTTAGCTTCTTCACATACATATTTATGACTTATACCATGAAAACCATATTTCCTTACACCATACTTTTCATACCAATTATAAGGTACTGGATACATATAACTAACTTTATCCATTGTTTGATGAAAAGCAGTATCAAATACAGCAACCATTGGAGTATTAGGTAATACTTCCATAAAAGCCCTAACTCCTCCAACATTAGCTTTCATATGTAAAGGTCCTAAATCAATTAATTCTTCTAATTTATTTAAAACATCATCATCAATAATAATAGATTTATCAAAAACATCTTTACCATGTAAAATTCTATGTCCTACGCATCCTATTTCATCATAAGAACTAATAATATTAAGCGTAATCAACTTATCAAGAAGTATTTTCGCTGCTTCTACATGACTATCTGTAATTAATTCTTCTTTAATTTCTTCTCCATTATATTTAATTGTATAATTTGAACCATCTATTCCAATTCTTTCAAAAAGCCCACTAGTTACTATAGATTCATCATCCATATTAAATAAGCTAAACTTTAATGAACTGCTTCCAGAATTAATAGCCAAAATTTTCATAGAGTCTCCCTCCAAACTATAACTATTATACTATAAAAAAATAAAAAGGACTAGATTTCATAAACAAATAGATTTTTGATACTACATATCTAATCTAATTCTAATAAAAAAACTCTAATTAAACAATTTAATTAGAGTTACTATATAACTTTACTATTATATTTGAACAGCCTATAAACAAAGCTAATAATATAGTTATAATTAATAAAACATTATTAGTATTAGGATTAGTAATAGGAACTTCTTTATAACGATTATTAAAAATAGCAGAATTTTCAGCAATATAAATATAAGAACCACCACTTAAATACTTGCAAGAAGGATCTCTATTTTTAATTTCATCAGTAAAATCTCCAATAGTAGTATTATAATAATCATCTTGTTCATAAACATCTCTAGTCATACGATAAACAGGATTATAATTACTATTCATCTTTAAAACCTTAACACTAGGTCCAATGCCAAAATCAGAACTACCATAAGAACCACATTCAGGAGATGTCATATTAGATAAATCTAAATAAACTAAATTAGGCATATTCATAAATGATGTTGCGAAAACACTTCCTCTTTCTTTATTTTTAAATGTCCAATGAGACAAATCTAAATATTTAAAACCCGAAGTATGAAATATACTAGATGCATCAACTTTATTATTAATAACAAGCCAAGATAAATCCAATAGTTCTAAACTAGGAGTATCTTGAAATAGATGTGAAGCATTAGTTAATTTATCATTTGTAGTAAAACTATTTGATATTTTTAATGTTTTAAGATTTCTAGAATAAGAAAACATATAACTAATATTAGATAATTTTTCCGCACTAAATGAAGTTAAATCTAATTCCTCAGCTCCTAAATACATAAACATATATTTCATTGTAGTAACATTACTAGTATCAAAAGAAGATAAATCAAGATTTCTTATTTTCACATCTTCAAACATATAACTCATATCAGTAATATTAGATGTATCAAGATGAGAAAAATCAACCTCTTCAGCATAATGCTTTAAATCTTTGAACAGCCCTGATCCATCTTTAAAAGTAGGTTTTATAGCATCTTCAAAGACTATCTTTTTAGGACAATGATTAGTTCTTCCTATATAATAGCAATAACTCAAGGAGTTTCTAAAACGATCCTTATCAGTTTCAACATTGCGTAAATACATTTTTTTATTAACACCATCAACAGCTCTATTTTTATCACCAGAATTAGGAGCATCAAAAGGAAATTCAAAACTACTAGTATCTAAATCAACATATCTTTTAAAATACAACGTATCAGTATTCATATCTAAAACAGCATATGCATCCCCCTTAAGTTCTTCTTCTGTAGCATGATAAGGAGTAGATGGTTCATATTTAATAATCTCATTTTTCATTTCTTCTTCAATAGAGCCATCTTTATAATAATAAACATTGACAGAACCATCAGGATTAGCATTTACTCTAACATATACAATACTATCATCATATGTATAGCCTATTTTTTTATCATTAACTTGTTCAATATAATATATATAATCAGTTTCTTCAGTAACAGGCTCAATTTCAATAGAATCAAAAATCACTTCACCATTTAAATTATTTTTTTTAGTTTGTATAACTTTCTTATCCTTATTTTTTAATTGAAAAACAAATTGCTCTTTTTCTAACTTTTTTCCTTCCAAATCAACTTTTGTTTCAATTGTAAATTCATTAGCATATACAAAAAAAGGAAATTGAATCAACATAAAAGCAAATAATAATATAGTCTTTTTCATATCTATCATCACCTATTATAATTATATCAAAAAAGCAGAATAAAAAAATAAAAAAATGTAGATACCTATCTATATCTACATTTTTCTTACAAAGTTAATATTCCTAATTAAAATATTATTTAAAATAATCAAATCCTTTTGAGTTGTTAGTTACACCAAATGCATCAGCATATGTAGTAGCAGCAACACCATTAAATACATTACTAACACTATTCATAGTAGTATAGTCAACTGTATAACTAGGATTAATTACAAATCCTTCAGACATATAAGTACCATCTAAATTAGTAAAATAATATATTCCTTTATCAGCACCTTGAGCAACTTCATAAGTAACAAATTCTTTACCACCATAAGATTCATTCTTTGGATTAGAAACACTATCAAATCCGCTTTGAGCTAATAATGGTTGTACTTGAGTCACATCTAATAAAGCAGGTTTAACTTGATCCCAACTAACTCTTTCAACTAATAAAGCAGTTGCAAAAGTCTTTTGATCAGTTACAAGTAATGATCCATTATCAATTTGATAACTATATCCAGCTACTTTTTTGAATTTATATCCTGAATAATCAATTGTATCTTCTACAGCAACTGTACTTCCACCACCTGGAGTAGTAGTAGTTTGAACATCTCTTCCACCTACACCACCATTTCCACTATCTTTTTTATCTAGCAAGAAGAAAATAACAACTATAGCTAATACAACAATAATAACTATCAAAACTGGAACTAACCATTTATTACCACCTTTATTAGCTTGAGGAGCTCCTCCATTATTAACAGGTGCATTGTTAACAGGTGCATTGTTAACAGGCATATTGTTAACAGGTTGATTTACCATATTTTGAACTGGTTCAGGATTATTCATAACATTATTAACAGGTTGAACATCATTATTAACCTGATTTTCTACAGGACTTTCTCCAGTAGCAGGAACTTGACTAGCTCCACACTTATGACATACCATTTCTCCTTCATTTAATCTTTCACCACAATTTACACAAAACATATTTTTTACCTCCTATCTCATATATATTAGTTTTGAATAATATGCGTTATTTGAAGTATCATAAATAACGAATATACAATAATAATTTGAACTACTATTAAAATCATCAAGTTTATATTCAACATCTTCTACTTTTATTTCATAACCTTCAACTTCTCCAGTTTTTTCCCATTCGCCTGAGAACTCACCATTCTCATCAAAAATATGATAATCAGAACTAGCAAAGGCCATATATTGATAATCTTTTGGATTCAATAGAACAGTATTTGGAAGTCTATTTTTATCTTCATCAAAATCCATTCTATAAATACCTTCAACTTCAATTTTATTATTTTTCTTATTTAAAGAAAAATCAATCTCTGAAGCTTCCATATCAAATTTATTATCTCTAAAATCTTCTAAAATAACAGAACTACTATATTTTATATAATCATCTGTTTCATCTGATTCAATTAAAGCAAGTGAATAACCCTTAAAATTAGGATCACTCTTATCAATTACTTCTAATTGTCTTCCTGTTATAGAAGCTTTTAAAGTATTTCCATCTAGCTTACTAATATTACCTATATAAACTACTTGTTGTGAATTAGGATCACTAGGAGCATCTCCAAAAACAATAAACTTAGCTTTAGCAAATGTCTTTACTTGCTCATCAGTTAATTCAACTTCAAAATCAGCTTTATTGTCTTTTATATCAGATACTTTAGTTTCATTAGCAGTAAAGTCATATGTCTTAACTCCACTAGCACTAAGCTGTTTTACATTAAATTTCTTTATTAAATCATAATAACCACTTAAGTCATCAAAGTCTTTATATAAATTTAAGAATTCACTTTGAAAACCACTTGCTCCATTATAAGGAAAATAAATACTTAATCCATTACTTCTATCATCAGTTGACCAACTATATATTACAGCATCATATATAGAATTAATTAATTTATCTGCTTTTGAACTAGATATATCTCTAATACCAGTAATAAATGTTTGAAGATCAACCATATCATATGAAGGAGCTTCACTACCATATTGTAATAGATTAGCTCTAACTTTAGCTATAGTATTAAAATCAGTATCAACATTTATCTCATTTGAAAACGCATTTAAATTCTTATTAACTTTATCAATCTTATCTAAATCTATTAATGAATATGTAGAATAGATATCTCCTGCAAAAGATAGATTAGTAATAAATGATTTATATCCTTCAATAAAATCTCTACCAATCTCTTGAGGAGTACTATCATATTCAATATTATTAATAAAACTAAACATAGCAGATTGAGGACTACCTAATGTAATTTCTTCAGAAGCTACTAAATAATCAGCATAATCTTTATATACATTAGCCATTTCTAAACTACCGTTTAGACAGGTTCTAAATATAACTAGTTCCAATTTCTTATTTTTAGCAAAACTAGATTTACTTAGAGCACTTTCCATCTCTTGTAAACTTAAATTATCATTAGATAATTCATCATATTCACTACCATCTATAGCTCCACCATGATCCCACATAACAAGATCATATCTATCGCTATGATAGTTAGAATAAACATAGTCTAAATAATTTCTAAATACTTCCTCATCACCCATATTCTGGATTGATTGTTCTTTTACTTCTGTAAATCCATTACTTGTTAGTTCAAATATTGAAGTCTCGTTAGCATCAATAAAATTGTTTTGCCAAGACTTAGATCCTCCAGCTATTAGGACAACTTTAACGTGTTCATTATCCATTTTATTATAATCAACACTACTTAAATCTACAGTTCCTAATCCTCCTTCAGATTCTAGATTTGCTCCAACCATATATATCATTATAGTTCTAGTATGATATTTACCTTTATATGAAGCAAAAGCACTAAAACCAACAACTAAAACAACTACTAATAAAGGAATAACAATTTTTAAAACATTAACCTTTTTATTATTAGTAGAAGTAGTATTATTACTACTAGTACTAACATTAGTACTTGCATTAGGTGGACTATATCCTATATTTTGAGAACCGCATTTAGAACAAAATTTAGAGTTAACATCTAATTTGTTACCACACTTACTACAAAACATAAACACTCCCTCTATTATCTATAATTAAGTATAACTTAAACGGAAAAAAAAATAAAGAAAAAAAGTGCCTAAACACTTTTTATTTTTTACATATTTCGTAAGTATCTCTAATTATCATTAATTCTTCATTAGTAGGTTCTACATAAATAGGTACTTTTGAATTTTCAGATGAAATAATTCCTTCATGTATTTCTTTAAATCCAGCTACTTTATTGTTAACTTCTTCATCTATTTCAAGTCCAATTGGAGCAAGTTTCTTAATAATAGCTTCTCTAGCTTCACTACCATTTTCTCCTACACCAGCAGTAAATACTATAGCATCAACATCTCCATCTAATTCAATATAATATCGAGCAATAAATGAAGATACTCTATCATTATACATTTTTAATGCTAATTGAGCCCATTCATCACCATAAGCAGCCTCTTGTTCAACATCTCTACTATCAGAATGTCCACTGATACCTAGTAAACCAGAATTTTTATTTAATTCATTAGTTACTTCACTGATATTCATTCCACTTTCTTTGCAAACATATTCAAGAATAGAAGGATCAATATCACCACTTCTTGTTCCCATCATCAATCCAGCTAACGGAGTAATACCCATAGTAGTATCAAAACATTTACCATCTTTAATAGCTGAAATACTAGCACCTGAACCAATATGGCAAATTATTAAATTAATATCCTTTTTCTTTAATATTTTTTGCATTGTTTCAGTTATATATTTATGACTTGAACCATGAAAACCATATTTTCTTACGCCATATTTTTCATACCATTCACGAGGAACAGGATAAATATAGTTTTCCTTAGGCATAGTTTGATGAAAAGCAGTATCAAATACAGCAACATTCTTAACATCAGGTAAAGCTTCTTTCATAGCATTAATACCAGCTAAATTTCCTGGATGATGTAGAGGTCCTAATTTAGTTAAAGACTTAATATCATCAATAACTTCATCAGTAATAAGAACAGAATCAGAGTATTTTTCTCCACCATGTAAAACCCTATGTCCTACACCAACAATTTCTTTTAAATTTTTAACTGCTTTATTTTTTACTAATTCATCTAATAGTACTTCAACAGCATCACTATGATCTTTTAAATATTTTTCTCCCTTTATTTTCTCTCCATTAATTTTAGTAGTCCAAAAAGAATCTTTTAAACCGATCTTTTCAAAAACTCCACTTATAATAACTTTTTCTTCAGGCATTTCAAACAATTGATATTTTAATGATGAACTACCTGCATTGATACATAAATATTTCATTTTTCCTCCTCAAAATACATACTTAAAATACCAAAATACATAGATAAAGTCAAATAAAAAGAAAGCAATGCTTTCTAATTATTATTAGTATTGTTATTAAATAAATCTTCTAAAGGAGTACCATCATTATTTGGTTCATTATTAGGTTGATTATCAGGAAAGATATCATCTTGATTAGAAGAATTAATACCATCTATTCCATCAGCAGGAACATTATTTACTCCATCATTTGTCATTCCATTACTATTTGGAACATTATCACTATAATTAATAATTTCAGGATTATTATTAACTTCAGGCTGATTATTAATAGTACTAGAATCAGTCATTGTATTATCAACCATAGTATTGTTATCAGCTGTATTATTATTCATAGTGTTATTATTCATTGTATTGTTATTCATCATTTCATTATTTTGAGCATTATTAGTTGTTTGATTATTAGAAGTATTTTTATTTTTACTAGATTTAGAAACTACAACAATTACAACAATAACTACTATTACAACACCAGCAACACAAATAAGTATATTAGTTTTATTATATAAAGCAAAAGTTAATTCAACATCACTTTGTTGAGCTACTAAATTCCAAGTTAAACTCTTACCATTATTAGATACAGATGTAGCATTATGACTAATTGGCTTATTAGGTAAATTAACAGTAAGATTCATCTCCATATTACTTAATGCATCTGTATAATCAACATCACCATCAATAGGATAATCATCTAATAAACTTTCACCATCTGTAGGATATTCTCCTAAAGAACTATCATCACTAGAATAATCTCCAAGATCATCATCTTCACCTTCAAGTGCAATTCTTTCATCACCTAAATTAATATCATCAGGAGTATTTGTAGCTGAATCGCTCTCCATCTTTAAAGTATAAACATTTCTAAAAAATCCTTTTTTTAGAGTAAACATAGATTCTTCAGATTCTGTATCAGTAGCATTTGCTATATTAAATGATGCATTTCCATCTGTTTTACTAACATCATCTATATTCTTAACATGTTTCTTTAAAGTAACACCTACATAATCACCTTCAGCATAATCTTTTACTTCAAATCCTGATTTTTTGTATTCTTCAATATCCTCATCTTTAAATAATTCTTCGTCCCCCATTAAACTCTTATCTACCGCATAAAGAATATCTAAATCCATAGATTTATCACTTTTGATATCCATAGTCATATTAAATTTAACACAACCAGTTAACAAGAACATCATTGCGATAATAAATAAATATTTAACCTTTCTTAACATGTATACACCTCTCTATAATAATAGAATACAACAAAAAAAGATTATAGTAAACTACTGTAATCTTCTTTTTTTTCTATCTTTATAGTATTTATACTTTCAATTGCCTCATCAATCAACTCTTCATAATTAAATTTATTTTCTTCAAATATACATGTATCCAATTTAGGATTAATAACAGGATGTTTAGGAACAAAGACTGTACAACAATCTTCATAAGGTAAAATACTAATATCATAAGTATCAATCTTTCTACTAATATCAATTATTTCTAACTTATCTAAACAAGCTACAGGTCTAATTACAGGATAATTAGTTACATTATTTATACACATCATAGAGTCAAGTGTTTGACTAGCGACCTGTCCAATACTTTCACCATTTACAATAGCCTTAGCATCATATTTTACGCATAATTTTTCCATAATTCTGTACATCATTCTTCTCATTATAGTTATTACATAATCTTCTTTACAATTTTTATATATTTCTTCCTGAATCTTTGTAAAATTTACAACATGTAAGTTTAATTGAGGTGTATATTCAAGTAATTTTCTACTTAGATTTATAACTTTTTCTCTAGCTTCTAAACTAGTATGAGGAACCGCTTCAAAATATACACAATCTAATTTTACACCTCTTTTTAAAGCAAGATAACCAGCTACAGGAGAATCAATTCCTCCACTTAACATGAGTAATGCACCCTTTTGTGTACCAACAGGATATCCACCAGAACCTTTGTATTTATTAAAATATACTAAAGTATTATTCTCTCTAATTTCAACGTTAACAAATAAATCAGGATTATGTACATCTACACTAATATTAGAAATATTTTTTAATAATAATCCACCAATAACACGATTCATCTCATCTGAGTGAATTGGAAAAGTTTTATCACTTCTTTTTACAATACTTTTAAATGTTTTAAATTCTTTTTCTTTACATGCATCTAATACACACTTCTTAATAGATTCAACATCACTTTTACAGATATAAGCTATATCATATTCATGTATTCCAAATACTTTACCAACTCTATCTAAAATATCATTTAAATCATTATCTAAGAATTCAATATACATTCTAGCCCTATCTTTATATACATTTACATCTAATCCTTTTAATTTATCTAAAACATTATGATATAAAGTATTAATAAAAAAGTTACGATTAGCCTTTTTAGTACTTAGTTCTCCATATTTAATCATTATTACTCTATCCATTTAAATCACCGGCATTATTTTATCACAAAGAAAAAGATAAGTAAAACTACTTATCATATAATTCTTCTAATTTAGAAGTAATCTCTTTATCAACAAGTCCTATTGCTTTAGTACTTGTATCTAAAGATAATTTATAATTACCATTGTAAAACTCTTTTTCAGCAGTATTTAAACCCTTATCTATTTCTTTATAGAAAGATCTATATCTATTACCATAAACTATACTAGCTTCAGCCATTTTAGCATTTTTAATTAACTCTCTAGTCGTATTATATAGTTTTAATACTAAATCTCTAGCAGTATCTACTCTAGTATTTAATACTTTAATTTCTATAGGCTTCTTTTCTAATTCATTTATAACTTCACCTATAGCTTCATTAGCTTCCTCCAATTGAATAAAATATTCTTCAGTTATCACAGGAAGTTTATAACTATAAATAAGTTTTCTAGATTGTTGTAAGAAGTCTTCTATTTCAGTTAATTGTTCTCTAGCTCTTTCTTCATCATCATACATATTTCCTAATGATTTTAATGTCTTATTAAAGTCATCATCCATATCATTTAATCTATTAGATAAAGCTTCTAACTCATCAAATAATAATGAATAAGGAGTAGCATTACTTTCATCTTTTAAAGTTAACTTCTTATAATCATCATTAATAACAACAAGTAATTTATTAGCTTCATTGATATCATTTATATCTTCTTCACTAAGATTATATGTACTTTTAATATTATCCATTTCATTGAATACACTACTACACTGTTCATTAACTTTATCAAGTTTAATCCTAAAACCATTTAATTCTTGTAAATAAGCTTTCTTAGATAATCTTTCTTTTTCAAAATCTATAAATAAAGATTGAAAGAAATCTAACATATTTTCTAATTCAAATTTACAATCTTCTAAATTTAATAATTTAACTTTTTCGATAATCTTATCTATATTTTTTCTAGATTCATTAATATTATATTCAATGTTTAAATATTCTAAAGAATAACCCTTCTCAGTCATACTATTATATGTTTCTTCAACTTCCTTAATAGTATCAGGCAAAACTTTATTACTGATTCTAATAATATCAGGTAATTCATTAATAACAATTTCAATATGATTAATCATCTGTTCTAAAGCATCAAGTAATTTAACAGCTTCATCATAATCAGTTCTTGTCATTATTTTTTCAAAATCAATAAATCTATTTTCAATATTTTCTAATTGTAATTCAACTGCCTCAGATATATCTCCATAACTTTCAATATGAGATTTATAATTCTCTTTAATTACTCTATATCTAGACTTTAAAGAAGTAATTTCTTCTCTAAATCTATTTTCACTAGAAGAAACATTTCTAATTTCAGCTAATAATTTATCAGCAGCTTCTTTAATTTTGTAAATCTCAACCTGAACTTTCGCAATACGATATCCACAATTTTCATAATCACGATTATCAATGAAAGTATCTAATTCAATTAACATATCATCTATAACGCCTAAACGTTTATCTTTAATCTCAGTAAATCTTTCTTGCCAGTTAACACACTTTTCACCCATTAAATCATTATTCTTAGTAATAGATTCTACTTTTGATAATTCTACAAGTACAGGTGTAGATGCAACTTCATTTCTTTTTATTTCTAACTCTTTAATTTGATTCCTAAAATATTTAATATTGGCTCTTCTAATAAGGAATAGCACAATAATTACAATTATCAAGGCAACAACAACACAAGATCCAATAATAAGATATTGTCCACCCATAAATAGAATCACTCCAATCTTAATAACATTTTATCATAATTAGGCCTTAATTTTCCATTATTTTTAATATTTTTGTATTTAAACAAAGAATAGACCTTATAAATCAATAAAATTGTTGACATTATTGACTATTTATCATATAATTAAACATGCAAATTCCTTGAAACAGCAGGTTTAGAATATTATTAAAGTGTTTTTGAAAAAAGTAACTTTGGGCTGTCAAAGTGAACAAAAACTCCCTATAATATGACTAAACTATTTCATTGATTTGTAAAATAATGAAAGGAGAATTGATATGTCAAGATATACTGGTAGTGAATTCAAAAGATCAAGAAGTTTAGGTTTTTCTACTACTGAAACTGGACGTGAATTAACTCGTAGACCTAATAGACCAGGTCAACATGGTGCTGATCGTCGTGGTAAATTATCAGATTATGGTACTCAGTTAAAAGAAAAACAAAAAGTACGTTTCATGTATGGAGTAAGTGAAAGACAATTCCAAAAAACTTTCAGAGAAGCTTCAAAACTAGAAGGTATTCAAGGTATGAACTTCTTAAAATTATTAGAATCACGTTTAGACAACTTAACTTATCGTATAGGATTTGCCTCAACAAGACGTGGAGCTAGACAATTAGTTAACCATGGTCATGTTACAGTAAATGGTAATAAAGTTGATATCCCATCATACAGATGTAAACCCGGAGATGTAATCTCATTAAAAGAAAAAGATATGAACTTAAAAGTTGTTAATGAATCATTAGAAAAAGTAACTAAGAGAGTTGACTTCATCACTTATGATGAAAATAAAAAAGCAGGAACTTATGTAAGATATCCTGAAAGAAACGAACTTAATGCTGATATTGATGAATCATTAATCGTTGAATTCTATAATAAATAATAAAAGAGGATTAAATCCTCTTTTTTATTTATAAATTATTTAGTAAAGAAATAAATTACTCCAATAAAAATTATAAATACAATCATAAATATAATTAATAATAATGAATCACTCATTGCCATACCAGCTTGCTTATAAGAATTATCATTTGTATTTTTATTATCATTTAATCTTAATACTTTTGGCTTATTTATATCTTTAACTTTAGTATCAGCTTCTACACTAGGAGTCTTTAACATTTCACTTAATTCATCACTAGTTTCTTTAACCTGTTCACTAACAGCACCTGCCACCGCCATACCAACAGCAGTTCCTACCATAACATCTCCACTTCTTTTTAAAGCAGATTCATCTTTTTGATTTTCATTATCAATATCTATTCTATGTTTTTCTTCTAAATTACCTTCTATATCAACAAGATTAGGGACTTCTCTTTCTAAAGCAGATTCATTAGTACCAGCTTCAATTTCCTTAGTATCACTAGTTCTCATATCTTCTAAACTGACATCATCATCATTTTTTAAATCATATACTTTTCCATATTTAGTTCCATCATCCATAGTAACAGTATCATACTCATCATGAAGAGTATTAGAAAAAGATATATAATCCTCCATAGTACTAAGACCTAGTTCCCCAATATCCCTTAACTCTCCAGGAATAGAATCTCTATACATTTCAAAAACACTTCTCTTAGTATTTTCAAATTCATTACCATCTAAATCAGAATCAACTAATCTCTTATTTAAATAAGGACAATTATTCATAGCAGCTTGTAACTCTTCAGGAGTAGAAGCAGTTGCTATAGCAATTAAATTTAAATCAGTATTATTTAGAACAACATTTTTCTTTTCTAGTTCTTCTTTCTTATCCATTTCATCTAATGATTTAGCCTCTTCTTCTTGTTTTTCATCAAAATCAAAATCTACATCTTGTTCAACCACTTGATCAATATAAGCTTGAACATCATCATTTACATTTTCAATTAACTCATTAACATCTAAATCAGAACCATCATATTTTGTAACAATACTGTTAATAACACTATCAGGTAATCTAATCCCACTAGAATTAAATAAATTATCATTAATATTTTCTAAATAATCTTTAACTAATTCATTATTACTCATAATCCACCTCTATATTTCAAATTCCCCTATATAACAATTAGGAATTTTTTCACACTTATCATATAATTCCCCTTCTAAAGGAACATTATTAATTAACAATATAATTGCTCTAATCATAGCAGAATGACTAACTACTAATACAGATTTATCTTTGTATTCTTTTTTTATACTATCAAGAAATAATCTAGCTCTATCAATTAATTCTTTAACAGATTCAACTTCTTCCTCACTAGAATTAATATCATAATTCCAATATTTATATTTATCATAACAAGAAAAATCTTTTCCTTCTAAATTACCCATACCACGCTCTAAAAGTCTTTCATCAACTTGAGTTAGTACTCTATCTCCAACCAATAAGAAAGCTGTTTCAACACATCTAGATAAAGGTGACATAAAACATATATCATAATGATTATCTTTTATTTTATCTCTTAATTTAAGAACATTTCTAACCCCTTTATCAGATAGTTTTATGTTACTAGTTCCCTGTATCTTATTATTCTCATTAAACATAGTTTCAGCGTGTCTTACTAAAGTAATTTTCATAATTATTTTGCCTCCAATACTTTTAAAGCATCACTATAAGTAATAAATTTAGTTTGATAATTATGCTTATTAAGAGAATATCCTACAACTAAATAATTATTTTCATATAGAGCAATGTCATTAAAATAATCATTTTTGTCATCGCCATAACTAACAGTAGCAATCCTATTTAGATTATCATCATATTTACTTATCAATCCGTTAGAATCATTTTCTAAGGTATTACCAATAACAACCAAATAATTATTATTATCTACTATAATCTTATTATATCTACTATCATGATTATTTTCAAATTTTTCCTCACTAACAACATTTAAAGATAAATCATATTTTACAATTAAAGCATCATTACTAGTAGTTGTATCATTAACTTTATATCCTCCAACTACAAATAAACTATTTTTATGATAAACAATATCACTAAAACCTATACCATTAGTATATTTATACTCTTTATAAGAGACTAAATTACCATCAAAATCATATTTACAAATAACCGCAATATCCTTATTAGATAAACCAACAGCATAGATATAATTATCTACTATAATTGCACTATTAAAACGAGAATAAATATTATCTCCAAAATTATTCTTCCAAACAACCTTTCCCTTACTATCATATCTAATAATTATAGAAGTACCTTCATCTTCATTATAACTATAACCAACTACTAAATAATCATCACCAATTTTTGATATATTAGTAAAACTACTACTATCATTTAAAGAATAATATTTTTCAAATATAACATTATCTTCATCATCATATTTAATAATAACTGCTTTATTAATGTTCTTTTTATAAGTATCAACAGTCTCACTAATATTACCAACAAAGATATAATTATCTCCATCTAAATAAAAATCATTATAAGAACTAGCATAAGATTTATTATAAAGTTTTTCTTTAGTTTTATTAAATTTATTATCATAAATACTAAATTTAGCTTTTTCTACATAATTATCATTATCATTAGTATTTCCTACTACATAAATAGTATTATTTTTATAATCAATAGATTTAATATTATTAATTAAAATCTTACTATCTGAACTGGAAACAATATAATAAATTATCAATATGAGTAATAATATAAAAAATACTATAGTTGCTATTAAAATTCTAAATGTTATTAATCTATTATTATTCACAAATTCATCTCCTTAACTTTATCTTATCAAATAATCATAAACATTTACAGGTTAAAAAAAGGAAGATTATAATTCTTCCTTTTTTATTGTAAAATATTGTTAATTATAATAACTATTTATAAATACCAATATGATATTTTTTCTTACCTCTTCTAACTATAACGAATTTTTTATATAAAGCATTATCTTTAGAAATAGTATATTCTAAATCATTAATCTTTTCTCCATTAACAGAAATAGATCCATTAGAAATAAACTCCCTAGCTTCTCTTTTGCTCTTAACAATTTCATGATCTACTAATAAATCAACTATGTTTGCTTCACCCTTTAATTCAAATGATTCTACACCCTTAAAAGCTTCTTCTATTTCTTTTTCATTTAATTTAGAAATATCACCACTAAATAGAGTTTCACTGATTTTAACAGCACTTTCATACTCTTCTTTACCATGTATATCAGTTATAATTTCACGAGCAAGCGCTTTATGAGCAAGTCTCTTTTCAGGCTCTTTATTATTTTCTTCTTCAATTTTTTCTATTTCTTCCTTACTTAAGAATGTTAATTTCTTTAAGTAATCAATAATCATAGAGTCTTCTAGATTTAAACAATATTGATATATTTCGTAAGAAGATGTTTTATTTTTATCTAACCATAAGGCATTTCCTTCAGTTTTACCAAACTTTTTACCAGTACTATCTGTTACTAATGGAATAACCATACCATAAGCTTCTTTATCGATTTTCTTTCTAATTAACTCAATACCTGCTGTAATATTACCCCATTGATCAGAACCTGCAACTTGTAATTGAACATTTTTATTTTCATATAAATATAAGAAGTCTAATGCTTGTAATATCATATATGAAAATTCTGCATAAGTAATACCTACATCCATTCTTGATTTAACATGATCCTTAGCAAGCATATAGTTGATATTAAAGTATTTACCATAATCTCTTAAATAATCAGTAACACTAATATCTTTAATCCAATCATAGTTATTAACTACTTCAAAACCAAATATATCTTTAGCTTGTTTAGTTAATCCTTTAACATTCTTATCAACTTCTTCTTTTGATATCATAGGACGTTCAGCATCAGGCTTAGGATCCCCAATAAGACCTGTTCCTCCACCTATTAATAAAACAGGTTTATGGCCAAATTTAGCTAGTCTTTTGCATATTAAAAATGACGAATAATGACCAATATGCATAGAATCAGCAGTAGGATCAGTACCTATATAAAAAGATAAACTATCATTATTTAATTTATCAATTAAATCAGGACTACTAATATCTTGAACTAAACCTCTCCATTTCAAATCTTCATAACAATTCATAATATTCCCTCCTAACAAAAAAGATTATTACATAAGGGCGAATTACCGCGGTACCACCTTACTTGTAATAATCTACATCTCATTAATAGTTAACGCCTATATACGTATTTTCTCATAGTTTGTATTTCATAATTTATTAATCTCTTAGTTTCCACCAAACACTAAGTCTCTAAAAATAATTAATAAACTCTACTTTCGACTAATCACCGAAAACTATTCATATTTTATCATAATAATAATAAAATATCAAACAATATTAATAATTACTTAGTTTCTTTTTTAGCAACTTTTTCTTGTTTTTCTAATCTTGCTAAAACATCACGAGTAACTACTACTGCTTTTTCTCTAACAGCATCAGCTGCATCTCTAAGGATAGGAGAACCCTTTTCAATAGCTAAATCAACTAATTCTTGAGATTTATCTTTAATATTCTTAGCAGTCTTTTTAGCCATATCTACAGCTTTTTCCTTATCCATATCTTCTAATTCATCTTGTATTTGAAGTATTTTATCTTGAAATTGTCTTTTTACATCTTCAACATCAATCTTTTTAACTTCTTTCTTTAGTTCTTCAATTTTTTTCTTTAAATCTTCTTGATTTTCTTTTCCACTCTTAGGTGAAAATAACATTCCAAGTCCTACTCCAACTAGTGCTCCAAAAGCAAACTTACCAAATCCTGATTTCTTTCCCATTAAAAATCATCCTCCTCATCAATTATACTTTTCTTTTTTCCAAACATTTTAGAAATAAACCCAACAACATTAGATACAATAGTTTCACTAATTGTATTAATGTTATCACTAAATTTATCAACCGCATGAAATACTCCATTCAAAGATGATACCTTATCTTCTACATCATCCATAACTCTATCTACTTTATTAAGTATTCCAATTAGTTTGATACCAATTATTATAAAAACTACAAGTAATACAAATCCAGCAACATAAAGCAATGTAATTAAAAGTGAATTTAAATCTACCATTTTTCTACTCCTTCTCTTGATACATTGAATCAATCAAATCAAATAAATTATCATCATCTTCAGTATCATTTTTCTCTATATGAATATCATTAGGAGACTCATCTTCTTTTGAAGTAATATTATCAATTACTTCTTTTGCTTCAGGAACCTCTTCATTTTTTTTCTCAGATACTTCTTCAGAAACATTTTCGCTAACTACAGGTTCCTTACTAGCTTCAACTGCTCCATCTTTATAATCAACATTATATTCTAATCCTAAATCATCATAATATTCTTCAGCATCTCCAACAGTAACTTCTTTAACTTGAGGTTTACTAATATCACTACTTAAATCAATTAATAGATTATCAGATTCTTTTTCTTCAGTTTTAGCTACTTCTTCTAATCCTCTATCCATATCATCAATCAAATCATCTGATAAAGTACCATATGCTTTCTTTCTAACATCATCTACTGTTAAATTTCTTCTCTCATAATCACTAGTAAGATGTATTTCTCTTTTTTGAACAATATCTTCTTTCTTATAATTCTTATCAAGAATTCCATAGATTGGAGAAATAATAGGTGATGGTTTAAAAGTAGTCTTTTCACTCTTATAAGAATTACCATACCCGTTAATCTCAATTTTATCATCATTCATACCATATAAATGATCATAAGATTTAGTTGGATTATTATATATTTTTTCTTCTTTTGGCTCTTCAGTTTCTTCATAATAACTATATTCCGTTTCTTCAACTTCTTCAGTTTTAGGAATAACATCAATTATTTGAGGTTCTTCAGGAACATAATCATCATTAATTAGATCACTATCTTCAATAACAGTAAAACTTCCATTATTGCTAATAGGTCTTTCAAGAACCATATCTTCTTCTTCAACTTCTTTTCTAGTATCAGGCTCAATTTCAAAATCTTCATCTCTTAGAACATGATGATCTACTCTATCATCTATTTTGTTCTCTTCTAAAACAACTTTTTGAGCAATTACTTCTTTTTCTTTCTTTTCTTTCTTTTTCTGTCTAGAAAGTAACTTGTCTTTAAAAGAGCCTTTATTACTTACAACTTCTTTTTTAGGTTCGATAGGTTTTTCTTCTTCTATAACTTCTTCTTCAACCTCTTCAAACAAAGCATCTTTTAACTTATCAAAAAGTCCCATGCTCTTCACCTCTATTCATCTGTTAACTTAATTTTATCCTCATCTACAGCTTCTTTATAAGCTTTATCCTCATTCTTATAAACTACATCTAAGAAGCTTTCATGTTCAGAAGAATCATCAAATAAATTATATTCTTCATCTTGATAACTTAATTCATTAGTTAAAAAACTAGCAATAACTTTTTTATTAAACTTAATACTTCTAAGTAGATAAGACATACTAATAATAGAATCATTTATCTCATCTTTATCCACATAAGTCTCTATCTTAGCATAATTATACATATATTGAATTAAATACTTTCCGTCAATTTCATCTATTTGTAAATAACCATCAATATTATTATAATCCAATTTTTTTGAAAAATAAGCATTTTTATCAATATCATAGTTATTTTTTTCTTTATAGTAAAAACTTATAGCATCTACATACAAATAAAATCTATTTCCATGTCTATCTAATAATATTGAATTATATTCTTCTTTTTCTAAAAATTTTAATTCTTTTGGAAGATAATATTTATATCCTTCAAAATAAGTATTATATGCTTTACCCTTCTTACCAGAAAGTATAGCATCTACATTATGTGAATAATCAGTACTGTCTAGAGTAGTTACACTACATCCAGTAACCAAAACAAAGACTATTAAGATAAGTAAAATAATCTTTTTTTCCATAATTCACCTACTCTTATTTTATTATATCAAAAAAACATTAATTGTAAAACAATTACTATTTATAGGCTTGTAAATAATATATAGGATTTCCCTTCTCTACAAATTTATCTTCATATTCAGTAGTAACAATATCTTCTGAAGTATTATGAAGATCAAAACTAACATTATTTAGACCATATCCATAATTACTTATAGACTCAATTGAATATATATATAAATTTCTATTATCTGTTTTAAATTCTATATCACATTTATTCCTAAATATTTTATCATATTTTTCTAGAAAAACAGGACTAGTCAATCTCTTATTAATCTGTCTTTTCTTAGGCCAAGGATCAGAGAAATTTAAAAATAATTTATCTACTTCTTTATCAAATATCTCATCAATAAATCTAGCATCTGTCCTAACTAAGTATAAATTATCTAATCTATTATCAATTTTTTTAATAGCCCTCGCAATAACATTATCATATCTTTCTATTCCTATATAATTAATATCAGGATTATTAAGAGCTTGTGTATATATAAATTTCCCCATACCCATACCAATCTCAATAAAGATAGGATTATTATTTTTAAATAACTTATGCCAAGTTCCAATATATTTAGAAGGATCAAGAATAAGAAATTCACAATTATTCATAATTTCTTCTTTATCCTTTAAATTTCTAAGTCTCACAAAAAATCACCTGCTTAATATTTTAACATATTTGTTTTTAAAATAAAACTAAAGTGTTATACTTAAATAGAAAGTGAGGAATATATGTACCATTTACAAAACGTAGAAAAGAAAAAGTATGATGATTTTGTATCTAATCACAAAGAATCTCATTATTTACAGTCATTATCTTGGGGAGAATTTATTAGTACACAAAAAGAGTATACTCCTCACTATATAGGACTAACTAACGATAATAATGAAATTGTCGCAGCTGCTCTATTATTAGAAAAAGAAACAATACTAAATCATTCTTATTTCTATTGCCCAAGAGGATTCGTAATAGATTATAAAAAAGATAATCTAGTAAAAGTAATGACAAAAATGACATTAGAATATATTAAGAAAAATAAAGGAATCTTTTTAAGAATTAATCCAAATATTATAAACAAAACAAATAATAAAGAAGAATCAAATACTGAAAAGATTTTAAATACATTAAAAGAATCTAAATTTAAACATATAGATTTAGAAAAAAACAAATATACAGAACCAAACAATTCATTAAAAATAGATTTAACAAAAGATATAGAAGATATAGAAAAAGAATATTTAATACCAACAAAAGAAAAAATAAAAAAGGCATTAGAATTAGACGAAATAGTTGAAATAGGAAGAGACAAAGATATAGATGAATTATATGATCTAGCTAAATCAAATGATAATCTTAAATATAAAAAAGACTATTATAAAGAATTATTCAAAATATTTAATAAAAACAAAAATACTAGTGCAATTCTATTTCTAGGAAAGATTTATTTTGATAAGACTATTAAAAAGTTAGAAGCTAAACTTAAAAAGATTAATAATCAAATATCTATCTTACCTATAGATCATTTATCTAAAACATCTAAAGAAAAACTAGAAGAATTAAAAAAAGAAAAAGATCATACAAAGGCAGAAATAAAAAAATATACAGAAAACAAAGAAAAATATAATAAGAGCTTAACTTTATCAGCACAATTAATAATAACCTATAAAGATAAGGCCTGGTTATTATTCGAAGAAAATGAAAAAGTATTAAATGAAATAAATCCAAATTATTTAACATATGACACAATAATCAGATATTGTAAAGACAATGGAATTAAAACATTATATAGAAATATGGAAACAAATAATAATATGGGTGAAGAATATATTGAATATATTGGAGAATACATAAATATAATTAATTATCCTATTTCTTTTATACATAGTATATATAAAAGAAAACAAGAAAAGGAGGGTTAAAATGAAATTAAAAGAATTAAGTGAAAAAGAATTTAAAAAGATTGCTGATAAGTCAGATCAAATATCATTTCATCAAACATCTTCCTGGGCAAAACTAAAAGAAAAAAATGGTTGGAATCCATATTATTTAGGATTAGAAAATGATAAAGGAAAAATAGTATGCGCTTCTCTTTTACTTGCAAAAGAATTACCTATAATAAAAAAGAAAATGTTTTACTCACCTAGAGGATTTCTTATAGATTATAATGATAAAGAATTATTAACTGAATGGACAAAAGAAATAAAAAAATTTTGTAAAAAAGAAAAAGCAATCTTCATAAAAATAGATCCATATGTAGAATATCAAGAAAGAGATAATAATGGAAATATTGTTGAAGGTGGAAATAATAATAAAGAAGCTCATCAAAACTTAATAGATTTAGGATATAAACATTTTGGATTCAATACTTATCAAGACACACTTCAACCTCGTTGGATGCATGTAATAGAAACAAAAGGAAAAACACAAGATGAAGTAGATAAAGATATGGAATCTAAAACTAGACAAATCTTAAGAAAAAACGAAAGATCAGGCATCACAGTAAGAGAAATAGAAAAAGATGAATTAAAACTATTCAAAGAGATAATGCAAAAAACAAGTGATAGAAGAGAATTTGTTGATAGACCTTTCTCATATTATGAAGCTATGTGGGATAATCTACACGATGATGGTATATTAAAAATATTAATCGGAGAAATAGATTTCAATTTATTTGAAAAAAATACAAAAGAAGAATTAGATGAACATAAAAAGAATTTAGAAGATAGAATTTATAAACATGATAACAATCTACTTAAAATGAATGAAAAAAAATATGAATCTAGTAATAAACAAGATAAAGAACAAATTGAAAGATTAAATAAAGACCTTGAAAAGATAAAAGATTATAAAAAAGAATTTGGTGATAAAAAAGTATTAGGTGGAATATTATTCCTAACATATGGAAATGAAGTATTATCACTATTAGGTGGAACATTAGACGATGTAATGCAATTTAAATCAGCT
This sequence comes from uncultured Erysipelotrichaceae bacterium, assembly GCA_902789225.1. Taxonomy (GTDB): domain Bacteria; phylum Bacillota_I; class Bacilli_A; order RF39; family UBA660; genus RUG343. The sequence continues at coordinate 364,989 of CADANC010000001.1, forward strand.
TATACAATTCATTATGCAGGAGTAAAAATGGCTGTAGAAAATAAATATGATAGATATAATTTCTATGGAATTACAGGAGACTTTTCAAAAGATAATCCACTATATGGATTATATCTATTCAAAAAAAGTTTTGGAGGACATGTTGTTGAATTATTAGGAGAATATGACTTAGTAATGTCTCCATTTTGGTATAATACATACAACATAGCTTTCAAAACATATCATAGTTTAAAAAATATAAAGAAAAAAATTTTAAAATAAAAACAATCTAATCAAATTAGATTGTTCTTTTATTATTTACTTTTTGCTTTTAAATATTTATATAAATATCCAGCTACTAAAGCTCCAACTATAGGTCCAACAATGAATACCCATACTTGTTTAAGAGCTGTACCTAAAAGTACAATAGCAGGTCCTAAACTTCTAGCTGGGTTAACAGAAGTACCAGTTAAACCAATACCAATTAAGTGAACTAACACTAAAGTTAAACCTATAACTAAACCAGCATGATTATTATTCTTATCACCACTAGCAAATAAAGCAACAAGAACAAATATACAAGTTAGAATAGCCTCAACTACTAATGCCCCAACTAAAGATATATCAGATGCTGAAGAAGCACCATATCCATTAGCACCTAAATTAGTAACACCAACATTACTTCCTTTGAAAATAAAGTAAAGAATGATAGAACCACATAAAGCTCCTAATACTTGACTAACTATGTATAAGCAAGCTTCTTTACCTTTAATTCTCTTATCAACAAGCATTCCAACAGTTATAGCTGGATTAAAATGACCTCCAGAAATAGTTCCAACACTATATGCCATTGCAACAACACTTAAACCAAAAGCTAAACTTGTCGCAACAACATTAGCTCCAGTTAATACTGCTACTCCACATCCAACAAGAACTAACACTAATGTTCCTAAAAATTCGCTGACATAATTTTTCATAAATACTCCTTTCCAATCGCATAACTATGCAACTATTATAATTAAATTATATCACAACATAATATAATTACTATAAATTAAATTTATCTTTAAATATATTATTTATCTTATTACCAGCTAAATCTTTTAATAATCCATTGTAGTAGCAACATAATAAATAGATACCACCACCAACTAAAGTATATAAAATAATTATAAAGAAACTAATTAATCTACTAGATGTATCTATAGGAACTATAAAATTCATAATTAATAAGATAATACTCATAATAATAGATGAAGCAAAAATATTAAAAAAGTTATTAATAAAAGAATCAAATTTAATATGATATTTCTTATATAAAACTAATATACAAATAACGAAAGTAACAAAATAACCTATAATACTAGCAGTAAATACGCCATAATATGGAGGAAGACCAAGCTTATAAAAATTACTAATCAAATTATAATTTAATAATATTTTTAATACTAAACCTACTAACATACTAATTATTAATACTCTATAATCTTTAAATAATTGAATAATAGTAACAGATAAACTAAATAAAGCAATGAATATACTAGTAAAAATAAAATAACTTAAAAATATAGATCCATCACCATTTCCATAGAATAAAGTCCAAATAGGATGAGATAAAATACTAATACCTATACACATAGGAATACCTAAAGATAATAATAAACTAAAACTATCATTAACTTTCTTCGTAATGTTTTTATCGTCTTCTTTAGTAATAGATTCAGATAGTGAAGGAATTAAACTTACAATAATACCTGTATTAACACTCAATATAATCATATTAAACTTTTTACCCCAGGTACTTATCATACTAACAATATCTTCAGCAGCACCAGTACTATAAGAAGCATGATTAACTAAACCTTTAACTACAGTAAAAGTATCAATAAAATCATATGCTGCTTTACAAACATCTATCATAATAAAAGGTATTGCATATATTAATATTAATTTTATTATTTCTTTATTAGTAATAACAGGCTCATTCTGAGGATTAATCTTATCATTAAATCTACTCTTATTATTTCTATATATTTTTAATAAATATAATAAAGAACAAATACCACCTATGGTTGCTCCAACAAGTGCAACACTTACACTTATAGTAGTACTTAGTTTAAATAATTTAACGACTACAAATGATCCAACTATTATTATTCCAACTCTAACTAATTGCTCAATAACTTGAGAAACAGAGTTAGGTCCCATTATCATATGTCCCTGAATATAACCCCTATACACAGATAAAATAGGAACTACAAGTATAGCAAAAGCTATAACTCTAATAACTAAAGTAATATCTTCTAAACTATTTCCTCCGGTTAAATTACCCATTACTAGTTTAGCTAGTAAAGGAGCTAATAAAATAATTAAAATAAAAGAAATAATACCTATAATAACAGCATATTTTCTGGCTAAAAGAAAAGCTCTTTTCTTAACATTATAATATCCCTTAGTATTATAATCACTAGTAACTCTAGAAATAGCTAAAGGAATACCAGCAGTACTCATATTAATAAAAAATGAATAAATAGAATATGCATATCCATATAAAGCTCCACCAGCAGTACCAATCATAGCATAAAAAGGAATAACATATAGTATTCCTAAAATTTTACTAACAAATATTCCTATAGTATTAACCATAGCACCACTTTTAAAACTATTCTTTTTTAACAATTTATTCTTCTTCATAATATCCTCTATTAATATAATACCACAAAAAAGAAAAAAGAAGCCTAAGCTTCTTATTTTACTACGATATTAACTATCTTATTTTTAATAACTATAGTTTTAACTATTTCTTTGCCTTCAGTAAACTTAATTACATTTTCAAGTTTCATAGCTTTTGCTTTAACTGATTCATCATCTTCATCTTTAACTATATCAATAGAACCACGAACTTTTCCATTTACTTGAACAGCAATAGTAATAGCCTCATCTACTATTTTTTCTTCATCATAATCTGGCCAAGTGCTCTCACATATAGGTTTACCTAATTTATATTTTTCATTTAATTCTTCAGTAATATGAGGAGCATCAGGATTTAATAATATTAACAATGTTCTATAATCATCTTTAGTAATCTCATCTTGTTTTTCTAATTCATTAACTAAAATCATTAATGCACTAATAGCAGTATTATATTTCATAGAAAGATTATCATCAGTTACTTTCTTAATAGTCTTATTCATAAGAACTTCTTGTGAGTAACCAGTCTTATCAACAACTTTTTCTCCCAATCTTTCAACTTTTCTTAGGAATCTATCGCATCCTTTTAATGAATCTGTATTCCAAGGAGCATCTTGTGTATAATCACCAATAAACATTTCATATACTCTTAAAGTATCTGCCCCGTATGCATTAACAATTTCATCAGGATTAACAACATTACCCTTAGATTTAGACATCTTTTCACCATTAGAACCTAAAATCATACCATGACTAACTCTTGTCCAAATCATTTCTTTATTAGGAACTAAACCAATATTATATAAGAATTGTACCCAAAATCTTGCATATAACAAGTGTCTAGCAGTATGTTCCATTCCACCATTATACCAATCTACTCTATTCCAATATTTCATTTTTTTCATAGAAGCAAACTCTTTATTGTTATGTGGATCCATATATCTTAAGAAATACCATGATGATCCTGCCCATTGTGGCATAGTATCAGTCTCTCTTTTAGCAGCAGCACCACATTTAGGACATTTACAATTAACAAATTCTTCTATAGCAGCAAGAGGGCTTTCACCATCTTCTGTAGGTTCATAATTAACAACATCAGGAAGTACAACAGGTAAATCACTATCAGGTACAGGAACCCAACCACATTTATCACAATGAATCATAGGAATAGGTTCACCCCAGAATCTTTGTCTACCAAAAACCCAGTCTCTCATTTTATAGTTATTAACTCTTCTACCAATACCTTTATCTTCTAACATAGTAGTTATTTTTTCTTTAGCTTCTTCTACAGTTAAACCACTATATTCTTCAGAATTAATTAACTTACAACCTTTTCCTAAATAATCACCTTTTTCAAAAGCACATTCACTAATATCTCTTCCATCAATTACTTGAATAATTTCTAAATCATGTTCTTTAGCATATTCAAAGTCTCTTTGATCATGACTAGGAACAGCCATTACAGCACCAGTTCCATAATCACCAAGAACAAAATCTCCTAAGTAAATAGGTACTTCTTTACCATTAACAGGATTAATAGCTTTAACTCCTTCAACAAGAACACCACTCTTACCCTTATTAAGTTCAGTTCTATCCATAGTACTCTTTAAAGAAGTTTCTTTAATATATTTTTCTACTTCTTTTTTATTTTTTACTCTAGGCATTAATTCTTGAATTAATTTTCCATCAGGAGCAAGTACGAAGAAAGTAATACCATAAATAGTTTCAATACAAGTAGTAAATACAGAGAAGTTTCCTCCACCTACTATTTGTACATCAAATTCTACTCCTTCACTCTTACCTATCCAATTGATTTGTCCTAATTTTACTCTTTCAGCAAAATTAGTATCTTTTAAACCATCTAATAAGTCTTCAGCATAATCGCTCATTCTAAGCATCCATTGACTTTTAGTACGTTGTTCTACTTGAGATCCACATTGTTCACAAACTCCACCTTGAGAGTCTTCATTAGAAAGTACCATCTTACAAGTAGGACACCAATTTACTTTAGTATCAGCTTTATAAGCCATATCATGTTTAAAGAATTGAATAAATTGCCATTGAGTCCATTTATAATATTCTGGATCAGTAGTAGAAAATTCTCTACTCCAATCAAATGAAAAACCAATTGATTTCATTTGTGCTTTAAATGTTTCAATATTTCTTTTAACAGCTTCTCTAGGATGAATATGTTTTCTTATAGCAAATCTCTCAGCAGGAGCACCAAAAGCATCCCATCCCATAGGATATAAAACATTATATCCTTGCATTCTCTTAATACGAGCTATAACATCTTGAGCAGTATACCCCTTAACATGTCCAACATGTAATCCTTCCCCAGAAGGATAAGGAAATTCTACTAAATCATAAAATGTCTTTTTACCCTTTTCTTCTTTAGCTTCAAAAGTATGATGATCATCCCAATACTTTTGCCATTTCTTTTCAATTTCAGTATAATTACTCATCTTTTATCATCTTCTTTCTATATTTTTTGCCAACTATACTATAACTAATTAAAATAATCGGAATAATAAAAATAACTACAAATAATATTTTAAAAATAAATTTATTAATTAAACTCATAATTGTAACAATAATAGTTATATCGAGCGAACTAACTATCGCAACTACTTGTAACAATTGAAAATAATTAATTTTTTTAATATCAATTCCATATTTCTTAATCAGGTATTTAATCTCAATTGGAATTTTCTTATCTTTACTTTTATAGTTCTTTTTAGCTCTATTAACAACAAATATTTCATATCCAATAAAAACAACTACAAAAGTAAGAAAAAATAATATTAATTGTTCCATATTTCACCTCACAAAAAAACTATTCATCCATAAGGACGAATAGTTCGCGGTACCACCTTATTTTATAGATAAAAATCTATACAACTTAAAACTCTTAACGCGAGTTACGTATATGTCTTCTATTAGTCAAGTTCATATTACACTAATACTTATTTCCACCACCCATAAGTTCTCTTAAAAAAGTAATAATATTACTACTACTAACAACATATAAATATAAATCATATTATAATAAATTATCTAAAATTAATCAATAACTTTATAAAATTCATCACACATATCTATAACAATATTTTTAAAATCAAAATAATTGCCATGAATAAACTTAGATAATTGACTAATCAAATTAGGATTATCATTAACTTCTTCAATAGTAACATCATCATCAGAAACATAATTATATATGTTAGTAGCAATTTCTAAAGAAGAATAAGGTTTATAATTACCATCAATTAATCCATACATTACACCATTAGGATATTCATATAAGACATCTCTTTGATTATCATCAAATAATTTATATATTTTTTCTTCTTCAATAAACTTACTTATAGAAGAAATTAATATCTCATCATTATTAAAATTATTTCTAATAGTCTCGATTACACTAAAAGAATTAAAATCAAATGAATCTTTATATTTATTTAACTCTTCTAAAATCTCTCTATTATTAACAACCAATCTAATAAGAAAATCATAGTTATCTAATAATAAATATAATAAGAAATCTTTATCATCATCAATAGGACAATCAAGTGATTCATCATAGTTTCTATAATCACCACTATTAAAAATAAGATAAATATAATCTCTACTTATTTTTAATATTTCTTTTTTTTCAAATTCACTTAGATTATCAATATATTTATTAGAATATACATCATCTAACTCACCATTAAGTAAATGTTTAAGAAGTACTATGTTAAAAGAATCATCATCATTAAAATTAATTTCATCAAGAAATCTCAAAGTAACAGTATCTTTTAATTGTCTATAATTTTTGTAATTTTTTGACATATTATCTCCTATACTTCAGCCATATATTCTAATAGTTTTAAAAACATATTTAAATATTCTTTAGAAAGACCTTTTTTCTTCATCTTTCTAATTTCAATTCTCTTTTGTCCTATAGATAACTCCCCAAACATAATATCTGCTAATTCTTCTTTTAAATATGTATTAATCTTCAAGTCTAATAAGATACTCTTAACATCATCATTAATAATCCTTTGAGCATCTATTTCTATGTTTTTACCCTTACAATTGACAGTTAACTGTCCAATTGTAGGAACACCTTTTAATTCAACAATGAAATCATTTCCATCAACATAACTATCAATATCATTAAATGCATCTCTATCAAAGAAAGCTGTAACATCATCTGCTTCTCTAACATTTCTAAATACCATTTTATAATTTCGTTTTTCTGGAACAATTCCACTCTTACCTTCAATTGATCTAATAATTACAGTGTAATTATTCTTTAAGTAATTGTAATCGATACTTGTTTTTAAATAATATCCATCTTTATATAAAGAAGTAATTCCATCATCTTCATATAAAGTATAAGTATTACTTACTCCAGGGAATATTTGAATTTCCATATCAGTAGGTAAACCAGTATTATTATAATCACTTCGATTAGATAAAGGAATAATAGAACCAGCATGAGCAAATACAGGATAATCTTCATCTTTAAAGAATGAAATATATTTCTTATTACCCAAGAATCTCTTACCTGTTACATAATCATACCAAATACCATCAGGTATAAAGAATCTATGAATAGTTCTATTCATTGTAGGATCTTTTTTATCTAAGATTGGACAAACTAATAATTGAGATCCAAAATAATATTGATTTCTATATAAAGGATCATCAAAAGTCCACATATAATTATAAAAGAATGGTTGTACTAAAGGAGTACCTGTCCTTGTATAATTATATGCTTCAGTATAGATATAAGGTATTAATCTATGTCTTAATCTTAAATAATCTCCTGCTATACTTTGAGTTTTAGCATCCCATAACCAAGGTTCTTTCTTATAATATGGTCCTCTAGCACCATGAAAACGAAGTATTGGTGAGAAAACTCCTAATTCTAAATATCTAATATATAAATCATCATCTTCAATACCACCATGGTTACCACCAACATCATGACTCCACCAAGAAACACCAATATTGGCAGCACTCAAATATTTAAAAGGTAATGATTTTAAATTTTTCCAACTTATCTCACTACTACCACCATATAAAACAGGATATCTATGACTAGCTTTACAACCACTACGAGATAAAATCATACCTCTTTTATTACTAAATCTATTAGAATCCATATACATATAATGTTGTAGACACCATAATCTATTTAAATCCATCCCTGCTTTTGAATCATTCCAAAAGAAATCAATTCCTAAATTTTCTAAAGGATGTAAAAACATCTTAAAGAACAAATCAATTGATTGAGGATTTAACGCATCAAAAGGAAGAATTCCCCCATCTGTTACTTTTAAAGCTTCACTAGCTTGTTTATAAAACATTTCATGTGGATAAAAACCTTCTTGAGGATCAACAACTAATCCAACTCTAATTCCACGTTTATGGAAATTATCAACCATAGCTTTAGGATCTTTAATTAGAGCATTATTAAATGTAAATCCAGTTTTTAATCCAGTCTTACCACTAGCATTTCTAATATGCCAGTCATTGTCAAATAACATAATTGATAAAGGAATTTTCTTCTTTTCAAAATTTCTAATTAAATCTTTTAAATCTTTATCACCATACAAAGTATTTCTACTCCACCAATTACCAAAAGCATATCTTGGTAGCATAGAAGGAGCACCAGTTAATTTAAAATAATCAAATAATACTTGTCTAAAATTAGTATCATACATAAAAACATAAACATCAGTATTATCAGCGATAGGTTCACCTAAAGTACCATCTTCCAATATAATTTTACTTTGAGAATCATCTATAGATGCAAAACCATCTAAAGAATATAGGCCTTTTTCTATTTCTCTATTAACACTAACATCATCAGAAACAATATTACCACCTAAATTTCTTACTTCCAAATTTCCATAATACCAATCTTTTTGTCTATCAGGCTCACGAGAATTTAAAGTTATTTTTAAATTTCTCATAGGATCTACACCTTGAGCTTTAAAAGGTTGTTCCTTTTGATATACCAAAGTAAAATATTTAGTCGTAATCATTAAAGTAGTTTCATTTTGATCTACTTTAAATGCTCCTTTACTAAAATTTCTTCTTCTTACTAACTGAGTAGGTCTATCATTAAATGTTCCACTAGGAGAATATTCAAGTCTAACAACCATATCAGAAAGAACACTAATTCTATAATGTTGTCCAATTATCGTATATTTTTCATCAGTTTTACATACATCACTATTAAAAATAAATTGCTTACCTAATGGATACATAATAAACCTCCTAATTATTCTAATACCATAATATCATAAAACAAAATAAAAATATACCAAGAATTGGTATATTATTTAAATAAATTTACAGCATAATACTCTTCATAAGACATATAATGTTCATGAATGTAGTTGCTAATCTCTGTACCAACATATCTATAATGCCATGGCTCACTATTATATTGAGTTTCTTCAATAAACATAGAGTCATATCTTAGTATAAATCCATATTTATAAGAATTATCTATCATCCATCTAAATTCTTTAGAATTGGCAAAGGTTTTTACAGAAGTTGAAGAAATATCTATCGCAAGACCAGTCTGATGTTCACTAAAGCCAGGTAAAGCAACATATTTAGAAACATAATTATCACCATATAAATTACGATAATAATCACATAATTCTTCTTGTTCACTATAACTTCTATATCCTTCATTAATATAGATGTCTAAACCTTCCTTATTCATATCAGACTTCATTTGCTTAAAAGCCTTATATGCCTCACCATTTAGTTTAATTTCTTCATTCTTTGAATCTTCACTAGATATAGTAACTAAATTATTAGGTACAAAATTCTTAGTTAATGAAAAATGTTTATTAACAAGCATATCAATACTAAATTTATTAATCAAATAAGGCTCGTTATATTCTTCCTTATCAATATCTAAATTTACATAAACAATAGTATTATATGCATTTTCTCCTGTTTCATCACTATAAGCTAAATATCTATCATATAATCTAATTCTTGCAAAAGGATAATCAAAATATTCATCTAAATAAACAACTTTATCTCTTTTAGCAAAATCTCTAACATCTTCTAAACTACCATGAGCTAAGATAACATTAATCTCACTAACTGAATATTTTTTCTCCAACAAAGAATTAATATCAGAAATTAATAAATCACCTTTATAATAATCAATTTGAGCATAATATTTAAGATATTTTTCATTATAAGATTCACTTTCAAAAGCAGCATTCAAAGTATCACTATAATGAACTGATTTAACATAACTTTTCTTAAAATTAAATAAAATAAATTGACTAGCCTTCTCACTATATCCTAACTTCTTTATAGTATGTATTTCATACCTATAGAATAAAAAAACAGCTAAAATTATTGCAAGAATTACTCCCAAAATTCTTACAATAGAAATAAATGGCTCTTTAAGTTTTAAACGTTTTCTTTTAGCCATAACTCCACCCAAAAGAATTATATCACAAAATAAAAGATAATTATTAAAACATATTTTTATTTACAACTATATTTAACTATTTATTGTTAAGACCAGAAAATAGTGGAAAAAAAGACTAATTTGTGGTATAATATGTTCGGTGATTTTATGAGAGCGGTCGTACTATCGGGCGGTGGTTCTAAAGGCGCATATCAAATAGGAGTATGGAAAGCCTTAAGAAAATTAAAAATCAAATATGAAATAGTAACAGGCACATCAGTAGGCGCATTAAATGGTGCAATGATGGTACAAAAAGATTACTACAAAGCCTATAATCTTTGGAATAATATTAGCATGGATAAGATATTTGATGGAAAGATAGAAAATTATGATGATACTATAACCCTATATAAAGAATATTTAAAGAATTTTGTAAAAAATAAAGGTGCAAAACCTTCAGGCTTAGAAAATATAGTAAATGAATTATTAAATACAAAAAATTTTTATAAATCAAAAATCAATTATGGATTAATAACATACAATAAAACAAATAGACAGCCAAAAATATTACAAAAGAAAGATATTCCTGAAAGCAAATTAAATGATTATTTAATTGCAAGTTCAGCTGCCTATCCAGCATTTTCTTCTAAAGAAATTGAAGGAATAGAATTTATAGATGGTGGATATTATGATAATACACCTATTAATCTAGCCATAGATATGGGTGCAGATGAAGCAATAGTAGTAGATTTAACAACAGTAGGTTTAAGAAAAATCACAAAAAAGAGAATTAAAACAATAAAAATTAAACCACGAAACGATTTAGGTAGTTTCCTATTATTTGATAAAGATCTAGCAAAAAGAAACATAAAATATGGATATAATGATGCAATGAAAGTATTTAATAAATATGAAGGATATAAATATACATTTAAACTACACTCTATAGAAAAATTTAAAACAAAATATAAAGAAACTTTTACTTATACTTTCAATAAGATTATTAATTCAAAAACAGCACAAGCTAGTATAGCAAAACTATTAAAAATAGATAAAGAAAATAATAGTAAAATAATAGACAAAATACTTTTAAAAGCATTAGAACATGTTGGAGAAACTCTAAGTATAGATGATACAAAGATTTATTCATTAAATAAATATATTAAATTAATAAAAAAAGATTTAAATATTAGAAAAAAATATAATATCAAAACTGAAGGTTTAGAAATATATAATTTAATTAAAGAAGAAAAATATGCTAAAGTAAAAAAAGAAGCATTAAAAAAACCTATAGATTTTATAACTGCATTATGCTTATATACAATTGATGAGGATTAATATGAATAAGTTTAAGTATTCTGATAATAATAAAAGATATCATACTCTAGATTATTTTTATAAACATAAATTTAATTCAAAAGTATTTAAAGTAAGCCTAAACGGAGGTTTTACTTGTCCAAATATAGATGGAACTGTAGGAAAAGGTGGCTGTATCTATTGTCATAAAGGATCATCTGATTTTGGAGGAGACAAAGAAAAAGATATAGTTACTCAATTTAATGAAGTAAAAGAAATATTATTAAAAAAATGGCCAAAAGCAAAATATATAGGCTATTTTCAAGCAAATACAAATACTTATGCTCCTGTAGAAAAATTAAAAAGTTTATATGAACCCATCTTAGAACTAGATAATGTTGTAGGATTAAATATTGCAACTCGTGCTGATTCAATAACAGATGAATGTCTAGATTATCTAGAAGAGCTAAATAAAAGAACCTATCTAACAATAGAATTAGGACTACAAACAACAAAAGAAGAAACCTCTATATTAATTAATAGATGTCATACACTAGATTGTTTTACTAACATGGTAGAAAAACTAAGAAAAAGAAATATAAATGTAGTTGTTCATATTATCAATGGATTACCTAATGAAACAAAAGAAGACATGTTAGAAACTGTAAAATTTTTAAACAAACTAGATATACAAGGAATTAAAATACATATGTTATCAATAGTTAAAGATACTGCATTAGAAAAATATTATAAAAAGAATAAATTCCACGTATTAACAAAAGACGAATATATAGATATAGTAGTAGACCAATTAGAATTACTAAGACCAGAAATTGTAATAAATAGAATTACAGGAGATCCTAATAAAGAATATTTAATTGAACCTAATTGGTTATTAAAAAAGTTTGTAGTAATGAACGATATAGATAAAGAAATGGTAAAAAGAGACACTTATCAAGGAATAAAAACCAAATAATATAATACAAAATTGGACACTATTTTAGTGTCCAATTTTAGTAAATTATTGTAATTATCAACAATTATCTCTATAATGTTATTAAAGGTAGGAGTGTTTCTATGGAAGATGCAATTAAAAAGACAAGAATAATATCCATAACTTTAGCAATCTGGGGAGTAATATTCCTAATTACAGGAGGAATATTATCTACTATAGATAGAACTATAGTTAAAACAGAATACTCCGTAAATGTAGATAATCAAAAAGTTAGTGATTTAAGAACTAAAGAAATAAAACTAAAAGATATGGAATTAGAAGAAAACAATCCTTTAAGTGTAGATCCTGCCGATTATATAGTAGATTCTGATCAAATAAGTGAAAATATATTAAAAGCATTAAAATTAGATACATCAATGGTAAATATTAATGAACCAGGTGAATATAAATATACAATCAGATATAAGAAAAAAGTATATACAGGTAAATTCACTATAACAGAAAAAAAACTACCTACAGTAACATTAACATTAAAAGAAATTAATCTAAATGTTGGAGATGCTATAAGTAGAAATGCAAGTAGCTATATAAATGAAACACTACCTGAAGAAGTATATAACAATTTAACATTGGATTTATCTAAAGTATCTACAGCTAAAGCTGGAGTATATGAGTATTACATATATTACAATAATGAAACTTATCAAAATAAAATTATTGTAACAGAAATACAAACAGGACCAAAAGTAATAACTCCTATAGAAGAAGGAGAAACAAATACTGATAATCCAACAGATAATTCAAATAACAATTAAAGACTACTTAGTAGTCTTTTTCTTTACATTAAAATCAATATATCTATCTTCTTCACCTATTAAACAACTATCTATTAAATAGCACATATCTTCATCTATACAATAATAATCTATTTTATATGAATTACTCTCATTATCTCTAAAATATTTTTTACTAACAGAAACAACCATATCATATAAAGACCCTTCTTTATATGACATCATTAACTTATCTGTTTCCATATTAATGCCATACTTATTAGAATAAATTGTTCCTATTATATCCCAACATCTTTTATTAAAAATATCATAATTTTCTTTATCATCATCATTATAAGCAACCTTAGCATTATCCATATTCTTTAATAAAGATATAGCATCTTCATAAGAACTATATTTTGATACTTCATCAATAAAAGAATCTAAATCATGAGAGAAATAACATTTTCTCATAAAGTCACTTCCAAATATCTCAATAAGTGCCTTTGTCGTTGATACTTCATTAGAATAAACAAATAATTGATTTTTATAATATTCATTTACTAATTCTTGAGTCATACCTTCATTTAAAGCATCACCTATATAACCATTATTATCATCAGTTATAAAAGCAAATCCAGAGTTTGAAAAGAAATGCAACATTTCATGAAATATAGTTGCATATACTAAATCTTCATCTATGCCTTCTTTTAAATAGACAGTATTTGTTTCAGAATCATATCTACCAATAATATCATTAGAAGTATTAGCTAACAATTCATCATCAGAAGTATAAACAATATTTAATTCAGAAAATTTATCTAAAATATCTTCTTGATTAATATAATCACTATCATCTTTTATCACAGACTTTGTAAGATCAAGTATTTCTTTTTTTAATTCAGTATCACCACGTTTATATAATTCTTTATAAAAACTAGATGCATCTAAATGATTATCAACAGTATTTATGGAAACTTTAGAAGAAACTAAATTATTTTCAACAGAAACTGTGGAAATTTTACTTGTTTTAGCTTCACTATAATTTGAACAACCATTTAAATTTATCACTGTCGAAAGAATATTCAAAGATAAAATAGTTGCTAATAATAATTGCCTACCTTTTAAGTTATTTTCATACAAAATATTATATTTATAATCTAGAAAAGGAATATATTGCTCCAACCCATCTAAATAAAACCTTGTTCTTTTTGAATCAATATCATAATATAAGTCAAATATTTTTCCATCATAAAAAAACTCACTACAATAAATCAACCAAACCACCACTCTTTGTTAACTAAGACCTATTATTTTACCATTTACTAAATCAATATGTTCATAATTTGGAACTCTAGGTAAACCAGGCATAGTCATAATATTACCAAGTAAAACAGTAATAAATCCAGCACCATTATATAATCTTACATCTTTTACAGTTACTTCAAAATCCTTAGGAGCACCTAATTTTTTAGGATCATCAGAAAAACTATATTGAGTTTTCGCAATACAAATAGGTAAATCAGACTTATTATTATTTTCAAGATATTCAATAATTTTATTACTTTCATCAGAATAATTTACTTTAGATGTATGATAAATTTTACTACAAATTGTATTAATTTTTTCTTTTATAGATAAATCATCTTCATATAATAGTTTAAAATCATATGCTTTATCGCATGAATCAATTACTTTATTTGCTAAATCGATTGCTCCATCTCCACCATTGATATAGGCAGTAGATGTTGAAAAAGAAACATTCTTTTTATCACAAAAATCTTTAACAATTTCTATTTCTTCATCTAAATCACCATCAAATTTATTCAAGCAAACAACTAAATTAACTCCATATTGACTTAAATTATCAATATGCTGTTCTAAATTACATAATCCATCTTTTAAAGCGCTACTATTTGCTACCATAACATCTTCTTTAGGAACACCACCGTGATACTTTAATGCTTTAATAGTTGCAACTAATACTACACAATCAGGCTTTAAATCATTTAGTCTACATTTAATATCAAGAAACTTCTCAGCACCTAAATCAGCACCAAATCCAGCTTCAGTTACTACATAATCACATAAACTAAGACCAGTATTAGTTCCAATAACACTATTACAACCATGAGCAATATTAGCAAAAGGACCACCATGTATAATTACAGGATTATTCTCTAAAGATTGAACTAAATTAGGTTTTATAGCATTTTTTAGTAGAACAGCTAAAGATCCTTGTAAATTTAAATCTTTTACATAGATCATCTCATTCTTACTATTATATCCAACAACAATATTAGAAAGTCTATTCTTTAAATCATCTTCATCTTTTGCTAAACAAAATAATGCCATAATCTCACTTGCTGCTGTAATATTAAAACTTTCTTCTCTCTCTCCTTTAATAGATCTTAAAAATCTATCATTAACATCTAAACATCTATTAAAAGTAACTCTTTGTATATCTAATTTATTATCAAAATAAATATGATTATCTATAGCAGCACATATCAAGTTATTAGCAGCACTAATCGCATCAAAATCTCCAGTAAATTGTAAGTTAATATCTTCCATAGGAACAACTTGAGAATAACCTCCTCCTGTTGCTCCACCCTTCATACCAAATACAGGTCCCATTGAAGGTTCTCTTAATACTGCAATACTATTTTTATTTAATTTTCTCAAGGCATCATTTAGACCAATACTAACAGTAGTTTTCCCCTCACCCATAGGTGTAGGACTAATAGCAGTAACTAATATTAAATGACCTTTTCTATTATTATCATGATTAATAATCTTAGCTTTATCATTTCCGTATAAGATTAGATTATCTTTTTTTATTCCTATCTCTTTCGCAACATCAACTATATCTTTTTTCTTAATAGAATTTGCAATTTCTATATCAGTCATAAAATCACCTCATCAGAGCATATTATATCACTTTTATTATACTAATTAAACTTACATATCTAAATAAAATAATAATTTAATTTAACAAAATCTATATAGGATTTATTTTTTTCATAAAAAATAATATTTAAAATGAATAAAACCTCAATTTGTAATTAATATTTAAAGGAGTTATTATCTTGCCTACAAAGAGGAGGAAATATGAAAAAAATAATAAAAATCCTAGTAGTAGCAATCATTTTATTAGGAACAATCAAAAGCATAAGTGTTAATGCTGAAACATCAAATTTCTATAAAGGAGAAAAAATATCAGGAATATATATGATGGCATATAATCCAAATACAAAGATAGGTATATATCAAGTAGCCAGATTCATAAGAGAACAAAATACAAATAAAATAGCTTATTGCATCGACCCATATGACTGGTTTTATGATACATCTACCTATAATAGAGAAACACCTAATATGAATGCTATTTTATTAGATAGAATTGAAAAAATAGCTCATTATGGATATGGATATGGCAATCATACAGATTCTTCATGGTATGCAGTAACACAAGCAATGATCTGGAAAGAAGTTGCTGGAGATGAAAACATATATTTTACTGATACTTTAAATGGAAATAAGATTAATAGTTATGACAACATGATAAATGAAATAAATACAATTATAAATCAAAATGAAAAAACACCTAATATTCCAAATAATATAGTATTAGTAGAGGATGAAGAAAAAACAATTACAGATATTAATAATGTATTAGGAAATTATAATTCTACATCTAATATAGAAATTCAAGGTAACAATTTGATAATTAAAGGATTAAAGCCAGGTGAATATAATGAAAATCTAATTAGAAAAGATAATATTTATGATGAGCCTATATTGTTTTATACATCTGTTGATAGTCAAAATGTAGTTAAATTAGGAAACTTAGAATCAAAAAATTCAAAATTAAATATTAAGGTAATAAATACAGAAATAAATATTAAAAAAATTGATTTAGATACTAAAACAAATAAGCCTAGTGGAGACGCTAAGATAGAAGGAACAGAATTCTCTATAGTAGATGAAAATAATAATATAATCAAATCATTTAAAACAAATGAAACAGGCTCATATAAAATTAATAATTTACCATTAGGAAAATATACATTGATAGAAGAAAAACCAGGAATAGGCTATAAAAAAAGTGATAAAACTATTGAATTTGAATTATCAGAAGAAAATAATAAAAAAGAGATAGAATTTAGTAATGAAGTAATAAAAAAGAAGATAAAAATCATAAAAACATATGGTACAAAAGAAAAACAAATAAAAGAGCCTAATATAGAATTTAATGTATATGATAAAAATAATAATTTAGTAAAAACAATAAAAACGAATAATGAAGGTGAAGCAGAAATTATCCTTCCATATGGTAACTATACAATAAAACAACTTACTACAACAGAAGGATATGAATTTAGTAATCCAATAAATATAAAAGTAGAAAACGAAGAAGAAGAAACTTATACATTAAAAGATTATAAAATAAATGTTCCAAATACAAAAATATCATTAAAAGATTTTATAATATTTCTATTTCAAAATATAATTATATGAAATATATAAAGTTTATAATAATTATCGTTATGTATTCTCTAATATGTTTTCAAACATATAATAAAGTAAAAGTAAATTCTATATCTTTAAGTACAAAAATTGGAAATAATATACAAAAAGAAAAACATAAAGAAGACATAATTGGATATATAACAATTAATAAAATAGGAATTAATAAAGAATTATATAAAATAGATAGTATAGAAAATAATGTAGATAAAAATATTACAATACTAGAAGGGTCAGACTTATTTGATGAAGAAAGTGCTTTCACTATTATTGCTGCTCATTCTGGTACAGGACCAATAGCATATTTTAAAGATTTAGATAAATTAAACAAAAATGATGAAATAGAAATAAACTATAATGGAAATAATTATACATATGTAGTTAAAGATATATGGAACACTAAAAAAACAGGTAGTATAAATGTACCAAAACAAAATAAAAAACAATTAGTATTAACTACCTGCTCACCAAATAAAAATAATTATCAATTAATAATAAATAGCACATTAAAAGAATAGTATTAACTATTCTTTTCATTTAATATAGAAATTGCTTTTTGTAACTGTAAATCAGTATTATTTAAATCATTTAAGTCATATCTTTCAAGTTCTATATCTGGATCTAGTCCTCCAGTAGTACCCCTATTTAACCATTTTCCTTTAGATGTTAACCATCTATCTGTTGTATATTTATAACTGCTTCCACTAGTTAAATTAACTTCTTTTTGTATTGTTCCTTTTCCATATGTTTTCTTTCCAACTAAAGTAATATCACTATAATTATCATCAAAACATGCAGCAACTATTTCAGCAGCACTAGCTGTATTTTCATTAATTAATATAACAACAGGATATTTTCTACTATCTTTCTTAGTTGTTTTAATTTTTGTTTTCTTATTATTAGATTCAACTTGATATATAACTACTCCTTTTTTAAAGAAAGGTTCTACTACTCTATTAACTTGATTTAAATGTCCACCAGGATTATCTCTTAAATCAATTATTAAAGAAGAAATATTTTCTTTTTCTAACTCATTTAATTTCTTTTCAAACTGATCTCCTGTATTAGCATAAAAACTTGTTATTTCTAAATAACCTATATTATTATCTTTAATATCACTAAATACAGAATCAATAACTATCCTATCTTTTTTAATATTAAATGTCATTTCATTTCCATCACGATTAACAAGAAATTTTATTTTCTTATTGTCAGCATTACTTATAGTATCACGCATTATATTAAAGTTATCTTTAGTAATATTAATATCATTAACTTTAACAATTATATCTCCTTTTTTCATTCCAGCTTTATCAGCAGGAGAATCATGAATAATATCAACAATTTTAATATTATCACCATCTACCGTAATAGTAATTCCAACACCATCATAATATCCAGAAATTGAATCATTAAAATCATCAGTTTCACTTTCATCCATATATGTAGAATATGGATCATCTAAAGAATTAACCATTCCATTAATTGCTGAATCAATTAATTCATCTTTATTCACTTTATTATAATAATTATTGACAATAGAATTATAAGTAGATATAAACTCTTGTAAGTTCTTATCAGAAGAATCTAAATAATTATATTTAGTTAAACTAAAAATAACACCTATAACACTACCAAATAAAATTGATAAAATCATAATAAGAATAACTTCCAAAGTACTAAAATAAGTTGTTCTTTTACTTCTAATTACTTCTACTGGTTTATTATCTTCAATTCTTTTTATAGTCTTACTTTGGCCTTTTAATTCTTTTCTATCAATAAGATTAAATTTTCTATTTTTATTCATAGAAACACCTCATATATATAAATATACCATAAATAAAAGAAAAAGGCATTATTGCCTTTATTATTAAAATGGCGCCCCAACTAGGACTTGAACCTAGGACCCCTTGATTAACAGTCAAGTGCTCTAACCAGCTGAGCTATTGAGGCATTTAAAGATTATTAACTTAAATAATCAATAACCTTTTCTTCTCCTTCAATATATTGAGAAATACTACCATTAGAAATCTCAATTAAAGTAGGATTTTTAACTTTTAATTCACTTGCTTTAGTAGCTTTAGGATTACTAGAATCTTTACTAGTAACACTAGCATTTATAGCATCATTATAATCAACATAATAAATAGGTAAAGCTTTATCTTTTGATTTATAATTGCTTACAGCAGTAGTAATATCTCCACCATTATCTCTGTTATAAAAAATAACCAAATATTCTTTATCACTCATACTAAAAGTTGAGCCAGCAGATATTTGTTCATAACTAATAGAACCTTCAGCTATTCTAACCTTATCAGGCTTATTAGTAATATAAACTGATAATAAGTAAAAAAGTACTGCTATAGCTAAAACAACAACAGCAGTAATAATTATACTCTTATAATTATTACCATCAATAGAATCAATATTATAATTATTTCGTGCCATCATAACCACCTAGAAAGTATTATACCACAAATAAAACACAATACAAAGAAAAAACTCAAGTCCACAATGAATGAACTTGAGTTTTATTATTAACCAGTTACAGTAATTGAAACTTTCTTATTAGATGTAACTTCGTATGCTAGAGTTAAGTCATCACCAGTAACTTTAACAGTATATTCACTTGTTCCTGGCTTAGCATTACTTAAATCAACATATGCTTTAACATTATCAACATTAACTCTTTGAATAGCTTCGCTACTACCAGTAACTTTAACAGTAACAGTAGAATCAGCTTCACTAGCAGCTTGTGCAGTCATTCCAGCAGGTAAATTCTCAGGAATAATTCTAACTCCTTCAATAGTCTTAGATTCACTGGAATCAAGAGTTACCTTAACTGTAATTTGAGTTTCACTAAGTTCAGTAATTCCATTAGGAGCATTTAATGTAATATTAAATGTCTTATCTTTACTTAACTTATCAACATCAATTTCTACTTCTAACTGTTCTAATTTATCAACAGCAGCTTCACTACCATAAACAGTTACTTTACTAATATTACTTTCAATAGACTTAATTGATTTTCCTAAACTTACTGTTCCCTTAGGAATAATCTTAATAGGTACTTCTTTACTTGGAGAAGTAATTCCTAGCTTACATGTTATAGTTTTAGGTACAATTTCAACACTAATTACTTTACCATTAGCATCATATGCAACTAAAGGAACATCTTTTAGAGTAACCTCTCCAACTGAACCAGCAGGAATATCATTAACATCTACTAATGCTTTAACAGTTGCTACTTTATCAAGACTTTCTTGACTACCCTTAACAATAACTTCAGATCTGTCTAATGTAACTCTATCAATATATAACTTAGAATCTAATTCATCTTGATGTAATATATCGTAAGTAAGTGATTTAGTAGTACTTACTTTCTTATAAATAGTAATAGTTACTTCACTAGGATCTAATTTATAATCTAAACTCTTTAATGGTTGAGAATATTTTAATTTTACTTTGTGTTGACCAGGCTTCAAACCAGTTAAATCAACAGTAACTCCATTAGATGGAGATTGTTTAGCTAAGAAAATATGTCTTTTTTGACCAACTAATGTAATATCAACAGCATCAGGTAACCCTTCAACAACATATAATTCTTCATTATATATAGCAGTTACAGGTTGTTGATATAATATTTCAGCATATTGATCAATTGTAACATCATTTTCTTTATCAATAACTATAAAAGTTGAAAAAGCTAAAATCAAACTTATAATAAGTAAGAAAGACTTATTTCCACTCATCTTATCAAAGAATCTACCACCATCATTTATCCATTCTCCAAATTTAAAGAATAGCTTAGTTAATGGGGTTATTAAAATCTTATCAAAGAATCTACCAATAGAACTGAATATTCTTATAAAAATATTATTACTTTTCTTCTTCATAAATATCTTCCTCTTCCTCAGTTTCGTAGTCTTCTTCAGTTCTAGGTTTTAATTCATCTATTAATAACATTCTTACATCATCTAAACTTAAATCGTATAACATTTCTCCTTTAATACAAATGCTTATCTTACCAGTCTCCTCACTAACTACAATATTTATAGCATCAGTTTCTTCACTTAATCCTAAAGCAGCTCTATGTCTAGTACCTAAATTTCTATTAATTTTTGTACTGCTACTTGTTGGGAAAACTGCTCCAGCACAAGTAATTCTATCACCTTGAATAATACATCCACCATCATGTAATGGATTACCTTCATAGAATATAGCAACTAACAAATCACTTGATAAATCAGCATATACTTTCTTTGCTTTTTCAATGTAATTTGCTAAAGAAACATCTCTTTCTAAAACAATTAAAGCACCAATTCTTTCTCTAGACATATATTCACAAGCGTTAACTATTTCATAAACCAATCTTTCTCTTTCATCAACAGTTAATATCTTATGCTTTCCTAGTAATTGGCTACGTCCTAATTGTTCTAAAATAGTTCTAATTTCAGGCTGAAAAATTACAATTAAAGCAATTGGTCCCCATTCAATAATATATTGTAATAAAACTTGTACAGTAACAAGATTAAAAATATCACTAATAATATTTAAAATAACAATAAATACAACACCTTTAAAAATAAGAGCTAATTTAACGTTATTCTTAATATTTTTAAATATATAATAAAATATAGCCCATACAATGAAAATATCTAATAAATTTCGCAATATGGACAAAACATTTATATTCATCGCATCTCCTCCAATAAAAATAAGTGACAACCTTAATTATCAATTATCACTTATAATTTTAACATTTCAACACTAAAATATCAACGCATTAAGCAGTTTTTTTCAAAGTCTTTCCTCTACTTTTAGTATTATTGTCATCTTTCTTAACACTAAAGTAGACAACTTTGTTATTAAGTTTTGGCTTTGTTTTAATATAATTATCATATTCAGCTTTTTCTTCATCAGTTGCATGTTGAGAAATAACATCTTTATTATCCATACAAACTAATTTTAATCTGTCTCCAAAATGGTAATTATCAACTTCTGAACATAAAGACATAGTTTCTTCTTCAAATCTATATACTTTTCCTTCTAAATCTTTAAGTCTAATAGTACCTTCTATAGCAGAATCATCAAGCATAACACATAGTCCATTATCACTAACATCTACAACAGTTCCCATATACTCTTCGCCAACATGATCTTTCATATATTGAGCACTTCTTAATCCAAAAACTGCTCTTTCAACATCATCAGCTGCTCTTTCCTTCTTTGAAGTATGTTCACCTATCTCTATTAGACTAACTGGAGTTATTTTTCTACCAACATCCTCATGGAAAATATTTTGGTAAATTAATCTATGAATTACTAAATCTGGATATCTTCTAATAGGAGAAGTAAAATGACAATAATAAGGTTCTCCTAATCCATAATGCCCTATATTTATAGGACTATATTTAGCCTTACTCATACCCCTAATAGCTCTATTCAATAAAACACCAGCTAATTTTCCTGTATTATTTTGAATATAACTAATTAAATCTCTCATATTCTTAGGATTAGAACAACATTCTTCAGCATCATATTTATTATATCTATGACCTGCAATATTCATTAAATGAATTAAATCACCAATCTTTTCATCATTAGGATTATCATGAACACGATATAAACAAGGGAATCCACTCTTAGATAAATGTTTAGCAACAGTAACATTAGCTGCAATCATACATTCTTCTATTAAGTTTTCAGCTATATCATTAATTCTTTCATAACTGCCTATTACATAACCATCTTTATCGTACTTAAGTTCTTTATCACCAGTTCCAAATTCAATGGCATTATGTTTAATTCTTCTCTTTCTAAGAATATAACTTAATTGCTCCAAAGTTTTTAATGTTTTGACATGTTGCGCATATTCAGGAGGAACAAGTCTAGCATATTTAGGGTTAGTAGGATCATATTGAGAATCTACGGCACCATTTTTTAAAATTTCATTAACCTTATCATAGCTCATCTTTAAATCAGAGTTTATAACACCCTTAACAATTCTATGATTAACAACATTTCCATCCCTATCTATTTCCATATTACAAGTAATAGTAAGTCGTTCTTCATCAGGATTTAAAGAACATATACCATTAGATATTTCGTGAGGTAACATAGGTATAACTTTACCACCTGCATATGTACTAGTTCCTTTTCGATAAGCATCTTGATCAAGTGCAGAACCAGCTTTAACATAATGAGCAACATCTGCAATATGAACTCTTAATAAGAAATTACCATTCTCTAATCTCTTACAACTCAAAGCATCATCCATATCTTTAGTATCAGCACCATCAATAGTAAAGGTTTCCTCATTTGTATAATCTTCTCTACCAATTTTATCCATAGGAAGAACTTTAGTAGGAGTATCTTTTACCTGTTGTAAAGACTCTTCACTAAAATCATCATCCATACCATATTTTAGTGCTTCCCATCTAATTTCATTATCAGGAGAATCTTTATGAGCTAATTTCTTCAAAACACGACAAGTATAAACATTACTATAACCACTATTATTATTAACTTTTACCTTTAATCTATCTCCAACAACTAATTGAGAATTATCTACCTGATCTTCATCTAACAAAATTCTTACATCAGATAATTTTTTATCAACTGGTCTCATATAAAAACCAAATTCATCTTTAAATACTTCTCCATAAAGTTCATCAAGTCTATCTTCAAGTACTCTATATACTATATTTTTAGTTCTTTTTCCTGACCCTTGAACATCAACTAAAACAGTATCTCCACTATGTGCACCATTATAGTCTCCACGTGAAACAGGAAATTCAGTTTTATTAATAACTAAATCTCCAAAACCATTAATATATGAATTATCTTCTATTACTTTAGCCCCTTTACTATCAAAAGTAAATTTTCCTTTATGAAAAGAAGTATTTCTAAGTAACTTAAATCCATCTCCCACTTGAATTATTTCATAACTTTTTTCTAATTCATTGACTATATCAATAACTTCAAAAATTTCATCTTCAGATAAATCGGTCTTATCAGGATTATCTTTTAAATATCTATTTTTTACTTTTTCTATAATTTCACCCATAGAAATAGCTTTTTTAGACTTTCTTAATACTTTTAATACATATTCATTCACCAAAATCACCCCACATAAATATTATAAACAAAATATAAAAAATAAAAAGGAAAAATCATATTTCCTTTTTAACTTATTCTTCTTACGTACATTAATCTATCGTATGATCCATTTTCCCATGCGGAAATATTACTTAAAATTACACCAGTTTTATAGTTAGCAGCATGTATCATCATACCATTTCCAACATATATAGCAGAATGTGTTACCCTACCATTATGTCCCCAACTTAATATATCCCCAGGCATAGCATTTTCATAACTAACACCTACACCATCATAAGCTTGTGTTGAAGAACTTCTACTAACATGAATTCCTGCTCTAGAATAAACATATTGAACAAATCCAGAACAATCGAAGCCACTAGGCGAGTTTCCACCAGATGCATAAGGACTTCCAAGTAAAGCATATGCAATTTGTACTATATCTCCTCCAGCAGCATTAAGTGCAGCATCATCTACCACTCTATAGTTTGTATTATTAGTAGTATTCTTTGGTACAACTACAGGTTCAGGCTTTTTATTAACTGTAACTGTATAATTGGTAACAGTCTTATTATTAGCTTTATCAACTGCAACTACTTCTACATTATATTCACCATTAGTATTAGTATCTAAATTAGTATTAATAGTATAATAACTTAAATCATTTTCAGTAACAGTTTCCTTAAATTCTAAGTTTTCACCATCATCTACTACTGATTCAATATAATCCTTAACATTTAAAGAATCACCTTCAGTAATAGAAACAGAAGTCTCTTTTAACTTAATTTCAGGCTCACTTATATCCATAACATCAATTGTTACAGGAACAACTTTAGTAACATTATCTTTTTTTACTTCTATTAATACTTCTTGTCTTCCTAATTTCTTAGTATCAACATCTTGTATCACCTTAAAAGAAGTTCCATTTTTCTTTATTAAATTATCTAATTTAACTTCTTTTCCATATACAATTTCATATCCCTTTAAATCTACATTTAAACTCTTGAAAAGACTATCTCTATAATAAACAAAACAACTAATTGAAATAATAATTAGTAATGATGCTAAAACAGTAATCCTAATACAAGAATTCTTATATTTCAACATAAATATTTCACTCCTTGATTTATAGCGACGTTATTTATACTACCATATGAGAAAATATAAGTCAAATTAGTGCAAAAAAAATAGGCATATAGCCTATTATAATAATTTATCTTTATTAGGAACAACTTCACAACTAATAGGATTATGATCACTCAAGAAACCAAAATCATTAGAAGTTGTATCTACAGCAAACTTCCCACAATCAAAACCTTTTAAATATATGTGATCTATCATTCTCATATCAGGCTTACTAGGAAAACTACCACCCATATAATCAAAGAAAGGATCTAAATATTTATGTTCTTTAATATATTTAGGAATATTCTTATTATTTAAACTCATATTAAAATCACCTGTAATAATAAGCAGTTCATCTTTATCTAATTCATCATCAATTATACTTTGAAAAATATCTAATTGTTTCTTTTTATTTTTTCCATCAGTATTATCAATATGAGTATTAATAATCATATATCTATTATTATCATCCATAAAATGACATACAACACATATTCTAGGTAGATTATCTTCTTTTTCCTTAACACCTATTATATTAGGATTATGAGTAAGAGCATAAGTCTTTTCAGAAATAATCTTAAATCTCTTATCTAAAAAGATTGAACAATATTCTCTAAGTAAAATATTTTTACTACTACCAACTGTACCAACAATATTATAATCATTTAAATTCTTTTTATATAATCTTAAAGACTTATCTGTTAATTCTTGAAAGCCTATAATATCAGGTTTCTTATCTTTAATATAATTAATAACTCTTTTATACCTTCCAAATTTAAACATAATAAATCTTTTAACATTAAACGACATAATTAACATAAAATCACCTACAACTTATTATATCACATCTATTAAATTATATAAAATGTATAAATAAAACAAAAATCAAAAGAAAAGGCTTTTATTTTGAAGCCTCATACTTACTCATAAACATCTCATATAATTCCTTGCATTTATCTTTATCCATATCTTTTTTTTCTTCATAAGGATATGGAATATTTAATTTAATATATTTTTCTCTTCCTAGTCTATGAAAAGGTAAGAACTCTATCTTTTCAATATTATCAATATGTTTTAAATAACTAACTAAAGAATCTAAGTATTCTTCATTATCCATTATTCCAGGAACAACAACTTGTCTAATCCAAATTTTCTTTTCTAATTTATTGCATGCATCAATAAAATGTTCTACTTCTTCTAATTCACATCCAGTAATATCTTTATAACCATCTCTATTAGTATGCTTTACATCAAGTAGAACTAAATCTATATATTGTAATAATTCTTCATAATTACCTAGTCCAACTCCAGCAGTATCTAAACAAGTATGTATGCCTTCTTCCTTTAATTTCTTACATAATTCAACAATAAATGGCGCATGTAATAAAGGTTCTCCTCCTGAAAAAGTTACCCCTCCGGTTTCTCTAAAATAAGCCTTACACCTCATAATTTTTTGAAAAACCTCATCAACAGTATAGTTTTCTTCCTGTTTTTTCCACATCTCAGGATTATGACAATACTTACACCTTAACATACAGCCATTGAAAAAGATAACACATCTAATTCCAGGACCATCCACTAAACCAAATGTTTCAATTGAATCTATACTAGCTTTCATTTACATACTCTCATGGAATGTACGAGCAATTACTTCTTCCTGTTGCTTTCTTGTTAATCTATTAAAGTGAACAGCATAGCCAGAAACTCTAATAGTCAAAAGTGGATATTTATCTGGATGTTCCATCGCATCAATTAAAGTTTCTCTATTTAATACATTAACATTCAAGTGGTGTGCTCCTTGTGAGAAGTAACCATCCATCATACTACATAAATTAGTTATTCGTTCTTCCTCATCATTACCTAACGCATCAGGAACAATAGAGAAAGTATTAGAAATACCGTCTTTACAACAATCTCCATATGGAAGTTTAGCAACACTATTTAAAGAAGCTATAGCTCCACTATGATCTCTTCCGTGCATTGGATTAGCTCCAGGAGCAAAAGGAACACCAGCTGCTCTACCATCAGGAGTAGCACCAGTCTTAGAACCATAAACTACATTAGAAGTAATAGTAAGAACAGATAAAGTATCTTCAGCATCTCTATAAGTAGGATGTTTATCTAATTCATTTCTGAAAAATCTTAATAATTTAACAGCTATATTATCAACTCTATCATCATCATTACCATATTGAGGATAATCACCTTCTATTTCAAAATCTACAGTGATACCATCTTTATCTCTAATAGGTTTAACTTTAGCATATTTAATAGCACTTAAAGAATCTACCGCAACACTTAGTCCAGCAACTCCATAAGCCATATATCTATGAACATCAACATCATGTAAAGCCATTTGCCCAGCTTCATATGCATATTTATCATGCATATAATGAATAATATTCATTGCATTAGAATATATATCAGCAACTTTACTCAATACTTTTTTATATTCTTTGACAACTTTATCATAATCAAGAACTTTATCATTCATTATTTCAAAGCCATCTAATACTTTTTCTTTTAATCTTTCATCAGTTCCACCATTAATTGCTAATAAAAGTGACTTAGCTAAATTGCAACGAGCTCCAAAGAATTGCATATCTTTACCAACTCTCATAGCGGAAACACAACATGCAATAGCATAATCATCACCATAAATAGGTCTCATTAATTCATCACTTTCATATTGTATTGCATCAGTAGCAACACTTAATTTTGCACAATATCTTTTAAATGTTTCTGGCAAGAATTCACTCCATAAAACAGTCATATTTGGTTCAGGAGCAGGTCCTAAATTCTCTAAAGTATGCAAAATACGATAAGAGTTCTTAGTTACCATGTGTCTACCATCTACACCCATTCCAGATATAGAACAAGTTACCCAAGTAGGATCACCAGAGAACAATTCATCATATTCAGGAGTTCTTAAATGTCTAACTAATCTTAATTTAATAATAAAATTATCAATTAATTCTTGTGCTTTTTTCTCAGTTAATCTTCCTGCTTTTAAATCTCTTTGAATATAACAGTCCAAGAAAGCATCAACTCTACCTAAACTCATTGCAGCTCCGTTGTTTTCTTTAACTGAAGCTAAATAACCAAAATAAAGCCATTGTACAGCTTCTTTTGCATTTTTAGCTGGTTTTCTAATATTAAAACCATAACTCTTAGCCATTTCTGCAATTTCATCTAAAGCTCTATATTGCATAGAAACTTCTTCTCTACGTCTTATTAAATCATCAGACATAGGTCCAACTAATTTATTAAAATCTTCTACTCTTTTTTGTTGTAAAAAATCAATACCATATAAAGCTATTCTTCTATAATCACCAATTATTCTACCTCTACCATAGGCATCAGGTAATCCTGTTAATAATCCAACATGTCTAGCTTTTCTAATTTCAGGAGTATAAGCATCAAAAACACCTTGATTATGAGTTTTTCTAAACTCATTAAAATATTTATCAACAGTAGGAGCTAATTTATAACCATAAGCACTTAATTCCTCATAAACCATACGTATCCCACCATAAGGATTAACAATACGTTTCAAAGGCTTATCAGTTTGTAAACCAACAATTACATTATCATCTTTATTAATATAACCAGGCTTAAAAGAATTAATACCACTCATATGAACAGTATCAATATCTAACACATGTTTTTTTAATTCCTCTTTCAATAAAGACTTACATTTATTCCATACACTATCAGTTTTATCAGTAGTTTTTTCTAAAAAGGACTCATCTCCATTATATTGAGTATAATTCTTTTGAATGAAATCTCTAACATCAATATTAGTTGTCCAATTCCCCTCTACAAAATCTTTCCATTCTTTTATCATAAACTATACCTCCGCATACTAATTTTAACACAGAATCAAATATGATAAAGTTGTTATAATCATAAAAGTAATAACTTTTACATCTTTTTACAAAGATTATAATAGGTTGAAAAAAACATAAAAAAATGGTATAATATATACACATATTGGGGATGACTTGGTTTCGACAGGAATATAAGAGCATAGACTGCAAGTCGGAGGAACACGTCACGAACACAAGCAATAAATGCTAAAAATTTAAAAAATACATTTGCTAACATGTTTGGTGGAAATCAAACATCTTATGCCTTTGCCTAATAATATAAGGGAATGTGCTCTATCTATTTTTACTTACGGAATAGAATAGGGTTCAATAAGTAAGTTATAGCTATTGTCTGTCTAAACAATAGAAAGAATACCAAAGACTAGCATAAATAGTATACGTTCGTTAATTACCGGCTAATTATGCGAATATATGTAGTTAACTAAACTTGTAGAAGTTTATGTAGCTTTATTTTTGGACAGGAGTTCGATTCTCCTCATCTCCACCAAATAAAAACATAAAAAGCAATTATCAAAGTAATTGCTTTTTTTATTATAAAAAAATCCTATAAAGAATCTTAAATTATTGCAAAAAAAAAACTTGGCGACTTCTTATTTTAGCTTTCACTATCTTCAGCGTTTAGTAGCTTAACTTCTGTGTTCGGGATGGGTACAGGTGTCTCCTACTAG
>CADANC010000002.1 GCA_902789225.1 uncultured Erysipelotrichaceae bacterium
TCAAATCATCTCCTTATTAAAATTATAGCAAAGAAAAAGTAAACAGTGTTTTTTCTGTCTACTTTTATCTTACAACACCACTTAATTGTTAGTGTTTTTACTTTTCAAGATTCCAAGTTACTCCATCATCTTTTGAAATGAAGTAAAGATCTTTATCTTCATATCCTGAATTATCTTGTTTTACTTGATATATTGAACAGTGTAGTTTTAAATCATTATCTTCGTAATATGGAACATCTTCTATAGTTAATATTTCTATATTTGGATTATCATAGTTTATTTCAGATAATATAAATGTTTTTCCTCCATCTTTTGTAACATACATTCCATGATATTTATTATTATCTTTTGTATTATTAGGTTTTTTTATTGCAAAACCTAATTTTTCATTTAAAAAGATAAATTTAGGTTCCATACTTACAGTTATTCCTTCTTTTGAAACATCTTCAAAATCTTTTCCATTGTTTGTACTTTTTTGAACTCCTACTAATTGGTTTTGTCCTGATACATAGTCATATCTTTCAAATCTTAAAATAGTATTATCAAATTTAATTGAATATAGAGTGCTTTCATCTTCTATATTAGTTTTATTATTAGTAATTAATATAACTATACCTACTATGATAACTACTAGAATAATAATTATTCCTATTATATTTCTTTTCTTCATATATTTTTTTCCTTTTGTTTTATTATTTTACATTAATGGAGCAAATAACCTTAATAATGCTTGGAATATTGATTTAAATAGATTAGGTCTTGCTTCTTTTTTTGTTATTTCATGGCTTTTTTCTATAGTTTCTTTCATATCTTTTTTAATATCTTTTATACAATTAACATTTTCCATATACATACCACATTCAAAATGTAGATATAAACTTCTATAATCTAGATTAATAGTTCCTACTGTTGATATTTTATCATCTGCTACAAATACTTTTCCATGTATAAAACCTGGTGTATATCTATAAACTTTTACTCCATGACTTACTAATGGTTCAACATAACTTTCTGTTAACATATAAACTAATTTCTTATCAGGTATTCCTGGAATTATTATTCTAACATCTACTCCTCTTTTAGCTGCTAAAACTAATGAATTAATCATATCAGTATCTGTTATTAAATATGGAGTACATATATATACATAGTTATTTGCTTGATTAATTATATTTAAATATATATTTTGACCTAATAATTCATCATCTAATGGTGATTCTCCGTATGGAGCAATATATCCTTTATTTGTTTTATTCTTTGTAAATTTATATTTATATTTATTAAAATCTTCATCTACTTTTTCAAATGAATTCCACATTGTTAGAAACATTACTGTATAATTCCATACAGCATCTCCTGATATTTTTATTCCATTATCTTTCCAATGTCCAAATCTAGAATCTTCATTTATATATTCATCTGCTATATTAATTCCTCCTGAAAAAGCTACTTTTCCATCAATAACTAATATTTTTCTATGATCTCTATTATTCATTATTATTCCTGATAATGGACTTAATCTATTAAAAACTATACACTTAATTCCATATTTTTTTAATTCTTCAGGATATTTTTTATTTAGAGAACCTACACATCCTAAATCATCATACATTACTCTTACTTCTATTCCTGATTTAGCTTTTTCTTTTAAAATATCTAATATTTTATTCCACATTTTTCCTGGTTTAACAATAAAATATTCGAAGAAAATAAACTTTTCTGCTTTTTTTAATTCTTTTAGCATTTCTTCAAAAGCTAATTCTCCTAATGGATAATAATCTACATCATTATTTGTAGTTATAGGATAATTTGAATAATCAGTAATATATCTCATTGAACTATTATAATTAATTTCTTTTCTTATATCTTTATCTTGTATTAAATATTTCTTATTATCTAATTCAGATTTTACTATACTTTTTAATAATTTACTCTTTTTCTTGTTATATCCTATTATTAAAAATAATAATGATCCTACTAATGGAAATAATAATATAATTATTATCCATGGAAGAGTATATGAATAACTTCTACTATATTTAATTAAACATAGTGTTAGTAAGAATCCTAATACTTGAAATAAAATACTTATAATTAAAAAATGTTCTGCTAAATATAGATAAAAGAATAAAAATAATAATATTTGTAATAGTAAACCTATAATTACTATTATTCCTCTTCTTATAGCCATGGTATCACCTCTTCCATATTGTACCATATTTTGTTTTTTATCTACGTATTTTGTATTATAATATCATAGAGAGGAGAAATATAATGAATTCATCAAAAAGAAAAACAATTATTATTACTTTATTAAGTTTATTATATTCTTTATTTGTAGTGATAGGTAATTCATTCTTATTAAAGGATAGTTTTAAATATATAGAAAAACATATATTTTTAAATATTATTATGTTTATAGTTTTATTCATTGTATTTTATTTTATATTAAATAAATTATTTTATTTTTTAGATAAGAAAAAGACTATTAAATTAAATATTAATAAAATTAAGAAGACTAAGTTTTATCATTTATTTGATAAAAAGACTTTTCTTTTTAGTTTAATATTTATTATTATTTGTTGGTTACCTTATATTATATCTTTTTATCCTGCTATATTATCGCCTGATCCTTCTTTTCAAATTAAACAATATTTTGGTATTCCTAATAAATATTCTACTTATAATATTATGTTAGATCCTTCTATGACAATCACTAATCATCATCCAGTAATACACACATTATTATTAGGAAGTTGTGTAAAGATAGGTACAATTATAAATAATGTAAATTTAGGGTTATTTATATATAGTATTATTCAAATATTAGTACTTGCTTCTACGCTTAGTTATACAATTAAGTTTTTAAAAGATAATGGAATTAAAAATAATTATTTATTATTAATGTTATTAGTATATAGTTTAGTTCCTGTATTTCCTTTTTATAGTATGAGTGCTGTTAAAGATGTTATATTTGGATCTTTAATAATACTTTATATTATCTTTTTATATAGAATTATTAAGAGTGATGATTTAAAAATAAAAGATTATTTATTATTAGTTTTATTAACAATATTAATTATTTTATTTAGAAATAATGGAATACATGTACTTGTTTTATCTTTTCCTGCTTTATTATTTATGAAAAAGAAATTTAAATATAAATTTAAATTATTATGTATATTTTTAATTATTATAGGGTTTAATACTTCATATAATAAGATAATATTACCTCATTTTAATATTACTCCTGTTAGTAGTAGAGAAATGTTATCTATTCCTTTTCAACAAACTGCTAGATATGTTAAAGAACATGGTGATGAAGTAACTGATAAAGAAAGAAAAGCAATTGATAGAGTCTTAGGATATGATACTTTAGCTAGTAGATATAAAAGTGGAATTGCTGATCCTGTTAAAAATGGGTATAACAAATATACTACTAGTGAAGATTTAAAAGAATATTTTAAAGTATGGTTTGAAGGATTAAAGAAATATCCTAAAACATATATAGAAGCTACTATTAGTAATACTTATGGGTATTTTTATCCTTCTAAGACTAATTGGTATATATATTATAAATATAATAATACAATTACTCATGATGGGTTTGATTATCATTATAATAGTTTGAAGATACCTAGATATATATTAGCTAGTTATGGAATTGCATTTCCTTATATTCCTGTTTTAAATATACTAGTTAATATTGCAATTAATGTATGGATATTATTATTTATGGGGGCTTATTATTTTTATAGAAAAAAATACAAAGAGATTATTTATTTATTGCCTTCATTTGTATTAATACTTGTATGTTTTGCTTCTCCTGTTAATGCTTATTTTAGATATGCATTACCTTATGTATTTGCTTTAATGTTAAATCTTGGATTGTTTGTAAAAGAAGTATATGAAAAATAATTCTATGTTATAATGAATTTATTGTTAGGAGGAAAATTATGTTTAATTTAAAAGGAAGAGTTGCTGTTGTTACTGGAGCTTCATCAGGACTTGGAAAACAAATATCTATGGCTCTAGCTAAGCAAGGGGCTGACTTAGTAATTTTAGCAAGGAGAATAGAAAGATTAGAAGAATTTAAGATAGAACTTGAAAAAGAAGGCGTTAAAGTTTTACCTGTTAAATGTGATGTTACAAGTACAGAAGATATTGATAATGCATGTAGTGCTGCAGTTAAAGAATTTGGTAAAGTTGATATCTTAGTTAACTGTGCTGGTTCATCTAAAGATAAAGGTGTTTTAGATATGGCTGATGATGAATGGGATTTCACTATTGCGACTGATGAAACATCTGTATTTAAGATGACTAGAGCATTTGGTAATGTTATGAAGAAAAATAATTATGGAAGAATTATAAATATTGCTTCTATGTATGGATTAGTTGGTAATACTGAAATACCTACTATTGCATATCATGCAAGTAAGGGAGCTGTTGTTAACTTTACTAGAGCTGTTGCTGCTGAACTTGCTACTTCAGGAATTACTTGTAATGCAATTTGTCCAGGATATTTCTATACTGAACTAACTACACAAGTACTAGACACTGATCAATTTCAAGAATTTGCTAAGACTCATGTACCTATGCAAAGATATGGAAAGGAAGGAGAATTATCTTCTGCAGTTATCTTTTTAGCAGCAGATGAGAGTTCTTATGTAAATGGTGTAATACTTCCTGTTGATGGTGGATATACAGCTGTTTAATTTTTAATTATTTAAGGGTATAAATATATACCCTTTTTATTTTTAGTGATATAATTTATTTATAATAGGAGGAGAATTATGGAAGAAAAAAATGAGGTTATGACTGATACTACTAATGAAAATACGGAATTAGAACAAAAGCCTAAAAAAGGCAAAAGAGTTGTCTTTGTAATTATTTTAATCATCTTAATAATTGCTTTAGTTGGAGTTTATTTCTACTTTAATAATAAGAAAGAGGATACTAAAGTTGATACTGATAAAAAAGATGTTTCAAAATATGTTTTAAAAGATAATTCACTACAAGATTTTGACTTAAGATTTTTACAACTAGAAAATAAGGAAGTAAATAAAATATATAGTCCTTTATCAATTAAATATACTTTAGGTATGTTAAATGAAGGTACTAAGGGAGAATCACATTCTCAAATATCTAATATTATTGGTGAATATAAAGCTAACAAATATATTAACAGCCAAAATATGAGTTTTGCTAATGCTATGTTTGTTAAAGAAGCTTATAAAGATCAAGTAAGGCCTGAATATATTGAAGCTATCCAAAATAAATATGGAGCTGAAGTTCAATATGATCCATTTACTAGTGCTTCAAATGTTAATCAATGGATTAGTCAAAAAACACTAGGACTTATTAATAATATGCTTGATGATGAAACAGTTCAAAGCCTAGATTATATGCTTGTTAATGCATTAGGTATTGATATGCAATGGGTTTATAATTTACAAGCTGAACCTAATGGTGGGGAAAATATTTATTATGATGTTGATTATCAATATGAGAATTATTCTGATAATATAGTTCCTATTGATGGCGGTGGTTATCCTTCTCTAGGATTTAATGGTAGTACTAAGGAAAGTAAAGCTGTTCAAATAGGTGCTTCATTCAATAGATATGATATTATTAAAGATCTTGGTGAAGATGGTATAAAGAAAAAAGTAGCTGAAGAGTTTAATAAATATAAAGCTAGTGAAGAATGCACTGGAGAATACAAAATGGATGATTGTGATATCAGTGTTGAAGAGATGCAACAGAAGTATCTTGAAGGTTTAAAACAAAATTATGGAAAAGAAGATATTTCTACTGATTTCTTATTAAATGATACTGAAAATGAAAAAGTATTTGCTAAAAACTTAAGAGAATATAATGGTACTACTCTACAATATGTTGCTATTATGCCAAAGAATGAAAAATTAACAGATTATGTTGATAAAATGGATGCTAATAAAATTAGTGGGCTTATAACAGATTTAAAAGAATTAAAAGCTAATAATTTTAAAGATGGTGTTGTTACACAAATCACTGGATTTATTCCATTATTTAATTTTGAATATGACTTAGATTTAATGAATGATTTAAAAGATATGGGAGTAAAAGACGTTTTTGATTCTAATAAAGCTGATTTATCAGGATTAAGTAAAGGTGATTCTGTAATAGTAGAAGCTAAACATAAAGCTAATATTGAATTTTCTAATATGGGTATCAAAGCTAGTGCTGT
Organism: uncultured Erysipelotrichaceae bacterium; assembly: GCA_902789225.1. GTDB lineage: Bacteria > Bacillota_I > Bacilli_A > RF39 > UBA660 > RUG343. The sequence goes on from CADANC010000002.1 coordinate 6,227, forward strand.
TACTATGATGGGCGGTGTTGGAGCTGCTGGAGCTGGATTCAATTATGAATTTGATGTACCTGTAGAAGTAATTGATATAACATTTGATAAGCCTTATATGTTCTTAATTAGAGATGTTGCTACTGGAGAAGTTTGGTTTGTTGGTACAGTATATCAACCTATCGATAAAGAATAATTAATAGGAGTTATTACTCCTATTTTTTTATTTCTTTTAAATATTTTTTATTATATAATTTATATAGTAGAAAGTGGGATGAGTATATGGAATTATTGGTACTTGTTGCTATTGTAATTATTATTGTTTTAATTAATAAAAATAATAGTTTAAAAGATGAATTAGAACATAGAGGAAACTTTTGTCCTAAATGTGGCTTTGATTTAAGAACTAAAACTAATCATGATACTAATCATAGTAATAATGAAGTTTTAGATGAGAAGAAAGTAGTTCCTGCTTCACAGAATGTGGAAGCAAGGGTTAACACCCCTACTCCTGTTTCTGTTGAGAAGAAAAAGATTGATGATAAAGAAATTAAGAATAGTTTAATTCTTATTACAGGTGCAGTTCTAATTATTATTGCTGCGATAGTATTCTTAACTTCTACTTGGGAATTTACTTTAGATATAGTTAAGACTATAATAATATTCTTGATGTTTGGTGTATTCTTAGCAGGTAGTCATATTGCTAAAAAATATTTAGGTTTGGAAAAGATATCTAAAGCATTTATATATATTGCATTTAGTTATTTACCTTTAGCATTATTTTCAATTTGCTTGTTTGGATTACTTGGTCATTATCTTTCATATGAAGGTCCAGGTAAATATGTTTATCTAGCAATTTCTTCGATTATTTTATCAATAGTATATTACTTATATATGAAGAAAAATAATGATACTTTGATTGCTATATATAGTTTAGTATTCCAATTATTAAGTTGTACTTTTATAGGTTTATTTATTAAAGAAGATGTTCATTTAGTTTTATTAATACTTTCTTTATTTGTAATATTAATTAATTCATTACATTTTGATTATAGATTTAAAAGTAAAGAGTTTGATTTAAGATCAATTGTTGTACTAACAATATTACTATTAGTTGGATTAGTAGTTTATGCATATAATTTATCATTCTTCTATTTATTAGCACTTATTGTTAATATATTTAACTTATATTATTTATTAGTTGATGAATTAAAAGAAGAAAAATATCAAAAGATGTTTGATTGTTTAGCTATTATTATGATTATATATGGATCTTTAATAGTTCCTAAGATATTTAATTTAGGAACAACTCCTTATATATATGAGGCTTGTTTATTAATTGGAGTTTTAATAACAATAGGTATAAATTATTTTAGAAATAGATTTAATATTATTAATTATTTAACTTTTGGTATTCCTGCTTTTATAATTTATTTTATTGCTATTGCAGGAGAATATTTTTATACATATCTTTTTATAATATTATTACTATTTATTAGTATTATTTATTACTCATTTAAGAATAATAAATTCTTAAGTATAACTATTCCTATACTAGGTTTTATTACTATATTTAATATTCTTATTGAAATAAATATTAATATTATATACTTTATTCCTTTCTTATTAATTTATCTTATTGTTAATATTGTTGAGATTAAGGATAAAGCACTTAAAGTTACTACTGATGTTACAAGTATTGTAGGTATATGTATTGGTTATTTTATAGCATTTGTAGAATTTGAGAATCCTACAACACTTATAATAACTGCTATTATAACATTAGCATTCTACTCTATTTATTCAATTAAGAATAAAACACTTGGAAAAGTATTTGCTTATATATTAATTAACTTCATGGTAGCTTGTTTATTTGATTATTTAAATTTAACATTTGATTATTCTCAATATATATTACCTGTTAGTTTATTAATAATGTTTATTTTAGAATGTTTTGATAAAAAAGGAATTAAATCTGGACAAGTATTAATAATAATACAATCATTCTTTACATTTATAACATTAATTGGTTATGAAGATATTAATATGATTATTCCTTATATTATTTCATTATTAGTATTTATATTATTCTTATATAGAAATAAACTTAATTATACTTGGTTATATTTACCTGTAATAACAATTGATTTTAACTTTATAGCTAATTTTAATTCAGAAAATGTTATATATATAGTAATGCCTATCCTTATATTTGGAGCATTAACATATTATACTTATTATTCTAAGAGAATGGATATGGGTATTTTAACTTTAGTACATCTTGCTCTATTATCTTGTATTGGATTAGATGAGCATATTCCAGCTGTTATGTTTATTTTAATAGCAGGTATACTATTCTATCTATTTAGAAAAGATAAATTTAAATTCTTATTATATTTAAGTATATTTATTCTATATGGAATAATTATTATGGATTTAGGAATTGATAGTATTACTCTATTTGATTTAGGTAGTTTTATAGTATTCTATGTAATATGTAGTAGAGATATAATTGCTAAACATACTAATAGTTATAAAATATTTGAATATATTGTATTAATCATACTTAATTTTGCAGCTATTGGAAGTTTTATTGATGAAGCAGATGGTATGTTATTTGTAGGTTTATTATTAGTATTATGTATATTAGGATATGTTAAGAAATGGGGGCCTATATTTATAACATCTTTAATATTTATATTAATTAATATGATTATTTTAACTAGAATGTTCTGGTTATCTATACCTTGGTGGGTATATCTATTATTAGTAGGATCTATATTAATAGGATTTGCTATAAGAAATGAAATGGTTGAAAAGAAAGATTCTAATAAAATAAAAGAATTTATGAAAGATTTAAATATGTAAAAAAAGAACTAGCAATGCTAGTTTTTTTTATAAATATTTTTTTATTCCTTCTAGGCAAATACTTTCAACAGATTTAGCTAATACACTAATTTCTGTATCAAAATCATTTTTTACCCAGTTATTAATTATTCCTAAAGCACCATTAAATACAAATATAGCACTACGTTCTATTTCTTCTGTATCATTATTCTTTTTATACCATTTCTCTGTTACTCTTAAATAAGCTGATTCCATTACATCATTTAAGAAATATAGATTTCTATTAGTATTGAATAATATTTTTACTAGTTTTTTGTTTTTATATAGTACTTCTAATACATCTTTAGTAAATGAATATATTGAGTAATTAGTAACATCTGTTATTAGGGGTGAAGATTTTAATTCATTAGTAAATTCATCTTCTACTTTAGATAGTAAATCATATATATCAATATAGTATCTATAGAAAGTTGCTCTATTAATGTCTGCTTCTTTACATATTTCTGTTACTGTAATATCAGTTATGTCTTTATTTTCTAATAAATTAAGAAATGTATCTTTAATAACCTGCTTTGTATATTTAGTTCTTCTATCCATATTTCTCCTTTATTAAACAAATCTATAGTTAAGTGTTTAATAAGTAACAACTATCAATTAAATTGATGATTGATACTAATATAAGTGAATTATATAATAAAATTACGAGTTTTTCAACAAGTGTTTAATAAGAGGTGAAAAGAATATGAAGATAATAGATAATTTAAAAAATAAATTAATAAAAAGACATAGATGGTATAAATACTATACTAAAGAACAAAGAAATATAGAGGTACCAAAAGTTAGTCTTTATGAATATATTAGAGTTCATAATTTAGGTAATATGAATGGTATTGCGATTAATTATTTTGGTAAAAAAATTACTTATGAAGAGTTCTTTAATAATATTGATTTATGTGCTAAATCATTAGTTAGTCATGGAGTTAGACCAGGAGACGTTGTTAGTGTTTGTATGGCTAATACACCTGAAGCAGTAATTGCTTTTTATGCAATCAGTAAAGTTGGAGCCATTGCTAATATGATACATCCTTTGTCAGCTGAAGCTGAAATTAAGGAAAGTTTAAATGCTACTGACTCTGTTGTACTAATCGCAATGAATATTTGTTTAGATAAAATTAAAAATATTATTAAAGATACAAAGGTATATAAAACTATTATTGTAAGTGCTAGTAATTCTATGCCTACTCTACTTAGTGTTGGTTATTATTTAATGGCTGATAGAAAGGTAAAACTATCTAAGAATAGTGATGTTTTCTTATCTTGGAATGATTTTCTAAGTAAAGGAAAAAAATATGATAAAGATGTTTATGTAGATACTGGTAGTGATGATCCTGCTGTTATTATGCATAGTGGTGGTACTAGTGGTACTCCTAAAAACATAGTTCTTTCTAATGGGAATATTAATGTTGTAATGGAACAAGCTCATATTGCTTTACCTGAATTAGATAAAAGTGATTCTATGTTATCTATCTTACCTTTATTTCATTGTTTTGGTTTAGTAGAAACAATTCATTTTCCTATTTCTATAGGGGCAACTATTATTTTGGTTCCTAAATTTGATGCTTCAAGATTTGATAAATTACTTACTAAATATAAGCCTACTATTATTCCAGGTGTACCTACTCTTTTTGAAGCTATGATAAATAATAAACATATGCAAAATATAGATTTTTCTAAAGTTAAATATGTTGTATCTGGAGGAGATTCCTTGGATATTAAGAAAAATGAGATTGTTAATAGATTTTTAAGAGAACATGGATGTCATCATAATATAATACAGGGTTATGGATTAACTGAAGCAGGAGGCGGAATAATATTTGGAGCACTTGGTTCTGATGTATTAGGTAGTGTTGGTATTCCTTTACCTGGGAATGACTTAAAGATAATAGATATAAATACTCATGAAGAAGTTGATTGTGGTGTTACTGGAGAAATATTAGTAAGCGGTCCTTCTATTATGATGGGATACTTAAATAATGAAAAAGAAACAAATGAGGTTCTTGAAAAAGATAAGAAAGGAAATATTTGGTTACATACTGGAGATTTAGGTTATATCAATAAAGATGGAGCACTATTCTTTGTACAAAGATTAAAAAGATTAATAATAGTATCTGGATATAATGTTTTTCCTTCTCATATTGAAGATGTTCTTAATAAAAATGAATATATATTAAATTCTTGTGTTGTAGGTATTCCTGATCCTTATAAGATACAGGTTCCAAAAGCATATATTGTACTTAATGATGGTATTAAACCTACAGTAGAGATAAAAAAAGAAATAAAAGATTATTGTAAAAAGAATCTTTCTAAGTATATGATTCCTAAACAATTTGTATTTAGAGAATCTCTGCCTAAGACTATGATTGGAAAAGTAGATTATAAAATTTTAGAAAAAGAAAATAATTAAAGATTTACTAGTTTACAATAAAGGTATTGCTATTATTAAGTATTGATAAATTGTTAATGTAAAATAAAAAATAATATTCTGAAATTCATTGACAAATAATAGTTTTTAAAATATGATTAAGGTGCGTGATAGTAATCACGCCGATATCTCTCATTTATGAGAGTATATTCAACCGAACCCCCTGAAGAGGTACCTTTGGTACCTCGCTTTTTTTTATTAGAAAATATCATTTGTCATCATATATGCTATAATTTTATGTGAAAGGTGTGATATTTATAATGACTACAATCTATTTAATAAGGCACTCAAAACCATTAAAAGTAAATAATAATTCTAATAAAGATAGTTTTCAAATACAGAATGAAAAATCATCTCTTTCAGTTGAAGGAGAAAATATTGCAAGAGAAAAAATGAATAATAAAGAATTAAGCAATATTGATATTATATATTCATCTAATTATGTGAGAGCTATTCAAACTGCTAAATATTTAGCTGAAAAAAACAATTTGGAAATAAATGTCGATAGTGAATTAGGTGAAAGAAAATTTGGAATAGATTCTTGGGATGAATTACCTGAAGAATTTGAAAAAATGCAAGTCATGGATGAAAACTATAAAATTGGTAATGGTGAGTCTCAAGCAGAAGTAAGAAATAGAATGTATAGAGCCATTATGAGAATTCTTGATGATAATAAAGACAAAAGAATAGCTGTTTTTGGTCACGCAACAGGAATTGCCTTTTTATTAAAACATTGGTGTAATATTGAAATAAGAGAAGGTAAAGGTTGTGTTGTATTTAATGGGAAGATAGTTTTTAATGATATTTTAAATTATTGTGTAACATTTAAATTAGAATTTGATGATAATAATCAACTGATTGATATTACTGGAATTAATTAGTAATAGTTTGATATTTAGAAACAATAAACAAATGACATTTATATACTAAATATCACACTTAAGATAAGTCTTATGGCCTATCTCTTTTTTTATGTGAATATTATCATTAATATTGAAATGTTGATTTTTCGATGGTAAAATAATAATTAGAATAATAAAGGAGAAATGTATGAAAAAGTTTTTTGTATTTTTATGTATAATTTTTATTTTTATCTGTTTTATTTTGTTGCAAGCACCTGGTATTTATGCCGCTCCAATAGAATATGATGATTATGATGGAATTGTTATTTCCGCTAATGATAATTTTCATCTTAATGAGCTAAATGGTAATTATTTTTACTTTATGGCAGAAGATGATCCTCTTGAGTATACATATTTTTCAGCTTATGGATGGCATCAAAGTGGAGGTACTGGTCCATATGCTAGAGGTTTAGTAGCTGGGATAGACTATTATAATAGTACATTCTTTATTAACACTTATTCTAATCCTTATCCTGATGTACAAATTCCAGATACTGTAATGATTGATGCAGGAACTCCAAATCAACATCTTGAATATAATACTAGTGATTTTTGGAATTATATTTTTACTATATCTAAATATTGGAAGATATATGCAACTGGAGCCAGAGAATGGTACAATGAACCAATAGTATTCTTAAAGCCATATAATTATATTGAGCCTACATTTGATATAGAATGTAATCCTTCTTTAGTTTCTCCTTGTGAGACATCAAGTTGTGAATTAAAAGTAGATTATCATTCAAGAATTAATAGTTTAAACTTTAAATTAGATACTGGTGAATATGAAATTAGTGATTTAGAAGCTGGAGAAGATTTTCAAGATTTTCAAGTTGATAATGGTACTTATTCCTTAACTAGTAAGGATTCATTAGTGGATTCAGCTGATGGAAAAGAAACAACTATTATGAAATTTAAAGTTAAATCATGTGCTAGTACTATAGATACAGATGATAATATTAAAGTAACCGATCTAGATTATAGTGATGAATTAATTGAATCTCAAAAGAAGGCTTTATCTACAACAGTAAAACAAAAAAGAAATATAATTGATAATCCGAAGACTAGAAATAATATTGTCTTTATGATATCAGCGGTATTATTTGCTTCAATATTTATCGCTTTACTAAAAAATAGAAAAAATGTATCTAAATAGATTATTAAAGTAGTTTTATACTACTTTTTCTTGACTAATCTTACGGGAGGCATTATTTTTGAAGAATATTAAAATTATTAAATATTTTATATCATTTGTCATTATCATTGGAATAATTAATATTTTATTATTTTTAGCATGTTCTTTTAATTCTAATATAATAAGAAATAATGTAATTAAATCCTCAAAAATATTAAATAAAGAAGGCTCATTTTATCATGTAAAAGATATTTCTAAAGTGGAAAATAATAATTTAACTGATGCACAAATTATTAATGAAGCAATTTCCATAGATAACAAGCATCCTATAATTTCTTATATGAAAATGAGAAGAAACTATGATAGTAAAATTACCTTAATAGAAAAAGAAGATATTAATGGTGATGGATTAACTATGGGATTTGATAAAAATAGCAATACTGAAACACTAGGCGGCTCATATGATACAATAAGTGAATTACATTATTTTCTAAATAAAAAAATACATACTTCTATTGATAACGGAAGATATTGGCATGGTTATATTATTTTATATAGACCATTATTAATTCTTTTTGATATAAGTCAAATTAGATTATTATTATTAGTTTGTTTTATTGTTTTATTTATTATATTTTTATACTTAATTTTTAATAGGTTCGATATAATTAAAGTAATTATTTTTGGTTCATCATTAGTATTTACTAACTATATATCAGCCTCTTACTCTTTGGAAAGTGCTCCTGTGTTTTTAATTATGATGATAAGTTCCATATATTTATTATTAAGACTTGATAAAATTAAAAGTTTTGGATTATTTATATTTATTGTTGGATGTATTACTAATATTTTTGATTATTTAACTGTTCCTTTAATTACACTTGGTGTATTGTGTTCTATATATGTTTTAAAACTTTATCAAGATAAAAAGGATTGGAAGTATTGTATAAAATTTGTTATACTTAATTCTTTGATTTGGTTAATTGGTTATGCTTGTACCTGGTTATTTAAATGGATTTTGTTTGATCTAATAATACATGGTAATAATAGTATGGTTAAAATAGGTATTGAACAGTGTCTGTTTAGAATACAACATACAAGTAAAACTATTTATTCTGGATTTAGTGTTTGGGATAGAATAGCTGAATTTATGAATAGTATGCCTTTATATCTATTAGGTACTTTAATGTTAATAGTTATTTTAAAGAAATTTAATTATAATATTAATATTAAAGATAAGAGATATATTGTATTCTTATTAATAGCTTTTATGCCTATTGTTTGGTATATTGTTTTATCCAATCATACTATAATACATTATCGTTTTGTTCATAGACATATGTTATTGTTTATGATGGGAGTTTTATTAGCAATCAATGAGATTTTATTTGCGAAGGATAAGAAGGGGTCGTAAGAATTAACTAATATGGAGTTGATATTATGAATAAAAAAGTAGATATATTGTTACCTTGTTATAACGAAGAATCTACTATAGTTGAATGTATTAAAAGAATTAAAAGTGTAATGAAAAAAACTAAATACAAATATCAAATTGTAGTATGTGATAATAATAGTAGTGATAATTCTAGAAAGCTTTCTAGAGAACAAGGAGCTAAGGTAATCATAGAGAAACAAAAAGGATATGGGGCAACACTCCTTAATGGTATTAATAAAAGTAAAGCAGATTATATAGTTATGCTAGATTCTGATTTGAGTTATAACGAAAAAGATATTCCTAGGTTTTTAGAAGAATTAGATACTTGTGATTTTGTTATGGGAAATAGATTTAAAGGAATAATAAAAAAGGGTGCTATGCCCTTTTCCCATAGATATGGATCTCGTTTTTTAACAGAATATGCAAATTTATTATTTCATACCCCATCACATGATTATCATTGTGGATTAAGAGCATTTAGAAGAAAAGAAATATTGAAATGTAATCTATCTACTAATGGATTTGAATTTGCATCAGAAATGATTATTAAAGCTAAATTAAATAAATTAAAAACAAAAGAAATATCCACTGATTTATTTGTTGATGGAAGAGATAGTCCCCCTCATTTAAAAACTATTAGAGATGGTTTTAGACATTTAGATTTAATAAATAAGATAGCTTTTGAAAATAAGATTATTTTTAGATATCTAACCACATTTTTATTAATTATATTCTCTTTTTTATTAATGTTATATTTCAGTGCTATAATACCTCATAAATATATTAGTAATAATACTCAAAAATCAGTTAGTCAATTATATGAACTTTTTAAAGGCAATACAACAGAAGCTCAACCTTATGAACAATTTGAACAATATGGTGATTTTAAGAATTTAATGATGATTTATTATGGAGATGAAAAATATCCTATTAAATCAATGGTTGAAATGAATTATCCAGCTGTATGTGAACTTTTAGGTACTTGCATTTATGCTTTTGATTCAAACGATAATGTAATGCTTAATTATAGTAGATATTGGCATGGACAAACTACTATATTAAAACCTCTATTAATTTTTTTTGATATTAATTTTATCAATATTTTATCAATTGTTGTTTTTTCAATATTATTTATAATTACTTTAATACTATTATTTAGAACAGATAAGTTGTTCTCTATTGCCTTTTTATTAGCATCTTTATCAATTAACATATTCTTTGTTCCTAAATCAATTCAATTTTTAATAGTATTTATAATAATGTTAATAGGAATAATTATTATTAAATTTTTATATGAGAGAAAGAGTAAAAATATAGATCTATTCTTCTTTATAATTGGAATGGTTACATGTTATTATGACTTTTTAACAGTAGAAACAATTACTTTAACTATGCCTTTATTATTATATTTATACTTGAAAAATAAAAATAATGACTCTTTTAATTATAAAGAAATAATAAAATATATTATTCTATGGGGAATTGGTTATGCAGGTACTTTTGCCGCTAAATGGTTTATTGATTTTCTTCATTATGGACCTGGGATAATAAGTGATATAATGCATGGGGCATCAATTCGTACATGGAATAGTAATAATATAATGGAAGAACTAAAATTTTCAATTATCAATAATTTTATTCCTATCATTCCTTTTGTTTATATAAATAATGGTCATATTATATTAGCACTACTATTATTATTATTATTATCGTTTGATTTATTTGTTAATAAGAAATATATAAAGATTTTATTTATAGTATTAATACCTATACTGCGATATCTAGTATTAACATTTCATTCTGCTAATTTGTATTTCTATACATATAGAGCGCTATTACCTGTGATTATAATTGGTATACTAATAATAAGTAGTTTATATGATTATTATAAATTTAGTGATAAAACAAAATAATATATAATTTATGTGTTTATTCTATTTTCTAATTAATCATTTTTGACTTAAGTTATTATTAATAACTTAAGTTTTTTGTTATAAAAATATTTGTATACAAAAAAAGAGATTATTCTCTTCTTATGAATTCTTCATTATTACATCTTGAATACAATCACTTATTTGTTCACAACTATCTATTGTTTCTTCAAAACATTTATATATATTTACCCATTTGATTAATTCAATTGGGTCTTTTTCTTCTTTATATAAATTAGAAATAATTCTTTCATATATTCTATCACCTTGTTCTTCTAATCTATTTACTACTACTATTTTTTCTTCAACTAATTCTGGATGTTTTAAATCACTTAATTTTTCAATTATACCTTTTACAGCAGCTGTTGCTTTTACTAAGATATCTATTATTTCTAAAGTATCTTGCTTTATATGTTTAATATTAATTATTTTAAAGTCAATTGCTATTTCATCTATACCGTCTTCTATATCATCTAGTTTATTTACTATAAGAGCAATATCTTCTCTTTCTATTGGTGGTAAAAAATCTCTAATTAAGTACTTCCTCATTTTATGTACTACTCTATCAGAGGCATGTTCCAACTTATGTATTTCTTCAATACTTCTTTCTAAGTTTTCATCATTATAATCATTCATTAACTCTTTTAATTTATTAGATGATTCTTCTATATATTCAGTCATTTTTAATAATTCTTCGAAATAATTATATTTTTCTTTTTTCTTCATATTGATCTCCTCTTATTAAATGATATTTATTACTACTTTAGTTAATATGTATCCTAATAATCCACAAATTGGGAATGTTAAGAACCAGGTTAATACAATGTTTTTAGCTATATTCCAATTAACATTAGAAAGTCTTTTTGATGCGCCTACTCCCATTACTGCACAATTCTTTGTATGATTAGAACTTACTGGAAGTCCAAACATAGATGAAGCAAATAAACAAATTGAACTTGCTAAATCTGCTGCTGTACCTTGATAACTTTCTACTTTAGTAACCTTTGTTCCCATTGTTTTAATTATTTTCATACCACCTATTAAAGTTCCCAAAGATATAATTATTGATGTATATATCATTAACCATATTGGTATAGAAAAATTAGTACTTCCTGGTATCATTCCATTTGATAATACTACTCCAAGTAACATAAATGACATAAATTTTTGTCCATCTTGAGCACCATTCATAAAACAAGTAGTTAATGCTCCTATTATTTGACTAAATTTGAAGAATTTATTTGTTTTTCTTCTATCCATTTCTTTACAGATAAGCTCTATTATTTTTATTATTATATAACCGAGTATAAATGCTAATAAATTTATTATTATTAATCCATACAATACTTTTTTCCATTCACTAAAGTTTATTGCTGAAAAATTGCCCATTAATGCTATTGCTGCTCCTGAAATTCCTGCTATTAATGCATGTGATTGACTAGATGGTATACCAAACTTCAATGCTATAAAGCACCAAATGCTTATTCCTACTAAAGCACAACATAATGTTACTAAACTAGTGGAAGGATCTCCTCCAAAATTAACTAAATTATAGACAGATTTGGCTACATTAGAACTAATATAAGTCATTAATATTAATCCTAATGTATTACTAATTAAAGCTAATATAATACCCACTTTAGGTCTTACACTTCTAGTAGATATACAAGTAGCAATAGCATTAGGTACATCAGAACAGCCATTTATAAACATGACTACTGATATTAATATAGTAGTTATTAATAAACTATAATTACTTATTAAGTTGTTTAAAAATGATAAAAATGAAATTTCCATACGCTCTTCCTTACTATATCCAGTAATTATTATATCATGAATAATAAGAAGAGGCTCCCCTTTTTGTGTTATAATATTTTGCAACAGGTGATTATTATGGTTAAAGACCTATGTTTTGAAGTAATAGAAAAATGTCTTAATAATTGTAAATTTTGTTCTTCAAATTCAAATTGTAATAAAACACAAATTATTGAATTTGATACTTTTAAAAAAGTAATAGATTATTTTATTTCTACTGGAGGGATTGGAGAATTATCTATTTCAGGTGGAGAACCTTTTCTACATCCTGATATTTTTAAAATGATAGAATATTCTAAATCATTAGGAATAAGAACTGTTGTATTTACTAGTGGTGTTATTGAAAAAGATATTCCTGAAGACTATAGAACTTTATTAAATGAACAATTACAAGATAGATTAAGAGAAATAGATATGTATGAGCCTGATAATGAATTTTTAAGAAATATTGTTATTAGTACTTATAGAAGTTATTTAAGTGGGAAATATGATTCGCTATCTAAAGATACATTAATGTATTTAAAAAGAATTGGTCTTGATAAAATAGTATTTGATTATCAAGGATATGAGTATGAAACAGATTGCATGTTAATGGGTCGAGGCCAAGAATCAAGAGTTGCTTTATTAGACTCTTTACGTAATGCCTCATCAGTTGGATTAGATGTAGATGTTCATTTTGTTCCAATGAAACCAAATTATAAAGAGATTGGTGAAATACTAAAAATACTTGAGATAGCAAATGTGAAAAGTATTAGTTTATTAAACTTTATTCCTCAAGGAAGAGGAAAACAAAATAAAGATGAATTGCAATTATCTCAAGAAGAATTAGATGAGTTTTTGTTATTAGTAGATAAATATGAAAAATCTTTTCCTGGACATATTAGAAAAGGGATACTATTACAAGGAGAAAATGATCATAAGTGTAATGCAGGTTTAGAAAAATTAGATATTAAGTTTGATGGAACAGTACTACCATGCCCTGCATTTAAAGAATTAAGTGAAGATGAATGCAGTAAATTTAATATTAAACTTCCAAATATTTATACTAATTTAGAAGATGTGAAAATACCTGGAAAAGGAACTAGAGCCAAACCTTTATGTAAACAAATATATAATAGAAGAAATAGTACTTAGTGCTATTTTTTTATACAATAATAATTATAGTAATGTGTAAAATATCTTCTTTTTGATTCATTTTATTTATTTTCTTTTTATATATTTATATAATTATTTTAGAGGTGATATTTTGGAAAATAAGAAAGGTAATAAGGGGTTAGTTGTTATATTTGTTATTTTATTGTTAGGAGTATTTTTCTTTTTAGGATATATTACTTGTAAAAATAATTTCTTTAATCTAGAAAAAGTAACTAATACTTCTAAAAATAAAGATTGTGAAGAAACTAAAGAAATAAGAGATAAAGATAAAAAATATACTCTATTTGAATTAAAACAAAGTTTAGCTAAATATGAATTTCTATTTGATAATATTCATGATTTGAAAGATATTCCTAAAGATAGACTATATACTGCTATTTTTAATCAAACATATAATAGAGAAAATAAGAATATAACATTAGATGATTTTAATTCTGCATATAAAAAGACTATTTTTAATGAAATTAATGTTGAACCTCAAGATATTGGGTTTGATGATCCTTGTATGGGAATGATTTTGTATAAATATAATGATACTAATAAATCATTTGAATATGTAGAATTAGGTGGATTCGATTGTGGATTTGGAACTTTCCCTGTAGTAGCTAATAGAGGAATATATGATTATAAAATAAAAGGTAATAAATATATTCTTACTGAATATGTAATTTATTCACGTCCTCATCCTGAAGAAAGAGATAATAATGATAATAGAAAGTACTATAAAACTTATGAAGATGCTACAAATGGAGTTAATGTATTATTTGAACAAAATAATACTATAGATCCTTTTGATGATGTACATTCTAAATTTATTGATTATAAAGATAGTCTACAAAAAGCAACATTTACATTTGAAGAGAAAAATGGTGTTTTAACACTAGTAGATTATATACTTGCATAATATTATTTCTTTATTTTAGTAATAAAAGAACTCTAGAATTATCTAGAGTTTTTTATTGATTAAAAATTATCAAAACTATTTGTATCTAATGATTCTTTTGATGGTTCTACAATTGTTGTTCCATTACTATCATAGTCTTCTGTATCATTAAATTCTTCATCATAGTTTTCTGATGATTCGTCATATTCATCATCTTCATCATTATTTTTATGATCTAGATATACTTTTGCTCCTACTCCTGCAGCTGCAGCTGCTGCTAAACCTGCAACAATTGGTATAGCAACATTACCAGAAGATGATTTATTTGTAGTTGTTGTTTCAACTTTAGGTACTGTGTTTATTGTAGTCTTTGTAGTTGGTTTTGTTGTTCCTATAGTAGTGTTACCTGATGTTGTTTCTTGAGTTGGTTGAGTTGCCTCAGGAGTTGTAGGCGTTTCATTAGTATTTGTATTTGAAGGTGTTGTATCAGTTCCAACTGGTGTATTAGAAACATTACTTGGTTGTGGTGTTGGCTGAGAAGTTGGTGCTGGCGCTGCTTGTGGTGTTTGTGCTGGTTGTGATGTTGGCTGAGGAGTTGGTGCTGGTTGTGGAGTTTCTTGTGGAGTTTGGGCGTCTTGAACTACATTAGTTGTTGCTGCCTCAGCTGGAGCGGTATAAGCATTGTTATTAGTTGAAGTGTTCTTTGATGTATTTGTTTCTTGTTTTGTATTTTCGCTACTTCCTTCAGTCTTTTGTGAATTCTTTGTTTCACTAGATGTTTGTTGTTTATTATTTTCAGTTTCGTTAGTTGTTGATTTATTATTTGTAGTATTTTTGTCTGTTTCTTTACTACTAGAGTTCTCTTTATTGCTTTCAGTATTTTGTTTATTATCATTGTTAGTTTGTTTGTTATCTTCAGTATTCTTATTTGTTTCTGTTTTGGTATTTTCTTTAGATTTATTTTCATTATTCTCATTGTTGCTGCGACTCTGTTTATTCTCATTATTATTATTACTATTATTATTGCTACTACTGCTATTATTACTGCTGCTACTATTGTTACTAGTTGTAGTACTACTTGTATTGCTTGAAGTTTCATCACTGCTTCTTGCTTGAGTAGATTCTTCTTCTGAAGAAGTTTCTTCTCCTTTTGTTTCAGTTGATTTTTCTTCTTCTGTTGAATTTTCTTCTTCATTTTCAGTTGATTCTTCAGATGCTTCATTTTCTATAACAGTCTTAGCTGCTGTAGATATTGTTGTTCCTGCTGCAGTTAATCCAACTACTCCATCTTCTTCACTAAATAATATATTCCATGTTTTTTTAGAAGTATCTGCATTTGCTTCTTCAAAATCTTTATTTTCTTTATAGAACTCTTCATCACTTTTATAACTCTTTACTTCTAAATTATCATCTATAGTTATTCCTGTTTCTCCTAGGAGTGTACCTAAATATTCTTCAATTAATTTGTCAGTATCGATTTTATTATCTTCTTCAGCATTACTAAATATAGTTGATGTTGCACTACATGATGATGATAGAAAATCTACTTGAGTTTGCCAGTTTTTTACTTCTTGTATTCTATCTTCATATGCAGAAATTACCTCTGAAAATGCATCATGTGGCCCTGAACTATCAAGTGCTTCTATTTCGTTAATAACATTGCCCAAATTAGTTACAACATTGCCTAAGAAGTCATTTACTGTTTGTAATTCACTAGCCGATTTATCTAAATTATCATATATTACTACTATTTTAGACATAGGTTATCTCCTTCTTTTATTTTCCTTTGTACTTTTGTGGGTGAACATGATAATAAGTTTCAGGTAAGCCGTCGTTATATGTAGAGTCATAACTATATACGCATTCTTTGAATTCATCTATATTATCATCGTTTACTTCAATATTATTGCTTCCTTTATTATTCATATAATAATTATAAAATGCATTACTATATGTGAACATCATTATACTTTCTCTTTTAAAATCAGTTGGTAATTCACTTCCTGTCAAAATATCAAGAGTTGGATTATGGTAGTCTTGAATATATATATATTCATTTCCATTACTATTTCCTTTTAAAATATATATATCATTTAAGTTATATTCTTCATCATTAATTATTAGCTTTCCATTTTGACATAGATTAATAAAATCCTCATCAAATAAATCCATATCAGGATTTTCAACATTATTATAATAATTATTCATAAATTCTTGTTGTTTAGCATGATTTTCTATCGTGCTAGATGCAGCAATTACTGAAGAACTATCTTTTGTAACATTATTATATATTGTTATACCACCAACAGATATTCCTCCAACAAGTGCTATAGTTACAATGCCTGTGATTAATTTGCTTTTTTCTCTATTTAACTTCATATTGCCCTCCTATAAATTATTAACTAATTGGTCCATATATCCAAATGTTTCTGGCATTAAATATCTATATCTTGCTCTTCTTTCTGGATCTAGAGAATAATATGCTTTAAATGCCTCTGCAAAGTACTCAGTAGCATTGTCATTTCTACCAAGTATGTCATCATCATCTTCTACCAATTGATCTTCTTTATAATATGAAAAGTCGTGGTTATAATCTCCATCATTTGGATCAGTTCCATATGCACTTGAAGGTATTCCTGAATTTCCTGCTAAAGAAGGATCTAAGACTGTTGGCATTTCTTCACTAGCTATTTGGTAGAAATTCTTTCCATTATACGTGTATTCTCCATCATAATTTCTATCACTACCAAAATCTACATCAAGGAAGTTATCTATTAATCCTCCAAAAGCACCTTCTCTTCCTCTTTTATCTTGTATAGCATAATCTAATGTGTGACCTAGTTCGTGAACTGTTGCTGAATATCCATATTCATTCATAAATGTAGGATCATAAATCATATATAGATTAGTAGTTTCTTCTAATGAATATGCCTGAGTATTTCCGCCTCCTACATATTTTCCATTTTCGTAACTATAATTACTACAAGTAAAAGATGAAAGATACATTAACTCTGTACCATTACTTTGAATAAATGACAACACGTTTGGATCTACAGCAGAAAGATATTTTAATGAATTTTCTACATATCTATCATACATTGCTTGATCAAAATCTTTTGGATCAATAACTTGATATAGATTAAAATCTACTCCATTTATATTAACTGTTTCACAATATACTTTAATTCCTGGAACATTATGAAGATAATTATCTTTCAAATATGCTTCTAGTTCTTCACCAGTTAATTCTCTTGGTGTTCCTCTTTTTACTTCGCCTGTTAATTCTGGTGAAGTTTGATTTAATAAATCATTTATTTGTTTATCTATAGAATAAACTGCTCCTTCTTCTTTGCATGCATTACATTTATCTCTCAATTCTATTGCATCTGTTACATAAGTATCAAAAAAATCTTTACAATTATCATATTCTGCTATAAGTTGAGAATAATTTGCTGTTGCTTCTTTGTTTCCATTTGGTCCAGTTCCTTCAGTAAAGGTTAATGTTGGTGCAGAAGTTAAATCACAAGTTAGAGTACATGTAGCTCTCATTCCGTACTTTGTAACTTGATTCCCACTAGCATCAGTCTCACTATATGTATATGTTGAATTATCTACATCATTATATGTGCTTACTTCTTCCTTTAGTTTGTCTAATCTCTTATTATATTCTTCTAAAACTGTTAAATAGTTTTCTGCTGCTTCATTATAGATATGTGAATATCCTTTAGATTTAATTGCATCAGTTTGTGTTTTAAATGTATCCATACTACTTAACATGTTTCTTACTAATTCGTTAGAAACTTCATTTAGTGGAGCTCTACCATCTACATTAAATGAGTTTGTATTTAATCCTGGAGAATTATCTATTACTTCAATCGCACTATCACTAATTTGT
Organism: uncultured Erysipelotrichaceae bacterium; assembly: GCA_902789225.1. Classification (GTDB taxonomy): domain Bacteria; phylum Bacillota_I; class Bacilli_A; order RF39; family UBA660; genus RUG343. Next base: position 24,686 of record CADANC010000002.1, read on the forward strand.
GTATCAAACTCAAAGGATTTAGCATAATCTACTAAACTATCTACATCTGATTGTAATAAAAAACTATCAGGTATGTCATAATGGGTAGATCCTGGATATTTTATACTTCCTAATACTGGCATTTTCTATCCTCCTAATTTATTCTATTTTCATTATAGCATTAATTAATAAAATATCATAATTATTTGACATAATAAAAAAATAACTATTTCTAGTTATTTTAATTTTTTTGAAATATATAAAAATGGTGTATCACATATAGCAATAATCATTTCAAAAATACTTGCGATAGTTGCGATTGAAAGCATTGTTTTTATATCAAATATTCCTGCAAATGCTAAGAATGTGAATAAGTAGTTTTCTAGGCAATTTGAAATAATTGTAGATACATTGTTTCTTAACCATAATAATTTAGGATATTTATCTTTTAATTTTTGATATAAATAAATATCTAACAAATTACTAACTACATACATTACTAAGCTTGCTATAGATACTCTTAAATTTAGAGAAAATAGTACTTTCATTGGTTCTTGAGCTAAATCAGTAGATGCAGGTACATATAAAAGAGCATATTGTGTCATAATTAAGAATATAATTTGTGATACTACTCCTATTAATATAGCTTTTTTACTATCTTCTTTACTATACTTTTCTATCATGATGTCTGTTGCTAGAAAAGTAGATGCAAATAAAACATTTCCTATATTGGTAACATAACCAAATACATCAATACTTTTACATATGATTACATTTGCAATTATTGTCGCAATACTAATCCATACATATAATCCTTCTTTTTTAAAGATTTTTTCAACTATTATAAGCAAACTAAAAGTAATTACTATGCTTAATAGTCCTAATAAAATATTATTCATAACTTTCCTTTTTTATACTAGGTGGCGTAGCTTAACTAGTACTTTTCCTTTCTACCAAATAAAATTGGATTTTAATTTTTCACCATTATCTATAATGATATCTTCTCCTGTCATACTTTTGTTTATAACAGATACAAAATATACAAAATTAGCTATTTCTTCAGGTTCTGCCCATTTGTCTAATAATGTTTCATCTAGAACAGCTTTGTATAAGTTTTCATCATTTAAGATATGGCTATTTAATTCTGTTATTACTCCTCCTGGAGATATTGAATTAGCTGTTGCTTTATATTTTGATATTCTTAAAGCAACATTTTTCATATATGCTAATACTCCTCCTTTAGAAGCAACATAGTTTGGAAACTCTGAGCCTGTTGTTGCACTTGTTGAAGTAATAAATACTATACTCTTTATATTAGGATTTATATATTTTTCAGTAACATTTATTGTTCCTTCTAAGTTGACTTTTATTACTTCTCCTTCTTGGATTCCTGCATTATTAACTAATATATCAATATCGTCTATATCAGGTAATTTTTCACAGATATCTTGGATATAATGAGTATAATTCTTATTGTTAATAGTACCTTCTAGAATATCAAATCCTATTACATCGTGACCTTCTTCTAGAAACTTAGTTGCGATAGATTTGCCTATTCCTTTAGATGTTCCTGTAACTAATACTTTCATATTACTTCTCCTTTTTGTTTCCTTATAGATTATAACATAATTTTTATAATAATAAAAAGACATCTTATGATGTCTTAATTATTTACTCCATGATGAGATGGTTTTACATTTTCACTTAATGCTTCAAATCTATATCCATTTGCTTGTCCCCATTGTAGAATTGGTTCTACTGCATCTACTGAATATGTATGAATATCATGCATTAAAACTATATTTGTTTTTGTTGGAGATACTCCATTTTCTACATTAGCAGCTATTACATCTGGATTAGTTGTCGATCCTGCATCTCCTGATGAAACATTCCAGTCATAATATTGATAGCCTTTATTTTGAACATCATTTACTAGTGTAGACATTATTCCTGATGAATATTTTCTACTTACTGTATTTGATGATCCTCCAGGGAATCTTATAAGTTTAGAATGAATTCCTGTTATATTAAACACTCTATTTTCTACTTGATTTAAATCATCATAATAAGTATCTAGCGATGAATATATTGCATAATTATGAGAACATGTATGTAGTCCTATTGTATGTCCTTCGTTATATGCTCTTTTTATTACTTCATCACTACCTTTACAAGTAACAAAGAATGTAGCTTTTGCTTTGTATTTAGCTAAAATGTCTAATAGTCGTGGTGTTGTATCTCCTGGTCCGTCATCAAACGTTAAATATATTACTCCATTACTATTTATATATGCTGGGCCTGATGCTGGTTTTTCAACTACATGAACGACTCTTTTAACTTCATTTTCATTATTACTTGAATCTTTTATTTTATAAGTGATTTCATAATCGCCTGCTTTTGATGTATCTACATTATTAGTTACTTCTATTTTATCTGTAATATCTCCATCATATTTATCAGTTGCAGTTGCTCCTTCATCATTATAAGTATCTCCAATATAAATAATCTTTTCTTGTTGTCCTCTCATAGTTACTTCTGGTTTAGTAGTATCAACAACTTTTACTTTCTTTATTTTTTCTTTTTTAAAGATAAAGAATTTTGTTTGATATGTAACTTCATATGTTCCTACTTTTGAATTATCTATTGTACCAGACTTTTTTACTTTTAACTTATGTTTAAATACTTTAGCAGATCCTCCTTCAAGTTTGAAGTCACTAAAAACCTCTATAGTTTCATTAGTTTTTTTGATAGTTAGTTTTATATTTTTGTTTATGACTACTAAAGAAACTACAGCTAAGATGATTATTGTTAATAATACTATTAACAAAATAATTATTTTTTTCTTTTTAAATATTTTCTTTTCGTTGTTTTCCTCTTCAATTATTTCGTCTTCAATAATATCATCTTCAACAACTTTTTCTTTTACTTTTTTTTCTTCGCTTTTTTTCTTTTTCATAAAATCTTTCTTTCCATTAAATATATTTTATCATATATTTGTTTCTTTTAGTGATGATGGTGATGGTGAATTTTTTCTTCTTTAACATTACATGACTCATCATCACATGTTTCTTTTTCATTTTCTATTTCAATTGTTACATGATTTATACCATATTCTTCCATTTCTTCTCTAATTTTATGCTTTAATTCATTATGATTTTTACTATTTGTTACTATATGTAGTGTTGCATAATTATTAATATTATCCATACTCCATACATGTACATGGTGAATATCTTCTATTTCTTTAATTTCTTTCAAATGATTTTTTAATTTATTTATATCAATATCTTTAGGAGTTTTTTCTAAGAATAAATCTAATATTTCTTTTAAATTTCTTATTGAACTTATAAAGATAAATAAAGCTACTCCTATACTCATTATTGGATCTAAGATAGTAATATTTGTAAATTTCATTAATATTGATCCAATTAAGACTACTATCCAACCTAATACATCTTCAAACATATGAAGATTTACTGATTTTTGATTTAGAGAATCTCCTTCTTTTGTTACTATACTTGCAATTAGATTTACTATTACTCCTACTATAGCAAATATAATCATTCCACTATAATTTACTTCTACAGGATTTATTATTCTTTTTATTGATTCAATTATTACGATAGTAGAGCCTACTGCAAGTATTGTTGTTGTTATAAAAGCACCTAATATTGAATATCTTAAATAACCATATGTATATTTTTCATTAGGCTTTTGTTTAGACTTCTTTTCTAAGAAATAACTTATTCCTATACTTGCGGCATCACCTATATCATGAAGTGAATCAGAAAGAATAGCTACACTATTAGTAAATAATCCACCTAAAAATTCAAATATTGAGAAAGTAATGTTTAGGATAAATGCTATTAAAATATTCTTTTCTGTTTTTTTCATGGTCAAGTTCCTTCTTCATGGATATTATATCATATTTTAGATTATTTTTTTATATGGTCTTTTCAAAAAAAATGTAATATAATTTAATAAGATAAGATGAGGTACATATGGGTAAGAGTGATTTAACTAGAAAAAAAATTAAGACTTTTAATTATTATAAAGTTTTAGATGATTATTATTTAGAAGATGGTATAGGATTTATTCCTGTAAAAGTAAAATCTATTGATGATATTATTTCTCCATACTCTACTAAAAACAGCGAAATACTTAATTATGAATTTATGAGATATATTGATATTAATGCTAATTTTATTCCTTGGGGATATCCTTTAACTTTAGAAATACATGGTCCTAAATTTACTGATAAAGAAAAAAGACTTATTGCTAAAGTACTTAAAAATCATTATTCATTATTATTAGTTAATAAAAAAGAAGAATTAAAAGATCTTCGTAAACGTGGTTTATATTTAATAATAATGGGAGTTGTTTCATTTATTATATATTTGTTATTAATGTATTTTAAAGTTAATTTTGCTCCTATAGAATTAATGGCATTCTTATTTTGGTTGGCTCTATGGGAAGGGTTTGATGCAGAGGTTCTTTCTCCTGATGATATAAAAGATGAAATAAAAGATCTAGAATATCTTTCTAATATGAATATTATTTATGAAGATGAAGAAAGCGATGATATTATTTAATCATCGCTTTTTATCTTGTATGTGAATGAATATTTGTTTGTTCATCAGTACTTTTTATTGTTCCATCTTGATAATTAACTGTAAAAGTATAATCTGTTTGTCCATCTAGTTCTATTTCACAGGCGTTAGTATAATTTTCGATTATATAATTTCCTGCGGGTAATTCACAATGTGGATCATCAGCATTTGGTGTTATTATAGAAATTACTTCAATTTCATCTTCAGGTCCTCTTTCTTTATCTTCTATAATAACTATTACTCCATTTTCTTTATTATATTCTCCTTCATACTCAATAGTTATTCTTGATGTATCTTCTTCAAGAATACCTTCTTCTTGAACCATTGTAGGTACATTATGATCATCTAGATCATCTATTACTTTATTAACCATACCATTTACTATAAATGGTGATGCTACCATTAAGCCTGTTAATGCTATAGAGCAAAGTTTTATTCTATTGTTTTTATTAAAGAAATCCTTATTAAAGTTATTTATCATATATCCTCCTTTATCATTTAGTTAGATTATTCTTCTAATAAATCTTCAATTGCTTTTTCTATTCTATGTTTAGTTTCCCAAATGGCTCCTGCATTTTCATATAAAGGATCACGTGGATTTTCTTCTCCATTTCCTATTACATTATCTATATCTATATCTAGGGAAGTAGCACCTTCATATTCATATATTCCTGTTACTGTTCCATCATCATTTATTTTGATTCCCTCTAATCCTTTGTGATCTATAGTTATTGAGCCGCTCATCTCACCTAATGTCTCATCATCATTTAACTCATAAACATCTATTGAAGATTTCATACCTTTAGCACTTCTTGCAAATGCTACATATTTTTTTCCATCTTTTTCATATATAGAAATTCCTTGTGTGGCGGCTGGACAATCACGAGAAATTATATGCATTTGGCCTCCATCTACACTTACTTTTCCATCTTTTGATCTATTACACTTAATATCATAAGATACAAGATCTCCTTTACTACGATATGTAGCAACATATAACTTACCATCGTGATAATAAATTGTTGCTGGATCATCTATACCTAATTCATCTTCTATATTAATATTACAATCTATTTCTATTCCGCTATATTGCTCGTTATTTAAGTCTATTGCTGGCTTTCCAGGATCTAAATCAGCTGTTGCCATTGCTTGTTCTATTGCTTCATGATCGTAGCAATTTACTTCACCATCACTACCTGTAACAAATAATAATTTATCATCTGGATCATAAGTTATTCCTCCAACATGATCTTTATTATTTAATTCCACATAACCAACAAATTTTCCTGTTTCTTTATCATAATAGTAGAGTCTTGAATTTGACCCTTTTTTATATGCTGATACTATTTTGTACTCGTCAGTTTCAGTATATCCTTGGGCAGTATACCCATGAATTTTTGGTTCCCAGTATACAATATTTTCAGAATCAAAATGATATCCGTCAGAACTTACACTAGAATACAATGCTTCTCTTTTATTCATAAATCTTTCTATTTCTTCCATAGTTGCTTCTTCTGCATCTTTGAAATTATCTACAGCGTATTTTGCTAATTCATCAGATACTTTAATAATTTCTTCTGAACACTTTATAGACTCATCTAAATCACTTATATACATATTTATTGGAAAAGAATATACATCAAAATCTGTAGTATCTAAACTCAAATAATCGCTTTTTACTGTTGCAGTTTGTTTTTGAGCATCACCAGTAACTCTTATTAAATTATCATAGTTCTTTTTTCCAATATCATATTTTTCATAATAAAGTCTTATTCTATTTTCCATTTAATATACCCATTTCCCTATTTTAGATAAATTGAAATAATTATATATTTTTCCATTTTTTCTAACGTTTTCCAAATAGGTTTTAGCTGCATTACGCATTCCTTCATCTTTATTATTTAGTTGCTTTCTAGCATTTTCAACTTTTTTAGCTGTTGCTTCAAGCTTTTCTAGTGCTGCTGTAATATTTTTTATTGCTGTTTTAGCGTCTTCAAAGTATGTAGAAACAGTATCATCTAATTCTTTGTAACTATTTTCTGTTTCTAAACCTATATTGAGAATCTTTTCTGAATCTAATACCTCTTGTTCTTCATCGTTTATTATAAATAAAGAATTCCAATTTTTTTCCAAAGCAAATATATCAGTACTAAAATATAGGTTTGTATCACAATAATTAATAACACTATAAATATTAGTTAATATTTCTTTCATACTTTTTTCAATACCAGATATATCTTTTGGGATATACTTAGTTGCATTTGTCATATAATCATAATCTCCTGGCTCGCTAAAAAAAACTGGTGGTTGTTTCCATGAATATTTCATCATACCGATTCCTGGCATACTATCATCTCCTATTATTATTATATTTATAAGTAAATAGATAAGTCAAAAAATTTACGTTTATATTTACAAAAAAGAGACAAGTAAAAACCTGTCTATTGTTTTATTAAATTATCAGTTGAAATATCTTCTACAGTTATAGTTTTTAATTTCTTTTTAGATTTAATATTTTTTGTATTTGATGCATGTTTAATAATTGTTTTTTCATAAACATTCCTTACAAAACGTGCATTACCAAAGTTTTTAGTATCTTTATATTCATTAATAATTGTTCTTAATTTATCTATAGCAGCATCTTCTACTGTGAAGCCTGCTTTTTTAACCATTCCTTTGAATATATCTACTAATTCATCTTCTGTATAGTCTTCAAATTCTAGAGTGTAGCCTATTCTTGATACTATTCCTGAATTTGAATCTAGAAATGCTTGCATTTCTTTTGTATATCCTGCAAATATTACTACTAAATCATCTCTATGATTTTCCATAGCTTGTATTAGAGTTGCGATTGCTTCTGCATTATAAGTATTTCCTGTATTTGATGTAGATGCTAGAGCATATGCTTCATCTATAAATAATACTCCTCCTAGTGCTCTTTCAATAACTTCATTTGTCTTTGGAGCAGTTTGTCCTACATATTCAGCTACTAAATCTTTAGATGTTACTTCAACCAACTTATTTTCTCTAATATATTTTAAATTATATAGAATATTTACTAATAATCTTGCTACTGTTGTTTTTCCTGTACCTGGATTACCTAAGAATACCATGTGTAAGTTAACATCATTTATTTTTAAATCTTCTTTTGTTTTATTTTTTAAACTTATTAGATCTACTAAATCATAAATAGATTGTTTAATCTTCTTTAAGCCTACTAATTCATTTAATTCAGCAAATATTTCATCAGTGGTTTTTTCTTCACTTAATTTAGGTATTTCTTTATTAAAAGATATATAATTTCTTAATTTATCTTTATAATTTGAATAATCTAGTTTTGTCTTAGGAAAAGTTGCACTAATATAATCTAATAATTCTACTTTCTTATCATCATCCAAGTCTAGAGTTTGTAATAATTCGTTGTAGACATCTCCTACATCAGGCATTACTCCTATAATTTGGAAAGTAAAATAATCATTAGATATATTAGTATATTGAAAGAATCTATCTATTTCATCTTTAATTCCTGTAATCATTATTAAATTCTTTTTATTTAGATTAATTTCTAATGAATTAAAGAATTTCTTTCTATATTCTTCATCTTTTAAATCAATCATTTTTAAATCTTTAATTAGAACAATACTATTTTCCTCAAATACTGTGGATAAATCTTTTTCTAATTTATATAGTGATATTTCACTATATTTATACTTTTCTACATAAGAGAAAAATATTGCACTATCTTTTAAAATACTAGCTATTTCATTTGATAGATCTTTATCATCAACAATAATACTAATATTAAATGGAATATAATTTGACTCAATCTTTTCATTATACTTTCTCATATATTCTATTATTTTCTTTAAAGTATCTTTTGATGAATCTTCTATATTTAATTCATTAATCTTATCAAACTTTTCTTTCATAAAGTCGTCTGGTGATGATTTTTCTTTTTCAACAGTTTCTGTGGAAACTTCTTTTTCTATTTCTTTTTCTACTCCAAAGAAATCATTATATACATCTTCTAATTTATACATAATACCTCCTAATAAAGAAGTCGCCTAGATAGGCGACAAATTATTCAGAACCTTTTACATTTATTTCTAACATTTTTTGTTTTAATTCTTTTTCTAATGTTTCTAATTCTTTTTCTGCTTCTTGTCTCTTTATTCTACCATTTTTATGAATTTCAATTACTGTATCAATTGTTTCAATTAAATCTTGATTTGTTTTTTGTAATGTTTCAATATCAATAATTGCTTTTTCACTTTCTTCAGCTATATCAATAGATCCTTGTTTTAGAGTTTCACTATTTTTCTTTAACATTTCATTAGTTAATTTAGATACAGCTTGTTGATTTTTAAGTGCTTTTTTAGCATTATTAATTCCTAAAGCAAGAACAATTTGATTTTTCCATAATGGAATTGTATTAGTAATAGAAGATTGAATCTTTTCTACTAATTCTGCTTCATTATTTTGTAGTAGTCTAATTTGTGGTGCCATTTGAATAGAAATTAATCTTGTTGTTTTTAAATCATATATTTTCTTTTCAAATCTATTGATTGTATTTTCTAAATCAGCTACTTTTTGAGCATCCATTTGTTCACCAGAAGCTTGTGCTTGAACTTGTAATTTAGGTAATTCTACTGTTCTTAATTCTTCTAGTTTTCTTTCTCCTGCGATGATATATAATGATATTTCTTTAAAATATTCTAGATTTTTTTCATACATAGTATCAAAGATAGTAATATCTTTTAACATTTGTAATTTATCTTTTTCTAGACCATTTTCAATAGAATCAATGTTTCCTTCAATTTTACTATATTTAGCAATTATCTTGTCTAATTGTCTTTTAGCATTACTAAATATTTTAGCAAGACCTTTATCACTACCAGAGATATCATTATCAAATGATTTTATTTGAGATACTAAATCTGCTAGTAAATCTCCTACTTCTCCAGTGTTTTTAGTTTTAACATTTTCTAATATTGAATCAGAAAACTCAGATATTTTATTTTGAGCTGCACTACCAAATTGTAATACTTGAGCAGCATCTGTAACATCTATTTTATTATTAAATTCTTCGATTGCTTTCTTTTCTTCCTCTGATAATTCTTCATAATTTAATGATTTTTCAATTTTAGCATCTGTTATTTTTCCTGTTGATTCTGCCAACCCATTTAAATCAGTTTCTGATAATTCTTTATCTACTTTTAATTGTAATGCTTCCATAATTACCTCCTAATCATTACTTCCTAAATATTCTATTAATCTATTATAAGTATCCATTTTTAAACTACTTACTGTAGAAGTAATTGTTTTTGGTATACCTAGTCCTATTTCAGATACATCATAATTTCCGCCTGTGATTCCAGTTCTGAAACCATATTTAGACCAAGCTATTTGACTTATTTCTTCATCATTGAATGCTTCTAATAACTTTTCTCCATTTTCAGTGAAAGTTGCTAGACAATGTGAATTCCAAATAGTTGGTGAAGGATATAATATTCTAATATCTTCTTTTATATTATCAAATTCTCCTTTATTAGAAGTTGCGAATTCTATCATTGATTTTTCATAATCTACTATCATAGGTTGTCCACCCATACCTGTTTTTAAATATCTTTCAAACAAGTCTGCAGGTGTATTATTCATATATCCTGATTTATTATAGTAATTTTTAAGAGCAGGTAAATTCTTTTCTATGTTTTCTGAATTTACTTCTCCATTTGATAATATTGATAATAATAATCCATAATATGTTGCGCCTGGAGATGATGTTACTGGATCAGTTGATGCAACATTGATATTTCCATATAGATTAGTTAATCCAATATCTGACCATTTCTTTCCTTCAAGAATATAATTAATTAATTTATTCATATCAGTAATATAGTATATTCCATCTTCTGTTTTTGTTACAATTTGTTCTTTTTCTAAGGCATCAACTACATCTTTCCAAGAATAGATTACTATTGGTGTATTTAGTGTTAATGATCCGTTTGTTACGTAATATCTATCTGCTTCTCCTTTTTCTTTATTAGGACTTAGCTTATAGTAGTCATAGAATCTTTGATCAGATGTGAATAATGCATCATATTTTGATACTCCTTCTGAGTTTATTGTGAATGCCTCTCCTGCTTTTATTCTGTTGATAACATCTTTATTTCCATATCCAACTTGTTCTCTAATTAATGGCCATACTACTGTTTTACCATTACTCCAAGAATCATAAACTACATTTAATTTATATTTCTTCTTTAATATCTTTTGAACTTCTTCATCTGCTAGGAAATCTTCTTTTCCTCCTCCAGTTGCGACATAAACATCTGTTAGATTAGTATTAACAATACTTACTGATGAATTTTTTAATATTCCTATTACGATAATAACGACTATTAAAACAATAAATACTACTATACCAATAATCTTATTCTTGTTCATCCTTTTTCTCCTTTTTTTGGACTTCTATTTCTTCAGTATCTATTCCATCTGATTTTAACATAGTATTAAATACTTTCATATCTGCATCTGCATCTATTAATTCAGCTTGATATAAGTTATTTAACACTTTTTCAAACGATAGAGTTGCTTCTGAAAGCATCTTTTTAGCTGAAGTCATAAACTTCTTTTGTTCTGCTGAAGATAATCCTTGATTTTCAATATTATCGTACTTAGTTAATATCTTTAGTACCATAGGTAAATAGTAATCAAAGAATGTATCTAGTTTTTCAGCTTTATTTGGATTTTCTTTTATTGTATTAATTATTTTATTTACTGTACCATTAATTTTATATGCATAAGTTTGAATCTCACCATCATTTATCTTTTTTGAAGTTGCTAGAATCTCTTTATTTTGTTTTGTAGCATCTTCAATTACTTTTTTTAATGGTTTAGTATATCCTTTTATAATTACATCTTTTGATAGGATTAGTTCTCCTGCTCCAAATGCAGCTACTCCTATTGCAAGAGCTGGAGCTAAAGGAGTACTAAAAGCTAAGTATGGAACTGCAAAGAAAGCACTACCTATAACAGCTGAAATAATATCTTTATTTTTCATAAATACTCCTTTTCTTCTATTCTTATTATAAGTTTAAATCATAAAAGTTTCAACTTATTTATGGCAATCTATTCATATCTATTATTTTTAAATCACTATCTAAATATACTTTTATATAATTAGCAAATACATGTTTTTTATCTGTTTCATATTCATAAGTGAATAAGTATCTTAGAACAATACCTTTTTTATCTACAGATACATTTGAAAGTAATGTGTTTGTAATTTTAAAATTAGTCAATTCTTTTTCATCTTTTAATAATTCATTTCTTTTATCTTCAAATATTTCTTGTAGATGGTCTTTATCCACATACTTAGAATAATTACTTGTTATTACAATTTGTTCTGTTTGAGTTAGATCATTCATGATTGAAGATAAAGAATCTTCTACTCTTTTAGTTAATTCATCAATTGAATCATCTGATAAATCTCCTTTTGATATTTGGACTATATCATTTAATTTAACTAATTTTTCAGTAGTTATTTTTTTATTAACTATTTCACCATTTATTACTAATGATAGTTTATGAGTACCTCCTGTTATTACAGGTAATTCATATAGATCTAGACCTGTATATTTATTATTATCTTTTAATAGATACTTCTTATCTACTTTTTTATCATCAAAAGTAATATTTGATCCTTTAGGAACAGCTATGTCATAGTTTTTTTCTAATTTTATATCTATTAGGTTATCTGATATTATTTTCCAGTTATTTTTAAATAGATTTTTAGATCCTCTATTTATTAATTCAATTTCTATATTATCTGTCTTATCATTTGCATATAGTACTGATACTTTAGCAGTTGCTCTTAACTCATTTTCTTTATATTTTATTTTTGTAATTTCATAATTTCTTATTTCTTCTTGTTCTTCAATATTTTCTTTTATAACTTTTTCTACTTCTTTTCTATCTACAAAAGTTAAATCTTCATCGCCTAAAGCATAATCTATTATTTTGTCATAGTCCTTATCAATAATAGAATCCATATAGTTTTCTACTGTCTTTCTAGGACCATATACATAACGCAATCCAAAATAAATTCCTGCAATTATGATTGCAAAAACTATTATAATAAATAGTAATTTCTTCATTGTACTTGAGAGATCATCTATTCTATCAAATATAGATTTCTTTTCTTTTTTTATAAGGTTTTTTCCACATTTCTTGCAATGAACTGCATCATTTTCATTTTTTGTACCACAATTTTCACAAATCATACTATCACTTTCCTTATATTAATAATATCATAATTTATAAAAAAAATAATCATAGAAAACTATGATTATTTATATTCTAATTTTACTTGGATTGCTCCATCTTGAGTTAGATTTGTTACTTCAACATTATACTCAGGATTATATTGTTCATTATCAAAAGTATCTCCTAATATATAAACTCCATTATATTCAGTTCCATCAATAGTAATAGTATATGGTATTTCTATAGCAAAACTAACTGTAGTATTTCCGTCTCCAGTATCAGCATCAAATTTTACTTTTCTTGTTATTTGGAAAGTATTATCTGTTCCTTCTATTTTATACTCTTTCATACTGTGAATCCAATTTTTTTTATTTAGTGATATTTCACTTACATAATTAATTTCTGGCTTAACATCTTTTTTATTAATTTTTAAAATTAATATACATAATAGTACTAAAACTATAATTAGTACGGCTATATATAATCCTATTTTTTTATTCATTATATTCTCCTTTTATATTATTCTTTTTTGAGTTTTAATATACTCATAGAATTCATCACATGAGATGTGATAGTTAGGTTTTTTATATTCATATAAATATAATTTGTAATTTTCATCTACTTCATCTTTTCTGCTATCAATAAATATGTTTTTAATATCTTCTAACATATCTTTTTCATTATTATATTTATGAATTCCTTTATAATTGTACCATGAATGTTCAAACCAATAAAATATATTATCCACAGAATATGTCAAGAATGTGTGAGATGGTAAATTTTTATTATCATCTATATATATGAAATATGTTTTACAATCAATATTGTTTTTTTCAAAAAGATTTCTTTCTAATTCTACTTGGTCCCAGCATACTCCACACTTTGTTTTTAATAATTCTTCTGGTGATAAAAGATAATAAAATTTAGAAAAATCATTCCATTTATCATCATCTTCTACTAGATTATTGTTTTGATCATCTTTAAAACCATAATCAATTTCTTCCATTATAGTCATTATTTTATCTATTTTTTCTTTCATATAATTTCTTTCTCCAAATATTAATGTTCCTAGTCTAATCATTGTTGATCCTTCTTTTATTGCTTCTTTATAATCATTTGTCATTCCCATAGATAATTCTTTTAAATTATATTTTCTAGCTAGTTCATTCATTTGTCTAAAATATTTAGAAGTATCATTAGTATTTGGAGCAACACACATTAGACCTTCTACATTTATGTTAGATAATTCTTTTATTTGTTTTAGGAAATCTTCTAATTCACTAGGACTTATTCCAAACTTAGAGTCTTCATTTCCTATATTTATTTCTATTAATATATTAGTAATCTTATTCTTTTTTTTTGACTCTTTATCTATTTCTTTTGCTAGTTTTACGCTATCTACTGAATGTATTAGTACTATTTCATTTCTAATACAATCTTTTACTTTATTTGTTTGTAAATGACCTATCATATGCCAATTTATATCTTTTGGTAATTTATCAATTTTATTAATTAATTCTTGTACTTTATTTTCTCCAAAGTCTCTTTGTCCTGCATTATATGCTTCTAATATATCTTCAACTGATTTTGTCTTAGATACTGCTATTAGTTTTACATTATTTGGAATTGAGTTTTTAATACTATTTATCTTTTCTTTTATCATTTTTTTCCTTAGTATCAATTGAATTACCAAATACTATAAATCTGTCATATAAGTATTCTGTTACAAAATTTATTAACATATTAAGTAAAGTTACTATAGTTCCATTCCATTTTAGAGTTTCTGCTAGATAGTTTCCTCCTATTGTAGATAAAGGTGTAAATATTAAATAATATATAAATACCTTAGTCATAGCAATAGGAACATTAGTTGCTGATTTAAATGTATAGTTTCTATTTAAAGTAAAATTCCAAATGACAGATGCTACTAATGCTATTAAGTAACATGGCCAGTAACTCCAATTTGTTAAATTATCTAATAATTCATATAATACTATTTCTATTAGGCCTGCTGAAATAGAAAATAGTGTAAACTTAATTGTTCTTAATAATTCTTTTTTATTCATATTTTTCTACCTTCTTATATATAAATATTAAGACAATTGTCTTAATTTTACAATAATTTGTTTTGTATTTATTTTATTTATATAATATAATAATGTTATGGTATGAGGTAATGTTATGAAGAAAGATCTTAAGACATTGAGTTTTTCATTAATTGTTGCTGCATGTTTTTTAGTATCTCTTGCTTCAACTATTAATGCTTTTATGTTAAATAAAGAAGTTGATTCATTAAAGCAAGAACTAGGAATTAATCAAGATAGTAAAAGAGAAAATAGCACTGTTGAACTTAGAAAAACTACTGATGGAAATACTACTAAAATAAAAGAAATAGAAAATAAAATAGATGAACAAAATAAAAAACTAGAAGATATGAATAAGACAGTTGAAAATGTTAATAATCATTTTGGTGCAATAGAAACAAGTGTTAATGATGTTACAAAGTATGGTTCAGCTATTAGTGATTTAGAAAGTAGAGTTATCGTAACTGAAGCATATATTAAAAAGTCAAAAGATAATTTAAGTCATTTAAGCTCAAGTAGTACTTCAACTACTAATGCTCAAAAATATATATATTGTATGCAACAATATGTAAATGGTAATACAACTAGTACAAGTTGTAATTAATAAAAATAAAAGAAGGCTAATTATTTATGCCTTCTTTTTTTGATTGCTATTATTAATATTATTATTAATATTGGAATTATAAATAATAAGATATTATCTTTTAGAAATGATTGAATATTAGGATTTAGTTTTTCATTTAAAGTTATATCTATTTTTTCTACTAATTCATCATTATATAATATTTCAATATTTCCAATATTTGTATTAATTTTATTCTTATATGACAATTCTTTAATATTTGATTTATATTTTATTAGTGATTCATCATAATTAGTAATATTAGTATAATACTTTACTTCTTTAGGAGATAATACTTTGTATGATTTTTGTTTTGAATTAATGATAGGTATATCTAAAACAAAATCATTCTTATTTAATATAGTTACTTCATTGTAGTTAGTATCATAATAATTTACTAATTTTAGAGCATCTCTTATATGATCATAATTATTAGATATTGGCTCATCTAATAAAACAAAATAATAGTTATGATCATTAGATGTGAATTCTCCTATTAAGCATAATCCTGCTAAATCGGTATAGCCTGTTTTTGCTCCGGTTATTCTTGTAGTATCTAAATTTAAGCTGTCTGCATATCTAGCAGTAGATGTTTTTACTACATCACCAGTTGATGCAGTATATTCTTTTGTTTCAAATATTTCTTTGAATGTAGGATTTTCAAGTGCATATTTTAGTAGATTTAATTGATCAGTTGCTGTTGAATAAGGATTATTTGTATCTAGTCCTATTACATTTGTATAATATGTATCATTTAATCCTACTTTTTTACTTAATTCATTCATTTTTTGTATATGATTATCTACTGAGCCAGATGAATAATAAGCTAGTGTTGTTGCGGCATCTGCTCCACTTGATAATAGTGTTATATAAAGTAAATCCTTATATGTATATTCATTTCCTACTTTCATACCATATACATATGCCTCAGATGGTATCATCTTTTGAATTTCATATGTATATGTTACTTTTTCATCTAAGTTAGTTTTTTCTTCTATTGATACTAATGTAGTTGCTATTTTAGTAATAGAAGCTATTTTTACTTTTTCGTTTTCATTACTAGATAATCTTACTTTATCTGATGTTTCATCATATATGATATATTTATCTGTTAATAAATTTATGTCTTCTGCATAAATATTTAATGGTATTAATAATATTAGTATAATTAATAGTTTTTTCATTCTTTTTATTCCTGTATAATTCTTATTTTAATTTTTTAACTAATTCTTTAAATTCAGCTCCTCTAACTTCACATTCTTTATATTGATCCCATGATGCTGAAGCTGGAGATAATAATATTACAGAATTTGGTGTGGACATTTCATATAATTCATTAAAACCATCAGATAAGTGTTCATGTACTATTGTTTTTATATTTAGAGATTCTCCATATTCTTTAACTCTATCTCTACACTCGCCTATTGCTAAAATTCCTTTAACATTTTTCATAAATGGAGTTAATTCATTAAAGTCTTGTCCTCTATCTAGACCACCTAAAATTAAAAATATATCATTATCAAATGAAGATAAGGCTATTTGAGTACATTTAATATTTGTAGCTTCAGTATCATTATAGAATCTTCTAGTATCTACTTCATCTACAAATTCTAGTCTGTGTTCTACTCCTTTGAAATTACTTACTACTTTTTCAATTACTTCATTTGGAACATCAAACTCTTTAGCAACTGTAATTGCTGCTTCTATATTTTCAATATTATGTAGTCCTGCAATTTTTACAATAGATCTATCTATTACAAAATCATCATTATAATAAATCTTATTATCTTTTAGATATGTTCCTTCAACTTTCTTTTTAGAAGAGAAATATTTCTTTGTTGATTTAATATTTTTTGTTTCATTTAATACTTCTTTGTCTTCTTTATTTAGAATTGCTATATCATTTTTAGTTTGTTCTCCAAATATTTTTGCTTTTACTCTTTTATAGTTTTCATAGCTTTTTAAGAAATCAATATGAGCAGGACTTAGATTTGTCATAACAGCAATATCAGGTTTAAATTTAGACATGTTTTCTAATTGTTGACAAGATACTTCCATTACTATTATATCGCCTGATTTAACCTTTCCTATTAAATCTATCATAGGAAAGCCTATATTTCCTGTTAGGAATACTTTTTCTTTAAAATATTCATGTAATATTTCATAAGTTAAAGTTGTAGTTGTAGTTTTACCATTTGTTCCTGTTATTCCTATTAACTTAACTCCTTTAGGTAATAATCTATAAGTCATTTCTGCTTCATTAATTACTTCTATTCCTAATTCTCTAGCTTTTAAAACATATTTGTGATCTATTGGAACACCTGGATTTTTAATTAAATAATCAAAAGAATCATCTAACAAATCATCTGGATGAGATCCAAAGAATAATTTTACTCCTAAATCTTTTAATTCTTTAATTTGATTAGCATCTAGTTTTTCTTCTGGTTTTCCATCATTTAATAAAACCTCATTATTATGATTAATTAAATATTTTGCTGCAGCAAAGCCTGATCTTGCTAGGCCTAAAATAAATACTTTCTTATTTTCAAACATATTATCACCTTAACTTTCTAAATATTTTTTTAATTCTTTTAACTTTGACTTTGTATCACTTACTCCTAAATCATACATTTCTTGTATGATTTCAGGATTCTTTTCTAACCTTTTAATATTTACAAATCTAGATGGTCTTATTACAAATACTTTACCTTGATTTTCTAAATCTATAATTCTTTCTACTTCTTTATTATACATTTTATATCTATTAGATAGTTTATCTGCAAATAAAGGATATTTCTTATATTTAAGTTTATTAAGTATCGTAGTCTTTTTTCTTCTTCTAAAATCTATTGGTCTAGTTGGTACTACAATTATTTTATCCACAGACATTGTTAACATCTTATCTACTGGTATTGAATCAGCGATTGCTCCATCTAGATACTTTTTTCCATCTATTTCTACTATTTTAGATACAAATGGCATAGAGCCTGATGCTCTTAAATATTCTGAATCCTTTTCATTACGTAAATCTTTTATTAAATGATATTCAGCTTTTCCAGTTTCTACATTAGTTACTGTTGCATAGAAGTCGATTTTACTACTAGAAAATGTTTCAAAATCAAATGGATCTAATTCATTTATTAATTTATCGAAACAAAATTCTTTGTTAACTAAATTTCCTGTAGTTAATAATGAGTAAAAACTCATATAGTTCTTATTATTACAATATTTCAAATTATAACGTAGAGCTCTTCCGGGTTGATTAGATTTATAATTAACTCCAAATAATGCTCCTGCTGAAACGCCTATTATTTTATCAACTTTTACATTATTTTTTAATAATACATCTAATACTCCTGCTGTATATATACCTCTAAGTGCTCCACCTTCTAAAACTAAACCTATCTTCATAATTACTCCTTATTTTTATTATAACATCTTAAAAATTTCTTAACAATTAGAGTTATTTAGACTTTTTATTTTGTAAAAAATTTTATATAATTGTATTATAGGAGTCTTATATGAATAGAGTTAAAGATAGAAGTAAAATTAGAAAAAATAAAAATAATCTTTTGATAATACTTATAGTTATATTGATAGTATTTTTTATATTTTTGTTTTTTGCAGATAGGATTATGAAAAATAGTGATAATTTATATGTAGTATTAGAAAATTATAATGATGTTAGAGATTTAAAACTAAATAATAAATTTTATAAAGATAATGATGAGAGTTTTAATACAAAAAAGTATTTTTCTAAAAAAACTGCTTATCTATATGGACAATTATCTAGTTTAAGTGAAATGGAATATAATGAAGAATATTTTACAGCTGATTTAGATAATGATTTAAAAGCTTATATTTGTAATTCTATGCTTACTAGTAGAGAAAAGAATGTATGTATTACTAGTAAATTTATGAATATATTATCTAATCAAATATTTGGTTCTGATTTAGAATTAAATAGAGAAAGTAATTATTATGAATATGAAGAAAAAAATAATGCATTTTGTTTTACTAAAGATATAGCTGGTTATTCAAATACATTACAAATAACTAGAATATATAATTATAGTGATATGACTCTAGTTAAGTTTTATTTAGATGGTGCTGATCAAAATGATATTTATACATTTGTATATAAATTAAATGATGATTATAGAGCATATTATTTATACTCTTATATGCATGGTGATAAAGTTACACAAGATGTAAATAATGGGCAAGTTTCAATAAATGAAATTACTGGAGAAGATGATGGTGGTGTCTATTATGATGATGAGAATTATATGGGAAGTGATTAATTATGATAGTTAATATATTAATATTAATAGTTGGATTTATAATCCTAATATATGGAGCAGATATTTTTGTAGATGGAGCTTCATCTTTAGCTAGAAATTTTAAGTTAAGTCCTATGCTAATTGGATTAACAATAGTAGCTTTTGGTACTAGTGCTCCTGAGTTTGCTGTTAGTATTCAGTCATTAATTAGTAATAATGGAGATATGATATTAGGTAATGTTATTGGTTCTAATATACTAAATACTTTCTTAATATTAGGTGCGTGTGCTCTAATTCATTCTTTAACTGTTAAAAATAATACTGTTAAGAAGGAATTACCTATTGCATTATTATTAACATCTTTATTTATAGTATTAATGGCTGATGGTATGTTTTCATTAGGAGAAAATAGTTTTACTAGACAAGATGGAATTGTATTATTACTATTCTTCTTAGTATTTATTTATTACTTAATATCTATGATGAGAAATAAAGTTGATGCTGATCAAGATATTCCAATTAAATATAATAAATTTAAATCATCTTTACTTACTATACTTGGTATAGTTGGTATTATTATGGGTAGTAGATTTGTTGTAGATGGAGCTTCTACAATAGCTGAAATATTAGGTGTTAGTCAAAGAATGATTTCACTTACTATAGTAGCTTTAGGAACATCATTACCTGAACTTGCTACTTCTATAGCAGCTACTAGAAAAGGTGAATATGATATAGCAATCGGTAATGTCATAGGTAGTAATATATTTAATATAGGAATTGTTGTAGGTCTTCCTGTTGCGATATTAGGTGGTATAAATAATATAGCATTTAATTATGTTGATTTAGGGGTATTATTTGTTGCTTCATTAGTATTATTTATATTCTCATTTAATGATAGAAAGATTACTAAGCCTGAAGGAATAATGATGTTATTATTATTCTTAACATATTATTCTTATGTTGTATTCTTTTAATCCACTAATTAGTGGATTTTTTTATATTTAATGCTATAATTTAATTAGTGAGGTGAGGCATATGGAACATATTATGCATTTACATAACGATTCTTTTAAAGCAATTGTTGAAGGTAGAAAAAGTATTGAAGTTAGATTAAATGATGAAAAAAGAAGAAGTATGAATGTTGGAGATGAAGTAACCTTTATTAACAGAAAAACAGATGAAAAGATTAAATGTATGATTACTAATCTTTATACTTATGATAATTTTGAGGAATTATATAAACATCATGATAAATTATCTTTAGGATATAATGAGGATGATATTGCTAGTCCTGCAGATATGAATATTTATTATCCTATGGAGAATCAAATGAAATATGGTGTTGTTGCGATTGAATTTAATCTAGAAAAATAAAAATTAGAGCTAAGCTCTAATTTTTTTCATTTCTTATAACGTCAGAAATCACTAATACTATAAAAAATACTATAGTTAATACTATTACTGATGCTGAGACTTTTTTTGAGAATAAATAAAATATTATTAAGTATACTAAAAAGAATAGAATTGATGATACGACATTATTCAACCATTTAATCATATTTCACCTCTATATATGTAAAGTATTATAACATATATAATCAAATATAATCAAATTTGGCTATGAAATGGTATAATTATAATGAGGGATAATATGAATAGATACGAATTCTACTATAATAAAAATGGTGAATTTAATTGTTTATATTCTAATGATTATGCTGATCGTAAGTATAAAAATGAAGATGCGATAAGAAGATTAAAAAGAATAGGTAAACAATCTTTTCATAGTGTAAAAATAAAAGAAAGAACTCAAAATAAAAAGAGATTTCCTTATATTGAAATGAGTGATGGTAATACTGTTGTTACTATTAAGAATTTAGCTAGATTTAATGATGATGATTTATTTGTTTATATTCCTAATAATATTAGAAAAATAGAAAAAGCATTTAAGAAATATAATGATAAAAGAAGTAATAAATCTGGTGCTAGGAATTTAATTATTGCTGGATTAATTGTTACTATGATTGGTAGTGGTATAGTTTTATCATTAAATAAAGATACTAGTAATGATATAGCACTTAATTCTACTGGAATTGAAAATATGA
The DNA here is from genome assembly GCA_902789225.1 of uncultured Erysipelotrichaceae bacterium. GTDB lineage: Bacteria > Bacillota_I > Bacilli_A > RF39 > UBA660 > RUG343. The sequence goes on from CADANC010000002.1 coordinate 46,637, forward strand.
CAGAAGAAGAAACTAATGAAGAATTAAGTGAAGTTAATGAAATGATACTTGAGACTGAAAATAATCAAATAAATTATGATTTTGATAGAGAAACTGATAGTAATGATTTTAAGTATGTTGATGAGACTTATGGTGATTTAGCAAATGAAATTGGAAAAAAATATGGTGTCTCTCCTAGTCTTATTAAAGCTATGATTACTCAAGAATCTTCAGGAGTTAATCCTAATCTTATGCAAGTACAATTTGATTCTTGGATTGATATGTTATTAGTTTCACATGATTTTGTTAATGATAAAGATGTAAAAATAGTATTGACTGATAATCCTGAAGAATATGCTGATGATGTTATTACTATTAGTAGAGAGGAATTATTAAATCCTAAGACAAATATTAGTGTGGGAACTGTAATATTAAGAGATGTTGCGACTTATTATGACTATAATATTCCAATGAGTATTCAAGCATATAATTTTGGTATAGCTAATATGGATAAAGTTATTAATCAATTAGCATATATAACTAATGATACTTATGATGGTATTGTGTCTGATAAAAATGAAATAGATTATATGAATTATACGAATATTATCAGTGTTGGAGATTTTGAATACTTATTTCATGTAATGAGATATGTAGATTCTCCAGAAATTAACATTTCATATTTAGATCAAAATAATAATGTTTGTTCTAATGATATTAAAGTATATCCTGAATCTAATACTAAAGTTAATAAAATGTGATAAAATATAACTTCGAGGTGTGTTAGATGGAGTTTAATGAATTAAAGAATTGTCATTTATGCCCTAAAAACTGTGGTGTTAATAGATATAAACAGTTAGGTTTTTGTAAATCTTCTGGCGATTTATATGTAAGTTATTATTCTCTACATATGTGGGAAGAACCTGTTATATCTGGTAAACATGGTAGTGGGGCTATTTTTTTTAGTAATTGTAATCTTAAATGTATTTTTTGTCAGAATAGAAAAATATCTAATGATGGATATGGTAAAAAGATTAGTTTAGATAGACTAAGTGATATTATGTTAGAACTACAAGAAAAAGGTGCTCATAATATTAATTTAGTTACTCCTACTCACTATGCTCCTCTTATTAAATATTCGATTAATAGTATTAAAGATAAGCTTACTATTCCTGTTGTTTATAATACTAGTAGTTATGAAAATGTAGAAACAATTGAGATGATGAATGGTATAGTTAATATTTATTTAGCTGATTTTAAATACTATGATAATGAATTAGGAAAAAGATATTCTAATTGTGATAATTATAGGGAATGTGCTATTAAGAGCATAGATGAAATGTATAAACAAGTTGGTAAATTTGTTATTAAAGATGATTTAATGATTAGTGGATTAATCGTTAGAATACTTGTGTTACCTGGTCACATTGATGATAGTAAAAAAATTATTAAGTATTTATATGAAAAATATGGTGATAATATTATTATTAGTATTATGAATCAATATACTCCTCTATTTCATATAGAAAAGTATGAAAATCTTAATAGAAAAGTTAATGATAGTGAATATGATGATGTTATCGATTATGCCTGTGATATAGGGGTAAAACATGCTTTTATTCAAGAGGGAGATACTCAAAAAGAAAGTTTTATACCTGATTTTGATATATCTGTGTTATAATTGTTGTAGGAGGTTTTTATGAAGTACTTAAAGTATGTATTTGTATTATTACTTTCTCTAGCAGTTTTACCTTTTGCTGTTAATGCTGAAGCTAAGCCAGATGCTGAGATTAAAGATACAAATGAAGTTAAAGTATATCTATTCAGAGGTGAAGGTTGTCCCCATTGTGAAGAAGCTATTGAGTGGTTTAAATCAATTGAAGCAAAATATGGAGATAAATTTCAACTTATTTCTTATGAAACTTGGTATAATGAAGATAATCAAAAACTATTAGATCAAGTTGGAAAAACTCTTAAACAAGAAATAAGTGGAGTTCCATTTATAATAATTGGTCAACAAAACTGGAGCGGTTTTTCTTCTAATATGGAAAGTGCTATATTAGCAGAAATCGAAGCAGAATATAAAGTTGAACCATCTGAAAGATTCGATATCATGGAAAACTTAGTAGATGCTGATAACGAAGCTACTGAACCTGCATTTGATAGTACAAGTTTTATAGTACTTGTTGTTGCTGTAATTATTATTGGTGCTATCATGGGAATTGTTTACATGAATAAGAAAAAAGAAGCTTAATTGCTTCTTTTTTATTGTAATTTAATATTTGCTACATCTTTATTACCATTTCTTATATAGGTGATTTTAATTGTATCACCTTTTTTATGTTGATATAATTGATATCTTAAATTAGCTACATCTTTTATTTCTTTATTAGCTAATTCTACAATGATATCTCCTTCTTTTAATCCACCTTTTTCTGCAGATGAATCTTTCATAACTCCTGTTACTATAACACCACTTTTGATATCTCCTGTATTGTATGTATACTTAGTTGATGAATTAATATCAGTCATATTAATTCCTAGAACAGGCCATTCTATTTTCTTTCCAGCTTCTAAGTCATCTACATGAGACATTGCTAGCTCTATAGGTATAGCAAAGCCCATCCCTTCTATCTCTTGATCTACTAATTTTAGTGAACATATTCCTATAACTTCACCATTTATATTTAGTAGTGGCCCACCCGAATTTCCAGGATTTAGACTTGCATCTACTTGAATAACATTCATTACCCAGTCAGCATTTTCATATGATGATGTTTGTAATTCTACTTTTCTATCTTTTCCTGATATTATTCCTGAAGTTACACTTCCAAGGTAATTATTACCCATTGCAGATCCTATCGTAAATATCGTATCTCCTACTCTTGCTTTTTCACTTGATCCTTTTTCAGCTATATTTAATACTTCATTTTTTGGAATACGTAATACAGCTAAATCTAGGTAGTTATCTCCTCCTAATACAGTTGCTTCTATTTCTTTTTCTTCTGATGTTACTAGGGTTACTTTTTCCATATCTTCGATAACATGGTTATTTGTTAATAAATATCCATATTTTGAATCTTTTTTATATACAAATGCTGTTCCTGTACCAACTACACTTCCTCCTTGATAACAATTAACTCCCATAACAGAATCTTTAACCTTATCAACTGATGGAGCTAGTGAATTCTTTTCATATATATTATTTTTTTCAATCGGCTTAACATCTAGTATTGGACTCCATCTTAATATAGCCATTATAGTTATTGCTCCTAATATATATGAAAATATTAGAGTAAAAATAAACTTATTCCTTTGCTTCATTATCTAATCTTCTTTCTATATTCATTATATCTTTCCAATTACTTGGGAATCCTATTCTATCATATACTTTTTCAATCTTTATTGTATATAGATTATAATTTAATGAAGTTAGAGCATTATCTAGTTCTAATATAAAGTTCTTAAAATCTTCTTTTGATAGTAATTGTTTTAATATTATAACTAATGCGAATAAATCATTTTTTCCACATGTAAATTCACCATCTTGTTGAGGTATTTTTAATAATCTATGATAGATAGTATCATTTATTGGCTTAGTAGTTTTATTTTCAAATAATATATCTTCATGAGCACATAAATTTCTATAGTTAGCAAGTATTGGTAAATAATTTAATAAATCATCTATTTCAACATTATATGTACGAGATACTTCTCTTTTATCTTCTTCTTTTAATATTTGAAATAATTCACTTACTATACCAAAAGATAATACTTTTACTAAGATCCATAAAGGAATATATCCATAATTATAAGAATAGTGTTGAGTTGCTGAATGTTGAGGACCATTTATTCTTATTTGCCTTTTCATCTTAGAAATTAAATCATTTACTTGTCTTTGTTGTTCTGGTTTATTAGTAAAGTTTTCTGCTCTTAAGTATTCTTTTTCTTTATAACCATATTTTCTTGATAATACATATGAAGTAACTGATTTAAAGTTATTCTCTATTACTAATAAATACTTAAATACTATATTACGAAGAGTTCTATCAAATAAAAATAGACTATATAGTTCTTCGAATCTTGTTCCTGGAAGGAACTTTTTTTCTTTATAACCATCTAATTTTATTTCATTATTATTATCAGTAAATAAATGTCTGTATCCCATTAAAAAAAAATAATTTTCTCTTAGAAGAATATTTTTTGCATATTCTTCATCTTTTATTGTTAACCCTTTTTTTCTTAGGATATCTACTTGTTCATCGAGATTTTTAAATTCTTTCATTTTCATAGTATCACCTATTATTATTATACATTATTTATATAAAATTTAAAAGGAACTAATTTTTTATTAGTTCCTTTAATGCTTCATCTGCATCTTTATTTATTTGTACTAATGTATCTAAATATTTATAGTAACCTTCTACTACTGAGAAAAATTCTTGAAATACTGTATCTCTTTGTTCTTCTGGAACAGCTGATAGTTTTTCATTACATTGTTTTAATACTTTAACTACTTGAGATACTTGATCATAACTTAGATTTCCTATCATTTACCTAACACCTCCATCGTTGGAGCATTAGGCTTCACCTTATTAATTTTTTCTACACTTGCTGCTATCTTTTCTTTATATGATTCTACTTCTTCTATACGATTAATATTATCTTGATCAGGATAATTTTCACGCATAGTTTTAGTACATTCAAATATTGTATTTATTGCTTTTATGAGTTCTTCCTTCATAATATTAATCCTTTCTTTTATATAAGTATTATTTTAGAACCATTTACTAAGTCTGTATCAATAATAGTTTGATTTACATCATATATATTTCCTGTTTCATAACTATAGAAATTAGTATCTTTTCTAGGAACATAATTCTTATTAGATAGATCTGCTAGAGCATCTTCTATTAATCTTTTTACTGTTCCTACTTTTTTATTTACTGGTACAAATAAATCATATGTTTTTTCAATAGAAGGCACTAATAATTCTATTAATATTTTATTCTTATTCATATTACCTCCTACTCATCTGACATTAGTTTAATAACAAATGCTTTTCCTTTTATTATGATATAACCAAAACCTTCTTTTAATTCTTGTCTTAGTAATCTTGATGATGTTGTTACTTTTAAAGTGAATTGGTTTGAAATACCATTTCCTATCCAAATAGCTGATGATAAATCTAGAGATGGCTTTAACCATACTTCATAAGCTAATTGTTTAATACTATCTATTGTATCTACAATTACAAATTTAATAGTTTTTGTTTTTTGAGCTTCTGTTATTAAAGTACTAAATTTAGTTTTAATATCTGCTGGGAATTTATTTACTAATTGTTTTATACCGGTAATTACACATACAGTCATAACATCATCTTGTTTGCCTATTTTACTATTGTAAATATTCTTCATTTGTTCAAATCCATCTAAGCAGGTATCTTCATCATAAATAATATTTTCAGAATTTAATCCTCTGATAATTGATAAACTATCTAGAATTACTACTCTTGAATTTGTTGCTTGTAGATTAGATATGATTCCTTTTAAGAATGATGGTTCTTGAGTTACATCATCTCCAGTAATTAAATACATATAATTATTTTGTAAGTTAATAGTAGATATTTCTAATGTATCTCTATATACTCCAACAGGTAATGTTTTTAAGTCTCCTAACATTGAACTTACAAAGTTCCTTGAAACAACTTCTGGTAAGATAGGTATATGCTTTGCTCTTTCTTCTCCAAAGAAATTACTTAATTTATCACATACTACCTTGATGTAGTCTGCAATTTTTTCTTCTTTATATGAGTATGCTGTTTGGAATTCATATATTCCATTATCTATAGCAATTAAACCTCTACCATATATTTTAGATGGTTGTTTCTTTCTAACTCCTGATAGAATTGTTCCATAATCTGATGCATCATTGAATTGTAATACAACATTTTGAGAGAAGTTTTGTCTTAGACGATATCTTACTGTATTTGCACCATTTGTACTAACTAAGAAGATAATTCCATATTTTAAACAGTCTCTTGTTAGTTGTCCTAGTCTATCTTCATAGGCTTCATATGTTTCAATAAATGCTTCAACATTATTAATAACAATTAAAATTGTAGGTATTTGTCTTCCACCATGATTTATATAGAAATCATAAGATCCATTGTAATCAATGAATAATTTTTTTCTTTCTTCAACTACATCATCTAACATTTTAAACATATTAGTAATTTTTTCTTCATCAGTTGATAGAATTACTTCACCTACATGTGGAGCTTTTCTAAATGCAGTTAGAGTTTCTGCACCAAAATCCATTAAATATAGATTTATTTCTTTTGGTGTATGAGTTGTAATTATATTATAAATTATACTTTGTAGAGCTAATTCTTTACCTGCTCCTTGAGAACCATAAATAATTGTATTTCCTCTATTAGATAAAGGTAATGTTAATAATCCTTGTTTTTGATTGTCTGGATCATCATATTCTCCAATAATTGGATTTATATTATTCTTTTGGGCATGATAATTATATTTTTTCTTAAGTTCATCAACATAGATATAATCAGGAATTCTATCTAGCCATAACTTATCAACAAAAATATTTTCTTCTTTAGCTACATCAACAATATATTTAACAAGATTAGTAATTTCTTCACCTTTAGAAGCAATTAATATTTCATTATTCTTTTCTTCTAAAGATTTTATATTATTACCTACGTTATCTAATATATCTATTGATTTATCTACTCTTTTCTTTCTCTTTTCTTGAGGATAATATTGTGCTCCTGCCCAAGCAGCTTGTCCTAGAGCAAATAGTTCATTATAACCTACTTGTAAGTAGAAACGACCTGGATTTTTTAATTCTGCTGCATCTGGAACTTTAATCATATCCATAGAGTCTGATCTATCTTGAACTCTTAAACATACACGGAATTTAGCATTTGACCAAATTTGGTCATTTACTACACCGGATGGTTTTTGAGTTGCTAGAATTAGATGGACTCCTAAAGAACGTCCGATACGTGCAGTAGATATTAACTGATCCATGAATTCAGGTTGTTGATCCTTTAACTCGGCAAACTCGTCTGAAATGATAAGTAAGTGAGATATAGGTTTATCAACTTGACCCTTACGATATAGGCTTTGATATTTATAAATATCTATTGTACTTTCATTTAATTTGTCTCTGGCTTCATTGAATAATCTTTGACGTCTTCGAAGTTCTGATTGAATTGATGCAAGAGAACGAGACATTTCAATTGTATCTAAGTTTGTTATTGTTCCTGCTAAATGTGGTAGTTTAAATCCAGTATCTTTATTTTCAAATACTCCGGCTAAGCCTCCACCTTTATAGTCGATAAGTACAAATTGTACTTCATATGGATGGAAGTTAATTGCTAGTGAAGTAATATATGTAATTATGAATTCTGATTTACCTGAACCTGTCATACCTGCAATTAGTCCGTGTGGTCCATGGAATCTTTCATGTAAGTCTAATTTAAATAATTCTTGTGACTTATCTAGACCAACTGGAACTGCTAAAGACTTAGTAGGATCATTCATTTTCCATCTATTTTGAATATTTAATTGTTCTACCATACCTACGTTATACATTTCTAAGAAAGTAATTCCATTAGGTAATGCACGAGATTGTTTTACCATGTCTATTGGAACGTTTGCTAGTACTTTACAAGCTTCATACATATTTAAGTAATCATCATAATCAGCAATAAATTCTTTTTGCTTATTAGATACTAACTCATTTTCAAAGACTCCTGATTTTTTATCACCTACTGAAATGAATGTTTCGCATTCATTAGGTATATTTATCAATCTAGGACTAATAACTACTAAACTAAATCCATAGTTAATAGGTGATTCACAAACATCTTTTAAAATATCCAAATCTCTATATGCTTTATAATCATCTGTTATTATTAAATAGTATGGTCTGTAATGATGATAATCTTTTTCAGATAAAATTATTTTTCCGTTTTCTTCAACATTTTTTCTTCTTTGGAATTCTTTTTCTAATTGAAGAGAAATTTCTTTTGCTTCATCTAAGTTAGTTCCAAAATATCTAGAGGATTTATCATCACTCCAAGAGTGAGGAACAACCTTTAAATATGACCATGTATTTTTTCTTAATTCATCTGTTAATAAAACAATTTTTAAATCTGTATATGAATGATAAGCAATCATTTGAAGAATTAATCCTTCAATAAATTTTTGTTTATTTTGAGCTGTTCCTATGATAGCTGCAACTTTATTTTTGATAAATGAAACTGCTATAGGAACATTTTCTAATATTGTTGATTCTTGTCCTAATTTATATACTTCTTCTAATAGATTATCTTCATCTAATGAGAAGTGTTTTTCTGGAAATGATAATTTTCCTTGTAGTTCTGTTGAACCTATTCCTAATCTTAATGATAAGAAGTCATCTTGATCTAATTCTCTTTCCCATAATGATCTTTTCTTTTTAAAGATTATTTCTTCAGTTTGAGATAATGGTAGATAGTTATCAATAAGTATTTGACGTTGAATATTCATAGTACTCTTGATTTCTTCTCTCATCTCATTGATATACTCTATATATTTTGTTTGTCTTAGAACTTCTCTTTTTCTTCTTTGTCTTTTTTGATATGCTCTATTAAGTACTGGTAGTAATAGCATACTTAATATCATTGCTCCACCCATGACAAGAGTTGGCATTGCTGAATCTATATCTTTTGTTCCGTCTATTACTCCTTGAAGAGAAGAGTAAACCATTGTCATAGACATCATTGACATTGTTATCATTGGTCCAACTGTGAATATTGCTGGTGTTTTATCTTCTTCTTGTTTTCCTGGAGGACCATCAACTTGAATGTCAGCATCTTCAATCATTGTTTTAAATCGAGGTGCTCTATAGAAGTAATCTTCTTCTTTAAAGAACTCAATTTGTTCTTCTTCAGGATTATCTTGAACTGTTAGTTCTTGTACGATTGATCCTTGTATTTCAAATATATTATTATCAAAACTAACTAAATTACCAATATTATTAATCATTATAAAATCTGGCATTATAATTATTTTTAATCCCATGATAAAAACAATATCGCCATAATTTAGTGCTTGAGTTCCGATAGAAGCATTGTTAACGTAAGTTCCATACTTACTGTTTAAATCTTGAATAATCCATTGTTTATTACTATAAATTAATCTAGCATGTTGTCTAGATACTAATGGATGAGAATAAAAAATAGCTGAATTGTTATCATTTCCGATTAATAAATCTCCATCTTTTCTAGGTTGTAATCTAACTGATTCTTTTTCTATAGATGGTGAACAATATAAAATAACATATTCATTATCAGTATTTACTTTTAAGAAATATAGATGATAATCTTCTAAAATAGCTGATTTTAGTTCTTCATCACCATTCATAATCTTTGTTTCAAAGTCAGATTTAATTTTCCAGTGACCATGATACTCTTCTACATTGATTAGGTTTCTTTGATTGCCTAGATAGTCTGTATCTGTAATCCAGTAATTACCGCTAATTTCTGTAGGCAATGTAAAATTATAAATTTGTCTTTTTTTGATTAGCCTTACTATCACTAGGTTCACCCCTAATCCTTATTATCCTAATTTAAATTATATCTATTTTTCGTTAAATTATCAATATATAAAAAGAAAAAGATATACTTCGATATACTAATTTTTAATAGTAAATATTTTTTTATAGAAAAAAGTTCAACAATTTGAACTTTTTGTCTTGATTTAAACTAAATAAATTGATTAATCTTCTATATTTATAGCTAGTTTTATAGCTAATAATCCTATTTTTTCTTTATCACTTAATTTTTCACTATTTCCTAGAGATCTTTTATCCCATTTTGCTGAATCTAAATTATCAGCAGCATAAAAGAATTGAAATATTTCTTTATTACGAAATTTAGCTAATGCTGATATAGCAGAACATTCCATATCAACACAAATACAGCCTTCATTTTTTCTATTTGCGACTTTAGTTCTTGTTTCTCGATATGGAGCATCTATTGTCCAGACTTTGCCTACTTTATATGAATAATCATGTTCATTTAATAGTTTTATAAATTCATCTTGATATTTTGGATTAACCTCTACTTCTTTTGATGACTTCATATAATGATAGCTTGTTCCTTCATCGCGGACAGCACTATTTGGAATTATGATTGCTAGATCATCTATACTTCTATCTAGTACACCACATGTTCCAAATACAACCATTTTCTCAAGTCCCATCGCAAATACTTCTTCATATTGAACAATACAAGCTGATGCTCCAACTCTAGACATAAATAATGCTAGTTCATGTCCTTCATAGTTTATTTTATATATTGGTAATTTACCATTTCCATTTGAATTTAGTGCTATTTCAATACCATTAAACTTATCAACTAATTGATCAAATAATTTCTTAGAAAAACAAGTAACTCCTACTTTTGGAAATCCTTCTACAACATTTTCTACTTCATATGGGTCAAATGTTGAATTAATAGTTTCATCAAATTCTTCTAATATCATATTATCACTTCCTGGATCGATTATATCATAAAGATTTTTAATTATCTTTATTCATTTTTTTCTTCTTAGGATCTACTTTTTTTGTAGGTAAATTATAATGTTGTAATCCATTATATGCTTCATATGCATAACCATATACTTCAAGTCCTGATCCTGCATATTCTCTTATACCCATATCTATAACTTTATTATTTAATTCTTCTAATTCTTTTTTTAATACTTCATTTCTATTTACTGATAATCCGAAATTCCAACCAATAAAATGATCTAAAAAGTGATTAATATAGTACTTATTTGCTTCATCGAAATTTGTTTCATTTAATTTTTGATTTCTAATTACTTTTTCAGTAATAACTAATTCTGCTTTTCCATGATAATCTTCACAAATATCATCTGTTAATTCTAGCATGAAATAATATGGATCTAATACAATTCTGCTATCTAGTGCTTGATTATATAATTTGACCATTTGTCTAATAATTTCATCCAAATTAGATATTTGACTATACTCACTCCTATTATCAAGTACTAATTTTTCATTTTTATAAAAACTAAACGCGCATGTAGGTTCACCATCATTTAGTGGATAAAAGAAAACTAGATTACTAGATATATCAAATGCATTAACATTTTCTTTTTTTTGTTTTTTTAAATCATGAAGAGCAAATTTTAAATCTAGAGACTCTGCTATATCTCGTACTTGATCTAATTCATTATCTTTTTCTAATAAAGTATTCAATTTCTTTTTTATTTTATCTTTGTCTAAGTCATAATAAAACTCATTACCATTACTATCTACTGCACATTCATAATTTTCCATTTCTGAAATAGGTTTAATAATTATAGGAATCTCAGAATCTGGTTTTCTATTTTCACGTTCTATAATTAAGTCTTTATTCCACCAATCATAAACACTAATTGCATAGGCAATACCATCTTCAGCAACAACTGCACAATACTGTCTTGGATCTGCATCTAGCAACTCTTTTATATCAATATCATTAGACCATATAGCCCTCAAAACTCTGTATTCATATATTTCATTACCATCACAGTCATAGCCTAATACTCTGCTCATAGTATCACCTCATTTAATTTATTATTATAACATATTAACGGTTTTATAATTAAATAAAAAAAGTCTAAATATTAGACTTTTTACTCTACTACTTTATATTGTTCAGGGCTCCACGCTGGTGAACATGACATAGACACTTTACAATAGTCTGCTTTCCAATAATATTTTTTATTATTTTCTATTAAAATAGCATCACCTTGTGAAAAATTTATGGTTTGATCTTCAAAATAAAGTTCTCCTGATCCTTCAAGTATATAAATTAATTCTTTGCTTACTAAATTAATGCAATATCCAGATTCAGGATATCTTCCTGTTATAGTTGCTACTCCTATATCAATATCTTTATCTCCAAAAGAGTATTCTATAGTTTTACAATTATCATTATTAGTGCCAATAATAGCATCATCTTTTTTTATAATTTTCATAACTATTTACCTTTCACTTAATATTATTTATTACATGAAATAATATATCTTTTATTTAATTATACAACATAATTATATTTTGTTAACAATTGTAGTTTATTATTACTTTATATAAATAGGCATAAAAAAAAGCCCATTTTGTGGGCTTTTAAAAACTTCTTAACGTTTACTAAATTGTGGTGCACGACGTGCTTTTTTCAAACCTGGTTTCTTACGTTCTTTCTTACGAGAATCTCTTGTAATGAAACCATTAACTTTTAATACTTTTCTAAAACTATTATCAGAATCTGCTGGTGTTGAACTATCTAATTGTAATAAAGCTCTTGTAATTCCTAAACGAATTGCTCCAGCTTGTCCAGTAGTTCCTCCACCTTTTACTTCAGCTACTACATCATATAATTCACGAGTGTTAGTAACATCTAATGGTTGGCATAGGTCCATAACTAAGATTTTATTAGTAAAATATTCATCAACGTCTTTTCCGTTAACTGTTATTTTTCCTGTTCCAGGAATTAATTTAACTCTGGCTACACTAGTTTTTCTATGTCCAGTACCAGTATAAACATTCATTTTTTCTTTTGCCATAAACCCTCCTATTTAACCTCTAAAGCAACTGGTTTTTGTGCTTCATGTTTATGAGTTGCTCCAGCATATACGAATAATTTTTTTGCCATTTGTCTACCTAATCTATTATGAGGTAACATACCCTTAACAGCACGTTCTACCATTTCTTCTGGATATCTTTCTCTCATAACTTTAGCAGTTCTTTCTCTTAGTCCACCTGCATACATTGAATGGTTGTAATACATTTTAGTATTTTCTTTATTACCTGTTAATAATACTTTTTCAGCATTAATAATGATAATATTGTCTCCGCAATCAATGTGAGGAGTATAAGTTGGTTTGTTTTTTCCACGTAAGTATGTTGCTGCTAAAGCTGCTACTCTACCTAGAGCTTTTCCTTCAGCATCAATAACATACCAATCACGTTTAATAGTTTCTTTTTTTTGCATATAACTTGTCATATTATTTCTCCTTATTACTAAATTAGACCCGGTATCTAATTTGCGTGGGGATCTCTAAATGTACCGATTATGATTATACTAAAAAAAGTATTAAAAATCAATACTTTTTCTTTATATTATATACTTTTTATGCTTTTCAGATGTCCTTCTAATAAACTCTGATTCTAGTAGATTATCCCTAACTGTACAATCTAATGTTTCTTTTGATTTTACTAATCCTTTTTTATCTGTTCTAATTAAACCTAACTCATCATAATATGATATTTCTTTTTCTTCTTCTTTGAATATTGTTGCTTCATATGGATTAGTAATTCTAATTGTTCCATTTATTATATTAGCTAACTCAATTTTTTCTTCAGGAGATGATTCTACACATGATGATTGAGTAATAGTCATTTCGATTGAATCTCCTGATAAAATACCATCAATTTTTAGTATTATTTCATCAATTGGTTTTGTTACTTTAACGTTTATATCAGCATTATTAAATGATACTTTTATATCTTCTTCATCTAAGTAATTAGATATTGGTTGATTTGATAATAAATCAACTACTTCTAATGTTTTATTAGTTACTATTTCTTTCATATTATTTTGTTAATATCTTTGGTGAAGAAGTTAATTCTTGATCTCCTAAATCACATAAACGAGCTAATTCTTCATCAGATAAACTTTCAATATATGCTTTAGTATCATTTATTTCTGCTGCTTGAGCTGATAAACCACTTAAACAGTTTGCAGCTACTGTTGCTCCTGTACAAACTAGTGATGAAGTTAAATCTTTTCTTGCAGCTTTTGTATCTATTAAAAAGTCATCTCCATCTTTAATTATTGGATAACCTCCAACAGAAACAGTTGATGCTGTTGCTCCTCCTGCTATAGCTACTCCTGTTGTTGTTTGTAATGTTGATAATACCATATTATATTCCTCCTTTTTTTCTTGTTTTAGCATTAATTGCATTTCTTTTTGACATAGTACTTAGTGCTAATTGTCTCAATTCAGCTAATGCTTCTTTGTCATCCCCAACACTAGCAATTATTTCATCCATTGTTGGTAATCTATCTTCAGTTTTTGCAAGTTCTTTACTAATTATAGAAGATACTTTTCCATATTTTTTAATATTAGTTTTTGCTCTTGTTTCTTCTATTTTCTTTAATTTTTCTTCTTTTTGTTTAAATCTATAAATATTACAATTTTGGATATTTACACATTGAAAATTAATAAATGTAGAAGCAAGTTCATATGCTACTAAAGGTGTTGTAATAGGAAATGCTACTGATAATCCTGTAAATATAGGGAGGAAAACTGCATTTCTTTTTAATCCATTCATATGAACTCTTTTGTTATATTCTAGATATGATAACATCTCTGTTGGTCTATCTAGATCCATATGATAGTTTCTATTTTGTGATAGGTAGTATTCTTTTCTCATTAATATTTTATTAGATTGAACATTTTTCTTAATTACTTCTTCAGGAATAATTCTTTGTTTTATTCTTTTTAACTTTCTATTCGCTCTTTGTTTAATTTTATTCTTTTTCTCTTCAGAAGTAGTTTTAGATAATTTCTTGATAGTGTCTTCTTTTATTTTGTTATATTTTTTTAGTGATTTTTTAGAAGATTCTAATTCTTTTTTACCTATCCAGTCATATAATTTATCCATATGTTCAATGTATCTAGGTATAAATCTTCTTATGAATTTAAATTTTAATTCTTCTGCTTTGAATACAACCTTTTGGAACTTATCTGCTCCTAGTTTCTTACATAATTCAATTTTTTTGTTGTAATCTATTTTTTCTTCTACACTTTTCATCTGATAAACCCCCTTATATCAGATTTCGCGCTATATTATACCACATTTTTTGTATTTAGTCAAAAAAATAGAAGTATAACTACTTCTATGATTTAGTATTAATATATACTTTTGCTTTACTATTTTCATCTATAGTATTATCTATTTCATTTGTTAATTTTGCTAGTTCATCATCAGACAATGATTCTACATAAGCTGCTGTTTGATAATAATTACTGTAATCAACTCCACCGCCTGCGAATGATGAAGCTGTAGTTGCAGTAGAACCTAGAGATGTGGTTAGTGTTTGTAAATTTTGATCATCTGTAAGTGAAGGTGCTGCTGTTACAGTAGTTGTAGTTAACGCTGCTGGTGAAGGTACTAATGTTATTGTTAGTCCTGGTAATAATGTATCCATAGTGCTCCTTTCTAGTATTTAATATCTGTTAAAAATAAGCCTACTGCTGGTGCAGTTTTTCCAGACTTAGTTCTATCTTTTGATTCAATTATTCTTTTTATATCATCTTTTGTTATTTTGTTTTCTCCTGCTTTTATAAGTATTCCTACCATATTTCTTACTTGATAACGTAGGAATCCATTTCCAGTAAAAGTGATACATATAATATCATCTTTTTCTTCAACAGAGGCTTTATAAATTTCTCTTATACAATTTTCTTTTTCTTTGTTTTCTGTGACAAATGCTCTAAAATCATGAACTCCTATAAATTCTTTAATACATTCTTTCATATTATCTATATTTAATTCATGATTATATTGAAACATATAATTTCTTGTGATTGGGTTATATTCACCTATATTAATATAATACTTATATGTCTTTTCTTTCACATCATATCTTGCATTAAAATCATTATCCACAGTTTTTGTGGATATTATATGAATGTCATCTGGTAAAAATGTGTTTAATGCTCTCTTTAATTTGTATTCAGTAATGTCTACGTCTATGTCAATATGTGCATATTGGACAAGTGCATGTACACCTTTATCTGTTCTTCCTGTCGCAACTAAATTTACCTTATTATCATTATTAACTTTCGTTGCTGCTTCTTCTATACATGACTGAATTGTTCTTTTATTTGGTTGTTTTTGAAAACCTGTAAAATCTGTTCCATCATATGAAAATTTTATTAGGTATCTCATAATATTCCCCCTTAAATATGTTTATAAATATCTTTGATAGTATCTCTAATATCTTGTAAATAATCTAATTTTATATTCTTTTTATTGTTTGCATTATACGTAAACATTACACTTTCTGGTATGTCAAATGCATTATCTTTTAAAAATTTTACATTCTTATATACTTCTTTTGTGTCACCTATTTTTACTATATTATTATTACTTATAAATATCATTTTCTTTGTATATTTATATAATTCATTTGAATCTGAACTTCCTAATATAATAGTTTTATTATATTGATCTGTCAATCTATTAAATAAAATATTTAATCTTTTTATATTCTTAATGTCTAAACTAAAGTAAGGTTCTTCTAATATTATTATTTCTGGATTAAATAGTAAAGAGACACTTACTCTTAATAAATTTCTTTCAGAAGTAGATAGATCCTTTATATATAGTTCTTTTTTATCTTTATTTATTCCTACTATAGTTAATGAATCTTCTATCTTTTTATTTATATTTTTTATTTGTAAATCATAATCTATTATTATCTTTTCTAGATAATCTTCAACTTTTATGTCTAATTCATTTATCTTTTTTATATTAGTTATTTTATTTTGATAAAAAAATATATTTTTATTATTTAATTTGTTTTTATTAATAGTTACATTTGTATATTTATTTATTATATTGAAAATAGATAGAAATTCTTTGTATTTAGTTCCTGTAATACCATATATTGTATTTTCATTTAAACAAAAGTTAATATTTTGTTTTTCATATTTATAATTTTTATATCTTATTTCCATAATTCATCTATCATCCTGTCTGTATCTAGTATTATTTCATCTATTAAATTATAATCTCTTAATTTAATAGATAAATCATACATAAATGGTAATTCTATACCATTCTTATTCAAAATATTATCTTTATTTAATACATCTTTTGGATTACCTTCTAATACTATTCCTTTTTTATTAATAACTATTAATTTATCACTTTCTAATGAATAATTTATATTTTTTATTGTCATAATAAATAATTTATTATTTTTATTTAAATTAATTAAATTTATTATTCTATTCATAATTGTTTCACTACAATAATTATCTATATCATCTATTAAAATAACTTCATAATTACTTAGTATTTTTTTTATAAACATTAAATATATTTTTTCTTCTAAACTTAAATTATTTATCTTTTTATTTCTATTATCATATAAATTATATTTTAATAAAGTGCTTTTTAAATATTCTTTACTATAATTATTATTCTTTAATAGAATTAATTTTATTTCATTAGATATTGTTTCTTCTATAAAATCTATATTTCTTTCATCTAATAATGTAACTTTCTTTTTATAGTCTATTTTATCGTAATCTGAGAGTAATTTGTCATTTAGGTTTATGTCATCAATTAATTCTATTTCATTTGAAATTAGCCTTAATAAGGTACTTTTTCCGCATGAATTAGCTCCTGTTAAAGTGTAAAACTTATTTTTAGCGAAAGATATACTAAAATTATTTAGAATATCTTTATAATTAATCTTATTTAATTCTATATAATTATTTATCATATCTTCCTCCTGATTAATAAAAGTCAACTATTAGTTGACTTTTTTCTTTTGAATATTATATGTCATTCTTAGTAGTAATTTATTTGGAATAAATCTAATAAAGAATCTTATTAATTTCATAGTAAAGCCTGGTATTATTAATAATTTATTTTTAAACATATTATCAATTGCGTATTTAGCAACTTTTTTGCTAGTCATAGGCTTAACCCCAAATTTTACTCCTGCGACATTATTGAAATTTGTATCTACTGGTCCTGGACAAAGAACTGATATATGAACGTTCTTTTTCTTTTTCTTTTCTTCATAGTATATAGCTTCACTTAAGTTATATACATATGATTTTGTTGCGTAATATGTAGCCATTAATGGTCCTGGTTGAAAAGCTGCTGAAGAAGCTACATTTAGTATATATCCACTATTTCTATCTTCCATATCTTTTAATATTAATTTAGTTAAAATATGAACAGCTTTAATATTTAGATCAATCATTTCTATCTCATCATTTAAATTAGTATCTGTAAAATTACCGAACTTACCGAATCCAGCATTGTTAATTAGAATGTCTATATTTTCTTTTTTAACTAAAGCATATAATTCTTTTACTTTTTGTTCGAAAGATAAATCTGCTACTATAACAGTAACTTTTGTAGGTAATTCTTTTTGAATCATTTCTAATTTTTCTTTTGATCTTGACACAAGAAATAATTCAACCTTTTTAGTCGATAAATACCTCGCCATATCAAGTCCAATTCCAGATGAGGCGCCTGTTATTAATGCTTTCATCTAATCACCTCATATATATTCATTATATCAAACAAACTAAATCATTTCTAGTTTTATACTACTTTTATTAATTTATAATACTTATAATAAAAAACCTAATTGTAAACAAATAGGTTTTTATTATTAATTAAGCTTCTTCTTTATCAGCTTTTTTTGTTGCTTTCTTTTTTTCTACTTTTGCTTCGTCTTTTTTAGCTTCTTTTTTTTCTGCCTTTTTATCTTCTTTTTTAGTAGATTTTTTTTCTTCTTTCTTAGTTTCTGCTGGTCCTTCAACTAATTGAAGCATAACCATTAAGACATTATCTCCACGTCTTTCATTAACTTTAAGAATTCGAGTATATCCACCGTTTCTGTTAGCATTACGAACTGCTAAATCATTAAATATTTTATTAACAACT
This sequence comes from uncultured Erysipelotrichaceae bacterium, assembly GCA_902789225.1. GTDB lineage: Bacteria > Bacillota_I > Bacilli_A > RF39 > UBA660 > RUG343. The sequence continues at coordinate 65,399 of CADANC010000002.1, forward strand.
TCTTTATCATTATGTAAGAATGCTAATGCTTTACGACGAGAAACTAAATCTCCTTTTTTTCCGTAAGTAATCATTTTATCAACAAATTTACGTACTTCTTTAGCTCTAGTTTCTGTAGTTGTAATAGATTCATTCATAACAACTTGTTTAGTTAGAGTTGCTAACATACTTCTTCTATGTTTATTGTCTCTTCCTAATTTTCTATATGCCATAACTATTTCCTCCTATTTATCATCATCACGTAAAACTAGGCCTAATTCTCTTATTTTGTCTAAAACTTCTTTTAGTGATTTCTTACCTAAATTACGAATTTTCATCATTTCAGATTCACTCTTATTTACTAAATCTTGTAAAGTGTGAATTCCATCTCTTTTTAGACAGTTATAAGCTCTAACTGAGAAATCTAAATCTTCAATTGGAGTTTCTAAAGCTTTTGCTTTAGGATCTTCTGTCTTTTCAACCATCATTTCACTAACGTTAGCTATTTCTGATAAATCAGTTAAAATTGTGAAATGTTCGATTAATATTTTTGAAGCTAAAGCTACTGCTTCTTCAGGTTTAATAGATCCGTTAGTCCAAACATCTAAAATTAATTTATCATAATTTTCGTTTTGACCAACTCTAGCATCTTCTCTACTATAAGCTACTTTTTCAATAGGAGTATAGTTTGAGTCTACTGCTATTTCTCCTGTTTTATTTATATTATAAATTTTTTTGTTTTCTTCACTTGTTACATATCCTCTACCATTAGTGATAGTGATATCCATATTAAGTGTAGCATCTTTAGCTAAATGAGCAATTACTTGATCAGGATTAATGATTTCAATATCAGCATCATGAGTAATATCAGCTGCTGTTACTTCTCCTTCACGAGTAACATTTAAATGTACTGTTTTAGCTTCATTAGAATAATTTTTAAATACTACTGATTTTAAATTTAATATAATTGTCATTACATCTTCATAAACACCTTCAATAGTTTGGAATTCATGAAGTACTTTGTCTACTTTTACGCAACTAATTGCACTACCTGGTAATGATGATAACATTACTCTTCTTAAGGCGTTTCCTAATGTAGTACCAAATCCTCTTTCTAATGGTTCTAATTCAAATCTTCCATAGAAATTATTTTCTACTGAATCAACTATTTTATATACTGGTTTTTCAAATTGTAACATGAAACTAACCTCCCTTTATTTATTACCAATGTTATTCCTTTTCTAACCACGTGGACGTTTTGGTGGACGACATCCATTGTGTGGTATTGGTGTAACATCAGATATAGCTGTAACTTCTAGCCCAGCTGTTTGAAGTGATCTAATTGCTGTCTCACGTCCTGGTCCTAAACCTTTTACACGAGCTTCAACTTTACGCATTCCCATATCATATGCAGCACGTCCTGCAGCTTCTGCAGCACTACCAGCAGCGAATGGTGTTGATTTCTTACTACCTTTATAACCGATAGCTCCAGCTGATGCCCAACTTATTACATTACCATCTAAATCAGTTATGGTTATAATTGTATTATTAAATGTTGAATGAATATTAGCTATTCCTTCAGGCACATTTTTCTTAACTTTTCTTTTTCTAGTTTTATAAGCCATAAGTTTAACCTCCTCTAACTATAAATTATTAAGCTTTCTTCTTATTAGCAACTACTTTTCCTCTACCTTTACGAGTACGAGCATTAGTAATTGTTCTTTGACCGCGAACTGGTAAACCTTTTCTATGACGGCTTCCTTGATATGAATTTATTTCCATCTTAGTTTTGATGTTCATATTAACTTCACGACGAAGTTCACCTTCAGTTAAATGATTATTTAATTCATCACGAATTTTTAATAAATCATCACTTGATAAATCCTTTGTTTTTGTTGTAGGATCAATATTTACTTTATCTAAAATTGTTAATGCAAGTTTTCTTCCTATACCATAGATATATGTTAATGATATACATATTTGTTTATCATTTGGAATATCTACACCTTTAATACGTGCCATTCAATACACCTCCTAATAATTATCCTTGAACTTGTTTATGCTTTGGATTTTCACAGATAACTCTTATTTTTCCTTTTCTTTTTACAATTTTGCATTTATCACATATTGGTTTTACTGATGCTTTAACTTTCATTTTTATCCCTCCTATTATTTACGATAGGTTATACGCCCACGTGTTAAATCATAAGGCGAAAGTTCTATCATTACGGTATCTCCTGCTAAGATACGAATATAGTTCATTCGTATTTTACCAGAAACGTGAGCTTCCACAATGTAACCATTCTCAAGTTGTACTTTAAATTTTCCGCCTGGTATTATTTCTAGAACTTTACCTTCAACTTCAATTGTATCTTCCTTAGCCATTTTTTATCTCTCCTGTTAAAATTTCATATCCATCTTTAGTTACTACTACTGTATGTTCGTAGTGACCAGCTAGACTTTTATCTTGTGTTTCTACAGTCCAATTATTTTCATGTAAAAATACTTTTGGACTTCCCATTGTTAACATTGGTTCTATTGCGATAACCATTCCTTCTCTTAATTTAGGTCCTGTTCCTGCTTCTCCATAGTTTGGAACTTCAGGATCTTCGTGAACATCTGTTCCTACTCCATGTCCACATAACTCTCTTACTACACCTAAATTATGTTCTTTTGCATACTCTTCTATTGCATGAGATATGTCACCAATTCGATTACCTGGTTTAACTTGTTCTAAACCAACATACAATGCTTTTTCTGTGTGTTCCATGATGTATTTTGCATCATCAGATACTTCTCCGACTGCATATGTCCATCCGGAATCACCATGATATCCTTTCCAGCAAGCTCCTATATCCATTGTTAAGATATCGCCATTTTTTAATTTTCTCTTACTTGGAAAGCCATGAACTACCTCAGAATTTACACTCATACAAATTCCTGCTGGAAAGCCTTCATAGCCTTTAAATGATGGTGTACACCCTTGAGATATTATATATTCTTCTCCCAATCTATTTAATTCCTCAGTAGTTATTCCCTCTTTAACAAATGGCTTTAAATACTGATGAGTTTTATAGACAACATTTCCAGCAATTCTAAGAAGTTCTACTTCTCTTGGACTCTTAATTGTAATCATAAGTTCATCCCCTTAATCATTACTAATAACCCTGTCTACCTCTTCAGCAACTTCATCTATGGAAGATGCTCCGTTGATTTTATGCAATACACCTTTTTTTTCATAATAATCAATGATTGGTTCAGTCTTTTCAATATACATATTATATCTATTATTGAATGATTCTAAATTATCATCATCTCTTTGATATAATTTTCCTCCACATTTGTCACAAACTGACTCTTGTTTTGGTGATGATGCTGGATCATTGATGTTATAAATAGTATTGCATTCTTCACATAATCTTCTTCCAGTAATTCTTTTTTCTAAGACATCTCTATCTATATCTAATAAAATTACTGTTCCTATGTCATAACCTAGTTTATCTAAAATCTTATCATATTCTTTAGCTTGTTCTAGATTTCTAGGAAATCCATCAATTATGTATCCATTCTTGCAATCATCTTTAGCAAGTCTATCTTCTATAAGTTGATAAGTGATTTCATCTTTTACAAGTCCACCACTTTTTAGAGTTTCTCTAACATAGTTTCCTACTTCGCTGTCTTCCTTTGATATTTCTCTTAAAATATCTCCAGTTGAAATATGTGGTAAATGGTACTTTTTAACTATTATTTCAGCTTGAGTACCCTTTCCAGCAGCAGGTGGTGCTATAAACATAATATTCTTCATATAATTTATTACCTTCTACTATATCCTTTTTTATAACTTCTAGTTAATAGGCTACCTTCTAATTGTTTATATGTTTCTAAAGCTACTCCAACTACGATTAATAATCCTGTTCCACCAACTGAAACAGATGTTGGTAATGTAGTAAACTTTGAAAATATAATTGGAAGTGCAGCTAATATTGCCAAGAAAGTTGCGCCTAAGATTGTTATTCTTGATAAAATCTTAGTCAAATATTTTTTTGTTTCTTCTCCAGGTTTAATTCCTGGTATATATCCACCATTTTCTTGTAGGTTCTTTGAAAATTCTTCTGGCTTGATTGCTACAAAAGTGTAGAAATAAGCAAATATAAATATAAATAATATATATAATACAAAACCTACTGGTGTAGTATAACTTAAATATTTTTGTACAAATAAACTAAATCCTTCTTTATTAACTACTGTTGCAATTATTGATGGTACTGATAATAATGCTGAAGCAAAGATTACTGGCATAACTCCTGATGAGTTAAGTTTTACTGGCATAAAGCTTGATGCATTATTACCATAACTTGTAGATTTATTCGCATATTGAATTGGAATTCTTCTTTCAGAATTTTCTACAAATACAACTCCTACTATAATTGCTAAATAAATAATTACGAATATTAAGAATTTTACTATTCCTAATGTTATTACTTGAGCTGTTCCACTAAATGTAATTAAATCTTTGAATACATCAATGAACATTTGTGGTAGAGTTGCTATAATACCAGCCATGATTATTAAACTTATTCCGTTTCCTAATCCTTTTTTGCTTATTTGATCACCTAACCATAATAGGAAAGATGTACCAGCTGTTAATACTAATGCAATATATAGATATTGTGTAGGTGAAGCATTCTTTCCAAAGAAAGCAAATGCAAATGCATAACCTTCAATAAAAGCAAATGCGATACCAAAATATCTAGATAATTGATTTAGTTTTTGTCTACCTGTAGCACCTTGCTTAGCTAATTCAGAGAAGTATGGTACTACATCCATTTCTAATAATTGCATAATAATTTGAGCAGTGATATAAGGCATTACACCTAGAGCAAATATAGAGAAATTTCTAAGTGCTCCACCACCCATAGTATTTAATAATTCTAGGAAACCTAGATTATTTGCTACATTTTCTGTGCCAGGTACTCTAATAGAGATTCCAAGTATAAATATAAACAACATTCCTAATGTGTAATAAATTCTAATTCTTAAGTCTTTATTTTCTTTAGTAAATAATTGTTTTAGTACTTTGAACATATTAGATCACCTCAGCTTTACTTCCTGCTTCCTTGATCTTTTCTAATGCGCTATCAGAAAATTTATTTGCTTGAATAGTTAATTTCTTTTCTAATTTACCATTTCCAAGAATTTTAACTCCATCTAATGTTTTTCTAATAATTCTTTTATCTTTTAATAATGCAGGTGTTACAACAGTTCCATCTTCGAACACATTTAATGCTTCTACATTTACTGTAGTATATCTAGTTCTGAATTTTGCGTTCTTGAAACCTCTCTTTGGTAATCTTCTGTATAATGGTGATTGTCCACCTTCAAATACAGGATTAATGCTTACACCGCTACGTGCTTTTTGTCCTTTTTGTCCGCGACCACTTGTTTTACCAAGACCACTACCTGATCCACGTCCAACACGTTTTTTTGAATGTGTAGCTCCGATATTTCTTTCTAATTCATGTAATTTCATTATCCTAATATCTCCTCTACTGTTTTGTCACGAAGTCTTGCAACTTGTTCTGGAGTTTTAATAGCTCCTAGAGCATTTAGTGCAGCTTGTGCCATATTTATTTTTGTTCTAGCTCCTAGTGATTTAGAGACTACATCACGAATTCCTGCTAATTCTAATATTGCACGAACAGATCCACCAGCGATAACACCAGTACCTGCAGCAGCAGGTTTAATGATAACTCTTGCAGCTCCGCTATGACCTATTGATTCATGTGCAACTGTTCTTCCATCGATTAGAGGTATTGTGACTAATTTTTTATTAGCATTTTTGATTGCTTTTTTAATTGCGTCAGGTACTTCGTTAGCTTTTCCGATTCCTAAACCAACTTTACCTTTGCGATCTCCAACAACAACAATAGCTTCATATCTTCTTTGACGTCCACCTTTGTTAACCTTAACAACGCTTTTAACATCAATTACTAATTCTTCTAAAAGTTGTTCTTTTGGTCTACGTACTTTTCTTTCCATACTAACCTCCTACTAGATTTCTAATCCGTTTTCACGTGCAGCTTCTGCTAAAGCTTGAACGCGTCCATGATAAAGGTATCCACCTCTATCGAATACTACTTTTGTAATTTTTGCTTTCTTAGCTTTTTCTGCTAGTAATTTTCCTACAGCTTTTGCTGCTTCAACATTACCACCATTTTCAAGTTTTAAGCTTTTATCTAGTGAAGAAGCAGATACAAGAGTAGATTTCTTTTCATCATCAATGATTTGAGCATAAATTTGTTTATTAGAACGGAATACACTTAATCTTGGTACTTCACTAGTTCCAGAAATCTTACTACGGATTCTAGCATGACGCATTAAACGAGCACTATTACGTGATTCTTTCTTTATCATAATTTTTTCTCCTTCCTACTATTAAGCAGCTTTCTTTCCTTCTTTACGGCGAATATGTTCATCTGAATAACGAATTCCTTTTCCTTTGTAAGGTTCAGGTTTTCTTACTTTACGAACTTGTGCAGCAAATTCACCTAATAATTCTTTATCTATACCAGATAGAGTTAGTTGAGTATTATCTTTTACTTCTGCTTTGATTCCTTCTGGAATAGTTAATGTAACTGGATGTGAATAACCAGCATTAATAATTAAATTTGATCCTTGTACATTGAAACGATAACCAACACCAACTATTTCAAGTCCTTTACTATAACCTTTTGTTACACCAATAATCATATTTTGGATTAAAGCGTTCATAGTACCATGCATAGCAGCATCTTTTTCGTTATCTATAGTTAAAGTGATTTCATTATCTTTAACATTATATTTAACTCCTCTTAATAGAGGTCTTTCTAATGTACCTTTAGGTCCTTTTACAGTTATAACTCCGTCATTTTCTTCAACTGTAACTCCTTCTGGAATCATAATTATACGATTTCCAATACGACTCATAATGACACCTCCTTATATTTTTTATTACCAAATATAAGCTAGAACTTCTCCACCTATATTTTCCTTACGAGCTTGTTTGTCAGTCATAATTCCTTTTGATGTAGAAATAATAGCTATTCCTAGACCATTTAAAACTTTAGGGATTTCATCGCTCTTACAATAAACACGAAGTCCAGGTTTTGAAATTCTTCTTAGTCCAGTTATAACTCTTTCTTTATTTTTATATTTTAAAGTTAAAACGATTGTTCCTTGTGTGTTTTCATCTTCAATTTTAAAATCTTCTATAAATCCTTCTTCTTTTAATATTCTTGCGATTTCATTCTTGATGTTTGATGAAGGTACACGTACTTCTTCATAACGCATTTGATTAGCATTACGAATACGTGTTAGCATATCAGCAATTGTATCTGTTACTACTGCCATAATTTTTCCTCCTTTCCAAATTACCGGCTTACCAACTTGACTTTCTAACGCCTGGTATTTGTCCTTTATAAGCTAATTCACGGAAGCAAATACGGCAGATTCCAAATTTAGCCATAACTGCATGTGGACGACCACATCTTGAGCATCTTGAGTATTCACGTACTTTAAATTTTTGTGGTCTATTAGCTTTTACTATCATACTTTTCTTTGCCATAATTTCCTCCTACTACTTTCTAAATGGCATTCCAAGTCCATTTAATAAGTCAAATGATTCTTCATTAGATTTTGCTGTTGTTACGAATACAATATCCATACCACGTACTTTAACTACATCGTCATAGTCGATTTCAGCAAATATTAATTGTTCTTTTAATCCTAAAGTATAGTTTCCTTTTCCATCAAATGATTTTGGACTGATTCCACGGAAGTCACGTACTTGAGGTAGAGAAACTGAAATTAACTTATCCATAAAGCTATACATATTTTCTCCTCTTAAAGTAACTTTGCATCCGATTGATTGTCCTTCTCTTACATGGAATCCTGCTATTGATTTTCTAGCTTTTGTAACTACTGGCTTTTGACCTGTAATCTTAGTTAAATCATCAACTGCGCCTTCGATTAACTTAGAATTTTGAGTTGCATCTCCAACTCCCATGTTAATAACAATTTTCTCTAATTTTGGAACTTCCATTTTTGATGAATAATTATATTTACTCATTAAACTTGGAACTACTTCATTTATATATTTTTCTTTTAGGCGGTTCATATTAGTCCTCCTTCCAATTAATCAAGCTTCTCGTTTGATTTTTTTGATATTCTAATTTTTTTATTATTTTTATCAGTTGTATGTCCTATCCTAGTTCCTTTTTTAGTCTTTGGATCAACTATCATTACATTTGAAGCATCAATTTTACCATTGATTTCAATGATTCCACCTGGATTTTGTCCATTTCCTTTTTGATGTTTCTTTTGTACTCTTACACCTTCAACAATTACTTTATTTTCATTTTTGAAAGTTCTAATAATTTTTCCTGTTTTACCTTTATCTTCACCAGCGATAACTACAACTTCATCTCCAACTTTAAAGTTCATACTTATCCTCCTCTTATAATACTTCGCTTGCTAAGGATACTATTTTCATATAATCCTTTTCACGAAGTTCTCTTGCTACTGGTCCAAAGATACGAGTACCAACTGGACTCTTGTCATCACGAATGATAACACATGCATTGTCATCGAACTTGATATAACTTCCATCATCACGACGAACGCCTTGACGTGTACGAACGATAACTGCTTTTACAACTTTTCCTTTTGCTAATGGTGAATTTGGAATTGCTTTTTTAACAGTTCCTACAACAACATCACCAATGTTTCCTGTTTTAACTTTGCTTCCACCCATTACACGAATAACTAATAGTTCACGTGCTCCTGAGTTATCAGCAACTTTTAAACGAGTTTCTTGTTGTACCATAAATTATTCCTCCTTCATTCAAAGCGTTAAATATTAACAGCCTTTTTAACTATTTCTTTTAGATAGAAATGCTTAGTTTTTGATAATGGTCTAGTCTCTGCTATACGTACAGTATCTCCAACTTTTGCAATATTTTTTTCATCATGTACACAATATTTTTTAGAACTTTTAATTCTTTTGTGATAGATTGGATGGACTTTATATGTTTCTACTAAAACTGTAATAGTTTTATCATTAGTATCACTTACTACTTTTCCAACTAATTCTCTACTTAATTTCTTTTCCATTTAATAATCCCTCCTAACTATTCAGCTTCACTTTCTTGATTTTCACGTTCTTTTAAAACTGTTTTCATTCTTGCTACAGTGTGTCTTAGATCTCTTAATCTAGAAGGTTTTTCTAAATTTCCTGTTGCTTGTTGAAATCTTAGATTAAATAATTCTTTTTTAGTTTCAACTAATTTAGCATTGATTTCTTCAGTTGATAATTCTCTAATTTCCTTAACCTTCATTTGACTCACCACCGTTTTCTCTCTTTACAAATCTACAAGTGATAGGTAGTTTGTGTGAAGCTAATCTTAATGCTTCACGTGCTACAGCTTCATCTACACCTGAGACTTCAAACATTATTTTTCCTTCTTTAACAACAGCAACCCAAGCTTCTACATTACCTTTACCTTTACCTTGACGAGTACCGATAGGTTTTTTAGTTAATGGCATGTGTGGGAAAATATTTGTCCAAACTTTTCCACCACGTTTCATATAACGAGTCATTGCTACACGAGCTGCTTCTATTTGATTATTTGTGATCCAAGCTCCTTCTTTTGCTTGTAAACCATAATCACCGAATTTAAGTTCTGTATTACCACGAGCTTTTCCTTCATAAGGTAATCTATGTACACGACGATATTTTGTTCTTGACGGTATTAACATATTAATTACCTCCTTTAGCCTTTTTATTTAGGATTTCTCCTTTATAAATCCATACCTTAACTCCAATTTTTCCAAATGTTGTATCAGCTTCTGCTGTACCATAATCAACATCTGCTCTTAATGTATGTAGAGGTATAGTTCCATCTGAATAACCTTCTCCACGAGCCATATCTGCTCCACCAAGTCTTCCAGATACTTTTGTTTTAATTCCTTTAGCTCCAGCTTTCATAGCGTTACGAATTGCACGTTTTTGAGCCATACGGAATGATGCTCTATTGCTTATTTGATTAGCAATTGAGTCTGCAACTAATTGTGCGTTTAAATCTACTTTCTTAATATCTTCAATAGTGATTTTTACGTTTTCACCAGTTAAGTTTGCTAATGCTTTTCTAGTGTTTTCTACTTCTTCTCCACCTGCTCCAATAATAACGCCAGGTTTAGATGTATGAATAACAATTTCTGTAATATCTTTTGTTCTTTCAATTTCAACTTTAGCGATACCAGCATTTTTCATATTTTTTGCTATGTAATCTCTAATTTTTAAATCTGCAGATAAAGTCTTAGCAAAATCTTTATTATTAGAATACCATTTAGCATCCCAATCTTTATTGATACCAAGTCTTAGTCCATTAGGATTAACCTTTTGTCCCATTGCTTTTTCCTCCTTATTAGATTAGTTTCTTGTAGCCACTACAACGATAATGTGACTAGTTCTGTGATCTCTGTGTCCGATACGAGAACGTGAATCAAAGAAATGACGTTTCATAACAGGACCAGCATCAACTCTTGCTTCTTTAACGTATAAAGTCTTTGCATCAGCTTTTTCATTGTTAACAGCGTTAGCAATAGCTGAATCTAAAACCTTTTTAGTTAATTTGGCAGCTTTAGTATTTGTATTATTTAAAATTGCTATAGCTTCATCAGCTTGTTTACCACGAATTAGAGTAGCTATTAATCTTGCTCTATATGGTGATATTCTAAGTCCTTTAGCAATTGCTTTTGCTTCCATAGTTTACCTCCCTAGTCATTAATTTTCTTTATTTCCGTGTCCACCAAATTTACGAGTTAGTGAAAATTCTCCTAATTTATGTCCTACCATGTCTTCTGTAACATATACTGGTATAAATTCTTTACCATTATGAACTGCAAATGTGTGTCCTATAAAATCAGGGAAAATAGTTGAACGACGAGACCAAGTTTTAATGACTTCTTTTTTTCCAGTCTTATTTAATTCGCGAACCTTGTTTAATAACTTTTCATCAACAAAAGGTCCTTTTTTAGTACTTCTTGCCATATATTATCTTCCTTTCTTCTTAACCATTACGACGACGTAAGATAAATTTGTTTGTTTGTTTATTCTTACGAGTCTTAACTCCAAGTGCAGGTTTACCCCAAGGTGTCATTGGTGATTTACGTCCAACTGGAGCGCGTCCTTCACCACCACCATGTGGGTGATCATTAGGGTTCATAGCAGAACCACGTACTGTTGGTCTAATACCCATATGACGTTTACGACCAGCTTTTCCTATTTTAACTAGTGAAGAATCTTCGTTTCCAACTTCTCCAACTGTTGCCATACAAGTTCCTAATACTTTTCTTTGTTCACCACTTGATAAACGTACTAGTACATAATCTGTTTCTCTACCTAATATTTGAGCAGATGTTCCAGCACTTCTTGCTATTTCTCCACCTTTTCCAGGACGAAGTTCGATATTATGTACTAATGTACCTACAGGAATACTCATAATTGGTAATGCATTTCCTGCTTTGATATCTGCATTTTCTCCTGCAATAATTTGATCTCCAACTTTTAAGTTCTTTGGAGCTAATATATATCTTTTTTCTCCATCAACATAATTAATTAATGCAATATTTGCTGTTCTTGATGGATCATATTCTATACTTGCTACTTTTCCAGGTATATCTAATTTATTTCTTTTGAAATCAATAATACGATATTTTCTTTTTACTCCGCCACCTTTATGACGAACTGTAATTCTACCTTGATTATTTCTACCAGAATTCTTTTTAGCAGTAACTGTTAAACTTTTTTCTGGTTTGTTTCCTTTAGTAATATCTTCATTAACTAAAGTACTCATTTTTCTTAGACCTGGTGTTGTAGGTTTATAATTCTTAATTGCCATAAATTACTTCCTCCTAACCAAGATCAATTGTTTCGCCCTCTGCTAGAGTAACAATTGCTTTCTTTCCACGATTAGTTAGTCCTCTATAGCGACCAACTCTACGTTTTTTAGTCTTGATGTTTAATGTGTTAATTGATTTAACATGAACATCAAATAATTTTTCTATAGCTTCTTTAATTTCTGGCTTTTTAGCTTTTTCAGAAACTAAGAAAGTATATTTACCTTGTTCTTTTATTGCTTCTGATTTTTCAGTAACAATAGGTGCTTTGATTATTTCTAAATATTTAGTGTCTTTCATTATTTAAGCACCTCCTCAATTTCTTTTAATGCTTCTTCAGTAACTACCATTACATCAGTTGCTACTATATCTAGTACATTAATTTCTTCAGCAGCTAATAATATAATGTTTGATAAGTTTCTTGAAGCAAGAATTAAATTATCATCTAATTCTTTAACTACTATTAGTACTTTTTTGTCATTAATATTTAAACTATTTAATACTTCAACCATTTCTTTAGTTTTAGGTGTAGATAAATTCATATTTTCTACTAAAACTAATTCTTTATTATTAACTTTTTCAGATAATGCACTAAGTAATGCAATTCTTCTTTCTTTCTTGTTTTGTTTTTTAGAATAATCTCTAGGTACTGGAGTTCCATATCTTCCTCCACCTACCCATTGAACAGCTCTAATAGATCCTTGACGAGCTCTTCCTGTTCCTTTTTGTCTCCATGGTTTTCTTCCTCCACCACGAACTTCAGAACGATTTTTAGTTTTATGTGTTCCTTGTCTTAATGCTGCTAAATTAAATATGATAGCATCGCTTAAAACATTAGCGTTTGGAGTAACTCCAAAAATTTCTTCTTTTAAATTAATGTCTTTTAATTCTTCACCTTTTAGATTTAAAAGTTTAACTTTTTTCATCTACGATTCCTCCTTTCATCACTTTAATATTTCCAATTTGATATTTTTTTGTGATGATTTTATTCTTCAGTTGTTTTTTCTTCTGCAGGTTGTTCTTCTGTTTCTGCTACTTCTTCAGTAGTAGTTTCTTCAACTGGTTGTTCTTCAGTTGCAACAACTTCTTCAACAACAGTTTCTTCTACAGGTGTTTCTTCTACAGCAGCTTCCTCAGCATAACTTAATAATGTGTATGCTACAGGTTCTTTATCTGTAGTTTTTACTGAATCACGAATCACAACATATGATTTCTTTGGACCAGGAATATTTCCTTTAATTAAAATGACATTATTTTCTGTATCGATTGATACAACTTCTAAATTTTGTACAGTTCTTTGAACATTACCCATGTGTCCAGGCATTTTCTTACCTTTAATAACATGCATTGGTAACATTGTACCTAGGGATCCAACACCTCTATGATATTGTGAACCATGTCCCATAGGACCTCTTGATTGATTCCAACGTTTAATTACACCTTGGAAACCTTTACCTTTACTAGTACCAGTTACATCAACTGATTCTCCTGATGTGAATACATCTTCAGCTTTTAATACTTGTCCTAATGTGTAATCATTAACGTTAACCCCTCTAATTTCTTTTAAGAAGCGCTTAGGTTCAGTATTAGCTTTCTTTAAGTGACCCATTTGTGGTTTATTGTTATGCTTTTCAGTTGTAGTTCCAGTTGCTAATTGAATAGCATCATAACCATCTTTTTCTACTGTCTTGATTTGTGTAACAACGTTAGGTTCCACTTCAACAACAGTAACCGGAATTAATTTACCTTCTTCAGTAAATACTTGAGTCATTCCGATTTTTTTACCTAAGATTCCTTTCATTATTTTTCCTCCTATTATTTAGATATTGTTTTGATTTGGATATCTACTCCGCTAGGTAAATCTAGTTTTGCTAATGCACTAACTGTTTCCTTGCTTGGATTTTTGATATCAATTAATCTCTTGTGAGTACGCATTTCGAATTGTTCACGACTGTCTTTATATTTGTGTACAGCTCTTAAGATTGTGAACTTTTCAATTTCTGTTGGTAATGGAACAGGTCCTGAAATTTCTCCTCCTGTTCTTGTAACAGTTTCTACGATTTTCTTAGCTGCAGTATCTAATATTCTGTGATCGTAAGCTTTGATTTTAATGCGAATTTTTTCTTTTGACATTAAAAAATCCTCCTTTCGCCTATATCTGGTATAGACTTGCTCCGTACGAAAACCCGATTCCTGAATTTTCTATAAAAATAGTCATTTTATAATTTTTTGTTGAAATTATTTAACAACTTAACCCGGTGTATCGACAACCTCGCACATCTACGCAGTCATGCTTATAATTATAACATGAAATTATTTATTTTCAAGGCTTTTTTTAAATTTTTTTATTTTTTTCATTATAACTATTTTTTGAATTAGTTCTTCCTATTACTTTTAATGAAGCTGGTTCTATTAAATTTTTTCCAAACTTTTCATTAATTTTATCTATCGTTTCTTGAAATTCATCATTTTTTTCTTCTATTGGTTCATCAAATATAGATAATTGTTCTTCTTTATTATTCTTTAGATTTGATAGTTTTACCCCTATTAGCCTTATTAATTCATCATTATATGTATTATTAAATAGTTCTTCTACTATACTTACTATTTCATTTGTTGTAGAAGTTGGATTATCTAGAGTTACTTCTCTTGAATACTTTTTAAACTTTATATCCTTATATATAATACCCACTGTTTTTGCATACATTTTTTTCTTTCTTAACTCTTTTGATACTTCAACTACTTCGCTAAATAAAATGTTTCTTAGAGTTTCTCTATCATTTTCATCTTTTGGTAGAGTTTTTTCAGTTGACACTGATTTTCTATCTTCTTTTTCTGTTACTACTTCTTTATCATCTATTCCCCATGCAGCATTATGTAAATATGTTGCCATAGATTTAAACTTTGTTTTTAGTTTATTTTCATCATAATGAGCTAGATCATTTATAGTTTTAATATTCATTGAATATAATTTTTCTTTTGTACTTTTTCCTACCATAAATAATTCGCCTACATCTAGTGGCCAAAGTTTTTTTACAATTTCATCACTAAAAAGAGTATGTACTTTATCAGGCTTTTCAAAATCACTAGCCATTTTTGCACATAGTTTATTTTCTGCTATTCCTACATTTACTGTAAAACCAAATAGTTCTTTGATTTCATCTTTTATCTTATTAGCTAACTTTACATAGTCTTTGTATAGATAGTTAGTTCCTGTCATATCAATAAAACATTCATCTATTGAGAATTGTTCTATAGTTGGTGAATATCTTTTTAGATAATCCATCATTTTATTAGAACATTCAAAGTACCATTTAAAGTCTCCTTTATATATTTCTAGGTTTGGACATAGTTTTTTTGCTTCGTAAATTGTCATTGCTGTCTTGACACCTTTCTTTTTAGCAACAGGTGATTTAGCTAAGACTATTCCGTGTCGTGTGGATTCATCTCCAGCAATTATAGATTCTACTTTTCTTATATCTTTTTTACCTTCATTTAGTAACTTTACAGCTGTCCAAGATAAGAATGCATTGTTTACATCTATATGGAATATTATTCTTTTCATTAAATCACCTCTTTCATAGAAGTTTTATTAAAATATTATAACATTTTTAATTAAAAAATAGTGTTTGGACATAAAAAAATCCGTTGATAGACGGATTTTAATTTTAATAATTTATTTTATCTAAGCTCTTTTTTCTTTTTAAGAAATAAGATACAACTTATACAAAAGGCACTTATAATACTTAGTGTTATTACTACTATATAAGCAATATTATTATTACTTGTTTTTATATTATCAAATTTTTTTGCTATATTATTAATTCTTGGATTATATTTGAAACTGGTATTTGGATTAATAATATTATTTGTATCTTCTTTATTATCAGGTTCTTCTCCTTCATTGCCTGACTCTTTAATGTAATTTGCTTTATAAGAACGATTACCAGTACTATTTTCTGATATAGTAACATTTTCTGTTAAATCTTCTAAATCAGTTCCTGACCATCCTATAAAAGTAGCTGTTTCATCATTTGAAATTGGATTATTTAAGGTAAATGCATCTACTCTAGTATATTTTGTAGGGTTTTCTTTTCCTTCTTCTAATGATCCGTTTCCTAAATCATATTCTATATTATAAGCTGGTGTAATTAAAGCATATTTATTAGCTCTTGCATTTGAATTAAGAAGTGAATCATCATCTACTTCAGTTCTTGAAGCCATTTCAGTTCCGTGATAATTCTTATGATAATATTGATCTCCAAATATTACTTTCTTTTGTGTTGCATTACTTAATACAAAAGCTGAACTTAATGATGTGATTTCTGTTTCACCACCATTAATTGTAACAGTTGAATTTGCGCTACCACCATTTGTATATATTCCATAATATGGTCCGTTTATATTTAGTGTTCCATTATTTATTGTCATATTACCATTTTTGTTAAGTAATATTCCAATATATTCACTATTAATATTTACTTTTCCTGTTGTATCAATTAAGATATCTGATTTTCCAAGTGTTCCAGAAAAAATTGATGCTGAATCAGTTTGTTTAGTTGTAATATTAAGATTTGCATCTCCTATTATTTTAAGAATATTATTATCAACAGGTTTGTTTTTACCTACCATATTGATTGAACAAGCAGTTGTAGAAGATAATGTTGTATTACCACCAGAAATGACAATTTCACCGTTTGTATATAGATTTTCTTCTTGACCTGAAACATTAAGGTTACCACCTTTAATATATATTCCTGTTGTAGTCATAATCATTTGATTTTTTATTGTTACATCTCCTGATTCAAATATAATCTTACTACTATTAAAACTGTTGTATCCTTCAGGTGGTGCTGTTGCTTCTGTTGTTAATGATCCTCCATCTGATGATATTGTTAATTCTCCTATATTTCTTGTATTATTATAGGGATGATTTTTAGCTGTTAGGCTATTGTTTCCTTTAAGTATTAAATTAATTTTTAAATTATCTTCAAAACTATTAGGATAATTAACTTGTATGTTATATGCATCATCATTTTTAAGTTTAACATTATTTAATATAAGAGTAAGATTTTCTAGATTCTCACTATAATTGATATTTATTTTATGGCTACTTTCTTCTACACCATCTGCCATACTAATTTCATAACTATTAGACTTATTTATTGATACAATACCATCTTCATATGTATAATCAACACCTAACTCTCCACCGGTTATTACTAGTTCTTCCGAAGCAGCTAAAGCCTTTATATTAAAAGTTAAACATAATATAATAAATAATAATATTTTATTTATTTTTTTCATAAATCACCTCTATCTTATCATATTAAAATTATAACATATTTTCATTTTTGTTGAAATCTTTTTATATTTTATCAATTTAATAATTAATATTATTTATATTCTTTTCCTCAATTATAAAAATACTAGAAATTCTAGTATTAATTTGTTTCATTTAAACAGAATACAGCATATATTGGGATATATCTAATATCTTTCTTTGTAGAAAAGTTATTTTCTGTTATACGTATTCCTTGTTTAACAATATATTTTGACATAAATACTGATAATGATTTTGCTTTAGAATCTTTTCTTGTTGTTATTTCTATAGGTATTATTGTACCCATTCTATCTTGAATAACAAAATTTACTTCAGCTTTTCCTTCTGATTGATAATAATATATTGAATAACCTAATTCTGTAAGAGTCTTTGCAATATGGTTTTCATATAATATTTCTTTACTATTTTCATCTGTAATCATCTTTTTATAATTTAGATGTAACATTGTAAATAATAATCCATCATCTGGTACATATAATTTGAAACTATCTTTATGTCTACATGAACTTAGTGGAGACTTTACTGTAGTTATTTTATATGAATGATATAACAATTGATTCTCTATTAAATAATCAATTGAGTTCTTATAATCATTTTTTCTTGTTCCTGTTTTAATAGTTCCGTATTGGAATTTTTTATTTTTCTTAGATAACTGACTAGGAATTGAATCTATTATTTCTATTGATCTAGGTATATCTATTAATTTTTCATTATTAATTACTTCTTTTTCATAGACATCTATTATTTTTTGTTTAATAGCATCTAATTCATTATCACTAAATCCTCTTAATTCGGCATCTATTACTTCTGGCATTCCACCTGTTATTAAATATCTTTGAAACATATCTAGGGCTACTTTATGGAATGGGCATGTTTTTCTTTTATTGTAAGATTCTCTAATTAGTTCTGCCATTGTTCTTTCGTTATGAGCTATAAGATATTCTTCAAAACTCATAGGAAACATTCCTCTAAATTGTAATTCTTCTGCTTTAAATTTATTTAATAAACTCTTTGATGTTATAGCAATAATATTATATTTAGATTGTGAACTTCCAAATATTTTTAATCCGTTAATAATATTAATGTCAGTTAAATTATCTAAAATAATTAATGTATCATCTTCTAGAATTGTTTCATCTGCTAGTAATGATAAATTTAGAATAATTTTATCTATAGCTTTTTCTTTAGTAAATAAGTTTACTAATACCTCATTATTATATGTATTAAAATATGCAATGTTTTTATATTCTTTTTTTCCAAAATTTATGGCAGTAAATGTTTTACCTACTTGCTTAGGACCGTATAGTACTAATGGTTTTCTAATAAGGTCTTTCTTCCAACTTAATAAATATTTATCTATGTTTCGTTCCATAAATTGCCTCCCTACTACATATTTTATAAATTAAGTATATCGATTATTATCTCTTAAGTCAATATTAATGAGATTATTTTTAAGATAATTAGTAATAGTATATATAAATTGTTTTGTTGTCGGTTTATCCTTATTATAGTTAATACTATATCCAAATAGTTTATCTCTATCATCATAGTCCATATTATCCCAACAAATTGTTATTGAATATCTAATACATTTTTCTATATTTTTATAGTTTTTATTAAATTTAGTTGATAATTCTTTATATAATTTATTTTTCATATTATATAGATATGAATCATCTTCTAAACATAATTTAAATATCTCTGTTAATAATTTGTGTCCTTCTAAATGATCTGGTAATCCTACTCTTTTTAAGAAATTATATATTTGAATATTTTTATCTATTGTTTTGTCTCCTAAAAAGAAGGAAACTTTTACATTTCCTTCTCTTATTAACTTTAACAACTCTTCTTCATCTAAATCACTTACCATAATAACCTCTCTATTCTCTCTAATTATTATGGTATATTATTTTTACTAAATTTTAGATAAAAATTCTTTTAAACTTGTTATGTTTAGACTTAATCCTCCTAGTAGATATCCATCTATTTCTTTAGTTTGTTTTAAATCATCTATATTCTTTTCGTTTGCACTTCCTCCATATAACACTTTGTTTGCTGGAAGTATTTCTTTAATTAATTTAAATATTTCTGCTATTTCACTATTTGTAGGAATAATTCCTGTACCTATTGAATAAATAGGCTCATATGCTACTATGATAGATTCTTGTTCTTCTTCATTTAAATCTTTTATAGCATCATTTATTTCTTTAGTAATTAATTCTTTATATGTATTATTATCTCTTTCTTCTTTTGTTTCTCCTACACATAGTACTGGAGTAATGCCTTCATTTAGAAGCATTTTAATCTTTTCATTAGTATCTTTATTAGATTCATTTTGTTCTTGTCGTCTTTCACTATGTCCTACTATACAATATTTAACTCCATAGCTTTTTAATTGCTTTGATGATATTTCTCCTGTATGTGGACCTGTGATAAATTTAGATACATTTTGTGCTCCAAGTGGAAACTTATTATTATCATACATACTAATATTAATTGTTGTTGGACATACTATTAAATCCTGTTCAGTTCTAATAGTTTTTAAGTCTTCTAAATAATTTGAAAATTCTTCTTTTGTTAAATTACATTTATTATTTAATATTACTATCATGTTATTCTCCTCTTTATTTATTTTTTCTTCTTGATGGTGTTTTTTCTTTCTTAGGTGAGGCTAGAGTATCTCTTAATAAGATTATGCTGTCTTCACCTTCAATATTTCCTATTAACTCATATCCATCTTCTTGTAATTTATCCACTATTTGATCATTTTCTGGTATGTGTATTCTTATATTTATCATATTTAGAAAATGCTCAGCATATCCAGATGATTCTTCTATTATTCTTGTATCTTTAGATAAATCATAATTACTGTAATATATATCACATTCTTTTAAATCTTTGTATCCATGGATAAAACACATTTTATCTATTTCATCATCTTCTGTTGTAAATAGTATTACTTTAACTTCATTTTCATTAGACTGTTGTATTTCTTCTAGAAAGTGAGGGGCATTTGTCCCTATCTTTTTTTCTAATTTTTTAAATAACGATTGCTGCTCCACATCATTTGGATCTGAAATATATATTCTTTTCCCCCTAGACATTTTATCACCTATTTTATTGATTCTATTCCTGGTAATTTTTTACCTTCTAAATATTCTAGTGTTGATCCGCCACCAGTTGAGGCATGAAATACTTTATCTTTTAAATTACAATTAGATGCAGCTGCGACTATGTCTCCTCCACCTAAAATCGTTTTTATATTATTATCTACTAAGTATTTTAATAGTTCTTCTGTTCCTTCTTTATAATTATCAAATTCATATACTCCTAGTGGTCCATTCCAAATAACTGTTTTAGCTAGACTTAAATATTTTTCATATAAATCTATTGTTGCTGGGCCTAGATCTAGTCCCATATCATCTTCTTCTATCTCATTTATAGTTACTACTTTCATTGGTGTATCATTTGAATATTCAGTAGATGATTTAATATCTATTGGTAATATTATTTTATCTTCATGATCAGCTAGTACTTTTTTGCAGAAATCTATATTTTCTTCATCTAGAAGAGACTTTCCAATATTAAATCCTTTTGCTTTTAAGAATGTAAATGCCATTCCTCCACCTATTAATATTTTATCTGCTTTAGTAACTAAGTTTTCAATTACTCCTATTTTATCTGATACTTTTGCTCCTCCTAGTACAACCATAAATGGCCTTTCTGGATTATCTAGTTCACTTAATGCTTTTAATTCTTTTTCTACTAAGAATCCTACTGCAGAATTACCTTCTTTATGAGAAGCAATTCCAACATTAGAAGCATGTGCTCTATGTACTGTACCAAATGCATCATTTATAAATACATCTCCTAGAGATGCCCAATATGCACCTAATTCTTCATCATTAGATGATTCTTTTTTACCATCTAAATCTTCATAACGAGTATTTTGAATTAATAATACATCTTTTGGATTCATAGAATTAATCTTTTCTTCTAATTCTTCTCCTCTAGTTTCATTAACAAATATTACATCTTTTCCTAATAACTCACTTAATCTATCTGCAACTACTTTAAGATTATTTTTTTCTAAATCACTTTTTTCTTTTACTCTTCCTAAATGTGATAATAAGATTACTCTAGCATTTTCTTCTATAGCATATTTAATAGTAGGTAATGCTTCAACTATTCTATTATCATCTTCTATCTTTCCATCTTTTAATGGAACATTAAAATCACATCTTATTAATACTTTTTTATTTTTAATATCTAAATCTTTTATTGTTTTCATGGTACCTCCATTCTTATTCATTTTAAGTATAACATTATTTTTAAATAAAAAAAAGAAGCATATGCTTCTTAAATTTCCATTAAATATTTTGCTGTTCTAACCATTTGAGCTGTATAAGACATTTCATTATCATACCAAGCAATTATTTTTACTAATTGTTTTCCATCTACGTCTAATACATCTGTTAGGTCTCCATCTACTAATGATCCACATCTACGTGAAATTACATCACTTGATACAATTGGATCCATTGTAAATTGTAATGTTTCATTTTGTGCATTCTTTAAAATAGCATTTATTTCTTCTTTAGAAGTATTTCTTGATAATTCTAATACTAAATCTACTACTGATCCAGTAGGTACTGGAACTCTCATTGCTAGACCTTGCATTTTTCCTTCTAAATTAGGACATACTTTTCCTATAGCTGATGCTGCTCCTGTAGAAGTTGGTACAATATTAGCTGCACAAGCTCTACCACGACGAGCAAAGATTCCTTTGTTGTGAGCGATATCTAGAGTTGCTTGATCATTAGTATAAGCATGAACTGTAGTCATATATCCTTTTTCAATACCTATTACTTTATCAATTACATCTACAACAGGTGCTAGACAGTTAGTTGTACAAGATGCTGCTGAAATAACTTGTTCATCTCCTGTTAATGTTTCATGATTTACATTATAAACGATTGTTTTTAAATCACCTTTTGCTGGTGCAGAGATAATTACTTTCTTAGCTCCTGCATTAATATGAGCCATAGCTTTATCCTTATCAGTGAAATGACCAGTACACTCCATTACTACATCAACATCTAAATCTTTCCATGGAAGGTTTGCAGGATCTTTTTCTGCATAAATAGGAATTTTTCTTTCTCCTACTACTAAATCATTTCCTTCAAATGAAATCTCATCTATTCTATAATTACGATGATTAGTATCATATTTTAATAAATAAGCTAGTTGTTCAGCATCAGTTAAATCATTTACTGCAACTACTTCATAATCTGGATCTTCTTCCATTAATCTAAAACATAATCTTCCGATTCTTCCAAATCCATTAATTGCTACTCTTACCATTTTATATTCCTCCTCAGTATATTTTTATTATAATTAGTTTTTTTATTTTATTCAATAAAATGTACTTAGTTTTTTATTTGAATGTAAAAATATCCACAATTATTGTGGATATTTATTATTTATTATAGAAATAACTTCCTCCAATGAATTCTCTTAATATTGAATCTTGAGGAACTGCATCACTTGGTATAGGTAAGAATAATCTAATAAATTTTAATAATCTCTTAGCTTCTTCATATACTGGTGAGTCAGTTGGTACATCATATAGTAATGGTTCTACATATGTACGTAATACTCCTAATTCATAGATAAGAGCTGTATTAATAGTTACATCTGCTTCATCTTGACAAGGGAATATATATTTTTCTTCTCCACTTCTAACAGATGGCCAAGTTTTGATAGAATCTTCTACACTTCTACCTCTAGTTCTTGCATCTCTTACTATTCTTCTAAGTAATCTACAATCTGTTGTAGATATTCTATTATGAGTATCTATATTTAATTCAGTTAATGGAGAAATATATATCTTAAATTTTTTCTCCTTTGGAATATTTGATAATACTTTTTTATCTAGTGCATGAATTCCTTCAATAACTAAAATATCTTTATCATCCATTTTTAAAGTATTTGCAAAAGATTTAGTTCCTAAAATAAAATCGTATGTAGGTATTTTTGTTTCTTTTCCATCTAATAGATTAGCAATTGTTTTATCAAATAGTTTTAAGTCTACTGCTTCTAAACATTCATAATCATATTTTCCATCTTTATCTTTAGGAGTTTCATTTCTTTCAACAAAGAAATCATCCATTGATAATACTTTTGGATGTAGACCAAAACTTTCTAAATACATGCATAATTTTTTAGATGTTGTTGTTTTTCCTGATGATGAAGGGCCTGCAATTAAAACTATTTTTATTCTTCTTTTTTTATCATTAATTGTTTCAGCTACACTTAAAAGTCTATTACTTTGAAGTGTTTCATCAATTTTAATTAAGTCACCTACACGGTATTTTGATACTAATTCATTTAAATCATTTGATGTTGTTATTTTCATTATTTTAGCCCATTCTCTACATTCATTAAATACATCAAACATGTGAGGATGATGAACGTATGGAGTTATTTTATCTGGACTATATATTGTTGGAAAACGAAGTACAAATCCATTATCTTCTACATATGTTAATTCAAACTTTTCAATCATAGAAGATTCTGTAGGCATTTGACTATAGAAATAATCATATAAATTTCCAAGTCTATATAGGGTTACATAAGTATTAGTGTTATATCTTAATACTTTTGATTTTTCGTAATCTCCTATCTCATTATAGTATTCAATTGTTTCTAATCTATCAACTAACTCTTTTTTTATTGGAAGATTTAATTCAATTGTTTCTTTCATTTTGTTAAAAACATCTTTTAATCTAGCAGGAGTTAGTTTAAAGTTTGTTTCACAGTATAATCCCTTATCTAAGGAATGTTCAATAGAAACATCTGCTTTTTTTCCATATAAAGATTTTATAGCATAAATAAGAATAAATACTAAACCATTTATATAGATTCTATTACCTTGAGATGAAGTTAAATCAAAGAATTCTACTTCTGCATTATCAATCAAATGATATGATAATTCTCTTATTTGTCCATTTACTTTACCTAGAATTATTCTATATTTAAAATCATCTTGAAAATTTGTAGCTAATTCTTCTAGAGTTGTTCCTTTAGTTACTTTAATCTTACTTTTTCCTACTGTGATTTCTATTTTTTCTATCATATTATTACCCCTTATTATCTTTAGTATATCAAACTTTACTATTTTCTTTTAGGTTTTTCTTTATTTTTTCTGCTAAGTCAGTTATTTTACGGAATCTATGATTTAGTCCTGACTTAGTTATTTTCTTTTTAGTATCATCTGATATTATGTTTGCTAGTTCTTGTAGAGAAGCTTCTGGATATTCTTTACGATATCTTACTAATTCTTGACATTTATCATCTAATAGAGAGATAGATGCTGTATCTTCTAATACTTTGATATCATCTAATTGACGTGTAGCAGTACTAATAATTTTATCAATATTTGCTTGTTCACAATTATTAAGACGATTTGTCATATTCTTTTCATCTCTATAAACTCTTATATTCTCATAATATAGTACTGCTTTAGTAGCATCTAATATCTTTATAAAATCACTAATCTTATCAGCTTCTTTTATATAAATCATATAGCCTTTTTCTCTATTTAATATTTTTGCATTTAAATCATATGTATTTAATAATCTTTGTATAAAGACTGCTTCTTCAGGTTTATTTATTAATAATTCTAAATGATAACGAGATGTCTTAGGATCATTAATACTTCCTGTACAAAAGAAAGCTCCTTTTAGATATGCTTTTACTGTTTCTAAGTCATCTAAAATATAACTAGGAGGATTATCTAAATATTTATCATTTTCATCTAAATATCCTATATCTTTTAAAATATTATGATTTTCATCATTAATAGTTAATTCATATAAATCCTTTTTTGAAAAATTTAAATTATCTATTACTTTGATATTTCCTTCTACATTGTAATTTTTCTTTATACAATCATTTATTCTATTGATTATATTTATATTTTCTGATGTAAGAATAATCTTATCTTTATCAACAGTTCCATTATTTCTTATAAAACCAGAGAGTTCTGCTAGTACTTCTGGTTTTCTATAATCTTTATTATTAATTGCTATTTCATTTTTTATTTCTGTGGTGTATGACATTTATTCATTAGATAACTATATATTAGAAAATTTAATTTTAAAGAATCATGTCTTATCATTTTATCTTCTATTACAATTAAATCATCTTCTAATAGTTCTACTCCCATTTTATCTAATTCTTTATAATCTATTGGAACTGGATCTTTTCTTTCTGCAGTGTAGTATTTTTCAGCTATTTTTTTATCTATTTTACTATTACTTGCTATAACTGCATCTACTTTTCTTTTTCCTAAGTAGTTATTTAACATTTTTAAATGGTCTGAAACTTTGAAATTATCAGTTTCTCCTGGTTGAGTAACAGCATTACATACATACATTATAGGTGCTTTTGAATCTTCTAGAGCAAGTGTTACTTCTTTTGGAATTATATTTGGAATAATAGATGTAAATAAAGAGCCCATACTTAAAATAATTAAATCTGCTTTATTAATTGCTTTGATAACTTCAGGTAATACTTTAGGATCTTCCTTATATAGTAATCTTACTATCTTTTTAGGTGATTCTGTTATTTGTTCTTCTCCTTCTATAAAAGTTCCATCTTCAGCTTCTCCAACTAATGTAATATCTCTACTTTCTGAAATTGGTAGTACTGTAGCTTTAACATCTAATAACTTTGATAATTGATTAATTGATTTTTTTAATGAACCATTAATATCTAACATAGCTGTTAACACTAAGTTTCCTAATGCATGTCCATTAAGATCTGAATCTGTTTTAAAACGATACTCCATCATCTTTTTTATTGGTTCATCTATATCTGATAAAGCAGTTATTACATGTCTTATGTCTCCTACTGCTGGAATATGAAATTCTTCTCTTAGTTTTCCTGTTGATCTCCCGTTATCAGATACTGTTATTACAGCTGTTATATCTATAGGGAATTTTTGTAATCCTTTTAATAGATATGATAGTCCTGTTCCTCCACCAAATACTACTACTTTTTTATTATCCATACTAATCTCCTTTTCTTAACTCATGATATTTATGCTTCTTATCTTTCTTAATTATATATAATAAGAATAATACTATTCCTGATATTATGTAAATTATAGATACTACTTGAGCAACTTTAATTGAAGCTAGCATCAGAGAATCGGTTCTTAATCCTTCTACAAAGAATCTTTCTATACCATACCATACTAAATATATTCCAGATAATTGTCCTATATTTATCTTTTTATTCTTTCTAACTATTAATAGTATTATAAAACCTAATAAACACCATATTGATTCATATAAGAATGTTGGATGGTAATATACTCCATTTATATGCATTCCTTCAATTATGAAATTTGGTAGGTGAAGAGATTTTAAAAATGATAAAGTTGTTTCGCCTCCATGAGCTTCTTGATTAAAGAAGTTTCCCCATCTTCCTATGGCTTGAGCTATTATTAAACCTACTGCTATAATATCCATCATTTTTAAAACATTAAGTTTTTTCTTTTTTGAGAAAAATATTAAAAATAATAATCCTCCTATTATTGCGCCATGGATAGCTATTCCTCCGTGCCATATCTTTATTATTTCTAGAGGATCTTGTAGATAATAATCTAGATTAAATAATACATAATAAATTCTTGCACCTAATATTCCACATATAATTCCATAGAATATTAGATCTATTAAATCATCTTTGTTAACCTTTTGTTTTTTTGATTCTATAACTATTAATATTGTTGCGGTTAATATAGCTAGGAACATAGTAATAGAATACCAATATATTGTTATTGGACCTAATTCTAGAGCTATGCTATTCATCTTCTTTTTATTCCTTCTATAGTGTCATCTACTAAATAATTAACTATTGAAATTAATATTGAAAAGAAGAAAGCTGTCCAAAAACCATTCAAATCAAATAGGCCAAAAAGCATCCAATCAACTAGTTTTAACATAAATAGATTAATGAATAAATAGAATGTTCCTAATGTAAGAGCAGTTATTGGTATTGTTAATAATACTAGTACTGGTTTTACTGTTTTCTTTAAGATATATAATAAGATAACAATTAATAAACAGATAAAGAATGTATATTTTGGATAGATATAAAAATTATCAAAAGCTCTAGTCATAATTAATATTACTAAAGCATATGCTAGCATATAATACATCCATTCACTAAAATTGTTTATCTTTTTATTTTTCTTTCTCATCTATTATAATACCTTCTTTAAATATTCACCGGTATATGAACCTTTAACTTTAGAGACTTCTTCTGGAGTTCCTGTTGCGACAATCTCTCCTCCTTCATCTCCTCCATCTGGTCCTAAATCGATGATATAATCTGCTACTTTTATTACATCTAAATTATGTTCTATAACTATGATTGTATCTTTATTATCTACTATTTTTTGTAAAATTGCAATAAGACGAGATATATCATCAGTATGAAGACCTGTAGTAGGCTCATCTAGGACAAATAATGATTTACCAGTAGGCTTCTTTTGTAATTCTTTAGCAAGTTTTACTCTTTCTGCTTCTCCTCCTGATAGAGTTGGAGCACTTTGTCCTAATTTAATGTAGCTTAATCCTACATCATTTAGTACCTGTAGTTTATGTTTAATTTTAGGTACATTTTCAAAGAATTCTAGAGCTTCACTTACTCTCATATCAAGTACATCTGCTATATTTTTTCCTTTATATTTTATATTTAGAGTTTCTCTATTATATCTTGTACCGTGACATACTTCACAAGGTACATAAACATCTGGGAGAAAATGCATTTCTATTTTCTTTACTCCATCTCCACGACAAGCTTCACATCTTCCACCTTTTACGTTAAATGAGAATCTATTTTTTTCAAAGCCTTGCATTTTAGCTTCTTTTGTAGTAGTAAATAATTCTCTAATATCATCAAATACTCCGGTATAAGTTGCTGGATTTGATCTTGGTGTTCTTCCTATTGGGTTTTGTGATATTACTACTATTTTATCTATATTTTCTGTTCCTAGAATCTTTTTATATTTTCCTGGTTTCTCTTTTGATTTATATAATTCTTTTGAAATTGCTTTGCAAAGTATTTCTGTTATTAGAGAAGATTTACCTGATCCTGATACTCCTGTTACACAAGTAAATGTTCCTAGAGGAATATCCACATCAATATTCTTTAAATTGTGTTCTTCTGCACCTTTAATCTTCAAATACTTCTTTATACCTTTTCTTCTAGTTTTAGGTACTTCTATTTTCTTTTTACCACTTAGGTATTGTCCTGTAATACTTTTTTCATTTTTCATTACTTCTTCTGGAGTTCCTACAGCTATTATTTCTCCTCCTGCATCACCTGCTCCAGGTCCTATATCTACTAAATAGTCACATGCTCTCATAGTATCTTCATCATGTTCTACTACTATCAATGTGTTTCCTAGGTCTCTCATTTTTAACATTGAATCAATTAATTTTTGATTATCTTTTTGATGAAGACCAATAGATGGTTCATCTAGTACATATAATACTCCTGTTAAGTGAGATCCTATTTGTGTAGCAAGTCTTATTCTTTGAGCTTCTCCTCCTGATAATGTACCTGCACTTCTACTTAGTGTTAGATAACCTAATCCTACATTTGATAAGAAATCTAATCTATCTATAATTTCTTTTAAAAGAAGGGTTGCAATTTCTTGTTTTTCTTTAGTTAATTTTAAATTATTAAAGAAAGGTATTAAATCTTTTATAGACATTTCTGTTACTTCAAAAATATTTTTCTTTCCTACTTTTACTTGCAACACATCATCATTTAATCTTGCTCCATGACATGTATCACATTCTGTTTCTATCATGTATCTTTCTAACCATTCTCTTACCCATGTAGATGATGTTTCCATATATCTTCTTTCTAGATTAGTTAGTACTCCTTCATAATAATCATAAGTATCAGTAGTATTTCCTCCTCTAGTTGTATATTTAATATGAATTGGTTCTTTACTTCCATAGAAAATTAACTCTTTTTCTTTTTTTGTTAATTTAGAAAATGGCTTTGTTGTATCTATCTTGTAATGCTTACATAAACATAATAATTTCATGTAATATATATTTTCTACTTCATCTCCATAAGGTTTAATACATCCATCAATTATACTTAAAGTTTGATCTGGAACTACTAATTCTGGATCCATTTGTAGTTTAACTCCTAAACCTTTACAATCAGGACAAGCTCCATATGGTGCATTAAAACTAAATAAACGTGGTTCTAATTCTGGAAGAGAAAATTCACAATATGGACAAGCAAATGATTCTGACATAACTATTTCTTTAGAGTCATCTCCCATAGTCTTAATTACTACTTTTCCAGATGCTAATTTAGTTGATGTCTCTAATGCTTCAAATAATCTTGAACGTACGCCTTCTTTTATTACTAAACGATCTATTATTACGGATATATTGTGTTTTTTATTTTTATCTAGATTGAACTCTTCTGATAAATCGTGAGTTTCTCCATCGATATTTACTCTAACATATCCTTCTTTTTGAAGTGTTTCTAATAAATCTTTTTGTGTTCCTTTTTCACCATGGACAACTGGAGCCATTACTATTAATTTAGTTCCTTCAGGATATTCTAATATCTTATTAGTCATTTCTTCTACACTTTGAGAAGTTATTGGAATATTATGATTTGGACAATATGGTGTTCCTACTCTTGCAAATAATAATCTTAAATAATCATATATTTCTGTAACTGTTCCTACAGTAGATCTAGGATTATTTGATGTTGTTTTTTGATCTATTGAAATTGCTGGAGATAATCCTTCTATTGAATCTACATCAGGCTTATTTGAATTTCCTAAGAATTGTCTTGCATATGCTGATAAAGATTCTACATATCTTCTTTCTCCTTCAGCATAAATTGTATCGAACGCTAAAGAAGATTTACCTGAACCAGATAAACCTGTCATAACAATCATTTTATTTTTAGGAAGTTCTATATCTACATTTTTAAGATTATTTTCTCTTGCTCCTTTGATAATAATTTTATCCATATTGAACACCTCGCTTTTGTATTATAACACAAAAAAAGTAGAAGTGTTTGTTCTTCTACTTTTTAATTTGATTATAGTACTTTTCCGTATTTATTATCTGTATCAACTGCTTTTGAACAATAGAATACTAGTAATACTATTACTCCAACGATTGGTACTAATCCAATTAAATACCACCATCCTGACTTATTGATGTCATGTAGTCTTCTTACTGCCATAGATAAAGATGGAATGAATGTTGCTAAAGACCAAATGCTTCCTACTGTAGAAAGTGAATAGTTAAATGAGTTACTAGTTGTTTCAGATGAACCTGGGAAAATAAGATTGATAACTATATTTATTATTATTAGAAATAATACTGTCATCCAGAAATCTTTTCTACTAGTACGATCTTTAAAGTTAAAGTAATTCTTCCAATAATCAACAAATCCTTTCATAAACTTCCTCCTTTATTATATTTTACCACAACTTTTTTAATATGTAGTCTTTATTTCAAAAATTATATCTCTTAATTCCATAGCTCTTTCGAAATTTAATTCTTTAGCAGCTTGTCTCATTTCTTGTTCTAGTTCTTCTATATTAGGTTTAATCTCAGCAATATTGTTTTTCTTACTCTTCTTAGTATCTCCTCCAGCAATATTTGTTATTACATCTCTTATTTCTTTTTTGATTGTTTGTGGAACAATATTGTGTTCCTTATTATACTTTTCTTGGATTTCTCTACGTCTATTTGTTTCATTTATTGCTTCTTTCATTGAATCAGTCATTTTATCTGCATACATTATGACATGTCCATTTGCATTTCTTGCACAACGTCCTATTGTTTGAATTAGAGATCTTGTACTACGTAAGAAACCTTCCTTATCTGCATCCATTATTGCGATTAAGCTTACTTCTGGTACATCTATTCCTTCTCTTAATAGGTTTATTCCTACTACTACATCATATTTTCCTGTTCTTAAATCATGAATTATTTGCATTCTTTCTAATGTTTTTACTTCACTATGAAGATATGCCACTTTAATATTTAACTCTTTTAAATAATTGGATAATTCTTCAGCCATACGAATAGTTAGTGTTGTTACTAAAACTCTTTCATCTTTTGCTGATCTATCTTTTATTTCTGATACTAAGTCATCTATTTGACCCATAGTTTTTCTTATTTCTATTGTTGGATCTAATAAGCCTGTAGGTCTAATAATTTGTTCAACATATTGATTATTTGTATGGGCTAATTCAATATCTCCAGGTGTTGCGGATATATAAATTGCTTGATTGATTTTTTTCTCAAATTCATCATATTTTAATGGTCTATTATCTAAAGCACTAGGAAGTCTAAATCCATATTCAACTAAACTTTCTTTTCTAGACCTATCTCCATTATACATTCCTCTTACTTGAGGAAGAGTTACATGAGATTCATCTACTACTAATAGATAATCTTTTGGGAAGAAGTCCATCAATGTAGTTGGTGTTTCTCCTGGTTTTCTGCCTGCCATAGGGGCAGAATAATTTTCTATTCCGCTACAGAATCCTGTTTCTTGTAACATTTCTATATCATAATTAGTTCTTTGTTCTAATCTTTCAGCTGCTAATAACTTGTTATCATCTCTTAATTCTTTTAATCTATGTTGTAATTCATCTTTTATTCTATTAATACCTTTTATTAAGTTTTCATCACTAACTACATAGTGACTTGCCGGAAAGATAGATATATTTTTCTTATTTTGTTTAACTGCTCCAGTTAGTACATCAATTTCACTTATTCTATCTATCTCATCATCAAAGAATTCTACTCTATAACCTGTTTCATTTTGGTTTGCTGGTATTACTTCAAGTACATCTCCTCTAACTCTAAAAGTTCCTCTTTTGAAATCATAATCATTTCTTTCATATAACATTTCTACTAGTTTTTTCATTACTACATCTCTATCTATTACTTGACCTTGTGATAGAGTTAACATTTTAGATTTATATTCTTCAACTTCACCTATACCATATATACAAGATACACTTGATACAACTATTGTATCTTTATAAGTGATTAGTGCTGATGTTGCAGCATGACGCAACTCATCTATTTCATCATTGATAGATGAGTCTTTTTCTATATATGTATCTGTTGATGGAACATAAGCTTCTGGCTGGTAATAATCATAATAAGATACAAAATACTCTACATGATTATTTGGAAATAATTCTTTTAATTCACTATATAATTGACCAGCAAGTGTTTTATTATGAGCTAATACTAAAGTGGTTTTATTAGTTTTAGCTATTACATTTGCTATAGTAAAGGTTTTTCCTGTTCCTGTTGCACCTAATAATACTTGTTCTTTTTTTCCTTCATATAAACCTTCTACAAGTTTATTAATTGCTTCTGGTTGATCTCCACTAGGTTTATATTCACTAACTAATTCAAACTTACCATCCATCAAATCACCTCTTTCAAGAATTACTTATAAATTACTCTCATATTATAGCATAAATTATCATATAAAATTTATTATTGTTTTAATATATATCTTTTGTTATTATATTTGTAATCTAGGAGGTATAGTATGAAATTTATTGTAGATAAGAAATTATTTGATCTTATTCCTGATGTATGTTTTGGAGTTATTATTGCTAGAGATATAGATAACTCTAAAGAATATCCTGATATTAGTAAATTATTAGATAAGGAAATTGATAATATTACTAAGAAATATTCAGATAAAAAAGCTAAAGAAATAGAAGATATTTGTTTATATAGAGATGCTTTTAGAACTTTAGAAATGAATCCTAATAAATATATGCCTTCTATAGAAGCTTTAGTTAGTAGAACATTAAAAAGTAAGATGGTTCCTCATATTAATCCTTTAGTTGATTTAGGAAATGCTTTATCATTAAAATATTTAATACCTTTAGGAATTCATGATATTGATAAAGTAACAGGTGATATTGAAATTAGATTTGCTAATAAAGATGATAAATTTATTCCTTTTGGAGAGGTAGAAGCAGAGGTGCCTGATGAAGGTGAATTAATCTATGTAAGTGGTCACGATGTTAGAACTAGACGCTGGATTTGGAGACAAGGAGAAAATGGTAAAGTAGATGAATCAATTACTAACGCTTTTATTCCTTTAGACGGATTTATTCAAAATAAAGATAATATTTTGAAATTACAAGAAGAATTTAAATCTATTTTAGAAAAATATGGGGTTAAGTGTACATTAGGTTTTGTAGATAAAGATAATAATCAATTTGAATTTTAAAAAAAGTATTACATTTGTAATACTTTTTATTTTTCAGTTACTAAATAAAGATCTGATATTCTTCCATTTACAACTGTTATTCTATAGAATTTTTCTGTTACAGATTTTTCATCTTCATAATAGTAATAATCTTCTGAAATATAGTTTTCTAAATTAGTATTTCTGACATTACTAGGTTCTCCAAATAATGATACTAATGTATCTTTATTCATATCTTGTCCAACTACTAAATTTCCTGGAAAAATAATTTTTTCAGCATGATTAGTTTCGACTTGATATTTTGATTGCCATATTCCTATTACTTTTGAATTAATATATTCAATTTCTTTATCATTATCATTTTTTACGTAAACATATAATGCTAATTTGTCTTCTACAAACATATTTATTATATCGTTAGAATTTGCTTTCATATGACTGTTTAAATTTGGATCTAACTTAAATCCAGATAATGCTTCTACTCTTTCATATGTTGTTGGTAATTTAAGTGTCTTGTTGTATACACTTATTACATATTCTTTCCATTCGTTTGACACTTCATTTTTATTGTTTACTTCTACTACTTCTTTAGTTTCTTTCTTTGGAGCAGTATCATCTTTTATTTCATTATGTGTATTGAAGTAAACTAATACACCAACTAGTCCTAATAATAGTAAAATAATTACTGTTATTACTATTATGAATATAACTTTTGAGCTTTTTGATTCTACTTCTTTGTCATCTTCTTCACTTTGAATTTCTTTCTCTGTTGATTCTTTGCTTACATCATTAGGGTTATCTTCTTCTACTGATTCATCATCTTTCTCTACTTCTTTCTCAACTGATTCTTCTTCAACTGTTTCTTTCTCAATTTCTTCAGAAGTGTCTTCATTATTATCAATTGATTCGGTAGTCTCTTCTATTATTTGTTCATTTTCTTCAACTATATTATTATTATCTTCCATATATGTCCTCCGTCTTTTTAATAAAAACTATTTAAAATGATAATTATTATTAAAATTATCAATAATAATATTTGCTTTTTTATATAAAGATTTTATTTTATTTAGTTTAATCTTCTTAAAAAACTTAGAATTTGCATATTCTCTTTCTAATCTTGATGACTCATTTAATATATATATTAGATCATTATATGAGTTTTCTTTACCTACTATATCATCAAAGAACTTAGGTATTTCATCAATGTTACCATTAAATCTCATGTTAGATAGTATATTAATTATAGTTTTATTGTTAGTTAAATTCTTAGTAAAAGTTTTTTGTAATGAATATGCATTAGATTTATAATGGTTATCTATTGTATTATTTATTGAATATAGGGTATTTGAAATATCAAAATTATTTAATTCATTTTTATTAAAATTATTAATAATATCAACTACTTCTTCTGTTTGTTTAGTATTTAGTATTTCTTCTAATATGTTCTTATCATCTATTCCTAATGGTTTTAAACTGTTTTTATCAAATAGTGCATAAGATAAGCCTGTTCTTACGTAGATTCTTTTTTTTGTAATTTTAATTTCATTAATATGTGAATTAATAGCATGGTTATATTCATGAATAATATTATCTAATAATTCTATTAATGGTTTATCTTTATAATGTCTAACTAGTATATATTTTCTTGTTAATATTTTATTATTGTTTTTATATGGATAACTTGTGTAATATGCTTGAAATCTTTTATTATTTTCAGATGTTTCAATTAATGGAACTTCTCTAAAAACTTGGAATATTTTGTTTTTATTTTTATATTCATATCTAATAATAAATGCAGGTATTATTATATATAATAGATGCTTAATATCAGTAGAATA
This sequence comes from uncultured Erysipelotrichaceae bacterium, assembly GCA_902789225.1. Taxonomy (GTDB): domain Bacteria; phylum Bacillota_I; class Bacilli_A; order RF39; family UBA660; genus RUG343. Next base: position 100,823 of record CADANC010000002.1, read on the forward strand.
ATTATATATAGTTAATTCACTATCAATAAAGTCTATTGATTCGTTTAATATAGTTTTAAACATATTGTTATCCATACGCAATCTCCTATTATAATTATAACTTAATATTTAATAAAAAAACAGGTAATAATTACCTGTTTGTCCATGATGATGGAAGACTTATTAAACTGAATGGGTTTATTGTACTTCTCTTATATGTTGCATATGTACATCCTCCACCTGCATTCCAGTCACATGTTGTTATTTCTAAATGTAAGTGTGGTCCTGTTGACCATCCAGTAGATCCCATATTTCCAATACTTGTTGCATATGAGATATATTGTCCTTTTGATATGTTTCCGAAACTTCTCATATGAGCATATGTTGAATATATATATCTTCCGTTATAGTTATGTTTAATTTTAACTACTAGTGCACCATAACAGTCATATCCTTTGAAGAATACTTGACCATTTGCAATTGGATAAATTGGAATTGATTTATTTGAACTTGATAAGTCTACTCCTAAATGTCCTCCAGCTCCTCCATATCCTTGTGTTACATAACCATATTGCATTGGTCTATAAAAACCATTTGTACTTGGTATTGAACCACCTGATGAAGATCCTCCTCCTGATGATGATGCAGCTGCTCTTGCTTGTTCAATTCTATATTGACACTTTAAGATGTCTTCTGTTTGTCCACAACCTAAAGCTTTATAGTATTTTACATTTGCTTGAGCTGATTTTATTTGTTGTTCCACTGAAGGCATTGACTCTTTAATTGCTTGAGTATCACTTTCTATCTTAGCTTGTTCATCTTTAAGTTCTTTTTGTTTAGCAGTTAAATCTTTTTGTTTTTGATCTAATTCTTTTTGTCTAATCTTATTTTGTTCAATTAGTTTTTGTAATTCTTTCATTAGATTATCATTATATTCTGTCAATTGTTCTACTACAGAGATACGATAAATCATATCAGTAATAGATTCTGCTCCAAATACATATTGTAAATATGCATTTTCTCCATTAGATACTTGATAATACTCAATTAATTTTTTTGATTGAGCTGTTTTCTTCTCTATTTCTCTGTTTGATTCATCAATTTCAGCTTGTAAATCATTTACTTCTTGTTGAAGTGTTTTGATTTCTGCTTGAATTGATTTAATTTTTGCTTCTATTTCAGCAACTTCTTTATCATTTTTTGCTATTGCATTCTTTTTAGCTTGCAACTCTGCTGTATATTTTTCAATTTCTTCTTCAAATTGTTGGATTGTTTGAGCATTAGTATTCTTTGGAATTATAATTGCTATTCCTATTATTGATATAAATAGAAATATAAATAATTTCTTTATCATACTTTTAAATATCTCCTTACAGCTCCAGCTGATCCAATCATACCAACTATTATACCTATTATTAATACAATAAGTGCAGATTGATATATAAATGGATATGGTGTAACCAATCTGATTACTTCTGAATATAAGTGTCCATCGAAGTGATTATAGAAAGCTATATAACCATATGTTGTAAATAGTATTGGTACTATTGAACCTATGGCTCCTAAAATCATACCTTCAATAATAAATGGTAATTTGATTGTAATATTACTTGCTCCTACCAATCTCATTATTGATATTTCTCTACTTCTTGCAGAAATAGTTAGTTTAATTGTATTAATAATTAAGAATACAGTTACTAATACTAAAGCTATTACTACAATATAAGTTATTTTTTCAATTGATTCGAAGGCAGAAATCATTCTATCTACCATTCCTTCTCCATAACTTACAGATGAAACATTATCAAATTCTTTTATTTCTTTAGCATCTTTACTAATTTTAGTTGCATCTTTTACTTTTAATTTATATGTGTCTCTTAGAGGGGACTCTTCATCACTCCATTCTGATAATACTGTATTAAATACATCTGATTCTTGTTGCATTTGTTCTTTTACCTGTTGTTTTGATTCAAATTCAATGCTATCTACATTAGGCATATCTTCAAATGATTTCTTTAATTCAGCTGCTTCCTCTTCAGTAGTATCATTTTCTAAGAAAACTACAATTGTTAAATCTCTTTCGATTTCTTTAGTGAAACTTTCTACATTAAATGATGTAATGATTGCTATGGCTACAATTACTAGTGTTATTGTTATACATGATATTGAAGCAAGAGATAAAGAAAAGTTTCTTATTACACTTTTAAAAGCATCTCTAATACTTCTTCCTAACATTCTAAATGGCTTCATCGTTATATGTTCCTTTCATTTTGAAGTTTACTAAACGTCCATCTTTTAATGTAATTACTTGCTTTTTCATTCTATCAACAATTGCTTTGTCGTGTGTAGCCATAATAATTGTTGTTCCACGACGCTTATTAATATCTTCTAATACTTTCATTATTTCCATACTTTTCTCTGGATCTAAGTTTCCTGTTGGCTCATCGCAAAGTAATAATTTTGGATCATTTACTATTGCTCTTGCAATTGCTACTCTCTGCTGTTCTCCACCTGATAATTGATCCGGATAATTATGTATTTTGTTTTTTAATCCTACATCTTCTAAAGCTACTAGAACTTTCTTTCTTATTTCATCATGAGGTGCTCCAATAACTTCTAATGCAAAAGCTACATTTTCGTAAACTGTTTGCTTTGGTAATAATCTATAATCTTGAAATACAATACCTAATTTTCTTCTAAGCTTGTATACTTTTCTATCTCTTAATTTAGCAACATTTAATCCACCAACAATTATTTGTCCTTTCGTTGGTTTTTCTTCTCTATATAACATTTTAATTAGAGTTGATTTTCCTGATCCTGATCCTCCAATTACAAATGTAAAAGATCCTTTTTCTATTGCTAAAGACAAATTATATATGGCTGTTACTCCATTGCTATATTTCTTTTCGACATTCTTTAGTCGAATTAGGTCCATATAATCACCTACCTTTGTATATATTATTTTATCATACTTTTATTAAGATTTAAACAAGTCGACACTTTTGTTGCTTTCTTTTACAATTAATTAATATTATTTTTTAAATTACTTTCTATAAAATCATCTAGATCTCCATCTAATACTTTATTAACATTAGATGTTTCTGTTCCTGTTCTATGGTCTTTGACCATAGAATATGGATGCATTACATAACTTCTTATTTGAGAACCAAATTCTATGTTAGATTGAATTCCTTTAATAGCATTCAATTCTTTTTCTTCTTCTTCCAATTTTAGTAGTAATAGTTTACTTTTTAGAACTTTAATAGCTTCTTCTTTGTTTTGAATTTGACTTCTTTCATTTTGGCAAGTTACTACTATCTTTGTTGGTAAATGTGTAATTCTTACTGCTGAGTCTGTTGTATTTACTCCTTGTCCTCCTGCTCCAGTTGATCTATAAACATCTATCTTTAAGTCTTTTTCGTCTATTTCAATATTATTATCTCTTTCTATTTCAGGTGTTACTTCTACTGCTGCGAATGAAGTATGTCTTCTATTATTAGAATCAAATGGAGATAATCTTACTAGTCTATGTACTCCCTTTTCGTTTTTTAAATATCCATAAGCATAATTACCTTTTACTCTAAATGATACACTTTTAATTCCTGCTTCATCTCCAGCTTGATAGTCAAGTACTTCAATTTTATATCCTTTTTTCTCACAATATCTTAGATACATTCTATAAATCATATCTGCCCAGTCACAAGCCTCCGTTCCACCTGCTCCTGAATGAATATCTAGAATACAGTCATTTGTATCATATGGGCCATTTAACAATAATAATGTACTTATATTTTCTACATCTTTATTTATCTTTTCGATGTTTTTTTCTATTTCTTCTTCTGTATTAGGATCATCTTCTATTTCTAAGATGTCCATTAAATCATTATTATCTTCTATTTCTTTTTTTATATCTTCTATGGATTTGACTAATTCTTTTTTACCATTTAGTTTTTTTATTACTTTTTCAGATGTTTCTCTGTCATTCCAAAAATCTTCTTTTTCAGTTTCTTTTTGTAATTTTTCTATTTCTTCTTTTATTTTTGGAACGTCAAAGTCTCCTCCATAAATTATCTATTTCATTATAATTCTTTTCTAAAGCTTCTTTTATTTCTCTTCTTTCCATATAGTCTCCTTATAGTTTGCTTTCTGTAATATTATATTATAATCTTTTTGAAATTAAAAGAGAACTTGGAGTTCTCTATTTTGCACATCTTCCTTTATGTAATTCACCATATCCTTTTGTTTCTTCGATTTTTTTGTTCTCTGCTATGGCTTCAGCTAGTATTTCAAATTGTTTTTTATAATCTGGATCTTCAAACCAACCATTTGGATATAAATCATGATTATCATCTGTAGGTTCTCTATTAAATTTATCTAAATACATTAATTCTAACATAACATAATCAAATTGTTCTTGAGATATTTCTTCTTCAACTTCTTCTGGATTTTCTTCCTTAGATTCTTCTGGAATTTCATCTAATTTATATTTTTCTCTTAAATCTTCTGGAAGTTCTTTTATTCTTTCTTCATATCCTTTTTCTAATTCTTTTTTTAGTTCTTCATTCTTTCCTTCAAGTTCTTTTGCAAGTGTACTAAAATGATCTATTGCTTCTTTATATCCTTCTTCAGTAAATGGTTTATTGTCCATTGTTAATCACCTCTTTAATAAAATTATCAAATGTGATATTTTTCTAACTATTTATTTTTTCATCAAGTCTAGGGATTATAGTATTATTAATAACATTTGAAGCAGATTCTAGATATCTTTGTGCATCATCTATTTTGCTTGCTCCTACTCCTAAACCATTAACGTTTAATGTATTTTCATTTAGAGTTCTCAAATTATCTAAGTGACTTTCTAAAATTTCAATTTCATCATAAATAGTTCTTAATCTATCTACTATTTTTTCATATCTTATCTTCTTTTCTTCGTCTTCCATTATTTATCTTCTCCATTGCTATTATCTTTTTTATCTTTAAATTGTTTCTTTATAATTGTTGTCATAGATTCATATTTAAGCATTTGACTTTCAAGTTCTTGAATATATCTTTCTCTATTTTTCTTTAATACATCTACGTTTTTCCTTAATTCTTGACAATCTGCTTTAAAGACTGGAACATTAGGTGATGTATATCCGTTAGATATTTCATTATACTTAGTAAATATTGAAGTTAAATCTTTATTTTCTTCATCTTTATATAAATCTATATTTCTAATATCAGCAGATAGTAAATCTGAAGCAACATAATTATCAGTTGTTACTGCATTTTTTTCCAATTCTACAGCATTGAATTCATATTCTGGAATTACGAAAGGTTCTAACTCATCAATTCTTGATTTAATATCTTCTTCATATTCAGATATTTTTTGGAATTTTTCTGTTAATTTTTCTTTTAAACTTCTTAATTTTGATCTAGCGTCTGATACCTTTGCTTTTTGATTTAAAATCATAAAGTATTCAGAATAGTAAAAAGAATTATCTATTCTATTGAACTCATTAATTATAGAAGTACATTCTGAAATACAATTGTTTAATGTATTAATTAAAGATTCTTTTTGTTCTAATACACAGTTAATCTTTTTTCCTATATTACTATATAAATCAGTTGTATAAGAAAATATATCTTGTCTTAGTTTTAACTCACTTAAAAAATTCTGAGAATAGCTATTTTCAGTTATCATTGTTTCATCGAAAGCTATTGAGACTGGGTCATGCCAATCATTTGTAGCATCTTTTAATTTACTATATAAATTTATTATTGTATCTTCATATGAATCTATATATGAAGTTATTTCATTTGAAGTTTTATTTAATTGCTCTATATCTATGCTAATCATAATTTACTCCTTTCCTTTTAAAATATGACAATTATTATTATCATATTTTAAAAAGAAAAAAGTATTGTCTTTTTTCTTATTTTTAGCATTATAAAGCTTAGGCTTAAGCAGCTCCGCCGCTTCCGTCTCCACTTTCTTCAAATGTAGCGTTGTTGTATGCAAGAGCAATGTTAGAAGCAACTTCACCGTATTTAGCCATAGCAGCATTAAATGCACTTTGTAAACTATCTTCACCTTGAGATAACCATTTAAAGATTGTAGAAATAGCTTCTAATAATCTTTCAAAGCATCCTTCGATAGCGTCAGCTTGTCCTCCACCGATGAATGAAGTAGCTGCATCTAATTTGTCTTTTTCAGCAGTCATTTTTGCTTTAATATCTTCTTGAACTTGTGATAAGTTATCACTTACTGCTTTAACTCCAGCATCATCTAAAACAACGTTTCCTGATCCATCTTGAGCTTCAATTGCTGAAACATCTAAATCAAGATCGATTTGTTTAAATTCAGGAAGTGTTATATCTCCTGTGCTTTCTGTTCCAGTTCCTGAAGTATTATTGAACCAGGTTTGTCCTGCTGATTCAATATCCTTACGGAATCCATCAAAACAATTGAATATTGTTTCTGATGTTGATTTTACTACTTCTTTAAGACTGTTTCCATCAGCATCTCCACCACCTTCTTTTGTATCAGAACCAAAGAACTTGCAAGCTTCTGGTGCATACCATGCAGTACTAATTGGAGTTACTATTTCTTCCTTTAGTGTTTCTACAATACCATCAACGCAATTTTCATATGCTTCTGAAATTGGTGTACTTAAATCAGCTACATTCTGTGGGTTATAACCGTGTAATCCGTCATCTGCCATATTTTTAAATTCCTCCTTACTTTGATACCTTTGTATCTAATTATATGATATCATTTTTTTTTATAATTTTTAGTTTTTTTCTTTTTTTTTACATTTTTTTACATTATTTTGCTGATAACAGTAATATTTCAGTTCCATTTTCAATATCAGTGTTTGATATTTGGATATTATTTTGGTAGATTTCCAATGTATTTTTGTTTATTAATATATAATTTTTACTTGTATCCAACGATTTTAAAGTTAGATCACTTACTGATTTTACTAGCATTTTTTTTACTTTCCATAATATTTCATTGATCGGTATAAATATGTCAAAGCATTCATCTATTTCTGGAATTATTAATTTTATTAATACTTTATTCATCAATTTCTTCTCCTTCTTCGCCTTCTTCTACTGCTGTACTGTCATTCCTATGAAAATCTATAAATTTTAGACGAAAAGCATCTGATTCTTTTAAATAATAACCATATTCTGTTCTGATATTTTCACTCATTTCTTTTGTTACCTTATTTACTCTAAATGTTGATTGATTTCCAAAACCTTTTCCTATCCAAATTCCATCAGTAGCATTTTTTATAGACATAAACCATTGAGCTGTATCTGAGAATTTAATACCTTTAAATCCATCAATTACAATTAGATTACTATTGTCGCTCTTTTTAATTGAACTTGCTAATGCTTCAATATTTTCTTTTTTATCTAGCTTGTTAATAAATTTCTCAATTCCAAAGATGATATAAACTATGTTTAATTCTGGAGTTTGAGTAATTTTGTTTTCTACATCAACTAGATTTTTTACATTTGCTTCAAAGTTTTCATTAATATATGAAATTCCTTCTCTATTTGCCTCTGAAAATTCTTTTGTTCCATCTATAAATACTATTGTTAAATTTTTTATTTGTGTTAATACATCTAGCAATGATAAAACAAAATTCTTTGTGTAATCAATAGTATTTGCTGTTATTAATGTTGTTGCATATTCATTGAAATTAAATAGTACTGGATTAAGACTATCTCTAGCAATTCCTATAGGTACATTTGAAATCTTATCAATCTTATCTTTTATCATGTCCATAGTAACAACTTCTGGTAATTCAGGTATTGGAGTAGCTTTCTCAGGCATTTTTTCAATTGTTTCTTTAGTAAATTGATCTAATAATTCACTTTCACTATGATCTTCATCTACTAAAGAGGCAGTTTGAAATTCGTGAATTCCACCATTGTATGCTAAACCTCTTCCAAAAATATCTCTAGGTTTATTTTTTACTCTAACTCCGAATACTGTTGTATAGTCTGCTTTATCATTTAGTTTTAATACATATTTGTTTTTCATAGCTTGAGAAGCTCTTCTACTAACTGATGCAAATGAAGTACAAGTTATTATCATTATTATTCCGTATCTTTCACAGTCTCTTACAATAGGTGTTATCAATGTTGATAAGTCTCTTGTAGCTTCAGTTACTCCTTCATAGTTGTTGATAATTACTACCATTTGTTTTAATTTTTTTTCGTTTTTATTATTATAATTTTCAATTGATCCACCATAATCAGTCAACAATTTTTTTCTTTCTTTAATTGTTGTTCTGATTAATTTGAAAAGATTATTAAATCTTTCATCTTCTCCTATAAAGACCATTCCACCTATTTGAGGTAAGTTACTAAACATACGAAGTTCTTCTGATCCATAATCAATAATATATAAATTAACTTCTGAAGAATCATGATATTTACATATTGAATATAATATTGTGTTTAGAAGTTTTTCATTTTCAGGCATTTCGTTTCCGATGATCATTGTATTACCATCTTCTTTTAATGAATATGTTAATATACCTTGTTCTTGAATTTCAGGAGCGTCATATTCACCTATTATTGCTTTTACATCATATTTTTCATCCTGAACATTATATTTTTCATGTAATGAATCATTTGTAATTATTGGGTCAATGTTATTAAGCCATAATCTTCTTGCTTTTTTGTTCTCTTTATTAGATACTTCTATAATACTTTTTAATATTGCTGATATTTGTTCGCCTTGTTCTTCAACTTTGTTATTATTGTTTCCTGATTGAATACTTTTAATGAAAGCTCCTGTATCATCAATAAAGTTAACACTTCTATCAACTTGTTTAATTATTTTTTCTGAAGGATAATACTTAGCTCCGCACCATGCAGATTGTCCTAAGGCAAAATACTCATCATAACCAACTTGTAGATAGAATCTACCTGTTTGTTTTAATGATGCTGCATCTGGTCTTTTTAACATTTCTCTTGAATCTGATGCATCTTGAACTTTTAAACATACTCTAAATTTTGTATTAGACCAAATTTGTTCATTAACAACTCCTGATGGTTTTTGAGTAGCTAGAATCAAGTGAACTCCAAGTGAACGTCCGATACGGGCAACACTTATTAGGTTAGACATAAACTCTGGTTGTTGAGATTTTAATTCGGCAAACTCGTCGCAGATTATAAATAAATGTGGTACTGGTTCTGTTAGTTTTCCTTCTTTGTAGAATCCTTGATATTTATAGATATCAATTGTACTTTCATTTAATTGATCTCTTGCTTCATTAAATATTTTTTGTCTTCTTTTTACTTCACTATCTATACTTACTAAAGTTCTATCCATTTCAGCTTTGTCTAAGTTTGTAATAGTTCCTGCTAGATGTGGAAGATAAACATTTGTAACTTTGTTTTCAAAAGCTCCAGCTAAACCTCCACCTTTGTAGTCTATTAATATAAAGGCTACATCTTCAGGACTATAATTAATTGCCATAGATAAAATATATGTAATTATAAATTCAGATTTACCTGAACCAGTCATACCTGCAATAAGTCCGTGTGGTCCATGATATTTTTCATGCAAGTCTAAATACATTAAATTTCCATCTGCGTCTAATCCAACTTCTGCTTTTAAACTTTGAGTTGAATCATTTTGGTTCCATCTATTTAAAATATTCAATTGTTCAACTTTTCCTACTTTTTCCATTTCTAAGAATGTTACCGCATCAGGTAATTGTGTATTTCCTTCTTGGAATTCAATAGGTATATTTGATAATTTTTTACTTATAGACATCATGTTAATTGTATAATTGATTTCATCCATAAATGTTAATTGTTCTTGTCTTTCAAAAGAATTCTTAAGTACTCCTGAAGCATTCTCACCTAGTGAGATAAAGTTATTACATTTACTTGGTAAATTAGTTAAAGATTTTTCAATTATTACAAAACTAAATCCTAAAGGAGCATCTGCTTCTGTAGCATTTTTTATAAATTCCAATCTTTTTAACTCACTATAATTATCAATAAATATTAAATAGTATGGTTTAAATAGTGGAACACTACTACCACCTTCTCCGACATATGAATATCTAAGTTGGAATTCGGCTTCTAAATATTCTGATACCCTTTTTGCAGATTCAGGATTAGATGAGAAAAATCTAAATGATTTTTCGTTATTAAAATTATGATTTAAATATTTTATATAATCCCATTTATCTTCATTTTCTTTTGTTGTAAAGACTACTATTTTTAAATCTTCATAACTACAGAATGTAAGTATCTGAGTAATGATATTATCTATAAATGGATATATCTTATTTTGATAACCCATAATTGCAGTTATTCTATTTTCAGTGAATGAATAACCTATAGGAACACTTGGAATATATTTATAATCAGCTACCATTTGATCAGCTAATTTTTTTAATTCATCTTCATCTATTGTAAATCCTTCTTCTGGATAATTTACTTTTGCATCTAATAATTCATTTCCTACTCCAATTCTTACTGTTAAGAAATCTTTTTGTTCTAATCTTCTATCCCAGAAATTCAATTTTGCTGTATTTATTATACTTAAACACTCTTTTATTGTTATTAAGTTTTCTAATAATATTTCTTTTTGTAAAGATCTCTCTGCTTCTAATTCTTGTCTTTTTGTATTTAAGTAAGTAGTATACTTTTCAATTAATCTTTTTCTTTCTCTTTTAAGTCTCTTTTTATTATATTTTTTAGTTAGTGTTGGCCATAATATCATACTCATTATCATTACTGCTGACATGATAAGTTGTGGTAAGACACTTTCTAAATCTCCTGTACCATCAATTAACTTGCTTAATCCTCTATATAACATTGTACCTGACATAACACCCATAGTTAGCATTGGTCCAATAGTTAATATAAAAGGTAAATCTTCTTTTTTATCTGATTTTGGAGGTGGACTTAATAGTATTTCTTTTGTTGTTATAGTTCTTTTTAATCTTGGTGTCTTAGTGAAATAGTCTTCTTTATCATACAAATTTACATCTTTTAATTCTATATCTTGGTAATCCTGTTCTTGATTAAGTCCATATTCGCTTATAGACATAGTATTTATACTTACCATATTATTTGGGTTATTTATTAAGATTAATTCTTTCAAAAAGATCATCTTAAAACCAAATATATTTATTTGATCACCATTTTTTATGTAATATTCATTTAATTCTAATATCTTTTTATTTATATATATTACTGATGATTTGCTTTTTTCTAGTATTATTTGTCCATTTTTATTATATATTTTTATAGGACTATCAAGATAATCAAAATTATAAATAATTGAGCAATCACTACTATTACCGATGGTTAAGTCTATATTTGCATCATATGAGTATGCTTTAAAACTGTTATCGAATATATCTGATATATATATTAGGTAATTAATTTCATCTCTTCTTAATACATAGTAATTATTTGGAGTAATTGGAACCTCTTCTTCTAATTGATTACCATTTAAAACTGAAACATCACTAGTAGAATATAATACCCATTTTCCATCTCTAGCTTCTATATTTATTAACTTTGTATCAGTATTATCATTTTCGTCAAAACTAAAACTACCAAAAACTTCTTTTGGTAGATTGAATGATACTATTTGATTAATTAAGAATAAATATATTTTCATAGCAACACCCTCTATTTACCTATTATGATTATAACATAAATGGCTTAAAAAAAAAGATATATTACTTTTTAAATATATCTTTTTTTTCTTTTTCTGTTGTTTTTTCTTGGTATATTGTTTGAAAACTATCGACTATATCAATCAATTCCTCAGTTAGATATCTGTTTTTGTACTCCATATATTCTTCTGGGACACCATAGTATGCTTCGGCTATTCCACCTGTCATGCAAGCTAAAGTATCAGCATCTCCTCCAAGTGATATTACATTTCTTATACTATCTTCAAAATCTTCTCCTTCTAAGAACGCTTTTATTGCATAAGGAACTGATCCTTGGCATGTTATATCATATTGATATTTTCTATAGATATCTTTAATATTGAAATCCAAGTTATAATATTTATTTTCAATATATTCTCTTATTGTTTCTTTATCTTCATGAGTGCGTGCTAAGTATATAGCTGCTGCTATAGCTTGTGCACCTTTAATACCTTCAGGATGATTGTGAGTTACTTCTGCCTGTGCCTTAGCTAATTCCTCAGCTTCTTCTAAACTATTAGCAATATAGGCAACACTGGATGTTCTCATAGCTGATCCATTTCCAAAACTATTATATGGTTCATGAATATCTGACATAAGCCATTTATAGAATGACGTCCCATAACCTGCTTTTGGATATTTTCTTCCGAGTTCAACCATATTATTTATGACATTTAATTTGAATAAAGGTATTGATCTATTATCAGTATAATCAATCGATGCTTTAGCAACTGCACATGTCATTACTGTGTCGTCTGTAAAAAAACATTTATCTTTAAAAAATTTAAAGTTTTTTTGTTTTATTGTATGAAATTCATAAACAGAACCAACAATATCTCCTATTATAGATCCGTTCATCTTTTCTTTACTCCAGACGCTTCTTTTAATACATTTTCAATACTGTCATCATTAAATAATACTACATTATTAGAAGTGTTTTCATTATCAGAATTGGCTTTCTTTCCTTTATAATGATAATAAACATCCTTATAATAAACATTTCTACCAACTATAGTAACTGGATCTTCAATTTCTTTTAATTTAAGAGTAGTACCTATTTCATATACTTTTGTCTTTTTATCAAAGTTTTCATTATGTGAAAATTCATTTATATCAGTTATAAATCTATCTATATTATTATTCATATATGGCTCCTTTTTGTATTTATTATAACATAATTACTAATACAATATACATGGTACTATTACGAATTCTTTACGATATTTTTTATTATCTCTTGGATTAGTTAGTTCTATTTTTTCCATGTATGGTTCTTGTATACATACTAATTCTTGATTTGGACCTATAATTACTTCGTTTTGAATATATCCACCTACTGATGAGAATGGTTCTATATATGATGCTGAACTTCCTTCAGGAACAATAATTTTTAAAATTATATTTCTATCTCTATATTCAGGGCTTGAGGCTATTACTTGTAAATCTTCTAAGCTTATTGTTGTGCTTTTAAATCCAACTTTACATGAGTCACCAACATCAATTAATTTTCTCTTTTTTGCTCCTGCAAAATCAGCTGCCATTTGATATGTTGTTATTGTTGCAGGAATTCTATTGTTATTAATATATAAAACTAAATTAGCTAATGCTTCTGATGTTGTTGTATCTATTCCTAATTCTTCCTTATATAATGATGCTAAATCTACTTTTTCAGGTGTTTTAAGGGCTTGTTGGAACAATTTATATCCATCCATTATTGTATAGATATATATAGCATTTCTCTCTGCTTCAGTCATATTTTCTAGCATCTTTTTATATAATCCGGTATCAAAATTTGACATAATAGTAGCAATCAACATATTCTCTTCTTCTGTTAAAATCGGTAATGCTTCATTTGCCTTCATGAAATCATTTACCATCTGTTCTAGATCTATCTCGTCATTTGTTAATCCTTTATATGCGAATGCTGTTGTTAAAATATCAAAACCTTCCTCACTTAATTGTAATCCAGAATTCTTAAGCTCTGATTTTATTTTCATCTTTAACAATTCAAAATTTCTTTTTGGAGAAACTCTTTCTAATACTCTAAATTCATCACATATTGAATCAATTTTATTTACATATTTAAGTTTTATACCTAGTCTTTCAGCAATTGTAGCATTAGACATTATATTAAATAAAATTCCAGCTGGATTACTAAAAAACTCTGCTGCTCCATTTCTATCTTTAAATTCAATAACACTGTGTCCTGTTTTCTCCATTAAATACTTTTGGAATGTAAGATTTGGATTGATTTTTAATTCTTCTAAGAAATCTCTTACTAGACCAACATCTTTTGTAGTTATTTCTGATTCACCTACATCTTCTACAATTGGAGTAGCAATATTGTTTGCTAATTCAGTTAGTGTTGGTGTATTTGAATCATCCGCTTCAATAACATGAGTTGAATCAAGTGATAATGTAGTAGGTGCTGCAACATCAATGTCTTCACTTGTTGTTGGGCCAAGATTTTGGTTTGAATCATTGATTGTTGGAGCCACCGTTGGTCCTGTTATGTTGTCTGCTAATGATAAATCTACTTTATAAACAGCACTTCTACTATGGCTATATCTTCTTAAACTTTCAGGAATAAATCTATATTTTTTACTCCATGATGATACTATTATTTCACCTGCTTCAGTTACTCCTGTTATTAACATGGCATGTCCACCGACATTTTCCTTAATTCTTCCTACAGTTCTAGAACTTGCTGTTGCTGCATCTACATTTTCACCAGTTTGTGAGGATGTACTAAGAAGTTCTAAATCGAATTCGGCTGCTGAAAGAATGTGGAAAGATCCTGGACTTGAAACTATTGAAGATAATAGGTTTGCTCTTGCGTTTGGTCCTGCATCAAAATGCTTTGTTTCTAATTTTATTCCTCTCTCAGCTAGATATTCAGTTATGTATTTTACATATCTTCCTTTATAACCTAAGTTATCTATAATACCTGCTTTTAAATTTTCTAATTTTCCATTAGTTTCTTTTGCTACACCTGAAATGCAGAAAGATATTGCTAGAAATTCTTCTGTATATTTTCCATCTATTTGCATAGGAATTCCAAATGCTCTCTCATATATTTCTGCTCCATTTTCAATAGATGATAGATATTGTGTTACCGTATTTGCAAAAGCCATATAAGCACATCCTGATGGACCATACAGTTTAGCTAATCTCATTTTTATAATTCTTTGTTCTCTATAAGACATTGTTGCTAATTCAGGGAAGAAGGTACTAATCATATCGCTGATACGGCTTCCCATCTCCATTTCAAACATACTAACGCTTGAATTGAAGAATGAGTCTAAATATAATTCTGGATTGCCTTGATAGCCACCATAAACATCTCCAGCAAACAAACCATCTGTTAAAGTCTTTACTCCTGCAAATAACCCTTGTGTATTTTCTACTTTTTCTATAGTAAGTGAGTTAAAATCCATACGTTTTGTTTTTAGTTCTGATATTATGCTGTTTAAATCTATGACTCCACCTTGTGAGGCTACATATAATACTTTTGTTATTCCGTCTTCAATATAAGTCATCTTATATAGGCTGTTATCATCTACACTTACACCATCTACCATGTCTATCTTCATATCGCCTAAATATGTGATTGATTTTAGTTCTGCAGTCTGTCCAGTTTGGTGATCATAACCAAAATCTATACCTCCATATTGACTTTTCTTTATTGCTGTATATTCTATACCATCTACTACATATGTTGCTTGATATAGTCCTTGTTGTAGATTTCCAACATATAAAACATCGCGAACTAGATTAGGCGTAAAGCTAATTATTTTAAAGTTGCCACTAATTATTGATTCAACCATAGTAGAATCTCTAAAGCATTCTGAAATACTAATTTCTACTTTATCGTCAATACTAAATGGAGTTGATACCTGTATAGTGGTTGTTTCACCATTTGCTTCTATAGTTAAATTATAATGTGAATATGATGAATCAGCTATTATTTTAACTCTAGCATCAGAATCTATAATCATATTTGGTTGTAAACTTTGTGGTGCTGAAGCTATTACTTTATGCGCTATATTTTCTTTTATAGTCTTAAGATTGTTTCCTAAACTAAAGATTTTACTATCTAACTCCGCTATTCCTGACGAATAGTTACCTAGTGATTGGAATAGTTCATTAACAGAATAATAAAGGGTTGAATTTGATTCAAAATCACTTACGCTTGTTACTTGAGTAAGTTTTTCAAATAAAGCTGCAACTGAAGGATTAAATCTATTATCAATTACACTACTTTTTATATCTAAACTACTTAATCCTTCTAAGAATGTAGTCATTTCACCAGCATCAAAAGTTCCTATAGTTGAAACAATTGCATCATTTGCTATCCACCAGTTTTGTGTATCTTTCATTCTTGAAATAACTGTTGCTAATTCTGAAGCGGTCATACTATTAATAAATTGTCTCATTGCTGAAGTATTCATTATTTTATCGAATGATTGTTGAGTGCCAGAAGTTAAATAAGGTAATAGCATTCTTGCTTTTGAATCAGTATCTAAGTTCATAGTTAATAATGAATCTATTTTTGTACTTCCAGCTAACTTATTTAAGAATACTGGATCTTTAATTAATTCAAATGTAATATCATTTCCAAGTTGAGAATAAATAGGTGACTTCATTAATGTATTTAAGAATACTTCTTTAAATATTTCCGATGTACTAAATATTGCTGGAGGTGAAGTTGTGTTTTTAATGTCATTGATTATTCTCTTATTAGATTCAAAGTTTTGGCTTCCAGGTTGTAATGCTTGTACCCTCATGTAAACATATTGGAAACCATCGACAATCTTAAATGCAGTTTCACAGATTTGTGAATTGGAATGCGCTGGAATAATATTCTTTAATTTAGCTGCTAACTCAGGGTGTTCACTTAGATAATTCATATTAGCAAAATTACTAATTAAATCTGTATAGAAACTATCTATTACACTACTCCATTGACCATTTCCTAAATTGCTATATAAAACATCAAGATTTAATGAGCTACAACTATCCAAAAACTCTGAAAGTTGTTCAGCATTATATCCAAAAATAGTATTTTTTATTGTTGGGCTTACTATCCAACTATATGTGTTTGAACCCATATTAGTAAGTAAATTACCTAATTGAGTTGGTGACATATTTTGTATGAGATTTGCTGCACCTCTACTGTGATATAAGTATGTACTAAAATGAGTTGGAGTCAACACTGAGAATATGGATTGTTCTCTTGATATTGATTTTGATGCTTCTTCTAAATGTACATCTAAAACCCATGTTCTATCTTCTAATAGACATTGTGCAAATATTGGATTTTCTAATAATTTTAATAAAATACTAGTATCAACAGTTGAATTAAATTTTCCATTATTCATTAATTCACGAATAAACCATCTGTGGAAAGTATCAACATCTGCAAATTTTATAGGAACATCTGTTGCAGAAATATTGTTTACTGCATCTAAAATACTTAGTGCTTCACCAACTTTTACAAAATTTATTGTATCTGCATACCTTTCGAATTGATTAGCTTCTATGTTTGAAGTGAATGTTGAATATAACATACTTGAGAAGTCTTGTCCTAGTATTGTATATAAAGAATGTATATTTTGAGATGATCCTGTCAACATTAATTGGGTATAATTAGCAATTATTTCATGGTATGCTGCTATTTCTCTATCTATAGCTGTTCTTGGTCTAGTTTTTTTCTTATCATAATAGTCATAATAATCTGCTGAATGTCTATAAGTTATATATATTTGTCTTCCACTAAGATCTTGATTTCTACCATAAGTTAAAGCACTTATAATATCAGATAATGCACACGCATCAGAAAATTTTGTTCTTGCTATTCTATCATTAATTTTTGATATATTAGCATTAATTATTGCTTGAGCAGCTTTATTTGCATCAAATCCATTATTATTAAAATCATTAACTAGATTTTCTATTAAATCAGAATGGTATCCAAGCTTTACTAATGTTTCTGTAAGATTGTTTATTGTTGTTTGTTTCATAAATACTGCTTTAAAACCTAGAGATCTAGCTAGTGACTGTTTATATTGTGCTATTGTTTTTCGTTTAGTTCGCATCAATTCGTCTTCATAATCGATTTGTGCTTGTGACTCACAATATTGTTGTACTTGAGATAAATAGTTCTCTAATTGTCCCAGTGTATGTGCGGCATTTCTATCATATGTCATTCTATTTCTTGCATCCTGAGATGCACTATACCATGTTGTAGGAATTATTTCGTGAGAAATATAATAGTATAAGGCATGTCCTAATTCGTGCATGATAGTTCCTTGATCTAGCATAGCTGTATGAAGTTTACCAATTTCTATATTTGATCCAGATGAACTAAAGTGACAATCTGAATATGTTTGTGAAGTTATGCAAAAATTAGGGTCCATTTGTTTTATTTTCATTATTGTTCTTATAACTTGAGGTGCATATGGATTCCCTTTAGTATATGCCATTGATAGTGTTTGGTATAGCAAAGATACTGCTTTAGGATCACTTTTTCTTCCTGAGTCTAATGCATTCTGGAACTCAGTAAATAATATGTTTGTGATTTGTATTGATTCAAAATAAGCATTATTTACTCTCTCTATTGCTCTAGCAAATTCAAATTCATCTACTCTATATAACATAGGTTCTGTGATTGTTCTTGATAAATCTTGAAAGTTTCCTGTTCTACCAATTTCAGTTAGGTATGTTAATACATCTTCATAAGTTTGGAACCTTGATCCACCGGCATATGCTTTTGCTACTTCGATCATTTTTTCTTGTAATTGTAATACTTTATTATAAGAAGTTATTCCTTCATATATAGACGTATAGTCAAATTTTCCAGTAAATGATGCGTATTTATTATAATTTACTTTTATTGTTTCTAATTCAGAATAGTTAAAATCTTTAGGGAACTTTATATCTTGCAATTGCTGTCCACTGATATATGCTTCTACTAATCTTGAAGCTTCCGCTGGGGTAATTTTACATTCTTTAGCAACATTATCTATTGCATTTTGTATATCAACATTCATTTTATTAGTTATATTTCCATTTATTCTATCTAAAGCAGTTGTAACTTCAGAAATACTGTATCGACTTATGATAGATCTGCAATTGGCCCTAGTTGTAATAAGATTTTTTTGTCCTGTTCGTACATAATCATACATTTGTTTAAGAGCTCCCACTGTTGTTAAATCTAGTCTTTCTCCAGTTTTTACCATTGCTAATAATGTATCATTATATATTTGTTGTTCTCTTGTAATATTTGATAAATCTCCAGGAGGGTGAAATTGTCCTGAGTATAGTGAAGTTGGTCCACTGTATTCTTGTGCTACCTTTACAGTTTCTGCTATAGATGGAGCTTCAAAGCCGTGAATGATACCACTTATTCTTCTAATAATTTCTTCTTTAGTTATTTGTTTTGCTTGTTGTTCTACAAGGCCAAATTCAATTAGTTTGTAAGCATCTAGCGCTTCTTGTTCTTGTTGTGTTAATTCTTCTCCATTCATTTGTTTAGCTACTGCATCGTTAAATACAGCTCCAGCTTTTAATGACTGTAATGCCTCTTGAAATGTAGCACCACTTTGTATTTGTCCAATTACCTCTTTAATTGAATATCTATCATTAACTTTTTCTGATGCCTCTTGTTGTGCAACATTATAATTAATAGCGTCAATAAATTGTTGAGATGCTGTTTTACTCGTATCGATATGACCATCATACATACCGTTTGCTATACCATATGAAGTAAGAGCTGTTGTTTTGGCACTTCCGAATGCACCGAATACCAAACCTGAGAAGAAACCTCCTTTAAATGCTTGGATTAATTGGTCACGAAAGTCATCTCTTAATCTCATACCAATTTCTTCATCAGTTAATCCTAATTTTTTGTAATGCTCTGCTGCTACCTCTATTTTACTTTTATCTTTAGCAATAACTAAATCAAAGAATGTATTCAATAATTCAGTACAAAATTCTTCTTCACCTTCTGCAATTCCTTGACTAATTGAACCTGCTACACAAAAAACTAATTTTGAAACAAAATCTTGTGCTGCTTTACTTGTAAATAAATCTCCACACCTACCAGCTAAACTTTTTGTTACTGAGCCTAACGCTCCTTCTAGATTAAATAAGTGTCCTAATGAGTATGATTCCATTGCAGTTTCAACAATAGCAGATGTTGTTGCTAATAAAACAGCTTGGGCATCTGTTAATCCTCTATCAAGTGATTCATTTAATGTTGAAACATATGCTCTTGAACCCATTAAAGTAGCACTTAATATTGCATTAACAGCCAATCCTGCTCCACCGGTAAAATAAGTAACCGCTATTAAAGATAAGGAATCTGCCATAGACATACCTGTATCATATACAAATTGCCATGTTTCTCCGTATTTATCTCCTATGTTATAGCTTACTCGTTGTCTCATTGTGTCGCCAGAACTATAAACATCACATCTTGCTATTTTATATCCTTGTGCTACAGCACTATATGAATGAATAGCTGCACTAATTCCTTCAAATGGTGTTCCTATTACTGACCATAATGAGGCTAAGAAAGGATGTTTATCGGCAAATTCTTGATCTAATTCTTGTTGACGATATAGCCATCTTTCATCTAGTTTATCAGCTAAATTTACTTCTTCATCATTTATGAAGTTTAAATAATCATATAATTCTTCTATAGGGTGTTCTGAGGTGTTCATTATATAATTAAGAACAGCTATTTCTTCTTCTGATAATGGTAAATTTCCCTCTCCATCTCTTTGTGATAGCCAATCTATATAGTGTTGAAGTAATGGATCATCTGAGGCATATTGATAAGCTTGACCATTCTTAAATACATATGCTGAAGGAGGAATCTCTCCATTTGCCATAGCTAAAATTAATCTAACTATATCTTCTTTGTTGTTAATAAATTTTGTTTGTGGGCCACCATTATATGTCCATGCATATGGTTCATCATCTGGAATAATGTTATTAATATAGTCTGTATTAGCTGGATCATATGAACAGTTGTCTAAAAAGTCATCATTTCTAGTATATTTTCTAATGTTGTTTTCATAATATAGGTATTCATTTTCTACATAATTTTTTACGCCTCTACAATATTCTATTTCGCTAACTAGTGCATCTATTCTTGCATCTAATTCTGCTACTCTTTTTGCTCTACTTTCTCTATGTTCAGCGGCTTTATCTAACATATCAAGATAGAATTCTCTTGTAGCTTCATCATAGTTATCCCATCTATGAACTACTTCATCATCTCTAAACCAATGATCTATTGTTTGTTCATAGCAATGTTCTTTTATTTGTTGTAAATACTCACTATCACCATACATTTCTTCATAAGTTAGTGGGGTATACATATAATTGCTACCATAGTTTCCTTGATAAGCCATATCATCGTATGGGTTTGAATATACATATTTGGTTTCATCTGTATCCGGATCAACATATGACCATGCTACAGGTTGATTCAATGCTTGTTCTAGAGTATATCCTTCATTTAATTTTATTATTATTTGTTCTACTGCATCTAATTCATGATCATCAGCTTTATTTCTTTCTTCTATTAATTTTGCTAATTCAGTTTCTTTGTCATTTAGATATGCATCAAGTTCTTCCATGCTATTAAATACAAAGAACGGATAATCTTTTGATCTTATTGATTGAATCATGCTATTTTCAACCAATTTTTTATATCGTTCACTACCTATTTTATCTGCTTGTATTTCTTCAAATAGTTGTTTAACTGTTATTTGGCCATTTAAAATTTTATTTATATCTTCTTGCTCAATACCAAGAGAAGACAATTGGGCAACAAAGTCATCTGTTATATCTTCTGCTGTTAGAGTACCATCAACATCATGTCCAGTAATTATATATGCTCTTCCATCATGAAAGAAATATTCGTTATCTGGAATATCTTCAGGGGCATACATTGACATACCTGTACCTGCTACTTTTATTTCAGTACCTTCTCCTTTGCCCATTCCTGTGTTTGAACCACCTGCTGTATTTTTTCCTGCATTTCCCCCTTCATAGCTAGCATCTGGGCCATCACTTGCTTTTAAGTCAGGTCCGTTACCATCTGTGCCGCCAGCTTTAATTTCTCCTCCAGAAGTCATTTGCATATCTGTACCAGCCCCGTTACCACCGGCTTCACCACCAGTACCTCCTGTTTCAAATGAAGTTGATCCTGTTTGATTTGCATTTCCTCCTGTGCCACCTGGATTTGCTCCACCATCACCTGATGGATTATAAGCTGATGAGTCTTCTCCACCTGATTGGCCTAGACCTTCTGTTCCATCACCGGCTACTTTATCTGATGTAGTCTCTGGGTTTCCACCTGGTCCATCTGACTCTTCTGTAAAGTCATAAGATTCAGTCTCTTGGCTTGGGTCTACACTTGTATTTTGAGTTGTTGTGTCAGTTGTTACTTGACCACTTTTTGTTTGACCTGATGCATCAATATCACCACCAATAAAACCTTTTATTACAAAACCCATACTAAACACCTACTCTATTCTTATTCTATTATACTATTATTAGTATACCAAAATTCCTATCACTTTCAAAGAAAAAAGCAACAAAATGTTGCTATTAATTCTTTATACTTGGTTTAATAAAATCTTGTGTTGTAGTTAATCCATCTTCATTTAGCATTGTTGATAAAGAATCATTTGTAATGAATGATAATGGTATTCCTATTTTTCCTTTAATTGCTTCTTCTATTTCTTTAAATATTTGATCTCTTTTGCTTTCAATTTGTTCAACAAGTTCATAATCATCTACATCATATTCATTATAACCAAATTCAAAATATATGCTTTTGGATTTTACTAAGTTTTTATTTATAGGTTGACCTATAAATGTCTCGTCTCCACCTTCAAATATAACATCTGGCAAAGTTCTATTGAATAGATCTTGAGTAATTATTCCGTTCTTTAAGTTTTCTATATCTTCCTTATCTAGTTTTTCTACATGAAAATTATTTCTTAAAAACACATAATTATTATGAAGATTTGATGTTTGATGATAAAAGAAATGTGCATCTGTTATAGGCTTAGGAACAAATCCGTCTGAATTAACCTTTTCATCTATCCCACTAAAATCATATACTTTATTAAGTATAGATTCAAAAGCTTTCTTATATTCTAATTGGCATTTTAAGAATTCATCATCGTCTTTAAATTTTTCTTTTATTAAATCTCTATCATAAGTATCTGGAACATAATTATATTTCATAAATACACCATCCTATTCAAATTATATCATATTATTTAAATTTACAGTTATAATCTCTCGCTTCTAGAGCCAATCTAAAATCATCATACTTCAAATTTGTTGAATTTATATTTTGAGATTTCCTATATTGATCAATGGTTCCTTTAATTTGATAAACTATTTTAGTATCTGTTTCTGAAGTTAATTCACAAGACATCTTTGCATCTAAATAATTTTTGCATAATTTTTCTCCATTTACTGTATAATTTTCTCTTTTATTATATGAAAACTCAATAATAATATCTGTAACATAATTATTCTTTACAACCATATTATATTTTGTATCAAAATTACCTTCTTTTCCTTCACAAATAAAATTTCCGTTTTTTTCATCAAAATATAATATACCCACTATTTCAATGATTGATAATATTATTATAAGTAATACTATTGTTTTTATTAAATTTTTTCTTTTCTTTTTAATAGTATCACTCCCTTTTTATTATTTTTCTCTATTTTCTAAATAATCAACTAACTCCATTAAAATCTCTTTTGAATTATTATCTAAATCTATATCTCTTAATTCTTCTTTTGCTTCTTTGAATAATTCTTTCATTTTTAATTTAGCTTTTTCTAATGATTTAGTTTCTTCAAATAATATCTTTACTTCTTCATTTTTATTCTTTTTACCATAGTTTTTCTTTAAATTTTCTTTGTCTTTTTCTTTTGCGTAAGAATATAATAATGTTTGTTTATATTCTTCTATATCAGTTGTAGTTTTTCCTATATTGCTACCATATATACCTAGTATATCATCTTTTATTTGAAATGCGATACCTATTTTAATTAGTGGTTTATTTATTTCATCTTTTATCATATTTCCTAATAATAAACCCAATCTATATGGACCTAATATAGAGTACCAAGCTGTTTTTAATTCAGCTATATTTAGTATTTCTTTTTCTAATTCTTCAACATCATAAAATTCTTCTTGAAAAGGAATCATTATATCTAACATTTCACCTTTATATGTATTTTGTGATATATGAATAAATTCATCTAATAGATCTTTATTATTATATTTATTAATTATCTTAATACATTCATATAATCCATAATCTCCAATACATAGTGCCATTGAATTTGAAACATTATTCAATTTATGATTGAAATTATCAGTATTATCATCTTTTTTATATTCTTCTTTGTATTTTTCATGAATAGTAATTTTATCTCTTCTAAGAGATGATTCGTCTATTATGTCATCATGGATAAGAATTGATGTTTCAAATAATTCATATGCCATTGCTAGATCTAGATATTTATCATCATTATTTCCTGATGCCATATATCCCATTCTAATTAGTGTTCCTCTGATGCATTTTCCTCCGCTATTCATTCTAAGTAATTCATTTAACGCTTCTTTTAAAAATGGGGATTTTTCTTCATTTTTATAATATTGTTGGAATCTGTTTTTAACTTTTTCTCTTGTATCATTTATTAACTCTTTAAAATTCATAATTGTACCTCTATTTCATTATAACATAAGAAAAAGACCTTTGAGGTCTTTTATTCACTTCTTAGAGCAACAGCTGGATCTTGACGAGAGGCTACTCTAGATGGTATTAATCCTGCCATTAGGGTTAAAATTATACTTAGTATTATTAATCCTATGCCTCCGGCAATTGGCAATAAACATAAATTAGATACATCAAGTTGTTTTTCCCCAAATATGTTGATAGGTATTGATATAAGTAGAGTTATTACTATTCCGAATATTCCTGCTACAAATCCTTCTATTATAGTTTCTGCATTGAATACTCTTGAAACATCTTTTTTAGATGCTCCAATAGAACGAAGTATACCAATTTCTTTTGTTCTTTCTAGTACACTAATATATGTTATTATAGCAATCATTATTGATGATACTACCAAAGATATAGATACAAAAGCTATTAGTACATAACTAATAATATTAACTACTCTTGAAATTGAAGACATCATTATTCCTACAACATCTGTATAATTGATAACATTTTCTTCTTTATCTTTTGCCTTCTGCTTGTTATTGTAGTTTTCTATTTCATCAATTATTAATTCTTTTGAATCAAAATCCTTAGGATAAATATTAATTAAGAATGGATCCTCTAGATCTACTGCTCCTAGTTTTATTAGATTATTTTCATAACTAGATTCACTATTTTCTTTATATGCTTCTATTAATTTTGTCATTTCTTCTGTTGATAGCATAGCCAGATTTCTTTGTTCTTCTATAGATAAAGATGTCATATCAAATTCTTCATCTATACCTTTTGGAAATTCCATTCCAGTTAAAATATTTATTTTTTCATTTGCTTTTTGCTCTTTAACAATTTCTGATTCATTGGATTTATTAATTACATATTTTGTTAGGCTATTAGTATATCCTATTCCTCCAGTAGTTGTTGCGATAGAATCTTTGCTTTGTTTAATTATTCCAACTATTTTTATTGTTTCTGCATTATCCACTAAATTCTTCATATATTCTTTATCTTCTGATTTATCTAACCAAATATTATTTTGTTTTTTATAATAATCACTATTTAATACTAATTTAAATTCTATGTTTAATAAATCATCATAATTATATGAAGTAATTTTTTCTTTAGGTAGTTTTTCACCATTTACTATTTTATTCCATCTTTCTTTTATTGTTTTTTGATCTTTTATTCCTATAGAATAAAGTGCATAATCACTTACATTTCCACCTTTGTCAACCATTATAACTACTTCATTATATTCTTTTGGCCATTTTCCTGCTACTAAATCGTATTGTTTATGAAGCAATTCTTCATTTGTAAATAATTCTTGCCATACATTAGTTCCTGTCATCATAGATGAAAAACCTGACATATCTACAGTGTTTATATTATCTATAACTGTACTTGGATTAACTCTTTTTACTCCATCAGTTGTATCACTTTCATAAATATTTAGATTTATATTATATGAATATTGAATATCATTACTATTACTTGCTATTTTATTATTATCTTTTTCTAGATATTTTTTTAATTCTTTTAAATTATTACTAGTTGCTTTTTCTGATAACGTAGTCATCATATCATCCATAACATTTGATGAATATATTTTATTAGAATCTCTTTTTTCTTCATCATTTTTCCTTTCACCCATCATTGTTTCTAGCATACTGTTAATATCAACAGATTCCTTTTCTATTGTTAATGGGTAAGATGATAGAGTATCTCTTTCAATTGTATCTATATAATTTTGGATTCCATTTGATAAAGACATGATTAGAGCTATACCTATAATTCCTATAGATCCTGCAAAAGCTGTAAGGGCTGTTCTTCCTTTTTTTGTCATCAAATTACGAAAACTTAAAGATAAAGCTGTTGAAAATTTCATAAAAGTTTTCTTACTTGATACATTATAATTTGATTTTTCTAACTCTTCTTGAGTAGCATTATATGGATTTGAGTCATTAGTTATTTCTCCATCTAACAATTTTATTATTCTTGTTGAATACTTTATAGCAAGATCTGGATTATGAGTTACCATTATGACTAATCTGTCTTTAGAAACCTTCTTTAATAAATCCATTATTTGAGTTGATGTTTCTGAATCTAAGGCTCCCGTAGGTTCATCTGCCAATAAAATATCTGGATCACTTACTAAGGCTCTAGCTATTGCTACTCTTTGCATTTGTCCACCTGATAATTCAGATGGTTTTTTATTAATCTTTTCACTTAATCCAACTATTTTTAATGCTTCTTTTGCTTTTCTTCTTCTTTCTTTTGCTTTCATACCTGCTAAAGTAAGTGCTAGTTCTACATTTTCTAGTACAGTTTGGTGTGAAATTAAATTGTAACTTTGAAATACAAAACCAACTGAGTGATTGCGATATGTATCCCAGTCTCTATCAGTGTACTCTTTTGTAGATTTACCATTTATTATCAAATCACCAGATGTATATCTATCTAATCCACCAATGATATTTAATAAAGTCGTTTTTCCACATCCTGATGGACCTAATATAGAGACAAATTCATTGTCTCTAAAGTCTATTGATATACCTTTCAACGCATGAACGTGATCTGATGAATCTTTGCTATCAATTCCATAAGTCTTTCTTAGCTTATTTATTTGTAACATACTATCACCCTGTCTTTCATATATATTTTACTAAATTGTAATCTTTTTGTATACATTAATTATTGTTTGATTTAATTAATTGTAATATGTTATTCTTTAATTAGGATGTGATGTATATGAATTTTACTGATTTAAATAATAAACCAATGAATATAGAAGCAATTAAGATATTTAAAATTGATGAATTAGGAAAAGAATATATTATTTATTCTATTATGGATAATGATGATTCTAATCCTGAAGGAGAACTATTATTTGGAGAAATATTAAGAGGCGATGATTCAATTCAAGTGTTAGGCATTCTTCCAGATGAAGAAGATATTGTAATTGCTTATTACAATGAGATAAAAGATCAATTAGGAGGTTCAAATGAATAACGGGGATAGACAACCTTTAATTATAAAGGAAACTAAAGATACTATTAATAGAATTAAAAGTAGTAAAGTTGAAAGATTAGAGGTAGTTTCTAAAGTATTAGGTACTGCTACAATGGTAGCTGGAGTAATTACAGCAATTGATTTAATTGTTCCAGATCCAGTATTTGGTCTTGATGAAGCTGCACTTACTGCTATAACTGCCCTTATTGGAACAGGTAAAGGGATTGTTGATAAACAAATAGCAAGTCTAAAAGAAAGTGATAATTATAGTTATGATCAAGATCAAGTTAATGATTTAGCTAAAAAAATAAAGGGTGTTCATGATGCATTTAAAGCTTCTAAAGGAAATTCTTTTACAAAATAAAAACTAACTAAAAAGTTAGTTTTTTTTATCCACAAATTCTGTGGAAATTATTTTTTCTTTTTATTAATTAGTTTAACTATTTCTTCTTTTCCATCCATTAATGGAGAAGTAGATTCGTGATTATTTAATACATTTATTATTTTAGCAACAAACATTGAACAATCTACACTATTAAACCATTTATTTTTAAAAGCTTGAGGGTCAGTATAAGTAAGATTTGTTGTATACAATTTATCAAATAATTTATTTTTATATGCTTTGTTAAATGATTCTAGTCCGCTAGTGAACATAGCAAATGTAGCAATTAAATATACTTTATTAGCACCTCTTCTTTTTAATTCTTCAGCTACTTCTAGCATTGAACCTCCTGAAGCTATCATGTCATCAACTATAATTATATTTTTATCTTTAACATCTTTTCCTAGATATTCGTGTTGAACAACTGGATTTTTTCCATTAACTACTTTAGTTAAATCCCTTCTTTTATAAAACATTCCTACATCTGTATTTAGCATATTAGCATAATAGATTGCTCTTTCCATAGCTCCAGTATCTGGACTAACTACTAATAAATTTTCATAATCTAAATTTTCTTTTGTAACAAAGTCTTTTAAGATGATATGTGTAGGATAAAAGTTTTCAAATGAGAATACAGGAGTAGCATTTTGAATATTTGGATCATGAACATCGAAAGTTATTATTACTTTTACTCCAAGGTTTTGTAATTCCTGTATAGCTAATGCACAATCAAGGGACTCTCTTCCTTTTCTTCTATGTTGTCTAGATTCATATAACAATGGCATTATTACTGTTATTCTTGAAGCCTGTCCTTTTATTGCTGAAACAACTCTTTTAATATCTTGGAAATGTTCATCTGGTCCCATATGGTTTTCATAACCATACATTTTATATTTAATACTATGATTACCTATATCTGAAATAATATAAACATCTTTATTTCTTATAGTATCATTTATTATTATTTTACCTTCACCATTACTAAATCTGTCTTCTGTAATTGGTACTATATAAGATTTTGTATTTCCTCTTAGTCCCTGGATGTGATCGTCAATTTTTTTACCTAATTCTTTACAATTACTCATGATTATGATTCTTAATTCATCATTTGATAATACTAACATATAACCTCCTTAATAAAAGTTGTTTAACTACTATGAATAATCTACAAGATTATTATAACAATTTTATAACAATTTTTCTTTATTTTTTGTCTATTCTTTTCTTTTATTTTTTATTATAATTAATTATTATAGTTATTAATTATGTAACTTGAAAACAATTATTATTCTATATTATAATTATAAAGGTGTGAAAAATGAAAGATAAGAAAAAACTGTTAATGAATTTTATTTTTTTCTCTCTTCTTTTTATAGGAACATATTATATTATATTTAAAGATCAAGATATTTATTCATTAGTAGAAAATTTAAAACATGTTAATTTAGTATATATTTTTATTGGTTTTATGCTTATGATTTGTTTTTATTTATTAGAAGCAATAAATGTTAAAAATATATTAAATTCTTTTGGTGAAAAGATTACTTTGAAGCAAACTTTTAATTCAACTTTGATAGGAGCTTTCTTTAGTGCTATAACTCCTGCTTCTTCAGGTGGACAACCAATGCAAGTATATTATTTATCTAAAAAAGATGGAATTAAAGTATCTCATTCAACTTTAGCGTTACTAATACATTTATTAGGTCATCAATTTAGTATTGTTTCTATTGGAATAATATGTGCAGTACTAAATCCAATAATATTTGAAACAAAATTAATGTATTTATTTATAATTGGAACTTCATTTAATTTAATTGTTTTGCTTTTATACTTTGTACTTATATTTTCAAATAAAATTACAAACAAATTAGTTAATTTAGCTAGAAGAATAATAAAATTATTAAAACTAAATAACTATAAAGAAATTGATAAAAAAATAAATGATGAGTTAAAGTTATTTCATGAAAGTTCTAAATATATAAAGAATCATAGAAAAGAATTCTTTAAAGCTATGTTTATAGCAATTCTTCAAGTCCTTTCTAATTATAGTGTTGCTTACTTTGTCTATAGATCTTTTGGATTAAATGATTTTAGCTTCCTTTATATTATTTCATTACAAGCAATACTTTTTTGTACAGTTTCTTGCATTCCTTTACCAGGTTCAGTTGGAATTAGTGAAACAGTATTCTTAATTATCTATTCATTAATATATCCTGAAATGCTACTTCATAATGCATTGTTATTACATAGAGGAGTTTCATTCTATATATTTGTATTAATTAACTTAATTGTTGTTTTAGTAAATAGCATTAAAATATCAAAAAGAGATTCTCATAAATGAATCTCTTTTTTATTTATCATTATTATTTGTATATATGTATTGTTCATATTTATCTTTATAATTACATATTGTTTCATCAACATTAAACCAATATACATTTGTAAGAATTCCATCATATGGGTCAACTTCTGTTCTTTCTAATTTTCCACCTAATGCTTTTAAAGTTTTATCAGAAGCAATATTATCAACATCACAATCTAGCATTACTTTTTCTAGTCCTAGTTTTTTAGCTTCTATCATGCCCAAATATAGATTTATTTTGTTATATCCTTTTCTTCGTTCTGTAGGTCTTATTCCATAACCTATATGACCGCCAAACTTTAACATTTCTTCATTTAAATTCCATCTAACATTAATTGATCCTACTATTTTATTATCATTTTCTCTAATTAGTAAAAAAGTTTTACTTTGACATCTTTCTGAAAATCCTTTAATTTCCATATTCAAGCATCTTTCTAATGCTTCTTCAAATGTGTATCCTTCTAATATTTTATCTAATGATCCTGCCCCATTAATATCAGAATTATATTCAATAAATTCATTAATGAACTCTATTATTTCTTTTTTTCTTTCAATTGATGGTCTTTCTAAAAAAAATCTTTCCATATTATTTTCCTTATTCTTTATATTTTTAATTTCTTTAATTCTTCTTTATTTATTTTAGGTTCTTTTAAGATAATTGATTTTGCTCCATATAAATTTTTAACTTTTTCTATAGCATGATCTCCTTTTCCACTTGCACTATAAAAAACAAATGATAAATCTTTATCTTTTAAGTCTAGTAAGCTAAGTACACTATTAATAGGTGCACTTATCCTATCATTCCATATAGGAGAGCCAATTACTATTTTGTCATAATCAATTATACTCTTATTAAAATCTAATAATTTATCTTTCTTGTTAAATGTTGCTTTATATCCTCCTGATAATATTAATAATATTTTATTATCTGGATATTTTTTACGAATTTTTACCTTTCTAATATCATATCCTTTTTCTTTTAAAGCTTCTGCTACAACATTACCATTATTTGTTAATGAAAAATATATAAAAAGTTTTTTCATATTACTTGTCTCCTTATTAATTATTATATCAAAAAAGACCTAATAGGTCTTTTTATTTGTCTAAATAGATTAAGTAGTTCCTGTATATCTTAAATAATGTACTCCACTAGAAGGGACACTTGAATGTTCAGAAACACCTATTCCTGAAGTTCCACTTCCAGAAGAATCTATATAATGTCCATCTCCAATATATAATCCTACATGATAGCAACATGAATAACTACTATATGGATCACTACAATTAACAAACGCCATAACATCTCCTGGTTGTGCTTCAGAATAACTTACTTCTACGAATGTTTTGTTCCATGGATTATATCCATCTCTAGTAACATTTCCCCAGTACTCATAAGTACTTCCATAAAATGCTCCTTCGTTCATATTTTGCCCACTCTTACCACCAAAATATACTTGATTATAACAGTATGACACAAACATTGCACAACCAAAGCCTTCATCTCCAGAACCTTTTGGTCCATAATGCATGGTATGATATTTAACACCTATTTGGCTTCGTGCTACCTCTACTAATTGTTGTTGTTTATCACCGCTTGTTCCTGTTTTATTTGGGTTAACTCCTGTACTACCTTTATCATATTCATCTGGATTAGTATAAACCTTGGTTGTCTCTTTATTTTCATCACTTGTTTTCTTAATGTATCTAGGTGCTGCTTTAATATTATAATTGTCTGCTGCTGCCCAGCAATTAGCTATAGATATATTAGCACTACTAACGCCGTTTCCAACAGCATTTAATGTTACATTAACTATAGTTGGAATTAAGAAGATTATAACGCAAGCAATAAAAGCATTTGATATATTTTTTCTGTACTTCTTTTCATCCTTTAAATCAGATGTAACTGATTTAAGAACAATAATACTAATACTAGTAATTAATAGTATTGGAGCTAATATTTGTGTTACTAATAATATATTCTTTAGTATTTTTATTAACGGAAGCATAGCATAATCATTACATGAATATAAAATCATACTTTTTTCCTCCTTGTTTTTTTATTTCTTTTAAACAAAACAACAATTAAACTTATTAATACTATTATTAATACTATAGAGGTAATTATATCCTTATTAAAATATTTTTTATTATAATCAATTACAAAACTAATATTAATATTATCTTTATTATTATCATTTATATCCCATATGTTTTTATTACCATTTACTATATGTGCAGAACTATTATAAATCTTATACTTACTATCAACGATTACTCTTAGATTATCGCCTTGTAAACATTTAAATCCTGTAAGGCTAATAGTTTCAATACTACCATTAATATCATGGTCAATCTTATTAAAACAACTATTCATATTTAGTGAATTAAAGTAATCTTCATGATTAAATTTATGACTATAAGTAACTAAATAATTATCTACATTATCTATTACTTCTATATCATAAAATGTACTATTATCATCAAATACACTCTTATTCGAAGCAATAGTCTCATAATTATTTTCGTACTCACTTCTAGACATAGTAATAGTTAATTTTTCTTCAATAGATTCTATATCAAAATTTAAATCATAGTTTGAACTACAGCCTGTAACAAGAAGTGCAACAAAGGCTATTAATAAACATTTGATTTTTTTCATATTCTTTTCCTTTCTATTATTCTATTATTAAATTTCTCATTTTTTCTTTCTTTTCTTTTATTACACATAAGTAATATGTATATAGATGTGAATATATCTCATCATATGGGTAATTAGTTTGAAATGGCTTTGGTGTCATAATATAATGTAATATTTTTTTATCTAAGTTTTTATTATCATATTCTTTTATTGGATGCTTTCTTATATTCCAATTTTCTGTATTATTATTTTTAACCCAATTCGCTAATAAACGCATTAAATTATATTCCTGTGGAATAGTATTGATCGTTTTGAAATATTCATTTATTATGTCTTGATCTCCAAGTTGTATTTGATTTTTTATTTTTTCTTTCATTAATTCCATTAGATTATCATAATCATCTTTATTAGGTTCAATTACCATTACTCCTGAGTTATATAAATAACTAAAAGGATAATCCTTTGCCATTGCGATACTATCATAATCAAATAAATTATCAATGTTTTCTAATATTAGTAAATCTAAGTCTAGATATACTATTTTCTCATATTCCGTTAAGTTAAATATAGATAATTTATTAAATGTGTTTTTATAATATGGTTGTAAATGGCCTTCATAATCTACGTCATAGTTAATTTTTTTTGTTTCTTTGTATTCTATTTTAAAGTAATCCAACATTTTTCTTGTTTCTTCATCTATGCTTTCATTTATTAAACATAATAATTCATATTGTGAATTAATATGTTTTAGATTTTCATTTAATACTAGACACCCATCTAAATAATCATTTGTTGCTAAAACACATACATACTTTCTCATATACTACTCCATTATTATTCTATTTATAGTATATAAAAAAAAAACAAGTATTACAATTGTTATTAAGACATAAAAAAAAGAATTGTAATCAATTCTTTTTTTTAATTATAGTTACCTGTTGCACTTAAAGCTTCATTTAAATCGATAACAGTTCCATCTACTTGTCTTGCTAATATTGTATGGTATCCATCTGCTTCTGCTGGGATTAGACTAATTATATCTTTTATTCCATCTAGTTTACCATAAGAATTAGCTTTTTTAGCATTATCTTGTTGACCCCAATTATCATTAATGTCTTTTAATAGTGGGATATATTCAACTGTACCATCTTCCATTAGATATAATACTGATAAATTAGATGCATCTTGTCCAGGACCATCTATTAATACTTGAGTAATTTTTTTATCAAATTTCTTTGTATCAATTGATTCATAAACACTTGTATCTGCTCCTGAAACCCATCCTAGACTAAATGTGCTTGATACTGTTGCTGCGTTGTATGAAATAGTAGCATTTTTTCTTGTTTTATCTACTAAAACGCTAACTCCTCCAGCTCTATTACCTAATCCATATTCATTTGTGTTTAAGTCATAGCTTATATCAGTACATTTAGTTGTTTTGTCATTTGTTCCTTTCTTTTCATTTTTTACTATTGTTGAATCACTAGAGAATATTTTATCTTTGTTTATAAAGATAAATGCTCCCATTCCAACACATGCTAATAATAGAATAACAACAAGTACAATTAGTCCACCATTACCTTTTTTCTTTTCTTCCATAAGTTTCTCCTCTCTTATAATATAATAATATCACAATTTTAATTTATTGATTAAAAAAAAAGACCCAATTGATCTTTTTTAAGCTTAATTATGATTTTTAACAAACATACTATTTATAGATAGTTATAGTTTCTGCAGTTTTTAAATTTACTGGTAATGTATCATTATATTTTTCTTTTATTCACCTTTATATTCTAATACAAAATCATCAACAGAAAATTTCACTTTATTGTTTCCTACTATTTCAATAGTATTATTACCTACTTTTATAGAATTATTTTCAATTGTATATGAATAATCTTCTTCTTCACCCATCGGACCATACATTGTAATAGTATTATTTGCATTGATTTTAATCTTTTTTTCTGAAGTATATTCACTACTTCCATTTTGTGATGTTTTATATTTTCCAGAATATGTTCCATATTTTATATTATAATTATTAATCTTAATTCCATCTTCTGTTTTTGTATCTTCTCCTGAATCATTAGTTTTTTCATTGGTGTTGTTTGTAAAGTTTACTTCAGGTATTTCATCATCTGCATAACTACCTGCAGTTGTTTCTGGATCTTTTTCAAAGAATATATAAGCATCAAAATCATAGCCATATAATTTCATTTTCATAAATTTATGATTATTATATTCAATATATTCTAATTTTAGATTTTCTTCCCTTTCCTTTAAACTATTTTCATTTGCAACATTTTTATCTTTAATATTATTAAAAGTAATTATATTATCATCAATTTTATAATTGCCTGTTGTGTTATATGCTAAAGCAATTGTAAGAGAAAAAGTGTTATCTTCGTTTAATATTAAGGCTCCTTCTCCGCTTCCTAAAGAATCACCAAATAAATCTCTTAGATTGGCATATCTAGTATCTTCTACTGCTACTTTTCTACTTAATGTCCATGAACCTGTAACATCAATTTTCTTTTCTTCTTTTGCTTCTTCTGTTTTTTTACCACATCCTGTTAGTCCTATTAATAGTATCCCAATAAATATAATACTTAATACTACTTTTTTCATATAATTTTCTCTCCTTACATTAATCAATTTACTAAAAAATCTATGTAGTAGACTACATAGATTATAACATAATTTTCTAACTATAATAATTTTATTAAAAAACAATTAATTGTTAATATTAAATCTTATTCTATCTAAATAATTGAATAAATCTTCTATTTCTTTTTTTTGTAATTTTTATATCGTTCCTTTGTATTTGTACAGTTTTTTTACTATTGGGGAATAATCTACTTTAGATAAGTCTTTATTCTTTTTTTCTGCAATATATTTAGTTAAATACATACTTTGTATAAGCATTTGGTAATCATCTAATATTTGATCTTCATATTTTGAATCAATAGTTATTATCCTTCTATAATACTGTTTTAATTCTTCTAACATTAGTTCATCAAATTCTGTATTTCTATTATAATAGATAGCTATTCCATTGTAATTTATACCTAGTGTACTTCTTCCATGACAATATGCATATTTATCATGAACTATAGGTATTCCTATTCCTGATTCAACCATTGTTGATTCTAAGTATTTTGATGCTGTGCTTGTATCATAGCCACTAAATATTTCATAGACGTCGCTTTCTAAGTCAAAATTGAATGGTGATTCTTCTATACAATCTAATATTAGACTATCTTGTCCATTCAAATAATAATCCATTAGTATACTTACTGGAATAATTGTTGCTCCTAAAGAAATGAAACTTCTTTCTTTATCAATATTAGTATCATATTTTAAGTAAGTTACGTCTTCTTCATCAAATGAATTATTTGATAATAGATACTTCCTTAAACCTCTTAAAAATGATAATTCTACACCATAGTTATTTCCACTATAGCTACACGCTACTACATTTTTAAATGCGTTGTTATTTCGATATATAAAATCTCTTGGTTCACTATTTACTGAAACTATAGCATTCTTTGCATTAATAACTTTAGCACCAAATTCACTTACTACACTTGAGCCACCAACTCCACTAAATAATGTAGGCTCTTCTAATTTAGATAATTCATTTCTAATGAATTCTAAATCTGTACTATTTAATGAATCTACCACCCTTTCTTTTAAAAATTCAAAATTTGTTTTCATGCTTTTTTCCATAAAAAATCTCCTTTCAAGTTCAATATAACTTAAAAGGAGGCAATATTTCGTCTACTCATATTTTTCATCTAATAATTCATATTTTATTATTCTTTTTAATTCAAAATGTCTAATATCTTGTTTTTTCTCACAAAAGGCTGCACAATACCAACCATCTTGAAATAAAAACATTTCTGCAGGATCAATGACTCTTTCATTTTCTCCTTTACCATAAGAATAATACAATATTTTAACTTTTCTTTTTTCTTTTATTGCTCTAGTTAACAGATTGTATTTTTTTCCTATTTCATCTTTTAGATTTAATTCTTTTTCTTCTTGCTTACTTCCTATATATACACCTTTAATTTTATCTTGAAGTAATATAAGTTCATCCTTTATTTCTTTATCTTTCTCATTAGTAATATATTTATCTAACAATTTAGCATCTTTCATTTTAAATTTTCTTACTGGTATACGAACTGATTGATTTAATACATATCCTCCGTATGGACCCATTATTGTATCAATATAGATACCTGCTTTTTCTAAATCTTCTTTATATACTCTAATCATTCTTTCTGAAACTTCAAGCTCATTTGATAATTCACTTATACTATATTTTCTTCCTGATTGTAAAAGCTGTATCATTGTTAACATGTTAGATATTTTAGACATAGAACCACCTACATCAATTATATCATTATTATCATTCTATTCATTTTTTCTTTTTATATATATTATTTCTAAAAGTTCTTATTTTTGGTTATTTTTCATGCTATTTGTTTATACTTCTTGCCTGAGTCAAAAGTATCTAATATTTTATTTTAATAACTTTTCAAAAGCATTTGCATTTAGTATTGTATTAGAAACAAACTCTCCTTTATAGAAGTTAGCCCAATTATTTATAATACATGGAGCATTTTTAGCTTTCTCTAAAGAATCTATTTTTATAAAATATAATTTAATACCTTTATCTTTTGCATAATCAGATAATTCTTTAACTTCATATTCTACATAAGGGCATTCATTAGAATAATAGATTGTAAAATCTTTATTTTCTATTTTCATCGCTCTAGCATTATCATTAAATCTTGGTGTTTCTTTATCATCAAAAGAAAGTGCCATTAATTCATAATCATTAATAGTATCTACTACTTTAAATCCAAAATGTTCGAAAAATTTCTTATCACCAATGAATGGTTTTTTCTTTTGTGTAACTATTGTACAAATTCCACTCATTTTTTTCTTTTTAGCATCTTCTATAGCATATTCTAATAATTCTTTGCCAATACCTTTTCCTTTAAAACTACCTGCTACCCATAAACAATAAATATACATATAGTTTTTACCATTAATAGGTGCCCAAGCAGTTTCTATTGGTTCATATTCAATAAAGATTTTTCCTCTAGCGTTTAGTTTTCTAAATATATGTCCGTCTTTTAATTTACTTTTAATCCATTCTTTCTTTTTATCTACACCCTCTTGATGTTTAGGATCTCCTATAGCACAACAAATATGTTCTTCATCAATATTTTTTTCATCTAAATTAATATATTCATTCATCTCTCTCACCTTCATTTTTATTATATAACAAAAAACATTAGTTTAATACTCTATTATTGCAATTATAAAGCAAATTAAAAAGCCCTTATTTTATGGGCTTTTAATTATTTACCATGACATTGTTTGTACTTTTTCCCGCTGCCACATGCGGGCCAAATTAGTATATTATCCATACTTATAATATTATGAGTATTTCCTTTATTTTCAAGGGTTTGTGGACAGGTAACTTTTTGTATTTTAAGTACTATTTTTGTCATTTTTTATATAAAATATTCATCTAATGTGCACAAATTGTGCACAAATTTCTAGCATATTCTATATTTTCTTTGTCACTGTTATTATACATAATATAAGGATATTAATCAATTAATCTTTATCGTAATATCTTAATCTGATCGTTTTATTTTTCTCTTTTTATAAATAATATTATTAATATAGCTGTAATTACAATAATCAATAATGGTGCTATTCTAAAAAATGTCCACTCAAATGAATGCCATAATGTTCCAATAACAGACCATTCAGGATTACCATAATCCCATGTTAAATAGGGACTACCTAATAATGCTAATAAAACGAAGAAAAATATTAAACATATGTCTATTATTAGTAATACTATAATTTTTGTTTTTCTTTTTTGTTTTTGACTAATCGATAATTGTTCATTAATTACTTCCAATTTTTCAGATATTACTTTTAAATCATTTGTTTCTTTTTCCTCTATACTTTCTCCAAGAATTTCACTAACTGGCGTTTCAAAAAGTTCTGATATTTTTATTAGCATTTCAGCATCTGGAACAGATAATCCTGTTTCCCATTTTGAAATTGTTTGTCTTACAACATTTAACTTAATACTTAATTCTTCTTGTGAAAGTCCCTTGTTTTTTCTTAATGTTTTTAGATTATCTTTTAACATATTACAATTTCTCCTTTCATCAAGTTAAGTTTATTACAAATATGCCGTTGCTACAAGCAATGTATTTTAACATTTGATTTTGCAATTAATTGAACTATTTCATAACTATTTTACCATACAAAAAGGAACTTTCGTTCCTAATATCTTAATCTTGCGAACTAAACGATAAATTGTAATTTATCTTTCTACTTGTTTTTTGATGATTGTCTAATTTTTTCGTGGTAAAAATAGTTTATTATAATAGGTTTTCCAGTAGGGTTTTTCAAAAATGGTTCTTCATCTATAACATACATAAATCCATTTTTATCTGCATATTCTTGTACCTTTTTATCTAATTCTTCCCAATAAAACATATCTTTTTTAATATAAATCTTATTATATAAATCGTTTAATTCAGGATATTTTTCATTTATATAATTTATTATAGTAGGTTTAAATGTTCCTCTTAAATTCAAATTTTCAAGCCATATATAATCGCAAAAGTCCTTTATTTCTTCAATTATTGGAAATACATCAGTAATGCCAGGAAATATTGGAGATATAAAGCAAGTTGTTCTTATTCCTGCCTCGTGTACTTGTTTCATTGCTTCAATTCTTGATTTTATTGTTGGTGCTGAATCCATATCTTTCTTAAATTCTTCATCTAATGTATTTATTGACCAAGAAACTAAAGGATTAGGGTATGTTTTTATCAAATCAATATCTCTTGTAACTAAATTTGATTTAGTTGTTATAATTAAGTTAATTCCACTTCCTTGCATTTCTTCTAAAAATGCTCTTGTTCTTTTATATTTTGCTTCAAAATAGTTATATCCATCTGTTACAGATCCAACTATCATTGTTTTGCCTTTATATTTTTCAGGATTTTTTATTTTATCCCACATTTTTACATCTAAAAACATTCCCCAATCTTCTGTATGTCCTGTAAACCTTTTCATAAATGTAGCATAGCAATATTCACAGCCAAAAGGGCAGCCAACATAAGGATTTATTGAGTAACCTGCAATAGGCAAATTTGATTTTGTTAAAACTGTATCTACTTTCTTTTCTTTAATTACAACTTTTTTTAAATCTATCATTTTATTCCTCCAAACTCTTTAGGAAATTCTTGCACAAATTCATCTTCATCTAAAATACCTAATAAATCTTCTTTCATAAATACTGGTATATTTTTCTCTTTTGCTTGATTATAAATATTAAATACCCATTCTCTTTTTGATGATATTTTGCCTTTTCTATTTCCTGTTTCAGTTCCTATTACAATCCAAGAAATATTAGTTAAATCTAATTTTCCTACATCATCAAACATTGGCTCAAAAGTAATATGATAATGTTTTGCTTTAATATTATTTCTTAAATAATCAATTCTTGTTTTTTCTTTTGAAGAAGTAACAGTTACACCAAACCAACCATTATCAGGAGTTTCTTTTAAGTTAATATTTTCAGGTCTTTTAGTTAAAAATATATATTGTGTATCTTTATTTTCTTTCATTTTAGAAAAAACTTTATCTTTCCATTCTTCATTCCAACCTGATAAATCACTTTGCCCAGTTAGTAAATAAGCAATATGCCTTTTATTGTCAAGCATTTTTAATTTATTTTCAAAAAATACTGGATTATTAAAATTATCTATTGTATGGAATCTATTATTATTCATTCTTGCATAACAATAAGAACAGCCTATATTACAACCAATGACAATATTTATATTTTTTATATAATCTTTTATACATTTTACTGACATTATTATTCCTCCCTATATTTTAAGCCGAACTTTTCCATCTCTTTTAATATTTGTTTTAATTCTTGTCCTTTTTCTGTTAAAGAATACTCAACTTTTGGTGGAACAACTGCATATACTTTTCTATTTATAATTCCATCTTGTTCTAATTCTCTTAAATTCTTTGCTAGAACTTTATCAGAAATTCCTACAACACTTTTCATAAGTTCACTATATCTTTTTTCTTTTTCTAATAGATCTCTAATTATCAAAACTTTCCACTTATCTGAAATAATGCTAACTGTATATTCAACAGGACATTTTGTATATAACTTTTTCATTCTATATTCCTCCATATTCCTTTTAGAAAGTAACTAGCAAAAATAAAGTTATAAATTTAAAATATTAAGGTGGAATATTCCACCTAATGATTTATGCAAATAGGCTATTTGCTGTCATTTCTAAATAATTTTCACATTTATAATCACTATATTTTTCTTTTACATTTTTGATAAATTCTTCTTTTGTGTTAGATTCATTAGCAATTTGTTTTACATTTTTTAAATAATCAATTTTAGTTTTTACATCTTCTAAATTCTCTGGTGTATGATGACTTGTTAAAATAAGTTCATATCCTTTTTCTAAATATCCTTCTAATTGATGAATAAATCCATCTATTGCTTCTTTGCTTGGTAAAATTGAATGACATTCGTGTCCTAACATATGAGTATATACACTATTTATTTGTGGAAATACAATTTCAACATCTTCATCGTGATATGTTATTTCTAAATCAAATCCACCAATTTTTACTTTTGATTCTTCTAATATATCTGTAATTTCGTGAAATTCACTTGCAAAGCTACCATTAAAAGCAGTTTTAAACCCTTCTACAATATGGAATATTTCTCCTTCTTGCATTGATTTTATAGTTCCTCTTGAAGCGTAAGATTTAACATCTTTAAATTCATTTCCTCCACTTGGGTGATTTGAAAATACTTTTGCAATAACTTTTTTATTCAAACCTAAAATATAATTTTTAAATTCTTCCATATCTTCATAGAAAGAGGGAAATTCTAATAAAAAAACTTCACTATCATTTTCTAAAATAAAACATTCATCAGCCATTACATCGCTTGTTTGATATGCGTGTAATTTTATTTCTCCAAAGTCATAAACTTGAACAAAACTCTTTTTTAAATCAATTCTTTTACTATCCATTTTTAACCTCCATATATTTTATTTTTTTGAACAACCTTATTATATATCGGTTCTATTAAAAATGGAAGAACGCACTTTTTTGTAAGATACTTTCTTAAAAGTAAGTTTTATTGTATTTTATTGTTTTTAGTAGAAAAAAATTTTTTATCCGAGCGATAACTTACTATTTGTCTTTCTAATTATACCACATTTTTTTAATTTTAATTGAGCGTAATATTACTATATTCCGATATAAATCAAGTAATATTATTGCTTGATTTAGAATTAAAATACGTGGCACGTTTTGTCATTTTACTGATGAAAGTGGCGATAGTATTTTTTCTTTTTTATGAATCTAGATGATGAAATAAAAAAGGCACCTTTACTACTTACGATAGTTTGTAGTATTGGTGCTTTATGGGATTCCAAAGGGTTTATCCTTGGCACACATTGTTATTGGCTCTGCCAATATCATAGTGTGTTACTATCTTGTCAT
Organism: uncultured Erysipelotrichaceae bacterium; assembly: GCA_902789225.1. GTDB lineage: Bacteria > Bacillota_I > Bacilli_A > RF39 > UBA660 > RUG343. The sequence goes on from CADANC010000002.1 coordinate 143,259, forward strand.
AATGATAGTCTTATAAAGAAAGGCCATCATCTCTACTTTTTTCTTTATAAGGTTTATAACCATTACCCAATATATTTGATGTAATTCTTCTTCGGTATTAATCCATTCCCTACTCTAGAATTGGTAAACAAAAAATGCCATCATTTAGAGGGCATTTGTCTTTATTTTTATCCACAAATATTGAGGAAAAATATCACAACACTTTTTGTCTTCTGTCCACATTGCTCAAAATATGTGGACAAAATGTGGACAAACAGCTAATTTTAACGATTTTTTACGTGGACAAAATCCTCGCAAAACCGCATAAAATCAACTACTTACCATGGCATTGTTTGTATTTTTTCCCTGAGCCACATGGACATGGATCATTTCTACCAACCTTTTTAACTCTTTTTGGTTGTGATTTAGTACTTCCTTTGTCAGGGTCATTTGTTTGAATATTTTTTGATGTTTCTTTTCTTTCTATATTTTGTCTTATTTCTGCTTTAATTAGTGTGATAGAAACATCTTTATCTATTTTTTGTAACATTTGATCAAATAAGTCATAACCTTCCATAGTATATGCTCTTAATGGATCTTCTTGTGCATATCCTCTTAAATGAATACCTTCTCTTAAATGAGACATTGTATTAATATGTTCCATCCAATAATGATCTACTATTTGAAGAGTTATTACTTTTTCAAATTCTTGAGTTATTTCTTCTGGTAATTTTTCTAATTTAGCATCATATTCTTCTGTTACTCTCTTAACTATTAAATCTATTACTTCATCTGCAGATAAATCTTTTATTTCTTCTACTTTAAAATCTTTCTTTAATAAGTTTTCATTTGCAAATTCAGCTATATCTTCATAATCTTTTTCATTTAATACTTGTTCTGTTACTAAATGTGATTTTACTAAATCTTCTATATGGTGTCTAAATGTTTCTAGTACCATCTCATGAATTGATTCTTGATCTAGTATTCTATTTCTTTTCTTGTAGATAATATCTCTTTGATCATTCATGACATTATCATATTCAAGTAATTGCTTACGTATATCGAAGTTATTTCCTTCAACTCTTTTTTGAGCAGATTCAATAGAACGAGAGAATGTTTTTGATGTTATTGCTTGGTCTTCCATACCCATATTTTTCATCATTTCTCCGATTCTATCTGAACCGAATCTTACCATTAGGTCATCTTTCATTGAAACGAAGAATTGAGTATATCCTGGATCTCCTTGACGTCCTGAACGTCCACGTAACTGATTATCAATACGACGTGATTCATGACGTTCTGTACCTATAACACAAAGTCCACCTAAGGCTCTTATTTCATCTGATAATTTGATATCTGTACCACGACCAGCCATATTTGTTGCGATTGTTACTGATTTATGTAGACCGATATTTGCAATTATTTCAGCTTCACGTTCATGGTTCTTAGCATTTAATGTTTCATGAGGTATTCCTGCTTTAGTTAATAAATCTGATATTAACTCAGATGTTTCTATTGCTATAGTACCTATTAATACAGGTTGTCCTTTTCCATATAATTCTTTTACTTTTTCAATAATTGCTTTATATTTAGCCTCTTTAGTTGCATAAACTATATCTGGAGCATCTATTCTAATTACTGGTTTATTAGTAGGTATTTCTATAACATACATATTATATATATTTCTAAATTCTTCTTCTTCTGTTTTAGCTGTACCTGTCATACCAGATAGTTTGTTATACATTCTGAATAAGTTTTGGAATGTAATTGTTGCTAGAGTCTTTGTTTCTTCATTGATAGTTACTCCTTCTTTAGCTTCAATTGCTTGATGAAGTCCATCAGAGTATGCTCTACCTTTCATTAAACGTCCAGTAAATTGATCGACTATAACGATTTGTCCATCTTGAACTACATAGTCTACATCATTCTTCATAGCATAGTTTGCACGTAGCGCTTGGTTGATAAAATGTAGTAGTGTAGCATTTTCTATATCGTATAAATTGTCTATATGAAACATTTTTTCTGCTTTTTCTGATCCTTTTTCATTTAAGTTAACGCTCTTTGTTTTTTCATCATAAATGAAATCTACATCTTCTTTAATACTTTTAGCAAATCTATCTGCTTCTTTATATAGATTGGCATTTTTCATTTCTCCACCTGAAATGATTAATGGTGTTCTAGCTTCATCTATTAATACTGAGTCAACCTCGTCTACAATAGCAAAGTTAAGAGGACGTTGTACTCTATCTTCTTTTCTAACTACCATATTATCTCTTAGGTAATCGAATCCAACTTCGTTATTTGTAGAATATAAGATATCACAGTTATATGCATCTTGTTTTTCTTGTGGAGACATATCTCTTTTATTAACACCTACTGTTAATCCTAAAAATCTATGAATTCCACCCATCCATTCAGCATCACGACTTGCTAAGTATTCATTAACTGTAATTATATGAACACCTTTTCCTTCTAATGCATTTAAATATGCTGGTAATACAGCTGTTAATGTTTTACCTTCACCTGTTTTCATTTCAGCAATATTACCATAATGAATTGCTAAGGCACCTAACAATTGTACAGGGAATGGTTTTTCTCCTATTACTCTGTATGCAGCTTCTCTAGCAGTAGCGAATGCTTCTACTAATATATCTTCTAGAGTTTCCCCTTTATCTAGTCTCTCTTTGAATTCGCTTGTTTTATCTTGTAATTCTGTATCTGTCATTTTTGAATATTCATCTTCTAATGCGATGATTTGATCAGCAATTTTTTGGAATCTTTTTAATTCTTTATATTCATGATCAAGTAGTCTTCTTAATATTCCCAATTAAATTACACCAACCTTTCTTTTTCGAGCTATTCGTAGATTATTATATCAAATTTTTATTAACTTTTAAAGATTATTTATATATCATAGGTTTCAAACAAAAAAAGGTCTATTTTTTAGACCTTTTAATTACAATTATTCTTCTGTTATTAGACCATAATCTTTATCTTTTCTTCTATATACTACTGCTGCTTTTCCTGTTTCACTATCATGGTACATAAAGAAATCATGACCTAATAATTCCATTTGAAGTATAGCTTCATCTTCATCCATTGGCTTAACTTCAATTGTCTTTCTTTTTGTAATTTTCTTTTCCCCTTGAACTGGTTCAATAGCATCTATTGTGAAATCAATTGCGTTAGTTTTCTTAGTTGCTAACCTAGTCTTATTCTTTCTAATTTGTCTTTCTAATTTGTCTATTGTCTTATCAACTGCTGCATAGAAATCTGCATTTCCTTCTTCAGAACGTAAAATATACGATTTTAATGGAATAGTTACCTCAACTCTTTGATTCTTTTTATCACTTTTTACTATTACTTTAGCTCGAACATCTTCCGCATTCTTTAGGTATTTATCTAATTTCCCTAACTTTTCTTCGATATAACTCTTCATAGCATCAGTGATTTTAATCTTATCACCTCTTATGATGAACTCCATAATATCGCCTCCTTGTAACTTTAGTATAACATAATTAATCTAGAAAAAAAAGAAGTTATCGTCTAACTCCTTTGATTTTATTAGAAATTCTCTCTAACAGTTTTGGATTTTTTTCTGAAATAATTGAAGTATGAAATACAAACCAAACTGCTAATATGAATAAAACTATATATAATATTTGTCCTACTTCTTTGTCTTTTGTTATATAAAAGATTGAAGCTAATGAGAACATTATATTTATTGCATATATTATTAATACTGTTACTACTGGAGAGAAATTCATTCCTAGTAGTTGATGATGGAAATGTTCTTTATCTGCTTTAAATGGTGCTTGTTTTCTAAGGAGTCTTCTTATTATTGCAAATAATGTATCTAATATTGGAATTGCTAGAACTGATACAGGTACAAAGAATGAAATCAATGCAGGTCCTTTAAATTCTAATAAAGTAATTATTCCTATAATAAATCCCATGAATGTTGCACAATCTCCTGCAAATATCTTTGCTGGATGAAAATTATGTAGTAAGAATCCTAAAGTGGATCCTAACATTATTAGAGATAATATTAATACTAGCGAATTATATCTTCCTTGATAAAAAGCTATAAAAGCAATAGTTGCGAAGAATATTGAACATATTCCTCCACTTAATCCATCTAGTCCATCAATTAAGTTAATTATATTGGTACATGCTACAATAAAGAATAGTGTTATTGGATATGCCCATATACCGAAATCAAATGTTAATCCAAATATTGTTATATTATTTAATAATATTTTTCCATAGAATACTATTACACATGCTGCAATGATATGTCCTATTAGTTTTTGATATGCTCTAATTGATTTTATATCATCTGTTATTCCTGTAAGAATTACAATAAAACTACCAATAAGTATTGAATTCATTCTTAAACTTTGTTCTCCAAAGAGCATATATCCTACTAGAAAAGCTAGGAAGATGCCTACTCCTCCGAGTTTTGGCATTGTTCTTTTGTGAATATGCCTGTGTCCTTCTTTATTTGTTGGTATATCTAATGCTCCTACATGCACTGCAATTTTTTTCATAAAAATCATTATTATTGCGGATACTATGAATGTTGTTATTACAATCATTGATCCGTGTATTATTTGTTCTTTCATATTAGTCTCCTAAAACATTCTAAATGTAGTAAATACATCCATTATAAAATTTGTTACTAAATATATGATTGATATTGTTAATAAAAAATAAAATAAAGTTGATTGAAAAGGTCTATTTTTTTTAAATATTTGATTAATATTAACTGAGTCTATTGCCCAGATTGTTAATATTGATACTATTATATATACAAAAAACTTACCTTTCATAATTACCTTCCTCATACATAGATATTTTGTTTATTCTACGATTATGTTTTTCTAAATTAGAAAATGGTGTATTAATAAATGTTTTTACTATTTCAATAGCATCTTCTAAAGATGTCTTTTCTCCAAAAGCAACTATATTACTATTATTATCATTTCTTGTATATTTTGCCTCTTCTGAATTAGATACTTTTGCACATCTTATTCCTTTGACTTTATTACATGCTATAGATATTCCTATTCCAGAACCACAGATAGCTACTCCAAAATCAACATCACCTCTTACAACTGATTCTCCTAATTTAAAGGCATAATCTGGATAATCTGTTGATTCTTCACTATTTGTTCCATAGTCTTCTATTTCATATGAGTCTTTAAAATAATTAATTAATTCTTCTTTTAATTTTAATCCTCTATGATCACTAGCAAATCCTATTTTCATTTTTTTTCACCTTTTTCTTTCCTAGCTTAATAAAATTCATTTCTCCATATTCTTGAGATAATAGTAACAATTCAGCTTTTGTAGTATCATTTATAACTCCATTATTATACTCATCTATTTCTCTTATATTTGATGGTAACTCGGTAGCATAATAATCAGATTCTAATATTATATCTCTACTTAGTACGTATTTTTCATTACTATTTATGTTTTCTAGAAAAATTGAATATCTATAATATCTAGTTCCTATGTTTATCCTAGCTCCGGACATATGGCAAGTATATGTTTTCTTTGCTTTAGCCTCTTTAATTCTTGGATAACATAACAAAACTCTTCCATGAGAACAATTATCTATTAAACTTTGTTCATATAATTCATATGACTTTTGTTCTGATAATCCTTCTATATATCCATTTTTTAATATCTCTCTAACTTCATTCATCCTGTACTCCCTACTTGAATTATAACATTAGATAAAAAAAAAGAAAACTGATTATTATTCAGCTTCTTGTTTAGTATCAAAACCATATTTCTTGTTGAATTTATCTACACGACCAGCATGAGATGCTCTAGTTTGTTGTCCTGTATAGAATGGATGACAAGCTGAACAAACTTCAACATTAATTTCTTCTTTGATTGATTTTGTTTTGAAAGTATTTCCACATGCACAAGTAACTGTACATTCTTTCATTTCAGGATGAATTCCTTTTTTCATTAATACTTCCTCCCTTCGCCATGACCAAAAATAAGTCATAGATATGAATTGCTTTTATATTGTAGCAAGTTTTCCTTATTTTTGCAAGGTTTTTGTCATTTTATTTTTTTAAAATATATATTATAATTAAATGGAGGTGTTAAGATGGAACTTGTTATTGATATACCTAAAGAAGAATATGAATCTTTTGTAGAGAAAAGTCCTTATGGTCATTTCATGCAAAGTTATTATTTTGGTCAAATAAGAAAATATAAAAATTTTATTCCTCATTATGTAGGACTTCGTAATAATAAGAAGTTAGTTTGTGTTGCTTTATTACTTGAAAAGAAACTTTTAATGGGTTATTCATATTACTATTGTCCTAGAGGATATGTTATAGATTTTAACAATCATGAATTAGTTAAAGATTTTACTGAACAATTGAAATTCTATGCTAAGAAAAATAAAGCAATCTTCATTAAACTAGATCCTGCTATTAAATTACATGATTTAGATCCTGAAGGTAATGTTATTGGTAATGATAATACTGAAATTGTTAATTATTTAAAAAGTATTGGATATAAACATCTTGGATATAATTTGGGATTTGAAAGAGAACAGCCTAGATTTACTTTTAGAATAGATTTAGATAAACCTTTTGATGAGGTATATTCTAATATGCATCCTACTACTAGAAAAATATTAAATAAGGGTAATCAATATGATTTAGATGTTTATAAAGGTAATATTAAAGATATGAATGATTTTTATATTACTATGAGTGAAACATCTAAAAGAGAAGGTATTATACAAGCACCTATCGACTATTATAAAACATTCTATAAAGAATTTAATGATGTTGGAATGAGTGATTTATATATAGTTAAAGCAAATATTAAAAAGGTTAAAGCTTCATTTAATAATAAAATCAAAGAAGTTAAGAGTACTATTGATACTCTTAATGATAAGATTGTTAAAGGAAAAGACGTAGAAAAAAATCAAAATAAAATAAATGATTTAGAAAAGCAATTAGATAAACTTAAAACTATGTTAAGTAATATAAATAATATTAAAGAAAAAGAAATTGTTCTTTCTTCTATTATTACTGTTAAATATGGTGATAAAGTATGGACTGTTCATGGTGGAAACAATTCAAAACTAATGGAATTAAATGGTAATTATTTATGTTATTACACTATTATGAGGGATGCTCATGAGGAAGGATATAAGTGTATGGATTGTTTTGGTACATGTGGTTATGCTAATCCAGATAAAAATAATCCAATTTATGGAATCCACTCTTTTAAAAAGAGACTTGGTGGTGAATATACTGAGTTTATTGGAGAGTTTGATCTAATTACTAATAAATATATGTATTTTATGTTTAAAACATTAATTCCTATATATAGAAAAATTAAAAGAAATAAAAGTATAAGTAAAAAGGATGAAGATTAGTCTTCATCCTTTATTTCTTTTAGTTTTACTTTGGCGCCTACGCTAGTTAATTTTTCAATAATTTGCTCATATCCTCTTAAGATGTGTTCTACGTTAGTTACTGTTGTTTTACCTGATGCAACTAATCCTGCTGCTACCATAGCTGCTCCTGCTCTTAGGTCTGTTGCAACTACTTGGTGTCCTTTTAATTCTGTTGGGCCCATAATTGTTGCTGTTTGATTTTTAATAGTAATATCTGATCCCATCATATTTAAATAATTTATATGCATAAATCTATTTTCCCAGATTGTTTCTGTTAATTTTGATTTTCCATTACATTGAGTTAATAAAACTGTTAATGGTTGTTGTAGGTCTGTTGGAAATCCAGGATATACAGCTGTTTTTATATTAGTAGGTTTTAGATTTGTTCCTTTGCTAACTATTACATAATCTTGACCTACTTCTAGATCTATTCCGATTTCTTCTAATTTTGATAATAGAGCTTCTAAATGTTCTGGAATTAAATTATCTATTTTTAGATTCTTTCCGCATAATGCTCCCATTATAATATAAGTTCCTGCTTCAATTCTATCTGGTATTATTTCATGGAAGCATTTATGTAAGCTTTCTACTCCTTCTATTTTTATTGATGAAGTTCCTGCTCCTGTTATCTTTGCTCCCATATTATTTAAGAATGTAGCAACACTAACTATTTCTGGTTCTTTAGCAGCATTATCTATAACTGTTTTTCCTTTAGCTAATACAGCAGCTAACATAATATTAATAGTTGCTCCTACTGAAGCTATATCTAAATAAATGTTAGCTCCTTTTAATTCTTTGGCTTCGACAGTATACTTACTCTTATTCTTTGTAACTACTGCTCCTAATGCTTCAAATCCTTTTAAGTGTAAGTCTATTGGTCTTGCTCCTATTGAACATCCGCCTGGGAAAAACATTGATACTTTATGATATTTTCCTAATAATGCACCCATGAAATAATAAGATGCTCTTAATTTCTTAGAATGTTCTTCTGCAATTTCTGTATTTACCATATTTTTTGGATTTATAACTAAACTTCCACTTGCACGTGTAGTTTCTACTTTTAAATCATGTAATATATCACATAATGCATCTGTATCTGTTATTTCAGGAATATTACAAATAGTAACTTCTTCATCTGCTAAAATTGCAGCAGGAATAATTGCAACAGTTGCATTTTTTGCACCGCTTACTCTTATGGTCCCCTCTAAATCTCTTCCGCCTTCAATTTCAATTATCTTCATATATACTCTCCTATCTGATAGTTCTACAATTTTATAATAATTTGTAAGATAGTTTTTGTCAAATATAGTAACACTTTTAATGTAAATTTGGTGTTACAAATATCATTCTATCTCTTCCCTGTAAATCCTTTTTTATTACTATTTGTACATCTTTCAAATAGTTGTTAATTAAAGTCTCTATATCTTTTGCTTGATCTGCACCTATTTCAAAAGCTATTAAAAACTTATCTTTAAGATTTTTATTAATATCTTTTAATATTTTCTTATAACAGTCTAGTCCATCTTTTCCTGCATATAGGGCAAGATGAGGTTCATTTGTTTTTACTATATCTTCTATTTCTTCATCATCTTTTATATATGGTGGATTTGAAATAATGATATCATATTTTCTTTTCACATTAGATAAGCAATCACTTTGAAAAACATTTGCTTTAGAATTTAAATTTCCACAGTTTTTGTTAGTAACTTCTAATGCTTTTTCAGATATATCTATTAAATCCACAGTTTTTGTTAATAATTTCTTTTCTAATGTTAATCCGATTACTCCACTGCCACATCCTATATCTAAAATTTCCACAGGATTTGTGAATAAAGTTTTTGCTATTGAGATTGTATTTTCTACTAATTCTTCTGTTTCAAATCTAGGAATTAATACATTTTCATTAATATAGAAATCTTGTCCATAAAAATTTATATGACCTAATACATATTGAATTGGTTTATTATTCTTTAATGCTTCTATTTCTTTTGTATATATTTTCATTTTGTCTTCAGGCACTTCATCATTTAAATGAACTAATAATTCTAATGGATTTAGATTTAGTAAGTCACCTAACAATATCTTGGCGTGTTCTGAATGAATTTCTTTTTTAGCATATATTAGAGCTTGCTCAATCGTCACTTTCTTCTCCTTGAAGCTTCTTTAATTGTTCAGCTTCTCTTAGCGCTGTAAATAATTCATTTAAGTCTCCATCCATAATTCTGTCTAGATTTTTACTAGTAAATCCTATTCTATGATCTGTTACTCTATTTTGTGGATAGTTATATGTTCTTATTTTTTCTGCTCTATCTCCAGTTCCTATTTTATTTCTTCTTTCTGCACCTGATGCTTCTTCTTGCTCTTGTAATTTCATTTCATATAATCTAGATTTTAATACTTTCATAGCTTGTTCTTTATTTTGAATTTGACTTCTTTCATTTTGACAAGTTACTACTGTATTTGTAGGTAGATGGGTAATTCTAACTGCTGAGTCTGTTGTATTTACTCCTTGTCCACCTTTACCACTTGATCTATAGATATCTATTCTTAAATCTCCTGGATTTATTTCTATATCTATTTCATCATCTACTTCAGGCATAGCAAGAACTGTTGCTGTAGAAGTTTGTAATCTACCATTTGCTTCTGTTACTGGTACTCTTTGAACTCTATGAGATCCACTTTCATATTTAAAGAATGAATAAGCATCTTTTCCTGATATAATGAATTCTATTTGGCTATATCCTCCTGCAGTTCCTTCTATTGAGTTGTATACATCATATTTAAATCCTTGTTTTTCAGCATATCTTGTATACATTCTGAATAGATCCCCTGCAAAGATATTTGCTTCGTCTCCTCCGGCTGCTCCTCTAATTTCCATAACTACATTTTTGTTATCATTAGGATCTTTTGGAATTAATAATATTTCTAATTCTCCTTCTAATTTTGCTTTTTCTGAAGTTAGATTATTAAATTCTTCTTTAGCCATTTCTCCTAAATCAGGATCATTCATCATTTCTTTAGCTTCTTCAATATCATTTAATACTTTCTTATATTGTTTATAACATGCTATTAATTCTTCTAAATTAGCTAATTCTTTGGAATATTCCTTTGTTTTATTAACATCACTTAATACCTCTTGTTTTGTTAGTTCTGTTTCCAAAAAATTATATCTCTCAAGTATTTTGTCTAATCTTTCTATCATATAATATAATCCTTTCAATCAGTTTGTATTATAACATAATAATTAGCAGAAAAAAACTAGATTAATTATCTAGTTCTAATTCATCTTCATCAATAATTACAAGATCTTTTAAATCTTCATCTGTTGAATCATCAGAATAAGCATCATCAGTGTCATCATAATTGTCTTCTTCTGACATTTCCATATCACTTTGAGATACATTATCTTCTTCTTCAAGATCTTCATCATCTTCTTCGTCTTCATCGATATTTGATGAAGATTTATGATTAACTCTTAAATCTAATTTTCCATTATCTAATAAAATAAAATCTTTATCTGTTGATATTTGTGTGTAATATTCAGCAATTTTGTTTTCAAATGTTGATTCTGGTAATTCTAATAGACTTATTATTTTCTTAAATAAATCTGCAATTGTTTGTGGTTTTTTTGCATCTTGAATAATTAATTTAGTTATTTCTTTATTTGTTAATTGTTCTAATTCTTCTTTTTTCATTTTTTTTAGGCTCATTTTTTGGCCCTCCTTGCGACATTTTGCTTAATTAAATTTACCATTAAACTTATAACACATATCTTTTATACGTGCAATAGTTTTTTTTAATATTTTATGCATATATTTTTCTATATTGATTATTTTTTTCTTCTTTTTCAAATGAGCTTGCCATTTGAGTATAGAAATATGCTTCATTTTCCTCAGGAGATTCACTTAATGGTAATCCTCTTCTATTTAATATTATTATATTTACTAGTTCCTTTTGAACAGACTTAGATGTGCTTACTTTTTCTAGATTATCTTTATTAACATTATCATTTAATAAGACATCAAAACTATCATATACAGCTTTTAGTCCTTCTATTCCATTTTTTTCATATTCTCTTTTATATACAGCTTCCGCTTTTACTGCTAATTTTCTATATTCCTTTATCGGAGCATAGAAATCTTGTATCTTATCATATTTTGTATTTAATTGTTTTATTAAATGAGCTAGAGTTATTTTTACATTTTCATCTTCAAAAATAGTATTATCATCATTAAATATTGAATCTACCATATCCAAAGTAAAATCTTCTCTTTTTGCTGTTTCAGGACTTTCATTATAAATTCCTGATAATAATACTAATTGTACTAATGTTGATTCTAAATATCTTTCTATTTCTTTCTTTAAATATTCATCTCTATAAATTTTATGATATTTTTTCTTTTCTCCTACTACTTCTTTTATATGATTTCTAATGTTGTTTGGAAAAGTTGACTCTTCTATTTTTTCCATTTTTTTCCATTTCTCCTTAATGACTAGAATATTATACACTTATTTATAAAAATATCAATACTTTTATTAAAAAAGATTGCATAACGCAATCTACATTTTATCAGGTACTTTAATAGCTAAAATATCTAATAATATACTACATATATTATAAGTTAGTTTAGTCATAGTTAACCAGTTTGTTCTTTTTTCAATATCTTCTTCTGTTAATACCTTGTTTTTAGCATAAAAAGTATTATATAGTGAACAAATATTGAATATATAATCTGCTATTTCATTTAATGATCTTGTTTTTAATGCTTTATTAATTATATTTGGTAAATCTAATATTAATAGTACTAGATCTTTATAATCATCTTCAATCTTAGTAATTTTAGATTTATCCATATCAGCTGCATTATTTAGAAGGGATTTCATTCTAATTGTTGTATATAGAATATATGGGCCAGTTTTGCCTTCAATATCAGTGAATTTTTCTACTTCAAAGATATAATCTGTTTCTCTATATGGTACTAAATCTGCATACTTTAGAGCAGCTATTGCTACTGTTTTAGCTATTTCTGGAGCCTCTTCTTCAGTAACTTTATCATTATTAATTCTAGTAATTGTAGAATTATAAACTAAATCAATTAATCCTTTTAGAGTCATTACTCCGCCATCTCTAGTTTTAAATGGTTTTCCATCTTTACCATTCATTGTACCAAAGCCTATATGTTCCATTTGTTCTTTTTTAAATAAACCTAGTTTTTCTATAGCTCTAAATACTTGTTCAAAGTGTAGTCCTTGACGAGAATCTACTACATACCATATTTCATCTGGATTAATTTCTTCTTTTCTTTGTAGTAATGTTAATAAATCAGTTGTTTCATAAGAAATTGTTCCATTTGATTTAATATATAGAAGTGGTGGTATTTCAATCTTGTCACTTTCTTCTTTTACTTCTATTACTTTAGCTCCTTCACTTTCAACTAAAATATTCTTTTCTTCAATTATTTTATCTAATTTATCTTGATATTCTATGGCATCACTTTCGCCATTCCAAAGTTCAAAGTCTACGTTTATATCATTATAAACTTCTCTTATATCTGCCTTTGATATTTCAACTATCTTTTTCCATAAGTCATAATATCCTCTTTCATGGTGTTGTATCTTATTTGTTATATCTCTTCCATCTTCTAGATAGGCTTCATCATCTTTTGCTCTTTGTGATGCATATGGATATATTTCTTCTAAATCTTCATTAGATATAGGTAATTCTACTTCTGAATAATCTCCTTCATATTTTTCATCAAAATATGGTAGATCAGGATATCTTTCTTTTAATTCTTTAACTACAAAACCTAATGGTCTTCCATAATCTCCTAGATGAGCATCTCCTATTACCTCATATCCTACTGATTTAGCTAAACGTTTTAGTGCTTCACCAATGTTTGCACTTCTCAAATGTCCTACATGTAATGCTTTCGCAACATTAGCTCCACCATAATCAATAACTATCTTCTTAGGATCTTTTTTCTCAATAAGATCTTTTGGATTATTAACTGCTTTATTGATGTTTTCTATTAAGTATTCTTCACTTAATTTTAGATTGATAAAACCTGGACCCGCAATATTAATATCAGTAAATATTTTATTGCTTTCTAATTCTTTTACTACATTTTCAGCTATTTCTCTTGGATTAGCATGATAGATTGAAGCTAGGGCCATACAATCATTAATTTGATAATCACCTAAATCTTTTCTAGCAGAAGGTTTTAATTCAACTTTTTCTACTTTGTATCCGGCTTTTTCAAAAGTTTTTATTAATTCATTATTTATCTCAGTAATTATATTCATTTTATCTCCTTTAATTCATATTCTATTATTTCTTCTTCTAATTTATACTTTATTTTTATATTATTGTCTTTTTTATCAATGTTTATTACCTGTAAGATAGGATTCATTTCTGAATGTAATTCTTTTATAAATATATTAGCTTTTTCTTCATTAAAATCATAATCTAGTATTAAATCATTATTTTCCTTATGAAGAATATTGTTATTATAATTATATTTTACTAATGAACCATCTTCATTATAGGTAATTATTCCATCTAAAAAAATAGCCCGAACTTTATCCGACTTAATATTATCATTATTCCTTATTTTATAAATAATATTAATCTTAGACATACTTTCCCTCTTTTTAACGAATATATTATAACATATTTTATTATAATTTTCTTAATATTAAACCTTTTTTTTGATATACTTATAATGAGGTGATGATATGCCATATCAAATTATTATTGGTATTGTTATTGTAGTATGTATTTTATTAATATTAATATTATTAGGTAAGAATAAATTTAATTTTTCCATTATAAAGATTGAAGAAGCAGAATCTAATATTGAAATATACTTAGAAAAGAAGAGAAATTTATTAGAAAGAGCTATTCCAATATTAAAGAAAGAATTAAAACAAGATGACTTTTTAAAAAGTCTTGATAAGTTAGATAAAGAAGTTTTAAATCATTTTCAAACTAATGCTTTATTACATAATGCTTATTTAGAGTTATTAGGTATTATTGATGAAAATGAGAAATTACTTAAAAGTAAAACTATAAAGAAGATAATAAATGATTTAGATTCAAATGAACAAAATAGAATTGGTAGTGTTAAATATTATAATGATAATGTTACTAATTTTAATAAATTAGTTAATTCTTTTCCAACTAGTATTATTGCTTTCTTTTGTAGATATAAAAATAAAGATTATTATAACGATGAAGATAAAGAAATTGATGAATTATTAGAAAATGATGATAATGAAGTTATAGAAACTAATGATAAATTTGGTGAAGATAATCAAAAATATGAATCAGTTAAAAATGTAGAAAATGACGATAACGAAGAAGCTGATGAGTTAGTTTTAGATAATGATGATGAAAATGAAGATGAAGAAGATTTTGATGAAGAATATCCTGATGATGAGGAAAATGAAGAGAAATTAGAAGAAGAAATAGAAGATGACGATGATGATGAAAATGAAGATGAAGACGACTCTGAAGATGATCAAAATACTGATACATTAGATGAGATTATTATTGATAATCAAGATATTGAAGAATATGATGAGGAGAAAGACAAATAATGAGTTTTATAGATAATATTATTACTAGAGCTAAAGCGGATAAAAAGACTATAGTTCTTCCTGAAACTATGGATGATAGAGTTTTAGGAGCTGCTGAAAAAATTGTTAATGAAGATGTTGCTAATGTTATACTAATTGGTAATAAAGAAGAAATATTAGAAAAAAATAGTAGTTTAAATAAATGTGTTATTATTGATCCTATTGAAGATTCTGTCTTAACTGATGAATTAACTTTAAAGTTATATGATCTAAGAAAAGAAAAAGGATTAAGTGAAGAAGAAGCTAGAAAACTATTAACTGAAGATTATATGTATTTTGCTTGTATGTTAGTTAAAACAGGAAGAGCAGATGGGGTTGTTAGTGGTGCTTGTCATTCTACTGCTAATACCCTTCGTCCTGCATTACAAATTATTAAAACTAAAGAGAATTGTAAATTAGTTAGTGCTTTCTTCTTAATGGTTGTTCCTGATTGTCAATATGGTTCTAATGGAACCTTTATATTTGCAGATTCTGGATTAGTTCAAGATCCTACTAGTGAAGAACTTGCTTATATAGCTAATAGTAGTGCTGATAGTTTTGAATTACTTGTTCAAGATAAAGCTAGAGTTGCTATGCTATCTCATTCAAGTATGGGTAGTGCAAAACATGAATTAGTTGATAAAGTAGTTAATGGAGTAAATCTTGCTAAAGAAATGTATCCTAAGTTAGAAATAGATGGAGAGTTACAATTAGATGCTGCTATAGTTCCTGAGGTTGCAAATAGTAAGGCACCTAATTCTAAAGTAGCAGGACATGCTAATGTTTTGATTTTTCCTAATTTAGATGCTGGAAATATTGGATATAAATTAGTTCAAAGACTTGCTAAAGCTGAGGCTTATGGACCTATTACACAAGGTATAGCTGCTCCAATCAATGATTTAAGTAGAGGTTGCTCTGTAGATGATATAGTTGGAGTTGTTGCAATAACTTGTGTGCAAGCTCAAGGCTAATTATAAAAATAAAATATCCACAAATAATGTGGATATTTTTTTATTATGATGAAGAAGCTGCTTGAGCTCTATCTATGTCATTAGTTATAGCAACAATTATTGTTAGTATTAATATATAATCTTTCTCATCAAATATATCAATAATATATTGGTCTCCTATTGTTATATATTTTCTAGTTATTTCACCAACTTTTTCGCCTTTATCATTAAATACAGTAAAATTATGACTTAAGAAATTACCTTCTACTCTATAATTGTTTGATAATTCATAGTCGTTTTTAAAAAATTTAAATTTCTTCTTTATATTGAATTCTTTTTGCCCATTGATAAAGACATTATAGTTTGGCATTAGATGTAATAGTTCTTGTTCTATATAAGCAAGTTCTTTTCCATTAGGATCTTTTATCCATGTTTTTGAACCTAATGATATTGCTTTACTAGATATCTCTAGAATATTCTTGTCTTGTTCATCTTTAATAAAATATCTGTTGTGAAATGAGAATACTTTTTCTTTTATATATAATTTCATTCTACTCTCCAATCTATTTCTTCTATTCCTTGACTTTTTAAAAACTCATTAGTCTTAGAAAACGGTTTACTACCGAAGAATCCATTTCTTGCTGAAAAAGGTGATGGATGAGCCGATTCTATTATTAAATGTTTTGAGTTTGTAATTAGTTCTTTCTTTTTTCTAGCATATGCTCCCCATAGTATAAATACTATTGGGGTTTCTTTTTCATTTAAAATTTTAATAACATTATCTGTGAATAATTCCCATCCTCTGTTAGCGTGTGAAGTAGGTTTATGTTCTTCTACTGTTAATACTGCATTTAAAAGTAGTACTCCTTCTTTCGCCCATGGTTTAAGTGAATTAGATTTAGGAAATTGTATTCCTAAATCACTTTCTAGTTCCTTAAAAATGTTTTGTAGTGAGGGTGGCTTTAATACTTCATTTGATACTGAGAAAGATAATCCTTCTGCTTGATTAGGTCCATGATATGGATCTTGGCCTAGTATAACTACCTTTACTTTGTCAAAATCAGTATATCTAAATGCATTAAACACTTCGTTTTGTGGTGGATAAATTGTCTTACTTTTATATTCTTCTTTTATAAAGTCTAATAATTTCTCAAAATATTCTTTTTTGAATTCATTAGATAATACTTTATCCCAACTGTTTCCTATCATATAACACCTACTTATGGTATGATTCATTATTTAATATTTTAAATGATCTATATATTTGTTCTAATAATATTATTCTAAATAATTGATGTGGAAAAGTCATTTTAGAAAATGATAGTTTAAAATTACTTCTTTCCTTTATACTATTTGATAATCCGTAACTACCACCTATTACAAAAGTGATATTTGGGTTAATTGTTTGTATAGATTCTATTCTTTGGGCAAATTCTTCTGAAGATAATTCTTTTCCTTCTATTTCTAAAGTTATTACATAGTCTTTAGAATCTATATGCTTTAATATCTCTATTCCTTCTAAATTAATTGATTTATCTATATCATCATATGATATATCTTTTACTTCAATTATTTCTATTTTAGTATATCTTGTTAGTCTTTTTTTATATTCTTCTATAGCATCTCTAAAAAACTCTTCTTTTATATTTCCTACACATATTATTTTTATCATATTAAACCTCTATTAATTCTGTTCCTGTATCCTGGTAAGCTATTGTTACTCTTATATTATCATCTATTTCATTTCTTACTGTATTATATGCTAATTCTTTAGTATTGTTTGTTTCACTTATATGTGCTAATACTATATTTTTTGTATTAGATCCTATAATCTTCTTAAGATATTTAGCTGTTGTGTAATTAGATAGATGACCATAATCAGATATAACTCTTTCTTTTAAGAATCTAGGATATGGTCCATTCATTAACATTTCTTCATCATGATTAGTTTCTATTATATACATATCTTTATTTATCATAGTATTTAGAAATTTTCTATTAATATAGCCTGTATCTGTTACATATGTAATTGTTTTTCCTTCACACGTTATATTATATCCTACTGAACATGGAGCATCATGAGATGTATGAATTAAATTAATATGCATTCCATTAATATCTGTATCATCATCTATATATATACAATCTTCTTCTGTAAGTATAGGTATAAATTCTTGTAGAGATTTAAACATTTTTTGTGGAATAAATAATTTCAAATTACTTTTCTTAATAAATGTTTCTACGCCTTTTATATGGTCTTTATGATTATGTGTTATTAACAATCCAGCAAAATCATTTATATCTAAATTTAACTTTGTAATTTCTTCTATTAATTTTTTGTAAGATATTCCTAAGTCAATTATTATCTTTATAGTGTCAGAAAGGATAATTGTACAATTACCCTTTGATCCACTTTGTATAACTTTTATTTTCATGAATATAATGCCATTGAGTTAAATGAGTTTCCACCTGAACCATATTTTATTGGATATCCACTATATGCTCCAAAGTGTAAGTGTACTCCATAGGCTACACCTGTATTACCCATAGCACCAATTACCTGTCCTTTTGATACTGTATCATTTGCACTAACATATCTTTGACTTAGGTGACCATAATATGTATATATTCCGTTGTGATGATCTATAACTATATATTGACCATTTATTGATTGATATCCTGATTCTTTTACTGTTCCAGCGTTTGCTGCAAAGATTGCTGAACCATATCCACAACCTGCAATGTCATTTCCATCATGTAATGTTCCCCAACGATAACCATATCCACTTGATATAGATGATGGTGAACCACATGTAGCTGGCCATCCCCAGTTACCAGATATTGCGACAGGTCTACCATAAGCTGAACTTGCTCTTCTCTTAGTACCTTTAACAATAATTTCTTTTATAGGTTCCTTTAAAACTTTTGTTTCTATGGTAACTGTATTTACTGTTACTCCGTTTACTTTTTGAATTTGTTGAGTAACTCTATTCTTACCATTTACTCCAGCTTGTGTTACTTCTTGATAATCTGTATATTGATTAGGATCTTCTTGTGTTTCTGTTGTATATTGTTTATCTTCATCCTTAATAATGTAATCTTCTTCAACAACATCTACTTGAGGTTGTACTATACCTACTTTTAATACTTGTCCTGGATACAATAATGTTTTAACATCTGTTATATCATTATTTGCTATCATAAGTTCTTCTGTAGACATTTGGTTATTAAATGCTACTTTTTCTATTGTATCTCCTGGTTGAACAACATAATTTGATTGTTCTTCTGTTGTTCCGAAAAGTAGATATTTACTTAATTCTTCTTCATCTAAATATATCTTTTTATCTATTGGAATTCTTTGTTTTGAAATAGATATTTTATTTTTGATATATATATTTTCTATAAGTGAACCTGTTTCTTTAATTTCTAATTGTGTTTTATTAGCATATGCATCATATAAGTCTGATGTTACAAATGCTTTAGCAGTATTTACTGCTGCATTAGTAAATGTTCCTTTTTTTATTACATAAATTGTTTGAGCATCAGTTTTTACTTTTTCACTATCTGCTTGAGTTTTAGTTACTCCACCAATTCTAATTCTATATCCATTGATAGTTAATGGTGAAATATCTTTTATTTTTTCATATATTTCTTCTACTGTATAAATATTATTATTATATGTATATTCTTGTTTAATTTCTAAATCTTTTGGAGTATATACTTTATCAACATTATATTTCTTTTTAACTTCTTCTTCTTTTTTATTTATATATTTCTCTAGTTCAGTTTTAGATTCTATTAATCCTATATATTTACCTTTAAGATATACTCTATATACTTTCTGTGGTTTTGTTAATTTGTTTGTAGTTGTGGTAAATCCTAATGATAAGGGAATTAACATTATTAATAATATTAACAATATACTTTTTATTTTCTTATTCATATGATTCTTCCTTTTTATCTTCTCTTCTTAAACTTAAGAATGTAGATGTATTCTTCTTAAATAATAGTTCTATTGTAGCAGTTGATCCATTACGATGTTTTCCTATTATTAATTCTGAAATGCTATTATTATCTTCAGTTCTAGCTTCTTTATTATAATAATCATCTCTATATAAGAATGCTACTATATCGGCATCTTGTTCAATAGATCCTGATTCTCTTAAGTCTGACATAATTGGTCTTTTATCTTCTCTCGTTTCAACACTACGAGATAATTGTGATAAAGCAATTATTGGAACATTTAATTCTAAAGCAAGTGTCTTTAGGCTTCTTGATATATCAGATACCTCTTGTTGTCTATTTGTACCATAGTTTTTTCCACCTGATATTAATTGTAAGTAGTCTATTACTATCAATGATAAACCATGTTCTGAAGATGCTAGTCTACGGCACTTTGCTCTTATTTCGCCGATTGAAATTCCTGCAGTATCATCAATCATTAGATTAGTTCCTGATAGTTGTGACATAGCTTCATTTACTCTTTTCCAATCTTCATTAAGAAGTCTTCCTGTTCTTAATTTGTATCCATCTATTTGCCCTAATGAAGAAATAATTCTTGTTGCTAATTGTTCTGCTGGCATTTCTAAGTTAAATACTGCAACAGCTTTATCTTGAATTTTAGCTGCATTTGTTGCTATATTTAGAGCAAATGCAGTTTTACCCATAGCAGGACGAGCAGCTATAATTATTAATTCACCAGCATGAAGTCCTGTTGTTAGTCTATCAAAGTCATATAATCCAGTAGCAAGTCCAGTAATTTCATTTTTATTTTCTGCTAAAAATTCTAAATTTGCTTCAGTTTTTTGTAAAACGTCTTTAATAGTTCTAAACTCTGTTGATTTTCTATTTTTTACTATATCTAAAATCTTTTTTTCTGAATTATCTAAAATATCATTAACAGTTTCATCTGTTGAATATCCATCGCTAGCAATTTCTTCTGCTGTTGTTATTAGTCTCCTTAATATAGATGATTCTTGTACTATGTTAATGTAGTAATCTATATTTGAGGCTGTTGGTACAAAGTTTACTATTTCTGTTAAATATTCTACTCCTCCAACTTCATTTAATTCTTTTTTCTTTTGAAGTTTTGCTGTTAGTGTTGTTAAATCTAAGGGAGTAGACTCATCTGATAATTCAATAATACTTTTAAATATCTTTTGGTTTTTTTCATCATAAAAGTCTTCTGGTGACACACTCTCGATTGCTTTTTGCATAGCATATTTAGTTAAAAAGCATGCGCCTAATACAGATTCTTCAGCTTCTAAATTGTTAGGTAATGTCCTTATAGGCATGTTATCACCTCTACTTTATTAAGTGTACTTTTACTGTTGCTACAATTTTTGGATATAGTTCTATTTCTACATTATGAAATCCTAAACTAGAAATAGAATTATCCATTTTAATCATATTCTTTTCTATCTTTATATCTTTCTTTCCTAATTCATCTTTTATTTGTTTAGCACTTACACTTCCAAATACTTTGTCTCCTGCTCCTGTTTTTACTTGGAATTCTAGCACTTCTTTATCAATTAATTTCTTTAATTCTTTTGCTTTTTCTTGTTCTTCTAGATCTTTTGCTTTCTTTTCTTTATTTTCTTTTTCTAATTGTCTTAAAGAGTCTTTTGTTTTTAAAACGGCATATCCGTTTTTTATTAGGTAATTTTCTGCATAACCAGTTTTTACATCCTTAATATCCCCTTTTTTTCCTTGGCCACGTAAATCTTTAATGAATATTACTTCCATTATTTTACCTCCTCTTCAATTATTTTTTTCAACTTATCATGTACTTTGCTTATTTTGTCTTCTTTGACAGTTGCTGCTCCATGATAAGCATCTCCTCCTCCTTTAAAGTTTGATAATATTTTGTTTATATCAAATTCTCCTAGACTTCTTGCACTTATTCCTATTTCTTCTTTTGATAGTTTTGCTATTACAAATGAAGCTTCAATATTATTAAAATATAGAAGTGTGTCTGCTACTTTAGCTATATCTTCTCTCCTATATAATGTATATGGAGATCCTTTTGTTATAGCTATATTTCCTATTGTTTCAACACTTGTTAATAATTTTTCTCTTTCTGTATATTCTTCTAAATCTTGTTTTAGAAGATATTGTACTTTTTGGGCACTTGCTCCTAAACAAGATAAATAATATGCTGAATAATATGTTTCTCTTGTTGTTTTTAGTATAAAGTTGTTTGTATCTAATACTATACCTGCTAATAATACTGTTGAATAATATGGATCTAATTCTAAATCATATTTTTCTATTAATGTAGTTATCATTTCACAAGTACTTGATACTTCTGGTTCTATTATTTGATATGCATCTTTAATTGTTGTTTTTCCGGTGTTGTGATGATCTAAAATTACTTTTCTATCAAATTTTTTAAGTGCTTCTGCACTTTGTACTAATTCTGTTTTGTTAGTATCTAATATTATTAATAGATTTTTACTATTCTTTGGATGCATCTTTTCTTCTATTTCTTCTGTTTTTACTATTTCTATACATCCAGTTAATTCTATAAGAACTTTTGCCACTCCTGCTTCATGTTTCTTTTCATCTATTATGATATAAACGTTTTTACGTTTCTTTTTAATTATTTCATATAATCCTATAGTACTTCCTAAAGCATCTAAATCTAAGTTTTTATGAGCCATTAAAAATACATTTTTAGAATTTCTTATGAATTTCATCAGTTTATTAATGTTGTTTTTTTCTTCCATAATTTGCTCCTTCCACTAGAAATACGCACTTTTCATTACATAATATATTTTACTATAATATAATGAGTAATTCAAATAAAGAGAACAAAAAAAGTAGTTATTTTTCATAACTACTTAGTATATGGTAAATATGCTATTGCACGAGCTCTTTTGATTTCTCTTGCTACTACTCTTTGATGACGAGCGCATGTACCAGTTACTCTTCTAGGAACAATTTTTCCTCTTTCATTAATATATTTTTTAAGAGTTTCTGGATCTTTATAATCAACTGTTTTACCAGCACATAATTGACATACTTTTTTTCTTCTTCTATTAAATTCTGCCATGACTATCCTCCTTTTTTAGTTAGAATGGTAATTCATCATCGCTAATTTCAATATTTTGTCCAAAGTCAGCAAATGGATTTGAATCTACATCTGTGCTTTGTGGAGCCTCATCCTTAAAATCATAAGGGGTTGGTTCTGATGATGAACTTGTTTCTCCTGATGGCATAGATGAACCATTATTAGAATTTTTACTACCCATGAATTCTACTGAATTTGCTATAACTTCTGTTACATATCTTTTTTGTCCATTATTATCATCGTAATTTCTTACTTGAATTCTTCCTTCTACAGCAACTTGTGAACCTTTAGCTAAATAGTTCTTAACATTTTCAGCTTGTTTATTCCAAACAACGATTGGTATAAAATCAGTTCCTCTTTCTTGTGTATTTGAATTAAATGGTCTATCGACAGCTATTGTGAAATTACAAACAGCTGCATTTCCAGAAGTGTATCTTAATTCTGGGTCTCTTGTTAATCTTCCTATTAAAACTACTTTATTCATACTATACCTCTTTTTTATTAATCTTCTACTCTAATAATTAAATGACGAAGTAAATTCTCATTTAATCTTGCAACACGATCAAATTCTTCAATTGTTTCTTTATTAGCTTCTATTTCATAATAGAAATAATATCCAGTATTAAACTTTTTAATTTCATAAGCTAATTCTTTTTGACCTATTGCTTTTTCTGTAGTGATGTTAGCTTTATCATTTACTAATACTTCCTTTAATGCATCTGCAGTCTTAGTAACTTCAGCTTCTTCCATATCAGGTCTAACAATAAAAGTTATTTCATATTTATTCATGACTACACCTCCTTTTGGTCTATTGGCTATATATTTTATAGCAAGGAGTATTTTAAATACTCGCATGTATTATAGCAAAGTTATTTTTGTTTGTCTAGTTATTTGTAGAAGAAACCTACAAAATTTTGTCCCTTCTTTGATAGATTTCCTTTACTAAATTCTGAATGAGAATAATATCTATCGTCTTTAGCAACATCTATATCATTCATCTTAATATTTTTTATACCATAATCTTGTAATTGTTTTTTTATTGCTCCTGTTAAATCTATGTGATATCCATCATTTTCTTTTGTAATATAGTCTTTCCATACATCTTCATTTGTAGCCCATGATGGATATTTATCATATACATATGACTCTTTTTTTATGGAACTACCTATATAGATATATAAATCATCTAAATTACTATTAATTTCTTTTTCTAATGCTTTTATTGTATCTATTGGTAATAACCTATTTATGTATGGTGCCCCACAATGAGATAGAGCTGTATATCCTTTATTTCTATCTTCTACTATTAGTATTGGACAATCTGCTTGAGGATTTCCTATACCAACTCCTTTATATTTAGAAGGTAGAATTAATATATCTGCTTCTAAATTTTCTATATAATAATCATCTTTATCCATATATTTATCGTTTAACAATATATAATGTCCGTCTGGATAATCTAATTTATTTGTTACACTCTTTTGATTTGCATGAAATATCTTGTTTCCATCAAAATTATATTTATTACCTAATTTTATTCTATTTTGATGAAATAATTCTTTTCTTTCTTCTTCTGAGGTGTTTTCTTCATAAAATTTAGATGCAGTAGACATTATTCCTATATCTTTTCCAGATTCAAATATTATAATTTTACTTTCCATTAAACGTTAAATCTAAAATGACAGATGTCTCCATCTTGCATTAGATAGTCCTTTCCTTCTAATCTAAGTCTTCCTGCTTCTTTAACTTTTAACTCATCGCCATATTTTATTAAGTCTTCATATGACATTACTTCTGCTTTTATGAATCCTTTTTCAAAGTCTGTATGGATTATTCCAGCACATTTTTTAGCATTCATTCCTTCTTTGAAAGTCCATGCTCTTACTTCGTCTGGTCCTACTGTGAAGAATGTTCTTAATCCTAGTATTTTATATGTTGCTTGAACTAGTTTTTCTAATCCTGATTCTTCTATTCCTAAGGCTTCTAACATTTCTTTTTTATCTGCATCATCTAATTCTGATAGATCTTCTTCTACTTTTGCACATAATTTAACTACTTGAGAGTTTTCTTTTTCTGCATATTCTTTTACTGCTTTTACGTATTCATTATCTTCTTTACCTAGTTCATCTTCTTCAATATTTGCTAGATAAATGATAGGTTTTAGTGTTAGAAAACTAAATGATTTAATAGCTGATAACTCTTCATCAGTGAAATCTACTGATCTTAAAGATATTCCTTTTTCTAGATTTTCTTTTGCTTTTTCTAGAGCGTTTAATTCTAATAAATCATTCTTATCTTTTGTAGTTCTTGCTTTCTTTCCTACTTTTTCTAATCTATTATTAACTATATCTAAGTCTGCTATAGTTAATTCTAAATTTATTGTTTCTATATCTCTTATTGGATCAATATTTCCTTCTACATGGATTATTTTTCCATTTTCAAAGCATCTTACTGCTTCTACGATAGCATCTGTTTCTCTTATATGTGATAAGAATTTATTACCTAATCCTTCTCCTTTAGATGCTCCTTTTACTAATCCAGCTATATCAGTAAATTCATAAGCTGTAGGTATAAACTTCTTTGGATTGTACATATCTCTTAGTTTATCCATTCTATCATCATGTACAGTTACTACTCCTACATTTGGTTCTATTGTTGCAAAAGGATAGTTTTCTGCTAATATTTTTTGATTAGTTATTGCATTAAATAAAGTTGATTTACCTACATTAGGTAATCCTACTATTCCGGCTGTTAAACTCATTTACATCCCTCATTTCTTGCTTTATTATATCATAATAAAAGAAAAAAGTTCTAATTATTAGAACTTTTATAATGTTGGAAGTGCTCCTTTTCCTAAAGGTATTCCTAATATATACCATCCTACTACTAATAATATCCATGTTAGAGACATTATTAAGAAGTATGGGCTTATTAATTTTAATGAAGATCCTATTGTATATGGTTTCTTCTTATTTAAGTTATATATATTTAAGAATCCTATATATATAACAAAACTTGCTAATAATGGTGTAATTCCATTAGTCATTGAAATTCCTGCTCTCATTACAATTTGGGCAAACTCTGGTGAGATATTTGCTTGCATAAATTTTGGAACTAAAACAGGTGAAATTATCATCCATTTTTGTGAAGGACTAGTTAAGAATAAATTAGATATTCCAACTAGTATTAATGATACTATAACTAGAGTTACTCCACTTAAATTCATTGATTCTAATAGGTTTGTTATCCATGTTGTAATAATTGGTCCTATATTAGTTTGTTTATATACATTAATAAATTGACTTACAAAGAACATTAATAATAGTATACTTCCTATATTTTTAAATTTTTCACTTGCTTCTTCTATTAATTCTTTATCATTTTTGAATGATCTTGCTCCTATACCATATGCTAGACCTGTAATCATAAAGAATAATGATACCATTACAGTAAAGCTATCTTGGAAATATGCATTTTCTCCAAATAACTGATCTACATATGTTGTTGCATCATTATCAAGTAATAATCCTGATGATGGTAATCCTGGAATTAATGAATATATATAAATTAATAATAGAACTATTGAAACTATAAGAGCAAATCTTAAACCTCTTTTTTCGTTTCTTTCTCTCTCTATTTTCTTTTGTTCTTCTTCTTCTAGATTAATAACTCTATATTGTTCTGTTTTAGCAAATTCTTCTTCTTTTTTATAATGTCCAATTTTTGGAGCTATAATCTTTTCTATTATAATTGTTCCTATAATTGAAGTTATTATTGAAGCAACAACTATAAATACTAAGTTTGATGATAAAGCTACATGATGTGCATCATCTATTAAGTGTGCTGCTGCTGAAGTATAATCAAGCAAACTTATATCTAGAGATCCAACAAATATTGATACTCCATAACCAAATGCTATTCCACAAAATGAAGTTACTATACCTAGTATAGGGTTTCTTCCATTTATGAAATATATTAGAGCAAACATAGGAATTAGTATTGAATAACCAACTTCATTTATTAATGAAGATGAAATTCCTGCAAATAATACTAGTAATGTTAATACCCAGTTTGGTATCTTTTTTAGATATCTTTTTGAAAATACTTCTATAAGGCCTGATCCTTCAGCTATAGATAATCCAATCAATGATATTAATAAAGTTCCTAATGGTGAGAAACTTAAGTAGTTAGTTAATGAATTACTTAGTATATACTTTATTTCTTTAAAATTAAACAATCCTTCTACTGCTATTAAGATTGGATCTAAGGTGTGAGTATTTTCATTAATAGTATTATATGTTGCTTGCATTTGAAATGCTGATAATATTTGACTTATTACTATTAATATAATTGTTAAGAATAAATATGTTGTTATTGGATGAAAATAGAATTTCTTTAATTTTCTTTTCTTTTTCTCATTCATTCATTTTCCTCCTTAACTATTCTTTTTAATTTTTTATTAAATTCTATTCTAGGAAGCATTATTATTCTTCCACAGTTAACACATTTTATTTTAATATCGGCACCTAATCTAACAATTTCCCATAAATTAGTTCCACATGGATGTTGTTTTTTCATTATTACTTTTGTGCCTAATTCATAATTTAAATCTTTATTTTCCATGATGCACCTCAATTTGATTATAAGGAATAGATATTCCAGCTTTATCTAAATGATCTTTTATTTGTTTTCTTAAATATCTTTCTGTTTCGAAATGTTTCATTGACTTTGCTGGAACAGAAATTCTATATACTACAGAAGATTCTGATAATGATTGAATTCCCCATAATAATAAATCACCTTCTGAATTTGGTACTTTATCATTAATTTCTTCTATCATATCTTTCAATACCTTTTCAACTTTATCTGTTTTTTCTTCATATGGTGTTGATATATCTACTATTGCTAATAAAGGATTATCTGAATAATTGATTACTTTATCCATATAACGATTAGATACAATATATTTAGCTCCTTTGAAATTTGTTATTTCTGTTGTTTTTAAACTTATAGAAGTTACTTCTCCCATAAAATTATCTATTTCAATAGTATCTCCTACTTCATATTGTCCTTCTGTTATTATAGCAAATCCAGCAATAAGGTCTTTTGCTAAATCTTGGAAAGCTAATCCTATTATAGCTGTTCCTAATCCTAATCCAGCTACTAATGTTGTAACATTAAATCCCCATACTGATAGTATTGTTACAATAGTAATAATAATTATTGTATATTTAACTATACTTAAAATTAAATTTTGAATAGTTTTAACTCTTTGAAAATGTACATTATTTAGTCTTTTTTGATTTCTACTTAGCGATTTTATAACTATTTTTCTTATTATTTCATAAACTATTATTGCAACTATTATGTATATTAGAGATTTTATTAATGCTATGAAATTTATACTATTAATAATTTTTACCATTAATTATCACTTTCCAAATTCATAATTTCTAATAATCTATTTAAATCATTAGAATTAACAAAACTAATTTCTATTTTATTTTTCTTTATTTTTACTTTTGTTCCTAATTTTTCACATAATTCATTTTCTATAAATTGATATTCATTATTCTTTTTTGTTGTTTTGTTTATTTTGTTCTTTCTTTCATATTTTTCATTTGATGTCATATTTTCTAGCTCATGAACACTAATTTTTTCATCTTTTATTTTCTTTACTAGATTTTCTTGTTGTTCTTTGTTTTCTAATTTACTTAGTACTCTAGCATGAGCCATAGATATATTTTTTTCTTGAACATCTTTTTGAATATCATCTGGTAATGATAATAAACCTAACATATTTGTTATATGAGATCTACTCTTACCTAATCTTTTAGCTAATTCTTCTTGAGTTATATTTAAATTTTCTTGTAATTTTTTATATGCATTAGCTTCTTCTATTGCTGTTAGATTTTCTCTTTGTAGATTTTCTAGTAAAGCTATTTCCATCATTTCTTGATCATTGAAATCTCTTACTATTGCAGGAATTTCTTTTAATCCTGCCATAATAGAAGCTTTTACTCTACGTTCTCCGGCAATTATTTCATATCCTTTAATACCTTTTTTTACTATAATTGGTTGAAATACTCCGTGTTCTTTAATTGAATCAGATAATTCTTGTAATGCTTCTTCATCAAATGTTTTTCTTGGCTGATAAGGATTTGATCTTAATTCATCTAATTTAATATTTTGAATAGAGTCTTTTGTAGCTTCATTTAGAATTTTTTCTTCTACTTTTCCATAATCTAAAGGTTCATTATTAAATAATTCTTCTAAACCTCTACCTAAAGCTCTTCTTTTACTATCATTTTCCATTTCTAGCAATCACTTCCTTTGCTAAATTTAAATATGCTTCAGATCCTCTACTCTTTGGATCGTAAGCAATTATTGGCTCTCCATGTGATGGAGCCTCTGTTAATCTTACTAATCTTGGAATTATTGTATTATATACTTTTTCTTTGAAGAATTTTCTGATTTCTTCAACTACTTCAAAACCTAGATTTGTTCTGGAATCTAGCATAGTTAATAATACTCCTTCTATATTTAATGTAGGATTTAAATTTTTTTGTGCTAACATTATTGTTCTTAGTAATTGTGTAATTCCTTCTAAAGCAAAGAATTCACATTGTACAGGTATTATAACTGAATTAGAAGCAGTTAATGCATTAGTTGTTATTACTCCTAATGAAGGTGGACAATCTATAATTATAAAGTCATAATTATCCTTGATAGGCTCTAGACTTTTTTTCAATTGTTCTCCTTTAGAGAAATTCTCTTCTGTTTTACTTTTCTCAACTAACTCTATATCTAATCCTGCTAAATTTATTGTTGCTGGAATTACATATAAGTCTTTATATTTAGTTTTAATCATAGCATCATCTATTGTGCTTTCTCCTACTAAAACGTCATATATACTTTTTTCTATATCTCCTTTATTGATGCCTACTCCAGTAGTTGTATTTCCTTGAGGATCTAAATCTATTAATAATACTTTTTTACCTAGAACAGCTAATGATGCAGAAAGATTTATACTTGTAGTAGTCTTTCCTACTCCACCCTTTTGATTTACTAAAGAAATAACCTTTCCCATCTAATCACCCTTTTCTTAATATTACTAGTTTATTGTATCAAATATAACTTCTTTTTGAAATGCTTTTAGAAAAAAAAGTAGAAATAATTTTCTACTATTCTTTATCTATCTTAATCATAAATTGTGTTGCTTTTTCGAAGTCCATTTCATCACATGATATACTTATACCTTTTAGTTTTAATCTTTCTACTAATTCTCTTATTTCATTCTTAGCTTCAGTAATAGTCATATCATGTTCTTCTTGTTTCATACTAGCAACAACTTCTTGAATTGAAGTATCTGCTTTACTTGTTGTATTTATTTCATTAGGTAAATTTATATTTGATAAATCATTACTCTTGAAATAATCTTCTATTTTTCTATCAGGAATATCATTTTGATCTGATGTTTTTACAATTGCTTCAGCTGGTGTTAAGAATTTAGATTTATTACCAAATTCATTATTTTCAATTGATGGTATTGTTGGTTTTCCACTGTTTATATTTAAGAAACTATCTAATGATGAACCGTTAGCATCATTAATTACTGTATTTATATCAGTAGCATTATCTCTAATCTTATTTATATCAACAGGCAATGTAGGTTGTAAGAAATTTTGTCCACCAACTACATCTTTAACATCATCATCTTCATCATCTTTAACTTCACCATAATTTAAGAATTTTGGTGTTCCTTCTCCATCACTATCATCTTCTTCATCAGTATTAAGAATTTTAATTTTTCCATAATTATCTTCAGGTCTTTCAATTTTCATTGTTGGATTTAATGGAGCATTATTTAAATATGTATTAATATTAGATACATCTTCTTTCTCTTTAGAATCAGGATACATTTCTTTTATTCTCCTATCTACTTCTTTTACACTTAATTTTTCAGTAACAATTTGCTTGAATAATTCTTTTTGTTTTTTTGGATCTTCTACTTTTAATAGAAGTCTTGCATGATGTTCGGGAATTTGTTTTTTTAATATAGCATCTTGAATAGTATCAGGTAATTGTAACAATCTTAGTTTGTTAGCTACAGCTGATTGACTCTTTCCCATCGTTTTAGCAAGTTCTTCTTGTGTCATCTCATCCAATTCAAGAATCTTTTGAAATGTTCTAGCTTCTTCTATAGGATTTAAATTCTTTCTTTGTAGATTTTCTAATAACGCTACTTTTGAAGCTTCTTTATCATCTAAGTTATTTACTATTGCTGGTATTGTTGTTTTTCCTGCTAAAGCTGATGCTTTATATCTTCTTTCTCCAGCAATTATTTCATATTTTCCGTTAACACTACGAACTATAATTGGTTGAATTACACCATGTTCTTTAATAGATAAAGCTAATTCTTTTAATTCTTGTTCGTCAAATACTTCTCTAGGTTGAAATCTGTTAGGAATTATGTCATCTAAGTTTAGTTGTAATATTTCTTTATTATTACTCTCATTGTTCATAGCTTTCCCTCTATTCTTTTATACTATGTTATCATTATATTATATTTTTTTCATTCTTTCAACTTTTAATTCAAAATAAAAGAAGTTTAATTATTTGTTTTTTATTATAATTAAACTTCTTTTTATATCATCTTTTAGATAAAATTTATCTATTTTTATTATGTTATATTTCTTTTGAATATTTTTTTCCACATCTTTTGTTAATTCTTTATCTATATCACCTTTCATAGCTATTAACTTACCATCTTTATTTAGTAAGTGCATAGTATATTTTAATAAAGTTTCTATATTAGCTACTGCTCGTGATACTACTAAATCGTATTTTTCTTTATATTCTTCTGCTCTAGTATGAACTGTCTTTGTATCTTTTAAATCTAGTCTTTTGATAACTTCATCAATAAATCTTAATTTTTTTTCTTTAGAATCTATTAATGTTAATTTTAGATGAGGATAGAATATTTTTAAGATTATTCCAGGTATACCTGCTCCAGTACCAACATCACAAATAGTGCTAATTTCTTCTAATTTTTGTATTCTTACAACAGTTAATGAGTCATAAAAATGTTTTAAATATGCATCTTCTTTATCTATAATTCTAGTTAGATTTATTTTATTATTCCATTCAATCAGCATATCATAATATGTTTCAAGATCAGCTAGTTGTTTATCTGTTGGATTAATCCCTAGACTTTTTATACTTTCTATAAATTCATTATTGTTCATTATATTTTCTCCTTAGATATACCATTAATATTGAGATATCTGCTGGATTAACTCCACTAATACGTGATGCTTGGCCTAATGTTGTTGGCATTACCTTAATTAATTTTTCTCTAGCCTCACTAGCTAGATTAGATACTTTGTTATAATCTATATCTTTTGGAATTTGTTTTTCTTCTAAAGATAACATTTTTTCTGCTTCTTTTGTTGCTTTTTTGATATAACCTTCATACTTACATTCTATTTCTATTTCTTCTAGAACTTCTTTATCATAATCTAAATTTATATATTCTTTTAAATCTTTTATTTTTATTTCAGGTCTTTTTAATAACTCATATAGACTAATTCCTTCTTTTAGAGGTGTTGTTCCTAATTTATCTAAATATTCTAATACATCTTTCTTTGGTGTTATTCTAACTTCTTTTAACTCATTTGTTAGTTTTTCTATATTATTAATTTTTTCTTTATACTTAGAATAATCTTCGTCATTAATTAAACCTATTTCATGACCATAATCTTTTAATCTAATATCAGCATTATCATTTCTTAGAAGTAATCTATACTCTGCTCTACTTGTTAATAATCTATATGGATCTTTTATTCCTTTAGTTACTAAATCATCTATTAGTACTCCAATATAAGCTTCATTTCTTTTTAATACTAATGGTTCTTGATTATTTATTTTTCTTGATGCATTTATTCCTGCTATTAAACCTTGACCTGCTGCTTCTTCATAACCACTTGTTCCATTTATTTGTCCTGCTGTGAATAAGTTTTCTATTACTTTTGTTTCTAAAGATTGATTTAATTGTAATGAATCTATTGCATCATATTCTATAGCATAAGCATATTTTAATATTTTAGCGTTTTCTAAACCTGGAAGTGAGTGAACCATTTCTTCTTGTACTTCATATGGCATACTAGTTGAAAAACCTTGTATATAGATACTATTTCCATATTCAGGATCATCTTCTACTAAACTTTCAGGTTCTAAGAATAATTGATGTCTTTCTTTATCAGAAAATCTTACTACTTTATCTTCAATTGATGGACAATATCTTGGTCCTACTCCAGTTACATATCCTCCATACATACTTGATTCATTTAAGTGTTCTTTAATTATTTCATGAGTTTTTTCATTAGTATATATTAAATGACATGGGGTTTGATTATTCACATCATAATATACTTTGTTACTAAATGAGAAAGTATATTCTTCTTTATCTCCTTCTTCTACTGATGTTTTAGTAAAATCTATTGTATTTTTATCTACACGTTGTGGTGTTCCTGTTTTTAATCTTAATATTGTGAAACCATATTCTTTTAACTTATCTGAAAGAGAGTTTGATCTTCTTTCTCCATGTGGTCCTCCTGGAGTTCTATTTGATCCTGTTAATATATCTGCTTTTAAATAAGTTCCTGTAGTTAATATTACTGCTTTTGAAGTAATTTTATTTCCATCTTCTAATACTACTCCACCTATTTTATTGTCATTAACTATTAAATCTTCTACTAAAGATTCTTTTATTTCTAAATTTTCTGTATCTTTTAGAGTTTTTAACATTTCTTTTGGATATATATTTTTATCTGCTTGGGCACGTAGTGCTTGTACTGCTGGACCTTTTTTTGTATTTAACATTTTTATTTGAATACAAGCTTTATCAGCATTTTTTGCCATTTCTCCACCTAAGGCATCTATTTCTCTTACAACTATACCTTTTGCTGGACCTCCAATTGAAGGATTACATGGCATATCAGCTATATTATTAATATTTCCTGTTATTAATAATGTTTTATTATTTAGTCTTGCTGAAGCTAAAGCTGCTTCACACCCAGCGTGTCCTCCACCTACTACTATAATGTCATAATCCATATATATCACCTACTTTCCTACACAAAAGTTTTTAAATAAATTATCTATTATTTCTTCTGAATATGTTTCTCCAATTATTTCTCCTAATGTATTAAAACATTCATTTAAATCAATTTCAATTATATCTACTGGCATATTTTTATTAAGAGCTGTTTCTGCTTGTTTTATTTCTTTTAATGCTTTTTTAGCAAGAGATATTTGTCTTGTATTTGATAAGTATGTATAATCTTTTGATTTAATCTTTTCTATATTAAATAGTTCTTTAATTTTATCTTTTAATTCATTTATTCCTTCTTCTTTAATTGTTGAAGTATAAACAACATTTTCAATATCTTTAGGTAAATCTATTTTTGAATCTAAATCTACTTTATTTATTACAATTATTCTTTCTTTATTCTTTGTTTTTTCTAATATTTCTTTATCATCTTTAGATAATTTTTCATTATTATTTAAAACTACAATTACTAAATCGGCATCTTTTATAAGAGATAAAGATTTCTCTACTCCTATGCTTTCTACAACATCGTTTGTACTTCTTATTCCTGCTGTATCAATAATGTTCATTAAAATTCCGTCTAAATTAATTTCTCCTTCTACTATATCTCTTGTTGTTCCAGCAATATTTGTTACTATTGCTTTATCTTCATTAAGTAGTTTATTTAAGATAGAACTTTTTCCTACATTTGGTTTTCCTAATATTACTGTTTTAATACCTTGTTTCATAGGCATTACATTATTAGATTCTTTAATTAATTTATCTAAATCTTTTTTTAATACTTCTATACTGTTTTTAATATTATCTTTAGTTACTACTTCTATATCATAATATTCTGGATAATCTATATTTACTTCTATTTGAGATAATAAATCTTTTAATGTTGATCTATATTCTCTAATTAATTTTGTTATATTTCCTTGTATTGTTGATATTGCAAGTCGCCTTGCATCATTAGTTTTTGATTCTATTAAATCCATTACTGACTCTGATTCTACTAAATTTATTCTTCCATTTAAAAAAGCTCTTTTAGTAAATTCACCTGGTTCTGCTAATCTAGCACCGTTATTTAACATAGTTTCTAATATACGATTAGTTGCTATAATACCACCATGACAATTAATTTCAACGATATCTTCAGTAGTATATGTTTTAGGAGCTCTCATAATTGATACTAATACTTCATCTATTACTTCGTCATTATCTTTTATAAAACCATAATTAATAGTATGTGTTTTAACTTTAGTTAGATCTTTTCCATTGAAGCAATTATTTACTATTGAAATAGCATCTTTTCCTGATAATCTAACTATTGATATTGCTCCTACTCCTAAAGCTGTTGAAATT
This sequence comes from uncultured Erysipelotrichaceae bacterium, assembly GCA_902789225.1. Taxonomy (GTDB): domain Bacteria; phylum Bacillota_I; class Bacilli_A; order RF39; family UBA660; genus RUG343. Next base: position 178,778 of record CADANC010000002.1, read on the forward strand.
GCTACTATTGTGTCATTCATAGTTTTCTCTCCTTTTTCCTGGAATATTATAGCATATTTATAAAAATATCTAAATAATTTTATGTATAATACTCCATATTATTATAATTTTATCATTTATGGTTGTTTTCATTATTATAAATATATTTATTAAGTGTAAATAGTGTTAAATATTATTTTCAAATAAAAAAAGAGATTACTCTCTTTTATTAATCTTCTTTAGGTTTAATTACTACTGCTCTATTTGGTTCTTCTCCTTCACTTTCAGTAGTAACATATTTATTATTAGTTAATGTGTTGTGAATTATTCTTCTTTCATAAGAATTCATTGGATCTAGTTTAGCAGCTATTTTTGAGAATTTAACTTCTCTTGCTATTTTCTTAGCTAAACGTACTAATCTTTGATCATTTTTTTCTTTATAATCACTTACATCTATTATGAATCTGTAGTTTTCTTTTATTTCTTTTTGTAAATTTTCTTTTACTATTAATGATAAAGCATTTAAATTTTTACCATTCTTTCCTATTAATAAGGAATCATTATCAGAATAGATTGTATAGTTAGGTGTTCCTTCTTTTGTTTTTACTTCAACATTTGCTTTAAAACCTAATTTCTTTAACAATTCTATTAAGAATTCTTTAATGTATTTTGTTACTTCCCTTTTTTCTATAGCAATTATTTCTACTTTCTTACTTTTGAATAAACCACCTTTTTGTTCTTCACCATCTAGAATTATCAAGTTTTCTTCTAATTCTTGTAGATTTTCTACAGCTTGTTGAATTGCTTCTTCTTTAGTTTTTCCTGTAAATTTATGCTTTTCCATTTTTCTTTCTCCTTTTAACTGCTAGATTTTGAATAATAGTGAATAAATTTGATGTTACCCAATATATACATAATCCTGATGGCATAAATATTCCCATTACAATTATCATTATTGACATCATATATGGCATCATTTTCATACTTGGCATTGCTTCTGAAGCTCCTGCTGGTTGAGCCATATCTGCTTGATTCATCTTAAATGATAAGAATGTTGATCCTGCTATTAATACTAATAATATTAAATATACATAGAACATAGGTGTTTTTATACCAACATTAATTGTTGTTCCTAATTGCAATCCTAAGAAATTAGCTTCAAATATTGCAGGTGTTCTTTGTACTGCTTCAAAGAATCCTAATAATAATGGTAATTGTAAAAAGGAAAATATACATCCTAAAGCTGGATTAACATGAAATTCTTTATATAACATCATTGTTTCTTGTTGCATTTTCATCATAGATTCTTGATCATCTTTTCCTGCATATTTCTTTTGAATTTTTTTCATCTTTGGTTGCATTTCTTTCATTATCTCTGATTGTTTTGCCATATTAAGTGTTAATGGAAAAATTAATAATCTAATTATTAGTGTTAATATAATTAAGGATATTGCATAACTTTTTACAAATCCACCTATTTTAATTAATGTCCATGATAATGGTTTAACAATTAAACTACTCCATAATCCATCATATCCACCAGAGTTTATTTTTAAATCCTCACATTTTGGTAATTTTTCTATCTTTACTCCGGCCTTTTCATATGCTTTAATTGTTTCTTTGTCAGTTGGCTGACATAGTATATTTTCTGTTAAGGTTTGACCTGTATTTGGATTTTTTACTGCTTTTTTATTTTCATCCACTAAACTTTTTGTACAACCAGTTGTTAATATTAATAATAGTAATATTATTATTATCTTTATCTTATTTCTCTTTTTATTCATATATGTACCTTTCTATTTAGTCATTATATTAAAGAAATCATCCTTTAATGTATTGTATGAACTATCTATTCCTTTTCTTCTTAATATTATAATATAATTTTTGTGATTATTATAGTCTTTTTTATAATCATCAATTATATTTCTTATTCTTCTTTTCATTTTGTTTCTATATACTGCATTTCCTATTTTTTTACTAACAGATATTCCATAACAATCATATTTTTTATCATTATCTTCAGAATAAATAATAAAATAAGGAGAAACCTTTTTATTATTTAACTTTATAATTCTATCAAAATCTTGTTGATGCTTTACTACATATAATTTTTTCATAAGATCCACCTTAATTCTTTTTTAAGAGTAAAAAACCACTGTTTAGACAGTAGTATTTTATTTGCAAAGTCTTTTACGACCTTTACGACGACGGCGATTTAATATATTTGTTTTTTTACGTGCAAAAAAACCTAATTTTTTAGCTTTTTTACGGTTATTTGGTTGATATGTTCTTTTCATTCTTTCCACCTCCAGTTACAAATCTCCATTATTATAATAATAAAATTGTTATTTTGTCAATTCTATATTTAATTTTAACTGTTTCCACAGTATTGTTTATAACTTTTTTTGGCCTGTTATTTAAAAATTTGTGGAAAATGTGCAAAACTATGTTTTATTTAGTAATATCAATATATTTATTTGTTGATAAAATTGTTAATATCCTGTGAATAAAAAAAGTTGGTATTTTTTTGTTTTTTTTATTCACTTTTATGTTATAGTAAAATCAATATTAAATCTTTGTGGGGGAGATGGTAACTTGAATACAGATATTTTATGGTCTAATTTCTTATCTAGTATTAAAGATGAACTATCATCTTTATCCTACGATACTTGGTTTAGTGAAACTAAACTTAATAAAATAGTTGATGATAAAGCTTTTGTCATAGTTCCAATGCCTATACACAAAAGACATCTTCAAGAGAACTATTATGATTTAATACAAGATAGATTATTTGATATTACTGGAAGTACATATGAAATTGAATTTTTATTAGAAGAAGAGTTAAAAGCAGAGGAAGAAAAACAAAAAGTTATTTCCACAAATAATGTTGATAATGAATTTCATAGTAATTTAAACAAGAATCTTAATTTTGAAAACTTTGTTGTAGGTAATAGTAATAAATTTGCTCATGCTACAGCACTTAGTGTTGCTGAGAATCCTGGTAAAATGTATAATCCTTTATTTATATATGGAAATAGTGGGTTAGGGAAGACTCATTTGATGCAAGCTATTGGTAATTATATAGAAGAAAATTCTAATAATAAGGTATTATATGTTACCTGTGAACAATTTAAAGATGATTATATTAGTATTGCTAAAAAAGATGAAGATGGAACAAATTTCAATTATATTGACTTTTTTAGAGAAAAGTATAGGTCAGTAGATGTATTGATAATTGATGATATCCAATTCTTAGCAGGTTCTAATAAAACTCAACATGAATTCTTTAATACATTTAATACATTACATAAAGATAATAAACAAATTATAATATCTTCTGATAGATCACCAGATGATTTAAAGAATTTAGAAGATAGACTTAGAACTAGATTTTGTTGGGGATTAACTGTTAATATTTATCCTCCTGATTTAGAACTTAGAAAAGAAATACTTAAGAAAAAGATTAAAACAGCTGAATTTCCTAATGAAATAGAGGAAGATGTTATTCAATATATGGCATCTAATATAGGTAGTAATGTTAGACAATTAGAAGGTGCTATCAATAGATTAGGCGCGTATTCAGCAATAATGGGAGGTCTTCCTATAACTTTAGATTTAGCAATTGATGCTTTAAAAGACTTTACCAGTAAAGGAATGGGGGAGAATAACTCAATCCACAGGATACAGCGAATTGTATCTGAATACTTTCAAATATCTGTTGATGATATAAAAAGCAAGAAGAGAAGTTCAAATATTGCTTTTCCAAGACAAATTGCTATGTACTTATGTAGAACTATGACAGATGAGTCATTTCCTAAGATAGGCATTGAATTTGGTGGAAAAGATCATTCAACAGTAATGCATTCAGTTGAAAAAATAGAAAATGAGATAAAAGTTAATAAAGATTTATCAAATATTATAGAAAAGTTAAAAAAAGATATTGGAGTTGTTTAAAAAATCTGAAAAAAATGATTTTATCCACAACTATATGTTTATTAGAATAATTGAAATTAAAAGAAAATCTATTTTTATTAACTTTTTCCACTCTATTAATAGTATTATTATAAATATAAAAGAAAGAAGGAATATAAATGAAATTTAAAATAAAAAGAGAATTATTATTAGAAGCACTTAATAAAGTAAGTAAAGCTATTTCTACTAAGAATCTTATACCTGTTTTAGCTGGTATTAAATTTGATTTAAAGAAAACTAAATTAACTTTAACTGCTAGTGATAATGATATTACTATTCAAACTAGTATTAGTTCTAGTGATGATTTTATTATTGAAAAAGAAGGATCTATTATTATTCAAGGTAAATATATATTAGATATAGTTAGAAAATTACCTGATGAGTTTATTGATATTGAAGTAATTGATGATTTGAAAATATTAATTTCCACAGAAAATAGTGAATATAATTTAAATGGTATAAGTGAAAAAGAATATCCTAATATTAGTTTAGAAGAATCAAAGAATAAGGTAATAGTTGATGCTTCTACTTTAATTGATATAGTTAATCAAACTGCTTTTGCTACTTCTAATGAAGAAAACAAACCAATACTTACAGGTATTAACTTTAATATAGTAGGGGATATATTAGAATGTAATTCTACTGACTCTTATAGATTAGCTAGAAAAGTAATAAAATTAGATGAAGAATCTAGTGAAACATATAATATTGTTATTCCTAGTAGAAATATAATTGAGTTTTCTAAAATAATTTCAAATAGTGAAGATAAAGTTGAGATTAATATATTTAGTAATAAAGTATTATTTAAATATAATAACTTATTATTTCAATCAAGATTAATTAATGGAACTTTCCCTAATACATCAAATTTATTACCAAAAGAAGAGATGTTAATTATTTCAACTTCATTAAATGCCTTCTATGATGTTATAGATAGAGTTAGTATTCTTACTAGTGATAAAGAAAAGAATATTGTTACATTAGAGACAAAAGATGATTATTTAATTCTAAGAAGTTCTTCTTCTGAAATAGGTAAAGTAGAAGAAAAGATGCCTATATCAAAGAATAATAAAGAAAATATAAAAATATCATTTAGTGCTAAATATATGATGGAAGCTTTAAAAAGTTTTTCAACAGAATCTGTTGATATTCATTTTATTGGTGAAATTAAACCTATTTTAATTAAATCTAATGAAGATGAAACTTTAACTCAATTAGTTTTACCAATTAGAACTTATTAATAAATTGACCTTTATGGTCTTTTTTTTATTTTGATTAGTCGACTAAAATCGACCAAAGTCGACCATGTAGGTATGATACTCTTTTTTTGAAAACGCATTAATGCTGTTTTTAATTCATATTTTTAAGGGGGTATTTATTTGAAATATGAAATTTCTAATGGAACTTTAGCAATAGTTCCTAATGAAGATGATAACAGTCTAATTTATGAAGATAATGAAAGGTTTATAGTAGAAGAGTCTCCTTTTAAAATAATGGAAGATTCTTGTAAGTATTTTGGATCTACTTATAAAGGAAGAAAAGATAGTGCTAAAGAAATATTAGGTGCTGAATATAAGATTCCTGTTGTTATTGAAGATTCTACTAATTTAATTGTTTTTCCTACTACTTCTCCTAAAGCAGAAGATTGTGCTTGGATTTGTTTAAATAGAGTGAAGAATATTAATAAAGTAGATTCATTTAATACTAAGATTACTTTTGATAATGATAAGGAATTAATAGTTCCTTGTTCATATAGGAGTATAGAAAATCAGTTATCTAGAGCTTCAAGATTAGATGTTATTTTAAGAAAAAGAAAAAAACTATAAAAAATAGCTATTTTTAGCTATTTTTTGTGGTTTTTGGGGCATTTTATGATATAATATTACTGCATGTATAGGAATACTATAGATGGGGATAGGTGATTTTATGGGTCTTTTTAATACGATTTTTGAAAATTACTAAGTTAAATCTAATAAATTTTAGAAATTATTCCAATTTAAATGTTACTTTTGGGGAAAATATGAATATTTTTGTTGGAAATAATGCTCAAGGAAAGACAAATATTCTAGAATCAATCATTATTTTAGCGTTAACAAAATCTCATAGGGTAGGAGTTAATCCTAATATTATCATGTTTAACAAGAAAAAATGTAAGATTAAAGGAGTAATAAAAAAAGAAAAAATAATATCTAAGCTAGAGTTTAGTCAAGATGATGAAAGTAAACAATTAAGTTTAAATGGTACTAAAATTAGAAAAGTATCTGATTATATATCAAATTTAAATGTAATTGTGTTTACTCCTAATGATTTAGATATTATACAAGGATCACCTAACATAAGAAGAAATTTGTTAAATATTGAATTATCTCAGATTTCTAAAACTTATTTAAATACTTTGAATCAATATAATAAAGTTCTTAAAACGAGAAATGAATATTTAAAAGTACTATATGGTAATAGTATAGGGGATAAAAAATATTTAGATATTCTTACTGATAAGTTAATTGAGAAAGCTATTATTATTTATCAATTAAGAAATGATTTCATTAATAAAATTAATAATGAAATAGATAAGAATTATAGAAATATTAGTAATATTGGTAATTTAAAAATTCAATATTTACCAAATATTGAGATAGATAATTTTAGTGATGATGAAATTGAAAAGAAACTTAGAAAGATAATAGTTAAAAATTATAATAAAGAATTAAAGTATGGGATGTCTTTATATGGACCTCATAGGGATGATTTTTCATTTATATTAGATGAGAATGATTTAAAATATTTTGGTTCTCAAGGACAACAAAAGTTAGCAGTTTTATCATTTAAATTATCAGAAATAAGTATATTTAAAGATTATACAGATACTTATCCTGTATTATTACTGGATGATATTTTTAGTGAGTTTGATTTAAATAAGAGAAAGAATTTACTTAAATTCATTAATTCTTTAGATATTCAAAGTATTTTAACTACTACTGATTTAAAGAATATAAATAAAAGATATGTTAAAGATAGTTATATCTATAATGTACATAATGGAAATGTGGAAAGGATGTAGGTTGTATGGATAATGAAAAAGTAGAAGGGTCATATGATGCTTCCTCAATACAAGTATTAGAGGGATTAGAAGCTGTTAGAAAAAGACCTGGAATGTATATTGGTACTACTAGTAGTAGGGGATTACACCATTTAGTTTGGGAAATAGTTGATAATGCGATAGATGAAGCTTTAGCAGGTTATTGTACTCATATTGAGGTTACTATTAATGAAGATAATAGTATTACTGTTAAAGATGATGGTCGTGGAATACCAACTGATATTCATCCTAAAACTGGTAAAAGTACTGTAGAAACAGTTTATACTGTATTACATGCTGGAGGAAAATTCGGTGGAGGAGGATATAAAGTATCTGGAGGTCTTCATGGAGTTGGTGCCAGTGTAGTTAATGCATTAAGTGACTGGTTAGAAGTAAAAGTATATAGAGATGGAAATGTTTACTATCAAAGATATAGTAATGGTGGACATGTTGAAGAACCATTAAAAATAATTGATTCTTGTGATAAAGAGAGAACTGGTACTACTGTTACTTTTAAACCTGATGATCAAATTTTTACTGAAACATTAGTTTATGATTATGATGTATTAAAAACAAGACTTCAGGAATTAGCTTTTTTAAATAAAGGATTAAGATTAACATTATATGACGATAGAATAGATAAAAGAAAAGATACTTTCTATTATGAAGGTGGTTTAACTGAATATGTTCAAATGTTAAATAAAAATAAAAATCCTATTCATGAAAATATAGTTGATATATCTGGATTTGAAAATGATATTTCAATAGAAGTTGCTCTTCAATATAATGATACTTATAATTCTAATATTTATTCTTTTGTTAATAATATTATTACTCCTGAAGGTGGAACTCATGAAGATGGAGTTAAAAGAGCATTAACAAGAGTTATTAATAAATATGCTGTATCTCAAAATATATTGAAAGAAAAAGATGATTCTCTTACTGGAGATGATGTTCAAGAAGGAATTACTATGATTATTTCTTGTAAGCATCCTAATCCTCAATTTGAAGGTCAAACTAAGACTAAACTAGGAAATAGTGAAGTTAGAAGTATTGCTGATAAGATTTTTAGTGAAGCATTAGAAAGATTTTTATTAGAACATCCTGATGAAGCAAAAGTAATTGTTGAAAAAGCAATGACTGCAGGTAGAGCAAGAGTTGCTGCTAAAAAAGCTAGAGAATTAACTCGTAGAAAAGGTGATTTAGATATTACTAATTTCTATGGAAAACTATCAGATTGTAAGAGTAAAGATGCTTCTGTTTCTGAGATATTTATAGTCGAGGGTGATAGTGCCGGAGGTAGTGCTATTAAAGGAAGAGATTCAATGACTCAAGCAATATTGCCTTTAAGAGGAAAAATACTAAATGTTGAAAAAGCAAGACTTGATAGAGCTTTATCTAATGAAGAAATTAGAACTATTATTACTGCTTTTGGTACTGGTATTGGTGATGAATTTGATTTATCTAAATTAAGATATAACAAGATTATTATTATGACTGATGCTGATGTAGATGGATCTCATATTAGAGTATTGTTATTAACATTATTCTATAGATTCTTTAGACCTATTGTTGAGGCTGGACATGTCTATGCTGCTCAACCACCATTATTTTGTATAAAGCATGGTAAAACAATTAAATATGTTCTAAATGAAGAAGAAAGAGATCAATATCTTGCTACATTATCTCCTAATACTAAATATGATGTTTCTCGTATGAAAGGTTTAGGAGAAATGGATGCAGAAGAGTTAAATGAAACAACTATGGATATTACAAAGAGAGTATTAAGAAAAATAACAGTTGATGATGCAATGGCAGCTGATGATGTATTTTCTAAATTAATGGGTGAGGAAGTAGAACCTAGAAGACAATTTATTGAAGAAAATGCTACATTTGCTACTAATTTAGATTTTTAGGAGGGTGAAGTATGGATAGATTAGAATCAAATAATATTGTAAAAGAAGTAAAAGATTCATTTTTAGAATATTCAATGAGTGTAATTGTTGCTCGTGCTTTACCTGATCTTAGAGATGGTTTAAAGCCTGTTCATAGAAGAATTTTATATTCTATGTATGAATCTGGTTATACTCCTGATAAACCTCATAAAAAGAGTGCTAGAATTGTTGGAGACGTTATGGGTAAATATCACCCACATGGTGACTCTTCAATTTATGAAGCAATGGTTAGAATGGCACAAGACTTTTCATATAGATATATGTTAGTTGATGGTCATGGAAACTTTGGTAATATTGAGGGTTATGGAGCAGCAGCAATGCGTTATACAGAATCTCGTTTATCAAAGATATCTTTAGAATTATTAAGAAATATTAATAAAGATACAGTTGACTTTAGTCCTAACTTTGATGAAAGTGAAAGAGAACCTGTAGTTTTACCTTCTAGATTTCCTAATATTTTAGTTAATGGAACTACTGGTATTGCTGTTGGTATGGCAACTAACATTCCACCTCATAATTTAAGTGAAGTTATAGATGGATGTGTTGCTTATATTGATAATCATGATATTGAATTAAGTGAATTGATGCAATATATTAAAGGACCAGATTTTCCAACTGGTGGTATTATTCTAGGTAATAGTGGTATTAAAAATGCTTATGAAACAGGACGTGGAAGTATTACTATTAGAAGTAAAGCTAGAATAGAAGAAGAAAATGGAAAACAAGTAATCATTATTGATGAAATTCCTTATGGAATTAATTCAATGGATTTAAAAAATAAAGTTGCTGAATTAGTTCAAAATAAAACTATTGAAGGAATTGCAGATTATCATACTGATTTAAAGGAAGGTATTAAAATTACTATTACTTTAAAAAGAGATGCTAATGCTCAAGTAGTTTTAAATAAATTATATAAACATACAGCTTTTCAGACTACTTATGGAATAATATTCTTAATGTTAGATCAAGGTGTACCTCGTACATTAGGTTTAAAAGATATTATTGCAAAATATATTGATTTCCAAAGAGAAGTTATTATTAGAAGAACTAAATTTGATTTAGATGTAGCTGAAAAAAGAGTACATATATTAGAAGGTTTAAAAATTGCTTTAGATAATATAGATGAAGTAGTTAAACTTATTAGAGCTAGTAAATCTGATGAAGAAGCTAGAAATGGTTTAATGAGTAAATTTAGTTTAACTGAAATTCAAGCAAATGCTATTCTAGAAATGAGACTACGTAGATTAACTGGATTAGAAAGAGAAAAAATAGAAGATGAACTTGCAGAATTATTAAAAACTATTGCTGAATTAAAAGATATTTTATCTAGTGATGAAAAGATCCTTGGAGTAATTAAGAAAGAATTATTAGAAATTAAAGATAAATATGGTGATGAGAGAAGAACTCATATTGATATGACTGCTATTGAATATATCGAAGATGAATCACTAATTCCTAATGATGATATTATTGTTACTCTTACTAACAAAGGATATATTAAGAGATTAAAGAGTGATACTTATAAAACTCAAAATAGGGGTGGAGTAGGTATTAAAGGTATGGCAACAAATGAAGATGATTTTGTTGAACATATGCTTAATTTAAATTCACATGACTTTGTATTATTCTTTACTAATAAGGGTAAAGTTTATAGAATTAAGGGTTATGAAATACCTGAATTTAGTAGACAATCTAAAGGTTTACCAATTATTAATTTATTACAGTTAGATAAGGATGAAAGAATAAGTTCTATCTTAACTGGAAATAAAGATGATACAGACGTACAAACATTTGTTTTTGTTACTAAAAAAGGTTTAATTAAGAGAACTGCATTATCTGAATTTGAAAATATTAGAAAATCAGGAAAAATTGCTATTTTACTAAAAGATGATGATGAACTTATAAATGTAAAAACAGCTTGTGGAAAAAATGAAATTGTTGTAGGTGCAAGTAATGGTAGAATGGTTAGATTTGATGAAAATGAAGTTAGAATTATGGGTAGAAATACATCTGGAGTTAAAGCTATAGATATACCTGATGATGTTAATGTCGTTGGATTTACTGTATTAATGCCTGAAGATAATATTTTAATTGTTACTGAAAAGGGATATGGAAAAATTACTCCAATCAGTGAATATAGACTTACTCATAGAGGTAGTAAAGGTGTTAAAGCACTAAATGTTACTGATAAGAATGGAAATATGGTAAGTATTAAGAAAGTTGATGACTTTGAATCATATGATTTAGTTATTGTTACAAATAGTGGAGTTATTATGAAAATGCCAATGAATCAAATTTCTGTATTAAAACGTAATACTCAAGGTACTAGATTAATTAAGTTAAAAGATGATCAATTATTAAGTACTGTCGCTATAGTTAATAAAGAAGAAGAATCAGATGAAGAAAATAAGTTAAATACAGAAGATAATACTGTGGAAAACGATAATTTAGAAAATTCAGATAATAATAATTCAGAAATTGAATCTAATGAAAATGAAGATGAAAATAATTAAAAAAGTAAGATTAAATTCTTACTTTTTTAATTAAATTATTTCCCAATATTGCCTGGGAAATATTGTGGAAAATCAATAATTATTTCCCGGGAAATAAAGTTTTATCCTTATTTTTCAACGATTTTGATAAAAAAACTTGCAATTTATGTATTTTATTTTATAATAATTATGTGCAATGGAAGTGCTTGAACCAGGTCAGGATTGGAAGATAGCAGCCTTAAGGGATTTCTTCCATGTGCACTTTTTTATTTGGTGATTTTATGGAAAATATGGATTTTTTTGATATAGCTTATGAAGAAGCATTAATTGCATATAATAATGGAGAAGTTCCTGTAGGTTGTGTTATTGTTAAAAATAATGAGATTTTAGCAAAAACTCATAATAGAAAAGATGAATTAAAATCTGTTTTAGGACATGCTGAATTACTTGCTATTGAAGAAGCTTCTTCTAAATTAGATAATTGGAGATTATTAGATTGTGATATTTATATTACTTTAGATCCTTGTATTATGTGTGCTAGTGCTATAAAACAAGCTAGAATCTCTAATGTTTATACTGGGACTAAAAATATTAATAATATAGATAATTTATTGAATGAAATTTTTGATTCTAAAGATATAAATGATAAAGTTAATTTTTATTCTGATTTAGATCATGATAGATGTTCTTTATTGTTAAAAAAATTTTTTAAAGAAAGAAGATAATTAAAGAAATATTATCTTCTTTTTGTTATAATATATTTGAGGAGGTTTTTGGTATGTATCAAGCTTTATATAGAAAATATAGACCTTTATATTTTAGTGATGTAGTAGGACAAGATAAAATTGTTAAAACATTAAAAAATTCTATTATTAATCAGTCTTTTGGCCATGCTTATATGTTTAACGGTTCTAGAGGTACTGGAAAGACTACAGTTTCTAAAATATTTGCTAGAAATATTAATTGTCTTAATCCTAAAGATGGTGAGTGTTGTGGTAAGTGTGATAATTGTAAAAATTCTTTTGAAAAAGAATGTGTAGATATTATTGAAATAGATGCTGCTAGTAATAATGGAGTAGATGAAATTAGAAAAATTATTGATAATATTAATTTGGTTCCAAGTAAATTAAAATATAAAGTATATATTATTGATGAAGTTCATATGTTATCTATTGGAGCTTTTAATGCATTACTAAAAACTTTAGAAGAACCACCTGAACATGTAGTATTTATTTTAGCAACAACAGATCCTCAAAAGGTTCCTGCAACTATTATTTCTCGTTGTCAATGCTTTAATTTTAATAGATTACCTGAAGAAATAATTGTTGAACAATTAAAGAAAATTGCAAAAAAGGAAAAAATTAAAGTAGATACTAATGTATTAGAAGAGATTGCATACTTTTCTAATGGAGGTATGAGAGATTCATTAGGATTATTAGATCAATTAAGAGCATATACTGATGATAATATTACTTTAGATGATTTCTATGATTTAAATGGTTTGATAGGTGACAAAGAATTAAATGAGATGGTTTCTAATATTCTTGATAGTAATATAGAACAAGTGCTTAATAGTTTAAATAATTTTAATATTTTAGGCAAAAATTTAATTCAAATAATTTATCAAATTAGTGAATATATTAGAAATAAAATTGTAGATTATTATACAAATAAAGAGCAAAGTGATATAGAAATAAATAAATATATTAATCTTAATTATTATTTAACTAAGAACTTTGTTGATATAAAGAGAGTAGATAATCCAAAATTATTTATTGAAATGTTATTGATTAAATATATTAATGATAATAACGGTGAAATAGGATTTAAAGAAGAGGTTAGTTTAAATAAAGTTTCACGTGAAACGTTTGTTGAAGAAACAAAATCTCTAGTTATTAATCCTTTTGAAAATAATCCATTAAATAATAAAGTGGAAAAAGAAAAAGAAAATAATGATAAAATTGATCAAATAGGTAATGTTCAAACTATTGAAAAGAATGAAGTTGAGAGTAATGTTTCACGTGAAACATCTAAGTTAATTATTAAAAAACAAATAGTAAATATTAAAGATATTATGAACACTAGACTTACAAATACTTTATTAAATGGTAATAAGAAATTAAAAGAACAAGAATTAAAAGATATTGAAAAACTAAGAAATAATTCTTTTGATCTAGAAAAAGGATATTTATCTAATAACTTATTAGATGGTACATTATGTGTTGTAAGTCCAGAATGTAGTGTCTTTTGCTTTGAACATGATTCTATAGTAGACCAAAATTTAATTGATCTAGATGAAATAACTTCTATCTATCAAAATACTTTAGGCAATAATAGAAAACTTTGCTTTATTAGTAAAGATCAATGGGATAAAGTATCTAAAGATTTTGCTTTAAAATTTAAAAGTGGAACTGTTGATGAATTTTATTCTATTAAAGAAGAACCTGAACCTGTGTTTGAAGAGTTAGAAAATGATGATATAATATCAAGTAGTGCAATGAATTTATTTGATAATTCTATTGTGGAAATAACAAATTAAAAAGGAGTGATTTATTATGAATATGCAAGCTATGTTAAAACAAGCACAAAATATGCAACGAGATATGATGAAAATTAAAGAGGAAATTGATAATACTGAATTTACTGGTGAAAGTTCTTTAGTTAAAGTTACTGTTAATGGTAAAAAAGAAGTATTAAGTGTTGAAATAGATTCTTCTAATGATTTAGAAAAAGATGAGTTAGAAATGCTTCAAGATATGATTATGGTTGCTGTAAATGAAGCTAATAAAAAGGTTGATGCTGAAACTGAAAAGAAAATGGCTAAATTCGGCAATATTCCTGGATTATTCTAATGATACCTGATAGTTTAAAGAAACTTATAGAATCTTTTAAATATTTACCTGGTATTGGTGAAAAAACTGCTGAAAGACTTGCTTTTTCTATTCTTAATCTAGAAGATGAACAAGTAGAATTTTTTTCTGATAGTTTAAAAGAAGTTAAGAATAAAATTAAAAAGTGTTCTATTTGTAACTGTTTAACTGATGATGATATTTGTTCTGTATGTAAGGATGATACTAGAAATCAAGATACATTATTTATAGTAGATGATCCTAAATATGTATTCTTATTTGAAAAGATGAATATGTTTCATGGCAAATATCATATATTAGATGGATTAATTAATCCTTTAGAAGGTGTTAATCCTGAAGATATTGGTCTTGAAAAGCTTGTTGATAGAATTTCTAATGGCAATTTTAAAGAGATTATTTTTGGATTAAAGCCTAGTATTGAAGGTGAAACGACTTCTTTATATATTAAAAAGATTCTTGATGGTTTAAATGTTAAAGTTACTAGACTTGCTAGTGGTGTTCCAATTGGTGCTGATATGGAATATGTGGATAGCTTAACTTTAGAAAGAGCTTTATCTGATAGGAAGGATGTATAGTTTGGAATCTGATTTAAGTAAGAAAAATTTTACTAAACTACTTAATAATTGTTTAAAAAACAATTATTTTGTTCATGCTTACTTAATTGAGGTTGATAACTATGAAGATAATTTTAAATATGTTTTAACTTTAGTTAAAGCATTATTATGTGAAAATAAAAAAATTTTTGATGTAGATGGCTTAAATTGTAATAATTGTAATATTTGTTCATTGATTGATAGTGATAATTATCCTGATTTGTATATTATTGAAGGTGATGATTCTACTATAAAGAAAGAACAAATTATTAAATTAGAGGATGAATTTAAAAATACATCTCTATTACAAAATAAGAGAATATATATAATTAAAGAGTCTGAAAAAATGAATGATAGTTCTTCAAATACATTACTTAAGTTTTTAGAAGAACCTAATGATAATATAGTTGCTATATTACTTACTAAAGATAGATATAAGTTACTACCTACAATTATTTCTAGATGTCAGATTATTTCTTTAAAATCCAATAATATAGTTGTGGATGATTCTAATATATATTTAAATCTTATTAAATATTTAATAGATGGTGATGATTTATTTTTAAATTATGATTCGATTGTAGATCAATATTTTATTGGTGAGGATAAAGAAGGTAAGAAAAAAATATTAAAAAGTAATTTAATTAAGCATTTTAATAATGTTTGTAATATTCTTATGGATTTATTTTATTCTAATAATATTGTGGAAAAAGAATTTCAATCATTAGAAAAATTGGATAAAATAAAAATCTTAAATATTGTTGATATTATTCAAAGAGAATTAATTAAACTAAATTATAATGTTAGTTCTAAGATGTGGTTAGATTCTTTGTATTCTAAGATTATAGGAGGCACTTATGATTAAATATATGATAGTATTATGTGAATTAAGTAAAAAGAAATACTTTGTTCAGTATAATGAAAATTTTAAAATTAATGATACTGTTGTTTTTAATGTAGATTCTGATTCTTTAATTGGTAAAGTTCTTACTGATTGTAGAGAATGTGATGATAATGAGTTAGAATTACCTTTACCTACTATTATTAGAGTTGCTGATAAAGATGATTTTAAAAATTTTGAAAGTAATAAAGAGAAAGCTGATAAGGCTTTAACTGATGCTAAAAAGTATGCTAAAGAGCTTGAATTAGATATGAATTTTGTAGATTGTTATTTCACACTTAATCAAAATCAATTAATCTTTAATTTTACTGCGGATGATCGTATTGATTTTAGAAATTTAGCTAAGAAATTAGCTGGTAAATATAAAACTAGAATTGAATTAAGACAAATTGGTGTTAGAGATAAAGCTAAACGTATTGGTGGAATTGGTCCTTGTGGATTATTTCTTTGTTGTAACACCTTCTTAACTGACTTTAATAGTGTTTCTATTAATATGGCAAAGAATCAAAATTTAGCTTTAAATCCCTCTAAAATCAATGGTTTATGTGGTAGATTATATTGTTGTTTATCTTATGAAGATGATGTATATACTAAATTAAGAAAGAGTCTTCCTGAAGTAGGTGAGATTATTAATAAAAATGGAGTTAAAGGGAAAGTGATTTCTTTGGATATTTTAAATAATAAATATATGATAGAAACAGAAGATAAGGGAATAGTTGATTTAAATGGTTAATCTTAATGATATTTTAGGTTATAAAAATAGAAAAATTTATCAGAATGATGATTATTTTTCTTTTTCTTTGGATAGTGTTATTCTTGCTAATTTTTGTTCTATTCGACAAAGAGATAAATATATATTAGATTTATGTTCTGGTAATGGTATTGTTCCTTTTATTGTTTCTCTTAGAACTAAATGTCATATAGATGCAGTTGAAATTCAAAAAGAATTATTTGATTTAGCAGTTTCTTCTTGTGAATATAATAATTTAACTGATCAAATATCTTTTTTTAATCAGGATATTAAAGAGTTTGTTAGTAAAGAAAAATGTGAGAAATATGACTTAATTACTTGTAATCCTCCATTTTTTAAATATACTGATGATAGCTATATTAATTTAAGTTATGAAAAAACTGTTGCTAGACACGAGGTGTTGATTAATTTAGAAGAAGTTGTTAAAATAAGTAGCTCATTATTAAAAAGTGGTGGAAATCTAGCAATGGTTCATAGAACTGATAGATTGTTGGATGTTTTGTCTTCTTTTAAAAAATATAATATTGAACCAAAGAGATTGATTTTTGTTTATAATAAACTATCTAAAGGATCTATTTTATTTTTTATAGAAGGTCAAAAGAACGGCAATGGTGGATTAAAAATAGAAAAACCATTTATTGTTTATAATGAAGATAATTCTTATACAGAAGATTATTCATATATTACAAAGGAGGTTTTAAAATGAGACAAGTTAGTTATGATAATTCTCCTTCTTTATATTTAATACCTACACCTATAGGTAATATGGAAGATATTACCATGAGATCTTTAAATATTTTAAAGATGGTTGATATTATTTTATGTGAGGATACTAGGGAGAGTTTAAAACTTTTAAAATATTATGATATTAATAAAAAGTTAGTTGCTTGTCATGAATTTAATGAATCTAATATTAAAGATTATGTTTTAAGTGAGTTAAAGTCCGGTAAAAATATTGGTTTAATTACTGATCAAGGTACTCCTGTTATTAGTGATCCTGGTTATATAGTATCTAGATTTATTATTGAACAAGGATTTAATGTTGTTTCTTTACCTGGAGCAACTGCTTTTGTTCCTGCTTTAACTAGCAGTGGATTAGAACCTTCTCCTTTTTTGTTTTATGGTTTTTTAAATAGTAAACAATCAAAGATGAAAGAAGAGTTAAATAAGTTAAAAGATTATCCTTTTACTTTTATATTATATGAGGCTCCTCATAGACTTAATAATACTTTAAAAAATATGTTAGATATATTAGGAGATAGAAAAATATCTATTAGTAGAGAAATATCTAAAATTCATGAAGATGTTTCACGTGGAACTATTAGTGATTTTGTTGACAATATTGATATGTTGAAAGGTGAATTTGTTCTTGTTGTTGAAGGAAATAAGAATATAATTAATTATAGTGAATTAGATATTATAGAACATGTTAACTTATATATTTCTGATGGATTAAATGAAATGGATTCTATTAAGAAAGTAGCTCATGATAGAGGGGTTCCTAAGGCTGAAATATATAAGTATTATCATAAGAATAAGTAGGTGATAATATGAAATTGGTTGTTGGTTTAGGTAATCCTGGTAAGGATTATGATAATACTAGACATAATACTGGATTTATGTTTTTAGATTATTATTTAGAAAATAAATATAATAATATAAATTGGAAAAGTAAGTTTAATGGTTTATATTATGAAAATAATGTCAATGATGAAAAAGTTATTTATTTAAAACCTCAATCTTATATGAATCTTAGTGGTGAAGTTGTTTCTAAATTTGTTAAATTTTATAAGATTCAACCTTCTGATATTATTGTTATTTGTGATGATTTAGATTTGTTTGTTGGTAATTTTAAAGTTAAAGATAGTGGATCTAGTGGTGGACATAATGGTTTAAATAATATTATTCATTTACTTGGAACTTCTAGTTTTAAACGTATACGTATTGGTATTTCAAATGATAAAAAGATAGATACTAAAGATTATGTTTTAAGTAAGTTTTCTAATGATGAAAAATCTACTTTAATTGATACTTTTAATGTTTTAATTAATGTATTAGATGATTGCTTTAGATATGATTTTTCTAAGGTTATGAGTTTATATAATTCTAAAAATAGGTGATATATGAAGATATTTAATAACTTTATAGATTTAAATATAAAAAAAGACATGGGTATTACTGGAATTACCGATGAATTTTTTTGTGTTTATTTAAATAATTTGTTTGAAAAATATAATAAAAACATTCTTGTTGTTGTTGATACTTTAAATGAAGCTAATATTCTTTATTCTTCTTTATCCGAAATAAATGATAATGTTTTATTATTTCCTATGGATGATTTTCTTACTAGTGAAGCTTTAGCAATTTCTCCTGACTTAGAATTAAATAGATTATCTACTTTGGAAGATTCTTTAAATTCTAAGCATATAGTTATTTGTAACTTGATGGGATATCTTAGATATTTACCTAATGTTAATACTTATAAAAATAGTTTTATCTCTTTGAAAAAAGGTGATCAAATAGATTTAGATGAGTTTAAAGAAAAACTTTATTCTTTAGGTTATAAGAGAGACAGTGTTGTTAATAATACTGGTGAGATGGCTCTACGTGGTTTTATTGTTGATTTATTTCCTTTAGAATTTGATAATCCTGTAAGACTTGAATTTTTTGGAGATGAAATTGATTCTATCAGATTTTTTGATGCTGAAACTCAATTAAGTATAGAAGATATTAATAATATTGTAATTAAACCTTGTACTGAGTTTATTACTTTTAGCACTGTGGAAAACTCTGATTTTTCAAAACAAAAATATTTACCTTTATATGAAAAGGTAAACTCTATTTATGATTACTTAGACGATAATATTACAATTTTTAAAAATTATGAACAGTTAGAATTGTCTTATAATAATCTATATAAGCAATGTGAAGAATATAAAAGAGAAAAAGATATTGATTTTAAATCAGATTATATGTTTTCATTCAATAGTATTAATCCAACATTTAAACTTTTTTATATGAATATTAATAATATTAAAAATGATTTGATATCTGATGTTGTTGATTATAATGTTAAGACTATTAATAATTTTTATGAAAATATTGATCTCATTAATAATTTTATAAATGATTATTTAGATAAGAATTTTACTATAATTATATTTTTAAAGGAATATCAGATTAAAAGTATAAGTAATAAATTAAATGTGCCTTATTGTATTGTGGAAAATGATAAATTACAAAAGAATAAAGTTAATTTTATTAATGGTTCTTTTTCATCTGGATTTATTTACAATGATTATGTTATTTTAACAGCTAAAGAATTATTTAAAGATAATGTTATTAAAAATAAATATAAGAATAAATTTAGATATTCTTCTAATATATCTGATTTATCTAAACTTAATGTTGGTGATTATGTTGTACATGAAGCTCATGGTATTGGTATATACAATGGTATTAAAAATTTAGTTTCTAATGATGTTTCTAAAGACTATATTGAAATATTATATTCGGGTTCAGATAAGATTTATATTCCTGTGGAAAAAATATCATCATTATATAAATTTTCTGGTAAAGAGGGTACTGTTCCAAAGATTAATTCTTTATCTGGTACTGATTGGATTAAAACTAAGAATAGAGTTATTAATAGAGTTAATGATATGGCTGATGAGCTTATTAAATTATATAGTGAGAGAAGTGTTAGAAAAGGATTTGCTTTTTCTAAAGATAATGATTTATTAATAGAATTTGAAAAGTCTTTTCCTTATACTTTAACTAAAGATCAAAAAATTGCGATTGATCAGATTAAAGAGGATATGGAAAAGCCTGTACCAATGGATAGATTGTTATGTGGTGATGTAGGTTTTGGTAAAACTGAAGTTGCTTTTGTTGCGGCATTTAAGGCTATTCTTGATTCTAAACAAGTGTTTATATTATGTCCAACTACTATTCTTTCTAATCAGCATTATCAAAATGCTTTAAAAAGATTTGAAGGGTTTCCTGTAAATATTGGTAATCTTAATAGATTTACAACACCTAGAGAGGAAAGAAGAATAATAGATGGTCTTAAAGATGGCACTATGGATATGGTTATTGGTACCCATAAATTGTTATCACAATACATTAAACCGAAGAATTTAGGTTTATTAATAATAGATGAGGAGCAAAGATTTGGTGTTAAGCATAAAGAAATTATTAAAGAATATAAAACTAATGTTGATGTTTTAACTTTAACTGCTACACCTATACCTCGTACATTACAAATGAGTTTAACTGGTCTTAGAAGTTTAAGTTTAATTGAAACTCCACCGATTAATAGATATCCAGTTCAGACTTATGTTATTGAAGAAAATGATGCTTTAATTAAAGATGTTATTAATAAAGAAATTGCTAGAAAAGGACAAATATTTATTCTTTATAATAGAGTTGAATCTATTGATTATGAGTTTGATAAGCTTAGTAAGTTAGTTCCTAATGCTCGTATTACTATTGCTCATGGTCAATTATCTAAAACAGTTTTAGAATCTCGTATAGATGATTTTATTAATTATAGATACGATGTTTTGTTATGTAGTACTATTATTGAAACAGGAATAGATATTCCTAATGTTAATACTCTAATAGTTTTTGATGCAGATAGATTTGGTTTATCTCAACTATATCAAATTAGAGGTAGAGTTGGTCGTAGTGATAAGTTTGCTTATGCTTATTTAATGTATAAGCCTTATAAAAAATTAACAGATACTGCTATAAAAAGACTTAATGTCATTAAAGAATTTACTGAACTTGGTAGTGGATTTAGTATTGCTAATAGAGATCTTGCTATTAGAGGTGCAGGAGATATATTAGGATCTGAACAAGCTGGTTTTATTGATAGTGTTGGTATTGATCTATATTTAAAAATGTTAAATGATGAAGTTAGTAAAAGAAATAATACAATTTCTTTAGATGAAGATGATGAAAAAGAATTAAATTCAAATTTATTAAATGTTTCTACTCATATTAGTGATAATATGGCTGAAGAAGATGAATTAAAAATAGAGATACATAAACTTATTAATACTATAGATAATAAAAATAAATTTAATAAAGTTAAATCAGAATTAGAAGATAGATTTGGTAAATTAAATGAAGATGTTATTATATATATGTATGCTAAATGGTTTGATAATTTATGTAAAAAACTACATATTAATACTATTCATGAAACTCGTAATTTTATAGAAATTGTTTTTTCTGGAGATATTCTTGAATTACTTGATGTTGAAGAAATATTTGTTTTCTCAGTTAAATTAAGTGATAGATTTAAATTTATGAGTAGAGGTAATGATATGGTTATTGTTCTTAATACTATTAGAATTGATAAGCATCCTGTTTATTATTTAGTTGATTTGTTGGATGGTATTTACACTAAATATTATAATAATATTATCTAAACAATTTTTTGTGTTATATTAGAAGTAGGCAAGGTGATTAAATTGAATGAAGATATAGAAAAATTAAAAGATGAACATTTTAATACTTATAAAAATGCTGTTATTGCTAATATAGAAAATAATTCTACAATTCTAGTTAAAGAAGATTTATATAGTTTAATTAATAAACCACCTTTAGATTCTATGGATTTATTGAAAAATAAAATTATTGATTTAGCTAAAAAGAATAAAATTGTAATTGATAATAATGATTTAGATAAGATATTAGATAATTATAGGAAAAAAGTGATTAAAGAATTTGATAATTTTATTAAAACAAGAACTACATTTTATACTGATTTGGTTTCTAGTATAAAAAGAGAGAATGATTCTACAACAATTAAGATTTTGAAAAAAGATTTGAGTAATTATAATAAAAAAATGAAGAAAGATATTAAGAAGATTATTGAAGATAATACTGATTCTTTAATATTAAAGAAATCTATTAATATATTTAAAGTAGATGATTCAAATATAAATTCTGATTTGAATAAATTTATTAATAAAACTTATATAAAACAATTTCTTGAAAATGTTGATATCAAAATATTGGTTAAAGATGCAACTTTGATTAATACTATTAAAGAGCAAACTGAAAGATATCAGTTTACTCTTAGTAATTCGCATCTATTTAATTAGTATTTGAATAATTTATATATATATGATAATATAGTTGCAGTTCAAATGTTTTGATGAAGAGTTTTATGACTTTAATTCATTAAAGAGAGTCTATGTAGGTGTGAGATAGATATGAATGGTTATAAAATATGGCTTCTGAACTAATATATCGATATGTAGGTATATTCGTCGTTAGGCGTTAACTAATAATGAGTTGGTAAGATTATTACAAGTAAGGTGGTACCGCGGTTATTCGCCCTTATGTAATAGTCTTTTTTGATTGGAGGAGATATTATGAAAGAAAAATATTATATAAGTACAGCAATTGCTTATACATCTGGAAAACCTCATATTGGTAATACTTATGAGATTGTTTTAGCTGATGCTATAGCAAGATACAAAAGATTTAAAGGTTACGATGTTTATTTTCAAACTGGAACTGATGAACATGGTTTAAAAATTCAACAAAAAGCTGCTGATAAAGGAGTTACTCCACAAGAGTTTGTAGATGAAGTAGCTGGTGAAATTAAACGTATTTGGGATTTAATGAATACTAGTTATGATAAATTTGTTAGAACTACTGATGAAAATCATGTTAAAGTTGTTCAACATATATTTAAGAAAATGTATGATAATGGTGATATTTATAAAGATAAATATGAAGGATTATATTGTGTTCCTTGTGAATCATTTTGGACTGAATCTCAATTAGTAGATGGTAAGTGTCCTGATTGTGGTAGAGAAGTAGTTAATCAAAGTGAAGAAGCATATTTCTTTAGATTAAGTAAATATCAAGATAAGTTAGAAGATTTATTTGAAAATCATCCTGAGATTGTTGAACCTGCTGCTAGAAGAAATGAAATGATTAATAATTTTATTAAGCCTGGAGTTAGAGATTTATGTGTTTCTAGAACTTCTATTAAGTGGGGTATTCCTGTAGATTTTGATCCTGATCATACTGTTTATGTTTGGTTAGATGCTTTAACTAACTATATTACTAATATTGGTTATGATGTTGATAATTCTAGTGATGAGTTTAATCGTTTGTGGCCTTGCGATCTTCATTTAATTGGTAAAGATATTATTAGATTCCATTCAATTTATTGGCCATGTTTCTTATGGAGTTTAGGTGTTCCTTTACCTAAAAAAATCTTTGGCCATCCTTGGTTATTAACTAGTGATGATAAGATGAGTAAGAGTAAAGGAAATGTTATTTATGCTGATGATTTAGTTAATCAATTTGGTGTAGATGCTGTTAGATTCTATTTATTACATGAAATACCTTTCTCTAGTGATGGTAATTTAACTATTGATTTATTAGTAGATAGAATTAATAGTGAACTAGCTAATACATTAGGTAATTTAGTTCAAAGAACAATTTCAATGGGACATAAATATTTTGATGGAAAGATTGAAAATAAAAATGCTGTTGAAGATGTAGATAAAGAATTTATTAATTTAATTAATTCACTTGATAAGAAGGTTGAAGAACAAATGGATTCTCTACATATTAGTGATGCTTTAACTGAAATATTTGATGTTTTAAGGGCAAGTAATAAATATATTGATGATACAACTCCTTGGATTTTAGCTAAGGATGAAGAAAAATCAGATAGATTAAAAACAGTTCTTTATAATTTATTTGAATCTATTAGGGTATGTGGTTTAATGTTAGAACCTTTTATGCCATATACTAGTAAAGAGATATTAAAACAATTAAATATTGATGATAATTCTTTGAGTTATAATGAGAAAAATGAATATGAGTTAGGAGAAGCTCATCCTTTATTCCAAAGAATAGATAAATCTAAAATGGAAGGGTAGAATTATTTCTACTCTTTTTGGAGGTATATATGTTAATTGATACACATTGTCATATTTCTAAAGATGATTACGATGATATAGATAAAATAATAGAAGATGATTTTAAAGAAGTAGATAAGATAATTATTTCTGGTTGTAGTAAGAAAGATATTATTGAAAGTCTTGAAATTGCTGAAAAGAATGAAAATATATTTGTTACTATTGGATATCATCCTGATCAAGTTGAAATAGTTAGTGATGAAGATTTATTATTTTTAGAGGAAAAGTGTAGTAATAAGAAAGTTGTTGGTATTGGTGAGATTGGTTTGGATTATCACTATACTGTTGAAAATAAAGAGGAACAAATTGCTTTATTTAAAAAGCAATTAAAACTTGCTGAAAAATTGAATATGCCTGTAGTTATTCACTCTAGAGATGCTACTAAAGATACTATTGATACTCTTAAGAAATATAAAGTAACTGGAGTTATTCATGCTTTTAGTGGAAGTATAGAAACAGCAAATATATATATTTTAATGGGATTTTTAATAGGTATCGGTGGAGTAGTTACTTTTAAGAATTCTAAGTTGTTTGAAGTTGTTAAAAGTATTGGACTAGATCATATTGTATTAGAAACAGATAGTCCTTATCTTACTCCTCATCCTTTTAGGGGAATGCAAAACTCTTCAAAATATATTCCTGTTATTGCTAAAAGAATAAGTGAAGTAACTGAAAAATCTTATGATGAAGTATCTGAAATTACCGGAAATAATGCTATTAAGATGTTTGACTTGAAATAGTAATTTTGATATTCTTTATTATAGTAGAGGTATTGATATGAATAAAACTAAATTTCTTTTAATTTTGTTATTTATTGTCATAATAATATTCTTTGTCTTTTTGTTATCATATAAAGATGATTCTGAAAATAAGAATTATGTAAGATTTGTTGATTCTACAGAAAGATTAGAAATAGAAAGTATTTTTCCTATTACTGATTATGCTGGTAAAATGACTGAGATTAGTAAAGATGGAAAAAACATCTATTATAGTTTTAAAATTAAAAATTATAGTGATAAAAATAGTAAATATAGAATTCTATTGAAAGAAAAAAAGCATAAGAATTCTATTAGTGATAAGTATGTAAAAGTTTTATTATCTGATGGTAAAGATCAAATACTTTCTAAATATGATAAAGATAGTTATTTAACTTTAGATTGTTTAGATAAAAAAGAAAATAGTTATATTTTATATAAATCTTCTTTAGCTTCTGGTAAGGAAGAAACTTATATATTAAGATTATGGATAAGTGATAATTATAAAGAAGATGATTTAGATAGAGTGTTTGATTCTGAATTAATAATTTATAGTTATTAGGAGGTTATTAATGAATAAAAAGGGTTTAAATATTTCGTTAGTTATTAGTTTATTAATTTTAATAGTACTTATATCTTTAATTGTTATCTTTTTTAAACAACCTCCTAAAGTGGAAAAACAAAATCTAGAGGGAGGGAGTATCATTCTTACTTATGTTGATGATTCTTCGGTATTAGTGTTAGATGAGGTGGTTCCAAAAAGTGATGAAGAAGGTATTAGTAATATAGCAGCTGATCAATATTTTGATTTTACTGTAACAAGTGATATTGTAGACGCTAATGAATTAGATTTTGAAATTGGAGTTAATTGTAATAAAGAAACTACTATTAATTGTGAATTGATTAAGGTTTATTTAGAAGAGATGGTTGATGGAGCTTATGTTAAAGTAAAAGATCCTTTGTTATTTAAGCCAATTGATAAAGAATCTAATTTAGGAACAAAAAAAGGTTCAATGGTTTTATATAAAGGTAAAGATAAAAATAGCACATATCATAATTTTAGATTAAGAGCTTGGATAAATCCTGAGTCATCAATAGATCCTGCTCTTACTTATAAAATTGTATTAGATGTAAATATTAATGGAGAGGCTAAATAGTCTTTCTTTTTTTGTAAAGTAATTTTAAATTTTAGATGTAGTGTTCTTTTTATTGTTTTTTTGTAATATAATTTAATATATTTAGGAGTGTAATTATGATAGTTCAAAATATGAAGAAGAATGTTCATTTAATTGATCCATCTTTACCTTTTAAAGAAAAGGTGAAGTATTTTTGTTTCTTTGTTTTGAGAGCATTATTAATTTCTATTGTAATTATGTTTTTTGGATTAATTCTAATGACTTTTGTATATTTTGGAGATTATTTTATTAATGTTAAAAGTGGTAATTATAAGAATCCTTTATTTAATGCTTTTATTATAGTTAGTAATAGTATGTATCCTACATTAAAAATTAATGATGGTATTTTTGTACATAGAGAAGATAATTTAAAAGTAGGTGATATTATTACTTTTGATTCTATTAATGAAGATACTTATGGGATGGATATTACTCATAGAATAGTTAGAAAAGAAACTTTAGAAAATGGATCAATTGTTTATAGAACAAAAGGTGATAATAATGAGTTGGAAGATACTGCTATTGTTCCTTTTGATAATATATTTGGTAAAGTAATACTCAAAATAACTAATCTTGGAAGTTTTAGAAATTTTATTATTAAACCTAGTAATATGTTTTTAATATTATTTTTACCTTTATTATTAATAATGTTTTCTATTTACTTTGTTAGTAATAAAATAAAAAAAATCAAAAAAGAAGAAATTGAAATAATATAATTATTTGATATAATACCTGGTGGTGATTTCTTTGGAAAAATATGATTTAAAATTTAAGAAAAAATATGGACAGAATTTTTTAAAAGATGTTAATGTTGTTAAAAGAATTGTTGATATTGTAAAAGATAGGGATAACTCTTTAGTAATTGAAGTTGGTCCTGGTGGCGGAATATTAACAAGAGAATTAGCAACTTCTTTTAATAATGTGTTGTGTTATGAAATTGATGAAAGTTTAAATGATGAGTTAAATAGTAGAATTGGTGAATTTGATAATATTCAAGTTATTTATAAAGATTTTTTATCATGTGATATTAGTAAAGATATTGAAGATTATAAATATGAAAATTTATATTTTATTAGTAATGTTCCTTATTATATAACTAGTCCTATTATTTTAAAATTAATTGATAGTAATGTTCCTTTTAATAAGATTATTATGATGGTTCAAAAAGAAGTTGGAGATAGATTTTCTAGTAATTTTGGTTCTAAAGAGTATGGAGCAATTTCTGTAATATTACAATATTATTTTGATATAAAGAAAGAATTTATTGTATCTAAAGGTAACTTTGTTCCTGTACCTAAAGTAGATAGTGTTATTGTTTCATTTACTCCTAAAAACAGAACTAATAAGTGTATTGATGAAACTAAATTTAGAACTTTAGTTAATAATTCATTTCAATTTAAGAGAAAGACTATTAAAAATAATTTGTTTAATTATGATCTTGATATAGTTAATTCTGTTCTTGAAAAACATGGTTATAATCTTAATAGTAGAGCAGAAGAAATAGATGTTGATACTTTTATTGATATCAGTAATTCATTATAAATAATAAAATAAGTTGCATTTTATAATTGATTATTATAAAATGTATTTATAAAGTGAAAACTTTAGAGGGAGGAAAATTACATATGAAGATTACATCTGTAAATGTACGCAAAATTGAAAAAGAAGGTTCTCGTATGAAAGGAATTGCATCTGTTTTATTAGATGATAGTTTTGCTGTTCATGATATCCGTATTATTGAAGGAGATAACGGATTATTCATAGCTATGCCTAGTAGAAAAACAGCAACTGGTGGATATAGAGATATCGCTCATCCTATTAATCCAGAAGTTAGAGCTATGTTTGAAGATGCTATTCTAGAAGCATATAAGAATGCTCCAGATGAAGAAGAAAAAGAAGAATCTGAAGAAGAAGAATCTGAAGAAGAATAGGTTATATTAAAATAACTAACTAGTCATTTGACTAGTTTTTTTGTTAAGTAAATGTAAAATAAAAATTTATGTTTGTTGATATTATTGAATAAAAAAGGTTTGCTTTCTATAATTATTGTAGGAAAGTGGGTGATAATATGGCAAAAAAGCGTAAAAAGAAAAAGCGTAATAGCAAATTATTGTATTACGTTATTATTGCTGTTGTTATCATCGGTACACTTATAAGTTCTGTTAATTATTGCAAAGATATATATGATAAATATCAAGAAAAAAAAGAGCTAGAAAAAGAACTTGCTCAATTAAAAGAAAAAGAAAAAGAATTAAAATTAGATGCATCTAAGTTACAAGATTCTGATTATGTTGCGAGATATGCTAGAGAGAAATACTATTATTCTAAAGATGGGGAGCTAATAATCAAACTTCCTGATGAAGAAGAGAATGAATAGATTTCTCTTTTTATTTTTATCAATATGTTATAATATATTTGTTTGGTGATATTTATGGTTGAAATTGAAAAGTGCTTTGAATTCCATAAAGATGATAGAATTGTAGTTGGATGCTCGTCAGGGCCTGATTCTATGGCTTTAGTGGATTCTTTAGTAAAAATTAGAGACAAATATAATCTTTTTATTGTAGTTGCTCATGTCAATTATAATGTACGCGATGTTTCTACTATAGAGGCTGATTATGTGAGAGATTATTGTAAAGATAATAACTTAATGTTTGAATATCTAGATATTGATAATAATAGTTATTCTAAAGAAAATTTTGAATTTGAAGCTAGAAGAATAAGATATAGATTTTATAAAAAATTAGTAAATCAATATAAATTAGATTATGTTATGACGGCTCATCAAGGTGATGATTTGATAGAAACAATAATGATGAAAATAGTTAGAGGATCTAATTTAAATGGTTATGCTGGATTTAAGAAAGTAATTAATATATATGATTTTAAAATTATTCGACCATTAATATATTATACAAAACAAGATTTAATTGATTATTGTAATGATAATAATATTAAATTTTTTATTGATGAATCTAATGATGATGTTAATTATACTAGAAATAGATTTAGAAAGAATATTCTTCCTTTATTAAAAAAAGAAAATGAGGATATTCATAAAAAATTTATTAAATATAGTGATACTTTAGTTGAAGCTAATGAGTTTATTTCTAGAGAGAGAGATAAAGCATTAGATAGGTGTTATGTTGATAATAAGATAGTTATTGATAAATATAAGTTAGAGGATGAATATATTCAAAAAAATATTATTTCTTATTTAATTGATAAATTTTATGATAATGATTTATTCTTATTAAATGACAAACATGTAGATTTAATTATTAAATTGATTTATAGTGAAAAAGCTAATAATTATTTAGATTTGCCTGGTAATGTTAAAGCTATAAAAGAATATAATTACTTTTATTTATGTAAAGATGAAAAAAAGATTAATTATGAATATGAATTTAATGATAAAATATTAGTTGATAATGGTCATACTATTATTAAAGTTGATAATGATGAATCTAATTCTAATTATGTTTGTAGACTTAATAGTAATGAGATTAAATTACCAATTATTGTTAGAAATAGAAGAGAAGGGGACTTCGTTTATATTAAGAATCTTAATGGTAAAAAGAAGATAAAAGATATATTTATTGATAGTAAAATACCTTCTTCTTTGAGAGATTCTTGGCCTATTGTTACAGACTCTCTTAATAACATTTTATGGGTGCCTGGAATTAAGAAATCTGTGTTTGACAAAAGTATTAATGATAGATATGATATTATATTGAAATATCAATAGAGGAGGAGAATTTGTGAATAGAAAAATTGATAGAAAGACTTTAAGAAGAAGTATATTACCTTATATCTTTTTTGCTATAGTGTTTTTAGCTATATTTTTGATTATTAATTTTGCTAATAATAAAGTAAATACATTAACTTATGATGAATTTATGAAAGCACTTGATAGTGAAGAAATTACTGAAATGACTGTAACTACTAGAGGCAGTGCTTATACTTATCAAATTAAGGGTAAATTAAGTGATTATGAAGAAAATGAAACTTTTGTTGCTGTATTACCTTTGAGTGATGAAGTAATGAAAAAGATAGTAGCTGCTTCTGATGAAAATGATTTTAAATTAACAGTAGAGCCTGATCCTGAATCATCTTCATTATTAATAATTTTAGTTAATTTATTACCTATAGTTATTGTTTTAGGTTTTGGATTCTGGTTCTTTAATAGACAAATGGCTGGTGGAAAGAGTTCAATGGACTTTGGAAAGAGCCGTGCTAAATTAAATAGTGAAGATAATAAAGTTACATTTAAAGATGTAGCTGGACTTAAAGAAGAAAAAGAAGAAGTAAAAGAATTAATTGATTTCTTAAGAAACCCTAAAAAATTCCAAAAATTAGGTGCTAGAATACCTAAAGGAGTTTTATTATTTGGTCCCCCTGGTACTGGAAAAACATTGTTAGCTAAAGCAGTTGCTGGAGAAGCAGATGTTCCATTTTACTTTATTTCTGGATCTGACTTTGTTGAATTGTTTGTTGGTGTTGGAGCTAGTCGTGTTAGAGATATGTTCCAACAAGCAAAAAGAACTGCACCTTGTTTAATATTTATTGATGAAATTGATGCAGTTGGTAGACAAAGAGGTTCAGGTATAGGTGGTGGACATGATGAAAGAGAACAAACACTTAACCAATTACTTACTGAAATGGATGGATTTGGTGCTAATGAAGGAATCATAATAATTGCTGCTACTAATAGACCTGATGTTTTAGATCCTGCATTACTTCGTCCTGGTAGATTCGATAGACAAATAACTGTTAGTTTACCTGATATTAAAGGAAGAGAAGAAATACTTGGAGTTCATGCTAGAAATAAAAAACTTGCTAAAGGTGTAACTCTTGAAAATTTAGCTAAACGTACTCCTGGATTTAGTGGAGCTGATTTAGAAAACTTATTAAATGAAGCTGCATTACTTGCAGTTAGACGTAATAAAGATGAAATTACAATGAGTGAAGTAGATGAAGCTACTGACCGTGTTCTTATGGGACCTGCAAAAACTTCTAGAAAATATACTGAAAATGATAGAAAGTTAGTTGCATACCATGAAGCTGGACATGCTGTTGTTGGTTTGAAACTTGCTAATGCAAGTGATGTAGAAAAAGTAACTATTATTCCTCGTGGTACTGCTGGAGGATATAATATGATGCTTCCTCAAGAAAAATTATGTAATACTAAGAATGATTTATTAGAACAAATTACAGGTTTACTTGGTGGTAGAGCATCAGAAGAAGTAACATTTGGTGAAATTACTACTGGAGCTCAAAATGACTTTGAAAAGGCTACTAAAATTGCTAGAGCTATGGTTACTGAATATGGTATGAGTGATTTAGGACCTATGCAATTAGAAAGTGATTCAGGAAGTGTTTTCTTAGGAAGAGATTATAATAAAATTCAACATTTCTCAAATGAAGTAGCAAATGAAATTGATATGGAAATGAGAAAAATCATTAATAAATGTCATGATGATGCTACTAAGATTATTAAACAAAATAAAGATTTATTAAAATTAATTGCTGAAACTTTATTAGAATATGAAACATTAACTAAAGAACAAATTGATTACTTAGTTGAACATAAAAAGATGCCTGAAGAAGATGATGTTGCTTTAGAAAAAATGTCTATAACTAAACTTAGACAAATTGCTAAAGAAAAAGGTATAAAAGATTCTGAAAAATTAAGTAAGAGTGAATTATTAAAAGCACTAGACGACACAATGTAGTCTAGTCTTTTAATTTGTACTTGAAAATAAATGAAAAAATATTATAATATGCGTAGGAGGAATTTTTATGGCAAAGAAAATTATTGACAAAGAAGAAGCAAAAAATAAGCTAAAAGGTGGAGCTAGCGACTTTAAAAAGTTTATTTCACGTGGTGATGTTGTAGACATGGCTGTTGGTGTAATTATTGGTTCTGCTTTTGGTAAAATCGTTACTAGTTTAGTAGATGACATTTTAATGCCTATTATTGGTATGATAATCGGAGGAATTGATTTTTCTGATTTAAGTATTAAAGTTGGTAGTGCTACATTAAAATATGGTATGTTTGTTCAAACTATAGTAGATTTCTTAATAGTTGCATTCTGTATATTCTTAGTTGTTAAATTATTCGAAAAGTTCAAGAAAAAGGAAGCTGAAAAAGAACCTGAACTTGCTGATGATGTTAAATTATTAACAGAAATAAGAGATTTATTGAAAAATAAAAAATAATATGGAATGGTACATTGGTAATGTAAAGATTGCTAACCAAGTTATTCTAGCACCCATGGCAGGTATTTCTAACTCTAGTTTTAGAAGGATCTGCAAAGAAATGGGTGCTGGTTTAGTATATGCTGAAATGGTTAGTGATAAGGCAATCTATTATGAGAATAAAAAGACAATAGATCTTTTATATATGAGAGATGAAGAGAGGCCTATTGCACAACAAATATTTGGTAGTGATAAAGACTCTTTTGTTTATGCTGCTAAATTTATTGTTAAAAATATGAAACCTGATATTTTAGATATTAATATGGGTTGTCCTGTGCCAAAGGTCGCACTTAGAGCTCAAGCGGGTTCAGCTTTATTAAAGAATCCTAAAAAAGTATATGAAATAGTTAAGGCTGTTGTTGATGCTGTTAATATTCCTGTTACAGTTAAGATTAGAAGTGGATGGGATATGCAACATATTAATGCAGTTCTGATAGCTAAAGAATGTGAAAAAGCAGGTGCTAGTGCAATAATAGTTCATCCTAGAACTAGATCTCAAGGTTATTCTGGAAAAGCTGATTGGTCTATTATTAAAGAGGTAAAAGATAATGTTTCTATTCCTGTAATTGGTAATGGAGATATCAAGACTCCAGAAGATGCAAAAAGAATGCTAGATGAAACTAAGTGTGATGCTATAATGATTGGTAGGGGATTACTTGGTAATCCATGGCTTATAAAGAATACTATTGCATATCTCGATGGAAAAGAAATTTGTAAGCCAACTGATGAAGATAAGATAAATATGGCACTTCATCATTTAGATTATTTAAAAGAATTTAAAAATGAAAAAGTAGCTGCTTTGGAGATTAGAAATCATATCGCATGGTATTTAAAAGGTATTAATGGAGCAAATGTTATTAAAGATAAGATTTATAAGACTACAGATATTAATACTATCAATGAGATATTAATTGATTTTAAGGAGAATTTATATGGGGAATAATACAATACTTTGGAAAAGGTTCTTAGCTTTTATTATTGATTCAATTATTATTAGCTTTGTTTGTGCTTTAATTGCTGTTCCTTTTTTAGATAGTAATAAAGTGAATAAATTAAGTAATGATACTAAATTAATAATAGTAGATTATACTAATAATAAAATTTCAATTGAAGAATATACTGATCAACTTAATAATATTGAATATCAACTTAGTAAGGAAATGGCAATTTATTCGTTATTAGTGTTAATTGCTGGAATATCTTATTATGGGATTTATCAATATAGGACAGGTAAAACATTAGGTAAAAAGATTATGCATATAAAGTTAGATTCTAATAATGGTGAATTAACTTTAAATCAAGCATTATTTAGATGCTTAATTATAAATTCTTTAATATTTTCCTTTATTGAATTAGTATTTTTAGTATTTGCAAGTAGTTCAATTTATTTAGTAGCATCTTCAACATTAAATATGATTTACTATTTTATTTTGATTTTAAGTTTCTTTATGATTACTTTTAGAAAAGATAAAAGAGGACTTCATGATATTATATGTAATACAAAGGTAGTTGATTGTGATAAATAGTTCTATTTTGAGTATTATTGTATGTTTTATACCTACAATAATAATTGGATTAATATTGTATTATTTTGATTCTGATAAATCTAAGAAAAAGATTTTGATGTTAACTCTTTCTTTTACATTTGGGGCATTCATGTTTTATATAGCTTATAGATTAGATATGCATTTTGGTTCATATTTTAAAGGTTATATAGCTGCTAGTTATTTTAAATCTTTTTTATATGCTTTATTTGGAGTAGCTATATTCGAAGAAAGTTGTAAGTTATTTGGTTCATTAGTTTTTATGACTAAATATAAAATAAAGAATATATATAATTCTATTGTGTTATGTGGTTTTGTTGCTATGGGATTTTCTGTAGCAGAAAGTATATTCTTTTATTTACCTAAGTTCCTAAATAGTGGTAATGCTTTAGTTTTAATGCTTAATCGTACTATGAGTACTACACCTGCACATACTGCTTTTGGAATTATTATGGGGTATTTTTTAGGAAAATTTGTATTAAGTAAAATTATTTGGAAAAAATTTATTTATATAATACTTGCTTTAATAATTCCAATGATTATACATGCTTTAGCAAATTTTGCTTTGTATAGAGGGGGATTATTAAATCAAGTTTTTAC
Source organism: uncultured Erysipelotrichaceae bacterium (assembly GCA_902789225.1). Taxonomy (GTDB): domain Bacteria; phylum Bacillota_I; class Bacilli_A; order RF39; family UBA660; genus RUG343. The sequence continues at coordinate 213,663 of CADANC010000002.1, forward strand.
TCAAGCATATTTAAATTGTTTATTTTTATTTGTTATATGTTTGTGTTATATTATTATAAGAAAAATAGGAAGTGATAAAGATGAGAGAGTTTAGTGAACAAGAATTAGTTAGAAGAGAAAAATTAAAAAAGATTGAAGAACTAGGATTAGATCCTTTTGGACATAGATTTGAAAGAGATTCTTATAGTACAGATATAAAAGATAAATATGCTGAAGTAGATCATGATGAATTTGAAAAGATGGATGATACTGCTACTGTTGCTGGTAGAATTATGTTTATTAGAAAGATGGGTAAAGCATCATTCTTTACTATAAAAGATAGAAAAGGTTCTATTCAAATATATATTTCTATTAATGATGTAGGAGAAGAAGTTTATAATTTATTTAAGACTGCTGATTTAGGTGATATAGTTGGTGTTCATGGTAAAATCATGAAGACTAGAACAGGAGAAGTTACTATTAAATGTTTAGAATATACTCATTTAGTTAAGGCTTTAAAACCATTACCTGAAAAGTTCCATGGTCTTGTTGATAAAGAAGAAAGATATAGAAGACGTTATGTTGATTTAATAATGAATGATGATGCTATGAGAGTAGCTATGATGAGACCTAAGATTATTCGTACTATTCAAAAGTTTTTAGATGATCAAGGTTTTGTTGAGGTTGAAACTCCAATTTTAGCAACATTATTAACTGGTGCTAGTGCTAGACCATTTGTTACTCATCATAATGCACAAGATTTAGATATGTATTTAAGAGTTGCTCTTGAATTACATTTAAAGAGACTTCTTGTTGGAGGAATGGAAAAGGTTTATGAAATTGGTCGTACTTTTAGAAATGAAGGTATGGATATGCAACATAATCCAGAATTCACTTTGATGGAAATATATCAAGCTTATAGTGATTTAGATGGAATGATGGATTTAACTGAAAATATGTATAAGACTATTGCAAAAGAAGTTTGTGGAAAAACTACATTTAATTATTTAGGTCATGATATAGATCTTGCTGGTAAATGGAGAAGAGTTAGTATGACTGATGCTATAAAAGAAGCTACTGGTATTGATTTTAAAAAGATTAAAGATGTTGATGAAGCTATTAAGTTAGCTGAAGAACATGGTATTGAATTAGAAGAACATGAAAAACAATTTGGTCATATAGTTAATTTATTCTTTGAAAAATATGTTGAAGAAACATTAATTCAACCAACTTTCTTATATGGACATCCTATTGAGATTAGTCCTTTAACTAAGAAAGATCCAGAAGATGGAAGATTTACTCAAAGATTTGAATTATTTATTTCTGGACATGAATGTGCTAATGCATATACTGAGTTAAATGATCCTATTGATCAGTTAGAAAGATTTGAAGCTCAACTTAAAGAAAAAGAAATGGGTAATGATGAAGCTAACGATATTGATATGGATTTTGTTGAAGCTTTAGAATATGGTATGCCTCCTGCTGGGGGAATTGGTTATGGTATTGATAGAATGATAATGCTATTTACTGAATCTGAATCTATTAGAGATGTAATTTTATTCCCATTAATGAAGCCTTTGGCTGATAAAACAGTAGAAAAATAATAATAAATTGATTTAAGATTAATTTCTTAAGTCTTTTTTATTTAAAAAAGATAAAATTATAGTGCTTTTCCTTGTAAAATAAAGAAATAATAGTTATAATTAATATGGGAGGTTAATTATGAAAAAACATAATTCAATTAAAGTCATCCTTGTTACAATAATGATTTTAGCTGTTCTTACTTGGATAATACCTGCTGCTTATTTCCAAACAGAACTAGTTGAAGAAGGAAGACTTAGAATGGGTCTATTTGATCTATTTAATTATCCTGTAACTGCTTTATCTTACTTTGGATATATAGCATTATTTATCTTAGTAGTTGGAGGATTCTATGGTGTTCTTTATAGAATTCCAGCTTATCGTAAATTATTGGATAAGATTGTTGATAACTTAAAGGGAAATGAAAAGTTATTCTTAGTAGTAACTGTAATCGTATTTGCTGTATTAACTTCATTATGTGGAGTTCAATTAGCTTTATTAGTTTTCTTCCCATTTGTTGCTGCAATAATTTTATTACTTGGTTATGATAAGATTGTCGTTGCTCTCACATTAGTAGGTTCTACTATGATAGGTATGATGGGAACAACTACAGCATATAGTAATATTTCTGTTTTACTATCTTATTTATCTGCAGGAGATGTAGATATAAATACTCAAATTGGTACTAGAATTGCTATTTTATTAATTGGAATTGTTGGAGTTATAATGACTACTCTTTCTTATATTAAAAAACATGCAATTGTTGGTTCTAATAATATAGCAGCTAAAAAAACAGTAAGAACTGTTGAAGAAAAAATTGTTGTTGAAAAAACAACTGAAGTTGAAGAAAAAGAAGAAAAAGAAGAAAAAGAAGTTAAAAAGAATGCTTCTAAAACTACTAAGTCATCTTCTACTAAGAAGGGTGGATCTAAGAGCAAATCTTCTAATAAGAGTGGATCTAAATCAAAATCTAAAAAGAAAAATGATAATAAAAATGATTTAGTAGAAAAAGACGTTATTGTTGTTAAAGAAAATGGAACTGATGAGTTTGTTCCTACTCGTGTAGATGGTACACATAAAGTTTGGCCAATAGTATTAAGCATTTTTGTTATGTTTGTTGTATTACTTCTTGCATTTATTCCTTGGGAAAATGCATTTGGTTCTACAGTATTTACTAAGGCTACTGAAAATGTAACATCTCTTGAAATTACTGCTTGGTCTGCATTACTAATCGGACTAATAATAGTAATTGCTTGTTCTTTCCTTGGAAAGAATAAACGTAAATCTTTAATAATAGGAATTTGTACTTATGTATTACTAACAATTGTTGCATTCTTATCAGTATATGGTTTCCATATGTCTAAAGTTGGAACATTCTTATCTGATAAAATAAATATTTTTGGAGTTTTCTTTGGTACAATCAATGCATTTGGTGCTTGGACTATTACAGATTTAATTCCATTATTATTTGTTGTTACATTATTCTTATGTACAGTATATAAGGTAAAATTTGATGATGTAGTAGATGGATTTGTTAAAGGATGCAAGAAAGCATTTGTTCCTGCATTAGTTACAATCTTAATCTATACTGTGTTAGTATTAGTTACTTATCATCCATTCCAAGCTATGATTTATAAATTTATACTTGGATGGACAACTAAGTTTAACGTATTTACTACTTCATTAGTTGCTATTTTAGCAAGTGTATTTAATGCAGATCCATTATATTCTGCTCAAAGTGTATTACCTTACTTTACTTCAGTATTTACTGATGTTACTAACTATGGTAAAGTATTTATCTTATTCCAAACTATGTATGGTTTAACTATGTTAGTTGCTCCAACAAGTTTAATCTTAATGGTAGTATTATCTTATTTAAGAATTCCATTTGGAGAATGGTTTAAAACAGTTTGGAAATTAGTATTAGCATTATTAATTTTAGTATTATTTATTCTAATTATTTGGAGTAATGTATTTAGTTATATAATCGCTGCTTTAGCTGTAGTTTTACTAATAGTACTTGCTGTAACTAAAAAAATATAATATTAAACTGCTAAATATTCTTTTAGCAGTTTTTTTATGCTATAATATGCGTATAGGTGGTGAAAGAAGTGAAATTATTTAATACATTGAGTAGAACAGTTGAAGAATTCGTTCCTAATGAGGAAGGTGTAGTTAAATTTTATACATGTGGCCCAACTGTTTATCATTATGCTCATATTGGTAATATTCGTAATTATATTGGTCATGATGTTTTAGATAAGACATTTAGATATCTAGGGTATGATGTTTCTCGATGTATGAATATCACTGATGTTGGTCATTTAACTAGCGATGGAGATTCTGGAGAAGATAAGATGGAAGTTGCTAGAAAAAGAGAACATAAGAGTGCTATGGAAATTGCTCATTTTTATACAAAAGCATTCTTTGAAGATTTTGAAAAAGTTAATTGTAGGGTTCCTGATATTGTTAGTCCTGCTACTAGTAATATTCCTATGTATATAAAAATAATTACTAAATTACTTGATGATGGTTTTGCATATATTAGTGGTGGTAATGTATATTTTGATACTTCAAAGTTAGAAGATTATTATGTTTTAACTAATAGTAAAGAAGATGAATTAGTAGTTGGTGCTAGAGAAGGAGTATTAGAAGATAGTAATAAAAAGAATCAAGCTGATTTTGTTTTATGGTTTACTACTAGTAAATTTAAAAATCATGAATTGTTATGGGATTCTCCTTGGGGAAAGGGTTATCCTGGATGGCATATTGAGTGTTCAGGTATTAGTATAAAATTCCTAGGAGAAAAGCTTGATATTCATGGTGGAGGAGTAGATAATATATTTCCTCATCATACTAATGAAATTGCTCAGAGTGAGTCTTATTTAGGCCATAAATGGTGTAATTATTGGTTCCATAATGAACATCTTATTGATGAGGGTGGAAAGATGAGTAAGAGCAAAGGTGGAATATTAACTGTTTCTGTTTTAGAAGATGAAGGATATGATCCATTAGCTTTTAGATTTATGTGTTTAAATTCTCATTATAGAAAACAATTATTATTTACTTATGATAACTTAAAACAAGCTCAAGATACTTTATTTAAACTTAGAAATAAGATTAGAAGTATTGATAAAGAGGGAGAATTACAAGAAAAAGAAATTAATGAATATAAGAATAAATTCTCTTCTGAATTAGAAAATGATTTAAATACATCTAATGCTATTAGTGTTTTATATGAAGTACTTAAAGATAATAATTTAAATGGTAATTCTAAACTATATTTAATTAATGATTTTGATTTTGTTTTATCTTTAAACTTAACTAAAGAAAATCCTAAGAAAAAAGTTGTTGTTAAAGAAGAAGTTAATGAAGAAAAGAGAGTTGATGATAAGTTTATTGAAGATAAAATAAATGAAAGACAAAAAGCTAAAGATAATAAAAATTATCAAGAAGCTGATAAAATTAGAGATGAATTATTGTCTCTTGGTATTAAGTTAATTGATACTAAAGAAGGAACTACATATGAAAAGATTTAGTTTTTACTAAATCTTTTTTAGGAGGATATATGGATGTTAGAAATATAAATGTATTAGTTCTTGCATATTTAGGTGATACTATATATGAAGATTATATTAGAAGATACTTGATTAGAAGTGGTATAGCTAATGTTAATGATTTACAAACTGAATCTATTAAGTATGTTAGTGCTAAAAGTCAAAGTATGTTTTTAACTAAATTAAGTGATGAAGGATTCTTTAGTGATGATGAGTTAGATGTAATTAGAAGAGCTAGAAATAATACTAGTAAAGCTCATCCTAAGAATACTGATATAATTACTTATAAACTTGCGACTGGATTAGAAGCTTTGATTGGTTATTTAGATTTAACTGATAATAATAAAAGAATTGATGAAATAATGAATACGATATTAGGAGAAAATTTATGATTATATATGGTAAAAACTCATGCAAAGTTGTTTTAGAAAGTAATATAGAAATATCAAAAGTTTATTTACAAGAAGGATTTAGTGAGAAAGATATTATTTCCTTAATAGAAAATAAAAATTTGAGTATAAATTATCTACCAAAAAACAAAATGAATGATTTGGCAGATGGTGTTCATCAAGGTATAATACTATCTATTCCTAATTACAAATACATGGATCTTGATGTTGTGCTTGGTGAAAATAAGTTTGTTGTAATGTTAGATCATTTAGAAGATCCTCATAATTTTGGGGCTATAGTTAGAACTTGTGAAGCTAGTGGGGTAGATGCTATTATTATTCCTAGTGATAGAGAAATAGAAGTTAATCCTACTGTAGTTAAGACAAGTGTTGGAACTGTTTTTCAAACTAAAATAATCAAGGTGGTTAATTTGGTAGATACTATTAATTATTTGAAAGAAAATGGATATTGGATAGTAGGTACTTCTTTAGAAGGAAATCTTGATTATAAAGAAGTTGATTATTCTGGTAATATTTGCCTTATTGTTGGAAATGAAGGTAGAGGAATGTCAAAATTAGTTACCAAAAATTGTGATTATCTTACAAAAATTCCAATGTATGGCAAAACTAATAGTTTAAATGCTAGTGTTGCAGCTGGAATTATGATATATGAAGTAATTAGAAATAGAAAGTAGGATTATGGAATATAGAGTAAATGATAATGAATTAATTTATATGATTAGAGATGGTGATGACTATGCGATTAAAAGGCTTTTTGAAAAATATAAACCTTTAGTTACTAGTATTGCTAACTCTTTTTATGTCTTTGGGAGAAATCTAGGTATTGAATTTGTTGATCTTATGCAAGAAGGCTATATTGGTCTTTATAATGCTTATTCTTCGTTTAATGAATATAATGATATAAAATTTTATACATATGCACTTACTTGCATTAGAAATCATTTGAATACTTATTGTAGAAATATGAATGTAAAAAAGAATTATTATCTTAATAATAGTATTTCTATAGATGATTGTGATTCTTCATTATTTGACAATTTTAATTATTTTGATGAAGAACAGTTATTTGTAAATTTTAAAAATTTGTTATCATTTAAATGCTCAATAGTATTTGAATTGAAGCTTAATGGTTTTAAAGTTAAAGAAATTTCTAGATTATTAGATATTCCTCTTAGTACTGTTAATGGAAGGATAAGTAAAATTAATCATACTTTACGTTCTTTCTATTAGTTTTTTTGTATTTTTCTTATTTTTGATTTAATATTATAGTAGGTGATACTATGAATAATGATAATCTTGATCAAAAAAATTATATTTCATTAGCTGATTGGGCACCTATGCATGATAGCATGGAGGAAAAAAGAGAATTTTTACTTAATGCAGATATTGCTTTGAAATATTTAAACTCTAATGGGATGAGAGTTGATTCTTTTGATTTTAATGATATTTTTATAGTAGATGGTAATTTAAGAGAAATTAAATATAATGTTATTAGTAATGTTGGAACAGTAACTCCTGCTGATGTTAAATCAAATATATATGAAGAGTCAAAGATGGCTTTGTATTTATACTTATATCCTTGTGAATATATTGATGATGATTTTTTAAAAAAGCATTTTACTGAATTTTCATTTGCTTTTCCTTCTGATGATGTTCCTTATTATAAAGGGATATTTGAAAGAGGCGCTTCTGTTCCTTTTTCTGATTTTGACTTTCAAAAAAGAAAGATGGAATTAGAGAAATTAAGTGATGCTACTAAGAAAGATGGAGATTCTGATTTGATGGGGGATATTGATTTTTCAATGCTTTCTAAACCTAATAATGATGAAATTAATAAGAAATTATATAGAGAAGCAGCATTTGCTAAGACTATAGCTTTATCTACAATTATTTCAGTTGTAGGATTCTTGATTTGTCTTATTGCCTTATTTATGCATTTTAATTAATAATTTCAACAAAAAAGTTGACAAAAACACTTTGATATGCTATTTTATTTTTGAACAAGCACTTTGAAGTGTTTTTTATTTTAAAAAAAATAGGAGAAATGTATATGGCTCAAGTAGTTAAAAATAATAACGAATATAAATATAAACTTGAAGATGTAACTAAAAAGAATAAGAAAGTTGAAAAGATTAAAACAGAAAAGAAAAAGAAAAATGTAAGTGAAAAGAATAATAAGAGTCTATGGGATAGATTTATGATTTTCTGTCATGGAGTTAAAGAAGAATTTAAGAAAGTTCATTGGACTTCTAAAGAAAAATCAATTAAATATTCTATTTCTACTATATGTTTTGTTTTATTCTTATCTATATTTTTCTATTTAATCAATATTATTTTTGCAGCTATTCAAGCTTTATTTGCATAGGAGGAATTATGGAAGAAAAGAAAGAATGGTATGTTGTTAATACTTACTCTGGTCATGAAAATAAAGTAAAAGAAGATTTAGAGATGAGAGCTGAATCTATGGGAATGCAAGATAATATTATTCGTGTTATTGTTCCTGAAGAAAAAGTTATTGAAGAAAAAAACGGAGTAAAAAAGGAAAAAGTTAAAAAATTATTTCCAGGATATATATTAGTTGAAATGGTAATGAGTGATGAAGCTTGGTATGTTGTACGTAATACACAAGGTGTTACTGGTTTCATTGGATCAAGTGGAAAGGGTGCTAAACCTACACCTTTACAACCTGAAGAAGTTCAAAAAATATTAGATACTATGGGTCTTAATAAGATTGATGTTCAAACTGAACTTGAAGTTGGTATGAAGGTTAAAGTAGTAGGTGGACCATTTAATGGAATGGTTGGTACTGTTGATACTATCGACTTAGATAATAGTGTTGTTGATTTAACAATTGACTTGTTTGGACAAGATACACAAGTTGAAGTTGAATTAAATCAAATTCAAAAAGCTGATTAAATGTTGTAAAATATTTAATTATATGTTATTATTTAATGGCTATATTTTTATTGATATAGATAAGTGGGAGGCAGATTTCGATTTTAAGCGGTAATCGCTATTATGACCACTCGCGAAAACTATTATAGGAGGTGTTTTTCGTGGCAAAGGAATTAATTAAACAAATTAAAATCAATATTCCTGCTGGTAAAGCTACACCAGCCCCTCCAGTTGGAACTGTTCTAGGTCCAGTTGGAATCAATCTAGGAGACTTTTGTTCTCAATATAATGATGCTACTAGAGATAAGATGGGTGATGTTTTACCTGTAGTTATTTCTGTTTACGCAGATAAGAGTTTTGATTTTGTTATTAAGACTCCACCTGCATCATTCTTATTAAAGAAGTATGCTAAGATTCAAAAAGGTGGCGCTAATGGTAGTAAAGATAGTGTTGCTACTATTACAAAAGATCAATTAAGAGAAATTGCTGAAATTAAATTACCTGATTTAAATGCTTACGATGTAGAAGCTGCAATGAAAATTGTTGCTGGTACAGCTAAGAATATGGGTATTAATATTCAAGAATAATTTATTCATATAGGTTTTTACCTACGTGGAAGGAATTAAATCCGCTTAAACCACATAAGGAGGAAAAATTAAATGAAAAGAAGTAAAAAATATACTGAAGCTTTATCTAAAATAGAGAAGAATAAAGTTTATTCTAAAGAAGAAGCTGTAAAATTAGTTAAAGAAACTTCTATTAGTTCTTTTGATGGATCTGTTGATGTTGCTATTAGATTAAATTTAGATACTAAGAAAGCTGATCAACAATTAAGAGGTGCTATTGTACTTCCAAAAGGAACTGGTAAAACAGCAAAAGTATTAGTTATTGCTAAAGGACCAAAAGCTACAGAAGCTAAAGAAGCTGGAGCTGATTATGTTGGAGATACTGATATGTTAGATAAAATCGAAAAAGAAAATTGGTTCGATTTTGATACAATCATTGCTACTCCAGATATGATGCCTGCTTTAGGTAAATTAGGTAAAGTTTTAGGACCTAAAGGATTAATGCCTAACCCTAAAACTGGTACAGTAACAATGGATGTTAAGAAAGCTGTAGAAGATGTTAAATCTGGTAAAGTTGAATATAGAACTGATACATTTGGTATTATTCATTCTGTTATCGGTAAAGTTTCTTTCAGCGAAGAAGATTTACTTGCTAATTTAAATGCTTTTGTTTCAACTATCTTAAAAGTTAAACCTGCATCTGTTAAAGGTGATTATGTTAAGAGTATATCAATTAGTTCTACAATGGGACCTGGTATAAAAGTTGAAAATAATTTTGACAAATAATAATTATTAAGTTATAATAATTGAAGTTTATGAGTGCCATAGACAGTAGGTTTTTAAATCCTACCGAGGAACTTTAACAATTATACGTTATTGTATTTTAAAGTCCTCGGTAATTCGAGGACTTTTTTGGTATTCATAGGAGGAGGTGTTTTATGGCAAATTCTAAAATATTAGAACAGAAACAAATGATTATCGATGAAATCAAAGATAGAGTTAATTCTTCTAAATCTGTAGTTTTATTTGATTATCATGGAGTTACTGATGCTGATATTAAAGATCTTAGAACTAAACTAAGAGAAGCTGGAGCAGATTTTAAAGTTTATAAAAACACTTTAATGAACAGAGCTTTCAATGATATGGATATTGATTTCAATGATCATTTAACTGGTCCAAGCGCATTAGCTTTTAGTGAAGATCAAATCGCACCTATTAAGGTTTTATCAACATTTGCTAAAGATCATCCATCTCTTGTAATGAAGGTTGGATTAGTAGATGGAGAAAAAGCTGATAGTGCTGCATTAAGTGAATATGCTACATTACCATCTAGAGAAGGATTACTAACTATGTTAGCTGGTGGTATGATTGGTATAGTCAGAGACTTATCTATTAGTTTAGATTTATATAGTCAACAAAAAGAAGAAAATTAATTTTATAAATAAGGAGGAAATATAAAATGGCTAAATTAAATAAAGAAGATTTTATCAATAGTTTAAAAGAAATGAATTTACTTGAAATTAAAGAATTAGTAGATGCTATGAAAGAAGAATTTGGAGTTGATCCTAGTGCTGTAGCAGTTGCTGCACCTGCTGCTGGAGCTGCTGGAGCTGGAGATGCTGCACCTAGTACAGTAACAGTTTCTATCGCTGATGGTGGAGCTGCTAAAGTTCAAGTAATTAAAGTTGTTAAAGATATTACTGGATTAGGATTAAAAGAATCTAAAGATATCGTTGATAACAAAGGAGTAGTTAAGGAAAATATTCCTGCTGCTGAAGCTGATGAAATCAAAGCTAAGCTTGAAGAAGCTGGAGCTACAGTAGAAGTTAAGTAATTAACTTCTTTTTTTTGTATATAAAATTTTTGTAAAATTTTTAAAAATGAGTTGACAATTATTTTTTTATAGTGTATTATACAATTTCGAAAGGGAGAAAACTAATTATTAAATTATGGTTTTCTCCTTCTTTTTTTCTCTAAAAGAAGGGGGTTTAATGGGACAATATTTTAATAATGAAAACTTACCTAGTAATATAACTAAGATTGATTGTTTTATTAGGGGCAAAAAATTTACTTTTAATAGTGATAATGGCGTTTTTTCTAAGAACGGTGTGGATTTTGGCAGTAGACTTCTTCTTGATTTCATCCCCCTTGAGGAAGTTGGAGGCAAAATTCTTGATTTGGGATGTGGATATGGAGTTATTGGTATAGCACTTAATAAACTTACTGGAGCTAATGTTGATATGGTAGATGTTAATTTGAGAGCTCTTCATTTAACTGAAATGAATGTTTCTGCAAATAAATGTCAAAATATTAATGTTTTTGAAAGTAATGTTTATGAAAATGTTAATACTAGATATACTTCAATTGTTACTAATCCGCCTATTAGAGCTGGCAAAAAAGTAGTTTATGATATGTTGTTTAATGCTAAAGACTATCTTACTGATGATGGTAATCTTTATTTTGTCATTAGAAAACAACAAGGTGCTAAGTCAATGATTAGTGATTTAGAGAAGGAGTATGATCTTGAAATTCTTGAGAAGAAAAAAGGATACTATATTATTAAGTGTTCAAATAAAAGTTAGTGGGGTGAAATTTAGTGTCATATAAAGTTGTTAAATATGGTGATTTTAGAAAAAGAAGAAATTATTCTAGTATTAGAAATACTTATGAATTAAAGGATTTATTAGAAATTCAAAAGAAAAGTTATAATTGGTTTATTAATGAAGGTATAAAGGGAGTATTCGAAGATTTATTTCCTGTAGAAAATTTTAGTGGTACTTTATCATTAGAATTTGGTGATTATCATTTTGATGAACCAAAATACTCTATTAAAGAAAGTAAAGATAGAGAAACTACATATGCTGCTCCATTGAGAGTTAATGTAAGACTATTTAATCGTGAATCAGGTGAAGTTAAAGAACAAGAAATATTCTTAGGTGATATGCCTATAATGACTGATAGTGCTACATTTATTATTAATGGTGCTGAACGTGTAATCGTATCACAATTAGTTAGATCTCCTTCTGTATATTACAATAGAGAGATTGATAAAAATGGTAGAGAATTAATTACTTCTCAAATTATTCCTACTCGTGGTACATGGTTAGAATATGAAACTGATGCAAGAGATGTTGTTTATGTTAGAATCGATAGAACTAGAAAAGTTCCTCTAACAACTCTTTTACGTGCATTTGGACTTTCTAGCGATCAAGATATTTTAGATTTATTTGGTGATGATGAGTATATTAAAAATACTATTGAAAAAGATAGTACTAAAAATACTGATGAAGCCTTAATTGAAATTTATGAAAAGTTAAGACCTGGTGAACCAGCTACTTTAGATTCATCTAAAAACCAAATAATTACTCATTTCTTTGATGAATTTAGATATGATTTAGCTAAAGTTGGTAGATATAAATATAATAAGAAATTAAATATCCTTGATAGATTATTAGATCAAACTTTAGCAGAAGATATTAAAGTAAATGGTGAAGTTAAATATGCAAAGGGTACTAAAATAGATAAAACTATTTTAGATGGTTTAGCTGAATTATTTGCTGATGGATATGGATTAAAACAAGTTAAGGCTAATCTTGAATTAGATGATTATGATAAAGTTCAAGAGGTTAAGATTATTGATCCTAATGATAAGAAGAATAAATTAATAGTTATTGGTAATGATCAATCTATAGATGTTAAGAGATTAACAATTAGTGATGTTTATGCTGCTACATCATATTATTTAAACTTATTACATGGTGTAGGTAACTATGATGAAATCGATCACTTAGGAAATCGTAGAATTAGACAAGTTGGAGAATTACTACAAAACCAATTTAGAATTGGTGTTGCTAGAATGGAAAGAGTTATTCGTGAAAGAATGACTACTCAAGAAATGGATGAAGTTACTCCTAAAACATTAATTAATATTAGACCTGTAACTGCTGCTATGAAGGAATTCTTTGGTTCATCACAATTATCACAATTCATGGATCAAACTAACCCAATTGCAGAGTTAACTAATAAACGTAGACTTTCTGCTTTAGGACCTGGTGGACTATCAAGAGAGAGAACTGGAGTAGAAGTACGTGACGTTAATGTTTCTCACTATGGTAGAATTTGTCCTATTGAATCTCCAGAAGGACCTAATATCGGACTTATTACTACACTTGCTAGTTACGCAAAAGTAAATGAATATGGATTTATTATGAGTCCATATAGAAAAGTTGTTAATGGAAAGATTACTGATGAAGTTAAATATATGACTGCTGATGAAGAAGAAAATTATATTATTTCTCAATCTTCTATTAATACTAATGAAGAAAATGAAATTATTGATGAATTTGTTAACTCTAGATATAGAGGTGAAAACGTTTTATCAAAACCTGAAAATGTTGATTATATAGATGTTAGTCCACAACAAGTTGTTTCTATTACAACAAGTTGTATACCTTTCTTAGAACATGATGATGCTCACCGTGCGTTGATGGGTGCTAACATGCAAAGACAAGCTATGCCACTTATTAGAACTGAAGCTCCTTTTATTGGAACTGGTGTTGAATATATAGCTGCTAAAGACTCAGGTGTTGAAGTTATTGCTAAACATGATGGTGTAGTTAAATATGTTGATGGTAGAAAAGTAGTTGTTACTACTAAAGATGGAGAAGATGTTGAATATAGGTTATCTAATTTTGAATTAGCTAACTCAAGTATTTGTTTCCATCATAAACCAATAGTTCAAGTTGGAGATAAAGTTAAGAAAGATGTAACTATTCTTGCTGATGGTAACTCTACTGATAAAGGAGAATTAGCATTAGGTAAGAATATGACAGTTGCTTTCATGACTTTCCAAGGATATAACTATGAAGATGCTGTTATTTTAAATGAAAATTTAGTTAAAGATGATAAATTTACTTCATTACATTTAGAAGATTATGAAATGCAATGTCGTCAAACTAAATTAGGTGATGAAGAAATTACTAGAGATATTCCTAATGTTAGTGAAGAATCTCGTCGTAATTTAGATGCTAATGGTATTGTTACTATTGGTACTGAAGTTAGAGAAGGAGATATCCTAGTTGGTAAGGTTACTCCTAAGGGAATGGCTGAATTAACTTCAGAAGAAAAATTATTACATGCTATTTTCGGTGAGAAAACAAGAGAAGTTAGAGACACTTCACTTCGTGTACCTCATGGTGGAGATGGTATTGTTCATGATATTAAGATTTATTCTAGAAAGGATAATGATGAATTACCTGCTGGAGTAAATAAAATAATTAGAGTTTATGTAATTCAAAAGAGAAAAATTCAAGTTGGAGATAAGATGTCAGGACGTCATGGTAACAAGGGTGTTATTTCACTTATTCTTCCTCAAGAAGATATGCCATTTACTGCTGATGGTACTCCTATTGATATTATGTTAAATCCACAAGGTGTTCCTTCTCGTATGAACTTTGGTCAAGTTTTAGAAATGCATATGGGTATGGCTGCTAAGAAATTAGGAGTTCATATAGCTACTCCTGTATTTGATGGAGCTAAAACAGAAGACATCAAAGCTATTATGAAGGAAGCTAAGATGGATGAAGATGGTAAGACTGTATTATATGATGGTCGTACTGGTGAAGCTTTTGATAATAGAATTTCTGTTGGTGTTATGTATATGATCAAACTACATCATATGGTTGATGATAAATTACATGCTCGTTCAACTGGACCATACTCTTTAGTTACTCAACAACCTTTAGGTGGTAAGGCACAACTTGGTGGACAAAGATTTGGAGAAATGGAAGTTTGGGCATTATATGCATATGGTGCAGCTCATACATTACAAGAAATGTTAACAGTTAAATCTGATGATGTTGTTGGACGTGTTAAGATTTATGAAGATATCATTAAAGGTAGAGAAATAAATAGAGCAGGTGTTCCAGAATCATTTAGAGTTATGATGAAAGAATTCCAAGCTTTAGGTTTAGACATTTCAATCATTGATGAGAATGGTGAAAATCATGACTTAAAAGAAATTGAAGAAGATACTGAAGATTATGATACTTCATTATCAGATGTTGAAAAATCTGCTGATAATATGATTAAAGAAAGAGAAAATGAGTCTAATGACACTGTAGAAACTGAAATCTTCGAAGATGCTAGTGAAGAAGATGCTGATGATTATGAAGAAGAAATGCCAGATGCTGATGATTTAGATTTAATCTCTGCAGAAGAGGAAGGAGCTGATTTTTAATGATAGATATTAATAAAATAAGTGCTTTAAAAATTGGTATAGCGTCTCCTGATAAAATTCGTGAATGGTCTTTTGGTGAAGTAACTAAACCTGAAACTATTAATTATCGTACTTTAAGACCTGAAAGAGATGGACTTTTCTGTGAAAAGATATTTGGACCTACTAAGGATTATGAATGTGCTTGTGGAAAATACAAGAGAGTTCGTTATAAAAATATAGTATGTGACAGATGTGGAGTTGAAGTAACTAGTTCTTCTGTTAGACGTGAAAGAATGGGTCATATTGAACTTGCTACACCTGTATCTCATATTTGGTTCTTCAAAGGTGTTCCTTCTCGTATGGGATTAGTTCTTGATATGAGTCCTAGGGATCTAGAAGAAGTTTTATACTTTGTAAGTTATGTTGTTATTGATAAAGGAAATACTCCTTTAGAAAATAAACAAACATTAAGTGAAAGAGAATATAGAGCTTATTATGAAAAATATGGTACTTCATTCAAAGTTGGAATGGGTGCTGAAGCTATAAAAGAATTATTAAAGAAAGTTGATTTAAAGAAAGAAATCGACGGATTAACTGAAGAATTAAAAGATGCTACAGGACAAAAGAGAGTTAGATTATTAAAGAGATTAGATGTATTAGATGCTTTCTATTCATCTAATCAAAAACCTGAATGGATGATCCTTGATTGTATTCCTGTAATTCCACCTGAATTAAGACCAATGATTCAATTAGATGGTGGAAGATTTGCTACTAGTGATTTAAATGATTTATATAGAAGAGTTATTAATAGAAATAATCGTTTAAAAAGATTGATTGATTTAGGAGCTCCTGGTATCATCATTCAAAATGAAAAACGTATGTTACAAGAAGCTGTTGATGCATTATTCGATAATGGTCGTCGTGGTAGAAATGTTACTGGTGCCGGAAATCGTCCTCTTAAATCACTTTCTAGTATGTTAAAAGGAAAGCAAGGACGCTTTAGACAGAACTTATTAGGAAAACGTGTTGATTATTCTGGACGTTCAGTTATTGTAATTGGACCTTCATTAAAAATGTATCAATGTGGTATTCCTAAAGAAATGGCACTTGAATTATTTAAACCTCATGTTATTCATGGTTTAGTTGAAAAAGAATTAGCTCATAATATTAAAGCAGCTAAGAAAATGATAGATACTCAAGATCCTGCTGTATGGGATATCGTTGATGAAGCTATTAAAGAACATCCTGTTCTATTAAACCGTGCACCTACATTACATAGATTAGGTATTCAAGCATTTGAACCTGTTCTAATTGGTGGTAAAGCTATTCGTCTTCACCCATTAGTATGTGCTGCATTTAATGCTGACTTCGATGGTGACCAAATGGCTGTTCATATTCCACTTAGTGAAGAAGCTCAAGCTGAAGCTAGATTATTAATGCTAGGTTCTAACAATATTCTTCATCCTAAGAGCGGAGATCCTATCGTTACTCCAGGACAAGATATAGTTATTGGTAATTATTACATAACTATGGAAAAAGAAGGTGCTTTAGGAGAAGGTAGAGTATTCAAAAATGCTGATGAAGCGTTAATGGCTTATGAGAGAAAAGAAATTTCTCTACATAGTAGAATTGCTATTCCTGTAAATAGCTTTAGACATAAATTATTTACAAGTAGTCAAAAAGATAAATATTTAGTTACTACTGTTGGTAAGATTAAGTTTAATGAAATATTACCTGATTCATTTACTTATATTAATGAACCTTCTAATGATAATATTAGTGGAATTACTCCAAATAAATTCTTCTTACCTATGGGATCTAATATTCCAGAAGAAATTAAGAAGATGCCTTTAGTTTCTGCATTTAATAAGAGCACTTTAGAGAAAATAATTGCTCAAGTATTTAAACGTTATAAAACTACAGAAACATCTATAATGTTAGATAATCTTAAAGATTTAGGATTTAAATATTCTACAATTTCAGGTTTAACTGTTAGTATGTTTGATGTTGTCACTAGTAAAACTAAAGATGCTGTAATTGAAGAAACTCAAAAAGTAGTAGATAAAATTAATAAACAATATAAACGTGGTCTTATTACTGATGAAGAAAGATATTCTAAAGTAATAGATTGTTGGCTAGGTGCTACAGCTAAGATTCAAGATGAATTAAAAGAAATATCTAATAATTCATTAGATAATCCTATCTTCATGATGATGAATTCTAAAGCTCGTGGTAACATTTCAAACTTCTCACAAGTTGCAGGTATCCGTGGAGTTATGACTAAGCCAAATGGTAGTTTCGTTGAAATTCCAGTCCTTTCAAACTTTATTGAAGGAATGAGTGTGTCTGATTTCTTCTTATCTACACATGCTGCTAGAAAAGGTCTTGCTGATACAGCACTTAAGACTGCAGACTCTGGATACTTAACTCGTAGACTTGTTGATGTTTCTCAAGATATTATTATTCGTGAAACAGATTGTGGTACTGATCAAGGTATAGTTGTTAAAGATTTTGTTAATGAGAAAACTGGATCAGTTATTGAAAGTTTAAGAGATAGAATTGTTGGTAGATATGCTAACAAGAAAGTTGTTAATCCTGAAACAAAAGAAATTATTGTTGATAGATTAGAAATGATTACTGATTCTCTTGCTGATAAGATTGTTAAAGCTGGAGTTAAAGAAGTAGAAATTAGATCTATATTAACTTGTTGTTGTGATAATGGTATTTGTCAAACATGTTATGGTAGAAACTTAGCTACTGGTAATTTAGTTGAGATTGGTGAAGCTGTTGGTGTTATGGCTGCTCAATCTATCGGTGAACCTGGTACTCAGTTAACAATGAGAACTTTCCACTCTGGTGGAGTTGCTGGTGTTGAAGATATTACTCAAGGTTTACCTCGTGTTCAAGAGTTATTCGAAGCACGTAATCCTAAAGGTAAAGCAACTATTGCTGAAATCGAAGGAACTGTTTCTAAGATTAAAGAAGAACGTGGAAAATATGATATTTCAGTTACTAATAAAGCTGAAACTAAAGTACATGTTACTAATTATGGTGCTAAATTATGTGTTGAAAAAGGTGATAAGGTTAAACCTGGTGATAAGTTAACTGAAGGAGCTATTAGTCCTAAAGAATTACTTGCAGTAACTGACCCTATTACTACTCAACAATATATATTAAAAGAAATTCAAGATACTTATCGTTCTCAAGGTGTTGAAATTAGTGATAAGCATGTTGAAGTTATCGCTAAACGTATGATTAATAAGATTAGAATCATAGATGGTGGAGATACTTCATTTATTACTGGGGCAGTTGTTAACTTTAATCAATTTACTGCTGGTAATAGAGATGCTATTATTAATGGTAAGAAGCCTGCTGTTGGTAAACCAATATTATTAGGAATTACTAAAGCTGCTTTAGGAACTAATTCATTCTTATCAGCTGCATCATTCCAAGAAACTACAAGAGTATTAACAGATGCTGCTATAAAGGGTAAAGTTGATCCTTTAGCTGGATTAAAAGAAAATGTAATTTTAGGTAAATTAATTCCTGCAGGTACTGGTTCTAGAGAATATAAAGATGTTGATTATGAATTAAAGAAACAATTTATTGATGAAGAACCTTTAGAAAAACTTGAAGATCAATTTATGGAATAAGAAGCTTAAGGCTTCTTTTTCTTTACTTTTTAAGTATTTTATGATATAATTTGTGTCGTTAGAGGGGGATATTATGAAGAATATTACGTATGATATGTTGCCTGATGAATTTAGAGAACTTTATACTAAAGCATTAGATAGCAGTTTAGGTTTAGCATCTTTACAAGTAGAAGGTTATACTTTAAATGGTGATGAGAGAACTGTATCAAATTTGATGAGACAAGACTCTGCATTAGAGTATGCAAAACAAGAAATTGATCCTAGTAGAAATAAAGAATATATTTATAAATTTGATTTAATATATGCTACTTTAGAAATTGCTAAAAGAATATCTGATTATGAAATTGCTGATTTTAGAAAAAGACCAATTGAGGTAATTGGATCTAGAATTAAAAGAACTGATGCTTATTTAATTCAATCGGAATTACTTTCTGCATATGATAATTATTTATATTATTTAGATAGTTTAAATGAGAAAAGAGATTCTATCTCTGATGAATTATATGAAAGAGAATTTTTTGAAAATGAAGCACGTCTTCATATTAGACTTTTACATATTCATCCATTTGAAGACTTCAATGGTAGAACTATGAGAACTATTCTTACTGCAAATTTATTAAAGAATGGATATGCTCCTGCTATTATTACTTCTGATACTAAAAAAGAATATAACAACTATATAGAAAATAGTGATGCTGCTGGATTAGGTAACTTTTTTAGAAGGTGTTCATTAAAAGAATATGCAAATATGGTAGTTTTATATGATGACTATAAAAAACAAAAAGAAAAAGAATCTGGTAAAAAAATAGGACAAAGAAAGTCAACTAAATAATTAGTTGCTTTTTTTGTTGACTTTAACTATTAGTGGTGATATATTATTAATGCTGATTAAATGACTTTGTATTTATACGAAGTTTTATTTAGAGGTTAAAATGATACACTAGGGTATGTGTTAAGAAAGGAGATTGATTTTATGCCTACTATAAACCAATTAGTTCACAATAAACGTAAAAACAAAGTAAGAAAACCAAAAAGTCCAATTCTTAGATATAGATTTAATTCTATTAAGAATAAACAAATAGATGGTAATTCTCCACAAATGCGTGGTGTTTGTACACGTGTTGGTACTAAGACTCCAAAGAAACCAAACTCTGCATTACGTAAGTATGCTCGTGTTCGTCTTTCTAATGGTAGAGAAGTAGATACTTATATTCCAGGTATTGGTCATAATTTACAAGAACATAGCGTTGTATTAATTCGTGGTGGTCGTGTAAAAGACTTAATCGGTGTTAGATATCACATTATTCGTGGTACTTTAGATACTGCTGGAGTTAATGATCGTAAAAGAGGTCGTAGTAAATACGGTGCAAAAAAACCTAAAGAATAATTTTTAATTTGATAATAAGTGAAGGGAGGATTAAAACATGCGTAAAAGACGTGCAATAAAAAGAGAAATTTTAGCTGATCCGATATATAACTCTAAAGTTATTGCTAAGTTAATAAATATCATCATGATTGATGGTAAAAAGGGAACAGCTCAAACTATTGTTTATGATGCTTTTGAGCAAATAAAAGAAAAAACAGGTAAAGATCCTATCGAAGTGTTCAATGCTTGTTTAGAAAATATAAAACCTCAATTAGAAGTTAAGTCTCGTCGTGTTGGTGGTTCTAACTATCAAGTTCCAATTGAAGTTACTCCAGCTAGAGCACAAGCACTTGCTTTAAAATGGTTAACTACATATTCTCGTGAGAGAAATGGTAGAAGTATGGCTGATAATTTAGCCAATGAAATTATTGATGCATCAAATGGTACTGGTGCAACTGTTAAAAAACGTGAAGATACTCATCGTATGGCAGAAGCTAATAAGGCTTATGCACATTATAGATGGTAGGAAGGAGAAAAAATGGCAAGAGATACGTCTTTAGAAAAGACAAGAAATATTGGAATAATGGCTCATATCGATGCTGGTAAAACTACTTGTACTGAAAGAATCTTATTCCATACAGGGGTAACTCATAAAATCGGTGAAACTCATGATGGAGAATCTCAAATGGACTGGATGGCTCAAGAACAAGAACGTGGTATTACTATCACTTCTGCTGCTACTACAGCTCATTGGAAGGGTTATCGTTTAAATATTATTGATACTCCTGGACATGTTGATTTTACAATCGAAGTTTCTCGTTCATTACGTGTATTAGATGGAGCAGTAGCTTTATTAGATGCACAAGCTGGTGTTGAACCTCAAACTGAAACTGTTTGGAGACAAGCATCAGAATTTAAAGTTCCTAGAATTATTTTTGCAAATAAGATGGATAAGATGGGAGCTAATTTTGAATATAGTTTAAAAACTATTAAAGATCGTTTAGGAGTTAATGCTAAACCTATCGAATGGCCAATTGGTTCTGAAGATACATTTAGAGGTGTTATTGATCTTGTTACTATGAAAGCATTAGAATTTGATGGTAAACAAGATGAAAATGCTAAAGAAATAGAAATTCCTAGCGAATTAAAAGATATTGCTGAAGAAAAGAGAGCAGAATTAATTGAAGCTGTAGCTGAATTTGATGATGAAATGATGATGGTTTATCTAGATGGTGGAGAAGTTACAGAAGAAATGATTAAATCTGCTATTAGAAAAGGTACATTACAAGCTGAATTTTTCCCAGTTATGTGTGGAACTGCTTTAGGTAATATGGGTATTAAACCTTTATTAGATGCAGTTATTGATTATTTACCAAGTCCATTAGATATCGATTCTGTTAAAGGAACTGATTTAAATGGAAATGAAACAGAAAGAAAACCTAGTGATTCTGAACCTTTTGCTTCATTAGCATTTAAGGTTATGACAGATCCATTCGTTGGACGTTTAACTTTCTTTAGAGTTTATTCAGGACATTTAACTAGTGGATCATATGTATTAAACTCAACTAAAGATACTAAAGAAAGAATTGGTCGTATTCTTCAAATGCATGCTAACCACAGAAAAGAAATATCTGATGTTTATACTGGAGATATTGCTGCTGCAGTTGGTTTAAAGAATACTACTACTGGTGATACTTTATGTGATGAAAAGAAACCTATTATTCTTGAAAGCTTAGTAGTTCCTGAACCAGTTATTCAATTAGCTGTTGAACCTAAGAGTAAAGCTGATCAAGATAAGATGGCTTTAGCATTACAAAAGTTAGCTGAAGAAGATCCAACATTTAAAGTTCATACTGATCATGAAACTGGTCAAACAGTTATTGCTGGTATGGGTGAGTTACACTTAGATGTATTAGTAGATCGTATGAAACGTGAATTTAATGTAGAAGCTAATGTTGGTGCTCCACAAGTTGCTTATCGTGAAACAATTCTTAACATGGGTGACTGTGAAGGTAAATATATTAAACAATCAGGTGGACGTGGACAATACGGACATGTTTGGGTTAAGTTTGAACCAAATCCTGATAAGGGATATGAATTTGTTGATGAAGTTGTAGGTGGAGTTGTTCCTCGTGAATATATTCCTGTTGTTGACAAAGGAATTCAAGAAGCATTACAAACTGGTGTTGTTGCTGGATATCCTATGATTGATATTAAAGCTACATTACATGATGGTTCTTACCATGATGTAGACTCTAATGAAATGAGTTTCAAAGTTGCTGCTTCATTAGCTGTTAAAGAAATTAAGAACAATTGTAATCCTGTATTACTTGAACCTATTATGAAGGTTGATGTAACTACTCCAGAAGAATATTTTGGTAACGTTATGGGAGATTTAACTTCTCGTCGTGGTAAACCTTTAGGTCAAGAATCTCAAGGAAATGCTGTTAAGTTAAGTGCAATGGTTCCATTAGCAGAAATGTTTGGATATGCTACTAACTTACGTTCTAACACTCAAGGACGTGCAACATTTGTTATGTTCTTCGATCACTATGAACAAGTTCCAAAGAACATTGCAGAAGAAATAATCAAAAAGAGTGGAAATTAATAAAAATAGTTGAAAAAAAATTAAATATTCGATAGAATATATGTTGTAAATAAATAAGGAGGAAAAATTTATGGCAAAGCAAAAATTTGATCGTTCAAAACCACATGTTAACATTGGTACAATTGGACACGTAGATCATGGTAAAACTACTTTAACTGCTGCTATTACTAAAGTTTTAGCTGGTAAAAACGGAAATGAAGCTGTTGATTTCGCTAATATCGATAAAGCACCAGAAGAAAGAGAACGTGGTATTACTATCAATACTGCTCATGTAGAGTATAGTACTGATAAGAGACATTACGCTCATGTTGACTGCCCAGGACATGCTGACTATGTTAAAAACATGATTACTGGAGCTGCTCAAATGGATGGAGCTATCTTAGTTATAGCTGCTACTGATGGACCTATGGCACAAACTCGTGAACATATCTTACTTGCTCGTCAAGTTGGAGTACCTAAAATGGTTGTTTTCATGAACAAATGTGATATGGTTGATGATCCAGAATTATTAGATTTAGTAGAAATGGAAATTCGTGATCTATTAAATGAATATGATTACGATGGAGATAATACTCCAATTATTAGAGGTTCTGCTCTTAAAGCTCTTGAGGGTGATGAAAAGTGGATTCCTGCAATTAATGAATTAATGGATGCAGTTGATGAATGGATTCCAACTCCTGAAAGAGATACTGAAAAACCTTTCTTAATGAGTATTGAAGATGTATTCACAATCACTGGTCGTGGTACAGTTGTTACAGGACGTGTTGAACGTGGTACATTAAAATTAAATGAAGAAGTTGAAATTGTTGGTATTAAGGAAACTCAAAAGACAGTTGTTACTGGTATTGAAATGTTCCGTAAACAATTAGACTTTGCTGAAGCTGGAGATAATGCTGGTGTTCTATTACGTGGTATTTCTCGTGAACAAGTTCAAAGAGGACAAGTATTAGCTAAACCTGGAACAGTTACTCCACATAGTAAATTTGAAGCTCAAGTTTACGTATTAA
Organism: uncultured Erysipelotrichaceae bacterium; assembly: GCA_902789225.1. Classification (GTDB taxonomy): domain Bacteria; phylum Bacillota_I; class Bacilli_A; order RF39; family UBA660; genus RUG343. The sequence continues at coordinate 237,502 of CADANC010000002.1, forward strand.
GCAAAGAAGAAGGTGGACGTCATACTCCATTCTTCAACAACTATCGTCCACAATTCTATTTCAGAACTACAGATATTACTGGTGTAATTACTTTACCAGAAGGTACTGAAATGGTAATGCCTGGAGATAATATCACTATGTCAGTAGAACTAATTCACTCAATCGCTTTAGAAGAAGGAACAAAATTCTCTATTCGTGAAGGTGGACATACTGTTGGTGCTGGTAGTGTTACTAAGATTATTGGTTAATTAATTAGTATTTAAAAAGAGAAACTTATGTTTCTCTTTTTTTTATTATCTTAAAGAAAATACACATTAATATTAAATGTGTATTTTTTATTTTTTATTTAAGTTTTTATATAAGTTTAAAGTGAACTTGTTAATAGTTAAGTCGAATTCTCCTATATATTCAATTACAGTAGAATTAAATCCTAATTTCATTTCATTTAAACCACTATATTTACTTTTATTTTGGAAATCTCCTACAACTCCATTTAAGTTTAAATATTTTAATTTTTGATAATTATAATCTTCAATCAATTTCCATTTTAATAAATAACTTGCGTTTAATTGTTTATATCTATCGTCTACTCCTTCAATAAACTCATAAGCAGCATTATCATATTTTATTATTAATGCTCCAGCTATAGGTATTCCGTTTGGATATTGTTTTAATAATTTTGTAGATAGAATCATGTTGTTTTTATATATTTGTAGTAATGAATCAGATTCCATTTTTCTATTTAAATAATCATTTCTTGTTTTTTCTCCAATTGTTGGGTCTTGTATTATTTCTTGTAGATTGTTATTTTGTTCCATTTCTTTTTCATATGTTCTTCTTGCATTTATTATAAATGTTTCTGTGTTTATTGTTGCATAATATATTTCTGTATCATTTCCAAATGTTTTTAATAATTCTTCATAATATGCTAGAGGTTTATTGTCTTTTGTTCTTATGAAATTATATAGATATTTTAGATTTTTTGTTTCATCTTTTTTAACTTCTATTCCTAAAGAAGAAGCTCTTCTTATTTTGTTTCTTGTTCTCTTATCAAAACTTTCAAATAATATTCTTATATCATTGTTTAATAAAACTATTGATTCCCATCTAGGTTTTTCTCCTTCAAAGTTTACTGTTTTTCCTTTGTATTCAAAACCTTGACTTACTAAAGTTTCAGCTATTTCATCAACTTTATTATTTAAATTTAGTATTTCACCTTGATAGTTTCTTATAGATGCTGGAATATAAGGATCCATTCTAAGAAGCATGTAACTTTGTTTTGATAATGATTTTTTTAGTACTTCTACCATTTCTGGAATATTTTCAATATTATCATAATTGAATAGTATACCTCTAGGAGCATAACCAATTCTATTTTTCATAAATACTTCTTTATACATAATTAAAGTTGCACCTATTAGCTTATTATTATCATTTATTATTCCTATGTATTGTATTTTATAACCAAATTTTTTTATTAGGTTTCCATACATAGATGATTGATAGTAATTTCTATATTTATGGTTAATAGCAAAATGATCAAATTGTGATTCGCTTAGATTTACTACTTTCATTTTTATACTCCCTTATATTCAGGTTAATTATATCATAGTAATTTGATTTCTTTCAACTTATATTTTGTTTTTTGTTGAAATCTTTACTCTTATATGGTATGATAATAATCGTTATTGGGAGGGTTAGTTATGAACGTGTTAGAAATTATTTTATTAGTTATTTCATTAATATTAATTATATTAGTTTTATTACAAGCCGGAAAAGCAGAAAATACCTCTGGAATTATTAGTGGAGATACTTCAGCTTTATTTACTAATAGAAAAGAAAGAGGATCTGAATTATTTATAAGTCGTTTAACTCTAGTTCTTGGTTTGGCTTTTTTTGCTATAAGTTTAGCTGCTATGTTTATTTAATAAAGACTTTTAAAGTCTTTTTTATTTTGTTATAATTTTATTAAGGTGATACTAATGAAAGATGATGTTTTAAATATATTAAGAAATGAAGATAAGAGTCTTGATGTTTATGATATTCAACATAAACTTAATATAACAGATACTAACTCTTTAGAAGAATTATTAAAGGTCTTAAATGAATTAGAAGATGAAAATATTATTTATCATACTAAAAAGGATAGATATATGTTAATTGAAAATTCTCATTTAAGAAAAGGAATCATGAGAGTAAATAAAAAGGGATTTGGATTTGTTGAGTTAGATGGATTGGCTGATGATATTTATATTGATCAAGATAATATGAATGGTGCTATTCATGATGATGAAGTATTAGTTGAAATAACTAGTAAAATGAATATTGATAGATTAGAAGGAAGAGTCCTTAAAATTATCAAAAGAAACGTTGAACAATATATCGGTGAAATTAATTTCGATGAAAATGGTTTGGGCCATTTAAAATTAGATGGAGATAAAATTAAATTAGATATTGAAATTAATAAAGAAGATTCATTAAATGCTGTAGATGGTCATAAAGTCGTTGTTGAATTAACTAAGAAGATTAGTAATTATAGATTTAAAGGTAAAGTTTGTAAAATAATTGGTCATAAACATGATCCTGGAGTAGATATTTTATCTATTGTTTATAAATACAAATTTGATGTAGATTTTCCTGAAGAAGTTAAAGAAGAAGTTCAAAATATTCCTATGGAAGTTCTTCCAGAAGAAAAAGAAGGAAGAAAAGACTTAACGGGAGAAGAAATATTTACAATTGATGGTGATGATACAAGAGATATTGATGATGCTATAAGTATTGAAAAAATGAATAATGGTCATTATAAGTTAGGTGTTCATATAGCAGATGTTAGTCATTATGTTAAAGAAGATTCTCCTTTGGATAAAGAAGCTTATAATCGTGGAACTAGTGTTTATTTGGTAGATAGAGTTATACCTATGTTACCTCATGAATTATCTAATGGTATTTGTTCTTTGAATCCAGATGTTGAACGTTTGGCTATTAGTTGTGTTATGGAATTTGATGGTTCTGGAAAACAAGTTAACTATGAAATATTTCCTAGTGTAATTAAGTCTAGAAAGCAAATGACTTATAATAAAGTAAATGATATTTTAGAAAAAAATATTGTGGCTGATGATTATAAAGAATTTGAAAAAAGTTTAAGAGAAATGAATGAGTTAGCTCATATATTACGTAAGATGAAAGAAAAGAGAGGCTATATCGATTTTGATGTTGATGAAGCTAAGATATTAGTTGATGAGAATTGTAAGCCTTTAGAAATAAAAAGACGTTATAGAGGAGAAGGAGAAAAACTAATTGAAGATTTTATGATTGCTGCTAACGAATGTGTAGCTACTCATATCTATTTTATGAATTTACCTTTTATTTATAGAGTTCATGAAGTTCCTCAACCTGATAAAATTTCGGATTTCTTAAGATTTGTTTCTAGTTTAGGTTATAGTGTTAAGGGTGATCCTAACGATACTAGACCTACAGCACTACAATATATCTTAGAACAATTACATGATAAGAAAGAATTTCCAATTTTATCTACTCTCTTATTAAGATGTATGCAGAAAGCAATTTATAAAGAAATTAATTTAGGACATTATGCTTTAGGAAGTAATTGTTATACTCATTTTACTTCTCCTATTAGAAGATATCCTGATACTACTGTTCATAGATTATTACATCAATATTTATTTGATGGTGGATTAGATGAATCAATTGTTAATAAGTGGGAAGCTAAAATGCCATTTATTGCTGAACAATGTAGTATTAGAGAAAGAAATGCTGTTGACTGTGAACGCGAAGTTGATGATTTGAAAATGGCTGAATATATGGAAGATCATATTGGAGAAGAGTTTGATGGAATGATTTCATCAGTTACTAATTTTGGTATGTTTATTCAATTAGATAATCTTGTTGAAGGATTAGTTCCTGTAAGAGATATGCCAGATTTCTTTCATTTCGATGAAGAACATATGTGTTTAGTCGGAGAAAAAAGTAAAATAAAATACAGTATTGGTGAAAAAGTTAGAATTAAAGTGGTAAGATCATCAAAAGAGAAAAGGGAAATTGACTTTGAAATTGTAAGGAAGTTAGAAAATGAAAAAGAAAGTAAGAGTAAGAAAAAAGATTAAACCTTTAGGATTTATTATACTAATCGTAATTATTTTATTAGTAGTTGGTATGGTTGGTCTTTTGTCTAAATTTTCTTCTAAGCCAACTAAAAATGAATTATTGATTTTTAAGGAAGTTGGGAAAGTACCTAAGCTTCAATCATTTGATATGGTTATGGTAGGAGATGCTCTAATTCATTATGGTGTATATAGAGATGCTAAAACTAGTGATGGTGGTTATGATTTTAAACCTATGCTTGAAAACATGAAACCTATCATTAGTAAATATGATTTAGCTTATTATAATCAAGAAACTATTCTTGGGGGTACTGAACTTGGACTTTCTAGTTATCCTATGTTTAATTCTCCTTATGAAGTCGGAGATGCCTTTATTGATTGTGGATTTGATGTAGTTAGTTTAGCTACTAATCATACTATGGATAAGGGAGAAAAAGGTGTATTAAATTCAGTTGCTTATTGGAAGAATCATCCTGAAATTGTTACGAGTGGGCAATGGGCATCTGAAGAAGAAAGAAATGAACCAAAAGTTTATGAGAAAAATGGGATTAAATATGCATTCTTTTCATATACTATGTGGAATAATGGATTAAAAACTCCTGCTGGAAAATCATATTTATCTAATGAATATTCTCAAGAAAAAGCTAAAGCAGATATTGAACAGGTTAGGGATAAAGTTGATGTTGTTATTGTTGCGATGCATTGGGGAACAGAATATTCTCTAGGTGTTAGTGCAGCTCAAGAACAAGAGGCAGATTATTTAAGTTCTATAGGAGTTGATTTAATAATAGGTGCTCATCCACATGTTGTTGAACCTATGGAATATATAAATGATGGTAAGACATTTGTTATTTATTCTTTAGGAAACTTTATAAGTGATCAGGATGGTGTTGAGAGATTAACTGGATTAATGGCAGAAGTTAGTATTCTTAAATTAGAAAATATTGATGGTACTACTTCTAGTTTTGTAGTTAACCCTAAAGCTGAACTTGTATATACTGGTGCTCATAGACCTGGAAATGCTTATAATTCTAATTTTAAATTATATACATATTCATCTTTAGATGATACAATATTACCTGGTTATCAAAATTACTATGCTAAATATAAAGGTGTTGTTAGTAGTAGATATCCAGAACTCCAATGGGGGTTATCTAAGGAGTGAGTTAGATGGAGATAATTAATAGACGCGCAAAGTTTGATTATTTTATAGATGAAGCAATTGAAGCAGGGATTGTACTAACTGGTACGGAGATTAAATCTATTCGTAATGGTAGTGCAAATATTAAAGATAGCTATGCTATTATCAAGAATAATGAAGTGTTTTTATTAAATATGTTTGTTGGAGAATATAAGGAAGGAAACATTTTTAATCATAATGAAACGCGAGATAGAAAACTATTATTGCATAAAAAAGAAATTAAGAAGTTAATTAAGTATAAGGATAAAGGTGGTTATACTTTTGTTCCACTAAAATTATATTTCAAAAAAAATATTCTTAAATGTGAGCTTGGAGTTTGTCGTGGAAAGAAAGAATATGATAAAAGACAAACAATAAAAGATAGAGATATTAAGCGTGAAATTAATAAAACAATAAAAAATTATTAAAAAAAGCAAAAAAATTAAAAATTTTTTGTCTTTTTTTTTAACTTTGAAAATTCGAGATTTTGTTTTACAACTTATCGTGTTGTTTCCAAAAAAAACAATAAAATTTTGTTGACTTTATTAGTTTGTTTTGATATATTATTGGAACAGCAAGCGAGTGTAAAATCATTTAAATTTTCAATTAAAAAAATTTGAATTTATACCTATATATTGCTGTAAAAAAATGTCCAAATTAAATGTAAATTTTTTAAAAAAACTTTTGTAAAAATATGTTGACTTAAAAAAATTAATTTGGTATATTATTAATGCGATTCAAAAATGGATTGCAAAATGATCTTTGAAAACTAAGCAAAACGTCAATTTCGAGTAGCTAGGAAATTATACAAATAACAAACTTTATTTTTTTTATGAGAGTTTGATCCTGGCT
>CADANC010000003.1 GCA_902789225.1 uncultured Erysipelotrichaceae bacterium
ACACTAATGAATGTAGATGATACTATTGAAGGAGCAAAAGAAGCTTCAAAATACTGGACTATTCATTATGAAATACCAAAATATAAAGAACAAAGAGCAGTAGAAAGAGCCGAAAGTATAGGCAAATACTGGGAAAGAGCGTCATAGGAGGTGTAAATATGGCATGTTTAAACGAAATAACTTGTGATAGTGATATTGGAGCATCTCCATTCATTATTGCAGAAAAAGGAACAATAGCATCAGCAGCAGAAGAAATAGAATCCCTAGGAACACAAATTGGAGAAGCAATATCACAAATAGAAGCTGAAATATCAGGTGGAGGTTTAGATGAATATTCACTATATGTAAATGGATCTTCCCCTGCATATGATGAAGCAATGAAAATAGTACAAGACTTAACAACAATAAAAGAAGATTTATCAAAATTAGCTGAATCATATGAACAAAACTTACTAGAACATTATTCTGAAGAATTAGATAATTATATTGAAAAAGTAAAAGTAAAAATAGAAGAATTAAAAGGTCAATTAGCTGCTAAAGAAAAAGAATTAGCTGCTAAAGAAGAAGCATATAAAAGTACTAGAAATGATCCTGATAGACCATCATATAAAGCTGATATTGATGCACTAAAAGGTGAAATAGATAAACTTAATGAAGAAATAAAAAAATATGAAAAGAAACTAGAAGAAGCAGAACAAGCAAAAGCTGGAATAGATGCACAAGTAGAAAAAATTGTAGCAGCTAATAGCCCAGGGTCAACAAGTTCAAATTCTAGTTCAAGTTCTAACTCAAGTTATATACCAAGTACCGGAGGAAACCCAGGTGGCAACTCAGGAGGAACACAAAACCCAGGTGATAAACCAGATGAAAATACAGATGATGACAAAATAAAAATAGACTATGATTTAAATAAAGATAAAGTACAATTTGTTGAATCAAAATCATATATTAAATCAAGTAAAGAAGAACAATCAGAAATAGATAAATATATAGAAGAATTAAAGAAAAAAGGAAAAGTTCCTGAAAACTTTACAGGATACTTCTATGATAAAGCTAATAATAGAATTTTATATTTAACAAAAGGAAAACTAGAAAAAGTAAATAAACCTGCATTAATAGATGGAAAATTCTTCTATTTCAAGGATGGAATTGCTCATATAATAAATCATAACTATACAGCAAAGAACATGAATATTCCATACTATAATTTAGAAAAAGGATTATTAGTAGATGGTAAAACATATACTAAAGAAGAACTTGCTAAAATATTTAAAGAAGCCCCTTCTCTAGCTACTTCAGCAGCAGGTATATCATACATATTAGGAAAGAATGTAGATCCTACTGAATTAACTAAAATTCAAGGATGGGATTATAAAGCTAATCAAGACTTAAATGGACTTAAATTAGCAGAACAATATAATGTTAAAGCATTTACAACAAACAATCCTGATTATGTAACTACTGCTATTAAAAAAGGTTATCCAGTAACTGTTGCTAAAGAAGATGGATATATAACAGTTGTAGGCGTAGATGAAAAAGGCAACTATCAAGTAATAGATCCAAAGAATGAGAAATCTCTTACAACTACAGTTAAAGAAGATGAATTATTCGCTATGGTCAAAAAAGATGGTGAATCAAGATATACTATCTATGGAGCAAAATCTCCAGAAGAATATGATAAAACAAAAACAAATGTTACAGATATAAGACAACATACAGTAGATCAAACTGGAGATAACAATAACGATAATAATCAAAACAACAATAATCAAAACAATACTAATAATGGCCAAAATAACAACACAAATAATCAAGATAACGCAAGTAATCAAAACAATAATACAAATCAAAATACAACAAGCAACGATAATAATGGTCAAAATACATCAAATAATACAAATAATGAAAACACTACAAACCAAAATAATAACGGAAATACACAAAATAATAGCAATGATACAAATTCACAAAATACAACTAACGATTCAAATAACAATAAAAATACAAATAATGAGAATACTGCAAATCAAAACAATAACACAAACGCTCAAAACGTGTAATAAAACAAATAAAAAGGATATTAAATATCCTTTTTATTATGACTTTTTACTATCTCTTTTAAAAATACGAATATGTGGATGACTACTATGATCCTTACAACGACGTAAATCTGCAGTAAATGATTTATTACAATTATTACAATAATAAGAATAAACACTATCACGAGTCTTAACTAAAGGCCTATCACAGATAGGACAATTAGGAATAACATTTAAGTTACTATCAATTAATCCATTCTCATACATTAAAGCAAACATATTAAGATCCATAATATCACTATTCCTTTCTAACAACATAATATACTACATAAAAATAATATATTTGTAAAGAAATAAAAATTACAATAGATTATTTAAATTAAGTTTATTAAATTTTATATCATAATAATCACAAAATATAGAACAATAATATTTATCTTCATCAACCAATAAATCTTTAATATTAGAATCACACCCAATATTATTAAATCCAATTTGTAAGCCTAAACCCTTTAGTTTACTATAGGCTTCTTTTTTTACCCATAAAATTAATCTATCTTTATTATCCTCTACTCCATTCAAAAATCTAATAGAAACATCATCACTAATAATTCTAGTTTTCTCTTCTATATCAATTCCAACTTCATAATTCGAAATAACACAAGCAATATAATTTTTAGAATGAGAGTAATTAAAAAATATATTAGAATTTTTAAAATAAGGCTTTCCATTATCATTAAAAACAATTTCATCTAAAGAAATACCAAAAATATTTAGCATTCTTTCTAATACTACCCTAGCCTGATCAGTTTCTAATCTATCTGAATTCTTAGAAACATCAATTTCAGATTTGTTAATAATAACATAATAAAGATTATCTTCAAAATTATAATTAATCATTAATAATTCCTTTTAAAGAGATAACTGGTACCCTATTAACATCATATCTAATATTTTTTAATTCATTTATAAACTTAACCAATTCATTCATATTAATCACCTAAGAATACTTTAGTCCTTACTAGTCATAACATTTCTTTTATCTAAAGGTAAAACTACATTATTATTATTAACACCAACCTTATTAGCCAATTCTATAGCCTCTTTTAATAAATCTACTAAATTATTATAAGGATCTTTATTAGTGTCTTTTTTATATAACCAATCTAAATATCTAATCTTTCTAGCATCATCTGGTCTTCCATAAATAACTTTACCTGTATGAATCCAATATCCAAATTCAACATTTGTAGTAAAAGCAGGCATATCAGGTAAAATACGAGGAACCCAAAACAATATAACTGAAGCATTAGATAAGGCTTCTCTTTCCCATTCAACTTGATCTAAATAATCTCCTCTAGGTTTTAATGTTGAATATTCAGGATCATATACTATGCCATCAAAACCAATATCTTCAATTAACTTACAAGCATCAACTCTCCAAGAATGGACACTATCATCTCTAGGAGTAGGCCCAGCTAAAAATATAGATTTTTTTCCTTTTAAAACCTCTTGATCAGAATAATTTATAACCATAATTTCACCTCAATTTAAATTATATATTAAATAGATAAACTATCAAATTTCTTTGCAGATACTTTAATTAAATATAAATATAAAATAATATCTATAAAAAGATAAGCACCTAAGAAAATAAGCAATAATGTCACAGGATTAACCAATTCAATCAATTTACTAATCAATAACACTGATCCAAGTAAAAGTAACATTCCAATAAGTACAGATAGAAATGAACTAGTACTTTGTTTAACAACTTCAGAACTATTTTCAAAATCTAGTTTTGGATACTTTAAATTCATAATTAATCCAATAAAATGTGATACTAAAGGTATCAATATAGAAAATGCAAGTAACAATAACATTTCAATAATACTTAATCTAAAACGAATAAATAATATAATATCACCTATAATTATAGGAATTGTAGTAATTAAAAGTGCTGCATATACTTTAGACATTAAAATAGTTTTAGTATTAATAGGAAGAGATTTTAAAATATTTATATTCTTACCTTCCAAACTAATAACAGAATTAGTAATAGATGTCATAAAAGCAGCAAAAGATATTAAAACAAATATAAATATAGATAAATAAGAATCTAATATCTTTACAGGCATTACACTCTTCAACAAATCAAATGCATCATTATATTTAACACATAAACCAATTACAACAATAATAAATAAAACTAAAGAAAATCCAGCATTAACAATAAAGACCGGTGTCTTAAAGAATGTATTTAACTCTTTTTTAATTAATGATATAGTCTTAGGTCTAGATTTAATAACTAAATTATCAATTCTAACACTCTTAGAAGTACTAACATTCTTAAGTCTTGAATTAATCTTAAAATAGAATTTACTTAAGATAAATAAAGTAATAATGAATAAAACAATATTAATTAAAATAAATACTAATAAGTCAACTATATTAAAATCAGTTACTAATTTAGCATAAATTCCTGCAGGATAATACAACTTAATAATAAAATCATTAATACTAGTAGCATGTGCTGCAATCTTCTCGAAAATAGAATCCATATTCATAGAAAAAACAAATACAGCTAATATAATTACAAATGAAACTAATATTTGAGTAAAGTTTTTAAATTTAAATCTACTAGATATACTAGATGTTATAACCCCAATAATACAAGATAGTATTACAGGTATAACAGGAAGAAACAAAATCATAACAAAACTAGTTAAAAAGAATGTCCACTCTAAACTATCAGCCCATCTAATATATGCAACAATCAAAGGAATAATAAATAATGCATTAAATATTAATTCAAATAAATAAAACTTAAATATTCTTACAAATAATACAGTACTTCTTTTAATAGGTAAAGATAATAATAATTGATCATCCTTACAATTAAATAATAATGAACCAGTCTTATATACACCTTCAACAACAACCATTATAGAAGTACCAAAAACAACCAAAGAAATAACTAAAACTTGTAAATGCATAGGAGCTAGTTTTTCAAAAATTATATTAGCATTAGACCATATAGCAAACATAAAAGCAAAAGATAAAAACAAAGGAAGTATAATATTATTGTTTTTATTATCTTTCTTTTGTCTTATCTTAAAGATATTCATATCACTAGTCATACATGCTTTTAATAAAGATAATATTTTCTTCATAATTATCCCTCAAGTTCCATAAATACTTTTTCAAGAGATTTATCGCCTTTAATTTCCTTCATACTTCCAGCTTTTACTAACTTTCCATTTTTAATAATTGCTACCCTAGTACATAACTTTTCAGCAACATCTAGTATATGTGTAGAATAAAATACTATTTTACCCTCTTTAACCATTTCATTTAATACTTCTTTAATATCAAATACAGCTTTAGGATCAAGTCCTACAAAAGGCTCATCCATTATTAAAATTCTAGGATCATGAGCAAGTGCAGATATTAAAACAACCTTTTGTTTCATACCATGAGAATAACTATCAATAGTATCACCTAATTTATCTTCCATATCAAATAACTTAGCATATTTCTTTATATTTTTCTCTCTAGTTTCAGTATCAATATCATACATATCACAAATAAAATTAATATAATCAATTGCTTTCATATGTTCATATGTTTCAGGATTATCTGGCACAAAAGCCATTAACTTTTTACATTCAACAGGATTATCTTTAATAGACATACCATCTATTAAAATATCTCCTTCATCAAAATCATGAATTCCAACAATTGACTTAATCAAAGTAGTTTTACCAGCTCCATTATGTCCAATAAAAGCAAAAATATCTCCATCATTAACATCAAAACTAACATTGTCTACTGCTTTCTTACTTCCATACTTTTTAGTAACATTTTTAATCTCAATCATACAAAATCTCCTCAATAATTATTATAACAAATTATCACCATATAAAAGGTATTAACTTATATTTAACTTTCTTCTGATATTCCTTATATCCTTTCAAATCTCTTCCTAATACTTTTTCCTCATTATTAATTCTTTTTATAATAATAAAAGGATATATTAAAAAAATAACAAACGAAATAATAGAACCTAATATTAAAGGAATAGATAAAAACAAAAATATTGTAACAGTATACATAGGATGTCTCACTATACTATATAATCCAGTATCGATTAATTTTTGATTATCTTCTACTTCAACAGTTCTTAATAAAAATGAATTTTCTCTTAAAACTTCAGCATATAAAATATAAAAAACAATAAAAACTGCCGAAGAAATCCATGTAACAATATTTGGTAATATAAACCATTCAAATCGATAATTTAAACCAGCTATAATAAAACCACTAATAAACATTAAACCACTTAATACTAATACCCATTTTTGTTCATTTTCTTTTTCTATATTATTTAATCTTCTTTTTAATAAATCAGGATTAAAAATCATTAAAATCATTCCAAGAATAAACATAGGAATAAATAAAACTCCAATGAATAACCATCCTTGCCAATATGAAAAAGTACCAGGTAAAAACAATAACAATCCAATTATTAATAACCCAAAAACATACTTAAAAAGTGCCTCAAAAAATAATTTAAAATTCATAAAGATCTCCTTAAATCAAATCATTTTTCTAATTTTAATTGCTTCTTTTACATTATTTTCATTATTATTATATTTTATAAAAATATCAAGAATTTTTACCAACTCATCTTTCTCATTTATAGAAAGTATATTAATTCTATCTTCTATACAAAATAATAATCTAGTAATTGAAATATCTTCTTCAGAAGTAAGTACTTCATCTACCATATCCATGCCAGATTCAATAAGAGATTCTTCAAGTAACCCATATTTATCAGAAAAAGAATCAATAATATCAATTTTTTTTATAAAAGACTTAAAAAAAATTGTATGGGACATTTGAATGCTTTCTTCATCTTTTCCATATTCATGAAAATTATAATCTCTACTATCATGTCTAGCTACACCTTCATAAATATCCCCTAACCCATCAACAAGTCTAATACATTTATTATCATATCTTTTTAAGTTCATATTATATTCTCCAATACTTTATACTCATTACATACAAATTAATTATATCTCATACAAACAAAAAAATAAAAAAATATTCCTAATAAAGGAATATATAAAAAGTATTAATCAATATCGTTAGATTGATCCCCATGATATGTTGAAATATTATTCCATTGATTTTGAATTCTAGGAGGATTTGGTTGATATAACATATCAAAAGCTAACCATACAGATGCAATTAATAAAGCCACCAAAAGTACAATAAATTGTATTTTTGTCTTGCGATTAGGATTTTCTTTATAAGCAGCAAACCTACTAACAGTAAAGAAAAGCAATATTATAATAATAGGAACTAATAAATATATTGAAAGCACTACTCCAGAATCAACAACATCTAAAAACATAAAAAACACCTTCCTTGTTTAAAAGCTAATAATAATTCCTGTTAAAAATGAAACACTATTTAAAAGTAAAGAAAATAAATAGTTATTTATTTTTAAATTCAAACACTTTTTATAATATAATGCTTCAACATAAAAAACAATTATTTCACCAATAACAATATAAATAACATTAAAAAGATTACTATTTAATAATATAACTAAATGATATAAAACATTTAAAATTATATTAGTAATTATATTAATAATCACAATATACTTATATTCATTTTTCTTCAATAGTAATATACTAGCAACAGAACATTCTATTCCTATAGTAATTATACATGATAAAAGGATACCTGCAACTATATTATCCATATTTTTTCATCCCTTTACAAAACAAAAAAAATATTAAAGCACTAGCAAAAACATTTAAAGGTAAAATAATTATATTAAATCCATTTAATCCTGAAAAGTATAAGAGACTTCCTAAAAATAATGCTAAAGTATTTAATCCAAAAGCCCTTCCATAATTATTTAAATAATTAGATAACAGTATCAAAGTAATTGGCATAGTCATATTAAATAATAATATACTAGTTAAGGCTATTATCATACTTTTAAAAGAAAAAATAAATAATAAAGAAGAAATTAATAAAGAAAGAAATCCAACTTTTTCTAAACCAAATTTATCTGCTAACAAACCTCCTATTGCTTTTCCTAAAGCAACCATAATTACTGATAATAGTAATAAAGAAAAACTACTCTTCCAACTATAATTTAAAATAAATCCAATATATCCTCTAATACAAATAGTTAAAAATATAAGATAAATAATAATTCTTTTTTTATATTTAAAATCAAAAACAGAAATATTCTTTTGTTTAATATTTGTATTATATTTTTTATATAAAATACTTAATAATAAGATAGTAATAATTAGTAAAATAATGATTAAATAAATAGGATACTCCAATTTATTAATACTACATCCAATGAATAAACCTAAAGCTCCCGGAGCAACATACAGCCCTATTTTAGAAGCTTTCTTATTAGATATATTTAAAACATCTATACCTCCACCAATATGAAACAAAGCATTACCTACTCCAATTAAAACAATAGGAATTATTGGAATCATATTAAGTAGATAAGCAATAAGAATTAAAAAACAACCAACTATACTAACAAGAGAATTCTTATTCTTATTATTAAATAAGATACCAAAAGGCAATTGTAAAACAAATGCTAAAAAATCATATAATAATATAAATAAAGATACTCTTGTAGTAATGCCAAACTCAGAAACTAAAAAATGATAAATAAAAGCAGCACAACACAAATCAACAACAAAATGAGAAAAAGAATATATAAAAACAATAAATTTATCTTTGATATATATCACTCCTATCCTCTATCTTATATTACTCAAATAAGATAGAAAACAACTCATCTAAATAATCAGTTTTACTATTATAAGAATATACTTCCCTATAATTATCATTATTATAAAACTTTAGTTCTTTAACTTCGTTATCATGTTCATTATTATTAAACATATCTATTAATTGATCTTTAGTATATTTAGTTTTAACTTCATAAAGAGTTCCTACCGGATAAAAAGCTTTATTTGATTCTTCTCCAGAAGGATATTTCAAAAATCTTAATATAGCATCAAAATTAGAATCATTAATTAAATCAAAACCTAACTCTTCCATAAATTCTCTAACTAAGC
This sequence comes from uncultured Erysipelotrichaceae bacterium, assembly GCA_902789225.1. Taxonomy (GTDB): domain Bacteria; phylum Bacillota_I; class Bacilli_A; order RF39; family UBA660; genus RUG343. The sequence goes on from CADANC010000003.1 coordinate 9,176, forward strand.
ATTTATAATAATCAAATTTGTTATTAATAAAATCTTTATTATCAGCCATACCTCCAATAGTGTTTAATTTATTATCTCTATTATTTAATATAATACAAACATAATTATCAGAAGTAGTTATGTATCCTGCAGAAAATAAAGATCTAACAGTGATTTCTCCAGTCTTTCTAGCATAATAAAGAGTTGAAAATTTAGACTTTGAAATCTTAATTAAAGGAACTTTCTCATCAATATCAGTTACACAATAAATATCTCCGTCATAAAAGTCTTCAGAATCTTTATCATTTATAAATTCATTCCATTCTTCATTAACTCTACTAGTGATAGTATCATCTAGTACTAAATCTCCAACAAATAAAGAATCTAAACTATTAATTATTTTTAACATTATAAAACTCCTTTTATAAATTTATTAAAATTAAAAATCTATATATTCAATATTTACAATTTTATTATCTTCAAAATCAACCCTAAAAACCATAGGATTTTTCATATTATCATTATAAACTTCCTTATCATGAAATACTAATCTCATAATTCTACCATCAAATGAAAAATCAGTGTTATTTTGTAAAAAAGACATCATTATTATTCCATGAATAAAAAGCGCTACTCTATTATTTTCACTATTTAATATTTCATCTAAAAATGTATTAAATCTATTATCAACCTCATTAAGTGATTCACCGCTACCAAATTTATAATCTTTATTTGAAAAAGAATCCAATGTTTGATTTTTAGGTAATTCACTAATTGTTTTAACCCCAAGATCTCTTTCATTTATTCTTTTATCTAATCTAATCTTTAAATTATTCAATTCTGCTACATATTTAGCAGTACCTATCGCTCTAAATGAATCAGCAGCATAGACAGCATCCAAATGACTTAATTCATCTAATTTGCAAAGTTTTTTAGCATTTTCTTCCCCTTCACTAGAAAGAATCATATTACGATTATAATCATCCCATAATACATTTTCATAATCATCATAATTCTCAATTTCGATAAAAGGTGCAGAATGTCTGATTAAATATATTGTTTTCATAGTATCTCCTTTAATAATAAATTATATTATTCTTTAGACGAAATCTCTTTTAATTGATATAATTTAGCATATTTTATCTTATGCTCATAAATATATCTATCTTCATATACTAAATCATAATTATTTTTAACATAATCAGGAATAATATATTTATTACCTTCTATAGAATAAACTAAAAATTTAACTTTTTTATTTAATGCATAATCATTTAATTCATCTATATTATCACTAAATCTATCATAATTAATATTTTGTAATTCAAAGAATTTAGTATTAGGAACTATTCCAGTTATAGTATATATTCCTACATCTAAACTAGTCATATTTACTAATGTAGGATCATCAAACTTATTAATATAATTTGCATATTTAAATTGAATATATTCATCTTTAGACTTTAACATATCTTCTCTATAATTAGCATTAAGAAAATCTAAAACAAGACATATTATAAATATAATTATAAACATATATTTTTTTATAGGATAATCATTTTTCTTAACTAAGAATATAAATCCTATAATGCTTATTGGTAAAAATATAGCAACAGGTAAAATATAATATATATAATCTTTTAAACAAATTATTATAAAAAAGATAGTAGTTAAAAATAACCCAACTATATTAATTTTTAATCGTGATTCCATACCTTTTATAGGAATAATAAAAAATGGCATGATAAAACCTGTAATACAAAATAATAAACCACCTGCACCTACTAAATAAAAGAATATTAATAGCATAGTTGTTACATTAAAACTATTAAATGGACCATAAGCTGTAATATTAATAATAAAATAATCCAATATAAAATCTTTCAATCCACCTACTAAATAAAAAATAATTACAGTAACTATCAAAGGTATAAAAAATCCAATTAAAAATTTAAAACAAAAATAAATTGCTTTCTTCTTTTCTTTTTCTCTTAGAAGATCAATAAATATCAATATAACAAAGCCAATCCAAAACCCGAGAGAAGTATATTTCATTAATAAAACACATCCAGCTAAAAAACCATTCAATACTATTTCTTTATCAGTTAGTCTTTTATCTCTAAAATATTTTATAAAATAATAAAAAGAAATACTAAATAAAGGGAAACAATATTCTTCACAAGATCCACCATGTACAAATGACTTTGATGTTGTAATAATAAGAGTTAATATTGGTAATATAATAATAGAATATTTTTCATCTAAAAAAAACTTAATTATTTTATGATTATAAAAAAGAAATATAGAAAACAAAATTACTTCAATAATAAATACTCCATGGAATGTTTTATTACTAATTAAATAGCCTAAGCTATATATTAAATACAATAAAGGACCTTTTTGTTCAAATAAATCTTTATAAGGAACTAAACCATTTACAACGCTTTTTCCCATTGTAAAAAATGCATTTGCATCTTCCCAATCATTAAAAGTATAAAAAAATGAATTTTTACTTGTAAACAAAAGCATAAAAAATGCAACTAATATACAAAATAAATGAAATTTATATTTTGAAATAAATTGTTTAATACTAGCCATTTTATATCTCTCCTACTATAATGAATTATCTAAAAATATTATATCATAATAATAAAAAAATCAGCATAATAGCCGACTTTTTATTTTCTATGTTTCTTTGAAGTCTCTTTACTTGGTTTATCTTTTTCTCTAATTATTACTGGCATTAAAGTATTAGTAAAAGCAGAATGATATCCATCATATATTTCAGATAATTCCATATCTTTATAATCTCCAACTAAAATAAAAGTAAGGTTTGAAGTATCAAATAATCCATCTTCTCCAAAAGCAGTAAATGGTATAGTTGTACCTCTTAAATATGAAGTTAGTGATAATTGATTTAAACTACGAGATATCATTTCTTTATGAACTTGCTTCTTTATTTCATCTTCTGTTCCATCTTCAAGTAATGGAGTTATAAATCTATCATCCATACTCATTTTTTCAAACTCATCTATTAAAACAACTGCTCTTTCGGCTTTTTGTAAATCACCATTAGTAGATTCAACTAAACGTCTTAGTATATCAGATAAATGAAAACCAAAATAACCTTCATTTGCTATAGTTGATACTGAACATCTAAAAGTTGGCATATCTAAATCTTTAATAGTTCTAATAAGATCTTTATCCATTTCACCATCTAATAAAACATGTCTATTAGAAAAACCACCATTTGTTTGATTCATAGCAATTACATTTAAGATTTTTTTTAAATTGCTTTTTTTCATGTATATTATTCCCCCTAAAATTAGCAAAATTATAGCATAATATATTAATAATTTCAAGTATTAATCCATACAATAGCCTTTTTCTAAAAGAAAAAGCAAGATTTCTCTTACTTTTATTTCAATTCTAAATAATAATCTTCTTTTTCATAAGAATAACTATCAGTACCAGTTTCTTTTACATCAGAAATAACAGAAACCTTTAAATATTTTGCTTTGCTTTTAGCATCAGGTCCATCTTTTTCTGAAAAATATAAGATTCCTTCCTCTGTTTTTCCTTTAGCTATATCCTTGTTTATAATTGAATTTTCAAAATTATTGTAATCATTAGAAGAAACAATTTTTTCTTTATTATCATCTACCAAATCAAAAGATACAGTTGAAATACTAAGAGTATCATCACCATTATTCTTTATAGATACTTTTAATGTATTACCATATGTTTCAGTATATCCATTGTTAGTTGATACTTTTTTATCTCCACCACTAGTTAGTAAAAAGAATAAAATTATAACAACAATAACTGCTCCTATGATGATTAAAACTTTTTTGTTTTTAAGTAGATTATTGTTTGTTGTATTTCCATTATTTTCATTAACAGAAGAAACAGTAGGTTGTGGTTGTACAGAAGAATTTATATTTTCTTCATTAACTCCACTATTCATATTATTATTTTCATCCCAATTATTATTCATATTCAAATCTCTCTATTATCATAATTATATATAAATTATTTTTTAAGAATCAATAAAAAAGCAATTGTATTTTGATGTGAACCCTGTTTAGGAGACATCAATAAAAAAGCAGTAGATTAAAAAGAGAAAAAATTATTTTTCTCTTTTTGTGTAATTTTTTCTTAGAATTTTTTAATATATTAAAAATGATATATAGCCGTTAAATTGTTTTCTTTTTCATGATCTTCTTCAACAAATACTTCTTTTTTATAAGTAATACCATTATGTTCTAAACATAACTCTAAGAAACACATGAATATTCCAATATCAATTTGATTATAATATAAAACTTTATCTTTAGGCATTATTCCCCTTTTTCCTTCTTTACGATATCTATATACTTTGATTTCTTTTTCATGTGCCTCTACTTTCCATGGTTGAGTATTACAAGCACTAGGAGAAAATCTAACTATATTAGCTATATCTAAATAATTATCTCCAGACCATATTTCAGATATTTCTTTTCTTTTACTTTTAAACATATCTTTTCTAAATTTATCTTCAGAATCAACCTTTGCTATAGCAATCATAATAACAAAATCAAGTCCATCAAACTGCTCTTCATCAGGCTTACCTATTCCAAACCAAAGTGTTCCAATATTTTTAGATACTAAATATAAATCTAGTTGTTCCCCTAAATAACCAATATTTTGAAGATAATTATCCTTAACTTCAGAATAGAATAAAATACAATACTCTTGTCCCCTAAGTATAGATTCTTTTTTTACTATTCTAATTTTTACTTTAATGTCATCAACCAAAGGTTTTAATTTAGAAAACTCTTTTTCAATATCATTAAGTTCATCTTCATTAATATGATCATTACCTATATTTCTAAATAAATGAAAAGATTTTCTTTTAAATATCATTTCATATAAATCTTTATTCATAATTATCTCCTTTATAAAATATGTGAAATATCCTGATTATATAAGTATTCTCACCAATGCCATAAACGATATTCTACTGTATCTCTAAAATCTTCAATTTTTGATGGTGCATTATATATATCAATAGCAAGTACTATCATTAATACCAGAAGTTCATTAGCATCTTCATCGTATTCAACTTTGTATGTATCTCCATAATATAATATTTTATTAGATACTTTAGCAATTTCCTTACCATTTTTATCAAAAATATGATACTTAAATCCGGTTATATTTCCTTTTACTATCCAACCATTATCTAATATTAATTTATCTTTAAAAATTGTTTTAGACTTTAATTTAGCAACCCTCTTACCACCAATAATAAAATCAAAATCATCAACCTTAATTTGCATAGAAAGTGGTTTTCTAAGAGCTATTAGTTTTTCTTTAACCACAGCAAGTTCAACATTATTAATATCATAGATATGTAAATGACGTTTAATAGAAGCAAATTCACCTTTAATTTTATATTTCACGGTTTGACTATCATCTAATACATTAAGCGTATCTTTAAATGAATATAATTTCTGATTAACTATAAGAATTTTTTTGTCTTTTTTCTTTTCAAATAATTTTTCATTGTTTTTTTCAATTTCTTTATCTAAAACTTTAATTGCTTTTTCTCTAACAGATGATCCAACAGTTTCATCTAATACTTCTTTTGCTATAGTTCCTAAAATTCCCATGTTTTATCTTCTCCTAACATATTATATCAACGACTATTCCAAAATTCATTCATAGGCATTGAAATAAGAGATTGAGGTTCAATAGTACTACCTCCATTAGAGTCAAAAATACTAGCTTTACCTTTTTGCATATAAATATTTATATAAGGTAATCTATGAAGAAATACATCATAATCCATATATGCTGCCCTTCCTAATTGTGTTTCATTATTAATGATATCACCCAAACCAACTTTTATATCAGCAACTTCCATGTAAATAATGGAAATAAATTCTCCATCCATATAAGATAACGTATAAATATCAGATACCGTTTCAGGAGTCTTAGCATCTCTTCCATAATTAAAATTACTCGTATATGTTCTTATAGAATAAACCTCTCCACAAGTTACGGAATAAATTGGTGAGAGCCTATCTGTTACTATAAAATAATTATATTTAGGATTATAATAATTATGAGAATAATTAGCAGTTGCAAAATAATAATTAACATATTTTCCATGTTCAACAGGCCTTTTAAATTCACATACATTAGGAATTTCCTCTTCATTTATTTCCTCATTAGGTAAAGATTGTTCTTCAGTTATAGTTGGTTCTACAATTTGAACATTTTGAGATATTTCTTGGTTTGGAATCTTTACTTCTTCCTTAGGTAATTCATTCCATTTAGCATATAATTCAATATCTTTATATCCAATTAAACAATTCTTATTGTCATATTCAGGAATAGGTTTTATATCTTTAGAATTTACTGCCTCTACTTTATTATTTAATTCAATATCAAAATACCATCCATCAAAACTAAATCCATCTCTTACAGGGATCGGTAAATCTTCATAGTTATCAGTCTCAACTACTACACTAACACTCATACTAGTTATATCATTACCACCATTAGAATTATATTTAATATTAAAACTACCATTTATATTTTTATTACATTCTCCTTTTTCTATTCTTTTAGTAATATTATTATCTATCTCAATATCTTTCTTATTATCTTTAAAAGTAAATTGATAAATTAAAACTATAATAGCTATTACAGGTATTATAACAGCAAAACCAATTAATATCTTATTTTTCATATTCTTTTCCTTTCAACATTCTTAATTTAACAAATTAATATAATATTTCTATATACTCTTCATAATACAATTCAAATATTTAAATGTTAATATATATTTTCCAATTCCTATTTTTTGATTGAAATTGATGTAGGAATAATATCATTTATACTTTTTGCAGTCATAACATTAATATATTTATCATCTATTAAATATTTCAATTCATCACTAATTTCATTGTAATCGCTAGTCAATTTATCTTGAATAAATTTTAATGTATCTTCATCATTTAATATCATTACATTGTGAGCTAAATTATATAAATTGTGTATTGAATCAAAATGAGATAGTGCATCAGCGTTAACTAATATTTGTTCTTCTTTTGTTGTTCTATATTCTGCCCTTTTACTGCTATGATTTAAAATACATTTTTTTACAAGTTGCACTTTTTTTGCTGGATAATTGTTTTCTCTTAATAATTTTTCAACAATGATTGCTCCATCTTCATTATGTTTTGATCTATCTAAATTAATATCAGTCATTGCTATATCATGTAATAATGCGCTTAATTCTAGCACTTCATAATCAACATCTTGTCCTTTTGAAAGTATACATACATATTTATAAACGTATTGGATATGTTCTTTATATATGTTGTATTCATCTTTAGTACCTTTTGTTAAAGCTTCAAATAAATTACTTCTATTTATTATTTCTTGTTTCATTTTATTTACTATTTCACTCATATCCTACTCGCTTTCTAAAATTGAGATAAATTCGAAATGCCATGTCCTAAGACAAAGAACATATCATAAATCATGTAACTAAAATACTAATTAAAACACCTTAAGAGAACAACCATTAACTAATAACACTTCATAATTTATAGTCTCTTTCAATTATAATTATAACATGAAAAATAGAACTTTTCATTTTCCTATTATCTTAATATTATGATTGTTTTATTTTATTTTTTCACTTACTTCTTTTGCTACATTCGATTTTAATATAGTCGCAAGCATATATACACCTTGTTCAACAAATGCCGTATGTCCTTTTCTAGAACCACCTTTTGAAGTCGAAATTTTCGACTTCAAAGAATTATATTCTTTATCATAAATATCTTTCTGGAAATTTTTCTGGATTGTTTTTTACTGCTTCATTAATTCTTTTTGTTTCAACGTTATATAGTTTTGCTAAATCAGTATCTAACATTACCTCCTTCCCGTCAATTTCATAAATCATTTCTTCGATGTTTATTACATCTTTCTCTGCTATGTCATTCATAATAAAACCTCCTTTTTTAAAATAAAAAAAGGATATCCCCTTCATCCTATTGAAAGGGATATCCCGCAGCATGCAATAATTCTTCCTTGCCTTAAAGAATTAGAACCTTAGCGTCCAAATTGTCATATTAACTCATGGCAAGATAATTAATACATTTTCAACTTATCATATTTATTATGTTAAATCAATCGAATAGAACTATTTTTTTGTTTTTTTAATATATGTATAATTGCTGATAGATAAATGACCATTTTGTGGAATATATCTAGCTACATATAAATCATATTTTCCTGGCTTAGTAATCTGGTCATTGTAATTATCAGTTGTTTTATTATAAATCATATAGTAAGATTCATAATTTAATAAATCTTCATCCTGTAGTAAAAAAGAATTATCATGTGTTATTCTTTGGTTAGCAGGAATATATTTTATTAGTTTTTTATCCAAGTTATTTGAAATAATATAATGATTATTTTGTTTAATACTCTTTAATAGCGCTTCTCTATATTTAAACTCATAATCAATATCTAGCTCATTATAATTAAATCGTACAAAATAATCTTCTTCATATTCATTAAAATTTGCTTCACCTTTTGGTGGCAACTTAACATTTAGTATATCCCTATACTCATTTACTTTATTATAATCAACTTTTGGATTATCGAATATCCAAGCTAGTCCAAACGAAATAAAATAGAATGATATTATTCCACTAATAACAATATTAATAATGCCATTATCTTTTCTATATATTATTCCCATTATCATTGATAGTAATGGAATTATTTCTAATACTAGAAATATCCAGTTATGTTCAACTGTATTAAATAAATTATAATCCATTTTTACCATTAACATTAACGCAATTGGAACAGTACATAAAGATGCTATCCATAAATATTTTAATAATTCTTTCCTATCTATTTTCATATTATTCCTCTCATATACTGTATAATTATTAATAATTAACCATGTCCTGGGGCGAAGAACATATCATTTTTATATGAATTTGGTCAACGAACATATCAATTTATCTCCACTGTTACCTATATGTATGCGGATAAAGAACATATTATTTATTTTTTCTTAAAACCCAAAATACGGTATCACCTGCAAATTTTTTTGTTTGCTCTGATTCATCTGAAATATTATAAGAATAGTCATGTTCAATAATTTCAAATGGTTGCTCTTTTATAAATTCTTCTAATTCTTCAATAGTTGAAAAATGAATAAATGCTTCTTCACCTGCTTGATCTATTGTAATTAGATCGCCTAAACATTCAACATTTTTTTCATTTATACCATTTTGCCATTTAATTTCTAAATCCTTCCAAAAGTCTAAATGAGAGCTTTTTGGGTCATGTCTATCATGAGCTGTAAAAATATAATATCCATTTGGCTTTAAAACTCTGTAGACTTCTTTTAATACATTTCTTCTGTTTTCTAAACCTGGAATACATTGCATTCCATTATATGAAAATATTACAATATCAAATGTATTATCTTCATAATCTAGTTTTGTTGCATCTCCGACTACAAAATTAATATTTAAATTATTACTATTTGAATATTCTTTTGCAAAATCAATTAATTTTTCTGCAATATCTAAACCAGTTATATTAGTATATCCATCTTTAAATAAATTTATCGTAGTTCTTCCTGCACCACAACCCAAATCTAAAATTTTATCATTTTTGTTTATATATTTTTTGAATATAATTCTTTCTGAATTCCATAAACCAACTTCTTCAATTGCTTCACTGTATCTTTTAATATTTTCATCTAAATTGTATTGATTTTTAGTGTAATCTAAATCTTTCATATTAATTCTTCCTTTCAAAAATTGAGATGACCTTGCAATGGCTAGACCGTGGGTTTTTGACATCTCACTTTTTGTATGTTCATGGGTCTTTGCATTCCTAAAACCAATAGTTTATCAACCTTGTCTTTTGGTTTTTGACATGCCATTATTTCTTTTTAATAATCCATACCCATTTTTCTTTTAAAGATAGTTTTTTAAACTCATAACCATAATCTGGTAATTCTTTTTTATAAGTTAAGAATGCATGGTCAAAATCAAAGCCAGTTATTCTTTTTACTTCTTCAAATGATAATTTATACTCTTCTTTATTATTTTCTTTTACATATCTCCATAATGGTTCATACTTACTCATATATTATCTCCTTTCAAGTACCGTGATACTCTCGCAATGGTACGTTCTAGGAAACATATTAAATAATTTTATACTATTTATATTATATTTGTAACTTAATAAATCCAAGTCTCTAACTAAAGTTATTGGATCACAAGATACATAAATAACATTTTTAACATTACTAGATATTAGTGAATTAATAGTTTTCTTATCCAATCCACTTCTAGGAGGATCAACTATTACTAAATCATAATCATTAATTAGATTAATATTTTTTGATACATCCCCTAATATAAAATTACCTTTCATTTTATTTAATTCTAAATTTCTAAAAGCATCGCTAATATTAGAAGGATTATTATCAATACCTACTAAATCTATATCAAGACCATTACATACATAAATACCAATACTACCAGTACCACAATATAAATCCAAAATATTTTTAGGTTTTAATTTAATTACATTTTTCTTAATCTCATCATATAACTTCTTAGTTAATTCCAAATTAATCTGAAAAAAAGACTTAGAACTAACATAATACTTAACATCACCAATGCTAGTAATAATAGAATCGTTTTTACTAATAACTTCATCATTTACAATTAAGATATCACTTAATCCTAAATAATTTTTATAATTAACTTTTCCTTTAATATCAATTAAAGATTTTTTTTCATCATTGCTAACTCTAATTAATATTTCTTCTATATTTTTATTATCTAATTTATTTAATTTTTTAATTATATTATTAATCTTATTAGAAACTAGTAAACATTCATCTATCTCTACTATATTATGACTATTACTATTATATAAGCCTAGTTTTCCTTTATCACCATGTAATACTATTTTATTACGATAATTCATAGCATTAAGACTATAAATATCAGTAACATTATATTTAATTTTACTAAACTTCTTAATAATATTATTTACTTTATCTAATTTATAATTATTCTCATATTCTAAATTAATATGATCTAGGCTACATCCTCCACAAAGTTCACTGTATTTACAACCTACACATCTATATTTTGACTTAGTGTAAATCTCTATTAGTTTAGCTTCACAATAATTTCTTTTTTCATTAGTAATTTCTATTTCTACTACTTCACCAGGAATAACTCCTGAAACAAAACATATCTTATTATTAACAAAAGCGATTCCTCTTCCAAAATCATCTAATCTCTCTATCTTGACTTTCATTTTGAACATAATCTCCTTTCTTAATATAGTGTGTCTTGTGACCATTTGCTAAAACATTACTAAATCTTATTATTAATGGATCTGAATTAAAAAAATCATCTCCAGTATTTACTTGCATATGAATATGAGGACACAAGTTTCTACCACTATTTCCAACTTTTGCAAGAATTTGTCCTCTACTTACTATATCACCAACATCTACTTTAAAACTATTAGGCTCAATATGACAAATAGTAACATATTCTCCATATTTAGTTTTAATAATAATATGGTTACCTTGTACTTTATCACTATCCCAAGAGACTCTCATATCAGAATAAACTCTACTATTAGGAACTCCATCTTCTATCGCATAAACAAACCCATCTATTGGACTAATAATATCTTGTAAATACCCATAATAATCCTCTAAATTATTACCACTACCTTCAAAATATTTATCATTTATTTTCATATCAAAATCATATGCCCATCTTTGTCCATATACATCATAAGAATGAGAATCTTCCTTCTTATAACCACCTGCATAAATAAACCATTCACCATAAGCAGGTATAGAAAAATAAGATTTAGTTTTTTTCATATTATCACTCTTTTCTAACCATTAGTATCAGTAGAAATTGTTTCAAAACTAATATTATTACCATCACTAATAGAAATAATTGTACCATCAATATCAGTTCTATAAATTCTTAAATTTAAATAATTTAATTTATTTAAAGTAACTTCTGCAGGTAAATTATAATCATTAGCTTTTCCTACACTTATTACAGCGTAATCAGGTTTAACTTTATTTAAAAATACAGCACTATTAGAATATCTAGATCCATGATGACTAATCTTTAATACATCACTTTTCAAATAATCACCAAATTCACCATTTACAATCATATGCTCAACTTCGTTAGTAGCATCTCCAGTAAATAAATAACTATTATTAAAGAAAGTACACTTCATTACAACAGAATCATTATTTAAGTCAGCTTTATCAGTACCTACAAATAATACCTTACAACTAGTATTTTCTAAGTTTAAATCTTGACCAATAACAGGAGTATTAATATCTAAATTATTCTTCTTTAAAGTACTAATTAAATTCTTATAAGTAAAATCATCTACCCTAACATCAGGCATATAATACTTATCTATATTAAAATTATTAATAATTTGATACATTCCACCTATATGATCTTCATGAGCATGAGTACCTATTACATAATCAAAATGATCAATTCCTAAAGATTTAATATAATTAACTAACTTAACACCATCTTTTCTATTACCGGCATCAATCAACATATTATGATTATTTTCAGTAAGTAAAATAGCTTCGGCTTGCCCAACATCAATATAATATACTTTTAATTTATTATCAGTAGTTACTTCTACTTTTTTAAAATTAATATCATTATTAATTTGATTAGAATAATTATTTAAAAAATAATAACATAATACTATAACTAAAAGTACAATTAATTTTATTAGTTTTTTCTTTTTTCTTTTACTTCTTCTTGCCATAAATACCATCCTAATAAAATTATAATAATAAAAAAGAACTTAATCAATAAGTCCTTCTTCTTTTAACATAACTTCTACATATTTATTATTATCTAGAAAGCATTTATATACATTACCTATAGTTCTATATTTATTACCTTCTACTATCAAACAACTTTTATCTTCAATACCATATACTTCTCTATCTATTTCATTTTCTAATTCTTTTTTCTTATAATTATCATTATAATGAGGACAAATATTAATAGGAATAGTATTTAATCCTTCAACAAACTCATACTTATCATTTTCTCCTCTAATAATTAAAGAATCACTATATCCAGAATTAGATAATAATATAGCTCCGGCAGATATACCTATAAACACACAATTATCCTTATTTTCGAATAATTCATCTAACTTATACTCTTTTACATCTTGAACTAATTTGATTGAATCTCCCCCACAAAAATATATAATATCAGCATCATTTATCTTATCAATAACTATTTGAGGATTATTAATAATATTTTTCTTTTTTAAATAAGCTGTATTACATCCCAAATCTTTATATATTTTTTTAATAGTATCATAATAAGAATCACTAAAACTAGAAGCAAGTCCTATAAATAATAAATTAGGATTATCTTTACCAGTTAATTTAACAGCTTCTTTATCTATGATTTCAGTCTCATAAAGAGTATTACCTCTACCAACATTACCTCCACCTACTAAAATATATTTATTCATAATATCACCATAAATATTATAACAAAAAAAGGATATTAATAATATCCAAATAATTTTATATTTCTATTAATTCATAATCTCTAGTTCCTACTCCTAAGCTTTCTGCATAAGGAAGTATTTCTCTACCTTGTTGTCTATCAATTCTTTCTTGTAATAAATGTGCTCCAGGATCATTAGAATTCCAAACCATATCTATAAATGCTTGATCATTTGCTACAGGATCTAGTGAAGCAACTATTCCTAAGTCAGCCATTACAGGATCACCTTGATTAGCATCACAATCACAATCAACACTTAGTGCATTCATTACTGTAATATAAACAATAGGTTTATTATTTTCTTTACAATAATTAGCAACTCCACCAGCAGCTTCTGCCATAGATTCAATAAAATCAATTTGTTCATACTCTACTGTCCAAGCTTTAACAGGATCAGCAGATTGACCACAAGAATGAATATATGCTTTTCCATTACGAGAAGCAATTCCTATAGATTGATTTTTTAAATTAGCTCCAAATCCTCCCATAGCATGTCCTTTACCATGAGCAAGATTAATAAACGAATCATAATTCTTAAAGTTTTCTCCAATAATATCATATTCTAAATGTTTAGAACCTTCAGGAACAGGTATCTTAAATTCACCATTTCCATCCATAATATCTACATCAGCAAAAGAAGTAAATCCATGCTTTTCAGCAACCTTAATATGATCTTCATAAGTATTTCTTTTACCAGGATATGCAGTATTACATTCTATAATAGTACCATTTAATTTCTTAACTAATGGACCAATTAAATCAGCTTTTAAATATCCTTTAGCTCCATCTTCTCCAGTAGAAACTTTAACTCCTACTTTACCAGGAAGTTCTACTCCTAATTTCTCATAAATTTCAATTAACTTCTCGGGTGTAATTTCTTTACTATAATAAACTTTAGCTTTTTCCATTATAAATCCTCCAATGATATTTTATCTTAAAACTTTCTTTAAAACAATATTCTTATTTCTAGTAGGAACAACAATATTATCTAGTTGTTTTTTTACATTTCCTTTACTAATTACTTCTTTATCTTTCCCATCCATAGAAGGAATCTTAAATTTTCTTCCTAATCTCAAAGATTTAGTTTCAGAATTAATCATTCTCTCAATTCCTTCAAATCTATCATTATATTGCATATATTGATCAATATTATCATACTCATCAACAGTCCTAATATTTAATCTATCAACATAACTTTTACATTCTTCAAAATCTAAAAATATTTCATCAACTCTATCAGAATTCATATAATTACCATATTTATCCATATCAGGATATTCTAAATAGAAAGCATCTAATGCTTGAAAATAAGGAAAAACCACTTCATAAGAATAAATAGGCTTTTTATTAAAATCATATTTAAAACTTTGTCCAACTAAATAAGCTTTAGAAACAATAAAACCATGTTTATCATTAGCCTCATCAAATACTTCCATTGGAGCATAAACTATAGGATACTCATTATTACTACTCAAACCAAATCACCTCCATAAAATTAAAAATATTATAACATAAGAAAAAGAAGAATTAAAATCTTCTAGTCTGCTAAAGTACCCATAGGATCCCAAGGATCAAGTTCTATAGCTTCACTTTCTAATACTTTTAATTCTTCTTCATTTAAATATTTTTTATTAATAACAACTTGAAAAACATATTTATCAAACCAAGAATCTGTAGCGACATGATATCCCTTTTTAGCATGTTCATCTCCCCAACTATTCTCAATTTTCCATTTATTAGGCTTATCTTCATCTATATTAACACCAGTTATTACCATAGCATGATTCATAGCAGATTCACCCATATCTAACATTTCTTCTTTAGTCATATCCAATTCTATTTGTAATAAATCATTATAGTCATAACTTAAATCATCCCAGATGCCTTCATCTCTATCACCATACTTCATACAATCAGAACCAAACCAAACAGTCTTATTATCACTAAGCTGAGATACAACTAATTGTTTTATTCTATTAATTCCTAAATTTAAATGTTTAATATCTTTTCCTTCAACTAGGTTACCTAAATATTTAATAGTATACATTTTCATATAAGGTTTATCTTTAGTAGGAGAATTAATAATACTTACATATTCATCAATATTAATACCTACAAATTCTCTTAAAAATTCTTTAGGAGTAAGATCTTTATAAATATGATAAACATCATCTTTATCAGTAAATTCAAAAGAAAACTTCTTAGGTGGAACTCCAAAAGAACTACATAATAACTTATAAATATTATTCATAGTTTTATCTTTTAAAGTATTAATTAATTCAATATTACCTTTACTATAAAACTCTCTCATTTTAGAAGTAGTTTTTCTTAAATATCTATTTAAAATTTCATCTATTTCATTAGTATTTTCACTTTGATATGTTTCTTCATAACAACTTTTAGGAACTACACCATATTTACGTACAATATTGGCGAACATATCCCATTGACCACCATCTTCTATACCTCTAGCCATAATAAATGAAAATAATCTATCATCTACTTTTCTATCTAATAGATTAACAATATTTTCTAAAAAGTAATTACATTTTTCTAACTTATCATAAAAAGCAACATAGTTTTGAGATAATTCAAATTTTTCTACATTATATTTAGATGCAATTTCTTCTCTTAAAACATTTAATCCAGCAAATATCCAACATCTTCCTGATTTCTTTTGATTAGTAGCTTCCATAGTTTTTATATTAATAGAAAAATCATTTTGTAAACTACTACTTCTTTCATTTACTCTAACTAAATCACTAATCTTATTTTTATTTAAAGCTCTTCTAGTAATACTAGAGATTTTATCATTTTTATATTCTTCTTCTAAAACATCCAATCTATTTATACTAAGTTCTTTCATATATCCTCCTATCATAAATAATTATATCAAATAAAAAAAGACTTAAAAAGTCTTTTTATAAAGTTTCTAACCATGCTTTAATTTCTTCATCAGTAGAAGAACTTGTTAATCTAATACCCTCTAATACTTTAGCGCCAGGAATTACCTTAGCCATATCACTAGAAGCACTTCCTATACCAGAAGATCCACTAGTACAAAAAGGAATAACCTCTTTACCATTAAAATCATACTCTTCTAAAAAAGTATTAATTATTCTAGGAAATGTATACCACCATAC
Organism: uncultured Erysipelotrichaceae bacterium; assembly: GCA_902789225.1. GTDB lineage: Bacteria > Bacillota_I > Bacilli_A > RF39 > UBA660 > RUG343. The sequence goes on from CADANC010000003.1 coordinate 25,953, forward strand.
AGGATAACCTATAAATATCCTATCATATTTACTAATATCTTCAACTTTAGATGAAATTTTAGGCCTGGAATCAGGATCATTCATTTCAATACTAGATCTACTTTTATTATTAGTCCAATCTAAATCTTCAGAACTATATTTTTCTTCAGGAACTATTTCAAATAGATCTCCTCCAACTAAACTATTTAGTTTAGAAGCAACTCCGCTAGTAACACCACTTGCACTAAAGTAAGCAACTAAAGTCTTCATAAATAACCTCCTTCTATGAATATACTTTATTTATAGTATTTATATTCTCTTCACTATTTAAATTTGAAACATCTAAATAATTATCATAATTATCTTTAATATATTTATATTTATAAAATAATATTTTTCTAACAGAAGAATTAATTCTCTCTTCACTAATTTTGCCTTCTTTAACTGACTTCTTAACTGAATTAAACGCTTCAATTGAATCAGTTGGATATAATAAAATATCTGCTCCAGCATTAATAACATTTTTATAAATCTCATCAGAAGAATAATCCCTATGTTCAATCATATTTAAAGCATCTGTAATTACAAGACCTTTATATTGTAATTCATCAATTAATAAATCATTAATAACAGCTTTGCTCATTGAAGCAGGAGTATTATCCCCTGTAATACTAGGTACAGCAATATGACCAACCATAATCATTTTAGCATCATTATGAATAGCATATTTAAAAGGATATAAATCTTCATTTAATAAAGCTTCTTTGTCTTTATTAATTATAGGTAAATCAACATGAGAATCTTCCATAGTAGAACCATGTCCAGGAAAATGCTTATAACAAGAAATCACATTATACTCTTCAATACCATTACTTAAAGCTACACCATGTTTTGCAACCTTTTCATAATCTCCTCCAAAACTTCGTTTACCAATAACTTGATTATCTTTATTAGTAACTACATCAATAACAGGAGCAAAATCAACATTAAATCCAAGCACTCTAATTTCTCTTCCAATAACTTTTCCTACATCATAAGTTAATTCCAAATCATCTTTTAAACCAACATCATACATATAAGGAATATGAGTAATATCTTCTTTTAAATAAGCAAGTCTCTCAACATTTCCCCCTTCTTCATCAACTGTTATAAATAGAGGTATTTCACTACTACCCTTAAGATCCTTAACAAATTTTAAAGTATCATTATAAGTAGTAATATTATATCCTAAAAACATAAAACCACCAGGTTTAACAGTACTCATAATATTAGATAATTCATCATTATAAGATGTAGAATTATAAGAAACAATAAACATTTGACCTATCTTTTCATCAAGACTCATATGAGACATTACTTCATCTACCTCATTATATACAGTCTCATCAACACTAGGCTTAGTCTTAAATACTTTATTAGCATCCTTACATCCTACTAAAAAAACACTAATTAATAAAATAAATAATAATATAAAAAATCTCTTCATAAAACTCACAACTTAATTTTAAAATAACTCATATTAACAGTCAATAAAAAAAATCTATCTTATTTAAAAGATAGATATACACCAAGAATTGAATTAAGAATTGATAAAACTAAACCAATAATACTTAATGTAAAACCAGCAGTAGTATTGTATTCATCTTTATGTTTATTATTAATAACAATACCAACAATACCTAATATCCATCCACTTATAGCAATCAATAAACCACAAGGAATAGAAAGTATACCAACAGTTAATCCTGCAGAATATGTCTTTTTTCCAGGTTGATTACCATTATTTTGATTAGTTAAATTTTCATTATTATTTTCCATAACTTACTCCTTTAAAAAAATTATATCATAATATAAATTTGAATAAAATATTATTTCTTAAATATTATATTTCATCGTCAATCCAATCAAAAAATTCTTTGCTTCCTCCATTAATAACATAGTAAGATATCTCACAAACTTCATAATCATGAAGTCTTTTTATTTCTTCTTCAATTTTAGGATATAAAGATTCTCTAGATCTAGCCTGAATCAAATATTCATGTTGAGCTTCTATATCACGGCGCCAAAAATACGTAGAATCGCATTCATATACTTGACAACCTACGACTAATTTTTTCTTCAAAAGACCTTTAACAATCTTATCAGCAGTCTTTTTACTATTACATAATGTCGAAACAACAATATAATTATTCAATTTCATCCCTACTTATCTAAATAAAATATACAACTAATTAACTATAATACATAATAAATTTAAATTAATCAATGATTAAATATTAATTATTAGAAACTATAGTACCTACTTTTTTCCCATTAACAACTTTCTTTAAATCGCCTTTTTTATTAATATCAAAAACAACAATAGGAATATCATTATCCATACTTAAAGTCATTGCTGTAGAATCCATAACTTTTATATTTTTATTTAATACATCCATATAGCTAATTTCATCTATCTTAGTAGCATCATCATGTTTATTAGGATCTTTATCATATACTCCATCTACATTAGTTGCTTTAATCAAGCAATCAGCTTCTATCTCAGCAGCTCTTAAAGCAGCAGCTGTATCAGTTGAGAAAAAAGGTGAACCTGTTCCACATCCAAAGACAACAACTCTTCCTAAATTAAGATGTTTAATTGCTCTATCTTTTATATAATATTCTGCAATTTGTCTCATCTCAACTCCAGTCTGTACTCTAACGTCAACTCCTAATTGTTTAAATGCATCTCCTAATGCAAGAGCATTCATAGTAGTACCAAGCATACCAATATAGTCAGACGTACATCTATCCATCATAGTATTGCTTCTACCTCTCCAGAAATTTCCTCCTCCAACAACTATTGCAACTTGACTACCTTCTTCATTTATTTCTTTAATCTCTCGACAAACATCTAACACCCTTTCAAAGTCAATACCAAAACCATTATCTCCAGCAAGTGCTTCTCCACTAAGTTTAATTAATATTCTTTTATATTTCATACTCCTCCTTAAAACTATTTATATATTGGAAATTTAGAAGTTAATTCTAAAACTTTATTCTTTAATTCCTTTAATTTTTTCTTATCATCATGATTAGATAATGCATCATAAATAATATCTGCTACATATATAAATTCTTTTTCTTTAAAGCCACGTGTTGTCATAGCAGGAGTACCTAATCTTAAACCACTAGTAACACTAGGTGATAAAGTCTCTCCAGGAATAGTATTCTTATTAACAGTAATACATATATCATCAAGTACCTTTTCAGCTTCTTTTCCAGTAATACCAAAACTAGTATTAACATCTACTAAGAATAAATGATTATCAGTACCACCACTTACTATTTTTACACCCTTACTCATTAATTCATCACACATACTTTTAGCATTCTTAATAATTTGTTCAGCATACTTTTTAAATTCAGGTTGTAACGCTTCATAAAAGCATTCTGCTTTAGCAGCAATAACATGCATTAATGGACCACCTTGAATACCAGGAAATATAGTTTTATTAATCTTAGTAATTATATCTTGATCATTAGTTAAAATAATTCCACCTCTAGGTCCTCTTAAAGTCTTATGAGTAGTAGAAGTTACTACATGAGCATAAGGAATTGGACTAGGATGTAATCCAGCTGCTACAAGTCCTGCAATATGAGCCATATCTACCATAAGAATAGCTCCAACTTTATCAGCAATTTCTCTAAATCTCTTAAAATCAATTATTCTAGAATAAGCACTAGCTCCAGCAATAATCATTTTAGGTTTTTCTCTTAATACTAATTTTTCAATCTCATCATAATCTAACATCTCAGTATTTTGATCAACATCATATGAAACAATATCATAATCTTGACCACTAAAACTCATTTTATGACCATGAGTTAAATGACCACCATTAGATAAATTCATACCCATAACTTTATCACCTTTTTGAAGTAAAGCTCTATATACTGCCATATTAGCACTACTACCACTATGAGGTTGAACATTAGCATAATTACATTTAAATAATTCACAAATATATTCAATAGCTTTACTTTCAAAAATATCTATATATTGACACCCACCATAATATCTCTTACCAGGATATCCTTCAGCATATTTATTAGTAAGAATAGAACCTTGTAATTTTAATACATCTTTTGAAACATAATTTTCAGATGCAATTAATTCTATATTATTCTCTTGTCTTTTTTTCTCTTTTCTTAAAGCACTTTCTAAAATTTTATCCATAATTCAACACCACCAAATTAATTATATCAAAAAAAAATTTAAAAAAAGAAAAAGAATAGTAAAAATTATTCTTTCTCTATATTTCCACTAGTAATAACATAACCTTCAACATTAGACCAATCTATTTCCTTTACATTAGTAGACGTTGCTCCTGTATCATTATTAGAAAATATCTTATCTAATTTTTCTTTAATTTGATCTTTAGTAAAAGGTTTAGCAATATAATCTATAAAACCTAAATCTAAATATTTTTCTCTAGCTCCTTCTATAGCATCAGCAGTTAAAGCAATAACAGGAATATTATAACCATCTATTTTTTTAAGTTCTTTAAAGCATTCTTCTCCACTCATTTTAGGCATCATAATATCCATAAGTATTACATCATAATTTTCTCCAGATTTAACTTTATCAATACACTCCATGCCAGATACACAACTATCTATTTGTACTCCTAATGAATCAAGTGCTCTTTTAGCAACTTTAATATTAAGTAAATTATCATCTACAATTAAAACTCTTCTAAAAGAATAATCAATATAATTTACTTCTCTCTTATTAGCACTTTCATATTTAATTTCTTTAATACCTATAGTTTGAGGAATATTAACTACAAATAAAGATCCACTTCCAAAAGAAGATTCAACATTAATATTTCCACCCATCATTTCAACTAATTTTTTAGTAATAGATAACCCTAATCCAGTACCTTCACTAGTACTATTCTTCTCAATATCTAATCTTTCAAATTTATTAAATAATTTATTAATATCTTCTGCTTTAATTCCTCTACCAGTATCTCTAACACTAATCATTAAATTACATAAACTACCATGATTAATACATTTACAAGTAAAATCTATTTCACCCTCTTCTGTATATTTAATAGCATTAGTAATTAAATTATTAATAATTTCTTTAATATGTGTTTTATCACCAATTAACACTTCAGGAATATCTTCTGCTATATTAACATGAAAACTAATATTCTTATCACCTATTCTAGTCGCAAGTATTCTAGAAAGAGTATGAGCTTCTTCTTTAAAATCATAAGAAACATTATTAATTTCCATCTTATTAGATTCTATTTTAGAAATATCTAAAATATTACCAACTATTTCTAATAATGTATAAGAAGCAGTAGTAATATCTTCAGCATCTTCAACTACATCTTTAGGTAATTCATCTTTACGAGATAAAATATCTTCACTCATACCAACTATAGCATTCAAAGGAGTTCTAATTTCATGTGACATACTAGATAAGAAATCACTTTTAGCTCTATTAGCTTTTTCAGCAACATCTCTAGCATTTTCTACTTGATTTAATAATCTAATATCAGGATTTTCAATAGAAAAATACATTAAATAACAAAGTAATGATAGTATTAAATCATAAATATTAAATTCAGGATTTAACATAACAAATAAACCTAAAACAATAATTATAGGAATAATAAAATATAAAGCATAATATCTTCTATCATATTTTTTAAAATTATAAATTGATATAAAGAAAGCAGCAAATACTTCTAAAAATACAATTAAATAAGTAAATATTATAGAAGAACCTTCTCCACTAGTAATACCTCCTGTTTTATAAACTTTAAAATCTAATAAAAATATAATAATACCTACAATAGTATAAAATATATAATTACAAACAGTAATTTTTTGAACGTTCTTTCTATACTTTTCAAAAGAAATATATAAAATATAAGCAAGAACATTAGTAGTAATAACAATAATAAATAAAGAACCTAATTTATTAACTGTAGAAAAGAACAATTGAAACCAATCAGGAATAGAATCTACAGCATAAATACTAGCCATATAATGAGATACTAAATTAGATATATTAACTAATAAAGTAAATATAAGTATATTTTTATAATAATAATTTTCTTCTAAATCAACTTTCTTTCTAGTAAAAAAGACAATAGTAATTATAGCAGTAAATATCAAGCATACAAAAGGTATCTCATACTCTATCATATTATTATCCTCCTACTATATTGTATCACACATAATTAAAAAAAAAGAGACTATTATCTCTTTTTTACATTACCATTTTCACTTTGAACTAATTGTAAATGTCTTCTCATAACAGAAGGAACATCTTTTCTATCTAAATCATTTTTTAATAAAACAGCACTTCTAGTATTTAATAAAGTATTTCTAATAACATCTTTATTAAACCTTAAATTACTAATAGTAGTAATTACTTCTTCATATTCTAAATCATCTTTTGTTTTCTTAGTTAAGAATTCACCATCAAAAATATCTTTATTCCACTTCATTTTTTCAAATGAATCTCTAACTTTTTCCTGTCTCAACTCTTCTTCTAAATCATCATGTTCACTTCTCTTAATTTGATCAAAATGTCTTTCCATCATCGGATAAACAGCACTTGTCATCTTATCTCTAATTAAAGAAGTTAATGTATTAACATATTTTTTCTCTCTATCTCTTTCATCCAAACTATAATCTCTTTCTACACCAAAGTCTTCCAAATTTATAGGATGACCTACATCAACATAAGAAATATTATTTTCTTGATCTCTAATTAATGTACAAACAACTATTTTTCTACCAGTTTCTAGACTTAAATTAACTGGCCCATCAAACAATTTATTAACGATCTTATTAGGATTATAATTATGACTACCTTCAGGAAATATTAATATACTATTAGTCCTAAGAATTCTTTTCATTTTAGGAATTAAATCAGTTCTTTGTTGTTGATCCATTATATCAAAACAGACCATTCCATTTAACCATGAAAGATAAGCTTCAGGATCATATTGTAATGTTTCAATAGAACCAAGTACTAAATAAGCATTTCTATCAATAACATTCAAAATAGTTTCAATATCTTCTGGGCAAGTATGATTGCAAACAAAAATATAAGGCTCATCTTTATCAAGTTCAGGATATCTTTCAAGAATAATATTATTCTTACCCTTTTTTAAAGGATATTCACTTATAGGAATTCTATCACTGTGTTTTGCTAGATAAGCAAAATAATCATCATCATTAGAAAAATCTTTATTTCTAACATCAATAATATTAACTCCTGTAAAAATATTACATGCTTTTTTAAAAGGTCCATCAAACTTTTTTCTAAGCATTAGTCCTATATCACTAGTAAAATGATCTACATCTTTTTCATTTAAATTACTAATTAATAAGTTTTTCATTAAACCACCTTCAACAATAGTATACCATATCAATTATATTTATTATTGATATAATCAATAATCTCATTAGTTACTTCATTAGGAGTAGATGCACCTGAACTTACACCTAATTTATTAATATTAGATAAATCAATATCTTCTAAATCAGATATATCTTGAACTAAAAATACTTTATCTAACTTTTCTCTAGCAATATTAGCAAGTTCTAAAGTATTAGAAGAATGCTTTCCACCTATTACAATCATAGCATCAACGCTATCACAAAGTCGACTCGTCTCATCTTGTCTATTTTTAGTTGCAGGACAAGTAGTATTATCAATTATATAAGTATAATTATCATATTTAGATTGAATAAAATCAGTAATTTCATTAAATTTTTCACTAGAATAAGTCGTTTGACTACAGATATATATACTATTAAGATTAGATTCAATTACTTTATTAAAACAATCATCTATATCATTTTCATTTTCAATAACATAAGAATTATCTCCAGCAAAAGATTTAGTTCCAACTACTTCAGGATGAGTCTTTTTACCAATAATAATTACAAAACTATCTTTTGAATTAGATTCAACTTTATCATGTATTTTTTTAACTTTAGGACAAGTAAAATCAAATAACATAATATTTTTATTCTTTACTTCTAAATAATTATCTTTTGTCTCACCATGAGCTCTAAATATCAATTTAGCCCCATCAGGAACTTCATCTATACTATTAATAGTAATCATACCTTTATCTTCCAAACTACCAATTACTCTCTCATTATGAAGAATCTCACCTAAACAATATATCTTTTCTTCATATTGTTCTAATATTCTAATAGCTTGTTTTATAGTATTAGAAGATCCTGCACAAAAACCATTTAACTTATTTAATATAATTTCCATATAATCACCAATAAAATTATAACATAAAAGAATAAACCATAAAGTTTATTCTTTAATTAGTATATTCACTATAAACCAAATCTGTAGTTATAGGTAATTTAATTTTATTATTTACTTTATACTTATTAAAAATATTAATCATTTCAGATTTATAAGTATCTATATCAATTTTCTTATCTTTAATAGTATTACATATATTTTTTAATCCATGTAAAGGATATAATTCAAAAGATAAAGCAAAATCTAAAAACTCTGCTTCATCTAAATATATAGAATTATCAAAAGTCTTTTGAATAATTTCACCTTCATATAAATCATTACAACTTAATATATTTTCTCTAACTTCAGTTTTAAAATCTTCATTAAAATTATCTTTTGAATATCTAAAGTCACAAGTAGGATAAACATTAATTAAAACATTCAACATATCATTAAAAACTTCTTTTTGAAAATCATATCTATTCCAAATAATAAATATATTATCAGAATTTTTTAATATCCTATTACATTCTATTTTAAACTTGCTAATATCAAATAAATGTAATGCTTGAGCAACAAATACATAATTAATACTATTATCATCCAACTTAGTGTCATAACAATTACCTAAAACACTACTATAATTAGTATATTTATTTAATTTATAATCAGATACTTCTTTCATATTGATATCAGGCTCTACCCCAATAAATTTAATATCATATTTTAATAAATCCTTAGAAAGTATTCCAGTACCACTTCCTATTTCACAAACTATATTATTATTATGTTTCAAAAAATAATTATCATTAATAAAATCTAATAATTCTTTAGAATAACACATTAATTTATCATAGTACTTTGCACTATCTATATCTTTTACAAAACTCTTAACTTTATTCATTATATCTTTTTTCCATATCTTTTTATTACATCTAATTGTCTTTTACTTTCCTCTTCATCATCAGCCATATGAAGAATATTTTCTAAATATAAATCTATTCCTTTTTCACTATTAATTACTTTAGAAAAATCATTTCTAATATCTCTTTTTAAAGTAAAAATGTCTTTATAAAATGATTTATCCTTACTAGCAACATAAATCTTTCTTAATGAGTGAATATTAATATAAAAGCAAGAAATAATTTGAGGATTATAAACAACTAAATCATTGTACTTATAATCACTTTTCCATTTTTCATCATCAGGATAATCATAAAATTCATCAATAAATCTTTTGAAATTACCATCTATTATAAAGTCACCTATCATAGACTTATCATAAGAATCAGGAATACTTTCAATTATTCTGTCTTTAAAATCATATGAAGGATTCCATATTACAGAAAGAATTTTCATTTTTTAGCTCTCTCAATAATATTTTTAGCAAAATCAATTAATTTTTGATTATGACATCCAACTCTAGCAACTTCAGGAATATACCAATCAGGATCATATATATTTAATCCAACTCCATCAGTTTGTCTAATATAAATATTAGGCTCAGCTAATTCTAATTCCATTAAAGTAGGTTCTCCCTCTTCTATAATAGCATCTACTCTAGCAATTAATACTTTATCTATTGGAAGTTTTTTAACAATATTTTCAGCAAAATTTAGTAAATTATCAGGAAGCTTTTCAACTCCTTCTTTTTCTTTTTTACCATATAATTTACCAGGCTTTTTACATACAGCTTGAACAAATTTTCCATTTAAGAAAACCATTCCATATTCTCCCTCTTTAATTCCCTCAGCAAATACTTGTAAAATAACTCCTCTTTCAGAAAACTTATCTAATAATTCTTTAAATGCTTTTTCATAATTTTTCTCAATATGAGAATTTTCATCATTATTAACATTAAAAGGATCTATTAAATAAGTATTATAACTTCTAGCAGAAACAGCTGGTTTTAATACAAACATCTTCTTACCATAATATTTACCTAAATATTTTTTAATTGTTTTCTTCAATGTTTTCTCAGGCACAACTAAAGATTTATTAGTATTAGATAAAACAACACTATCCATAATTTTTACATTATTATCTTTTAACCATTTAATCTGTTTATCTTTATAAATATTATTTAAAACTATATCTACATCATTATAAACATTTACTTTTTTCTTCTTTAAAGATTTTAACCAATCAACATATTCATCTAATCTTTCATGATAATCCCAAGTAGATCTAATTATAACAATATCAGGTCTATTCCAATCATATGAATTATCATCCCAAGAAACAATATTTACATATGCTCCTTCATTCTCTAAATACTTTTTTAAAATTCTATCATCAACATCTTTAAAATAAGGCGTATAAGAAACAATTGTTACATGAATATCTTTTTTCTTAACTAGATAATTACCCATTACTAAGTAATCTAAATTCATTCTTTCAAAACCATCAATTGCATCTTCTGGAGTGCAAACAATAGGTTCACCTTTAACATTAAATGAAGTGTTTATTACTACAGGAATACCTGATAATTTATAGAAATTATTAATTATATTATAAAATCTTTCATTATATTCTTTAGTAACAGATTGAATTCTAGCAGTACCATCAACATGAGTAATAGCTTGTAGCCTATCTTTTTTAGAATCTAATACATTAAAATTCTTTGTCATATGAGGAGAAAAAATATTAGAATCAAAATATTTATCTTGTTCTTCATATAATACTGCAGGAGCAAGTGGTCTCCAAACTTCTCTTCCTTTTAAAGTATTCATTCTAACTAACATCTCATACTTTTCAGGACTAGCAAGTAAACTTCTATTACCAAGTGCTCTAGGTCCAAGTTCTATTCTTCCTTGGAAATTAGCAACTATATTACCTTCATTTAATAACTCAGCAATCTTCTCTTCAATATTATCAATAATTTCATATTTATATTTTTTTGCCTTTAAAGCTTCTTCAATTGATTTAGAATCATACTCTAATCCAGTATAAGGAATCATTTCAATTCTAACATCATCGCCTGAGTTGACTGCTCCAAAAATTGCTGCTCCTAAAGATATTCCACCATCGTTTGCAGCAGGTTGAATAAATACACTATCTATATTAGGCATAGCTTCAATTCTAGATGAAGTAGGACAATTAAGTGCAACACCTCCAGCTAAGCATACCTTACTAATATTATATTTTTTAGCATATTTATCAACTAATCCAACCATTATATCTCCAAGTAATAATTGAGCAGAAGCTGCCAAATTAGCATAAGGCATAACACTATCATCAACTTCTACAATTCCTTCTTCTCTTTTTGGAAGAATCTCATCAAGTATTTCTCTCCACTTCTTAACAGAAGCAGATTCTTCATCTTTACTAACTTTTTCTATATGAAATGAACATTTCAACTCACCATTTTCATCAAGATAAATATGCTTTTTCAAATCATCATAATAAATTGGTTTTCCATAAGACGCAAGTCCCATAGTTTTACCTTCTTGTCCACTATGAAAACCACAATGTTTAGTAATACCTGTATAAAAATATCCTAATGAAACAGTTGATTCATATAAAAGTTCCATCTTATTATCTTTTCTATTTGCCAGAAACATTGAAGTTGCTATATCTTCACCTTGACCATCAATAATAAATACTAATGCGTCCTCATAATTAGATGGAATAAAAGTACTATATGCATGAGCAATATGATGATTTATATAACTTATCTTTGATGCATACTTTTCATTTCCAAATAATAATTTAGACATTTCTTCATTAGAAATAAATTCTTTATTAATCATCTTATATAAAGAATGATAATCCCATCCGATAACAAATTTATCAATATCATCTAAACTTAAATTAGAATATTCTAAGCATGCTTTAATTGACTCTGTAGGTAGTGAATCATATGCATGTCTTTGTCTAATTATCTTTTCTTCTTCAATAGAGAAAACTAACTTTCCATCAACAATTAAACTAGCTCCTCCATCATGTCCTCTATCAGTATAACCATTTAATCCAATAGTTTTCATTAACCCTCCTATTTTTTATATCTATACCATTGATATCTTAATACTTTTGTAGGTCCATAACTTTGTTTATATCTATTAATATTGCTTGTCTTCTCAGTAATCTCTTCCCCTGTCGCAAGACCACTCATATCATAATAATCTATATCTTTATTAGAACATGCATAATTAATTAATTCATAATCTATTCTTGCTGAAGGACTAATCTTAGAATATAAAGAATCAAAACAATTATATCTAGTAATAAGAGTATTACCAAAATGATAAATAACATGACCAGCAATTACTTTATCCTTATCTAAACAAACAACCAAATCACTATTCTTTTCACTTAAATTATGCTCTAAATAATCAAGTGAAAAATCAACTCTACCACCCGTCTCATTCATTCTTTTATTATATAATTTATAAAACTCATCAATATACTCTACTCCATATTTAATATTTTCTCTAGGTATATTAATTAATCCCTTTTTAATAATTCTTCTTCTATTTGCATTACAATTATGTAAAATTTCTTCCATTGATAAAGTGGTATCAATTAAAGGAGTAACAAAATACCAATCTTTTTGAATATCTCCAAATTTATTATTAAATTCTTCTATTTGATCATCAGAAATTGAAAACATTACATCTTGTTGATAAATTTCAGAGACTTCACTTATAAATCTCATTATATCTTCTACAGTAGCATTACTAGATACTATAGGTCCAAAAGGTATTTTTACAAAACCCTTCTTTAATTTAGCAAAAGCATAAATCTTTTTATCACCATCATTATCATATAAGAAATTAATTTCTTCATCTTCCATATAAGTTCTAGAATAATCATAAGACTGATAATATGTAGGATTACTTAATTTTAATATAGTATCATCCCAAATATTTTTAGCCATCTTTTCATCTAAAATTCTTACCATAATTAACTCCTACTAAAATAATATCCTAAACAATAAACAATATTCCAAATTATGCAATAAAAACCAGATAAAATATTTTCTCTAAAGCAAGGAAATATAAGATTCCAATTAGCAGTAGGTCTCTTTTCATGAAGTCCTTTTCTAGCAGCAGTCTTAACACCTGTACCATATCTATAAGCAGAACGTAAATCCTGTTTAAAACTTAAATTATCATGTATACAGGTAACTGATCTAATAAGTCCTACCTCAATATTCTTATCCTTACATCTTTTATTTAATTCAGAATCTTCAATCCATTTAATTTCTTCATCAAAATAATAACCAATTAATTTAATAATATCTTTATGAATACCAATAGAAGGACATAACGCATATCCAGGTATTCCCATAGATCTTAAAACACTAACAATCTTACTTTGAAAATTATCACTACTAAATTTAACATACCCATCTACTAATAAATACTTATCTAACATTTCATCATATTTTTTAATAGCTCCTCGTTTCATAATACAATCGCTATCATAAAATATTACTTTATCATATGTTGCATTAATCATACCTATATTTCTAGATTTAGAAAGATTTCGCTCTCCAATCTCAATTATTTTCAAATCAAATTTTTTACTCTTTTTATAACTATTAACAATATCTTTTACCTCTTTAGTTCCACCATTAATAACTACTACTACTTCACAATGCTCTTTAATGCTATCTAGCATATTTTTTATTCTAGAATCATCAGCGACACATATTACTAAACTAACCATGTATTTTTTCATATTTTCTAAATAGCTCCTTAAATTTCTTACTCAAGATAAATAAAGCAATAATATTAGGTATAACAATAAATCCAACTGTCATATCAGCCATAGACCATATTGCTTCAATTGGAAGAAATACAGCAAAAACTATTGGAAAAATATAAATCCATTTTAAGAACTTAAATGATTTATCTCCAAATATATATCTCATACAAGTACTAAATTCATAGAAGAATCCTATATAAGTAGAGCAAGCAAATGTTACAATTACAAAACATAAAATGTATTTACCTATATTACCAAATACTGAATGAAATGCCGCTAAAACAAGAGGTGCTCCATCTACTCCACTTGTCCATACTCCAGTACTCATAATTAATAAACCAGTTAAAGTACATACAATAAAACTAACTATATACACCTCAACCATTCCCCACATACCTTGAACAACAGGATTATTAGTAGAAGTAGCATGTACTGTAGTAGAAGTACCTGTACCTGCCTCATTAGCAAATATACCTCTAGCAGCACCCTTACTTATAGCATCAATTACACTTGCTCCAGCAAAACCACCAATAGCAGGTGCAGGACTAAATGCATATTTAAAAACATTAGCTATTCCAACAGGAAGATTTTTAATATTAATAATTATTACAATAAGATTAATAATAAAGTAGAAAATAAACATAATTGGAACAGATCTCTTTAGAATAGAACTAACTCTTTTTAATCCTCCAGATACAACTAATATTCCTACACTTATTAAAATGATTGCTACAACAATTTTACCAATGTTAAATGTATCTAGTATTGATGTAGCAGCTGTATTCATTTGAACAAAACCTGAATCACATAAAACATATACTAATAAGAAGAAAACATAAACCCCTGATAAAATAGGTCCAACCTTCTTCCCAATATGTTTAATATAATACATAGGTCCACCTACATATCCATCATCACTTTTCTTATGATAATGAACAGCCATAGTAACTTCTACCATCTTTGTAGCCATACTAAATAGTGCAATTAACCACATCCAAAATAATGCACCAGGTCCACCAACAGCAATAGCAGTTGCAACTCCAGCAACATTACCAGTACCAATAGTACCACCTAATACAGAAGTAATAGTTTTATAAGACTCATCCCCAAAATTCTTTAATTTACCAATAGTATTCTTATATATAGTTTTAATTCCTCTAATTTGTAAAAAATTAGTGCACTTACTAAAATATAATCCAGCTATAACAATAAATAAAGTAAGAGGAACTCCCCATATATAAGAAATAACATTATATAATCCATCCATTTTATTTACCTATAGAATTTAAAAATTCTTTTCTTAATTCATTATTATTTTTGAAATCTCCTGTAAAATAAGTAGTTACAGTCTTTTCTCCATTTTTCTTAATACCCCTAGTAGTAACACAAGAATGTTCTCCAGATACAATAACTGCTACGCTATCTGTAGAACAACTCTTCATAATTATGTCACCAATGTCTTTAGTTAATCTTTCTTGTAATTGAAGTCTTTTAGATACCATATCAACTATTCTAACTATCTTAGATAAACCAATTACTTTACCCTTAGGAATATATGCTAAAGAAACATTCATATTATACATAAGAGCCATATGATGTTCACAATAACTAAAAGTAGGTATATCTTTTTCAATAATCATTCCATCATAATCTTCTACAAAACATTTACTAAACATTTCAGCAATTTCATCATTAGAATATTTCATACCTTCAAAAACTTCATCATACATTTTAGCAACTCGCTTAGGTGTTTCAACTAAACCATCTCTATCAGGATCTTCACCTAAAGCAATTAATATATTTCTAACTGAATCTTCAATTAGTTTTAAATCAAAATTCTTCATTTTAAACACCTTTCATATTAGGATCCCATATAATTTTATGTAATTGAACTTGAACTCTCATTTTAGAAGTATCAATATTTTTTGAATTTAAATACTTCATAAATTCAACTATTTTTTCAGGATCAATCTTTTCAAATATAGGACTTAAATAAATATAAGATTTAACATCATAGGTACTTAATATTTCCTCTATTTTAGAAAAATCACTTTCTTCTAATACAAATTTTAAAACATCGCCATCTTGTAATTTTTCAATATTAGAAAGAAGCATCTTATCTTCCATTCCACTACTAGGTAATTTATAATCCATAGTAATTAAACATTTACCTAAATACTTAGAAATATCTATAGAACCATTTGTTTCAATATTTACTTTATATTTATTTTTTAATAACTCTTCAATTAATTTTTCTGCTTCAGGAAAAAGTAGTGGTTCTCCTCCAGTAAGAGTGATATTTTTACAATTATAAGTAGAAACTTTATCTAATATTTCATCAATACTCATAAAAGTACCAGAACTTTTCTTTAAAGCATATAAAGTATCACAATAAGAACACTTTAAGTTACAACCAGCTAGTCTTATAAATACTGCTAACTCACCTGTTCTTAATCCTTCCCCATCTATACTATAAAAAATCTCATTTACAAACATTTCTAAACCTCATAAATAGCAGTATTATCTTCACTTTCAGTTACTTCTACTCTATAACAGAAAGGACTTAATTCATCACATATCCATTTAGCAATATTTTCTGCTGTAGGATTAAAATCAAATATTTCATTTAAGTATTTGTGATCCATCTTTTCTTTAATCTTTTTCTTAATAACAGTAAAATCTAATATCATACCATTTTTATCTAATTCTTCACTTCTACAATAAATAACAATTATCCAGTTATGTCCATGTAGATTTTCACATTTACTTTCATAATCAAGTTTTAAATTATGAGCAGCACTAATTTCTAATCTTTTTTTAACGTAGTACATATATCCTCCTAATTATCATATTCAACGGGATCAGTTAATCCTAATTCTTTAAATGCTTCTAACCTTCCTCTACAAGGTTCACATTTACCACAAGCTTTATCTCCTCTAGCAACACATGTCCAAGTATATTCAAAAGGAATACCAAATTCATGAGCAAGTCTTATATCATCTATTTTTTTATTATAATTACATGGAGCAACTACTTTTAAGTTTTTAGTTAACTTAGTACTAATAGAAACTAAATCATTAACTTTTTCATAGTATTCAGGACTATTATCAGGACAAATCCAAGGTCCTGCTTCACTACCTGTATAAATAGCATCTGCTTCAATTACTTCAGCCCATGCAACACATGCAGCAATAATACATGAATTTCTATTAGGAACATAGATTAAATCATCAGCTGATTCACCTTCTTTAATATCACCATCAGTAATTAAACTTCTTCCTAGCCTACCTAACCACTTCATATCTATAATTTTATGTCTTTTACAACCAAAATGTTCAGCTAACTTTTTAGAATTAGCTATTTCTCTTTCAACATTCTTTTGACCATAATTAACAGTTAAGAAATATAGATCATACCCCTCTTTCTTTGCAATAGCAGCACTAACTGCACTATCGATTCCACCACTTAATGCAACAATAGCTTTCTTTTTTTTCATAATTACCCTCCTAACAAAAAAAGAAAATACCGCAATATTTTCTTTTAAAATTAACAACATAATATTTGTGCAACTTAAACTACAAATATAAATACTTATAAATTAAGGCAGCCAATATAATCGCAACTTTAACTGAAAATATTGTCTGTGAATAAAATTATGAAACTTTTTTCATTTCTTATATAAACACCATAAATATTTTTTGTCAAGAAAAAACAAAAAAAAGAGGATTAAATAACCCTCTTAACTTTAACATCAGGTAGTTCTTCAACTACTTTACCAGTTAATCTATCTTTTAATTCACTTTCTTCTAAATATTCTAAACCTCTATGAAGTAATGCATCATATCTAGTCATATCATATAAATAATCATAAGTTCTTTGATATTTTTCTTTAACATGATTTTTTCTTACAGGCATAAAGTTTTCATCTAAATCAAATTCTTCATCTTCGTAATCAAAGTCACTATCTAATCTTCCAGTTTCTTTATATCTTCTATATTGATACATAGGATCATCCAAATCTCTACCAGATCTAGAAGTACGAGATTTATTCTTTTGATCATTTCTAATTAAATCTTGAATTAAAGTAGAAATTTGACCATTAGTTAAATCATAAATATTTTTATCACCTATTACTTTAGAAGTACAATCAGTATTAACTGAAATAGATTGAGATTTATGTTTATTTAATTTATAAACTTTACCTTGATGTAACATCATATTATAAACTCTATTAATAGATGGAGCTAACCCTCTCTTGTCAGTTAAAAAACTAGACATAATTCTATCAACAGTAGTTTTTTTCTTCTTAGGTGTTAAATTAACTAAGAAAGAAGTAACTGCAGGCTCTGGATAAAATGCTTCACTAGGAATAGCACATTCAATATCAACATCAACCATAGAATGACATATTGCACCTATTAAACCAAACTCTGAGTTTTGACATCTACTTTTACCATCAGTTATTTGTATAGGAGCAACCATCTTTCTTACACTATTTTGACCTAAAACTAAAGTAATACTTTTTAAAATAGAAGTACTATTTCTTTCATTCTTATCATAACCTAAAGCTCCAGATTGAGCCAAATTAATTAAGAATGGTTCAGTTATAGTATAAGGTAAATTAGCAACAATTCTATCATAAGTAGAAAAATCAAATTCTAGTGCATCACCTTCAATTACTGTAACATTACTTCTATCCTTATATTTTTCTTTTAAATAATTAGCATAATAAGTATCTTTTTCAATAACAGTAACAAAATTATTACCCGAAATTAAATAATCAGTTAAAGCTCCTTCTCCTCCACCAATTTCACAAATAGTTTCATAAGGTTGAATATTAGCAGAGTCATATATTCTTTTTAACATATTTTGATCAACCATAAAATGTTGATCCTTAGTTGGATTAGGATTTTTTACAAATTCTTCCATCTATTGCACCCCCATTTAATTAGGCATATTTTATCATAAAATAATTAAAAAGTCAATTAAAAAGAGCCGAAGCTCTAATTATTTAATCCTGTATATACACTCATCTTATTTTCATCAGTTAATACAAAATATCCAAAATCATCAGTTTTAACCGCAACATAGAAATCTCCATTATCACCATCTTCAATAGTAACTAATTCACCAACATCGCTAATAGCATAAGATTTCATTTTATCATGAACATTATCTAAGAATTCTTTAGAATCAGATAAATCACTCTTATCAATAATCTTATATTTAAATATACTGTTAGTTGCTTCATCACTAATAACATAACCTAAAATATATTTATCATCGTGTTCAGCCAAAATATAGTCATATAAAGATTCTTTTTCTAACTCAACTAAATCATTTGTATTATCATTTTTAAATACTAGAGCTTTTTTATTAGAATCAAAGTATAAAGAATAATTATAATTTTCTCCTCCTATATCATTAGTAGAACTACTAATTCTATAAGTTTCAATATTATCTGTAGTAATTTTAGTACTATTAAACTCTATTTTATCAAACTCATAAGTCTCTCCTCCATGAGAAACATCAACCATTGCAAAAACAATAATTAAAACAAAATATATTATTCCTAATACAATACCATTACCAATTACTTTACCTTTTTTAGGATTAGAATTAATAAGATCTTTTCTAAAAGGACGAACTATTCCTAACTCAATAACTGCTAGAAGAATTCCAAATATTAAATTAACTATAGCACTACCTTTACTAGTCATCATAACAGTTTCTACAGTAGCAGTCTCTGATAACATTATTGAGAAATCCCAAAATGCATGTAAAAATACAACTGACCAAATATTCTTAGTTTTATAATAAATTGTACCAAAACCTATTCCAGAAGCTGCTGCACTAATTACTTGAACTATTACATCTACAGAACTCATACTACCATTAATAACATTAATAGAATGTAATAAACCAAATATAATTCCAGATATACAAATACATAAAAATATACTCTTATTATCTCTTCCATATCTCTCTAAAAATTCATTTAGTAACCAACCTCTACATAAAAATTCTTCATAGACCCCAATTAAAAAACAAAATATAGCAAGATTTATTATACTTCTAACATTAACATCACCACTAAATGAAGTAATAAACATAACAATACATCCAAATGTTAGATAAAAAGATCCATAAGCTAATCCTTTACTAAATTTTTCTTTCTTTTGAGTAAAGACATAGGAATTCTTCCATATTAACATTACCAAAAAAACAAGTACTGCTAAAATAGCTTCTCCTATTATTCCTTTTCCAAAAGGATAATTTTCAATATTATCATATAGAAAGTTTGAAAAAACAAAATGTATTAATATAAAAGTAACTACAAATATTACTCCCATTAATATAGAAAATACAACAAACGGCATTCTCTTTTTAGGAACAACATCATTAGTATTATTATTACTACTATCTACTTTATCAGAAACTTCTAACACTTCAATATTTTCATTCATAAAAACTCTCCTTACAATAATATTTTATAATATAATCAAAACTTATTAATAATAAAAATAAAAATATTTTGATTTATACAAAATATTTTACATTATTTTAATTCTCTTTGAATCCAAATCATTATTACATTAACAATATAACGAACTTCTTTATCAGTTAAATCTCTACCTTTAGGAATGTGATGTATCTTCATCAAACAATTTCTACAACAAGTACCAGTAGCATGCTGAGCAATAAATACAGGATGCACTTGCCTCATAGGTGTTTGTTTACCATCATTTTCTATATATGCAGGAGCAAGCCTTTTATTAATAATGTCATATGCATCCCCAGCAATCTTATCAATAGATTTTTCCATAACATAATCACGCATTTTTTCATTCAAATGAAATGATCCTCTAAATTTAGACTTAGATAAACTATCTAATAATTTATTAATATTGTCTATCATAATAATTAACTCCTATTTGGATTATAGCACAAAAAAAGAAGCATAAGCTTCTTAAATAACAGTTACTAATATTTTATATGTGTCGCCTTGAACAGTAACATCAATTATAGTGCTACCTTCTCCTACACCAATAACTTCACCTGTAGAAGTAACTCTCGCAACATTTTTATCGTTAGAAGAATAGAACACATTTCTATCACTAGCGTTACCAGGATAAAAAGTAACTACTATTTTAGTTCTTTGATCTACTTTAATTACAGATTCAGCTATTTTTACATCTACATGATCAACAGGAATAAATTCTCCATCCTCTATACTAGCAGTATTAGGAACATTTCCAGTATTTTCTGCTTCATTAGAAGGAATATTACTATTAACACCCTCATTTGAAGAATTAGAAGAATTTTCATCTTTGTCTTTGTCTTTATCTTTATCTCTATTATGAAGTATTAATTCACTTGAAGTATCTGGCTTCAATTTTTTATTATTACTTTTCTTATTATAATAATTATAACTTAATACAATAATTAAGATAATTATAATGATCATTATTATAAAAGCGATGATTTTTTTCATATTTATCACCTTCCCCACTCATGCAATATATTATACTACATATTGCTCCTTTAATCAATATTTCTAAAATCACAATTTTCATCATGAGAGTTAATAATACCAATAGCTTGTAGATAAGAAAATATAATTACACTTCCTACAAAAGTCATACCACGACTCTTAAGATCATCACTAATCTTATCACTAAGACTACTTCTAGTAAGAACTCTCTTATAAGTAATCACTTTATTATTAGTAAAATGCCAAATATAATTATCAAATGAACCATATTCACTAATAATATTTTTAATTATTTTACTATTATTAACAATACATTTAATCTTTAATTTATTACGAATAATACCTGAATTATTTAATAATTCTCTAAATTTATTATCATCATATTTTATTATTTTATCTATATCAAAATTATCAAAAGCCTTTTCATAATTTTCTCTTTTATTAAGAACACATTCCCAAGAAAGACCAGCTTGCATAGATTCTAATAAGAACATTTCAATCAAATGATGTTCATCATGAGTTGCTCTTCCCCATTCATTATCATGATAATCTACATATAAAGGATTATTTAAATTAACCCATCTACATCTATTAGTCATTATAAATACCAAAGCTTTTGGCCATTCTTTCTAACTTCTTTAATAATGCCTCCACCAAGACACTCTTCATCATTATAAAAGACGCAAGCTTGACCAGGAGTTACTGCTTTGACACCTTGTGGATACTTAACAATAACATTACCATCATCTAGCCATTCTAGTGAAACCGGAACATCTTTTTGTCTATATCTAAATTTAGCACTACACTCAATAATCTTATCATCACCAAGATAATTAACATTATCAACTAAACAAGAATCACTAATTAAATAGTCATTATCTTCACCTAAAGAAATATATAAAATATTTTTAGATAAATCCTTACCTACAACAAACATCTTATCTTTAGTACCACCAATGTTTAGTCCTTTTCTTTGACCAATTGTATAATTCATTAGACCAATATGTTTACCAATAACATCACCAGTTTCAATATTAACAACATCACCAGGTTGATTAGGTAAATAGTTTTTCAAAAAGTTTTTAAAATTTCTTTCTCCAATAAAACAAATACCAGTAGAATCTTTCTTTTTAGCAGTAATTAAATCATACTCTTCTGCTATTTTTCTAACATCACTTTTAACCATGTCACCTATAGGAAATAACACATTACTAAATTGTTCTTTAGATACTTGTGATAAGAAATATGTTTGATCTTTATTATCATCAATTCCTCTTAATAGTTTTCCATCTACTAATCTAGCATAATGACCAGTTGCAATATAATCAGCTCCTAGTTTTCTAGCTTCTTTAGCAAACATATCAAATTTAATATATTTATTACACATAATATCAGGATTAGGAGTTCTACCATTTTTTAATTCATCTAAGAAATAAGTAAAAACATAATCCCAATATTCTTTAACAAAATCCTTTCTATGTAAAGGAATATTTAATTTATCACAAACAGCCTTAGCATCATTGTAATCTTCTTCTTGAGGACATATTCCTGAATCAGTAGTAGGTCCATTTAATTCACCATCAGCTAAAGAGTCCCAATTTCTCATAAAAAGGCCTATAACTTCATATCCTTGTTTTTGTAAAACAATAGCAGCAACACTTGAATCTACGCCACCGCTCATACCAATAACTACCTTTTTCACGATTATCACCCCAAAACATTTATATATTTTAACATAAATAACAAAAAAAATAAATGGTGTTTTCGAAGAGGTTTGAACTCTTATTACTACCGTCGGAGGATAGCGTTTTATCCAGTTAAACTACGAAAACAAGAAAGGGATTATACTCCTTTACAAGTCATCCCCATATCCTTTGAAAACTCCCACCAAGTTTTAAGCATCAATTTATTATTTTTATAGATATCAGCTTGCCCCTCTATTTCAGGTTCAATCTCTCTCAACTTATCCATATCAATTTTCTCATAATTAATAACAGTATCATATATAACAGAATTATCATTTCTAGTAACAGTTACATCATAATATCTTAAACCCTTATATTGATCTTTAATGTTTTTATAAGCTTCTTCATATTCATCTAATAAAGATTGATTAGTACCAGATACTTTTTCTTGAGAATGTAACATAGTAATAACTCCATCTTTATAAGTAACTGAATATCTAAAATCATCTTCTAACTGAGTAATATTAACATCTCTAACACATTGTAATCTTCCACTACCATTAACATTAATATTATATGCAGCGTCTTCATTAAATTCTTCATCAGTTCCAGACATATTGATAATTTCAGGTTCATTCTTTTTACATCCAGTAACTAATAATAATAAAGCAATAACTAATAATAAATACTTACTTTTTCGCATCATTTACATCATCTTCCTCTAATAATCTAACTATTCTTCTTTCTAGTCTTAATATTTCTTCAACTTTATGATGTAGTTCTTCACTAATTAATTCACTTTTTAAATCAGTTCTATAATCATTTTGATTTCTTAATGAATCTTTCTTAGCTTGTCTATTTTGACTCATCATGATAATTGGAGCCTGTAGTGCTGCTAAACAAGATAATAGTAAATTAAGTAAGATAAAAGGATATTCATCAATTTTAACTATACCAAATAAATTTAGACACATCCAAATAACTAAAAAAGCTATAAAACCAAAGATAAATCCCCAAGATCCAGCAATTTCACTAATCTTATCAGCAACTTTATCCCCTTTAGTCATATTCTTATCTTCTTGTTTATCTATATCAATCGCAATAGGTTGTTCAACAAGAAGATCTAATAATTCTTCATCATCTTCTGCACTAAACTCTTTATTAAGTAATAATTTAACTATCTCTCTTTTACTCTTTTTAACAGCCATAACTAATTCTCCTCAATAAAATCTTTAACTATATTATATATATCATCCTTCATAGTATGAATATTTTTAATAAATCCATGAGTATTACTTTCAAAACAATAATATTTACCATTTACTTTTTTAGAAAACAATTCAATTTCGTCCTTAATAGGATCAAACTCTCCAGAAATAATAAACATTTCAGGAAATAAATTTAATTTATCATATTCAAGTACTTTATTATAATAATTATCTTCTTTTAAATATTTCTTTTGAAAATCTTTAAGTAAATTTAAAGTTAATAAATCATTTTTACTATCAAAAGATTCATATTTACCTTCTAAATAATCCATAGAAATTAATGGATAAAATAAAACACATTTATTAATAAAACCATTATTCTCTTCTATACTTTTAATAATACAATCATTAACAAATAATCCACCTAAGTCATCACCTATTAATGAAATATTATTTCTATCTAAGCCTAAAGCATAAAATTCATTATATAAAAATTTAACTGTTTCATATATAGAATTCATAGTATTAGGATATTTAATAGTCTTATCAAAATAATCAACTACTATTAAACACTTATCTAATTTAATTGCTAAATCTCGACAAATTCCATCATATAAACCAACTGAATCAGTATTTTTACCAGATCCAGGAATAAATATAGAAACATTATTCATATTAGATACTTTTTTAGGATAATAAACTCTAATAGGTAATAATCCTTCTTTTAATATTATTTTATATTCTGATATATTTTCTTTAGAAATAGAAGGATGTAATAATTCCTTAACATTTCTAAACAAACTATATCTATCTTCATTATCAAAATTATTTTTAATCAACATAAAGTTTCACCATATAAATTATAACATAAAAAAGTAGAATTAACTCTACTTTTGTTTCTTTTTAGCCTTTTTTTTCTTCTTTTCTTCCTTTAAAGAAGCTCTCATCAAATTACCTATTTGTCTATATAAATATTTATTAGTCTTTTCTAAATCATCTTGAGCTTTAAATGGTTCTCCAAATCTATAAGTTAAATTATCTCCATGAAAAACATAATCACCTGTTACTGCAAAAGGAACTAATGTAGCATTTGTCTTATGAGCAAGACTAACTGCCCCATATTTAAAAGGTAATAAAAATTGATCTGTTTTATTTCTAGTTCCTTCAGGAAATAGACCTAAACAATTACCTTTTTCAAGTACAGCAATAGCTTTTTCTTTCGCAATAGGATCTTTCTTACTTCTATCAACCGCAATACAACCACTCATCTTAAAAAACCAAGCAACCTTTTTATCATCAAAATATTCTTTTTTTGCCATATAATGAATTGGTCTCTTATTACAAAGAATAGGACCATTCTGATCCATAACATGTTTATGGTTTCCAACAAATATTAATGGACCTTCTTTAGGAATATTTTCAACACCTATAAAAGTAGGTCTATAATACCACTTATAAAAACCACCCAATAAAAATTTAAATATTCTATATGGCAACATTATATCTTTACTCATACTTCCTCCAACTTATCTTTAATAATTTTTTCTAACTTTTTATTACTCTTTTCTACATCTTTAGTTACAGTGATAGGTTTTAAATAAGTAAGTGTAACTCTTCCCCCTATACCAAACAATCTATATTTACCCTTAATAGTAAATGGAACTATTTTACTACTAGTAGAATAAGCCATACGAACAGCACCAGTCTTAAATGGCATTATTGTATCATCTGTTCTATTAATTGTACCTTCTGGAAAAATACAAATAGCTTCATCTTTTTCTAATACTTTTTCTGCTTCAACTAATGCCTTACCATCATGAACCTTTCTATTAACAGGAATGCATAACATTCCCTTTATAAAAGGTTTTAATGGACCTTGAAACAATTCTATTTTAGCAAGAAAATGAAGAATTCGTCTATTAGAAATACCTAATAGTACAGGATCTAACCACCTAGTATGATTACCTGCAAATACTACTCTACCATCAATAATGTTTTCTTTACCAATAATTCTAGGAAAAAATAATAACTTAAATAAAATAAATCCTAAGAATCTCATAATCCTATAAAATAATGTTTTCATAATCACCACACATATAATTAACTTAACAATTCATTAATACTATCTTTTAATTCTTTAGTAACCTCTTTATCTTTTAATTTAACTAATTCTTTATAAATATCAGTATCCTTAAAATCAATATCAGACTCTCTATTCCAATTAAATAATGTATCCAAAGCCATATTTCTAACATCAACAAACTTATTCTTTAAGCCTAATATAATAAATTTAGTATTGATAAAAGGATAATCATTAATTAGTTTCAAAACAAATTTTAATTTGAAGGCATAATCATCAAATAAACTATAATTATCAGTTAATTCATCCCTCTTACCAGGAAAACTATCAGCTAAGAGATTAGTAGCTTTATCTTTATATTTAGTTTTAATTAACTTCTCATACATAAATGTATATTTAAAAGGATTAGTAATAAACTTATTAAATATTTCTTTATCAAAATCTAATTTATAACTATCAATCAAATATATTATTTGATATAACTCATCAAAATCTTTTGATTCTTCTAACTTAGCACTAATTTTCTTAATAAATTTACGATTATTAACAATCTTATCTAATCTATTATGAATACCTTCATCATTATAAAAATATAAATTAGAAATACATAAATAGGTAAAAGGTTTATCTTCAAATTTATAAAAATAATCTAAATATAAATTAATATTACTAATAAATTTATCTCTTAATATCTTATCATTTTCTATTAAACTATCAATAATAATAGAAATACTTTTATATAATTCTTCACTCATATCATCATTAATAAATTTACTAATATCTAATTTATTATAAATAATATTACTCATAAGAGCAATATCACTAGTATTATATACACCTTTAGTAATAATATACTCTCTAATCTTATTATCAGTTATTTTTAATTTGTCCATTAAAAAGATTTTTCCAAATCCATTTACCTTCTTAATCAAATCAAATATTATATCATTCTTATTATCAAGTTGATTTATATGATAAAAAAGTACAAAGAAAGTAAATTCATCACATAGAGCCAAATTATATATAATTTTCTTATCATTTTCACCTATATTAATAAATGATAAGAA
Source organism: uncultured Erysipelotrichaceae bacterium (assembly GCA_902789225.1). Taxonomy (GTDB): domain Bacteria; phylum Bacillota_I; class Bacilli_A; order RF39; family UBA660; genus RUG343. The sequence goes on from CADANC010000003.1 coordinate 53,466, forward strand.
AAATATAGCTAATTTAATAGCTTCAACTTTATTAATATTATTAATTATATATAAAGCTAATTCATATATATAAATAGAATTTAATTCATCTTGTAATCCAATAAATGCCTCATTAATTTTATCAATACTATATATTAATAAATGATCACCATTTACACTAAAATAATCATCTAATTCTTTAGCACACTCTTTATAATTTCTAGTAGTATTATGTTTAAGAATCATATCAATAATAGCAGGACTATCATTATATGAAGCCTCATGATTACCTCCAAATATGTATGTAGCATCTACTCCACCAGGAATATAATCAAGATGAATATCATTAAAATCATAATACTTAAAAATATTAAACTTATGACTTATTTTTCCATCAACGATATTTTCAACTAAATCTTTATACAGCATATTTACTCCTCAAATTCATATGATAAAGCTTTCTCTAATACTTTATCCCTATGATTCATTATATCAAAAATATCATTATCTAGTAAAATATCTGGTCTAAAATGTACACTTTTAAATCTATAATCTTCTAATTTCTTTAATTCTCTACGTTTAGAACAAGAACTAAACTCACCATTCTTATAATAAAAATACTTAGTAGAATAATTAACTATTATATCTGTATTAGTTAATTTAAATGATGAAATATTTCCAAAATGATTCATAGTAGTACCTATTTCACTACCAATAAATATAGCATTATTATTAACCATTGAATCAATAATAAATGTAGAACTACTATAAACATTATAGTCAGTAAGAACAATAGTCTTAAGATTTTTACTTTTAATAAAATCAATTAAAGGAACACTAACAGAAGAATCTCCTCCACCATTACCTCTAATATCTAAAATAATACTATTATAATTATCTAACTTAGAAATATTCTTAATAAAATTATTCATAGCATCCATATCTTTACAAGCAATATATTTTAAGATTAATCTATTATTTTGAATATCATACAAATAGTTTTCTCTTTCTAAAATAAAACTATCACATTTATCAATATCTAATTCAATAGAAGTATTATCACTAAATTTAAATATTAAAGTAGAAGTATTACTATCAATACTAGGTAAATATCTAATACCATTAACACTACTAAAATTAAATTCAATCTCACTATTTAAATGACCAATAGTAGTATAACTAATAGCATCTCTCATCTCTTTAATAAGTTTAATTATACTAACACCATTAATAGAAATAACATCTTTATATAAATAAGATGAATATATAGAAGCGCTTTCTACTAAATATAATTTATTATTAAGAAATCTAAACATAAAAGGCAATGCCTTATTATTTTTAAATTTACATTTAGTATGAGAATCTTTTCCATTATTAATAAACTTTAATAAACAATTTAAAAAATATATAAAATCTAAATCATTATTAATCTTATTTTTATATTCTTTTATATAATGAAAAATCTCTTCACTACTCTTATCATGATAAATATTAATATGTTTAAATTTTAATCTCTTTAAAAAAATATCTAAATCTTCACTATATCTTTTTTTCATGTTTACTCCTATTACAATTTAATATATTACTAGTAACTTTATCTCTATCTACAAAAGAATCTAAAGTTAATAAATTATCACCTAATAAATCGTTATTACTAAAAGGTATTACATTTTTATTACTAAATAGATAATCATATGAATCATATCTCTCATCTAATTCTTTTCTAATAGTTCCCTGAACTTCAGCTTTTATATAAGGAATTAATTCATCTTCACTCTCATAAGAATCCATAACTCTAAATAATAAATAACAATCACTGACTAATCTATCTCTTTTAATTAAAAAGTAATGATCAGCTGGCATTTTTCTAAAAGATGCATTTCCTATATACACTTTTGAATTAGATTTTTCTTCTTTATACAAAGAATATATATCAGATAAATATGTATTAATCAACTGTTTAACTTTGTCAGCAGTTAAATTAGTTTTTCCTAAAAGAGATTCTACATTATTATCACATACTACTTGTAATCTACCATTATTGTTACAAACCATAAAACCATTATCAACAAAAACACTTTTATTTAATAATTCAGGTTCTAAAAGAAGAGAAGATTTCTTTTTATTATCACTATCTTCCATATATGACTTATAAAACGACTTTATATCTCCAATCTCATAACCTATTTCCGTTTCAATTATTTCAGGAAAGTAATCAACATCATCAAAATCAAGCGTTAATTCTAAATCAGAAGAATTAATAACAGATTCTACATAATTAGATAAATCTGCAAATGTAAAAAAATCTACTCCAAGAACATCATTTTTTGCTTTAATACCATTTATTATTAAATCATTTATTCTAACTACCATATTATTCCTCCTCATGTTTCATTTTTAGTACTTTAAAATGTCCTTTTCTTTCACCATATTCATGATAAGCAGGAACATCTAAACTAGAATCATTTATATTTTCAAAACCGACTAAATTATTATTAAAAAATCTATGTACAGGAAGTTCTCTATCATGTCCAAATAAAACATATTTAGTATTAAAAGATCTGCTCATTAAATTATCACTAATATCTCCACTAATAATATTTAAAGCATTATCAGATAGATACAAGTTCCCATCATGATAAACAAAATTCCAAGCATGAGAACCATTATATAGAATCCTACAATTAACTTTAAGTTTAGGATTATTAAGAAGTAACATAGTATAAGCACTAATTCCAGTACAAGTACCATATCTATCATCTAGTACTGTTCCTACTTTAGAAGCATCAATTACTACTTTATGAGTTGGACTATCAGAAAACACATAATCATAATCACCGATTCTAACTTCATTATCTCCAACATATTGAATATTACCTTGAATATAATCAGATACTTCATAAATATTTTTAAATTCACCTAAATCGTCCAAATCATCTAAATCAGAATGAATTTGTTCTAAAGTTTTTCTCCAAAAAACTTTATCAACATAAGGTAAATCACAAGGTTCCCCATTATTCTTAGAAGCAAAATAAGTATATATATAACTATCAAATTCAGGATTCCACATAGTATAACTTAAAGGAACTCCAAATCTAGAAAATTTAAAATAGTCTTTCTTTTTTATATAACTTCTATCCCTCATCTCACCATCATCTATTAAACTAATAGGATTAAAAATATGATCACTAACACTACTATTAATAAACTTAACCCTATCAAAGTCAGGTAACATAAAAGAAACAAGCTTATTTCTATGACAAATTTCAATAAACTTATCAATATCATAATAAATACTATCATCTAATAAAATATATTCAGCTTCATTAAATTTATCAATTTCTACGTCACTATATTTTACCATCTTAAAACCCCCGTTCGTATATTATAACAAAAAAAAGAGTTTAAATAAACTCTTAATAATCACAATTACCAGGTGTTCTAGGAAAAGGAATAACATCTCTAATATTTTCCATACCAGTAAGATACATAAGTAATCTTTCAAATCCTAATCCAAATCCACTATGATAGCAACTACCAAATCTTCTTAAATTTAAGAACCATTCAATAGACTCTTTCTTAACATCTTTTTCTTTAATACGTTGATCTAATACTTTTAAGTCTATTTCTCTTTCACTACCACCCATTATTTCTCCTGCTCCAGGTACTTCTAAATCAACAGCAGCACAAGTCTTACCATCTTCATTAACTTTCATATACCAAGCTTTAATATCTTTTGGCCAATCTTTAATAAATACAGGTCCATTAAAATGTTCAGTAATATACTTTTCATGTTCTTTAGCTAAATCTTCATCATAGCTAGGTTCAAATTCAAATTTCTTTTTACTCTTCTTTAATAAATCAATAGCTTCTTTATGAGTAATTCTTACAAATTCAGATTTAACTAGTTTTTCTAATTTTTCTCTTAATCCCTTTTCAACAAAACTATCAAAGAAATTAATTTCATCAGGACAATGTTCTAATACATAAGAAACAACATATTTTAACATATCTTCTTCTATATCCATTAAACCATTAATATCACAAAAAGCAATTTCAGGTTCAATCATCCAAAACTCATTAGCATGAACTTTAGTATTTGAATTTTCAGTTCTAAATGTAGGTCCAAAAGTATAAATCTTTTTAAAGCTCATTGCCATAGCTTCTCCATGTAATTGACCACTTCCAGTAATATATACTTGTTTACTAAATAAATCTTTAGAAAAATCTACTTTACCATCTTTATCAACTGGAATATCGTTAAAGTCAAATGTAGAAACTTTAAACATTTGATTAGATCCTTCACAATCTGTTCCAGTAATAAGAGGAGTCATTGCATATAAATAATTATTCTTTTGAAAATAATCATGTATAGCAAAAGCCGCTACACTTCTTACTCTAAATACTGCTTGGAATGTTTTAGTTCTTCCTCTCATATAAGAAACACTTCTTAAAAATTCCATAGTATGTCTTTTTGCTTGAATTGGATAATCTGCAGGTGCATCACCTATCAATTCAATTTCTTCTATTTTTAATTCCATTGCTTGTTTACCATTAGATTTAACTAATTTACCACGAGCAACAATAGATGATCCAACATGATAATGGCAAACCTCATCAAAATTACTTAATTTATTATCATAAACTAATTGTAATGAATTGAAGCAAGTTCCATCAGAAAAATCAATAAAACCAAATTCTTTTTGATCTCTATTATTTCTAATCCATCCCTCAATTTCAACTTTATCTCCAATTTTTTTCTTTTTAAATACATCAACTAAATCCATAAATTATCTCTCCTATAAACATTCTATCACTAAAAACTAAATATGATAATATTTTTTAAGATGCAATATCAAAATTACTCATACTTTTAACAAGTACTTTTGGTTTAACAAGATCTTTCTTTTGTAATCCGAAATTATCTAAAAGATAAGGAAAATCTCTATATTTAGATTCTTGATTCAATCTTAATAAATCATTCTTAACTATATATGGAGAATCCAAATATTTATCTAAATAATGATAAGCCAAAGCAGTAGGCAAAGAATAATCTCTTGCATTCAAGAATAAATCAAAATTATCACTAAATATTTTGCTTTCTTTATCAGCTAATATTTCATTAAAAACAAATAAAAACTCAGAAAAAGTAGAATTATAATTTTTAATATAAGAAGAAATATCAGTTCTATTAAATCCAACACTTTCTAAATACTTCATAAATGCTAGTTCAATAAATCTAGGATAAGTTTCATCTAAACCATTAACACTTTTCCTAATATCTCTTTCATATGTTAAATCTGTATCACCTTTAAATAAAAATGAATGAATCACTTCATGAGCAAGAGTTCCTGATGTACTTATATCGCCATTATTTTGAGCTATAATAAGATTTTTTTCTCCAGGAATAGGATAAGTAAACCCATCAAAATCAATAGCATCTTCAGTATCAGGTAAAAATTCTCTAATTAAATTATCAGCAAGTAAATCATCAAGATGTCTAGAAATATCTTTATCATAATGATCGTAAAAGCCTCTAACCATATCAATAGAATCATCAAATGATAATTCTTCTATATACCTATAAGGTTCTTCTAAATAGTAATCCTCAATAGTATTACTCAATCTAGCAAAAGCTTTATAAAAATCACGATTAGCTCTATAAGAAAGTAACACCTCTTTATAATAATTTTTATCCAAAAAAGAATCATATAGAGCATATTTTTTTAACAAACTATCTGGTAAATCAACATCATATCTTATATTGCGAATTCCATCAATCAAAGAATAAATATATGATCTATAAAAATGTTTTAATTCGAAACTATCAGCAGCATTAGCCTCTCTATTTAAACTAAATAAAGCATCTCTAAGATAATCATTGCTCATAATATCACCCCTGTGAGTAACTATAATAACATAAAAAAAGAAGATATAGTATATTTATTTAGACTATATCTATTTCCTCTTTATCTTTTTCTTTATTATTTTCTTTCTTTTTTTCTACTTTCTTTTCTTCTTTTTTATCTTTCTTTTCTTCCACTGGCATATGAACATGTTTACCAGCAGGTTCTAGCAACAATTCAGGATGTGCATAAATATATTCAATTAATTTTAAAGCTTTACAGAAATAGAAACCATCTGCAATTCTTTCATCTATAGTTGCTCCAAGATTCATGAAATATTTGCCATCCTTTTCTCTAACTTCACCAAAAGTAATTAATGAAGATGATGTACCAAAGTTAGTTAGATTATGATAAATACCATTAGTCTTAAATGTACCTAAATTAGATAAAATAGCACTAGAATAATAAATATTATCATCCATTAAACTCTTAGGTAACCAACCATGTTTATCAAGCCATTTAAGAAGCCCAATAATAGGTATTCTAACAAATCCAGGTATTTTCCCAAGAAAATCAGCAGTACCATCAATACCACCTCTTTGTTTATTTCTAATTTTATCTACTTTTTCTTTAGTAATTCTAGAAATATCAAACAAAGTATCATTTTCTCCAACAGGAATAACCATTAAACATTCAACAGATCCATCTTCAAACTCTTCTTTTATTGAAGAAGCTAAACTAACATCTTTATGCATCCACATCTTTCTATTAGCAACAAATCTATTCATAAAAGGTCTTGAATATAAAACTTTTGCCATTACAGCAACAAACCCATGATAGAAAGTTAATCCTTCATGTTCTTTTTTTAATTCCTTAATAAATTTTACAAATTCAGTAACATCAATATCTACATTCATATAAACTGCAGAATCACATCTTCCAGGTTTAAAATCAAATAATACATATTGAAATCCATTAATATCTCTTACTCTGTAAGCATCTCTTCTATCGCCAAATTTTCTCATAATAATACTCTCCCTCTATTAAGAGTATAACAAGAAAGAGAAATTTATAAAAGAAAAAGTAGACAACAAGTGTCTACTAAAGTCTACTTATTTTTGTTTAATGTAAGCACCTTTTTGTTTAAAAGTCGCTTTAATAGCTTTAGAATAATCACTTAAAGCATCCCTTAAGAAGCTATTTCTTTCTTTATTATAAGATGCATCTTCTTCATCTAAACGAGCATTTTGTTCATTTCTTTGAGAATTTGTAACAGCAAGAGCTGCCATTCCTAAATCATTATCTCCAAATAAAGATCCTAACTTAACATGAGTAGATTTACCTGATTCTCCTACATGTTCAACATACGCTCCATCTTCTTCATCAAAAGGAGAAACTGTAAATTCATAAGAATGGCTTTCATCATAACCACATGCATCACAACATTTAGCTTTAATTAAATCTAGACCATAATTAGAAACAACTCCATAACCATCATCTCTTAACCAACCATTTACATGTTTTTCTTCATTATTTAAAACTATTATGTCATGATAATAAACATCTTGTTCAGGTCCTATTTCATCTTTATATTCTTTTAATTCTTCTGCTTCAGAAATTAGTGCTTTAATACCTTTAATATAATAATAATTATTAATAACATGTGAATAATCTTCAATTTCATCAACATTAATACCATATTCATCAATAAACTCAGAAATATTTGTTATAAAATCTTCCCTACTGACTTCATCGCCAGAAGCATTATAAAAAACTCCATCTTCAATATGAGAATATGTAAGATAAATATCAGTATTTTTTAAACCCTCTACTTCTCTTCCTAAATTTAGACGATGTAAATCTTCAGATGCCTCTAAATAATCTTCTAGTAAGTCCATATTAATTTTAGTTCCTACATGTTCATCTAAAAATTCATCAAAACAAGTAGTATCACTAACGTTTTCCAAAACATCATTAGGATTAGTTAGAGCATTAGCACTAAAAGAACAACCTGGAATCATAGTTAAAGTAACTATAATTGCTCCTGTCGCAATACCTTTACTAAGTTTATGTAATTTACCGTTATTAAAACCTTCATTAGAAATTAATAAATTTTTTATCATATATAACACCCCTAACGAGACCATATTATATCATATTTTTTAATATTTATAAAGTGTTTTTTCTTTTTTCTCCAAAAACACTATAAACTATCTTATCTTTTAAATCATCATTTAATCCTATAGCAGCAGCATTATCATGCCCTCCACCACCAAATTTTTCAGCAATAATTCTAGCACTACTATTATCTTCTAAACTTCTCAAACTAATTTGATTATTTTCAAAAGCAAACATCACAATACAATCTAAATCGCTTTTATGATTTATTAAATATTCACATACTTCATTTCTATATTCATATTTTATAAAACAAATTCCTACTTTAAATCCTTCAATATTAAGTATTTTTAAATATTTTAAAAATGATTCTACTTCTTTAATAGTTATTTCTTTTTTATTATTTATTTTCTCTAATTCATAATCATCAAAAGAAAAATTATCATTATTACTAATCTTATTAATCATTCTATCAATATATTCATCTTTTCCAATAGCATTAAATAAAATAGCTAAATCATGAGCATCTTCTCTATCATATTTTTTATACTCATAAGTATCTTCTAATCTAACCAATTCAACAAATTGATCTAAAATATCATTTTGTTTTAAATAATTATTTTCAATTAAAAATTCATAATAAATCTGAGTAGCACAGCTTATTCCTTTATCATCTTTAACTCTAACTATGCAATTATTAAAATTATTTAAACCGGCATCAAATGCAGTTTCATGATGATCAAATAAAAACAATTTATTAGTTAATTTAGAATCAGATAAAAGTCTTTCTAATAATTCTCTAGAAGGAGATAAATCACTAATATAAATTAAATCATAATTATATAAATCTTTATTTTCATAAATTTCTAGTAGTTTATTATTTAAATCACTAGGATTTTTACAAAAAATTATATCAATATTATCAAAAGCTAATTTAGATAGAATTGCTCCACCCATACCATCAATATCAGCAATATGTGTAATAATTAATCGTTTCATACTATCACCTAAAAAAATTATAACATAAAAAAAGATAATACAAATTGTATTATCTTCTTTTATTAACTACATTTAAAGTTTTGTTTTTCAAATTCTTTAATAACTTCTTCTCTAGAAGTTTTTAAATTACTTGATCCTGAATATTTCTTAGCTTGTTCACCGTTCATATTGATAGTAACTAATATACCAGTATCAGTTTCAGTAATGACAGGCTTAACTCCATATTCAGATTCAAATGAAGCATATTGAGTATTAAAACTATCTAAGAAAGTCTTTTTAGAACTCATTAAATTTTCAGGTAAAATAGCTTCAATAGTCATATCCATTTTATCAAATTTACTATCAACTAATGTAATAATAACTTTACTATTTAATTGAACAGATGATACAGTTTGATCATAAGTACAAGTAACAGTTTCAGTCTTACCACCACAACCAGTTAAAAGTAATAATGATAAAGCAAATGCTATAACCCCAAATAAAACCTTTTTCATAATCTTCCTCCTAGTTAAATGATATCACAGTAGAATTTATTTATCAATAAGAGAAGAATTATTTTTTAATATAACAATAGCCTACATTTTTACCATAATCATGAAATTCAAAATTAGCCTCAAAGATTCTTCTTTCTTTTTCAACCCTTTCAGGAAACTCATGAAATCTACTACATAAAACTATTCCATTATTTCTTAATAAGCCATATAAATTATTACTTAAATTAGTCATTTGTATATCAGTTTTTGCCCATTCAGGAATATTAGAAATCATAGCAATATCAAACTTATCATGTAAATCGACACTATCAAATAAATTAATATTTAAAAAGTCATTTTCTCTATCAGCAACACTGCCTATAGAGTTAATAGATTTAAACATAGTTTTACCATCTACTTCACCATCATGAAATAATAAGTGTACTTTTGATGAATCTGATAAATGTTGTTTCCAAAATTTAAGAGCAACTAACTCTTCTCTTTTTTCAGGCTTAACTTTACTTAATAATTTAGCTAACCAAACATAATTATCATCAAGAAGTTCATAAGGATATATTTCTTTGTTAATAGAAAGAGTCCACTTTCTCATATAATAATAATATAGAGCAAGTATATTTTTATCAAAAGAATAAACTTTTTTAGCACCTAAATAATTAGCAAGAAAAAATTGATCACATGAAGCAAGTACTGTTAAAACATCTTTATCTAAGAAATCTACTTCTTTATACATATCAACTAAATTTTCATTAGTTTCAAAATAAACTTTATCATAACCTGCTTTAGATAAATCCATCCCACTAATTATTGCACGTGAAGCTAAATAATCATCAGATATATGCATCATACTATCACCCCAAAAGCCCTGATATTATACCAAAAATCACTAAAAAAAGCAAATAAAAAAGGATAACTAAGTTATCCATTTAAATATTCAATTGCATTTAATGCTGCTATTGTACCATCAGCTGTGGCAATAGTAACTTGTGAATATTTCTTAGTTCTAGAATCTCCAATAACATATAATCCAGGAACTTTAGTCTCAGTATTAGTAGAAATAACATAATCTCTTTCATCTAAATCAATCACATCATATGCAAATTTATTTTGAGGAATCAATCCAATATTTAAGAAAACTCCATCAACTTTCAATTTCTTTTTCTTTCCATCTACTTTAATAGATAGACCAGTTAATTCATCTTCTCCTAAATATTCTAATACATCAACATTATACATAATTTCAACATTATCAGTTGACTCAATTTTATTAATTAAATCTTTCTCACAAGTTAATCTATCCATCTTTTGAAGAATATATACTTTTTTAGCAATCTTTGACATAGAATAAGCATTTATTACAGCAGAATTTCCTCCACCTATAATTGCAACATCTTTTCCTTTATAAAAAGCACCATCACAAGCAACACAAAAATGTATTCCATGTCCTATTAATTTATCTTCATTAGGCAAATTTAGTGTTCTATAAGCTGATCCACTAGCAATAATTAATACTTTACCAAGATATTTATTATCTTCAGTAATAACTTCTTTAATATTATCTTCTAAAACATTAATATTAGTAACTTCTTCAAGTTCAAATTCAACTCCCAATTCATCTATTTGATCAAACATAATATCAGTAAGTTCTGATCCACTAACAGCTTTAACCCCAGGATAATTTTCAATCAAAGGAGTTGAAGCAATAGAACCACCAATAGTTTCCTTTTCAAGAATTAATACTTTTTTTCCATCTCTTAGAAGGTAAAGGGCCGCACTCATTCCAGCAGGCCCAGCACCTATTATTATTGCATCATATATCATAAATTAATTGCTCTCAATATATTTCTTAATATTTGATAAGTTTTCAATTAATTCTTGATTCTTTCCATTTACTACTAATGTTGGAGCTTTCTTAACACCAAATTGTTTAGTCATATCAGGCATATCTTCAGCATCAACAAATTCATAAGTAATATGTTTTTTATCTAATAATTTCTTAGCCATCTTACAATTTGGACAAGTCTTAGTACCAAATAGTAATAATCCATCTTTAGCATCACTCTTTAAAATAGCTTTAGCTGATGCTTTCTTAGCTTCTTCTTTTACTTTTTCAATTTTCTTTTCACAGTTATCTAAACTATATTCTTTACGCATTTCAAATTCTTTTGATTTTCCATCATTCCAGTTCTTAACAGGACGATAGTAACCAGTAATTCTAGAATATACTTCAGTATCTTCTCCACAAATAGGACATTTATATACTTCACCAGTAATATATCCATGATTCTTACATACAGAATATGTAGGAGAAATTGTATAGTAAGGTAATTTATAATTTTCAGCAATCTTTCTAACTAAGTTAGCACAAGTCTTCCAATCTGGCATTCTTTCTCCTAAGAATGTATGGAATACTGTACCACTTGTATATAAAGTTTGTAATTCATCTTGAATATCTAATGCACTAAATACGTCATCAGTATATCCAACAGGTAAATGACTAGAATTAGTATAGTAAGGAGTTTCATCATTAGAAGCAGTAATAATATCTGGATATAATTCCTTATCTTTCTTAGCTAAACGATAAGTTGTAGATTCAGCAGGAGTAGCTTCTAAGTTATATAAATCTCCATATTGTTCTTGATAATCAGATAATTTTTCTCTCATGAAGTTTAATACTTCTTTAGTCCATTTAATTGCTTTTTCATGAGTTAAATCTTCTTTAATCCATTTAGCATTTAAGCAAGCTTCATTCATACCAACTAAACCAATAGTAGAGAAATGATTATTAAATGTTCCTAAATATCTCTTAGTATATGGATATAATCCTTCATCTAATAATTTAGTAACAACATCTCTTTTTATTTTTAAAGATTCAGCTGCTAAATCCATTAAATGTTCTAATCTATCATAGAATTCTTCTTCAGTCTTTGAAGTATAAGCAATTCTTGGCATATTGATTGTAACTACACCGATTGATCCAGTAGATTCACCTGATCCAAAGAAACCACCTGATTTTTTACGTAATTCACGTAAATCTAATCTTAAACGACAACACATTGATCTAACATCACTTGGTTCCATATCACTATTAATATAATTTGAGAAATAAGGAGTACCATATTTAGCTGTCATTTCAAATAATAATTTATTATTTTCAGATTCTTTCCAATCAAAATCTTTAGTAATAGAATATGTAGGAATTGGATATTGGAATCCACGTCCATTAGCATCTCCTTCAATCATAATTTCGATAAATGCTTTATTAACCATATCCATTTCTTTTTGACAATCTTTATATTTGAAATCCATTTCTTTTCCACCAACGATAGCATTTAATTCAGCTAAATCGTTTGGAACAGTCCAGTCTAATGTAATATTTGTAAATGGTGCTTGAGTACCCCAACGAGAAGGAGTATTAACCCCATATACAAATGATTGAACAGCTTGTTTAACTTCTTTATATGATAAATTATCTACTTTAACAAAAGGAGCTAAATATGTATCAAATGATGAAAATGCTTGTGCTCCAGCCCATTCATTTTGCATAATACCTAAGAAGTTAACCATTTGATTAGTTAAAGTACTTAAATGTTTTGCAGGACTAGAAGTTATCTTTCCAGGAACTCCACCTAATCCTTCTTGAATTAATTGTTTTAAACTCCATCCAGCACAATAACCAGTTAACATAGATAAATCATGTAAATGAAAATCACAATTTCTATGAGCATTAGCAATTTCTTCTGGATAAACTTCGCTTAACCAATAATTAGCAGTAATAGCTCCACTGTTAGATAAAATTAAACCACCTACTGAATAAGTAACAGTAGAATTTTCTTTAACTCTCCAGTCAGATACATTTAAATAACTATTAACTACTTTCTTATAATCTAATAAAGCTCCATCCATAGCTCTTTGCTTTTCATGTAACTTTCTATATAAAATATAGCTTTTAGCTACATCAGCATATTCAGCTTTAATTAATACTCTTTCAACACTATCTTGAATATCTTCTACTCCAACGATATTGTTTTTTACTTTATCATTGAAATCAGAAGTAACTTTAAGTGATAAGAAATCAACTACTTCTTTATCATAATCCTTATCTAAAGCTTCGAAAGCTTTAATTATAGCATCACTAATCTTTTCTAATTTAAATGCTACTATTTTTCCATCTCTTTTTCTTACTTTATACATACCCATTCTCCTCTTATACATACCTAACTATAACATTAGGATATTCTTTTAATTCTTCTTTTAATTTTAAAAGTTCGTCTCGGCTAAAACTTTTAATATTTTTGTCTTTAACAACATCAGTATATTGAAAGTTTTGTAAATACAATTTACTATCTCCTATTAATTTAAGAATCTTAATAATGTCTTTCTTATCATGAACATCCTTCATAATAGTAGTTCTAAATTCGTATTTAATATTAGATTTTTTGATAAGATCTATACTTTCAAGTATTTTGTTAAAGTCAATCTTCTTGTTAATAACCTTCATATACTTATCTGGTATTGCTTTAATATCCATAGCTATATAATCTACTAAGTTATTATCAAGTATTTCTTTTAACATAGCAGGATTATAACCATTTGTATCTAATTTAATATCTAATTTAAATTCTTTAACTTTTTTAATAAAAGGTATTAAATCATCCCAAATAGTAGGTTCACCACCAGATATTACAACACCATCCAAGATTTTTCGTCTCTTATAAAGATAAGCCATAACATAATCTTCATCTATTGTTTCAGCTTTGTTATCAACTAAGTCTCTATTATAACAATAAGAACAATTAAAATTACAACCTTTGGTGAAGATAATACATGCAAGATGTTCCGGAAAATCTTGCGTTGTTAATTTATTAAGTCCACCTATCTTCATAACACTTTTCCCTCCTTGGATGATTTCATTGTAACACAGAGAAGAATTATTCCAATGTTGCATCTGCAACATTTTGAACATTTTTTTTAAAAATTTTTTTTCAATTAAAAAAGGCCCTTATTTTTAAACAAAATCAGAAAAAAATAATAATTGTACACTAGAAGAAAACTTTACATTTAATTTACTAGGCATTAAAAAACTAGTCTATTTTAGACTAGTAAAATTATTGCTTTTTCTTTTTATATCATGGAATAATAAGAGTCAACTATAAAATATCACTATAACCATTCTTCATATTTTTTAATATAAATACCCTTAACAATTAAAGCAATTACTCCATACAGTAAAACAAATCCAACTAGAAATAAATAGTAAATTGGAGGAAGTAAAACAAAATTGAATCCACCTACAAAACTTAAAATCATAGGAACTACTATTGTCGCAACTATAGTTAATACTGTTAAAACTAACAAAGTATTACTTGGTCTAGATTTAGTAATATCTTTTGTCCTAATATAAAATATCATTAAAGTCTCAGATATAATACACTCAATAAACCAAGCTGTTTGGAAATATGCTTGTAAATCAATTGAATTATATTTAAGAATAAACCAGAATACTAGGAACGCTACAACATCAGTAATAGATGAGATAACACCAAATATTACCATAAATCGACTAATTGACTTGATATCCCATTTTCTAACTTTTTTAAGAAATGAATCATCAACATTATCATAAGGTATACCTATTTGTGATAATTCTACAATAAAATCTTGAATAAGCATCTGAATTGGTAACAAAGGCAAGAAAGGTAAAAAGATACTTGCAATTAGAATACTAAATACATCTCCAAAGTCCTGACTTAGTGCTAATTTCATATATTTAATGATATTTCCATATACAGTTCTTCCTTCAATTACTCCATTATGAATAACTTCCAAATTTTGTTCAAGCAAAATAATATCACTAGATTCTTTAGCAATATCTGTTCCACCATCAACACTAATTCCTACGTCACTACTTTTTAAAGCAGGTGCATCATTTACACCATCACCTAAATAACCAACACAATGTCCATTATTTCTAAGAGTTTTTACAACTCTTTCTTTTTGTATAGGATTCATTCTAGTAAAAATATTTACTTCTTCAACAAGTTTTCCAAGTTCATAATCATTTAATTCATCTATTTCTTTGCCAGTAACTATTCTTCCTTCTAATCCAACATGATTACAAATATTTTTAGTAGTATAAGAATTATCTCCAGTAAGTATTTTAATATCTACCCCATATTCTTTTAACTTATTAATAGTAACTTCAGCAGAAGGCTTAGGCGGATCAAGAAAAGCAATTAATCCTATTAAAGTAAAATCTTTTTCATCTTCTGCATCATATACATCAATTCCCACATATTCAGGCTTAACAGCAAGAGCAATTACTTGCATCCCCATCATAGCCATCTCATCTGCTTTATCCTCTACTTGTTTAATTATTTCTTTATTTATTTTAACTTCTTTATCATTAACACGAGCCATATCACATACTTTAATAATCTCTTCTAAAGCCCCTTTAGCAATAACTCTATAATTATCTTTATGTTTAACAACAATAGATGATCTTTTTCTCATATAGTCAAAAGGAATTTCATCTATCTTTTCATAATTTGAAATGTCAACATTATGACTTTTAGCATATTGAACAATTGCTTTATCTACAATATTTTTAGTACCACCACCAAGATAACTATTTACAAAAGCACATTTTAAGACGTATTCATCATCTTCTCCATCTACATTAATATATTTCTGTAATTCAATATTATTTTTTGTTAAAGTACCCGTTTTATCAGTACATAAAATATCAATAGAACCTAAATTTTGAATAGATTTAATGCTTTTAACCAAAGTATTCTTTTTAGCTAGAGCTTTACTTCCTCTAGTTAAATTAACATTTACTATCATAGGAAGCATACTAGGAGTAATACCAACCGCAACTGATAAAGCAAAAAGAATTGCTTGATTCATATTACCACGTATCAAACCATATATAACAAATACTGTAACAGAAATAATTATCATACATCTAATAAGAAGCATAGTAATACGATTCATTCCCTTATCAAAAGTAGTTTCATCTTTAACAACTTCTTTATCCTTATTCATACTACCTAAAAAAGTATCAAGACCAGTTTTAATAACTATTCCTTTACCTTGACCACTGATGATATTACATCCCATCAAACAAATATTATTAATATCCATTAAATCTTCATTTGAATTATCTATATGAATATTTTTCTCAATAGGATCACTTTCACCAGTAAAAGAAGATTGATTAATAAACAAGTCTTTACTTTCAAATAAATACAAATCAGCTGGAACAACACTACCTGCACTTAATGTAATAATATCTCCACAAACGACTTTTTCTTGTCTAACTTCCTTTTGTACATTTTCTCTAATTACGTCAGTAAATATTTTAATCTTTTCTTTTAATCTTTCATTAAATCTATAAGTAGAATAATCTTGAACAAATCTAATAATTACACTAATTAATGTAATACCTATAATTATACAAGCACCAAGCCTATCATTAGTAATAAAATCTATAACTGCTAAAAGAATAAGTATCAAAACAAACTTATCTTTAAATGCTTCAATAATAAAATACAAAGGAGTTTTTTTCTTAATATTTGTCGCAATATTTTTACCATATTCTAGAAGTCTATTAGAAACTTCTTTTTCATTTAATCCTTCTCTATTAGTCTTAAATAAATCCATCACTTCTTCTGAATTCATACTAGCAATTTCTTTATAATCTAAATTATTATTCATAGTATCACACCCTATAAAACAATATTATATTAAAAAGAAAACTTTGTATATAAATATGTAAATAAAAAAAGGAATATTATTCCTTTTTTACGAATAGTAATATTCTAAAGATAAAGAAAAAAGCCTATAGAATCTATAACCAAAAAAACAAGTCCAGTTAAAGTTTCCATGTATTTAATACAGTAAAATAGTATCAAAATTTATAAGTATCTTTTTCTGCCACTTCTTTTCCATTTCTATCATAATATCTAGTATTAGAATAATCTCCAAAAGATAATTTATCAGAATTTCCTACTTTATTACCAAATGTATCATATATATTAACTTCTTCATGCCAATCACCAGTTTTAATAATTTCTTTTTTACCTATATAAGTTCCAAATTCATTATATAAATCTTTAGTTTTAACTGTTATCTTAAAATCTTTTTCATAGCTATCATCCTTTTTATTTTGACTTTGAACATTATTACTTTTATTTGTATTATAACTTATATCATAAGAACCAGACGAATATGAAGAAGAATAACCATAATTACTATATTTATCTTTATTAGGATTTAATTTATCTGCTACAGCTCCATAGAATAATTTTGCAATACCCAATGGAATTGAGTGTACAAATCCAACAACAGCAAGTATTATTAGTGATGATAAAATTAAACTAAATATACCTTCTTTTCTTAAAGCAATAATGCAAAGTACTACCCAACTAATCACTAAACTAGTAATAATTATTGGTATCATTTCATCTACATAATCATATTCAAAAACTTCTATCCTAAATATTTTAAATAAAAGTCTAATTATTAAAGGAATTAAAAGCATACAAAAACAGATTATCAATAAATATAACAATCCTTTAAATATACCTTTATCATAAGAAAACAAATATATGCATAACATCTCTATAGGACCAAATAAAATAGAATAAACCATCCAAATTATATTGAAAAATTTATTATCTCTTTTTTTCTTTTTATTATTATCATTTTTCATATTAAACTCTCCCATTTAGAATAATAATCAAAATTAATATACCATAAATTAATTAGATTATCTATATCATAAAAAAATAAAAAAACTCTAACAAAAGTTAGAGTTAAATACAAATGGTAGCGCCGGAGAGATTCGAACTCACGACCTATCGGGTATGAACCGATTGCTCTAGCCAACTGAGCTACAGCGCCATTTGTTAACAAATAAATAATATCAAAAATAATATTAAATTGCAACCAAAAAATTACATTTTTATTTATTTTATAACATAAAAAGAAAAATAAGATTAAAAATCTTGTTCTTCTTTATAATAATAAGTAACTGTTCCATTACAAACTAATCTATCTTGATCATCAAAAACATTACCTTCAACTACAGCTATATTTATCCCAGACTTAATAGTTTTTCCAATAACTTTTACTTTAGTTCCAGTAACAGCTTTTAAATAATTAATACTTGAATTAACTGTAAGACATCCTCTACCTTCAGATGCAGCACAATAACCACAACAAGTATCTAATAGTCCAAATAAGAAACCACCATGACAAATATTATAAGGATTCATGCTAGTTTCAGTAATTAAAGCTTCCATTTCACAATAGCCTTCATCAATATCAATTAATTTAAAATTATTGTTTTTTATAAAGCCACCAATACTATCAAAATATTTAAAAGCTATATCTCTTCTTTCTTCTTTTGTCATTTTGACCTCCTATTACTCAACTAATTAAGTATAACATATAAATAACAAAAATAAAAAAACTAAGAATTATTCTTAGTCTTTTCTTTAGGTTTCTTCTCTTTTGAATAACCTAAATACTTAATTATCTCAACTGTTAGACTTCTATTAGCCTCATCTTTTAATGGAATAGAATCAACTAGAGTATTTTCTTTTTCACATAAAGTATCATGTAATACACTTAATTGTTCTCTATTTGATTCTAAAAATCTATATTCAGTATCTTGAATATATGCAAAGTATGAATTAAATGGTTCTCCACCTTCAACATAATATCCATCTTCATTTCTATAGATTCTAAAAGTATCAAAAGATCTAAATTCATGATCATGCATATTTTGAAAATTATCTTCTAACATAAATCCATCTCTATCAGTTCTCCACCAACCAGTCCTATCATAAATATCATCACTTATACTATCAATTGTATGATCTAAAGAATCTAACTTAGTCTTAGTATCTTTAGTAACCATTCTTTTTAATAAAGTATAAGCTTTTTCTTCATTAGCACTATCGATATAAATATCTTTAGGAATTCTAAAAATATTACTATTAGCTCTTCTTTCAATACTAGCTGCTAAAATTCTATTAAATGGATTATAAGTTTTTCTTAATTCTTCAACAATTCTACTTTCCATAATATTCCCCCTAAATTAGGCATATTATATCATAATAACCATATAAAAGAAAGTATAATAATATACTTTCAATTTTTACTTACAACATTCTTAAAATCTTTATTCATTAATAGTTTGTTTCTCTCTGATATAAAATCTTTAATTTGATTAGATACATTACTACAATATTCTGATGTAACACTATCATCAATATTAGCGTTTCTATTACCACAACTTAATTCAGAACTACTATAATCAAAATCACCATAAATATTTAATTGAAGATCATTATATGAAGAATTACAAGAATATTTAAGTTTATTAGAAGACAATTCTTCAGTAATATCACATAAATAATATAATGAATCAAACTTTAAATTAATAGATTTCAGTGTATTAGTATTAATAATATATTGATATTCTACATATTCTTCATTTACATTATTCTTCATATTATTATAAAAATCTTCTTGTGTATTATTAGTAACTTTCTTCCTATAAACATCACCATCAAGTACATAATTATTATCAATTAAGGTATCAGATACAATAGCAACATTAGATTTACCAAATAATAAAGTAAACAATATAAATAACGCAAATATTATTATAACTATTATTATTAATTTCTTCATATTATCACCTTTTTATATATTTAGATGCATCAATTGCAGGATTAGGAGTACCAACAAATCTATATACTTTGAATCCCCCTTTAATATATCCATTAGAATATTGATCTATTCCAGGAAAAGAATAAGAGTTATATCCTGCTTCATAAACATTACCAGTTGTATTAGTACTATATCTTTTAGCAACCTCATTACTAACCCAAATCATAGTATGTCCAGAATGACCAAGAACATCACCAGGTTTAAGTTCAGAAGCACTTAAGTTATCAGAAATACCAATATATTTCCAATTAGGACTTTGTTCCATATAATCTAGTGCATCATCAGGACTAATCATCCAAAATTCTTTATCTACAGTAGCTCTAATAATTGCTGCAGCTCCTTGAGTACATGAACAATATGCAGGATTATCATGACCATTTCCAGTATGAGCAACAGCATCCATTATATCTTGATAATCTTGTACACGAGGATCACTAATTCTTACCCAATGATCAGCAGGATTACCAGTATTATTTGTAATTCTACCTTCAGGAGCAAAAGTACCTGCAACACTACAAGCTAATTCAGCAATAGAAGATGCACCTTCTCCTAACCCAGGTTTATTAGGATTTATTCCAGAACTACCCTTTTCATATTCATCAGGTTCAATATATACTTTAGTAGGCGTTTTACCTTCACTTTCTTTTTCTATATATCTACTACTACCAGTAGAAGAATAAGCATTATTCCAACATTGACTAAAAGAATATTTTTGTCCAAATAAAGACATAGTCAAGTTAACTAACAATGGTAATAAAAAAATAATTACACATGAAAGTATTGCATTAGTAAATCTTTTCTTTAATTTATCGTTACTAGGATCAGCTAATAACTTAGTTAAAATAATACCTAATGACACAATTAAAACAATAGGAGCAGCAACTTCTAATACAGTAAATAACGTTTTAAAAATTCTTAGTATAAAACCTAATCCAGGATTACTGCAAGCATTAATATCTAAAATCATATTCATCTACCATTCCTATCATTTTAATTTTATCAAAAATAATATGACTAATAAATATTAAACAATTATATTTACAAAAAAAGATTAAGAATCCTTAATCTTTTACTATTGATATTTATCAAGAGTTTGCATAAATTCATAAATATATGGACTTACAACTTCATATCCAGCTCTATTTAAATGTAAGTAGTCTGGTAAATAAGTTCTCTCTTCTACTCTTAAAATATTATTAAAATCATCACTTGCTAGATTAATATATTTTATATTCCATTTATTTAATATTTCTATAGTCTTATCATAATAAACTTTATAATCATTATAAGACCACTTCTTACCTCTCTCAGTATAATTTGGTGTGTAGTAAGTAATAATATAACCTATACGAGAATTTGGCCACTTAGTAGTAACATAAAATAAATAACTTTCCAATCCACCACAAAATGTTCTAGGATCAAAAGAATTAATATCTTTACTATCAGAAATATTACCTATAGGAGTATTATATAAAACATCGTTTACCCCACCCTGAAGAATTACAAAATCATAATTCTCAGAATCATCATAATGACTCTTAACTTCACTAACTAACCATTTATTAGGATTATCATATGTAGAAACTCTATAATCAGAAATACCTGCATTTATAGATGTTTTTAAATCATAATTATCTCCTATATAATTAGCCCAAGAATATCCATTAGATAAGAATCCATATACAATAGAATCCCCAAAAAATATTGCACTTTTTTGTAGTGTTTTACTCATATTAACTTTATATGTAGCTTTAGCCTCTAATTTATTATTACCTACAGCAGTACAAGTAATAATATTTTCTCCTACTTCTAATCTATCTTTATCACAAGTTGTTTTTCCTCCACTTTTTCCAAATTTAACTTCAACATTTTTTAAAGGATCAAACTCTGTATCACCATCTATTATTATTTGTTCTTCAATTACAGTAATTGTAGGAACAGTTTTATCTAAAGATTCTTTCTTTTCTTCTTTCTTATGGTTATAAATAAAAATAAACAATCCAATTAAAAGAAAAACAACTATTAATAAAAATATAATTATAATTAATTTCTTTTTTGATTTCATCAAATCACTCCATTTTAACTATAGACATATCCATATACAAATTATACATATTATATAATATTAAAGTTTCTTCTATATTATTATTTTCTATATAATTTGAAACATTATTATTAAAATAACGCATATCAATTACATAAATATATTCATAATGATTAGTCAAAAACGGTATAAATGAATTTGCATAACTATTTTTTACTACTAATATTTTTTTATTATTAGTAAGATTTTTATTATGAATAATTATTTCACTATGATTATTATCTAAAAAATAAGCGTATTTATCTTTTTCAGATAAATATTTTTCATTATATAAAGTATTAGTTATTATATTTTTATCTACGTAATTTACTTCTAAATCATTATTAGTATTAAATGTATATATATCATCTAAAACATTTACTCCAAGTACTTTTGAAGAAGTAGTACCCATAAATTCAGAACTTACTTTTTCTATATTAAAGTCTTCCTTATTTAAATATTCTTCATTTTTTGTTTTCATAAATTCTACATAAGCATAATATGCTCCAAAAGTAGTCCAATGATGATCAGTTCTATAATACATTTGCTCTTCTTTATTTTTTTCTATTAATACATCTCTTAAATCAATATTTGTAGAATATTTTAAATTCTTATATAAATTATCTAATTCATTATCTTCTTCTATATCTAAATGATAATACATCTTATCTTCATTTACTAAGATTGAATCAGGTACAAACATTACATATACATTCTTATCTTTAGAAAAATCATTTATAGTTTCATATATATAATGAGATTTAGGATTATTGATAAATTTAGGAATTAAATAATTATCTTTAGCAATATAAGTATCATTTATATAAGTTTTACCTGATAATAAATCAACTTTAGTTTTAATACTTAATAGTTTATTTCTAGAAGGAAAATGATCACTCAAATAATCATCAATATTTGAAATAGTAAATTTCTTCAAATATCTGTTTTCTAAATAAGAATAATTTTCTTTTTTAGAAAAAATAAATATAAAATCAAATAAAACTATCATTAGTATTATAAATATAAAAATTATCTTATTAGTTCTCTTCATAGTATCACCTAAAAATTATTATATAAGAATGGATGAAATGATCCACTAACAATAAATGAAATAGTAATTATAAATAAAATTAAATATACTACAGGCAATATTACATTAATAATAGCATTATTATTAATTTTATCATGTAACTTATCTGGCATTTTAAAACATAAAATGATACCTATAATTATTAATAAAATATTTTCTTTCATATAAAATATAGTAGTTGTATCTATAATATTTTTACTAAAAATAGTTTTAATAAAAGGTATTATATCTACTCCAATGAAGAAAATATATCCAAATAAAACAATTAATACTACATAAATATGTCTAACAAATCCAGGTAATTTATCTAATATATTCTTAAATACATGTTTTTCTAAAACAATTATTATTCCATAGTACATTCCCCATAATAAGAAATTAACTGTATTACCATGCCACATTCCTGTTAAGAACCATACTATTAATAGATTTATAATATTTCTAAATATACCTACTCTATTTCCTCCTAAAGGAATATAAACATATTCTTTAAAGAAATTACCTAAAGTAATATGCCATCTTCTCCAAAATTCAGATATACTCTTAGATAAATAAGGATAATCAAAATTCTCTTTATAATTAATTCCTATCATTTTACCTAATCCAATAGCCATATCACAATAACTAGAAAAATCTATATATAATTCTAAAGCAAATACAAGTAGAATAAATATATTTAAAATACTAGTTGGATTCTCAAGAGTAAGTAAAGTATTAAATAATATTCCCAAATTATCAGATATTAATACCTTTTTTATTAATCCATTTAAAAATCTTCTAAATCCATCATAAAAATCATCTTTCGTAGGATTTAAATTAGCTAAATCATTTTTAAATGAACTATATCTAGTAATAGGTCCCATAGTAACATGAGTAAACATCATTATATAAGTAAAATAATATAAGATGTTCTTCTCAGCCTTAATTTTATTTCTTTTAACATCAATTATATAAGATAAACTATTAAAGATGTAGAAACTAATTCCTAAAGGAAAAATCAAAGAATGATTATACTTAAATACTAATAATGTAGAAACATTTAATAGTATTAAAACATAATATAAAAAGTTTAATTTCTTAAATTTAGATATCAAAAGAATTACTAAATAATTAATTAAGCCAATAGAAATAAGAATTATAAAATTATATAAACCACTATATAAGTAAAATAATATACTAAATACTAATAATACTAAGTATCTACACTTTTTAGGTATAAATCTATATATTAATAAAAAAACAGGTAAAAAGAAAAATATAAAAATTAAACTTGAAAAGTTCATTATTTTATATTTTCCTTTACTAAATCATATGCTTTATCAGTATCTTTATAAGAAATATAAATTAAATAATTGCCTACACTAGTTTGAACTCTATCTTCTAATATTCCTACTGCTTCAGGTGAATATAAAGAACTTTGTGATTCTAATGTTTCAAAGAAATTATCCATTTGTTTTTTTACTTCATCTTTGTTTTTATCTGATACTTTTATTATTGCATATACAGATCCATCTTTATTTGAATTACTTTTTATTACATATTCATCCATTAAAGATAAATCAATACCATATATAGCTTCTAATTCCCTATCCTCCATAGAAACCATATCTTTCATTTCAGCATCTAAACTTTTACTTGCTGCGTTCATATCAAGAGTAGCTTCTGAATTACTACTAGCTCCACATCCAGTTAATAATAGTATTCCTATTAAACATATAATTATTTTTTTCATTTTAAACTCCTCCTAAATCTATATGTTTTATATAATCTATATAATATGCCTTTCCATTTTCATTTAAATGAAAACCACAATTAGCCTCATCTTTACATTCATAATAATCATGATTAGCATAACCTGATCCATCTTTTAATCTATCAGCAAAATTTATAAAACCAATTTTATTTTTGTGACAGGTTTCTAATACATAGTAGTTATATTGATTAATTCTATATTGATGATTACCATTTATAGTTCCAGAATATACAGGAAATACAGCACTAAATACAAGTTTAGTATTAGGATAATTATTTTTTACATTATCTATAAGAGCTTGTGTTTCTTGAACTAATTGATCTTTATTCATATGAAGTATTGTATTAATACCTACAGAAGCAATTAAATATTTAGGTTGATAAGTTGATAAAGCCTCATTAAGTGTCATACTTCTTCCATCTACAAAAGTAGTAAATGTAGAAGTATTAATTTGTACAATATTTAAATTATACATACCCCAAGTTTGTGCTCCACTTAAATATCTTCCATGTTGATATAAAAATGCTACATTAGAATCTCCTAAAAAAACTGTATCTTTAAAATAATCATATTCTTTACTTTGATCATATTTTAATAAAACATCAGTATAAACATTATCTAAATTAAAACTATTTAAAGGTGCTTGTAAAACAGTTTGTCTATCAGCAACTTCAACATTTCTCTCTACAACAGTCTCATTATTTGCAGAATCAACAACACTATATTTAATTACATAAGTTCCTACAGCATTAATATCAAGATTGCTATCTACTTTAACTTTATCTGTAATATCACCATCTACATTATCGCTAGCAGTATATCCAGCTTCATTATATTCCTCTCCAAGATTTAGATAAACATCTTTTTCTCCATTTAATTCAATATGAGGTTTTTCCAAATCTTTTACAATTACTTTTCTTTGTAACTTTTTAGTAATAAATAAAACTTTAGAACTGTAGTTAACTTTATATTCCCCTACTTTAGTATTATCTATATTATTAGTAATTTTAATATTATCTATCTTTTTACCAAAGAATTTAGAAACTGCACCGCTTTCTAAATATTTTTTATTAACACCTAATTCTACTTCTTTCTCGCCAATCAAAACAAAAGAAAAATTTTTATCTAAGAAAATATACGAACCACCAGAAATAATAAATAATAAAGAAATAACAATTAATACTATAGAAATTATTTTAAATTTATTATTACTTTTATTCTTTTGCTCATCCTTTTGCTTATTCTTTTTCATAAACTCTTCCTCGTTATTATTGTACCATCTAAATAATATCACCAATTTTTTTTTATGTAAAGTTTGATAAATATTCAAATAATTATAACAAAAAATAAATTATTATATATTATTTGTTATAATAAAAATGGTGATAATATGTATACAATTAATGATTGTGTTTTAATAAGAAAAACAGGCGTTTTTCCAGAAAATGGTATAATTCAAACTCCAATAAATGGATTAGCTTATGAATTTGGTAAATCTACAATATTAGGAGATGCCATATATGATAAATTAAGAGAAGAATATACCAATCCTGAAGATTTAATTAGAGAAGGAAAAAAATATGATGTTTATTTTGAAACATATAGAAGAACTATTCATTTCACTATAAATGGTGTTGTAGCAGATTCTTTGTATGGGCAATTTCCATATCCGTTTGCTATTATTGAACCACTAAAACATCATGTTGATGATGATTCACTAGAAACTCTAAGAGTTGAAGATACATATTTTTCTGATGATATGAAGTTATCAGATGAAGCTATAATACTTATACCAGAAGAAGAAAGAGAAAAACTAGCCGAAAGATATGATCTTACAGGATTAAATATCCGCACCTACACAGGTGAGTTAGAGAAAGCAATTAAAGATGAGTTACAAGAAGCAGGCTATGACTTCTTTGATGTAAATGATCACGGATATAGAAAAGGCCTAGATAGTGGAACAAAAGATAGCGAAATGTATACTTTTATTTATGAATATTGTCAAGCTCATGGAATTCCACAAAAAAAGCATTTCTATTCAGACATTAATTATGAAGATCAACAAAAAAGAATGGAAGAAGCTGAAAGGATGGATGAACTACATCTAAAATATATATTAGATAGTGGTTTAGTAAGTGAAGAAGTAGTAGAAAAAACAAATGCTATGTTAGAAGATAGAAGATATTATAAACAAGAATTTAATGAATTAATGAGACAAGTAGTTGATCAAGTTGGATTAGAAAAATTAGCTGAATTAACAAGTGAATTTAATCAAAAAATGATAAATGAAAGAGAATTAAGAATAATGGCTAATAAAGAAAAAAAACCTCAACAAACAAAAGATAAATCAAATAAAAAAGACTAGAAAACTAGCCTTTTTTAATATGGAATATAAGGTAATAAACCTATCAATATAATAGAAACAAAAAATAGTAATAATAAGAATACTTTATTAAATTTATTTAATTTTAAGGTATCACTTAAATTATAAATAATACCATATAAAATTCCTACTAATATTAAACCAGCTATTATTCCTAAATATATTTTTAAAGTATTACTTAAATCTGAAAAAATAGCAGTATTAAATCTTTCTACAAGTAAACTATATGTCATTATGCAATATCCAGTAGCACCATGAGAAAAATAAAATATTATTCCTGATCCTTTAGAATTATCAGCCAATATCGCAACACCAAATCCTGCTATAAAGAATACAAAACCAAATAAATAAAATAGAAAGTTTTGAGGAACAGTAGGTAAAAGTATAATTGCTCCAAATATTATAAATAACAAGCAAATCATTATAATAAAAAATACATCTTTATTTTTAATACCTAATACATCTAAAATATTCTTACTAAGATTCTTATTTCTATCAACAGATATTCTCATTAATCTTACAAATTCATCGAATTGTTTTTCAATATATTCACTATCTTCATTATGTAATTCATCGAGTTTTTTCTTATTTTCTTCATACATAATATCACCTATCCATTTACTATAATTATATATCTAAAAACAATTATTTATAATAATAAATATATAAAAGTAGATTACTTTACTAAATTTGTTCATAAACAACTCTAATTTTTTTTAGAATTCCAATAATCTCTATTATTTACTAATCTTTTGATTTTCTTTATTTCATAAGTAGGAGATATTTCTCTCTTATCTCGAAGTTTAAGAGCTGTAATTGTTTTTCTTACTTGTTCTACATCATCTCCACAAATTGAACCCTCTAATACAAAATCACCTCTTGTATCTATTATTTTTAAGCCACCATTTTCTATAGAAGTAAATATACTATCATTATCTAAATATCTTGTTAAAGGTATAATTCCAGCATCATATTGCACTCTACTTGTCCTACATTTTGGAGTATATAAACCATCTAAAACATAACAAGTAATACCTTCATCATAAGGATCAAAAGGTAAAGCAGTATTCATTACTCTTAATGCTCCAATATCAGATAGAAATTTAAAATCAAATGGTTCAACTCTACCCTGTTGAGCCTCATATGCTTCTTCAATTGGTTTGAGTCTATTGTTTTTGTCATCTTCTAAATGTATTCTTATATCATCATCATCAAGACTTTTGTCATTTATTCTTTGGTTCCAAAGACTAAATTCATCATCCTCTACATAAAATTCAGGATGCTTTGAAGCAAGAATTTTTAATCTACTACCAAAATAAACTTTCTTTTTTTTAGTTAAAGAATCTTTTTGCCATACACCATAAGCATATGCCAGATTTCTCAATTGATCTAAACAATAAGTATCTTCTAAAATTGCTGGAAGAGTAACTTGATACAAATTAGGATAATTAATAATAAAGAATAAATCGGTCTCATCAAACTCTCCATCTCTATCAATTGTAAGTTCTTTTATATTAGGAAGTACTGTATTTAAGAAAAAGTATGGATAATTCATAGGAGTATCACATATATTAACTTTAGAACAATTCATATTAACACTACCTGTATATTCTTCAATATTTGAATTAAAAATACTTAGATAATCCCCATTAAAACCATTTAAAGATTGAAAATCTTCAATTATACAATTATTTATTAATATAGATGCTCCTTTACAAGGAAGAGATCCTATTTTTAATTCTTTAGGAATAATACAAGATCCAAATTCTACACATTTATCTTTGTAGTAACCTTTATGTGAAATTGAACATAAAGAAAGAATAATATTAATAAATTCAAGTTTTATCGTCATATTTAAAAAACGAATAAATTTTATTTTATCTATTGTATAGAAATCTCTATTTTCTTTATTTAAAAATAATAGAAACTCCATAAAACAATCAGCTATATCTATATCTTCTCTAGCATTTGGCATTTTTTCAATTCTTAAATCTGATGATCTTTTTTTACTCGATGTTAGAGTTATTCTAACTTCGTTTTCACAACAATAAGCTTCTAGATAGTCATCTAAAGTATTAGGAGGATTTTCAAAATATTTATATTTAAACTCCATAATAATCACCATTTTCTTTATTTGTTTTTTTACAATATCATAAAAAAAATCATTAT
The DNA here is from genome assembly GCA_902789225.1 of uncultured Erysipelotrichaceae bacterium. Taxonomy (GTDB): domain Bacteria; phylum Bacillota_I; class Bacilli_A; order RF39; family UBA660; genus RUG343. The sequence goes on from CADANC010000003.1 coordinate 83,123, forward strand.
TCAATAAAATAAAATGTATAAATATTATATAAAAAAATATACTTTTTGAGTTTTTTATGTTATAATATGCTCCGAAATGAGGATATATTATGAAAATAAGAATAAATCCAAAAATGATAAATTTATTATTAACTACCAGTGCTCTTACTATAGGACTTACAGCTTGTAGTCCTGACAAAACACAAACATCAGGAGAAATTCATTATAATATAGGAGAACACCAATTAATAGAAGTAGATCTAGGAATAGATTGGCCATTTGGTAAAGATGGTTTATATGGTTTAGAAGCACCAAAAGGATATAGAGTCGTAGATTTTGATTATGATTTTTTAGAAGATTCTACATCATATAGTGACTATTTTTATGAAAACACAAGCGAAGTTACTACTAATAATTCTAATAGTTTTGGTCAACCTGTTAATGATATAAAAGATAATGATAATCTATATGAGGCTGGAGAACATAGTATTGTTTCAATAGATAGAGGTATTAATCTATTAGGTAGTTTAGGTTTTACAAAAGACATAGAAGCACCAGTTGGATATGAAATAGTTGATTATGATTATGATGTGACTAATGGACTTGATTTTGAAAATATTACATATCAAAATAAAGAACTAGTAGAAGTTAATGATTTTGATAATTTTGGAACACCTATTGATAGTACAGAAAAAGATGATAAAGACTATTATGATATAGGTGAACATACTATTGTTACACTTAACCGTAGTATTAATCCATTTTTTGGAAAAGATGAAAGTAAAACAATAGAAGCACCTGAAGGTTATGAGATAATTGACTATGATTATGATAAATTACCTTCTACAGAATATGAAACAATTCTTTACAGAAATAATGTTCCAGTATCTAAAGTTAAAGACAGTTTTGGAACGCCTTTAGAAGAAGTAAGAGAAAAAGATGAGGCATTAGTAGAAATAGATAGAGACTTAAATATGCTATTTGGTAAAGTAACATTAAAAGAAGCTGATAAAAAAGATGGTTATTATTTAATAGATTACGATTATGATAAAAATCCATATTTTGAGTTTGAAACTCATGTTTACAAGAAGGGTAAAAAATAATATACCCTTCTTTTTTTCAACAAAAAAAACCATGTATATAAAAACATAGTTTTTCTAATGTGGATATTTCTTAATATGAACTTTCGGACTATTAAAAATAATTTCTGGACTGTAGTATTCATCAGTAGTTTCTGACGGAACCCAGCCATATGCTTCAATAATTTTTGAAAATTCATCTAATCTTTTTTCAGGTATAGTAATTAAAGGTTTTTCAGTACCTAAATAATCATATGAATCCTCTAATATCATTTTAGAATAACCTTTTCTACGATATTCTTCATCTATTAAAAATGTACATATTTTAGCTTCATCATCAGTTTTTTTTAACATAGATAAACCAACTATTTGAAAACCATCTAAATAAAATATAGCCTCACCTTCTCCATCTAATATTCTTGGTATATTTGTCTGATAATACCATTTGTAATATTCTGGATATTGAAGTTTATTATAATCTGTTAATAAATATATCTCGTTAGCAGCCCTAGAAAAATTTTTATCTCTCATAGTACTTAATACGTATTTTTCCATGATACACCTCGGCTTTATATTATAACATAATCAAAAGTTATTACAATAATCTATATATTCACAAAAAAAGAACTATTTGTAAGTTCTTTATATAAGATTCGAATAATTCGAACAGATTCTTAAATGGTGTCCCTGAGAGGAGTCGAACCTCCGACCAAAGGTTTAGGAAACCTCTGCTCTATCCACTGAGCTACAGAGACAAGTAAGAAGACTAAACTTCTTGAATAACTGTAATTATCATTGGTTTAGCTTCAGTTTCTTGATAGAAATAATTTCCAAGTTCCGCTCTTACATCATTTTTAATTCTTGTATAGTCAACTCTCTTACCACTATCTTTTGTATCTTCTAAAATAACATTTCTTGCTATTTCAGCTGTCTTTTCGATTAATTCTTGACTTTCTTTAACATATACAAAACCACGAGTAAGTATTTCAGGTCCCCCAATTATTTCTTTAGTATCTTTATCTAAAGTACAACTAATTATAACGATACCACTATTACCTAACATTTCTCTATCTTTTAAAACTAAATCTCCAATGTCATCTCCACTAGAACCACTAATTAAAACTTGTTCTACAGGAACTTTTTCAAATGACTCAATCATTTCACCATTATCAAATTCAACAACATCACCATTTAATTTTAAAATAATATTATTTTTATCCATACCACATGCTTCAGCAACTTCAGCATTAGCATATTGATCTTTATACTCCCCTTTTACAGGAAAATAATATTTAGGATTCATCAAATTAATCATTAACATCAAATCTTCACTAGATGCATGATGTAATAAACTCTTCTTATTAGAAAGCATTATACCATTAGCACCTATTTGTGCTATTTGATCTAACACATCACTTGATTTCTTTTCAATACCAGGATAACTAGGTTCAGTAATAAATACTGTATCTTCATCAGTTAATTTAATAAATTTATCATAACCTTTAATTATTCTATTTAAATTTGAGAAAGGTCTTTCTTTTTCATCACTAATAAATACAATAATACCTTTTTCATTAAGAGATTCTAAATTTTTAATTCTACTCTCATCAAAAGTTAAATATCCCTCTTTTAAGGATTCACTTATCATATTTTGTAATCCTTTACCCATAACAATAACATTTCTATGAGTTTTCATTATTTCATCAAATAATTCTTGAATTCTATAAAAATGTGCAGGAAATACAGTACAAATAATTCTTCCTTCATTATGAGCAAGTACTTCTCTAATTAAAGAAGCTGCCCTATCTAGTGGACTAGTATGACCTACTTTACTTGCATAAATAGATTCACTTAACAAACATAAAACTCCTTGTTTACCAACATATGCAAGTTTTCCGATATCACATTTATAATTACCCAACATAGTTGAGTCAAAAGTATAATCCCCTGTATAAACAATTGCTCCATCTGGAGTATACAAAACATAACAAACTGCATCAGGAATAGAATGTGTAACACTAATTGGAAAAATACTATTATTACCAAACACAATTTTATTATAAGGCTTAATTTCAATTAAATTACATTTCTCAATTAACTCATTACTCATATCATTTTTTAATATTTCTAATGTTAAATGAGTACCATATACTGGAATATCATGAACAGCCTCCAATATATCAGGAGTAGCTCCCATATTAGATTCATGGCCATGAGATAAGAATATTCCCTTTATTTTATCCTTGTTATCAATTAAAAATTGATGACCAGGAATAATATAATCTATTCCTAAATTAATATCATTATCGTACTTTAAACCACAATCAAATATAAATATTTCTTCGTCTACATTAACGACATACATGTTTTTGCCATTTTCATTTAATCCGCCTAAAGCAAAAACTTTAATTTTACTCAATTTTTTATTCCTCCTTTTCTAATAATTAATCGTAAAAAGACTAACTAATTATACCAAAATTAGTCTATTTTAGCAAGTTTATCAAGAGCTACTTTAGCAGCTTCTTGTTCTGCTTCTTTCTTAGATGAGCCTACTCCTCTACCATAAACAATTCCATCTACTAATACATCTACAGTGAATGTTTTATCATGACTAGGACCAACTTCATCAATTAAATTATAATGAATAGTATCTTGTTCAGCTTGTACATATTCTTGTAAAGCACTCTTATAATCATTAAAGAAATTAACTTTAGGATTTTCAATATAAGGAACAATCACTTCTAATATAATTCTTCTAACAGTACTAAAACCTAAATCTAAATATATAGCAGCCATTAATGATTCAAATATATCAGCAACAATAGCTTTTTTATAACGTCCATTCTCTTTTAGTTCACCATGTCCAAGTCTTAAATATTTTTCAAGACCTAAATCCATAGAATATTCATATAAAGCATTTTCACAAACATAACTAGATCTAACTTTAGTCATTTCACCTTCATCTTCAGAATAATTAGTATATAAATATTCAGCTATTACCATATCAACTATAGCGTCACCTAAAAATTCCAATCTTTCATAATCTTGTTTAGCCTTATGTTCATTAGCATAACTAGAATGAGAAAAAGCTATATTATATAATTTCTCATCATTAGGTTTAATATTCAATTTATTAAATAATTCATTCATTATAATCACCACATAAATTATATCACAAAAATATTTACATCGAATATTTGAATTGAGTTTAGTAAAAATATATAGTAAAATATAAATATGAAAAAAATATTAATAAACCTAATTAAGGTATATCAAAAAATGCCACTATCTAGTCACAAGAATTGTAGATTTACACCTACATGTAGTGAATATGCAATAGAAGCAATAGATAGATATGGATCAATAAAAGGTACAACAATGGCAATAAAAAGAATAATAAGATGTAACCCATTTGGAAAATATGGATATGATCCTGTACCTAAAAGGAGTAAATAATATGAATAGAATTAAAATGATTTTTATAACTATATTTTTTATAGGACTAACATTTATATGTACAGGATGTACTAATGATGACATGCAAAATATTAATATAATTGTTACTAATTATCCTAATGAATATATAGTATCTAAATTATATGGAGATTATTCTACAATAAAATCTGTATATCCTGATGGAGTTAAAACAGATGAATACAAAATAAGTAATAAATCTAAAAAAGAATATGCAACTACTGGATTATTTGTATATAATGGTTTAATTGAAAAAGAAAGATCTCTAGCAGTTGACCTATTAGATTTAAATTCAAACTTAAAAATAATAGATACTGCCTATGTATTAGAAACAGATTATTCTACAGAAGAATTATGGTTAGAACCTTCTTCTCTTCTAATGATGGCACAAAATGTAAGAATAGGTTTAGAAGAATATATAACAGCTACAGTATTAGAAAATGAAATAGATGAAAAATATGAAGAATTAAAAGTAACATTATCTGAATTAGATGCAGAATATCGTTTAGAAGTAGAAAATGCAGAAAATAAAAAAATAGTTGTTGCGAATGCTTCACTAAAGTATTTAGAAAAATTTAATTTTGAAGTATATTGTATAGATAGCGATGCTACTGATAAAACAATAAGTGAAGTTAATCAAATGATAGATAATAATGAAATCAATTATATCTATATATTTAAAAATGATAATATAAATGATAGAGCACAAGAAATATTAAATGCACATGAAAACTTAAAAACACTATCCTTACATAAATTAGATAATATAACAGATGAAGAAAGAGATAATGATGAAGACTATGTTTCAATTATGAAAAAGAATTTAGATGAATTGAAAAAAGAACTATATCAATAGTTCTTTTTACATAATTATTCTTGCAAAAACAGATATTATTTGATAGAATTATATATGTTTACAAGAAGCGAGGTGAAATTATGCCAAATATTAAAGGAGCAATCAAAAGAGTTCGTGGTAATAATAGAAAGAGAGTTATTAATACTTATGTATCATCATCTATGTCAACAGCTATTAAAAAATTCGAAAAATCAGTAAAAGAAAATAATAAAGAAGCTGCAAAAGCAAATCTAAATGTTGCTCTACAAAGAATTGATAAAGCAGTAAATTCAAAATTAGCTCATAAAAATAAAGCTGCTAGATTAAAAAGTAGATTAACAAAGAAATTAAATAATATGGAATAACCAATTGTATAATTGGTTTTTTTAATATAAAATATTAATTGGAGGATAAAACATGAAAAGACTTATACCCTACTTATTAATATTAATACTTTTAGCGGTCATCATTCTAAATAAAGATGCAATATATGAAAAATATACTGATTATATTATAGAAATAGAATCTAAAGAAATAAAAGCACCTGAAAATAACGAATATTCAAGAAATTATAGTTTTAGTTATGTACAACTAACTGATGATTTCATACCTGAAAATAAACAAGATTTATTAAATATATTATTTACAGGACTTAATTCAGGAAAAGATTCATTTGATTTTTATTGTTCTAAAGATTATGACACATGCATTGAAGATGTAGAAGCAATTGCTAAAGACCAAGTAGTAATATCGGATATAAATAATTTTGTTCATCCATATAATTCATTTAATCATATAGAAACTAAATATGACACATTAGGACATATAACAATCACAACAACAAGAAATTATACAGAAAGTCAAATAAATGAAATCAATAATAAAGTTGATGAAATATATAATAGTATATATGATCCAAATGTAGATTTAACAACAAATATAAGTAATATTCATGATTATATAGTGAATAATACACAATATGATAAAGAAAGATCAGATCATAATGTAGTAACTTATTATTCAGATATAGCATATGGACCTCTATTACAAGGATATGCCTTATGTGGAGGATATGCAGATGCTATGGAATTATTCTTAGAAAAATTAGGAGTAGAAAGTTTTAAAGTATCAAGTGAAGAACATGTATGGAATGCTGTACATCTAAATGATACATGGTTACATCTAGACTTAACTTGGGATGATCCCATAACAACTTCAGGCGAAAACTATTTAACAAAAGATTATTTTCTAATAACAACAGAACAATTAGAAGCAATCACTATTAGAGAACATAATTATGATAAAAATGTATATAAAGAATTAGCATAAAAAAAGAGTAGTCACCTACTCTTTTATATATTTATAAACTTTGTTAATTGTATTATTGAAATTTAAAAAATCAACATCAAACCATTTAACATCAAATTGATTATTAAAAAAAGTATATTGTCTCTTAGCAAAATGTCTAGAGTCTTTTTTTATTTCATTAATAACTTCATCTAATTTTTTATCTCCAAATAAATATTCCTTAAACTCTTTATAACCTATTCCACTATTTAAAATACGACTAGTCTCATATTCATCTTTTAATGATTCAACTTCACTAAGTAAGCCATTTTCTAACATCTTATCTACTCTATCATTGATTCTATCATAAATAATATTTCTATCAGTAGTAAGACCTATAACTTTAATATTATAAAGAAGTTTATCTTTATCATTGCTAAATTCTGAATTATTAATAAATTTATTTAAAAGTCTAACTAATCTTTGACGATTATTAACATGAACATCAATTTTTTCATCATAATTTCTAATCTTATCAAGTATTTCTTCATTAGTTAAATCATCAAAAGAAGAATAATTATTTTCAACACTAAATCTATAATCATATAAAGCTGCTTTAATATATAATCCGGTACCACCTACAATAATAACTCTCTTATTTCTAGATTCTATATCTTTAATACAATTTCTACAATCTTTTTGATAATCAAATACAGTATAATCTTCATTTACATCACGAATATCAATTAAATGATGAACAATACCACTCATTTCTTCCTTACTAGGTTTAGCACTTCCTATATTTAATTTTTTATATATAGAAACACTATCTCCATTGATTATTTCAGCATTATTTTTTTTTGCTAATTCAATAGATAATTTAGTTTTTCCTACACCAGTAGGCCCAACAATAACAATAATATCATTCATTATAATCCCTCTTAAACATTTTATCTAATTCATCTCTAGTATAAGTAATAATTGTAGGTCTACCATGAGGACATGTAAAAGGATTATCACAATATCTAACATTATCTACAATCCATTGCATGTCATCAATACTTAAATATTCATGAGCTTTAACACTATTATGACAAGCAATACTCATAATAGTAGTATCAATAAATTTTTCTTTAGAAAAATCACCTTTTTGACAAATAAGTTCAAAAATATTATTTATCTCTTTAGAAGAATTCTTTTGATCTATCCATTGAGGATGAGATCTAACTAAAAACGTTCCTTCACCAAATTCTTCACAAGATATACCAAGTTCTTCTAAAATATATAATCTATCTTTTATTCTTAGATAATTATCTTTACTTAACTCTATTTTTATTGGAGTTAATAAATCAATTACAGTGCTTCCTCCATTTAAGAATTCACTCATATATTTTTCATAGTTAATTCTCTCAGCAGCAGCATGTTGGTCAACTAGATAAAAACCATCTTCGTTATAACATAAAATATATGTCATAAAAACATTACCAATTACATTCATTTTATTTATTCTAGCAACTCTTGCTTCGCTCTCTTCCAAAGAATCAGCTATATCTTCTTTTTCTTCATGAACTTCAAAATCCAATTTTATTTCTTCATAATTCTTTTCTTCTTTTTTTAAAACTTTTTCTTCTTCATCATCAACATGTTTAATCTGATTATAAACTTCATTAAAAGAAGTAGATGTTCTAACATTAGCTTCAGGAATTAAAGTAAGAGTTTTTAATCTATCATTAATAGAATTACTAATTAGTTTTAATAAACTATCTAACTTAGAAAACTTAATATCCATTTTAGTAGGATGAATATTAATATCTACTAAGATAGGATCTACATCAATATTAAGAACAATAATAGGATATCTTCCTTTATGAACGTAGGTATGATAACTATCTATAATACATCTATTTAAATCATTATTTTTAATAACTCTTCCATTAACTAAAGTAGTAATACTATTTCTATTAGATTTAGTTACTTCAGGATAAGAAATATATCCAGTAATACTATAATCATCATTAGATGCATCAATAGGTATCATCTTTTTAGTAATATTAGCCCCATATATATCATAAATTACTTTTAGTAAATCACCATTACCAGAAGTTTCTAATAATACATTATCATTATTACTTAATTTAAATTTTATATTAGGATAAGATAAAGCCATCTTATCAATATATTCAACTATATTAGCAAGTTCAACATATAAATTCTTTAAATACTTTAATCTTACTGGAGTATTATAGAATAAATCACTTACAATGATATCAGTACCTTTTGCTAAATCACATGATTTAACTTTCATATCATTTCCACCATTTATAGTAATTAAAGTACCTACTTTGCCATCACTAGTCTTAAGTCTAACTTTACTAACACTAGCTATACTTGGAAGAGCCTCACCTCTAAATCCTAATGATTCAATATAAAACAAATCATCCAAATTACTTATCTTACTAGTGGCATGCCTTTGAAAAGCAAGTTTAGCATCTTCTCTACTCATACCAATACCATTATCATAAACTTCTATTTCTTTAACTCCAGAATCAGTTAATTTAATTTCTATTACATCAGCTTCACCATCAATAGAATTTTCAACAAGTTCTTTGACAACATTCATGCATGATTCAACAACTTCACCAGCTGCTATTTTATTTGCTAAGTTGTCATCCATTACTTTAATTTTATTCATCAAATCACATTCTTTCTAAATGAAGTCTATACTAATTGTTTAAATAATTAACAGCTAATTTTTTTACCATTGTCTTTAGATTTTTTTCCAGAATAATATACTCTACACTCATTAGTACAATCAAGTTTAACCTTAAATGTATATTCTGATACTTCAGTAGAATCATCTTCAGTAATAAAAACCTTTCCATCACAAAATCCCTTATTTGATGGATCAATAGGTTCATCCATATAACCCTGATTATATAAATCTCTAATATCATATTCAGTATTTCCTGTTTGTAAATCATTCATATACTTGCCTTGAGCAGCTGAATAAGCAGATTCATAAATATTATCATATGCACGATTTCTAGTCTTACCAATATATTTAGTTACTGCTGGTAATGCAACAGCAAACAAAATACCAATTATAACAATCACACCAAGTAACTCTATCATAGAAAACCCTTTATTATTCATAAAACACCTCACTATAAATATTATCTAAAATAATTATACTACATTTCTTCATCAAGTGACTCTTTTAATTTAGTAGCGACTTCCTCCGGAACCACTTCACTAAGTTCATCAATAGAAGCTTCTTTAATTTTTTTTAAAGAGCCAAATCTCTTTAATAATTCTTTCTTACGAACTTCTCCAATACCCTCAATTAAATCTAATCTAGAAGCAAGAGCACCTTTAGATTTAATATTTCTATGGTATGAAATAGCATATCTATGTACTTCGTCTTGTATCTTAGTTAAAAATAAGAATAAATTAGTATCTTTACTTACTTCTAATATTTCATAATTAGAATTCATAATAGCATTAGTTCTATGCTTATCATTTTTAACTAAACCAATAATAGTAATATCTAAATGTAAAGAATCTATAATTTCCTTACAAACAGCAATTTGAGTCTTGCCACCATCCATAACAATAATATCAGGCATAACTCCATTATCCATTAGTAATCTATAATATCTTCTATAAATAACTTCTCTCATAGCACTCAAATCATCTTTAACAGAAACATCTAATTTAAATTTACGATATTCATTCTTATTAGGTAAAAAATCATCAAAAACAACCATACCACCTACATAATAAGTACCAAATAAATGAGAATTATCAAAAGCCTCAATTCTAGAAGCACTAGAAATATTAAGTAATTCTCTCAATTCTTTAACAGCATTAATTCTTTTTAAATCATCTTTTTCAATAGTCTCTTCTCTTAATCTAAATTGCTCTTCTGCATTCTCTTTAGCTAGATCAATTAATTTTTTTATTTTCCCTTTACTAGGCTTATAAACATTAATATTAAAATACTCACTCATAAGATCAATATCAAATTCATCTGATACATATAATTCATGAGGCATTATACCCTGTTTATCATAAAATTTAATTAAATATTCTAAAGAAGCTTCAACAGGATCATCTAAGCAACCAATAATCTCATTATGTCTACCAAACAATAATCCATTTCTTATAAAGAATATTTCTATACTTAAATAATTCTTATCACAGTAATAATTAACTACATCAAAATCATTACTATTATTAAGATCTATTTTTTGTCTCTTTAATGTTGTATTAATATCATCAATCATAATTTTATATTCTTGTGCTCTTTCATAGTTCATATCATTTGATGCCTCTAACATTTTTTCATTAAGCTTAGATGTAACAATTGAACTATTTCCTCTTAAGAATGATTTAATCTCTTCTATCATTTCATTAATCTTATCTTCATCAATATTTAACTTACAATAACCTAAACATTCATGAATATGATAGTAAAGACATAAATCTTTCTTTAAATGATCACATTTTCTTAATGGATATACTCTATTTATTATTTCTACAGTTCTACGAGCTGCTCCTGCATTAGGATAAGGTCCAAATAAATTACCCTTCATTTTCTTTCTTTTAACATTTCGAACAACTTTAACTACAGGATATTTTTCATGAGTAACCTCAATATATGGATAACTCTTATCATCACGAAGTAATATATTATATTTAGGATCATATTTTTTTATTAAAGTAATTTCTAATATTAAGGACTCTAATTCAGATGAAGTAACTATATATTCAAAATCATCTATATCTTCAACTAACATTCTAGTTTTACCGGTAACTGTTCTAGTAAAATAACTTCTAAGCCTTCTTTGTAAGTTTTTAGCTTTTCCTACATATATTATTACCCCATCTTTATTTTTCATTTGATAACTACCAGGTTTAGTAGGAACAAGAGCAAGTTTATCTTTAAAATCCTTCATATAATCACTTCCAACTCATATTATAACATAATATCATAAATAAAAAGGAAGTAAACACTTCCTTAATTATTATTGACTATTTTCTACTTCATCCAAAAGATTTTCTCCATCATCTTCTTCATCAGCAATTAACTTATCTTCCTCATCTTTTTCGTCATATTTTATTTCGACATTTTGAGTAAAATCCATCTTCTCTTCAGTAGCAAGTTGTTCTTTAGCTTCATTAACAGTAATAGTTTCAACTTCTTGTTGAGGTGTTAAATCTTGTCTTCCAACTACTTCCCAATTATTAGAACCATCAGGTTTCCTAATAACTCCAGTCTCTTCTAATTCATCAATGATACGACCTGCTCTATTATATCCAACTTTGAATTTTCTTTGAATCATAGAAGCGCTAGCTTTATTAGTAGAAGTAACCAAGTCTACTACTTCATCATATAAAGGATCTAAATCATTTATATTGATTCCAGCTCCACCTACACTAGCTCCAGATAAATTTTCTAATGTAGCATCATATTGAGCTTCTTGTTGAGATTTAACATGATCACATATTCTTTTAATTTCATCATCTGTAATAAATGAACCTTGAATACGAGTAGGAGTATTAGTTCCAATAGGCATATATAACATATCACCTTTACCAAGAAGTTTTTCTGCTCCAACTGTATCAAGAATAGTACGAGAATCAATTCCAGATCCTACAGCAAAAGCTATACGAGAAGGAATATTAGCCTTAATTAAACCAGTAATAACTTCAGTTGAAGGTCTTTGAGTTGCTACAATTAAATGCATTCCAGCAGCTCTAGCTTTTTGAGTAATACGTAAAATAGAATCTTCAACGTCTTTAGCAGCAACCATCATCAAGTCACTTAACTCGTCTATAATAATTACTATATAAGGCATTCTCTTTTTCTTTTCACTATTTTTCTTATTTTCTTTATCAATATAATCATTATATGATTCAATGTTCTTTGTACCAGAATCACTAAATTGATGATAACGTCTTTCCATTTCTTGAACCATTTTTTGAAGTAAAACACTAGCTTCCTTAGGATCATTAACAACAGGACACATCAAATGAGGAATATCATTATAAACAGATAACTCAACTACTTTAGGATCCACCATAGCAAGTTTAACTTCATCAGGTTTAGCTCTCATCAATATAGAACAAATAATACCATTAACACATACACTCTTACCAGAACCAGTAGTACCAGCAATAAGTAAGTGAGGCATCTTATCAATTCTACAAGTACCTATATCACCCATGATACTTTTACCTAGAGGAACTAATAACTTTTGATCAAATTGAGATTTCATTTCATTAGAGTCAATTATTTCTCTAAAACTAACACTTCTAGGATGATCATTAGCAAACTCAATTCCTACAGTTCTCTTTCCAGGAATAGGAGCTTCAATTCTTACATCTTTTTTAGCAAGTTCTAAAGCAATTTCTCTATTAATACTTGTAATCTTATTAACACGTGTACCAGACGCAACTTCTAACTCATATTGAGCAACAGTAGGTCCAACATGTACTTCTTTAACAGTAGCATTAATATTAAAATCTTTTAAAACATTTTCTAAATGTTGAATATTTTCATTAATAGCATCTTGTTGCTTATCATCATCAATATCATCTTTCTTAATTTCATTTAATAAATCAATACTAGGTAATTGATAATTCTCATTAACAACAACTTCTTTTTTCTGAGGCTCACTCTTAACAATAACAGGCTGAGCTGCTTGATTATCTGCCACAGTATCTTTATGTAAACCAGTAATTATAGCAGTAGATGTTAATTCTTTTTCTTTTCCATCTTCTTCATCTTCATCATCATCTTCTTTAGAAGAATCAATTTTTTCTTTTATTTTTTCTTTTCCTTCAACAAATTTTTCTGATATAGTTCCAAAGAAGTCAAATCCGATAATCATAAATAATCCAAATAGAATTAATAATCCAGATATAATATACATTCCTGCCATAGAAAACAATTTAACAAATATTATAGCAAGAACACCACCAATAATACCTCCACCACAATAGAAGTAATTATTAATCTCTCCACCACTCATCATAGTCTTAAATGTATCAATAATATGATTCATAGTATCATTAAATACAAACATAGCATTATTTCCGTTAGTAAAGAATCCTCTATGAAATAAAATAACAGCACCTAAGAATAATAAATAAGCACCAATAAATCTAGTTGAAAATAAATCAGCATCTTCATCTTTTACTAATAGTACTAATCCAATTACAATTAATCCTGTCAATAATACATAACATAATAAAGATCCAACTAATAGTATAGTTACCCAATGAATAAATTTTCCAACTATACCAAAATTACCAAATCCAAGTATACTTAAAATAATAAGAAATATACCCGTCAATTGATTCTTATATCTAAAAACAACTTTCTTCTTTCTTCCTCTTTTAGCCATAGTCCTCACCCTATAAGTCAATTATACAATAAAAGAAATAAAAAAAAAAGAACTAGACAGTTCTTAAATTTTTATAGACAATTAATTATGCTCTAGAAACATATTTTCCATCTGAAGTAGAAACAACTATAGTTTCCCCTTCTTCAATGAATAAAGGAACTCTAACTAATAGTCCAGTCTCAACAGTAGCATCTTTTAATGCATTGTTAGTAGTATTACCCTTAACAGCAGGTTCAGTATGAGTTACTTTTAAATTAATCTTATCAGGAAGATCTATACCAATAACTTCTCCTTCAAAAGAAGTAATATAAACTTCTGCATTTTCGATTAAATAATTAACTCCATCACCTAAATGATCTTTAGTTAAACTAATTTGTTCATAAGTTTCCATATTCATAAAATAATATTCATCACCCATAGAATATAGATATTGCATTAATTGTTTTTCAATTCTAGCAGTCTCAACTTTAACACCAGCATTAAATGTTTTTTCAAATATAGCTCCACTTCTTAAATTCTTAAGTTTTGCTTTAACTATTGCTGCACCTTTACCAGGTTTAACATGTTGAGTTTCCATTACTACAAAGATCTCACCATCTACTTGAATAGTAATACCATTTTTTAAATCATTAGTGCTTATCACTTAGATTACCTCCCTATTACTTTTTCTCCTTATGTTCAGTATGTTTTCTACAAGTTGGACAATATTTGCTTAATTCAAGACGATCAACTGTTTTCTTAACATTTTTTTCTACACGATAATTTTCTTGACCACATACACCACAAACTAATGTTTTGTATTGTCTATTTCCTACCTTTGCCATTTCAATACCTCCTTTAACGCCTGTATATATTATAACAAAATTCTTTTAAATATCAAGATTTTTTATCATTAAACAATAACATATGGATTATCTATTGTTCCATCACCCATTTGAACTAAAGTATTAACTTTAAGTTCAATAACAGGTCGAACCCCAAACTCTTGATCTAAAGTATAAGTATTATTTAAAGGTTTACTACCATTTATAGCATACATTTTACTAGATCCATTAAAACCATTACTACCAAGTAGCCAATAATTACCACCATTATATAAGTAATAAGTTGAATTACCTCTACTTGATTTAATAGAACCATTACCCGCTAAAATAGCTTCTTCTACACTTAATAATCCAATAGGATAAGAAAGTTTACCATTACTCATATTAATACTATATTCCTTATCACAACTAATACTAGGCATACCTTTATATATTCTATAACTAGTACAATAATACTTGTCTTTACCATCTAATATTCTTTGAATATAGTTAGGAATAATATAATCCATATAACTTGAATCTACCTTTTCTTTTGTTTTTTCTTCTAAATATTTATTTTCATCTATTAGAGACTTTTCATCTTTAGAAGCCATACTTTCTAAATAACCATACCAATTCATAACACTAGTATCATTACAAAAATTAATATCTTGATTTAAATAATCTTTATAAATATCTAAATTTTCAATATACCATTTATCAATAAAACTTTTAATTAAAGAATCACTATAACTAATATATTTTTCTCCTCTATAACTCTTATTATAAGGACTATTACCAATAGTAGTATCTAAAACATTACATGTATTATCACTAGATAATCCAGAATAAATTAATCTAATAGAACCAGTATCAGTAGTTCTAACAATTCTAAAACAATGACTACCTAATTTAACATAATTAGTATTAACTACACCTCTATAATAATAAATAGGATAACTATCATTAATAGTACTATCAATCACATATAATCCTGAAGTAGTAACATCTTCACTAGATTTAGTATAATTAATTCCTTTATCACTAATAGGATTACTATCTCTAATTATTTGATTTAAACCGCTAATTTCAACAGTACCACTATTATGAGATAAATCTTTTATTTCACATCCACTATTAGTATAGATTTTACCACTTAATAATAAATATTTAACTAAAAAGAAAATTCCAACTAATATACCTATAATAAATATAAAAGTAAAAAGATTACTAAAAAACCCACCTTTTTTTTCTTTTTCCATATATAATCACCCTACACTAAGATTATAACATAAAAAAAAGAATATAAATAAATTATATTCTTAACCTTCTTTACAATAATAATTTGCATTACTATAATCAAAATTAAACTTGTCAGAAGTTACATCACTTTTACTTACTTTACTATAATCGTTATCACCTGAATTAAGTGTATAAGTTCCATCAGTCAAATAAACACTATAGGTTTCGTCAGCAACATTAATTCTAACATATCCTTCGTATTTATCACTTTTATCAAATAACACTTTAGATTCATCTTTACCAATCAAAATATAAAAGTTTTGTGCTGGTATTGTAACAACTGATTTGAAATTTGTACCATCATTAGAACAAATCAATCCATCATTTTGATATAAAGTTTTAACTTGTTTACCATAACTATTAGCTGCACTTACTAAATTTTTCTTATATGTAGTTCCACCCATACTTCTAGTATAGAATAGAACAAGTCCAAAAGCTGCTGCAATAATAATTATAAATATAATTATAATTAAACTCTTCTTCATATTATTACCCCGTTACAACACATGGAGTACCAGTACCAGTTCCAGGAGTAGCTCCTGTAACAGCTACATCAGCTCTAGTTAATTGATCAGCAGGAACTCCACTACTAGGGTTAGCTTTATCAGCAACAATTCCATGTCCACCAGTATCAACCATAGAAACATAATAAGTTAGTTTAATACTATCAGCTCCACCTGAGGCACCTGCAGTAACCTTTTCAACATGAACTTGAACAAAGCCTTCAACATCAGCTGTACCCCAAGAAGACTTACCACCATCTCCGATTAAAGCAGAAGCATTACTATAAGCTTCGCTAGAATCTGCTGAAGTCTTAAATGCCACATAGTAATTAGCGTTATCAGAAGGTAAAGCACTAGCAACTTTTCTGTCAGTACCAGTACCACATGATATTTCATCGGCAGCCCATCCATTTCTAACAGCTTGAACATAAGTCTGTGCAGTAGTAATAAAAGTATTTTTTCTAGCATTTTCAATTGTTCTAGAAACAGCAGGTATAGCAACTAACATCAATATACCTAAAATAGTAATAACAGCAAGTAACTCAATTAATGTAAATCCTTTTTTATCAATCATATTTATTCTCCTATCTTTACAATAAAAATATATCACAATATTATTTTTTAAACAATACGTTTACACATTTTATAAACTATTTGTCATTAGCATCATATAATACAGCATGTGTATTTTGAAGACTATTATAATTTGAAGGATAAGTAGCTGATATATAAAATGCAGGATACAAACCAGAGAACTCTGTTAAAGGCCAAGTTATAGCATCACCCCTATTTTTAATAAAATCTTTTGTTTTTTTACCATCAACTTCAAATTCATTAACATCTATTAGCTTAACTCCACGATCCGCACCAGATGCAGCACAAGTACAATTAGACTCACTACAACCAGAATTTACATTTTTGCATTCAATTAATTGTACATAATATTTATATGTTCCACCTCCATTGCAAACCAAAACATATGATAAGTGCGAATAATATGCACCACCTTGTGGAGGATCATTAAAATCGCCATTATCTAGAAATGATAAATCCATCAAAGTACATCGTCCATTCGTAGGTTTACTTACACTATCATCAGTAGTACCTCGTACTTTATATGAAGCAACCGTTGCTAGCTTTTTGGCATCCTCAACATAAATAGTATTTTTTTGATTATTTAAAATACTCATAATATTAGGAGCAGCAACTGCCATAAGCAATCCTAATATTACTAATGCAGCAAGTAATTCAATTAAAGTAAATCCTTTTCTATTTATTTTCATATCATCACCATCTTAATTATATCACAAACAAAAAAAAAGAAAGTTATTTTAATTCACTTTCTATCATTTTTATTTTTTTCTTGATAAGAAACTGTCTACTCCAATCACTTTTAGGTAGAAGTTTTTGAATAATTTGATTACTTTTTAATTCTCTTTCATAATATTCATAAAATAACTTATCTTTATTTTGTAATAATATAGGTCCAAAATAATATTCTTTTTTCTTATATCTTTTCTTACCTTTTTTAAATACTAAAATATTATAAATATATTTATCTTTAACTAATACTTCATTTTCTATATAATATCCTATCCTAACTAAGTATTTTCTAACAGCTTCAATATAATTATTAGGACTTAAAATAAAAGTATCAATATCTTTAATCTTAGAAATATTATTTCTAATTATACCTATAATATTTATACCACCCATTCCACATATAATAACTCCATCTTCACCATTATATGCATCAAGGCCATCTCCTAATCTAAGTTCACCATCAACTTTATTAGATTTAAAATTCTTTCTAGCATTATCTAGTGGTCCTTGTTTATTGTCTGATCCAACTATTTTAATATTTTTTTTTAATAGATAAACTTCTAATAGTCCATGATCACAACCTATATCTAAATAAGAAAGATCACTTGTAGTTAATTCACTTATTGCTTTTAACCTATTATTTAACTTTATCATTCAGTTAAGAAATCCTTTAATTTTCTAGATCTAGAAGGATGTTTTAATTTACGTAAAGCTTTAGCTTCAATTTGACGAATTCTCTCACGTGTAACTCCAAAGATTTGTCCAACTTCTTCTAAAGTTCTACATTGACCATCATCTAATCCAAATCTTAATCTTAATACTTTTTCTTCTCTTTCAGTTAGAGTTGCTAAAACATTATTTAATTCTTCTTTTAACATCTCAACTGTAGCATATTCTTCAGGTCCCATTGTATGACCATCAGGAATAAAATCACCTAAATGAGAATCTTCTTCTTCTCCAATAGGAGTTTCTAAAGATACAGGATCTTGAGATATCTTATATACTTCTCTAACTTTATCTACTGTAATATCTAATCTTTCAGCAATTTCTTCATCTGTTGGTTCTCTATTTAATTCTTGAGTAAGTTGTCTTTGTACTCTAGCTAATTTATTAATAGTCTCAACCATGTGTACAGGAACTCTAATAGTTCTAGCTTGATCAGCTATAGCTCTAGTAATAGCTTGTCTAATCCACCAAGTTGCATAAGTAGAAAACTTATAACCTTTACTAGGATCAAACTTATCTACTGCTTTCATTAATCCAATATTTCCTTCTTGAATTAAATCTAAGAATAACATTCCACGTCCAACATATCTTTTAGCAATACTAACAACAAGTCTTAAATTTGATTCAGCAAGAACTCTCTTAGCTTCTGGATCTCCTTCTTCAACTCTTTTAGCATATTCAAATTCTTCAGCACTAGTAAGTAAGTTAATTCTACCTATTTCTTTTAAATACATTCTAACAGGATCATTAATCTTTACATCTTTACTAAGTGTTAAATCTTCTACATTAGTAGTATCAGTAATTTCTTCTCCAGTAGCATCATCTTCAGTTTCACCTTCACTTGAAACTACATTTACACCTGCATCAACTAAATTATTATATAATTCATCTAATGCATCACTATCCATATCAAGGCCTTTTAATTCATCAGCTAATTGTTCATAAGTGATATAACCTTGTTTTAGACCTAAATCAATTAATTTCTTTTCTCTTTCTTCAAGAGTCTTAATTTCCCCTATCATAGTTACTCTCCCATCCTAAGCTTAGTAATTCTATCAGCAATTTTAGCTTGTTCAACTGGATCATATTCTTTCTTTATTAAAGATGTTAATCTCTCTATTTCTTTCCTAAGACTATAATTCTTCACTACATTAAAATAGTCCATTAATTCATCTTTGTCAACCTTATCCACATAATTATCATCTAAAATTTCATTTAGAATACTAAGAACATCTTCACTATTAGATGCATAAGTATAAAAATCTGCAATATTAATACTTCCATATTTATGATAATAATAAATAATTTCAGCATTTAAGAGTCTATATTTATCAGTAGGATAATTCAAATGAGCTTTTTCAACTTCATTAATAACCCAATCGTTATTTAACATAAAATATAAAATTTGCTCTATAGCCTTCTGATATTTATCTTTTCTCTTCTTTTTCTTAATATCTTTAGGAATATTAATATTAACAACATTTTCATTTTTACTAAATCTCTCTAGTTGCTTTTCCAACGTATTATAACTCAAATCATATTCTTTTGCAAGACTTCTAAGTTCAATTTCTTTCCTAACAGGATCATTTATTTTAGCAATCTCTTTTAATACATTATTTATATAATTAGATTTTTCTTCAACACTATTAAAATTAACATTTTCTTTTAACTTATCTATTTTATAATCACTAAAATTAACAGCATTTTCAAGTAAAGATAAAAACTTATCTTTACCATTATTCATTATAAATGTATCAGGATCATCTGGATTAGGAAGAGGAAGTACTTTTACTTCAACTCCTTCTTTTAAGAATAATTCACCATTCTTTAAAGTAGCGTTAACTCCAGGATCATCACCATCTAAACATAAAATAATATTATTACTTAATCTTTTAATTAAACTAATTTGTTCTTTAGTTAAAGCAGTACCCATCAAAGCAACAGTATTTCTAACACCAATAGTACTCGCTCTAATAACATCCATAAATCCTTCCATTACTATAATGGAATGAGCGACTCTAGCTTCTTCTCTAGCTTCTTCATAGTGATATAACATTTCACTTTTCTTAAATATAGGACTTTCTTTAGTATTTACATATTTAGAAGTATCAACATCTTTATAAATTCTTCCACTAAAGCCAACATAATGTCCATAAATATCTTTTAAAGGAAACATAATCCTATCTATATACATATCGTGTTCACTAGAAGACAATCCAATATCATTTAAAGTAGAAATACTATATTTCTTACCTACAAGTAATTTAGTTAAATCATCTCGACTAGGTAAAGATAATCCTATTTCAAATTCTTTAATTACATCTTCACCTAATTTTCTATTTTTCAAATATTCTTTAGCAGCTTTACCCATAGTAGAATTCAAATTATTTTGATAATACTTAGTAGCTAAATCATATGCTTCATATAAATTGTCATATTTAGTTGTTTTCTTTTCTACTTTAACAGAAGAAACATCTACTCCACATTTATCTCCTAAATACTTTAAAGCACTCCGAAAATCAACATGATCATAATTCATAATGAAGTTAAATACATTTCCAGCTGCTCCACAAGAAAAACATTTATAAATTTGTTTATCTCTAGATACACTCATAGATGGATTTGTATCGTCATGAAAAGGACAAACACCCCAAAAGTTTTTGCCCTTCTTAACTAAAGGTAATCTTTCCCCAATAATATCAACTATATCTATTTTATTTCTAATAGCATTAGCTAAATCATTATTCAAGAAAATCACCACCTTCTCTTTACTTTAATTCTATGTAACCTGTCTTTATGAAATTCACCAAATTCTTTGTAATCTTCATTATATTTACTTCTATAAAAAATATTTTTTCTAGATAAATTATTAGATTGAATCCTACCATTATAATGACTAATATTAAGAACATAACTATAAAAAGTAGTCTTTCCTAACCTATAAACATCTATATAGTTATCATCATCTAATACATTTAAACATCTATTAAAATAAACATTATAAATACTATTAAGTTCTAATTCTTTATCATATATTGCTAATACATCTGAAACATCTCTTCCAAGAATAGATTTAACTTCACATCTATTTCTATTCTCTTTTATACCAATTCTATGATCTCTCATATATTCTAATACAATACCAAAGTATCCAGAAACATAATCAGAATCAGTAACATCAGATACATCAATTGTCTCTAAATATTTTTCATAATCCATATTCTAAATTAATGATTTTCTAAAGAAAATCTCCACTTCCTTATTAACATAAACATTAATTTTACCTTTACTAGATATCTTAACAAAACCAAGTCCACTAACAACTAAATCATTATCATATTTAACATCATAAGTACTTTTATTTAAATCAGTCAATTTAGTATTATTTATATTTATTCTTTCTATTTTTAATTCATTAGATACAAAAACAGCAAAACTATTTCTAATACCTTCTAAATAATCAATTCTTACCAAGTCATTAATAATGATACCTTGTCCAGCTCTAAGCTGGTAAATTCTAGGTTTAATCTCTTTCTTAGGACTAATCTTTTTAACTAATTCAATAGGAAGATTATTAATAATACTTCCAGAATCAATCAAACCAGGAGTATCAATTAAAGTTAAATAATCATTAACTACAATACTCAAAGTATTTAAAGTAGTACTAGGAAGAGGACTACTAGTTAAAGAATCAGCATTCTCACTATAGTTTCTAATAATATTATTAATTACACTACTCTTTCCAGCATTAGTTCTACCTACTACATAAACATTCTTACTAGTTTGATAATATTTAATTTTCTTTAATAAATAATCCATATTAAAATTATTAATTGTACTTACAGGAATAATCTCATCAAAGAAAATATTATAATTATTAAAATATTCAACAAGTTTTTCTTCTTTAACACTCTTAGGTAAAACATCTCTTTTATTTAGAACTAATATCATCTTATTAGGAATAATATCTCTAATAACATCAAAATCTTTCTCTAAATTAATTAGATCTGTAACATAAAGAACTAAATCATGAGTCTTACCTACAGCTTCTAACATCTTCATATATTCAACATTATTGTTAGTTACAAGTTGATATTCCCCATAATTTTTTATTCTAAAACATCTTTGACAAAAATCATTTTCTAAATTTGTGGTGTATCCTGGCATTAATATATTCTCATCTTGTAAGAGGACACCGCACCCTAAACATTTTTTCTCATTCATAATATTTTCCTCTTTCAAATATTCCTTTTTTCATATATCTTTTAATAATAGCATTTTCTATCTTTCTATTTAAGAAAGTAATCTTCATATCTTTTTCACCTAAAGGATCAACTAATATAGTTTTAATACGAAATCTATTACCAGCAAAAACATCAGTAACTATTTGATCTCCTATTATAACCATTTCTTTTTTCTTTAGATTATAATTCCTTTTTACTCTTCTTAATCCAATTGTACTAGGTTTAAAACTCCAACTAACTCCACCAATACCTAAATCTTTTAAGTAAGGTTCTATTCTACTTCTAGTATTATTAGAACAAATAAGTACTAAAAAATCTTTTTTTAAGCTTTTTAGTAAATCCTTAGTTTTTTTAGGACACTTCTCATTACTAATCAAACCTAAAGTATTATCAAGATCATAAATTAAGCAAGTAACTCCTTCTTCTTTTAGTTTTTCATAGTCAATATGATAAATATCTTTGTAATATCTAGTTGGTCTAAACCTCATAAAATCACCGCCATTATTATATAAAATAATATAGAATAAATCAAATTAGTACTTAAATTTCTTAAATATAGTTTTTAATGTTTCAGCAGCAAATTTTCTATTCAAAACAACTGCATAAATAATTGATAATATTGCAACAACTATATTTATATATAAATTATTATAGTAATATGCAACAAAAGCTATTATGAAAACACACACTAAAGAAAATATACTTCTTTTATTAAAAGTGATTTTCATATATTTTTTCAAATCAAAGTATCTACTCATCATCATAGTAAAGTATGCTACTGCTGTAGATATTGCTGCTGCAAAAAGGCCTATTTTTTTAATAAAACATATATTTACAACTATATTTATAATAGCTCCAATAATAGTAACATAAGCTACTTCTTTAGTCTTTTTAAGTCCAATATAGATTCCAGTATATAAAACAATAACTACATTAAATACATATGCTACTACAAGTATAGGAATGTACTTAAGAGCTTCATTGAACTTAGAATTAACAAATATTGGAAATACAAAAGGCATTAATGTAATAAGTAATAATCCAACACATCCAAATAATTTAATCATTGAGTTAATAATTTCAGAGAAAAATTCTTCTCTATCTTTATCATTTATATGTAAAGCACTACTCTCACTCCAACTTAAATTAAAAATACCAAGTAATGCATTCATTATAGTTGGAAATTTATTACTAATTGCATAAATACCATTAGCAGCTGTTCCTATTACCCAAGATACTATTGTTCTATCAGATACATTAACTATCCACCAACTAATACTATTTGGGACTAGTGGAAGTGAATAACCTAACATCTTTTTAATTAACTTTGTATCTTTTAATTTAATAGAAAAATATTTATATAATTTTAATCTAAAGAATATATAAACACAACATATAAAATTAGCAAAAGCCATAGAGAAGATCATACCAGTTTCTTTATAGCCTAAACCACAAATTAAAATAATATTAGAAATAATTGTAACAAGACCAGTCACAATACAAGCAATACTATAATCTATAGTTTTTCCCATACCACGACAAACTTGTAATAAATCATCCCCTATAGTACAAACAACTACAGAAAAATATATTAATAATTTATAAGGAAAATCAACAAATAAACAAACAATACCATATATAATACTAAATATTAATAAAGCGCCTAATATAATATAGAAGTTATTAGTAATATTAGATTTATTATCTTTATCTTTTCCCCTACTATCAACTAAAAATCTAAATACACTCATTCCACTTTGAATAGATATTATAGGTACAAACAAAGTTACATAAGTCTGAATTAAATCTACAATACCATATTCTTTAGTACTTAAATAAGCTGTATATAAAGGTAATAAAAAGAACGATATTAACTGAGTTGAAGTTTTTCCTATAAATAAAATAATCGTATTCTTTATGAGTTCTTTTTTCTTTTTATCCATAAATGTCCTCCGAAATATAGAAATATTCCAAATAAATAACCTATACTGTCAATAATTACATCAAAAAAATTACCATCTCTACCAACAACAAAGTTTTGATGTATTTCATCACTACAAGCATATAAAAAACATATTAAAATAGAAAATAATAAAATCTTTTTTAAAGTAATATTAAATTCAAAAAACAAACTACAAAGAGTAAATCCTAATATAAAATAAATAATCATATGAGCAGACTTCCTAACAACGGTAACATATTTATCAATTATCTTCTGCTCTTCTACACTACTTAGTTTTTTATTATTAAAAGTATAATAAATATTTAATATTATTGAATCACTTTTCTTTGTAGATTCTATTCCATTATCATTAGAAAATGAAAAAATATTAATCATACATAAAAGTATAATAAATATTTTTACAGTTATTCTAACTATTTTGAAACTTTTCATCAATTGCTTTTCTTGCAACTTCTGCTTCATCATAAGAAATATATTCTCCTTTTGTTATTTGATAAGGCTCATTACCTTTACATAGAAGTAAGACAATATCTCCATTCTCTGCATTATATATAGCCTTATTAACTGCTTCTTCTCTATCTAATATAATTTCATAATTATTAGTTTTAACATCACTTACCATCATATCACAAATATCTTTTGGATCTTCATCTCTAGGATCATCTGTTGTAAAAATAGTGTTATCGGCATAATCACAACATATTTTTCCAATTACAGGTCTTTTTTCTTGATCTCTTCCACCAGCACTACCTATAACTACATATATTTTATTATGATCTAATTCCTTACTAAATTTTAAAATAGATTCAATAGCGTGAGGAGTATGTGCAAAATCAACTATAACCATAAATGGATTATCAACAATAATATCCATTCTTCCTTCTACTTTGATATTTTTAATATTATTAACTAAATCATCCATCTCAAAACCAAGACAAGTACAAGCAAGTAATGCACTAGCTAAATTATAGATGTTATATAAAGCTAATAAAGGACTATTAACTTCATATATTTTATCTTTATATTTAAAAGTAATATCAGTATGATCAACATATAACTTATATGAAACAATTTCCATATCAGCATCATTCATACCATAAGTAACAACTTGACCATTACTAGCTTCTTTGAATTCTTCAAAATATTCATCATCTTTATTTAAAACACAAAAACCATCTTTTTTAGTTTTTCTAAATAATTCTTTTTTACATTCTTTATAATTATCAAAAGTCTTATGAATATTTAAATGCTCAGGCGCAATATTAGAATAAATAGAAACATCAAAATCAAAAGTACTTAGTCTATTCCTATAGAAAGCCTCACTAGATGTTTCCATAGATACATACTTACAACCATTATTTCTAAATGTATCTAAAAATCTATATAACAAATGTGCATCAGGTGTAGTATTAATTAAATGTTCATGAAAATTAGTACAAGTTGCTCCATTAGTACCAATATAACCACAAACATCTTCTCCAATTAAAGTTCTAACTATCTCAGCAATAGTTGTCTTACCATCAGTTCCAGTAACCGCAATAAATTTCAAATCATTTTGAGGATCACCATAAAACTTCCTACATATTTTAGGAAATTCTTCATTAGTATTATCAACTTTAATTAAAGGAACACTTTTTTCTCCAACATCATGAGATATAACACAAGCTACAGCTCCATGTTCTATCGCATCATCAATAAAGTCATGTCTATCAGCACTAACCCCCATAGTACAAACAAACAAATCTCCATCAACACACTCTTTTGAGTTAAGAGAAACACCTTTTATTAATACTTCACTATCAGTATTATCAAACAATTCATTTAATTTCATCATATGACTCACCTACATAAAATTATACAGTAAATATATATAAAAATAAAGTAAACACTTTTTCTCAATTACTTTTTATTGTAAAATTAAAAGAGGTGATAATATGAAAATTGTATTATTTGGAGCAGGCTCAGATTTAGGTACACATATAGATGGTTCAAAACTAGGTCCAACTCAAATAAAAAATGATATCCAAGCCTCATTTCCAGGAGAAATAGTAGAACAATATCAAGAAAATAGTATAATTAAAAGTAGAAATCTATCAGATAGAAGAAAAAACGAATATGAAATAGAAGAATTTAATTCTACTGCCTATGAAAAATTAGTAGAATTAAAAGGAAGAGAAGATACTTTTGTAATAACTGTAGGTGGAGATGATACAGTATCAATCCCATCAGTTCTAGCAAGTAAAAAAGTATTGGAAGACGTAGGATTAATCTATTTTACCGGATCATGTTTATATGATACTTATAAAACATCCCCTAATGGTAATATGAGAGATTTAACAATTGCCAGTATAAATAATTATAAAACTGAAGGAATGAATTATTATGCAAATGATAGAATATTCCCAGGTAAAACAGTAATAATAGGTTGTAGAGAAATGACTGAATCCGAAAATGAAAATCTAAAATATTCAGGAGTTAATTGTATTACAGCAAAGAATATAAAAGAAGAAGGAATAGAAGATACATTAGAAAGAGCCTTCGAATTAGCAGTAGAAAAAACAAAAGGAGTACATGTAGTATTCTCCTTAGGATTTATAGATCCAGAATATGCTCCAGGTGTATCAGAACCAAAATTCGATGGATTTGATGAAACAATAGTAACAACAATACATGAATATTTAGTAAAACATATTGATTTAATAGTAGGATATGATATAGTTGATTTTAATCCACTACGTGATGAAGATAGAAAAACAGAACAAATTGCAATCAACTGTATTGCCTCTATGGTAAATGCAGCACAAACTAAAGAAAGATTAGAAAAATTAGAAAAGAAATATTAAAAGATATCCACTTGGATATCTTTTTTAATCACTATAATTTGGACAATTCAAAATTGCTTTATAAGAAAATTTTCCTTTTTCTACAAAGGTTACTTCCACTTTAGTACCATTTATATCACAAGGTTTTTTATTACTATCAACAAATTCACCTATATAGTTATTATTTTGTAATGTACCTAAAGTAATTTCTTTTTTTTCGCCACTCGTTCTAGGATATAAAGCCTGATTCTTTTGTAAATATGATTTAGCTGCAGTAATTAATTCTTTTTTTTGAGTTTCATAATAATTTTCATTACCCTTTTTTATTAATCCATTAACTGCAACAATACCTATAACAGAAATAATACCTAATATAGTAACAACAGCTAATACCTCAACCATAGTAAACCCATTTTTCTTATTTTTCTTTTTTCTTTTTTTACTCATAAAATCAATCCTCTACTTATAACTTATTAAATAATTAAATTTAAATCAATAAAAAAGAAGTAATTTTACTTCTTATTTACTATTAAAAACTTCTTTCCCTTAAGAATATAGGAATATCATCATTATCAACATCTGTATTGTAATTAGGTTTTTCTTCTTTTTCTGATAATGCTTCAACATTCTTAGGAACTTGACTTCTTCTACTTGTTGTAGGAATTAATAATTCCTCAGGTTCTTCATCTTTTTCTTCTTCAATATCTTTATCAAATCCAGTAGCAATTACTGTAACTATAACCTCTTCAGATAAGTTTTCATTTATTACAGAACCAAATATTGTATTAATATCTTTTTGTGATGCAGCTCTTACAACTTCTGCAGCTTGTTCAGCTTCGAATAATGTTAAATTAACTCCACCAGTAATATTAATAATAGCATCTGTTGCTCCTTCTATAGATGTTTCAAGTAATGGTGATGAAACAGCTTGTCTAGCAGCTTCAATAGCTCTATCTTCACCCATACCAATACCAATACCAATGATTGCTCTACCTGAATTTTCCATTACAGATTTAATATCAGCAAAGTCTAAGTTAACAAGACCAACAACAGCAATCAAATCAGAAATTGATTGAACACCACGACGAAGTACATTATCTACTTCTTTAAATGCTTCAAGCATAGGTGTAGTCTTATCAATAATAGTTCTTAATCTATCATTTGGAATAACAATTAATGTATCAACATGATTCTTTAATTCTTCAATTCCTTGTAATGCATTTTGCATTCTTCTCTTACCTTCGAATGAAAATGGCTTAGTAACAATTGCAACAGTTAATGCTCCAAGTGCTTGAGATATCTCAGCAACTACAGCAGCAGCTCCAGTTCCAGTTCCACCACCCATTCCACAAGTAATGAAAACCATATCTGCACCAGTTAATGCATCTTCGATTTCTTTTTTTGATTCAACTGCAGATTCACGACCAATTTCAGGTCTTCCACCAGCACCTAATCCATCAGTTAAAGCAGCACCAATTTGAATTTTAACATCTGCCTTTGAATTATTTAAAACTTGTAAATCAGTATTAGCCGCAATGAATTCAACACCTTTAACTCCGGATTCAACCATTCTGTTAATAGCATTTCCTCCACCTCCACCAAGTCCAATAACCTTGATTTTGGCTAATTGATCCATCTCTAATCCACCTTGCATAACACCTATCCTCCTTAATTGTCGAAGAAATGTCCAAACATTTTACGAGCTATACCCCCGTTAGAGACACCTTCGTTCACAGAAACTAAATTCTTAAATTCATTTTCATTTATCATATTATAACTCTTTCCCCTTAGAGTTAATTTATCATCAAAATATATACAACTACCTAGTGCACTAGAAAATTTATTATTACGGATACCCATAATATCTATTTTGCAAACTTTACCAATACCATTAAAATAGATATCAACTAAATGATCCATACCTTTAATTTCGCTTAATCCACCTGTTACAATTATATAACTTATTTTTCTATTTGTTAAGTTTTTTATTTCTTCTAAAGATAATTTAAGTATTTCTCTAATACGAGCTTCTACTACTTTAGATAAGCCTATTTGTTTAACTTGCTTATCGTTTCCTTCATTATCTTTTATAGTAGTATCTTCATTATAATCAGCATCTACGCCTATAGCATAGGCAAAATCTTCTTTTAATTTTCTAGCATCTTTTAAGTCACAATTATAAATATAAGCAACATCTTTATCAACATTAATACTACCCATATTAAGTACACTATTCTTAATTTGAATGCCTTTATTAAATACAGAAATATTAGTACTAGTTTCTCCTATATTAATAACTGCTCCAACACTATTATCATAAAAATTATTTTTAATAGTATAGTAGTCTCCAGTTGATTTAAAACAAACATCTATTGTATCTACACCAGCTAACTTTAAAGTTTCAAGAACTCTATACATTGAACTCTTATCAATAGAACTAATAACGATTTTAGACTCTAATGTCTTACCACTTAATCCTTTAGGATCTTTTACTTTCTTAACTCCATCTATAACAAAATAAATAGGTGTAGAAGTAACTAATTCTTGATCCTCAAAATTAATCTTTCCAATCGCATCATTTAATAAATTAGTAATGTCTGCCCCTGTAATTTTTTGACTATCTAAAGTATCAACACTACCTTCTACTATATCCATCTTAAGATGTATAGGATTTAAACAACATACTGCCTTAGTAATAGTAAGTCCCAACATATTTTCAATTTCATCTAAACTTTTTCTAACTAATGTAGAAACACCCTTAGTATTAGTAATTTCACCATTAGTAATATAAGGACATGGAGTACTAATAGAAGAAAGTAAATTAAATTTATTCTTAATTTTTTCTAAAACAACTATTTTAATACTATTAGTACCAATATCTATTCCAGTATAAACATTACCCATCTATTTTCCTCCTACAATATAATTCAATTATACAATAATTTATATCATTTGAAAAGAAAAAGACTACTTTTTATAATAAACAAAATAATTAGAGTCTTCACCTATTAGTTTATATTTTTTAAAGATATAATCACATATATTATTATCAAATTGATTAATATTATTATATGAACTCTTATTTATAATAAAATAAGTATCCTTTTTATTATCAAAGTCTTTTAAAATTTTATTTTCTCCATCATATCCAAAATTACCATATAATAAATTAGTATAATAATTAATATTTCTATCATGATTAATATTATAAAAAACAGCATTTTCACCCAACAAAATATAATTATTCATCTTATATTTTAAAACCAACTTATCAACATCATCGTTTAACTTAACAAAATCAGAACTCGTATAAAAATCAGGATAATACTTGCTATGATAAAAAGTAGTTTTAAAAGTATTAATATTAATGAAAAAATATCCTAAAATAAATAAAATACTACAAACCAATATAGAAATACTATATTTAAATTTATAATTAAAATTAATAAGATAAATAACTAATGTACTGAATAAAAAATAAGAAAAATGATTAAAATCACATATAGGAATTATAAAACCTATAGGTACTAATAAAAATAAATAAGTCATTTTATCCTTATTCTTAGTAAGAATATAAATACTAATAATAATAATTATAATAGAAAGAATAAACCATATATTAAATCCTAAATTATTAGTAGATGAAAAGTCTACCATACCTAATATAGAAAGATTAACAAAATCTTTAAATAAACCAAATATGAACAAATAAATAATAAATAAAATCAAAGGAATAAATATACCTAAAATAATCTTAAAAAAAGACTTAATATCTTTAAATAAATAACAGAAAAAAGGAAGTAAAAAGAATATTCCTATACTATGTTTAGTTAATATAGATAAACCAATACATAATCCTATTAAATAATTACTCTTTTTATTCTTATATAAATAAAATATTAATACAAACCAAAATATCATTAATAAATTATATGTTTGTGTTACAGGATATAACTTACATATAGATATCAAAAGTATAAATAAATAAGCTTTATAATCATATAATTTAAATAATAAATAAAATATTAAAGTACCTATAATAGCATTACTTACAGTAAAAGTAATAAACGAATCATTAATCAATAAGAACAATGAAGAATAATAAAAATATAAAGGAGTTGAAACTATATTTAAATCTAAATAAGGTAGTTTTCCATATATTAAAGAACGGCTATATCCATACATTAATGTAGCATCATATATATTATGATAATATCCAAAGAAATTATATATTAACATAAAGAAAACAAATATAAATATTAATCTTATAATATTCTTTTTCATAATTACTCCTTATAATAAACTAAAAAATCTTCTATACTATATTTCTTATCAGAGACTTCCACAATATAATCGTATATTTCCATAGAAAACTGTGTATCTTCTCTTTTATTAATATAAAAATACACATCATGCATATCATCTATTCTTTTTTTCATTTTATTTATACCATCATAACCATAATTACCATCATTAGGTATATCAAAATAAGTAATTTGATGATTACTCATAATATCAAAAAACATATTATCATAACTAAACATATAATTATTATCTCGACTATTATAATCAGTATAAATATAATTAATATACTCTTCTAGCCTATCACTAACTAAATAACCATAAAAATATTTATTAGTTAGAATATTCTTATCTTTATATAAATTCCAATTCAAATAAAAATTAATAAAAACAATAAAGACAAATATTAAAGAACAAAACAAATAAATATGTTTAATATATTTTTTATTAACACTAGAATTATAAATAATTATAAATAAATATATAAAAGCAAAATAATTAAAATGAAATTGATCAATTATTGGAAGAATAAAAGAGTAAGCACCCAATATATAATAATTATAAATATCTTTAGGATTCTTAATAAATCTATATATTAAATAGATTAATAATACAAAACTAATAATTAATATATAAAGAGTAAATCCTCCATTAGAAGAACCAAAATCAAATAATCCAAGAATAGTTAAATCAACAAATTCATACAAACTATGATTAATTAATAAATATAGAAAGAAAACAACCAATAAAGGAATAACTCCAATTATTCTTTTTTTAATCTTAGAAAAATCAAAAGTACCTATCAAAGTAACTAATAAAAAGAAGACTCCTATACTATGCTTAGTAAGAATAAGAAGAGAAAGAACAATTCCAATTAAATAATCACTCTTATTATTTTTTTCTAAATAAAGTAAAAATATTACTAAAAAAACTGCTAAAAAATTATAATTAGGCAATATAAAAAAGAATCTAGGAAAAGCAATTATAGGTAATAATATTAATACTTTATTACCTATAAGTTTATAAATAAAGGCAAAAAACAAAGTAACTAAAATAGCTTGTCCAAATAAAAATAACAAATAACTATCTTTTATTAATAAAAATCCACTCATCAAATATTGATATAAAGGAGTCATCACAATATTAAAATCTTTATAAGGAATCTCTCCCAACCTAATAGCATGACTCATTCCAAAATTCCAAGTAACATCAGCAAAGTTTATAGAAAAAAGTATTAATAAAGAATAAACAACGAAAAAAGAAACAAATATTATTAATATGTTTTTAATATTCTTTTTCATCTTATCACCTACTCTTTATAATATACTTTATTACCCATAATTTCATATTTAAATTGAGAATTATCAATTATATATTCATTAATCTCAGTAGCACTCTGCCTATTAGTACAATCATTTAAGTAGAAATAAACATCATGCATATTATCAATTCTCTTCTTCATTTTATTAATTCCATTATATCCATAATTACCATAATTATTAATTGAAAAATAATCAATTCTTTTATCAGTAATTATATTAAAAAACATAGAATCACAACTAAACATATAGTTGTTATCTCTCATCTCATAATCTTTAATAACTTTAGTAATATATTCATTAGCATACTCATCTACATAATAATGATCAAAATGATTATAATTATAGAATTTATAATTTCTTAACCTTTCTTTATGAAGAACAAAAATATTAAAACAAATAGAAAAAATAAATACTAAATAAAATATTACTTTAAATAATAAATTATATGTAATATTATGATTAATTAATAAAATCAAAATAAAGATAAACAATAAATAACTAACATGATGAAGATCACATATAGGAATTATAAAAGAAAATGATCCAATCAAATAATAATTAGTTATATCTTTATAATTATTCTTTATTCTATAAATTAGATAAATAAAAACAGGAATAACTAATAAAGAAGCAATAATATTAAAAGAAGAATTTCCAGAAAAATCAAACAAACCTAAAAAACATAAATCTATAAAAGAATTAAAACTATTGGTAATTAATAAATATGAAATAAATATTATATTCATAGGAATAAAACCAATTATTCTTTTTTTTATCTTATCAAAATCAAAAGAACTGATTAAGACCATTATAAGCAGGAAGATACCTATACTTTGTTTAGTTAAAAATAACAAAGATAAAATAAATCCTATAAGATAATCAGATTTATTATTCTTTTCTAAATATATTAATAATACTATAAATAATAAACATAAAAAGTTATAACTAGGATATATCATATAAGAAGATAACATTATAAGTAATAAAAAATATATTTTTTTTTCTAATAATTTATCTAACAAAAAAATAAAAGCCAATAAAAGAATAGATTGTTCTATTAAAAAAACAAACCATGAATTTTTAATAAATAAACCTATGCTCATAATAGCAGGATATAAAGGCGTAATAATCATATTAAAATCTTTATAAGGAATCTCACCTATCCTAATAGCATGACTAAATCCATAATTCCAAATAACATCTGCATCACCTGTAGAAAAAAATAAAAAGAAACTAAAAAATATAATGAATAATATTATATATTTACTAATATTCAAAATATTTTTTTTAGCTTCTTTCATATATTACTCCTTTATTTCAAAGTGATTACCATTATCTAAGTATAATATTCCTTTATGTCCTTCAAGTTGAACAACAATATTATCATAATAATTAATTTTACTAAATTTAGTTAGAGTAACAAATACCATATTACCATCATCCATATACAATTTAAATCTTTCATCATCTAATGGAGTACTAGAATATTCTATATCACTAATCTTAATCAGTACATTACCCTTAACCTTATCAAGAGCTGTAATAAATCTTTTATATTTATTTTTTGGAACATAATTATTTAATCTAGGTATATTAAAATTATATAAACAATCATCCATATTAATAGATGTATTATTATTAAAAACAACATTCTTACTATAAACATCATAAATTACAGGTTTATTTTCATCTATATCAATAATTAAACTTCTATTAAGTTTTCTTCTAACATTAACTTTATTTATATAAGGAGATTTTTTTAATTTTTTCTCTACTTTTGAACTATTTGTAAGTAAAAAAGAAGGATAATCTATTACGCCACCTAACTCTAAAACATAATCATCTTTTAGATAAGTAGTATTTTTAACTACTATATTACTTATAGGTCTATCCAAAAAAAACTTACAAGCCAAAACAATACCTAAAATAACAATTATAAGTATTAATAAAGGTAATATTTTAATTTTCCTTTTCTTTACTTTTCTAGCCATATTACTCCCAATTTACAAATTCTTGTTCACATTTTAAATCAACATTATACTTTTCTAATACAGTATCATGAACTAACATAATAAGTTCATGTATATCAGTCGCAGTCGCATGATTATAATTAACAATAAAATTAGCATGCTTTTTTGATACCATTGCGCCGCCTATTTTTTTTCCTTTCAAACCGGCCTCCTCAATAAGTCTTCCAGCAAAATCCCCTTCAGGATTACGGAAAACACTACCACAAGAAGGATATTCTAAAGGTTGAGACTCAATTCTTCTCTTACGTCTATCATTCATAACTTCTAAAATAGCTTCTTTTTTACCCTTCTTTAATTGAATTAAAGCTTCTAAACAAATATATCCAGGATGTTTTTTCAAGAAAGAATCTCTATAATGAAAATCTAACTCTAAATTAGTAAGAGTAATAACTTCAAATTGATCAGTTAATACTTTTACATTTTTAACTACATAACCCATATCACTTTTATAGGCACCAGCATTCATATATACAGCTCCACCTACAGTACCAGGTATACCAGAAGCAAATTCTAATCCAGTTAAATCTCTTTTAGCACATAAAGTAGATAATTTAATAAGAGAAAAACCAGCTCCCACTCTAACTCTATTTTGAGACAAAAACTTAACTTTATCAAAATCTTTTAATTTAATTAAAACACCATCATATAATTCATCACTAAATAATAAATTACTACAATTACCAATAATTTTAAATTTAATATCATTATTTTTTAATAGTTTTAGTAAACCAACAAGTTCTTTTAAGTTATTTGGATAAGCTATAACTCTAGCTTTACCTCCAGCCTTATAAGAAGAGATTTTTTCTAATTCTACATTTTCATCTACTTTAATATTTAATTTTTTTATATTCTTAATAATATTTTTATCCATTATTATCACCAATAACTTTCAAAATGACATCATATATTCTGCTGCTAGAATCTTTTATTCCTAGCTTTAGACTATTATTATGAATTTCCTCATAACGTTTTTTATCATCAAATAATTTATCAATTGTATTTATTATTTTATTAGCATTAAATTCATCTTCACTAACAACAATTGCTGCTCCAGCATCTTCTAATTCTTTAGCATTAATCATTTGATGATTATGAGTTACATAAGGACTAGGAACTAATATAGTAGGAAGCCCAATAGAAGTAACTTCAGCTATAGTAGAAGCCCCTGCTCTAGATACTAATAAATCACTATCTTTCATAAGATTAATTAAATCTTCACAATAACTTAATAATTTAACATTTTCAGGCACTAATATATCTTTATAATTATCAATATAATTCTTACCTGTAATAACTAATACTTGATAATTTTTATTTTTAAATGCAGGAATTAATTCCTTAATCTTATTAGTCATAGTAATAGAACCTAAACTACCCATTACAAAAATAACTAATTTTTTATTATCATCAAATCCATATTTAGATTTATTGATTTTATTAACATTAACAATTTCTTCACTTCTAGGATTACCTGTATAAACACATTTTTCTTCAGGAAAATATTTAACACTACCAGGAAGAGAAACACATATCTTTTTAACTTTCTTAGTAAGTAATTTATTAGACAATCCAGGAATAGAATTCTGCTCATGAATAATAGAAGGTATTCCTAATTTATAAGCCGCATTTAAAACAGGTAAAGTAATATACCCACCTACACCAATAACAATATCAGGCTTAAATTCTTTAAGTATATTTAAAGCCTCTTTATAACCTTTTCTATATTTCTTAAAAACCTTAAAATTATGAAACAATCTATGTCTATCTAATCCTTCAATATCAAATCCTTTAAAAGGAATTCCAGCCTTAGGAACAATATCTTTTTCCATTTTAGTAGATGTTCCAATATATAAAACATCACTATCTTTATCTTCCGATTTAATCTTATTTATTATTGAAAGAGCTGGATATATATGACCTCCACTACCTCCTGCTACGACAACATATTTCATATAAAAGTCACCTCAAGTCTTTATACATAATTATTATATCATTAATATAAAAAAACTTATATTTATTTTAATAATTTATGTAAACATGATAAAATATAGCAAAGGAAGTAATAGTATGAAAATAGGAATTATAGCTGAATTTAATCCATTACATAATGGCCATTTATATTTAATAAATAAAATAAAAGAAAAGTATGAAAATGCTTCTATTATCTTAGTATTAAGTGGAAACTATACTCAAAGAGGAATACCATCAATTATAGATAAATGGAAAAAGACTGAACTATCTCTAAAACTAGGAATAGATTTAGTAGTAGAATTACCTTTTCCTTTTTCAACTCAATCAGCAGATTACTTTGCATACGGCGCAACTACCCTACTAAATTATTTAAAAGTAGATAAACTAATATTTGGATCAGAATCAAATGATATAAAAGTATTAGAAAAAATAGTAGATGCTCAAAAAGATGATAAATTTAATACGTTAGTAAAACTATATTGTAAATCAGGCTATAACTATCCAACAGCACTATCTCTATCATTAGAAGAATTAACTAATGAAAAAGTAACTACTCCAAATGATTTATTAGGAATAAGCTATATAAAAGCAATAAAAGAAAATAATTATTCTATAGAAGTAGAAACAATAAAAAGAACAAATGATTATCATGAAGAAGAATTAGAAAAAGATATATCTTCCGCTACATCAATTAGAAAAGCACTAAAAGAAGGAATAGATATATCTAATCAAGTACCAAAAATAGAACTAGATTATTTAAATGAATTACATTATATAGATGATTATTTTAACATTATAAAATATAAAATTATTACAGAAGAAGACTTATCAATATATCAAACAGTAGATAAAGAAATAGTTAAAAAATTAAGAAAAGAAATACTAAACTCAAATAATATAGATGAATATATAAAAAGAATTAAAACTAAAAGATATACTTATAACAAGATTAGTAGAATGTTACTACATATATTAACTAATTTTACTAAAGAAAAAGCAAAAGAGTTTAATAAGATATCATATATTAGAGTATTAGGAATAAATAATACCGGAAGAAACATATTAAATAGTATAAAAAAAGATATAGAAGTACCTATAATTAGTAAGATAACAAAAGAAAAAGATCCAATGTTAGAATACGAATTAGAAGTAGATAAAATATACTATTTAAATTCAATTTATACTAACGATAATTTAATTTACTATAAGGAGGATAAAAATGATTAAACAAAAAGCCACAGGGCAATTAATAGTAATATCTGGACCATCTGGTGCAGGAAAAGGAACAGTAATATCAAGATTATTAGAAAAAAATAAAGATCTTTGGTTATCAATTTCTGCTACATCTAGAAAACCTAGAGGAAAAGAAAAAGATGGTGTAGAATACTACTTCCTATCAGAAGAAGATTTTGTTAAAAAAATCGATGAAAACTATTTTTTAGAATATGCTAAATATCAAGATAATTATTATGGAACTCCTAAATCAACAATAGTAGATAAATTAAAAGAAGGAATAGATGTAGTATTAGAAATAGAAATACAAGGAGCAGCAAAAATAAAAGAACTAATTCCTGAAGCATTATTTATTTTTATCCTACCTCCTACTGAAAAAGAGTTATTAAAAAGACTAATTGGTAGAAATACAGAAGATAGCGAAAAAATAATTAAAAGATTTGAAAGAGCTTATAAGGAAATAAATGAAGTTACAAAATACAACTATGTAGTTGTAAATGATAAATTAGATGAAGCAGTTGAAAAAGTTAATGCTATAATTAAAGCAGAAAAATGCCGAGTAGATAGAATTGAAGATATAACTCTCGCAAATCAAGAAGAAATAATACATGAAGCAATTATAAACAAGAAATTTAAAAACAAAACTATATATGAAAACATAAAAAAATAAACTAGAAATAGTTTATTTTTTATGTTTATTGCCATTAGATTTATTCCAATTATCTAAATTATTCCAATCTTCAAAGTCTCCATAATCAGTATTTTCTTTATTAGAATAATAATCAGATAATTTAGCTAAAAAATCATCATTAGTTAGGCTATTTACAGCATCTCTTGCCAAGAAGCGTTTTAAATAATCCTTTTCATCACCTCTATATAGTACATAAGGAGAATTAACAAAATAATCTTTATTATTTTTTGTTTTTATCTTAACAGGATAAGTAGAATCAAAGCCTCTTTCAAAGATTCTATCACTTCCTGCTCTATCAATATCTAAACTATCAGGTACCAAAATAGATAATTCTTCTATATTATGAACTGTATCACTTGAAAAGATTTTATTAGGAACAAAACAATATACATCACGATAATTACCAGGAACTAATTGTCTTGATTCAACATCTCCGTTAGGAAGTATTCTCTCTTCTACTTCACCATCTAAAATAGTATAAGATAGACTTATATAAACAACTTCTCCATTATTAAGTCTTTCACTGCAAAAACTCATTTTATCTTCTAACATATCACATATTTTAGAAGGAATTTCTACTTTATCATATTCTACTTCTCTAGTAAGAGAATCAATGATAATAGGTCCTCTACAAAAAATACTATCTGCTAATCTCATCTCACCAGAATAAGGAACATAATAATCTCTATTTATATAAGACTCTTCAACTGTTTGATTAGTATATTGATATGCTAAATCTACTACAGGCGATCTATCTAGAGTCTTAAATAAAGCCTCATTATTCACAAAATCAACTCCTAATCTATTCTTTCTATTTTCATTAAATTAGTTGGATTAGATTCTCCAGTATTTGGAAAACTTCCAGTAGTAATAACTATATCATCCT
This sequence comes from uncultured Erysipelotrichaceae bacterium, assembly GCA_902789225.1. Classification (GTDB taxonomy): domain Bacteria; phylum Bacillota_I; class Bacilli_A; order RF39; family UBA660; genus RUG343. The sequence continues at coordinate 123,310 of CADANC010000003.1, forward strand.
TTTCTAAATTCAAAAATTCTTTAGCCATATTAATACTTTCAGTTAAGATATCATCAGTTGAATTATAAAATGGAATTATTTTAGTATAAACACCCCAATTTAGAGATAAACTTCTACATATTTTATCATTAGGACATAAAGCTAAAATAAATGTATCAGGCTTTAAATTACTAATTTCTTGGGCAGTATTACCACTAATAGTAGAAGCACATATTAACTTAGCTCCTAGTCTATTAGCTGCATCAACTACTCCTTCAGCAATAGCAGTAGTAATATCATTTAATTTCTTTTCTTCATCAATATAATCAAAAGATGCATATTCTTCTGTAACTTCACATATTTTACCCATAGCAGTACATACATCAATTGGATGATGACCTATAGTAGTTTCACCACTCAACATAACAGCATCAGTTCCATCTAATACAGCATTAGCAATATCAGATGTTTCTGCTCTCTTAGGTCTAATATCATCAATCATAGACTCAAGCATTTCAGTAGCAACAATAGCTATTTTTCGAAGTTTTCTTGCTTTCTTAATTATTTGTTTTTGAACAATAGGTAATTTTTCACTAGGAATTTCTGTTCCTAAATCACCTCTAGCAATCATAACTCCATCACTAACTTCTAATATTTCATCGATATTATCAATCGCAATACTAGATTCAATCTTAGAAATAATTTTAATATCAGGCCTATCATATTCTAATAATATTTTTCTAATTTCAAGTACATCATTCTTACTATTAACAAAAGATATAGCCAAGAATTCTCCATCATTTCTACAAGCATATTCTATATCTTTTTTATCTTCTCTAGAAACATAAGGAAGATTAAGACTTACACCAGGTACATTAATAGACTTATTATTAGATAATTCTCCTCCAGCAATAACATTACAAGTAACACTTTTTTCATCTTTATCAATAACACTCAATTTCATTTTTCCATTATCAATTAAGATGGAATTACCTATTTCTATATTATTTAATGCTTCAGAATGATTAACACTAAATCTATCTTTATTTCCTATAACTTCATCTTTAACAATTTTAATATTCTCTCCAGGTACTAAATCAATTTTATCATTTTCAAATTTACCAGTTCTAAATTCAGGACCTCTAGTATCCCATAAAATACCTACTTGTTTACCAGTATTCTCTCTAACTTTAACAATATTTTCTAAGAATTTATCCTTTTCTTCATAATCTCCATGAGAAAAATTAATTCTCGCAACATTCATACCATGAATAGCCATATCCGTAAGTATATCAACATCATTAGATGCTGGTCCAATTGAACAAATTATTTTAGTTTTCTTCATGTTAGCCTCCTATTAAAATTATATCAAATATCATAAAAAATATATATTAATTAAAATAAATCATTTATTTTTGACACTTATCACAATAATGAGTTCCTCTACCACCTATCTTAGTTTTAATGAGAATATTACCACATACAGGACATTTACTTCCACCCTTACCATGAACTAATAATTTATTTTGAAACAGTCCATGAACTCCTTCTTCAGAAGTAAAACTTCTAATTGTAGTACCACCCATCTTTTCAGCTTCCCCTAATACTTTTTTAGTATAAAAACAAATATTATCACATTCTTTATGAGTAATAGTTGATGATTTTCTCATAGGCTTAATCTTCGATAAGAATAAAATCTCATCATCATAAATATTACCTATACCAGCAATAATACTTTGATCAAGTAAAACAGTTTTTATAGGTAACCTTTTATTATGAATTTTACTATATAAATATTTTCCATCTAACTCATCATCATAAAATTCTTTACCAAGTTCACATAAAGGTAAAACATCTAAATAATTATCTTTATCTAATAAATACATTTTACCAAATTTTCTAACATCTCTATATCTCCAAGATAATTCATTATCTAAAATAAATTCTACATGTTCATGTTTTTCAAACTCTTCCCCTACTTTTCTAAAAGTAAATTTACCTTCCATTCTAAGATGAATTAATAATATATAATTTGTTAATTTAATAACAATAAATTTACCTCTAGTATCTAAATCTTCTATTTTTTCTCCAACTATTTTTTTAGAAAAAGTAGAAGATTCAGGCTTAGCAATAATATTATCCCATCTAACATTACAACCAGTAATAGTTTTACCTTTAATTCTTGGACTAAGAGCTTTAACTACTGTCATTACTTCAGGTTTTTCAGGCATATTATCACCTACTTTGCTTCATACCAATTAGAACCAGTAGAAATTTCTACTTTTAAAGGTACTTCTAATTTAAAAGCATTCTCCATAACTTCTTGAGTTAACTTTTTAACTTCATCTATTTCATCATCTAACACATTAATAATTAATTCGTCGTGTACTTGTAATAATATTTTACTTTTTAATTTTTTCTTATTCATTTCATTATACAATTCAACCATTGCTTTCTTTAATATATCAGCTGCAGTTCCTTGGATAGGCGTATTTAAAGCCATTCTCTCACCACTAGTTCTAATCATATAATTTTTACTACTTAATTCTTCTATTACTCTACGTCTATTCATTAAAGTAGTAACATATCCATTTTTATATGCTTCTTCTTTTTCTTTTTCCATGTATTCACGAATACCAGGAAATGCATCTAAATAATTATCTATAAAATGTTTAGCTTCTACCATATCAATTCCCAAGTCTTCTGATAAACCAAAACTACTAATACCATAAATAATTCCAAAATTAACAGCTTTAGCAGTTCTTCTTTCTTTCTTAGTTACTTCTTCTATTGGAATATGATATATATCAGATGCAGTCTTAGTATGAATATCTATATCATTTTTAAATGCATCTATCATTTGAGTAGCATTACTCATAGAAGCAAACACTCTAAGCTCTACTTGTGAATAATCTGATGATAATAAAACTGAATTATCATCAGGAATAAAAGCTTTTCTAATCATTCTAGCATAATCATCTCTAGCAGGAATATTTTGTAGATTAGGACTAATACTAGAAAGTCTACCAGTACGAGTTAAAGTCTGAGTAAATATAGTATGAATTCTACCATCTTCTCTAATCTCATTTAATAAACCAACTGCATAATTAGAATACAATTTAGATAACATTCTATATTCAAGCACTTTATCAACAATAGGATTAACAAACCTTATCTTATCTAAAATATCTTTACTAGTAGAATACTTATTATTTTTAACTCTCTTTGGATAAGGAATACCTAATTTAACAAATAAAATATCTGCTAATTGTTGAGGACTCATAATATTAAATTCACATCCTGCAAGATCATATATTTCTTTTTCAAGAGTACTCATACTATTTTCTAATTCAACTTTAACTTCTTCTAAATAATCTTTATCAACTTTAATACCAGTTAACTCCATATCAGCAAGTACTCTAACTAAAGGCATCTCTATATTATTAAATAATTCTACTTCACCAAATTCTTCTATCTTAGAAATTAAATCATCTTTACTTTCATAAATAAATTTAACTTTAGTACCAATAATTTCTTTTAATTTATCTAAACCAACATCTATAGGTCTTTTAATACTACCATAATCTTCTAAATAATCATTAATCTTATATCCAAAACTTCTACCAATAATAGAAATATCATCTTTAACATCATAATTTGTTAAGTATCCAGCAATCATAGTATCAAATACTTCACCATTAATAGAAATATTATAATTATTTAAAACAACAATATTCTTTTTCAAATCATATGTAATTTTCTTTGTATCACATTCAAATATTTCTTTGTATTTTTCTAAATTATCTAAATCAAGAAAATAACAATTTTCTCCATCAAATAAACTAATTCCTATTATTTCACTCTTACTATAAACTTCTCCTCTAGTTTCTATATAGAAAGAGAATTCTTTTGTTTTATCAAACTCTTCTATATCTTTATAACTCAACTTATCATCAACTACAGTATTATCAGATACTTCTCCCATTAAATCATATTTTTTTAATAAAGAATTAAATTCTAACTCTTCTAAAATACTCTTAAATTTTAAATTATTAATACCCAAATATTTAGTATCTTCTAAAGAAAATCCTAATTTAACATCTTTGATTATGGTTGCTAAATCACGTGATACATAACAACTCTTTTTACCTTCAATTAATTTATCTTTAACTTTTCCTTTTATTTCATCAACATGTTCATATAAATTATCAATATTATCATATTCCTTAATTAGTTTAATTGCTGTTTTCTCACCTATTCCAGCAACACCAGGAATATTATCAGAAGGATCTCCCATAAGTGCTTTTAAATCAATCATACGTATAGGTTCTACTTCATATATATCTTTAAAAGTATTCCTATCATAAATGATATAATCATTATTTTTAGGACTTCTAACTACTACATCATCTTCTATTAATTGTAATAAATCTTTATCTGATGATACTATTTCACAATCAAAATCAGGATCAATATGAGCCATACTTGAAAGAGTACCTATAATATCATCTGCTTCATAATTATCTATTTCAAAGTATTTAATTCCCATCGCATTTAAAACATCTTTCGCAACAGGAAATTGTTGTTTTAATTCATCAGGAGTATCACTTCTACCAGCTTTATATTCATCATATTCACTATGTCTAAATGTTTTTCCTTTATCAAAAGCAACTAATATATATTCGGGTTTATCCTCTCTAATTATTTTATTCATCATATTAATAAACCCATATAATGCATTAGTAGGAAAACCTTTACTATTTCTCATAATTACACCACTATAAGCAGTAGCATAATAACTTCTAAATACTAAATTATTTCCATCTATCAATACAATTTTTTTCATGCTTATCACCACTTTTAGTATAACATATATAAATAAATTTCAATTAACTAATTTAATAAACAAATGTTTGACATATATATGTTTGAATGATAGAATTAACTTAATAAGGAGGTTAATATGGAAAAACTAACACCTAAACAAAGCGTAATACTTGATATATTAAAAAAGCTAATTGCTAAAAATGGATATCCACCTACCGTTAGAGAAATAGGAAAAGAAGCTCACCTATCTAGTCCAGCAACTATTCATTTTCATTTAAAACAATTAGAAATAAAAGGATATATAAAACAAGATTCAAATAAAAACAGAACTTTAGAACTACTAGTTCCAAATGAATATCAAAATACTGAAAGTAGTATTATAGATGTTCCACTACTTGGTAAAGTAACAGCAGGAACTCCAATAGAAGCAATAGAAACTCCTGATGAATATTTTTCACTACCTACTTCTATGTTTAATAACAAAAAAGAATTATTTACTTTAAAAGTATCAGGAGAATCAATGATAAATGTAGGTATCTATGATGGAGATATCCTAGTAGTTGAAAAAACTCCTGTCGCAAAAAACGGAGAAACAGTAGTTGCTATGAACGAAGATAATGAAGCAACAGTAAAAACTTTTTATAAAGAAGACAATTATTTTAGATTACAACCAGAAAATGATACAATGGAACCAATCATCCTAAAAGAAGTAACAATACTAGGGAAAGTAATTGGTCTATACAGAAAATTTTAAAAGCCGAACAACTAAGTTCGACTTTTTTTATTTTAGAATATATTTATCAACCCAATTAATTATTTCTTCTTGAATCTTCTCATCTAATTTAACTTCTATATCATTATGTCTTTCATTACCATGAAAATCACTACCACAAGAAACAAGTAAATTATTATCTTTAGAAAACTTGTATAAATGATTAACTTCTTCTAAAGTATTTTCATTATATACTTCAATACCATCAATAAAAGGTAAAGCTAGATTTAATAATTCATCGACATCTATTTTACCATATCTATAAGGATGTGCTAAAAAGATTAATCCTCCAGCCTCATGAATAATATCTCTTAAATCTTCTATTCTAGGCCATACTATGCTCATATCTAAATATAGAGGAAACTCTTCATTAATTGTACTTTCTCTATATAAATCTCCTACTTTAGTAAGATTATATTCTTCTTTAAAACTATCATCTAACATTCTATATATTGCAGCATGAGCATATTCATCTTTAGGAGAATAAGGAACATTTTCATTTAAACTAATATTCTTTTTAAAACAGATTTCTTTTAAAGCGTTAAATATTTTAGTTTGTCTTTCTTCAATTGAAGTATATTGTTTTTTAGACCAATCATTAATTCTATCTATATCAAAACCATAACAAAGAATATCATAAGTTTCTTTTCCAATTAAAGCGTCTGCTTCAATCCCAGGTATTATTTTTACATTATTATAATTTTTAATATCACTATAAGCATCACATGTATCATGATCAGTTATTGATATATAATTAATATTTTCCTTCTCACATAAATCTATTACTTGATTAATATCAAATCTTCCATCTAAAGACTTATTTGTATGTAAATGTAGATTAATCATATAATCACCTCCAAATTAAATATCTATAGAATATAATCTTCCATATCCAGTTTTATCATTTTTTAATACATCTTTTTCATAAGTAAAACCAATCTTTTCATAAAACTTTGGAGCTTTATCAGTCCACAAATACGCTTTATCATAACCCAATTTTTTTAATTCTAATTTTGCATATTCAACTAATTTAGTACCATAGCCCTGCCCTCTATATTGATCAAATATCATAATATTACAAATATTAGGAGTAATATCAGGATATTCTTTTAAGTCTATAGCCTTTAACATACAAAAACCAATAATATCATCATTATCAATTAATGCTATACCATAAGGCAATTCATTAGAAGTATAAATATTTTTAATTTTATAAGTTGTATCTTCTAAGTTCATCAGTGGACTATACTGTGACCAATGACTATAATGTTTATCAATTATTTTATTTAATTGTTCATCAGTTAATTCACTAAATTTAAATATTTTCAAAATACATCACCAAATAAATTATAACATAAGATATGTAAACAATTAGGTAAATTTATTGTAATTATATTATTAATAAAATATAATTTAGATAGTAGTATATAATACAGGGAGGTATTAAAATTGGCAGATTCTAAAATATGTGTAGATTATGATAGAATAAAGGCCTCAGCTGATAATTTAGATCAAATAGAAATACCAACAGATGCAGCGACTTCTGCTCAAACAGAGTTAACTTCTATTGAATCAGAACATGAAGGCTTAAATTTAAATAGTGCCGCTCTAGCAGAAATGATTGATAATATAACAAAAGTTAAAACTAAAGTATCTAATTTAAGTTCTAATTTAATATCTGTTGTCAATGCATTTAATAATGCTGAAGGAGATATTAAAGAATCAATACTAAAAATAGATCCAAAACTAGCAGATGATCTAAATAATATTAAAAAAGACGATATTGCTACAGATAGTAAAGAATTCCAAAAGAGTTTAGTCTCTTATAAGAGCGATGGAACAGCTGCAGGAGATACGCAAGCATCTATTTATAAATTGTTAAGAGAAAAAGGATATTCAAAAGCTGCTATTTGTGCAATA
>CADANC010000004.1 GCA_902789225.1 uncultured Erysipelotrichaceae bacterium
ACAACTGCTGGATCATCACATGAAATTACAGGACTATTAGGAGCAGGAAAGACTTATACATTACATGAAGTAAAACCTCCTACAGGATATGTAACAGCAAGTGATAAAACATTTACAGTAAATAGCAATACAACAAATCTAAATGTAGAAATGGTCGATGAACAAAATGTAGTAAGTATCATAAAACTAAGTGATGAAACTAATACACCTTTAGCAGGCTCATTACTACAAGTAATAGATAAAAATAATAATGTAGTATATGAATTCACATCTACTGAAGAAAAAGTTGTATTAACAGGATTATTAGTAACAGGAGAAACATATAGATTACATGAAGCAGGTGCTCCAAATGGATATGCAAGAACAAAAGATATTACATTTACAGTAGGAGATTCAACAACTGAATTAGCAGTAGAAATCAAAGATCCATTAACAAATATATATATTTCTAAGGTTGATAATAAGAATAAAAGCTTAAGTGGAGCAAAATTACAAATTATAGATGAAAATAATAATGTAATTAAAGAATTTACATCTACTGAAGAAAAAGAAGAAATTAAGGGTCTATTAAATGAATTAGAAGTATACACTTTACATGAAGTAAGTGCACCAGAAGGCTATGATAGATTTGATGATATTAAATTCAAAATAGATGAAACTGGTCATTTAAGTGTATTTGATGGAGAAAAGTATACACAAATAGAAGACAACATTTTAGTAGCAGTAGATAAAAAACAAATAATAGTAAATCCACAAACAACATTTGTATCATTGATAGTAACATTTATTATTGGAACAGTAATATCAATGGTAACTATACTTAGAAAAAAACAAAAAAAATTAAATGCTTAAAATAAGCCCTTATTCAACTTTGAATAAGGGCTCTTATTATATCTATTTTTAATAAATAAAATATGTTATTATATATACGGAGTAAGAAATGAAAATAAAAGATGAAAGAAGATTTACAATTAGATTAATTTTAATATTGTTATATTTAATATTAATAACAATACTTTTTGTAGTGTCTTTCTCTATTTATAAGAATACTAATAAAATAACTCCTTTTAGAGATGTAAAATCCACAAATGAATATGCCCAAATAGAAATATCTAAAATGTCAGATAAATTTGCATATTATAAAGAAAATGATATAGGAATTCACTATGTAACAGAAACTGAAGATACAGGTTTATGGCATACATATTTAATAGCTATAAAAGAAAGTGAAATATCTAAATATCAAGATATTATAGATTATTCATATGGAAAGACTAATGTTGCTCCTGATAGAATAACAGTTAGTGGATATCCTGTAGAAATAAATGAAGAACTAAAAGCATTATCTATAAAACATTTAAATGAGTTTCTACCTACATATAATGCAGTAGAAATAAATAATGATAATTATAATGATTATCTAACAAATTGTTACTTAGATACTACTATCTCAAAAGAAAATACAATTTCTTTTGGATTAGTATTAACACTAATATTATTATTAATTGTATTAATAATGTTAATATATACAATTAAAGAAAATAATAGAATCGTAGTAGGAATAGATAGAAAAATAGAAAAACATAAAAGAAAAATAATTAGAATAAAAAATAAGTTTAAAAGGAAGAAATAATATGAAATTAGAAGAAATATCATTAAATGAATATGAAGAATTTATTAATAGTTTAGGAATAAAGAATACTCTAATTAGAATGAATAATAGAAGCTACATTGGAATAAAAGAAAACAATAAAATTATTGGAGTAGACATGATAGGAACAGCTAAAAGAAAAACATTTGGTAAGTATGCTTATTATTCAGCAATAGGTCCAATATTTAATAAAGATGATAAAGAAATAATAGATTTCTATATAAATAATATTAAAGAATACGTAAAAAATCATGATGGATACGTCTTTATATTAGGAGAAGATATAGCAAAAAAATATAACTTAGAAAAAGAATACCCAATAACTAGACATTATAAATTAATGAAAATATTTGAGTCAATTAGATAAGTAGATAAAAATTTATTTTATCTACTTTTTTATGATAAAATTAATATGAGGTTAATATGAATAAGATCAATAAAAAGAAAATAGTATTAATAATAATTATGTCTATAGGAATTATTCTAATTTCAATAGGTATAATATTAGGAATAATAAAATTAATAGAGAAATATCGTATAGCACATGCTACAGTTTTAGTAGTATTAAGAGAAAATTTAGATGTAGAGGTATATAAAGAAGTAGAAGTAAAAGATTTTATTACTAAATTAAATGGAGAATTAATTACAAATTATAAAGTTGATACATCCAAAATAGGTAAAAAAGAAATAACTTTTGAATATATCAATGATGAAAATATAAAAATTCCATATACTATAGAAATTAATGTAGTAGATAAAACTCCACCTCAAATAAGTACTTATAATAATGTTTATGTTTATACAGATGAAGTTAATTTTGTAAATGACTTATTTTGTGGAGATAATTATGATGATGAACCAAAATGCTATATTGAAGGAGAATATGATATTAATACTCCTAATACTTATAATATTAATTTTGTAGGAGAAGACTCATCAGGTAATAAAAATATTAAAAATATGAATTTAGTAGTAAGAGAAAGATCTAAATCAAGTAAAACAACTAATACAGAAGAATTTACTTTTTCATCTAGCTCAAAAGAATTTTCTGAAATAAGAGACAAGTATAAGAATGATAATACTTTAATTGGCATAGATGTATCAAAATGGCAAGGAAATATAGATTTTTCCAAAGTAAAAGAAGCTGGAGTAGAATTTGCAATGCTAAGAGTAGGCATACAAAAAGGATTAGATGGAGAATATAATCTAGATACTAAATTTAAAGATTATATAGAAGGATTTACAAAAGAAGATATTCCTGTAGGTGTATATTTCTTCTCATACGCTAACTCTAAAGAAGAAGCAAAAAAACAAGCTAAATGGGTAATAAAACAAATAAAAAAATATGATATAGATCTCCCTGTAGCATTCGATTGGGAAAATTGGGATGGATATAGAAACTTCAATGTAAGTTTTCATAGTCTAAATGAAGTAGCAGATGAATTTATGGATACAATTGAATCTAAAGGATATGACTCAATCTTATATTCCAGTAAAAACTACCTAAACATGGTTTGGACATATACAAACCATGATGTATGGCTTGCCCATTACACAGAACAAACAGATTATGATAAAGACTATATTATGTGGCAATTAACAGAAAAAGGAAAAGTTCCAGGAATAGAAGGAAACTATACAGATATAGACATTTTATATAAAGATAAAAGAAAAGTAAAAAAAGGTGATTAATATGAAAAAAAAAGAAATAGAATAAAGGATATAATATTATTACTATTAGTAGCAGTTATAATATGGTGTGCAATATTACTATATATTATCTATAGTTCAGGTAAGTTTGGATTTAAAGGAATTCATTTTTACACTGTAGATAATAGCGATATCAGTGGTTGTGATACTATATCTACTTATCATGAGGATGGCAGTATTACGCATAATTATGAATTATATAAAATAAACAATGAATGCTATAGGATTGATAATAATAAAGTTATTTTTAATATTAAAGATATGACTTGTGGTTCTAGCATAAAAATAACAAAACTAAAAGTAGATAAAGATATGAATGTATATATTAAAGCACAAGAAAAACCAACTTCTTTAAAATACCAATGTAATACAGGATGCAGTTCAACAGCAACCATTTATTTATTGAGAAAAGTAAACAGCGTTACTGTAGTTAAAGAAGATGGAACTAAACTAGGAAAATGTGCATAAAAGCAATAAAGGAGATAAAAATATGAAAAAAGGAAATAAAAAAAAGAATATATTAAGAGCGTTTTTGGTTGGAATTATCATAATCTGTATTGTGTTTTTATTAGGAATACTTACTGATAGATGGGGATTTGCAGGAACATCCTTTTATATAGTAAAAGAAGGTGAATGTTTTAGTGCAATCTCTACTTATCATGGTGATGATAATGAGCCATCAATAAATGAAAACAAAGAATGTTCAAAATCAGGTTATTATATTGATGATAATAAAGTAAGTATCAATATAGGAAGTATGAACTGTGCCAATAGCATAAATATCGTAAGTATAACAACCGATTTAAATATGAATGTATATATAAAAGCAAAAGAAAGAAAATCGCCTCTAATGACACAATGTCTTTGCAATCCTTCTCTTAACATATATTTCACTAGAAAAGTAAAGAGTGTTACTTTAGTTCCAGAAAATGGAATAGAATTAGGTGAATGCTAATAAAAATGAAAGGAAAAAATAAATGAAAAAGAAAGATAAAAAGAAAAATAAAAGATTAAAATTAGTATTACTAATAGCATGTATATTAATTATTTTATTACTATTATTCATAATTATTGGAAAATGGAGAATAAGTGGAACAACACTTTATAGAACATCTTTAGGAAAATGTAATAGTGCGGAAGCTTATAATAACGAGAGTGGATTAAATAAAAAAGGTGAATGCTTAAAAAAAGGATACTATATTGATAATAAAAGAGTAAATGTAAATATTGGATCTATAAATTGCGCAAGCAATATAGAAATTATGAAAATTAAAGTAGATAAAAAAATGAATGTTAATATCAAAGTAAAAGAAAAGAAGTCTAAAACACAAGCAAAATGTATGTGTAAGCCTTCTCTTAATATTATATTTACTAAAAAAATAAACAGTGTAACAGTAACAACAGAAGATGGAATAAAACTACGTCAATGTAATTAAAAAGCACTAATTAGTGCTTTTTTATATATATTTATGAATTTCTATAATAAGATTACCACTCTTAGTATTTTTCTTAATATCAATAAATTTATACTTACCAAATCTTCTAATACTAAAAATATCACCAGGATGTAGATTATAAGAATTATTTTTTAAATAATTATAATTTAACATAACATCTTTATCAGAAATAAGTTCTTTAACTTTACTTCTATTGCTATTAATAATCTTACTAATAACAGTATCGATTCTTAAACTACTAACAATAAGTTCTATACTTTCATATTCTCGCTCATAATTACTTAATTCATCTAAATTAACTCTTTCAATTTCAATATTAAATCTTGAAACTTTATTAAAAGATCTTTCAACTTCATCAGAAATAATGCCTAATACATAAAAATAATATTTATTATTAGTAATAACAATATCTCCAAATAAAGATTTATCTAGATTTAAATTATATAAAGAACCCATTATATCTTGATGTTTTAATATATTATTAGTTTTTATTTCATACAAAAAAACATCAGGTTCTTTTTTATATAATATGACTTTTTCACTATCATTATAAGGTTTATAAATAGAGTATTCACTCTTTTTTAAATGACCTTTAACTTGATTAAACTCATAATTATCTAAAAAGTAAGTATGTCCCAAATTATATAATCTATTAATATTCTTCTCAACTAAATACATAATATTATTATATAAAAAAGAAATATAAATTAAAAGTAACAATTTCTTTCTTTTTTTTACACAAAAACATGAAGTATGATAAAATGTAAGTAGGGTGGTAGAATGATAAAGATATCGAATGAGAAAGTTGCTGACTTCCTGATGCTAAAACTTGGAAAACTTGATAATAATTTTAAAAAAGAAGAGTTAGAAACTGTTAAAAGCTTATTTCTTAATTCTAAAGATTCAAACGGTAATGACGAAGAAATAGATCTAACAATATTAAAATACTTTACTAATCTAGAAGAATTAGAATTATCTAATTTAACTATTAATAATGAAATAACAGTTATGTTATCAAAATTAAAAAGATTAGAAGCAATTACTTTTAATAAATGTTCTTTTGAAAATCCTAATGTACTACAAATGTTAAAAGTACACTCTCTAAATATTGTTAATTCAGATATACAAGATACTAAGTTTTTAGAAAGTCTAAAGATATTAAAAAAACTATCACTTATAGGCTTAGATAATATCTATATAAAAGATATAAATAATTTAATTAATTTAAGATATTTAAGGTTATCAAATAGTCATATAATTGATTTTAAAGAAGAACTACTAGTTCCAAATTTAGAAGAATTATATATAGATAACACTAATTTATATGAATTTAATCTTTTAAAAATACCGCTTAGAAAGAAATTAAAAAAATTATGTATATCAGATGATATATATCTAAGTAATAGAAATTATATAAGAAATTTAAATGATATAAGTATTTATAATGAAAATATGGTTAAATACATATATTAGAAAGAGAGAAAAATGAGAATATTGAGTTTATTTGATTGTCCATTAGAAGAGATAAAGGGGTTAGTTCCTATCATAAAGGAACAGGGGTTTGATGCGGTTCAAATTAGTCCTCTACAAAAGACAAAAGATGACTCATCCAAAGAGTGGTGGATGCTATACCAACCAATTTCCATGGAATTAGGAAATAAAATTGGATCAAAAGAAGAATTAAAACAATTATGTGATGTAGCAAATTCATACGGAGTATATATTATCGCTGATGTTGTAGTAAATCATTTAGCTGGATCTGATAATGAAGGATCTTTAACTCCACATCAAAATTGTGACAAAGAATTATTATATAATCCTGATTGTTGGAAAGAAAAGAAAAATATGGGACCAAAAGACTGGGATGATAGATATAAAGTAACCCACTATTGTATGGGGCTACCTGGCCTAAATCCAAGAAATGAAATAGTTCAAAGAAAAGTAATAAATATGTTAAATGAATATGCTGATTTAGGAGTAAATGGCTTTAGATTTGATGCAGCAAAAAGTATAGCGCTTCCAGAAGAATTTGGAGAAAATTGTAGATTTTTCCCTAATGTAACATATAGTTTAAAAAGATGGATTCCAGTAATTTATGGAGAAGTCTTATTTTCAGATAAAGAATTAATAGGAAAATATTCTAAATATATGAAAGTATTAACAACAGGAGATGCTGATGATAGAGATTCAATAATTAGATTTGTTGAAAACAAAGATAGTTTCTTATCAGGAGATGTAGGTAAGTGGACTGCAAATTGGCCAGTAGAAAAAGTAGTAGATGATTATGCAAACTGGTTAACTCCAAACTATCCAAATAGCTTGTTCTATGCAAGAAATACATATGGAAGATCTTCAGAAGATTGGCATGCATGGAAAAGTGAGAAGGTAAGAAAAGCAAATAAAGTAAAAGTTTTAAAATAAAAAAAGAATAAATAGGAGGGCGTTATGAAAAAGGTACTAGTATTAAATGGAAGTCCAAGAGAAAATGGTAATACAAGAACATTGTCAGAAGCTTTTATTACACGTTGCGTTCAAAGAGGTTATACTGTAAAAAAATATAATATTCCTGATTTGGATATTAAAGGTTGTAATGATTGTGAAAGATGCTTTTATACAGGAGTTCCATGTGTAATTGAAGATGACTTTAATGAAATAGCTAATGAAATCATTGAATCAGATGTAATAGTATTTTCTCTACCTGTTTATTTTTATTCAATACCAGGCAATATGAAATGTCTAATAGATAGATTCAATGCATTTGATGTAGGAAATATAGATATTTCTGATAAGAGTTATGCAATTATTTCATGTTGTGAAGATGAAGATATGTCTTCATTTGATGGAATAAGAATTCCTTTAGAAAGAATGGCTAAATTTTTTGGTTGGAATTTACTAGATGAAGTATTAGCTCCATCTATGTTAAGAAGAGGAGATATCGATAATACTGATGGTATTAGAAGATGTAAAGATTTAGCAGACAAAATAATATAAAAATTAAATATAATTAAATATTAAGAAATTATTTAGAAGGTGAGTGTTTTTATGTTGAAAAGAAGTGCAGGTATATTACCTTATAAATATATTGATAATGATGTATATATATATTTAGAACATCCAGGAGGACCATTCTGGAAAGGAAAAGATGAATGGAGTATATGTAAAGGAGAATACACAGAAGAAAAAGCCATAGATGCTGCTGTAAGAGAATTTTATGAAGAATCAGGAACTAAAGTAGATAAAGATAAATTAACTTATCTAACTTCATATAAAATTAATAAAAGAAAGATTGTTACTTTATATATAACTAATATGGATATAGATGTATCTAAAATGACATCTAATACTTTCACTAGAGAATATCCAAAAGATTCAGGAATTATAAATGAATATCCTGAAATGGATGAAGCTAAATGGTTTAATTTAAGTGATGCTAAAGGAAAAATATTTCCTAGTCAATTAAAACTATTAAGAAAGTTTGAAGAATATATAAAATGAAAGTTCTAACTGTTAAAGAACCTTGGGCTTCTCTAATAGCTTATGGATATAAAGAATATGAATTTCGTTCATGGAAAACTAATTATAGAGGTAAAATTCTAATTCATGCAGGAAAATCATTAGAAAAAGATATATCTAAAAAATTTGAAGAATATAATTTATCTTATTCAAAAGGTGAAATCATCGCAGTAGCAGACCTAACAGATTGCATATTAGTAGATGAAGAATTTAATAAAGAATTATTAAATAAAAATAGTTTAGTTTATGGTAATACAAATCATACAATGAAATATGCTTGGAAATTAGAAAATGTTAAGTTAATTGATAAAATTAAAATAAATGGAAAGTTAGGCTTATGGAATTATGAAGGTACTTATAATATCTGATATACATGGTTCATTTAATGATCTAAAAGAAGTATTAGAAAAAGAAACATCATTTGATAGATTAGTAATTCTAGGAGATATCTTAAATGGACCAGTAGATAGAGAATCTAAAGAAAAAACTGCTAATTTATTAAACAAATATAAAGACAAAATACTTTCTGTAGCAGGCAATAATGATGGATATCTAGATGAATTATTAGATTTTAATAATACAAATTATTTTAATTTATTATATATAGATAATAGAATTTGGTTTCTAACACATGGTCATATCTATAATAGATATAATATGCCAGATATTAATTATGATATTTATCTTCAAGGACATAGACATGTTCCATTAATGGCAATTGAAAATAATAAAATATATCTAAATCCAGGTAGTATATCACTACCAAGACAAGGAACTAAGACATACATGTATTATGAAAATAATATATTTTATTTAAAAACAATAGAAGGAAATTTAATACAAAAAATAGAATGTAGATAATCTACATTCTTTTTGTTCTAGGATTCACTTTTATATAAGTTTTGATAAACATTACTTTTCTCTAATAATTCTTTATGTTTTCCTGAATCAACTAATTTACCTTTATCGATAATATTAATTACATCAGCATCTACAATAGTACTTAATCTATGAGCAACAATTACTATAGTATGATCTTTTACTAAATCATCAATTGTTTTCTTAATATAATCTTGACTCTCATTATCTAATGCAGAAGTTGCTTCATCAAATAATATAATAGGACTATTTTTAAGTAATGTTCTTGCTATTGCAATACGTTGTTTTTGTCCTCCGGATAAGTTAACTCCACCTTCACCTATAATAGTGTCATATCCATTAGGTAAACTCATAATATAATCATCTATATAAGCTCTTTTACAAACTTCTCTAACTTCTTCTAATTTAACATCTTCTTTAACATATTTAAAGTTATCCATGATACTTAAATTAAATAAGAAAGGAGTTTGTCTAATTATAGATATATTCTTACGAAGTGACTCTTCACTTAAATCTTTAATATCAATTCCATCTATAAGTATTTTTCCTTCAGTAGAATCGAAATATCTAAGAAGCAAATTAAATAGAGTAGACTTACCATTACCACTACGTCCAACAATAGCAACTTTCTTATTAGGTTTAATTTTTAGATTTAATCCAGTCAAAGTATAATCTTCATCTTCTTTATACTTAAATTTAACATTCTTAAATTCAATTTCTCCCTTAATATTATCTAATTGAATATTACCAAATTTCTCATCTTCATAAAGTTTATTATTAACAATCTCATCAATTCTTTTTAAAGAAACAGTTACTTTATTATAACTAACTCCAAAATCACTGATACTTTCAACTACTTCATCAATTCTCCAAATATAAGATTCTAATACAATGAATAAACTATAAATAATTTTTCCTTGTACAAAATATAATCCAGCAGTATATAGAATAATAAATTGTAATATGAAATACATTAAATTATTTAATGAAAAATACCATACTTGATAATTTCTAATTTTCTTTTCATGTATAAATAGATTCTTTAAATCATTAAATATATTTCTTTCTACATTATCTTTAATACCTAATGCTTTTATTTCTCTTATACCTGTAATATTTTCAGTAGCAGTTTTTACGTAATTATCTGCCTCTTTCTTAATAGATTCTTGAGTTTTCTTAATTCTAGGAAAGAATTTATAAGAAATAATTCCCATTAATATACCAAATATTATTACTTCAATTCCTAATACCCAAGATATTGAAAAAGTAAGTATTATTACAATGATAACTACTAAAGATTTACAAACTAATCTAATTAATTTATTCATTAGTTCCATAACTCTATCTGTATCATTATAAAGTCTATTAATAAACTCTCCAACCCCGATATCTTCAAAGGCTATAGCAGGTAAATCATCAATCTTAGTATATAGATCTTTACTAACATTATTCATAAACTTAATTTCAAAATAATTATAAAGTTTATCTCTAGGTATTTGTAATATAGAATAACAAAATATATATACAGCATCCCATAATCCTAAGAAAAGAATAAAGTTAACAAAGTCTTTCAATATTAAGAACTCTAATGCTTTACCCCAAAAATATGCCGCAAGTAGAGCAGGTAGATAAGAAAGTAAGACTAATAATAAATAGATTAATAATTTGAATTTATCATCTTTTAAATAATGCCATAATAATTTAAAATTCTTTGTCTTTTTCATATTTCCACCTCCAAAATAAAATGACTACTTATTAGTAGTCATTAAAAAGAATAAATAGGAGTATAAATCATATTTACTTTTAAATAACTACTAATTCTTAATTGTTTAAATTTTCCAAATGTTTTAATCATGCTTATCCCTCCTAAAACAAATTAATAATAACATATCAATTTTATATTGTCAACCTTTTTTTATTAACATAAAAATATTGTAAGGCACTTGACTATTTTTAATGTGGTAGTAAAATAAAGTAGGTGATTATTATGAGTAAAGAAAAATCTCTTTTATTTTCAATAAAAGATTTAGAAAATGAAATAAAGAAAAATTTATTAAAAGAAGAATCTAAAAATAATGATTCTTATCATTTGAGTGGAACTCAACATCGTATTATGAAATATCTAATTGATCATAAGGATGAAGAAGTATGTCAAAATATCTTAGAAAAAGAACTTAATTTAACTAGATCTACTATATCAGGTGTTTTACAAACTATGGAAAAACATCAAATAATTGAAAGAAAAAAGTCTAAACAAGACACAAGAACTAAAATTATTAGTTTATCTAGTAAATCTGAAGAAAGATATATAGAAGGTAAAAATAAATTAGCTAGATTAGAAAAGAAAGCTAGAAAAAATCTAACTCAAGCTGAAGTAAATGAATTTTTAACAATTATTAATAGGATTAAAGAAAGTATTAACGACTAGGAGGTATTATGATCAAAATATTAAAAAACTTAAATAAAAAACAAAAAGTATTAATAGTATTTTCAATTATATTAATATGTTTACAAGTATGGTTAGAATTAAAAATGCCTGATTACATGGCAACAATTACTACTTTAGTAGAGACTGAAGGATCTAAGATGGCAGATATCATAAGAAATGGATCGATGATGTTACTTTGTGCATTAGGTTCACTCACTACTTCAATTTTAACAGGCTATCTACTAGCATATGTTACTTGTAATTTTTCACTTAATGTAAGAAAAAATATATTTAAAAAAGTTGAAGAATTATCAACTCATGATATTAAAGAGTTTTCTACATCAAGCTTAATTACTCGTACTACTAATGATGTTACTCAAATAGAAATGTTTTTAGGTATGGGATTACAATTATTAATAAAGTCACCTATAACTGCGATATGGGCAGTTACAAAAATACTTAATAAGAGTTGGGAATGGTCAATGATTACAGGTCTTGCAGTAATAATATTATTATCTGTAGTAGGAGTATTAATATTCTTAGTAGTTCCTAAATTTAAGATTATTCAAAAATTAACTGATAAACTTAATAATGTAACTAGAGAAAATATTACAGGTGTAAGAGTAGTAAGAGCATTTAATGCAGAAAAATATCAAGAGAATAAGTTTTCAAATGTTAATAAAGAATTAATGAATACTCACTTATATACTCAAACAAGAATGGCTATATTACAACCAACAATGTACTTAGTATTAAATGGATTAACATTAACAATTTATTTTGTAGGAGCAATTCTAATTAAAAATACTATGTTTGCTAATAAATTAACTTTATTTGGAAATATGATAGTATTCTCAGCTTATGCTATGCAAGTAATTGCTTCATTCTTATTGCTTGCTATGATATTTATGATTCTACCTCGTGCAGAAGTATCAGCTAAAAGAATTAATGAAGTATTAGAAAAAGAACCTTCTATTAAAGAAGGAAACTTTGATGGAGAAACTAAAGAAACAGGAACAGTAGAATTTAGAGATGTTTCATTTAGATATCCAGATGCAGATGAATATATATTAAAAGATATAGATTTTAAAGCTAAGAAAGGTGAGACTGTTGCTTTTATTGGTATGACTGGATCTGGAAAATCTACTTTAATAAACTTAATCCCAAGATTATATGATGCTACAGTAGGAGAGGTTCTAGTAGATGGAGTTAATGTAAAAGAATACAAAGAAGCTGCTCTAAATAATAAGATAGGATATGTATCTCAAAAAGCAATCTTATTTGATGGAGATGTTAATTTTAATGTTTCTTTTGGACAATCTAAAAAAGAAATAACAGATAAAAAGATAAAAGAAGCAATTGAAATTGCTCAAGCAAAAGACTTTGTTGAAGATATGGATGATAAGTATGAATCACATATTGCATCATCAGGAACAAATATTTCAGGTGGTCAAAAACAAAGATTATCTATCGCAAGAGCAATTGCTAGAGACCCAGAAATATATATATTTGATGATTCGTTTAGTGCACTTGATTATAAGACTGATAGTATTTTAAGAAAGAAACTAAAAGAATATACTAAAGATGCTACAGTATTAATAGTTGCTCAAAGAATAGGAACAATAATGAATGCAGATAATATTATAGTTCTAAACAATGGTGAAGTAGCAGGAAGAGGAACTCATAAAGAACTATTAAAAACATGTAAAATATATAAAGAAATAGCATTATCACAATTAACAGAGGAGGAACTAGAAAATGAATAACGAAGAAGAAAGACAAGAAACAAGACCTCCTCGTAGAGGCCGTGGTCCAGGAAGAGGAATGAGTCCTGGAGAAAAACCAAAAGACTTTAAAAAGGCTATAGGAAGATTAATAAAAGAACTAGGTATTTTCAAATACTTTATCCTAATAGCAGTTCTTCTTTCAGTAGCGTCTTCTGTAATATCAATAATTACTCCAGATAAATTAGCTAATTTAACTGATAAGATATCTGCAGGAATAATTATAAATGGTGATAATTTACAAGAATTAATAAAAATAACAACTAAATCTATGGAAAGTGAAGAATTTACTAATAGAGTAGAAAAAATATTATCAATAGACCTATCACAAGAAAATATACAAAAAATCATGCTAAATGAAAATATTCCTACAAACAGTAAAGCAACATTTCAAGAAGTATTAATTAATATTTCAAAAGATCCATCTAAGTTTAGTGAAGAATTATCAAAGTTAGATGATGATATTCTAAAAGAATTATTAAAAGCAACTACATATAATAATATAGAAATTACTTCAAATGATAAAATTACTTTTATCAAAAGTTTAAATAAACTTAGAGAAGGAAAAGCAGAAATTCCTACTAGTATAAAAAAAGTATTATTTGATGAAGTAGAAGTAGCAGGAGTAAAATTATCATCTTCTGATCAAGCAGACTTTCTAACTATATTATCTAGTATTGGAGAAAACACTAGTAAAGATAAAGCTCAAACTGAACTATATAAATTAATTGATGAAATGCCTGAAAGTATCAGGAAGGTAATAGCTCCTAAAATGGATTTATCTGCTATTAAAAAGATTTCTCTAATGTTAGTAGTTTTATATTTAATTAGTGCATTCTTTAGTTTTACAGAACATATATTAATGGCAAATGTTTCTAATAGATTTGCATATAACTTAAGAAAAAGAATATCTAAAAAGATTAATAATTTACCATTAAATTATTTTGATAATCATACTACAGGAAATACAATGTCTATTGTAACTAATGATATAGATACAATTACTCAATCTCTAAATCAAAGTGCAGCATCCTTAGTATCAGCTATTACACTTTTACTAGGATCAATTATTATGATGTTTAAAACTAATGTAATAATGGCTCTAACTGGAATAGGTGCATCACTATTTGGATTCTTATTTGTAGGTATTATATTATCTAAATCACAAAAGTACTTTGTTGCTCGTCAAAAAGAATTAGGTAATTTAAATGGACATATAGAAGAGATGTATGAATCTCTAAATATTATAAAAACATATAATGGTAAGAAATATGCTGATTCTAAATTTGATAAGTATAATCAAAACATGTACAAGGCTAATTTTATGTCACAATTCTTATCAGGATTAATGCCACCAATGATGGGCTTTATTGGTAACTTTGGTTACGTTGCAGTCTGCATTGTAGGAGCATTACTTACAATGAACGGAACTATTTCATTTGGAGTAATTGTAGCATTTATGTCTTATATTAGATTATTCACTAATCCATTAAATCAAATAGCTCAAGGGTTAAATTCTCTTCAATCAGGAGCAGCAGCATCTGAAAGAGTATTTGAATATACTGATGAAAAAGAAATGGAAAATGAAGAGAATTTAAAAGAAGTATTATCAAAAGAAGATGCTAAAGGAAATATTGAATTTAAAAATGTTAAATTCACATATGAAGGAAATGATCATCCTACAATAAAAGGTTTCTCTGCTAATGTAAAAAGTGGTCAAAAGATTGCAATTGTTGGACCAACAGGAGCAGGTAAAACTACAATGGTCAATCTATTAATGAAATTCTATGATATAGATAGTGGAGATATCTTAATAGATGGAAAATCAATAAAGAATTTAACAAGAGATAATATTCATGAATTATTTACAATGGTTCTTCAAGATACATGGTTATTTGAAGGAACAGTAAAAGAAAATATCAAATATAACAAAGAAGAATTAACAGATAGAGACATTGAAAAAGTATGTGAAATAGTTGGACTAGATCACTATATAAAGACTTTACCTAAAGGATATAATTCAGAAATTAATAATGCAAATTCAGTATCAGCAGGAGAAAGACAATTACTAACTATCGCAAGAGCTATGTTAGAAGATTCACCATTCTTAATTTTAGATGAAGCAACATCAAACGTAGATACAAGAACAGAAGAAGTAGTACAAATGGCAATGGATAAATTAGCTGAAAATAGAACAAGCTTTATAATTGCTCATAGATTATCTACTATTAAAAATGCAGATTTGATATTAGTTATGAATCATGGAGATGTAGTAGAACAAGGAACTCATGAAGAATTAATGGAACAAAAAGGCTTCTATTCTGAACTATATAATTCTCAATTTGAACTATAATGAAAATTTACAAAAAATAAAAAAGAAATGTTTATATTTTTAAACATTTCTTTTATAATGTTATTATAGGAGGTTGTAAAAAATGATAAAATTTATACAATATGGTTGCGGAAAAATGAGCAAATACACTGTTAAATTCGCAGTAGAAGCTGGTATGAAGCTAGTTGGAGCAGTAGATATTAATCCTGAAGTAATTGGAACTGAAATTGAAGGAGTAAAAGTAGTAGGAAAGGATGATTTTGAAAAAGTTCTTACTAAAGAAAAACCTGATATTGTTATAGTTACTACAATGTCATTATTAAGTGACTTAGAAGAAGTATTAACTATATGTGCAAAGAATGGAGTAAATGCAATAACTACTTGTGAAGAAGCATTCTATCCAAAAGTATCTAATCCTAATTTAACTAATAAGATTGATCAATTAGCAAGAGCTCATGATTGTACTATTACAGGTACAGGTTATCAAGATGCTTATTGGGGTAATTTAATTACTACTATAGCAGGATCTACTCATGGAATTACTAAAATTAAAGGATCATCTTCTTACAATGTTGAGGATTACGGAATTGCTTTAGCTGAAGTACATGGTGCTGGAATGACTCTAGAAGAATTTGATGAAAAAGTAGCTTCTAATGATAAAATTAGTGATGAAGAAAGACTAGAAGTAATTAATAGTGGAAATTATACTCCAAGTTATATGTGGAATGTAGTGCCTTGGATTGCTGAAAAATTAGGCCTTCACTTAAATGGTATGATGAAACAAGTTTGTGTTCCACTAACTCATGAAACTGATATTGAATCATCTACATTAGGTATGACAGTAAAAGCAGGAAACGCTACAGGAATGAGCGCAATTGTAACAGGAGAAACTACAGAAGGAATTACTATTGAAGCAGAATGTATTGGTAAAGTATATGCTCCAGATGAATTCGATAAGAATGAATGGACAGTATTTGGAGAACCAGATACAACACTTGTTATTAATAAACCAGATACAGTTAGACTAACTTGTGCAACAATAGTTAACCGTATTCCAGATGTTATCGCATCTAAACCAGGATTTATCCCAACATGTGAAATGGGAGAATTAAAATATCAAAAAAATAAGTAAAAAATAAAAAGGCATTAAATGCCTTTTTTTGTTTATTAAAACTAATAAGTCTTACTGTAACCTTCTTTTACTTGACCATTATATTTACCATCATAAGTTGCTGTATATCCTGGAGCATCTTGAATAGTAAATAATTGTTCATTAGAACTATATGATTCTTCTAAATAATCATAAATAGTATCAATGTCATCTAAATATACATATTCATTATTTCCAGGTAAATATAACATTAAATTATAATCGCCTGTATATCCAAATAATAATTCATCATCACAGAAATAGTAATCTTTTTCTCTAGCTACCTTTCCATCAGGACCTAAAGTAACATTTCTTGTAACTAAATATTCTGAATCTTCATCATATTTATCTATTTCACAATGCATATCTTCATGACCTTTGAATGAATCATTAAATTGAGAATAATTATGTAATTCATTAAAGAAACTATCTTTATCTAAATATTCATAACATTCAATATCTGTAGTAAAATCAGTAGAATTAATTGTAACATTACTATTTTCAAATATATGAGAATCTAAATCAGTTCTTGTTTGTGTATCTTCTAAATCAATATCTTCAATATCAACACCTTGTTCAAGAAGATCAACAACAGGAATATAATTGTACTCATCATCTACAAGACTATCAGCTTCTAAGGTATTAGAAACTCTACATACTTCATTATGATCAACATATAGAGTATCTATAGTATTTAAAGTACCAATTCTATCATCTCTAGATTCAAATCTATTGATATAGAAATCTTCACAGTCTTGGAATGTGACTTCACTACCAGTTAATCCATGTAAATAACTAGCAGCTTCATCTTCATCTAATATTAAATTCTTACTAACTCCATAGATAGATCCTTCAATATTATCAGAAAATAATTCTTCCCAATCATCACTAGAAACATAATCTTCATCATCAATGTTAAAATCTATAGTAGTATCATTATCAAAGTCGATATTATTCTCGTTAATTGCTTGTCCATGTACACTTTGACATCCACCTAACACTATTGTACCAGCAATTAGTAAAGGTGCCACTTTTTTAATATTTAATTTCATAAATATATTACCCCCAATATGTGTCACATATTATATCATATTTTATTAAAAAAATCAAGTTTAACAACATATACTAATAAGTTTTAGTATGAGTTTTTCCTTTTTCTGTACCATACTTACCAGTTATTTTTGCACTGTATCCAGGATTGTCATGAACAGTCCTTAGATCCTCTTGAGAACTATTAGTTCTATCTAAATAATTATTAATATCTTTAACATCATCTAAACTTACAGATTCATCTTCATCAGATAAGTAAATAGTTAAGTTGTAATCACCAGCATATCCAAATAATAATTCATCATCACAAAAGAAATGTGTATATTCTTTAGCTAATTCTCCATCTGGTCCACAAACAGCACGATCAATAATTACATATTCACTATCATCATGATAATTACTAATTTCATACTTCATATCTTCAATTGAATCAAATGAATCAACAAATTCTGGATATAACATTAACTGATCAAAGAAGCTATCTTTATCTGGATGTTCAACACTTTCATACTCAGTTGTAAAATCAGTAGAATTAATTGTAACTCTACTATCATTAGATACTTGAGTATATATACTAGTTTCTTCTCCAGTACCTGCTAAATTTTCTGCAGTAAATGATTTTCCTTGTTTACTAAGATCAATAACAGGAATATTTGTCTCTTCACCATCTTCAATATAAGTATACTCTCTATCTATATTAGATCTACAAACAACGTTATGGTCAATATATAAAGTATCTGTAGTAGAAAGAGCACCAATACTAACATCTCTTGTTTCATATCTATTAATATAAAAGTCTTTACAAGCTTCAAATGAAATTTTACTTCCAGTTAAACTATGTAAATATTCACGAGCTTCATCTTCAGTTAATTTTTTATTCTTACTAACTTCATAAAGATTACCTTCAATATTATTAGAAAAAACTTCTTCCCAATTATCATCATTAATTGAAAAATTATTATCATCAACAGAATACTCAATAGAAGATCTATTATCATTATCTACTATATTGTTTTCTTTAATAGCAGCATTTGTACGATTGCAACTAGTTAAGATTAAACCACCAGCAACAACAAAAGGTGTTAATTTTTTTAAATTTAATGTCATAAATATAATTCCCCCAAATATGTGAAACAAATTATATCATATTTTGATAAAAATTTCAATTATAACTTAAAATGTTTCACTATTATTAATTATATAATCATTATAATCAAATAGAAATATATGAAAAAATGATTAATAATGTTACAATAAATATAGTAATTATCGTTATAGGAGGATATATGGTGGAAAAAGGAGAAAAAAAGTTAATAATATTGATACCTTCATATGAACCAGATGAAAACTTAACGAAACTAATAGAAAACTTAAATAAAAATAAAATAACTTCTATTGTAGTAGATGACGGATCAGGAAAAGATTATAAAGAGATATTTGATAGTTTAGATACTAAAGTTATTTCATATGAAAAAAATCAAGGTAAAGGTCATGCTCTAAAAGAAGGATATAAATATATAAAAGATAATTATAAAGAATATGTAGTAGTAACTATGGATTCAGATGGTCAACATAGAATAGAAGATGCTTATAAATTATATAAATATATTCTAAAAAATGATGATACACTAGTATTAGGTAAAAGACCTAGAGGAGAAAAAACACCTCTAAGATCTAAAGTAGGTAATGCAATAACAAGATTTGTATTTCATATAGTATCAGGTCAAGATGTATATGATACTCAAACAGGTCTAAGAGCTTTCTCTAATAAATTAATGGATTATATGTTAAAAGTAAAAGGAGAAAGATTTGAATATGAAATGAATGTTTTACTATATGCAAAAAACAATAAAATACCTATAAAAGAAATAGAAATAGAAACTATATATATAGATAATAATTCAAAATCTCATTTTAATGCATTTAAAGATTCATTTAAAGTATATAAAGAAATAATTAGTTTTTCTTTTTCAGGAATTATATCTTTCATAGTAGACTATTTATTATTCATATTATTCAAAGTAATATTAGAAAATATAACTATAGCTAATGTTATAGCAAGAGCAATTAGTTCAACATTAAATTATATTATTAACAAAAATATTGTATTTAAATCTAATAAGAATATAGGAAAATCACTATTACAATACTATTCACTAGCAATAATAATATTAGTATTAAACACTATAATATTAAATTTATTATGTATGATTATTAATCCTATAGTTTCAAAACTAATAACAGAAGTAATATTATTTATAATTAGTTGGCTAGTTCAAAAAAAATTAATATTTAAAAAGAAGTGATATTATGGAAAAAACTAATGTAATGAGAATACTAGATAGTAAAAAAATATCTTATAAAGAGTATTATTATGGAGATACAGAAGCAATAAGTGGAGTAGAAGTTGCTGCGGCATTAAATGAAGATCCTAATATAGTATTTAAGACTTTAGTAACAGTCTCAAAATCAAAGAACTATTATGTTTTTATGATTCCTGTAGAAAAAGAATTAGATTTAAAAAAATGTGCTACTTCAGTAAATGAAAAATCAGTTGAGATGATTCCTCAAAAAGAATTATTACCACTAACTGGTTATATTCATGGAGGTTGTTCACCTATAGGAATGAAAAAACAATTTAAAACAGTAATTGATGAGTCTTGTAATAATTATTCTTCAATTATCTTTAGTGGAGGAAAAATAGGATATCAAGTAGAAGTAGAATTAAATGACTTATCAAAAGTAATAAACTATAAAACTTATAATATTACAAAATAATTCACATAACTTGTGAATTATTTTTAGTTTAAATGCTTTTACTGTTGAAAAATAAGGATATTTATAATATCATAGAATCTATTGGAGGTTTGGTTATGGAAGCAGAAACTAAATATGCATTAATAGTTAAGAAATTTTACTTAGGTAAAGGACCTAACTTCGAAGATTTATATATGTTTAGACCGGTAGAAATGTTAGATGGAATGATGGATGAAGATGAAATGACATTTCTAAATAATAATGGAAGAGAGTATTATCCAATAGATGTTATTTTAAGTGGCAGTGTAGAAAATGCTGATGAAGCATATGTGGAGTGCTTTAATTTAGAAGAATTATATTCTATTTATAATATTAGTACTCAAGAAGAAATCTATAATCATTATAAAGAAAAACTAATGGATTTAGTTTATATTGGTGTAGATTATTTTCCAGATAAACCAGGAACACAATTCGACTTAAAAGAGTTGAACAAAAAAGAATTAATTGAATATGGAGAAAATAGTTTCACTATAACTGGAGATAAATGTATTGTTCCATTATCACAAATTAATGAATTATTAGAAACAAATGATATCAATCAATTAAAAGAATATTTTTCATCAATAGATAGACTAAAAGGGACTATAGAAGAATATATTTCAGATAATTTAGAAAAGTTACTTACAAAAAGAGCAAAAGATTCAGATAAAGAAAATGACTCTCAAGAAGGACAAAATGATGATAAAACAACAGAAGATGTAAAAATATATGATAGAGAAAAAGCTGCAGAATATGAAAAAATATTTGGAGAAGACAACTATGAAGATTACTTATCTCCTAGAGAAAGAATTAAAAAGTTAAGAAAAGTATTAAAAGAGACAATTGTAGGTCAAAAAAAAGCAATAGATATGATGTGCTATGCTCTTTATAAAAATATGAAATTAAAAGATGGAGAAAAAAGAACTTCACCATTACTAATCGGACCTACAGGTTCAGGAAAAACATTAATGTTGGAAACAATAGAAAAAGAATTAGGTATTCCAACAATAATAATCGATGCTAATACTTTATCAACAACAGGATATGTAGGTAAAAATTTATCAGATTATCTAGGAACATTAATTGAAAAAGCTGGCGGAGATGTAACAAAAGCAGAACATGGAATAGTTTGTATTGATGAGATAGATAAAAAAGGATCAGATGACAATGAAGATGTTGGTGGAAAAGGTGTTATAAACCAAGGTCTAAAATTTATAGAAGGTTGTGTTTATGATATAGAATGTATTGTAAATGGAAGAAAGAAGATTGTTCATTTTAATACAAAAAATTTAACAGTATGTACAAGTGGAGCTTTTCCTGAAATTTTTGAGAAAAAATTAAGAGAAAAAGGTAAAAATACTATAGGATTTAATGGACATATTTCAACAAAAGAAGAATTAGAAGATTATAAAGATATAGAAATAACTAAAAAGGATATTGCAGAAACTGGAAAGATGGGACCTGAATATGCAGGAAGAGTTTTAGCAGTAGTATTTAATAAATTAAGTGTAGAAGATCTTATTGAACAAATGCAAAGATCTAAATCATCTGAACTTACTAATGAAATACAAGTATTAGAAAGTGATAATATTATATTTAATTATAGTGATGAATTTGTAAGAAAAATAGCTGAAGATGCATACAAGCAAGGTACAGGAGGTAGAGCAGTAAGAGATATAATAGAACAATCTTTTTCAGGAATAGTTACAAAGATATTATTTGAAGATGATTCATATAATGAAGATGATAAGTACTATATCTATGGAACTGTAACTGAAGAAGGAGAATTATCAATTATCTCTGAAACAGGAGAAGAACTAATAGAAAGAAAAAGCGGAAAGAAAAAAGATGGTAAAAAAGTATTAGTAAAAAACGATAAAAAAGTATAAAATTACTGTAAAGTAAGGAAAGTATTGTTTACAAATAATATTAATATGTTAAAATCTATTGAGGTGATTGAAATGAAAGCAGAATTTAAAAATATTTTTAAATGGGGAAAAATGGATTTCTTAAAAGCCTTTCTAGGAACATTATTATTTTGTATAGGTTTAAATATATTTATAATCCCAAATAATTTATATAATGGTGGAATATTAGGATTAAGTGAAATTATTCGTACATTAATAAATGATATATTTAATATTCATACTAATTTCGATTATTCAGGAATTATAAACTTTATAATTAATATCCCATTATTTATATTAGCTTATTTTAAAATAAGTAAAACTTTCTTTGCAAGATCAATATATTGCGTAGCACTACAAACTATATTCTTATCAATAATTCCAATACCTGAAACTTTAATTGTTGAAGAATTAATAACAAGTGTATTACTTGGTGGTTTAATAGCAGGATTAGGATCAGGCTTAACACTATCAAGTGCCGCATCTGGCGGAGGAACAGATATAATAGGTATAATGCTAACACAAAAGAATAGAAATTTATCTGTTGGTAAAGTAGGATTTACATTTAATGTTGTTTTATATATAACATCCGGATTATTATATGGATACCAAATTATGCTTTATTCAATAATATATGCTTTTATTGAATCTGTAGTTATTGAAAAAGCTCATGATCAAAATGTATGTTTAACAGCTATAATATTTACAAAACATAAACCAACAGGAATTAGAGATTATATTAGAAATGAATTAGATAGGGGATGTACATTTTGGGAAGCAACTGGAGGATATAGTGGTAAGAAAAGTTATATTACATATCTAGTTTGTTCACGACATGAATTACAAAAATTAGAAAGAAATTTAAGAGACCTAGATAACTCTGCTTTCTTAGTTAAAAAAGAAGGCGTTGGAGTAGATGGTAATTTCAAAAAGAATTTGCATTTATAAAAAAGTCGTCCAAATATTCAAAAAAAAGTTGACTTAATTAATATTTGCGATATAATATTAATTGTCTACTTAATTAGTCGCTTGGACGACTAAATAATTGCGGATGTAGTTTAATGGTAGAACCTCAGCCTTCCAAGCTGACTACGGGAGTTCGATTCTCCTCATCCGCTCCATTTGAAATACAGGACTTATCAATTGATAAGTTCTTTTTTTTTATACTCCCGTAGTCAGCATGGAAGTCATACCCAAATTATTCTATAAAAAAGTTCAAACATTAATTTTTTATGAGAATAATATAAATGAAGGGAGTAGATAGTTAATGAGGAAAATACCAGACGGAAATCAAAACGAATTTTATTTTGTTTTAGAATTTAATAATAAGAAAGTTAATGAATTAAATCCAATGTTATATCAGGTAATAGATAGCTTATTTCCAAATCCAAAAGACTCAGCCATCATAAAATCATGGAGAAATCATAATCCAAGAGAAAAAGGCGACATCATGATAAAAATAGGGAAAGATATTAAAACAATCAGTATAAAAAAAGGAAGTAGGAATTCTGTACATTTGGAAAGTATTAATACATTCATATCCTTTTTAAAAAAACTAGGTGTACAAAAAGAAATAATAGATTCTTATACAAGATTTCATTATGGGGTTGATTCTTGTAGAAGTAATGTTATATTCTCAGCCAAAGAGTATAAAGAAAAATATAAAGAAGATATTATTTTATTAAACCAATCCTTATCTAAATTAAATATTGATGAAATTGTAAATAGATTTATTCTTTGTGGTCTAAAGTCACATCAAAGTATTGATGGAATTATATATGGAGTACCTAATGACTTTTTATGGATAACTAGAAATGATATTTTAAAGATTATAAAAAATAGTATTTACTTTCAATCAAGTGGAGTTCATATAGGATGTTTGTTTATTCAACCTCAATCTAGATGTTTAAATGAAAATGAACAATATAAAAAATGCAGAGAGTATGTTCAAATAAAATGGTATACATTATTTGATGATATATTATTGTATAAGGCAGGTATATCATCTTTACATAATTAAACTCATGCTATTTAGCATGAGCTTTACTTGCTTTTATAAATGAATCAAATAATGGATGTGGCTTAGTTGGTCTTGATTTAAATTCTGGATGAAATTGGCAAGCTATAAAATGATTGTGTTTTGGTAATTCAATTATTTCTACTAAATTTGCTTGCTCATTTTTACCAGAGAAAACCATACCGTGTTGTTCTAAAACATCAATATACTTATTATTAAATTCATAACGATGTCTATGTCTTTCAAGTATCTTATCTTTCTTATAATCAGCATATGCTAGTGTATCTTTCTTTAAGGTGCATTCATAGTTACCTAATCTTAAAGTACCGCCCATATTAACAACACTCTTTTGATCAGCCATTAAATCTATTACAGGATTTTCACATATTGAATCAAATTCAGTTGAATTAGCATCCTTAAGACCACAAACATTTCTAGCAAACTCAATAACAGAAAGTTGCATTCCTAAACACAAACCTAAATAAGGAATATTATTTTCTCTAGCATATTGAATAGCTTTTATCATTCCTTCAATACCACGACTTCCAAATCCACCAGGAACAATAATTCCTTTTGTATTTTTGAATACTTCTTTTAAATCTATTTCTTTTTCTAACTTTTCTGAATCTACCCAATTAATATTAACTTTAACATTATGTTTATAACCAGCATGATGTAAAGATTCAACAACAGAAATATAAGCATCATGCAATTCAGTATATTTACCAACTAAACTTATTTCAATTTCATTTTTTAAATTATCTACAGTTTTAATTAGTTTCTTCCAATAATCTAGATTTGCTTCTCTTATCTCTAAACCAAATTGTTTTAAGATTATTTCATCTATTTTTTGCTCATAATAATTAATTGGAATATCATAAATATTTTTAACATCAATAGAATCGATTATATTTTCTACAGGAACATTACAAAACATTGATAATTTCTCTTTCATAGTCTGTGAAGTATTAAAAGGAGCTCTACATACTAAGGCATCTGGTCTTATTCCTAGATTCCTTAAATCTCTAACGCTATTTTGTGTTGGTTTAGTCTTTAACTCGTTTGAACCATATATA
The DNA here is from genome assembly GCA_902789225.1 of uncultured Erysipelotrichaceae bacterium. GTDB lineage: Bacteria > Bacillota_I > Bacilli_A > RF39 > UBA660 > RUG343. The sequence goes on from CADANC010000004.1 coordinate 25,751, forward strand.
TAAGGTATTAAAGTACAATGAACAAAGAATGTATCTATAGAACCTTTTTCATATTGAATTTGTCTAATAGCTTCTAAAAAACATTGTGATTCAATATCTCCTACAGTACCACCAATCTCTGTAATAACAACATCTGCATTACTGGTATTACCTGCTTCATATACTTTATTTTTAATTTCATTTGTAATATGTGGTACTACTTGAACAGTTGCTCCTAAATAATCTCCATGTCGTTCTTTATCAATAACTGATTTGTAAATTTTACCACTTGTTATATTAGATGTATAATTTAATTCTTCATCAATAAATCTTTCATAATGACCTAAATCAAGATCTGTTTCACAACCATCATAAGTTACAAATACTTCTCCATGTTGTATAGGATTCATTGTACCAGGATCAACATTTATATAAGGATCAAACTTTTGCATAAAGACTTTATATCCTCTAGATTTTAATAATAATGCAATAGATGATGCTGTAATACCTTTACCCAAACCTGAAACAACACCACCTGTAACAAATACATATTTTGCCATAATTTCACCTCCAAAAAAACATAATTTCATTATATAAGCATATTATTATCAATATAACTCTTAAATTAATATTAAAAAAATGGTATAATGATGAAGAAGCCCCCTATAAAAGAATTTTATGTAGTAAATATTACTATTTTTTTTTATATTTCTTTTGATTATAAAAATAATATATGTTATAATACGTCCTACAAAAGAGGTGTTTTTAATGAGTAAAAAATATGATGAATTTAAAGAAATGGCAATGAGTGATATGTCTTCAAACAGTATATATCCTAGCTATATGAATCATGTAACTCCTATGATAAATCATGATAAAGACTTAGATAGAGAAATAAGAGATCGTGCAATCATCGATGTTGTCACTATGGCTCTTGAAGCTGGACAAAGTATTTCTTATGGAGATATTAGAATTTTAGTAGATAATGACTATTCAGAAAAAGAATATGAATCATCAAAAGAACAAGAAAAACAATCACCAAGACATACAAGACAATAATTTATTTAATTTGCTAGAACGTAAAATACAAAAACAATCCTTATAGATTGTTTTTTGAGTTATTAAAAAAATAAAGAATGCTATAATTAACATAGGTGATGTCAATTGAATATTTATAAATGTCTAAATGAAATAACTAAATATATTGATAATAATTTAGAAGAAAAAATAAACTATGATGATCTTGCTAGAATGTTAGGTGTTAATACATATACATTACAAAGATTATTTACTATGATAGCAGGCTTATCTTTATCAGAATATATTAGAAAAAGAAGACTATCTTGTGCAGGATATGATTTATATGAAGATAATTCAAAAGTAATTGATGTCGCAATAAAATATCAATATGATAATCCAACTTCATTTTCTAGAGCTTTTGAAAAGTTTCATGGAATTAAACCTAGTTCAGTTACTAAAGAAACTAAATTAAAAAACTTTCCAAGAATAGTTTTTAATGAAGAAATAAAGCAAACTACAGAACTAGACTATGAAATAATTGAACTTGATGAAATGAATTTATATGGAGTAAGTATAGAAACAAATAATGAATCAATAGGAAAAGATGCTCCAAAATTCTTTGAAGAAACAGAAAAAAAATACCTAGATAAATATGGTGAGATTATATATGGTATGATTACTTATGATGTAGAAAGAGAAGAAAGTCAAAAGTATTATTGCTTATATGATAAAGAAATAAAAGAATTTGAACATATTATAATACCAAAAAGTAAATGGTTAAGATTTAGAATAAATTCTAGAGACGCTAAAGATATCCAGGAATTATCACATAAGTTTTATGAAGAATTTTTACCTTCAGTAAAATATAATCTAAAAGAATTACCTGAATTAGAATATTATCATGATGATTTAACTGACTTCTTAGTCGCAATATATTAAACTGACAAAACTGATTATAAAAAAGTCAGTTTTTTATTTTTAGTCTTTGATATACTTTATTGCGAGGTGACGGTTTATGGGGTTAACGTCAGAAATATATCTAACTAAAAAGTTTATATCAAAAGATGAATGGTTAGAATTAATAAATACAATTTCAAACTACAATGGAATACTTAGAAAATGGAAAATAATAATTATTAATGATAGAAATCAAATAAGATATTTTGTAAAAACTAGATGTAGTCTACCTCCAACTATAAATAATTTGAATTCATTTTTATTAAAACCTAAAAAGAGTATAAAAAAACCAAAACAAGATTATACATTATTAGCATTACCTAAAATAGGAAGTAGTGTTATTGATTTAATAAATTATAGTGAAATAAGAAATAAAGGAACACTAAAATATTTAGAAATTAATTTTATAAAATTATATGAAAATAAGATTAAATCTAATATTAATTATTATGTATACAAAAATAATCTAATAAAAAAATATAATGTAATTTATGCAATACCTACAAGTATATTATCAATAGATTTTGAAGGTAATAAAAGATATTTTTATAGGAATTCTCCAAAGTATTTAGAAATAAATAAAATCCTACATTTATTAAATACTGATTCTAATAATGCATTATTATCAGTTGATACATTTCCATACTTACAAGGAAAATTCTATATAAATCAAAATAATTTTAGTTTTGACAAACACACCGTAATAATGGGGTCTTCGGGATCAGGTAAATCTAAATTTATTAGTCTTTTAATAAATAATATTTATAAAAATAAATATTTAAAACAAAAATATAAAGTAGTTGTAATAGATCCACATGCTGCTTTAGAAAATGATATAGGTGGTATAGGAAAAGTAATAGATTTTAAAAGTAATCTAGATAGTATAGACTTATTTATTAATAAAAATGATGATATAGTTTCATCTACTGAATTATTAATAGATTTGCTTAAATCTTTAATAGCAGACCAATATAATTCTAAATTAGAAAGAGTATTAAGACACTCTATACATTTATTATTGACAGATGAATCATTTAATTTTAGAAATCTCAGAAAATTAATTCTAGATTTAGAGTATAGGAATGACTTAATAAAGAAATTAAAATATAATTTACCAGTTAGTGTAATAGATTTCTTCTTATCAGATTTTAATGATTTAAAGACAAAATCATATGGAGAAGCGATATCACCAATTATAGGATTTATTGATGAAATGGAAATGATACCTGTATTTAATTCGGAAGAAAAAACAGATAATTTAAAAAATACTATTCATAATAATTTTCTTACTTTATTTTCATTAGATAGAACAAAACTTGGGGATAAAGTAACTAAAACTATATCAGGATTAATAATGCAACAATTACTAACTTTAATTCAAAAACATGAAATAGAGGAACATATAATTTTTATTATTGATGAAGTAGCAATTATTGAAAATCCTATATTATCAAGATACTTATCTGAAGCAAGAAAATATAATCTATCTTTAGTTTTAGCGGGCCAATACTTTAATCAAATATCTGATGAATTAAAAAACTCTATATTTGCTAATGCAATAAATTATTTTATATTTAGAGTTTCAAAATTAGATGCAAATATACTAGTAGATAATTTTAATATGAAAATACCTTTAGATGATTCTAAAGATAAAAAGATTAAATTATTAACAGAACTTAATAATAGAGAATGTATTGTAAGAATTGATTCAAACGGAGTATTATTACCTGCATTTAAAGGACATACTCTAGATTATAAAAGTATTCCTAGAATAAAAGAAGAAGTAAATACCACTACTAAAAATAATGATAGTAAGAGAAAAGATAAAACAAACTTTAATATAAATAGTAATGTAAGTCTAAAAGATATATTAATATCTAATTCTTCAAGCAGAAAGGTTGTGAAAGAATGAATGATACAAAAGCATTAGAAATAGTAAATAAAATATTTATAGGTGTATTTGATAGAAAAAATATTTATTCAATGGATACATTGTTAGAAAAGTATGCATTTGATATTAAATTACCAAAACAAGTAAATGATTCTACTACAAATGAAGTAACTTGGGCTGATTCAATTAATAGTGGAAGATTTATTACAAATGAAAATATGGAAAAGAAAGATACAGAAACAGGCTGGATGTTACCTAAAAAAGAAATAAATAATCTACAAGAATTAATTGATATTTGGAATTCTATTAATCTAACTACAACAGAAAGGGTGTATGATTCAATTAATGTAGCTAAAAGTGATACTATTTATAGATGTGAAAATGTATATAGAAGTACTGATTGTAGTGATTCTAAAAATATTATTTATTGTGATTCTTGTGGCAATGGGGAATTCTTACTTGCATCTCAAAGATCTGGAACATGTAACTATTGTATTAGATGTGATGATTCTAAAGATTGTAGTAATAGTTATAATGTCATTTGTTCTAATAAAGTAAGTAATTCATTATTTATTCAGGATTGCTTTGATTTATATGAGTGTATGTTTTGTTCACATATAGCATCAAAAAGATTTTGTATAGCAAATATGCAATTTGAAGAACAAGAATACTATGAAATAAAAAAATTAATTATAGAGTGGATATTAAATTCTTAATTTATTGTTTATTTGTATAGTTAACTTAACTAGTCAGTAGACTAGTTTTTTCATTTAGAAAATAAAAAAATAAAAAAAGTGTTGACAATATAATTTGTTATTACTATAATGGTAATAACAAGTGAGAAAAACTTGTAAAATTTTAAATATTTGATATTATCAAAAAGATAAAAACAAACTATTTATTTTTTTAAAATATGATATTACTAAAATGATAATAAGAGGAGCAAAATATGAAAAAAGGAACTAGATTATATATCAATTTAACAAATAAATGTAATACTAACTGTCCATTCTGCTGTATGTATTCTGGAACAGATAAAAATACTTTTATGGATTTTAAAACATTTAAAAAGATAATTGATAACTGTAAAGGAAAATTTGAATTACAACTTGAAGGAGGAGAACCAATTCTTAATAAAGATATCTTTCTTTTTATAGAATATGCAATAAGTACCAATAGATGTTTAAAAATAATTATTTTAAGTAATGGTATTGAATTACAAAAGTATATGAAGAGATTTATAGATATAGCTAACTGGAATAATATCTTAATAGAATTCAAAATTAGTATTAATTATTGGTTAATAAAAGTAGAAAAAGATTTCTTATATAAAATGAATCTACTATTATTTTCAGTTAAGTATATTAAAAATATTAATATCATATTTAATGTAAGAAAAAGAAAAGATAAAGATGAGAACCTAGATAATCTATTAAAAGAAAATGATTTATATGATCATTCTAATATTTATTATCTGCAATCTTATGGAAAATTAAAGAATAGTAATTATGATAAACCTGTAATAGTACAAAATATTGATAATTGGTTTATATATGCAAGTGATGGCACTTGTTTTAACCAAGATCTGATTGCTAGAAGTGACTATGAGGAGAAATTACTATGAATACATTAAAATTTACTAAAAAAAGTGAACTCTCTACTGAACAACATAATCAAGAAGTACACAAAGAAAAAGAAATAAAGATTTTTGATAAGAAAGTAAATATTTATATCCCTAACAACTTATCTTTATTTATTACTAATGTCTGTAATTCAAAATGTTTCTTTTGCATAAATAGTAATTATACAAATCAGGATGAAAGTGATAATTTTTATTATAAAACTTTAAAAGAAACATTAAATGAATTATCTCCAAGTGAGTTTGAAATAACAATTACAGGAGGAGAACCAACACTTAAGATTGAAAGATTTGTTAAGACATTAAAAATGTGCCATGAATATGGATTTCATTTTAGAACAATAAGTACTAATGGACTTAATTTACTTAAGAAATATAAAGGTAAAGAAGTATGTGAATACATGGTAGAAAACGGTGCTGTACATAACATTAGTATCAGTAGAATGGATATAAAAAATAATAAAGAAATAATGGGAATTGATTCTATTACTGATAATGATATTGAAAAACTAGCAAACTTCTTCAATAATCATGATGCTGAAATGAGAATAAGCTGTAATTTAATAAATGGCTATGTAGATTCGATGGATAAGATTTTAGAATTTGTAAATCATTATCAAAATTTAGGAGTGCCAACTGTAATGTTTAGAGAATTAGTAGGCGTGAAGTCATCACCTAAAATGATAGATACATTTAAACCAAATAAAGAATTTAAATTAATAGATTACATAGTTGCAGAAGTATATGATGTAGAAGTATATGAATATAAAGATTATATAGTTAAACATTATATACAAAAAGAAAATAAAGATAATAATAGCGTTAAAAATACATCATTTAGAAATGGAATTTTAAGAGAAAATTTTAATGGTAATATAATTAAAAATTTTAAGGAGGAACTAATATGAAAAAAGTAGGAGCAGAAAGAGAAATAGTTTTTGATAAATCACTTAGATATGCAAGACAAAAAGAATATGATGTAAATGAATATGAAATGGTTCCATATCACTTTAAAGATGCTGGAGATAAAAAAGTATATAAGAATTTTAACTTCAGTATATTCATTGATGATATATGTAATGCTGATTGTAAGTTTTGTGTAGCGCAACTAAGATATGCACATAGAAGTATGCTTTATAAAAAAATTCATATAAGAAATAAAAAAGAGTATTTAAGAAGATTAGAAGAAATTCTTAAAGTAGTAAGACCACTTAATCCATCGGTATCTATTACTGGAGGAGAACCAACAATATCTCCAATACTTACTGATGTATTAAAACTAGTTGATAAATATGGTTTTAGAAAAAGAACTATAACTACAAACGGTTCAGGATTATTCAATATCCAAGATGGAGATACAATACTTAATAATCTAATTAAATATCATTGGGATCATTTAAATATTAGTAGAACTTCATACGATGATAGTATTAATAGAAAAATAATGAGATACGAAAAAGATAAAGAGTATTCTTCTATGGAAGACTTAAAAAGAATACTTGATATAACTAATAAATCCCCATTAAAACATCGAATAAGTTGTATTTTACTAAAAGAAAGTATAAATAGTGTGAAAGAGATAAAAAAATATGTTGATGAATATATCAAAGTAGGTGCCAATAATTTTATCTTTAGAGAATTAATGGATTATGATCACAAAGCTGTTAATAAAGAAAAGATAGAATATTGTGATGCAAATAAAATAAAACTAAATGATATCTGGGAAGACTTTGAAAAATATCCAGAATTAAAACCATATTTAAATATATTAGGATATTACTATTATGTAGAAATATATAAATATAAAGGATGTACTATAGCATCAGAGTCAGCTGATCTAAACCAACAATATATAGAAAAAGAAAAGAATAAAGATACTGTATATGAAATGGTATTCCATACTAATGGAAATCTATGTGGAGGTTGGATAGATAGTGAAGAGATTCTAGATAAATATGAAGGATTTGATTTCAAAGAGATTATTAAATAAAGAAAAATTTTTTAAAATATGATATTACTAAAATGATAATAAGAAAAAAAGATAGGAGAGTAAAAAATGAAAAAAGTAAATAATTTAAAACTATATAAAGGATGTCTAATTATAGTAGACATGGTAAATGGATTTGTAAGAGAAGGAGCACTACATGATGAAGAAATAGCTAAAGTAATTCCTAGACAAATTGAATTAATAAAAGAAGCTAAGAATACAGGAAAGGCAATTATATTTATTAAAGATACTCATGATGAAAATGCTACTGAATTTGAAAGATTTGGTGGAGGTCAACATTGCGTTAGAGGAACAACAGAAGCAGAAATTGTAGATGAATTATTACCATATGTAGAAGATGAAGATACATTTGTATTTGAAAAGAATTCAACAAGCTTTATGGAAGCACCTGACTTTAGAAAATTTATTGAAGAACAAATATATCTAGAAGAATATGATTTAGCAGGATGTTGTACAGATATATGCGACTTTAATGGAATTATGGGACTTGCTAATTACTTAGATCAATGGAATAGACCACATACAATTAGAGCTCATGAAGATGCAATGGCCACTTTCGCAGAAAAAGATAGACAAGATTATGTTGGTGCAGCAAAACTTTTAATGAAACAACAAGGTATTCAATTAGTAAAGAAGAGATAACTATATTTTTTTAATAATTAATATTATCAAAATGATAAAAAGAAGGAGAAAATAAAATGAATAATAATAAAACATTAATGACAGATTTTTATGAGTTAACAATGGCTCAAACATATTTTAATGAAGGAAAAGAAGATCAACAGGTATACTTTGATATATTCTTTAGAAAAAATCCATTCGATGGTGGATATACAATGAGTGGTGGACTTGAAGAAACAATAGAGTTTATTAAGAATTTCAAATTTGGAGAAGAAGAAATTGATTACTTAAAAACACTAGGAATTTTTAATGAACAATTCTTAAATTATTTAAAGAATTTAAAATTTAAAGGAGATGTTTATGCTGTACCTGATGGAACTGCAGTATTTCCAAATGAACCAGTTCTTACTGTTAAAGCAGATATAATTACAGCTCAACTTTTAGAAACAGCTTTACTTGCTAATTTTAATCACGGAAGTTTAGTTACTACTGCTGCTAAAAGAATTACAAATGAAGCTGGAAATATTCCTGTAATGGAGTTTGGAGCAAGACGCGCTAGAGGAATTGATTCAGCAATAGAAGCAAGTAAACATGCCTTCGTTGGAGGTTGTGTTGGAACAAGTAATACATATGCTGGAATGAAATATAATATACCAGTTTTAGGTACTATGGCACATTCACTTGTTACTGATTGTGAAGATGAATATGACGCCTTCTTAGAATATGCAAAATCAAATCCAGATAATTGTCTATTCTTAGTTGATACATATGACACTTTAAGAAGTGGTATTCCTAATGCAATTAAAGTTGCAAATGATTATTTAAAACCAAATGGATACCCATTTAAAGGAATAAGAATTGATAGTGGAGATTTAGCTTATCTATCTAAAGAAGCAAGAAAAATGCTAGATGAAGCAGGATACCCTGATGCAAAAATATGCTTAAGTAACGGACTTAATGAATATTCAATTAGAGATTTATTAAAACAAGGAGCAGTAATTGATTCAATTGGTGCAGGTGATAATATAGCAGCACCTAAAGAAAGAGTCGGAGGAGTATATAAACTAGTTGCTGTTGAAGATGAAGATAAAATTATTCCAAAAATAAAAGTAAGTAATGATACAGCAAAAACTATTAATCCAGGACGAAAGATTGCATATAGATTTTATGATTTAGAAACAGGTTATGCAATAGGAGATGTACTTGCACTACCAGATGAAATTATTCCAGATAAAAAATATACTTTAGTACATCCTGTAGAAACATGGAAAAAACAAGAAATTGAAAATTATAGAAAAAGACAGTTACAAGAACCAATATTTATTAATGGTGAATTAGTTTATGAACAACCTAACTTAAAAGATAGACAAAAATATTGTGATGAAGAATTTAAGACTTTATATCCAGAAGTTACTCGTATTAATGATCCACATGAATATTATATGGACTTAACAGATAAACTAAGAGAATTAAAAAATCAATTAATTGAAATGCATAAAAATAAGACTGATAAACCTAAACAATTAGTAAAAAGAGTAAATGAGACAAGAAAAACTAAATGAAATTAATTCATATATTAAAGAATTAAAAACTAAAAGAAAAGAATTATTAGATACAAATAGTAGATTTTTAAAAATAAAAAGATATAAAAGCTATTTAAATGATGGAAGAACTGTTGTTAGAGAAAAACTAATTAAAGGAAATGAAACAGGTAATGCTTCAATAGTTCTTCCAGTTACTTCAGATAATCAAGTTATCTTAACAGTTCAACCAAGAATATTTACTAAATCTACTATAGGTATTGCTCTTCCTGCAGGATATGTAGAAGAAGGAGAAGAATATATTGCTGCAGCAAGAAGAGAACTTGAGGAAGAAACAGGTTATCAGTCCAATAATTTAATTGAAGTATGTGGTTTTTATCAAGATGAAGGATGTAGTGAAGCATTTAATAAAGGATTTATTGCACTAGATTGCAAAAAAATATCTAATCAAAAATTAGATAAAGATGAATATATCCGATATTTTAATTGTTCAATTGATGAATTATATGAACTATTAGATATGAATTTAATACTAGATGGAGGAAGTCAATTAACAATAGAAAGAGCAAAAAAACATATTAAGAAAGGATAATTATAATGAAAGAATTTAATGCTATAGAAGAAAAAGATAAGATTGTTCAATTTATTAGAGATTATTATGAAAAAAATAAATTAGGTGGAGTAGTTATAGGTATAAGTGGAGGAAAAGATTCTGGTGTTGTTGCTGGATTATTTACAGAAGCTTTAGGAAAAGAAAATGTTTTAGGAGTAACTCTTCCATGTCATTCTAAAGAAAGTGATAGAGATGATGCTAAATTAGTATCTGACTTTTATGGATTTAAATTAATAAATGTAGATTTAACACAAGTAAATGATATTTTTAAAGATGAAATTAATAAATTAGGTAATTTTACTGAAGAAGAATTAAAAAATAGTGATATTAATTTAAAACCTAGATTACGTATGGCAGCCTTTTATTATCTAGCAGCACTTTATTCTGAAATAGAAAATAAACCTTATATAGTAGCTGGTACAGGTAATAAGTGTGAAACATACGTGGGATATTTTACTAAAGGTGGAGATGGAGTATCAGATATTAATGTATTAGGAGACTTAACTGTAGAAGAAGTTATTAAAATTGGTGAAGTATTAAATGTACCTGATAAAGTTCTTTATAAAACTCCAGATGATGGATTAAGTGGAATGAGTGATGAAGAAAAATTAGGATTCACTTATAGTGATGTTGCTAAAGTAATAAATGGTGAAGAAGTAGATGAAAAAGTTAAAAATAAGATATTAACAAAACACTACGCAAATCAACATAAGTTTAATATTCCAATTTATAAAAGAGATGAAAATTAAATATGAGATTAGGCATATATGTAGGAAGTTTTAATCCAGTTCATAATGGTCATTTAAAAGTTATTCATTACTTGTTAGACCATGATTTGGTAGATAAAGTATTTGTACTTGCTACTCCTAATTATTGGGATAAACAAGATTTAGCTTGTGTTGAAGATAGAGTTGCTATGTTAAAGTTTTTTGAAGACAAAAATATTATTATTGATACAATACATAACAAGTATCCTTATACTTATCAAGTACTTGAAAGTATAAAAAAAGATTATAAAGATGATGAATTATTTCTAATATTAGGATCAGATAATATAATTCAATTTCATAAATGGAAAAACTTAGATATAATATTGAAATATAACATTATTGTTTTTAAAAGAGGAGAAATGGATATTTCTAAATATTTAAAGAATTTTGATAACAATAAGATAAAAATTATAGATGATTTTAAATATTTAGATGTTTCTTCTACTAATATTAGAAATGGTAGTAATGATAATTTAGATGAAAGAGTAATTGAATATATAAAACAAAATAAGTTATACGGTAGGTGATAATATGATTAAAAACATTAAGCTATTTGTAAACAAAAATGATAAGTCTATAAAATTTGCTCGTTTAGTTAGAAAAAAACTAAATGCAAAAGAGTTTAAAGTGATTGAAGATGATAAAGATGATTTTTCACTAGGTATAGCTATCGGTGGAGATGGTTCGTTTCTTAGAATGGTCCGTCAAACTAATTTTAATAGTGATCTTTATTATGTAGGAATTAATACTGGTCATTTAGGTTTTCTTCAAGATGTAAAAATTGATGAAGTTGATGAATTTATAGATGATTTAATGAATGAAAAATATAAAGTTGATTCTATTGGAATTCAAGAAACAGATGTTGTTTGTAAAGATAAAGAATCAAAACATTTTTCTTTAAATGAAATTGTCGTAAAAGATAAAAATTCAAAACTATTTCAAGCAGGTGTATATATTGAAGATGACTTTTTAGAAAACTATGTAGGCGATGGTATTATGTTAGCAACTAGTATTGGTTCAACTGCCCATAACTTAAGTTATAATGGTAGTATCGTATATCCTTCATTTTCTAGTTTACAAATAACTCCTATGGCACCTATTAATTCAAATAGATATAGACCATTAACTAAATCAGTTATTTTACCTGAAAATGTTAATGTAGATTTAATTCCTGATAATGACGATTTAATTGTTACATTTGATGGAGAAGATATTCTATTTAATAATGTAGATTCTATAAGTAGTAAAATAGGAGAACGAAAGATAAAAATATTAAGATTTGATCGTTATGGATTTGCTAAGAAAATAAATGAAAAATTGCTATAAAAAGGAATTTAATATATAATTAAATTGGTGATATATATGAGTGAATATTTAACAGAAGAGGAATTTTTAAAGAATTATGATTCTTCTATTTATGATAAATTATCTATGACTACTGATATTTTAATATTAAGTGTTTCTTCTAAAGATTCTAATAATTACCGTAAAACAGATAAAAAAATGATGAGCGTTTTACTTGTAAAAAGAGATGATCATCCTTATAAAGATAAATGGTGTTTACCAGGTGGATTTTTAAATCCTAAATCAGAAACATTAGAAGAGTGTGCAAAAAGAGTATTAAAAAGAGAAACTAATCTAGAAGATATTTATTTAGAACAATTATATACTTTTGATAGAATAGATAGAGATCCAAGAATGAGAGTTATCTCTACTGCTTATGTAGCCTTAATTGATAAAGATGAATTAAAACAAGATGTTAAAAACGCTTCATGGTTTGATATTACTCTAATGGAAGAAAAGGATGGAGTAGTATTCTTAGTATTAGATAATGGAGAAGAAACAATTTCTTTAGAAGTGAATAAAGTATTAAGAAATAAAATTACAGATAGATATGACTATATTTCTAAAAATAATAATATGATTGCATTTGATCATGATGTAGTGATTGTATCAGGAATAGAAAAGATTAAAGAAAAAGTTAATTCATCAGATATAGTATTTAATATGATGCCTGAATATTTCACTTTAGGAGATTTACAACAAGTATATGAAGTATTATTAGGAAAAAAATTAATAGATGCTCCATTTAGAAGAATAATTGCATCTAAAGTTGAAAAGACAGAAAAAATGAAGACTGGAGAAGGCCATAGACCATCATATTTATTTAAATATAAAAATAAAAAATAAGAATTAGTAATTCTTTTTTTTATTATATATTTCGTATGTCAATAAAAAGATATTTATATTGAAAAAAAACAAGTCAAGTTATACTATGATATTAAGGAGGACTATATGGAAAATAATAAAGATGGTAGAAAAAAATTAGTACAAGATTTTAATGCATTAGGATGGGTAGAATTAATATTTGGAGCATTATTAATAGCATTAATATTTTTTGCTGATGACAGTGTATTTCAAATTACTTTTGCTATGCTAGGTGCAGTACGTTTATTGGTAGCATTTTTAATGTTTAGAGGTAAAAAATATGCAGAAAATGGAGATAAGACTGCTTATACATTTGGAATAATAACAGGAATCTTATTAATTTTAGGAATGAGTCTCATAAGTATTATTTTAGGAATTCTTGTATTAATTGATAGTAGTAATTATAATAAAGCAATTTCTGATAATCAAAATAATTCATAAAGTAACAGGTGATTAAATCACTTGTTTTTTTTATTAAGAAATATAAAAATTGTATTTTTAACAATATATGATATAATAAGCACACTGATTGGGGGAATTAGAATGTTTAATAAATCATTAAGTGAACAAAAAAAAGAAAGAAGAAAAGTAATAAAGGAATATAACAAATCAATGCAAAGTCATCTCTACAATGGTTGGGATATCATTAATGGAGAAACAAAAATTATAGAATATAATGATGCAAGATTTAAAATTGAACCAGAATGGAAATTAGTAGTTGATGATTACGATTATGCCACTGGCAGTATTGAATTATCACATAGAGAAGGTTTAGGTTTTTCTACAATTACATTAGTTGATACTAAAACTGACTCATTAGACCTTCGTTTTGCTAAACCTGAAGATAATATTGAATTAAATCTAGATGAAAAAATTGATAAAGTTTATCTAAATTCAGTTAACATTAGATATTCATATATTAAAGGCGATGCAAAATATAAATTTGATATTACTAAAAATACTAACTTCATAGATTTAGCCGCAAGTTTGCACTTTTTTATTAAAAATAATCATGATGTTATTGATAGTATAAATTTTCAAGGAATAACAAATGAAATACAACTAGCCATATTAAGAGGAATTTGTGAAAAAAATCAATTAAATAAATATTCATTTAATTTACCTGGTGATACAGATTATAAAAAAGGAAGAAGAAATATCAAAAGAAATAATTAAAAGAAAAAGAAATAATCTAATATTAAAAAGATCAATCCTAAATAGATTGATTTTTTTATTTAATCTAAGAGTAGCAATTGATATAAAATAAGAAATCACTATATATGATATAATTTATATAGGTGGTTTTATGAAAATATTTCTAATAAGACACGGCGAATCAATGCAAAATACAAAAGAGAACTATGGCATAGGTTTACCCGATCACAAAGTATATTTAACTGAGCAAGGAAAGGAAGAGGCTAGACTTGCTGGAGAGTTTTTAAAAAAATATATTACTGATAATGAAATTGATATTTCTAATTCCACTATGTGGGTAAGTCCATATACTAGAACTAGAGAAACAGCAAATATAATTAATGATATTTTAGGTATAAAAAGAGTAAAGGAAGATATTACTTTAATAGAACAACAATATGGATTATTTAGTGATAAAGAAATTGAAAAAATAAAACAGATGTATCCAGAAGAGTTTGCATTTTATGATAATTATTATCAAAATGAGGGGAAGTTCTATGCTAAACTTCCACAAGGAGAAAGCCCATTTGATGTAGCTTTGAGAACCAAGCAATTTATAGATACAATCTATAGAGATAAAGAGGATGTATTATTTGTTGTATCTCATGGAGCAACCATCAAAACTATAGTAATGAACTTTTTTCATTATTCACCAGAATGGTATAGTGAAGAATTAACTCCTGATAATTGCTCTATAAGACTAATTGAAAGCAATGATAAGATAAATACTGAAAAGTATATCTATAATGAGCCCAAACCTAGGAAAAAAGTAAAAAAGAAAACTAATTAATAATAGATGATAAAAAATGAATGTAATGCATTGAAAAGAATCTGACTTAGATAAGGTAAGAGATCATTTGGTTGAAACTATTTATATTTCTAATAATCAAGATGAAGAAGGATTACTTCCAAGACATAAAGAAGAAGTAGGAAGAATTTTAAAAAAAGATAATGATGTAAAAAGGTTTAAATAATTAAAAATAAAAAAGCAATTTATCAATTGATAATTGCTTTTTTATTAAGTATATTAAATTATTTTTTTTATATTTTCAACAATAAAATCTAAATCATATTTGTAATTTTTATCTGTTAAATATTTAATAACTTGTGTAAAAACTCCATCAACTAACACGTTTACTCTGAAATTTAATTCATCCTTATCAATGCTAGGATTTTGATTCGATACAACCTTATAAACTAATTCCTTTATTTTATAATTAGCACTGTTATAAAAATTAAAGTAAAAATCTGATACTCCAACCATTCTATATTTATCTTCATTATTTTTTACAATATCTTTCATTTTATCAAAGAATAAAAACAAATCTTCATAATCATTAATTTTTTCTATTTCTAAATCTATTAAATCAATAAATTCATCTTCAAACTCTTGAGCAAGAGAATAAATATTATCATAATGAGAATAGAATGTTGTTCTATCTATATTTGCTCTTTTTACTAGTTCAGTTACTTTTACCTTCTTTATGTCTTTCTTTTCAAATAACAATTCTATAAAATTATCTTTTATTAATTGTTTTGTTTTCTTTGATGAAACATTAGCATTTTTAACTTTCATAATAACTCCTTTAAATAAATATAAACTTATTATAATTAGAATAAAGTAAAAAATCAACAATGTAGGAATATAAACTATTATTATTTTATGGAAAATAATGTTATAATTACCTTAATAGGATATATTGAAAGGAATAATAATATGAAAGTATCAAGTATTCAGTGCTTTTGCAAAGGAACTTCTTCAAGTGAATTTCTAAAGGAATCTGACTATGCAAATCTTATTAGTGAACTAAATGGTATAAAAGGAGAATTAGAAAGTAGTGTTGGAAAATTAGATTCTCTAATGGCATCAGGTCAAGGCTTATCAGCAAGTAGCCTAAATTTTGGTGGATTTTCTCCAACTTTTGAAATGGCTTATGCTATTAAGTCAAACGTTAATACTGCAATTAGTGCAATTGGAGATATTTCATCAACAATTACTAGTAATGCTACTGCACATATGACTAATGAGTGGAGCAAGTATTATCAAGAAATTAGTAAATGTTTAGAAGAATTAAATAGTAGTTTAGACGGATTAGAATCACCAGATGATGATGATAAAATAAAAGATATAAAAGAAAAAATCAAAAAACATGAAGAAAAATTAGCAGAAGCAGAAACAAACTTAAAAACTGCAGGTGGAGAAGATGCTCCAACTATTGCTTTAGATGATGCTTACGCTGAACTTCCATATCAATCAGAAACATCTACATTATCTGATTCAGAATCTTTATCAAAAATTAGTGATTCTATGGTATTACCTGAAAAGAAATTACCTGTATTATTATCAAGTGGTAATTTATCAAAAGAATTAGAAGAATATATTAAGAGTAATCCAGGACAATGGGCTGCTTATATTAAAAACTTAAAAACTGGCGAAATTACAGATATTAATGGTGACAATAAAATGACATCAGCTAGTATAATAAAACTATTTGTAATGGCAGCAGCATATGATCAAATAAATAAAGGTCAGGTAAGTGATGCAAATAAACAAACAATACTAAGTAATATGAACAACATGATAACAATTAGTGACAATAATGCCACAAATGAAATACTTAAAGCATTAGGTAATGGTGATACCGCTGCTGGAAGAGCCATAGTAAATAGTTATGCTAGTTCACAAGGTTATTCACAAACTAGTATAAATAGAGATTTAGGACAATCAGACAGAGGATCTGTAGAAAATTACACTTCAGCTAAAGATGTTTCAAATTTATTAGAAAAGATCTATAATGGTGAAATAGATAATTCTGACGATATGTTAAAACTTTTAAAGGCACAAACAAGAAGAAGTAAAATTCCTGCTGGAGTACCAGATGGAGTAACAGTAGCAAATAAGACAGGAGAACTAGGTGATGTACAAAATGATGCAGCAATAGTTTATAGTGGAGGAGATTATGTCATAGTAACAATGTCAGAAGGAGTTAGTGAATCTGATGGAATAGAAACAATTAAAAATATATCAAGAATGACATATGAAGAATATAACCAAGAAAAAGAAGCAAATTAATAAAAAACATATGAGTATAATGTAAAGGGTGTGAGGAAATGTCTGATATAACGATAAAACATTCAACAATTAAGTTTGAAAACATGGATAAAAAGGGTATGTTTGTTAATGTGTCACTTTCTACAAAATGTCGAAATAAAGTTGACAAAAACTATGATGAAATTGCTGAAGCATGGTCACAAATTGCCAAAAGTTTTAGAAATCTTGCAGGAGTATCTAGTGGTGAAGTGCTTGACATGTTCAACAGATATATAAATGCAGCAGAAACAAGAAGGGTAGCAATTTCAAAAAGAAAAGCCGAATTAACCAAAGGGTTAAGAAAAGATATTCAATCATATGCTAAAACAGTATTAGATACAGAAGCAGTACAATCATTTATAGAATCATTAGGTGGAGTAGCTGTAGTCTCTGCAGTAGGACAAGGAATATCATTGGATTCAATTAATCAGGAGCAACCAACAATAGTAAATACACCAAACTATAATACAGGAGACTCTCTAGGAACTATTGTAAATACAGGAGCAAATGATAGATATCAAGGATGTTCAAATTTTACTGATAAGAATGGTAATGAATATGTTGCGGCAATACAGTGTAATCAAAAAGAAAATGATTATAATTTAATTGTTTTCAAAAAAGATGAAAATGGTAATTTCCAACAAATATCATCTAAAAAAATGCAAACAACTCATGGGAATAGCTTAACTACCAAATATAATCCAGAAACTGGTAAAGTTGAAATATATTCAACAAAGAAATATACGGATAAAGATTTAGATGGTATAGGTGACAAATCAGTAAAACATGATACTAAAAAAATTAGTAGATTTGAATTAGACTTAAATGATAATAATATTACTGACGAACAAGTTATTGACATAGATAGAAAATATACTGGATCAGTATCAATAGATTCAGATAATAATTTATATGCGACATCTACAGGCTATAATTTAAGAGTATCACAAGGAGACTTTACAAATAAAACAACAAAATATGAATTGCAAGGTGCAGAAGGCCTAACACATCAATCTGGCTGTATACACGGTAATATATTTTATAAAGTAATGTGGGATAAGAAAAATAATAAAAATTATCTATTTACATATGATTTGACAAAGAAAAATTCTGATGGAAAAGTTCCATATACACAATTGTTGATAGATGAAGGAAAAAGTCGAGAAATTGAAGACGTTTCCTGGGATAACAATTTAGGATTAGTTGTCTCAGTAAATAATAAATTAACAAAAAAAGCAGGAAGATCTACAGAATTTATAAAAATTTAAGAAAGATTATCTTTCTTTTTTTTTAGAAAAAAAGAGATATAGAAATATGATATAATAAAAATATAGAATAAGAAATAACTATTAAGACAATAATGATGGAAGGTGCGAAAGAATTATGGCAAATAATACAATAAAACATGCAACTATTAAATTTGAAAAAATGGATAAAAAAGGAATGTATGTAAATGCATCATCTGCTTCAGCTACTCGAATTAAAATTGATAAAAACTATCAAGAAATAGTTAATGCGTGGAAATCAATTGAAAAAAGCTTTACAAATCTTGAAGGAAAATCAAGTGGTAAAGTTAAGCAAATGTTTACTCAAGCAGTATCTGCAGCAAAAGCTAAAAGTAATGCAGCTTCAAAAAGAAAGAGTGAATTAGACAGTGGACTTAAAAAAGATGTTCAATCATATGCTAAGACATTATTAAATACAGAAACCCTAACTTCTTTAATCACAGCCCTTGCTGGAGGAAAGGCTATAGGAGATGTTATTACACCAGAACCAGCAACTCCATCAACTCCAGATACACCTTCAACACCATCAATGCCAAGTTATAAACATGGTGAATCCCTAGGATCTATTCCTAATTCAGGAAAAGGAGTTAGATATCAAGGTAGTTCAAACTTTACTGATAAAAATGGTAATGAGTATGTCGCAACAGTTCAATGCGATAGATATAAAAATGATTATCAAGTACTTATTTTTAAGAAGGATGGAAATGGAAATTTCCAACAAATATCTTCAAAGAAAATACCAACAACACACGGTAATAGTTTATCTACAAAATATAATCATGAAACAAATAAAGTTGAAATATATACAACACAACATTATACAGAACATGATTTTAAGGAAAATGGATCTAAAGAAATAGGATTTGACAATACCAAAATTGGAAAATATGAATATGATATAAACAATAATAAATTTGGTAATGGAAAAATAATTGATTTAGGAAGAAGCTGTACTGGATCAGTTTCGGCTGATGCAGATAATAATTTATATGCAACGTCAAAAGGATTCACTGTATCTGTTTCAAAAGGAGATATTACTGCTCCAGCAAAAACATATAAACTACAAGGTGCTAGTGGATTAGTTCATCAATCTGGATGTATACATGGAGATAAATTCTATAAAGTAATGTGGGATAAAGATAATGGTAAGAATTATTTATTCACATATGATTTAACAAAGACAAATACTGATGGAAAAGTACCATTTACATCAAAGTTAATAGATAGCGGAGCAAAAAGAGAAATAGAAGATGTATCTTGGGATAAAAACCTAGGTTTAATTGTTTCTATAAATAATTTGTATACAAAAGCAAATGGAAGATCAACAGAATTTATAAAAGTTTAAGAAAGTTTATCTTTCTTTTTCTTTTAGTGAAAAAGATATGTTATAATATAAAATAGAGGATAGTAAAAAAATAATTTGGGGTGTAGAAATATGATTATATATTTTATTGAAAACGAAAAAATTTATACCTATAAATTACCTAGTGTACCATCAGGAAACTATATATTACATGATTATGATCAAAATGGTAATAAAAGAAGTTTAATAAATGTAGAAGGTACAAACGGTAAATGGATCATCAAAGAAAATGATGATACAACTTTATATTATCAAGGTGAAATATATAAAGAACTACAACTAATCCCATATTATTTCTATCAAATGGTAGCATATGGTACAGATAGTATTGTAGTTTATGTTGCTCCTGGATATGACAACACATTCCAATGTTATCAAATGACAAATGATACTAAAATAGTTGTTGGTGATACTAACTATGATGTAAATTATTCTTTCTTATCAGAAAAGACTTTGGAAATTACATTGAAGAACAATATTTTTTCATTTAAATCATTATCTTCTAATGCAAATATATATGTAAATAAAAATAAAATGACTGAAGGAAAATTAAATAATTTTGATGAAATATTCTGCAACGGAATTAGATTAATATTTTTAGGAAATAAAATATATATGAACAATCCTGATCAAAATCTAATGATTATTTCAAATAACTTAACTAATCCAACATATACACTAGCAGCAGAAAATTTCACTCCTCAAACAGAATTATTTAGAGATTTCTATGATGCAAAAGATTATTATTATAAATCTCAAGTTTTCTTAAAAGGAATAGAAAAAATAGATTTAACAATAGCTAATCCACCTCAAAAACAAGTAGAGAAGAAAAATCCTTTATTAATGACTATAATACCTTCATTATTATTAGGATCTACATCTATTTTAATGGGATATTTTGCTTTCATAAACATGGGCAAAAAAGGAGAAGATTGGGAAAACAATATCTTAACTATAATAATGTGTGTAACAATGTTAGTAGCAAGCATTATATGGCCTTTTGTAGAAAGATTTTATGAAAGATTTGTTGATTTTAATACAGAACAAAATCGTAAAAGAAGATATAAAAAATACTTAATTGAAAAAGAAAAGATTTTAAAGCAAAAACAAAATGATCAAAAAGTAGCTTTAATAGAAAATTATATTTCTCTTAAAGAATGTCAAGAAACAATTCTAAAGAAAACTCCTAATTTATTTTCAAGAAACTGGGATAATAATGCATTCTTAGAAGTTAGACTAGGAGTAGGTGATGTTTCTTTATTTGGAGACATAATTCATGAAAAACAAGAATATAAAGAAGTAGATGACAAACTACTTGATATGGCTGATAAACTTATAAGTAAATATGACCATATACCTGATGCTCCTTTTCACTTATCTTTATATGAAAAGAAAGATGTAGTCTTTATCTCATCAGAAAAAACACTATTATGGCAAGTAATGGAATCAATAATATTACAATTGATTACATATCATAGTTACTACAATCTAAAAATAGTTATATTAACTAATAAAGGAAATGATAACGCTCTACAATTATTAAAAGATTCTCCATTCTGTTTCAGTGATGATAAGAAAACTAGATATTATGCTGAAGAGTTTGAAGAAGGTCAATTTGTTTCAGATAGTTTAGTTGAAATATTTAATTATAGATTAAAAGCATCAGAAACAGAAAAGAATGAAGAAGGAGAAAGAAATCAAAAGAATTTCCCATATTATTTAATTATTTCTGATAATATAAATAATTATCATAATTTAAGAATTATTAATGAAGTATTAGAAACAAAAATTAATTGTGGATTTGGTATTATTACATTTGATAGTAAAATTAGTAATGTTCCAGATGGGTTTAAAAACTTTGTATCTTTCGATGAAAAAGAAGGCCATTTCTTTACATCTGATATGAAAGATGAAAAATTAAAAAGCTTTAAAATTGAACTACCACAAGATATAAATATAACTGCATGTATAAATGCTGTTTCAAATACTCCTATATTAAAACAAACAACTGATTCATCTAATCTTCCTGAAACTCTAGGATTCTTAGAAATGTATGGAGTAGGAAAAATAGAACAATTAAATATTGAGAATAGATGGAAAACATCAAATATTTCTCAATCTTT
Source organism: uncultured Erysipelotrichaceae bacterium (assembly GCA_902789225.1). GTDB lineage: Bacteria > Bacillota_I > Bacilli_A > RF39 > UBA660 > RUG343. Next base: position 48,055 of record CADANC010000004.1, read on the forward strand.
ACAAGCTCCAGTAGGAGTAGACGTTAATGGAAATATATTGAGTTTAGATTTACATGAGAAAAAGCATGGACCTCACGGACTTATTGCAGGTATGACTGGTTCAGGTAAATCAGAATTCATTATAAGTTATGTATTATCTTTAGCAATTAACTATAGTCCAAGAGAAGTTCAATTTGTGCTTATTGACTACAAAGGTGGAGGTTTAGCCGGAGCTTTCGAAAACAGAAAGACAAATAAAAAACTACCACATTTAGTAGGAACTATAACTAACTTAGATAAATCAGAAATGAACAGAACTTTAGTATCAATTAATTCAGAATTGCATAGACGTCAAAGAATATTCAATGAAGCTAAAGAAAGACTTAATACAGGTACAATAGATATTTATAAATATCAGCAATTAGTAAGAGAAGGTAAATTAGAAGAACCTTTATCACACTTATTTATAATATGTGATGAGTTCGCCGAATTAAAACAACAACAACCTGATTTCATGGAAGAATTAATATCAACTGCCCGTATCGGACGTTCATTAGGAGTTCACTTAATCTTAGCAACTCAAAAACCATCAGGTGTAGTAGATGATCAAATTTGGTCAAACTCTAAATTTAAAGTATGTTGTAAGGTTCAAACTGCAGAAGACTCTACAGAAATGATTAATAAGCCAGATGCTGCATTCATAAAAGAAGTAGGTAGATTCTACTTACAAGTAGGTTATGATGAATACTTTACTCAAGGTCAATCTGCTTATACTGGTGTTAATTACATACCTTCTGATAAGATAAAATCAACAGTCGCAACAGATATAGAAATAATCAACAACTATGGTGAAATCATTAAATCAATAAAAGAAGAAAAAGAAGAAGAATCTCGAGAAAGTAGAGGAGAAGAACTAGTAAATATTATTGATTATCTAATTGAGGTTGCTAAAAAAGAAGGTTACGAAAATTCTCAATTATGGTTAGATAGTATACCAGAAGAAGTTCTTTATACTAATCTTAGAAATGCTTATAATTATGAAGCTAAACCATATGATATAAAACCACTTATTGGTGTATTTGATGATCCTGCCAATCAAAGACAAGGACCAGTTAACTTAGATTTAGTAGAAAGAGGCAATACATTTATTAGTGGAATAGCTGGATCTGGAAAATCTACATTAATATCTACAATGCTTTATTCAATAGTAACTAACCATTCACCTCAAGAAGTAAATATATTTATAATAGATTTATTAACAGAATCACTAACTAAATTTATGAACTTTCCACAAGTTAGTGAAGTTATAACTAGATCAGACAGTTCAAAAATAAACAAATTATTCTACTTTTTACAAAATCAAGTTGAAAAGAGAAAACGTTACTATGCTTTAAATGGTGGAAACTTTGAATATGAAAAAGCTGAAGGAAAAACAACATTCCCTTCATACATCATAGTAGTAAATGGAATTGAAGTATTAAAAGAAGGCTATGAAGACTTAGTTTCTAATGTATTTGGAAGTTTAGCTAGAGAAGTTAATCATTATGGAATTTATTTCTATGTAACAGGAACTGAACCTGGTGCATTAGGATTTACTCTAGAAAATAGTTTCTCAACAAATATTACAATGAGATTAGCTGATACAACAGTATATTCAACTGTATTTGGACTAGGATGCCCAGTACCAAAAACTAATCCAGGTAGAGGTATTATAGAAATAGAAGGAAGTCCATATGAATTCCAAGCAGCTGAAATATCTAGAATGGAAGATTTAGATCAGGTAATGAAAGCTACTAAGTTAACACTTAATCAAGCATATGCTGAAAAAGCACCAGCATTACCAACAATACCAACTTATGTTAATATTTCATCATTAAGAAATGAACAAATCTCTTTAGCATCTCTTCCAATAGGATTCGAAGAAAAGAGTGCATGCTTAATGTATTATGATTTTTCTGATTTAATTAACATTATTACATATGGAAATATAAAGAGTGCTTTATCTTTCACAGGAGCACTAGTAACATTATTTCAATTTCTAAATAATACAAAGAATTTTGTAATATCATCAAATAAAGATTTTGAAATAAATAATATAAAAGAAAATACAAAAGTATATACAAATAGTTTTATAAATATTATTAAAGTTTTAAATACTAACTTTAACAAATTAAGAGAAGAACCTAATGATAATATGTATATAGTAACTATATTTGATTACAATGAATTACAAGTTTTCTTAAAAGGTAAACAAAAAGAGGATCCTTCAATAATAACTTTAGATGATTTAATTGTTAATTCAAAAGATTTGAAAAATATTAGATATATTATAGTAGATGGAACATCTCATATGAAAACATTTGATAATTATGCTTGGTACAACCTAGTACAACAAAATAAAGGAATATTATTAAGTAAAAATATTGAAGATCAAGAACTATTTAAAACTGATGAAATGATGATTGAACAACAAACTATAAATAGAGATGAAGCGGTTGTATTTGTTAATAATACACAAGATACAATTAAATTTATAAATATGTAGGTGATAAAATGGACAAAATATTAGTAAGTATTTATGTATTAAGAATAGATGAGACCTTTGATATATATATTCCAATTAATAAAAATACACAGGAAGCATTAAACCTAATACAAAAAGAAATAGTAAATTTATCTAATGAAACTTATATAATAAATGAAAAGGCTATGTTATATACAGAAAACGGTACTGTAATAAATACCAATAATATGGTAAGATTTTCCGGATTAACCAATGGTCAAAAGTTATTATTAGTATAAAATTGTCAAATTTAATTAAAAAATTGACATAAAATATTTAAATTAGTATAATTAAATTAAACTAGAAAGGAGAGTTTTTATAGTATGGCAAGTGTCACAATCAAACATTCAACAATTAAGTTTGAGAAAATGGATAAAAAAGCAATGTATGTAAATGCATCATCAGCTTCATCTTCTCGTGCTAAAGTTGATAAAAATTACCAAGCAATTGTTAATGCATGGAAATCAATTGAAAAAAGTTTTACAAACCTTGAAGGAAAGTCAAGCGGTAAAGTAAAACAAATGTTTACTCAAGCAGTATCTGCTGCTAAAGCAAAGAGTAATGCAGCTTCAAAGAGAAAGAGTGAATTAGATAGTGGACTTAAAAAAGATGTTCAATCTTATGCAAGAACATTATTAGATACAAAAACTTTAGAAAGCTTAATTAAACAATTATAATATAATAATAGGAAGGAAGTGTAATAAATGGCAACAAACGACGTTGGTGGAATTACTGACAGAAACTTACTTAATACTGAATACAAAAACTTAGATGCACAATTAGATATAATTGAAAAAAATCTTAACGCAATGTATACAAATTTAAATAGCTTAAATAAATCAGGATGGCATGGTGGAACTAGAGCTTATAATGTTTACACAAATATAGCAGCTAATTACAAAAATAATGTTGCTAAAGTTAAAGTATTCGAAAAAGTATTGTCATATCTAAATAAATATAGAAAAGCCTTAAATGGTGCTGCAGATTATAAGTAATAGAATAGAAAGGAGTAAAAATGGAAGAAGAAAATCTAGTAAATGCTGAAGATGTAGAAAAAGAAGTTTCAGCAGAAGAACTAAGTGAATCAACTGGTGTGAAAGAATACATCAAGAATAATCCTGAACTAGCTAAAGCTTATAATGATTCTGGTGCAACAGATGAAGATATTAACAAGATAATTGAATCAAATCCAGAATTAAAAGACGCATTAAATTATTTAAATAATAATAATGTAAAATTAACTGACGATATGATGGACCCTGAGCCTGAGATCGATGAAGAAGAATTAGCAGAATCAGAAGCAGCTGACGAAATTCTAGAAGAAAATGTTAGCGAAGAAGAAATAGATTCTACTGTTAATGATCTACAAGATGAAGGAGAAGTAGAGGAAGAAGAAATAGCAGAAGACGTTGATTCTATGTTTTAAAAGTAAAAAAGAAGTGTAAACTTCTTTTTTTTTAAATTTTTTAATTTTTTTTTAAAAAAAGTATTTACAAATAAAAATTCAGGTGCTATACTAATAATACAGTAAAGGTAATTCTAAACGGTTATCTTTACTAAGAGGAAAACATATTGTTAATCAAGTATTAATAATATGACTACTCAAAAGATACTTAGAAGGAACATATCTTGATTGTTGCTAGGTCAGGACTAAACTCACGGTAAGGGTGATAAGCGCAAGTCACGTTTATAATGTGCGGAGTTCCGTAAAACATGTTTGAGAAAATATCCAAGATTCGAATTTAATCTAAAGCTAAGGTTTTATTTGATAGGATATTTTCTTTTTTTTTATTTCAAAAAAAAAATAATATGATAAACTAATATTGGAGGTTCCCATGAAGACATCTAATAAAAAGAAGAAAAAACAATTTAAATCATTTATTACTAATAAAAAGAATATAGTAATTTTTATTTTTTTAATATTATTAATAGTACTTTCTATCGCTGTATATTTAAAAATACACAATAATATCATAGAAGAAAATTTAAATGATCATGATTGGATGGAAGATAATATTAATATTGTTAAAAATCCAATATTAGGAAAAAATATATATTATGTTGAAAAAGAAAAATATGTAGACACATATAATTTAGATTATCAAGAAATTACTAATAGTAAGATTTCTGAATTAATTCAAAATACAGAAGAAATGGTTGCTATATATAATCCATACGGAACTAATATTAGTAGTTTAAATATATACTTAAAAAATGCTCCTAATAGTATTAAATATAAAGTAATAGTAAAAGATAAAAATGATTTTGAAAGAGAACTAAATCCAGGAAAAACAGCATATGAATTAATTGGTTTAATTCCAGGAGAAGTAAATAATATTGAAATAACTATTAATGAAGAAATATTTAAATATAAGATAGATTTAACAAGTATTAAATTTAATTCACAAATAGAGTTGAAATCTAAAAAAGGAGATTCTAATAAAGAATTATCAAGTGGATTATTTGTAATATTAGGAAATACTAATAAGAAGAATAGTTTTGTATCATTCTATGATAATGAAGGTACTTTACGTGGAGAAATGCCTATAATAAACTATAGAGCAAACAAAATTATGTTTAGAAACGATAGACTATATATGAGTATTTCAGAATCAAAAATAGCAGAAATTAATAATTTAGGTCAAGTTACAGAGATATATAGTACAGGAAAATATAATCTTCATCATGATTATACATTTGATGATTCAGGAGATCTAATAATTCTTGCAACAGAAAGAGATTCATTAACAGATGAAGATATTATAATTAGATTAGATTTAGATACTAAAGAAATATTTAAATTAATTGATTTTAAAGATCTATTAAAAGAATATTATGAAAAAACATCATACAGTGTCGATTCATATCATGATGGATCAGAAACTGGATATGATTGGATTCATATTAATTCAATTAACTATAGTGAAGGAAATGTTTATGCAAGTTCTAGAGAAACATCTTCTATATTTAAAATTGAAAATATAGAAAAAATTCCTAATCTAGTTTCAATTATTGGAAATCAAGAAATTTGGAAGAATACAGAATATTTTGATCTTGTTTACACTAAAAAAGGAGATTTTACAGTAAATGCAGGACAAAATAATGTAGGATATAAAAAAGAAAGTAACGGAATATATTATCTAACTATGTTTAATAATAATTTTGGAAATACACCTACAAGAAAAGACTTTAATTATGAAAGTATTGGTGTAAAGAATACTACACTAGCAGAAGGAGATAATTCATATTATTATGTTTATAAAGTAGATGAAACAAATAAAACATATGAACTTGTGAAAAACATAAAAGTAGATTATTCACCATTATCAGGAAGTGTAAAAGAACTAGGAAATGGAAATACATTAATAACATCAGGAGATAAAGGAATAATATATGAATTTGATAACGAAAGTAATCTAATAATGAAATATAACATTGAATTAAATAAAAATAATATCTATAGAACTGATAAAATTACATTTAATAATTTTTACTTTAAAGGTTAGTTTTACTAACCTTTTTATTTTATATATAATAAATATAGGAGGAATTAATATGAATCTATCAAAATCTAAATATACTAGAGGATTTCAATGTCATAAAATGTTATGGCTAGATATAAATAAACCTGAAGTAGCAAAAGTTATAGATAATGAAGCTGTATTTGAAACAGGTCATGAAGTAGGAGAATTAGCAAAAGGCTTATTTGGTAAATATACAGATATAGAATTTAACAAAGACCTAAATCAAATGATTAAAGATACAGATGCAGCAATCAAAAGAGGAGATAAGATAATAACAGAAGCTTCATTTGTTTATGAGAATAATTTTTGTAGTGTAGATATTCTAGTTAATAATAATAACGAATTAGAAGTATATGAAGTAAAATCTTCTACTGATTTACACGATATTTATAAAGAAGATATTTCATATCAAGTATATATACTATTAAGTTTAGGATATAAAGTTAAAAAAGCATCTATTGTATATTTAAATAAGAATTATGTTTTCCACGATAAATTAGATATAAAGAAGTTATTTGTAATAGATGATATAACAAAATATGTATTAAACAATCAAGACTCTATCAAAGAAAATATTGAAGAGATAATTAAAGATTGTAGTAAAGATGAACCTGATATAAATATAGGATATCAATGTAATAATCCATATGAATGTCCATATTTTGATTATTGTACAAAAGATCTTATTAGACCAAACATATTTGATATTAGAATATTGCCTTTTAAAAGTAAAATAAAAAATTATAATAATAGTATTATTTCATATGAAGACATTTTAAAAAGTGATTTAAATGAAAAGTATATTGAACAAGCAAAATATGAAATAAAAGATTTAAAACCTAAAATTGAAAAAGATTTAATTAAAGATTTTTTAACTACTATTACATATCCTATATACTTTTTAGATTTTGAAACATATCAAGAAGCAATACCTAAATATGAAGGAACAAAACCTTTTGAGCAAATTCCTTTTCAATATTCTCTACATATATTATATGAAGATGGAAAACTAGTTCACAAAGAGTTTTTAGCAGAGCCAGACATAGATCCAAGACTATCTTTAGCAAAAACCTTAGTAGAAGATATTCCAAAAGATGTATGTAGTGTTGCTTATAATATGTCTTTTGAAAGAAATATTATTAAAAAACTTGCTGAAGTATATCCTGATTTAAGAGAACATTTATTAAATATTAGAGAAAATATGAAAGATTTAATGATTCCATTTTATAAGAGATGGTATTATATGAAAGAAATGGAAGGATCTTATTCTATTAAATATGTATTACCTGCATTATTTCCAAATGATCCATCGCTTAATTATAAAAATCTACCTTTAGTACATAAAGGAGATGAAGCATCAAATACATATAAAGATCTAGGTAACCATACAAAAAAGGAACAAGAAACAATTAGACATGGCTTATTAGTTTATTGTGAATTAGATACTTTTGCTATGGTAAAAATATATGAAAAACTAATAGAAATAATAAAATAATGATATAATAAAAAAGGTGATAATATGAGTTTTTTAAGAAATGTAATTCTGGGAGTAGACAAGAATGATAAAGAAATGCAAGAGGATTTTGACGAATTCATGGCTATAGAAAAAAAAAGAAAAGAAGAAATCAAAAATAAAAAAAGAAGTATTTTTTCGATGGATGAAGAAGTAGAAGGAAATGACGACATGTTTGATGATGTTGATTTCTTACAAGATGAAAAAGACAATAATGAAGAGGAGAGATAAAATGAAAAAGATTGTTTTAGCAATAATGGATGGAGTTGGCTACACTGAAGAAAAAGTAGGAAATGCTGTAGCTGCAGCAAATACACCTAATCTAGATTATTTATTAGAAAATTATCCAAATATACTAATTAAAGCACATGGAACAGCAGTAGGTCTTCCAACAGATGAAGATATGGGAAATAGCGAAGTAGGACATAATGCACTAGGTTGCGGACAAATCTATTCTCAAGGAGCAAAAAGAGTAGATGAATCAATTGAAACTCAAGATATATTTGAATCAAAAACATATAATGAAATGATAGATTATTGTAAATCTAATAATGGAACATTCCATTTCTTAGGTCTATTATCTGATGGAAATGTTCATTCAAATATTAAGCATTTATTTACTTTACTAGAAGGAGTAAAATCTTCAGGCATAACTAAAGCAAGAGTACATATCCTATTAGATGGTAGAGATGTACCTCCTCAAAGTGCAGATACTTATATTGAAATGTTAGAAAATAAATTATCTGAATTAAATGATGATACATTTGATGCGAAGATTGCCTCAGGTGGAGGAAGAATGTATATCACTATGGATAGATATAAAGCAGATTGGGAAATGGTAGAAAGAGGATATAATGTTCATATATTAGGTGAAGGAAAACAGTTTACATCAGCACTAGAAGCACTAAAATATTATAGAGAACAAGAGCCAGAAATAGTTGATCAAGATATTCATGAATTTGTAATTGCTGATGAGTCTGGTACAGTAGGAACTGTTAATGATGGAGATGCTTTCTTATTATTTAATTTTAGAGGAGATAGAGCCCTAGAAATATCTATGGCACTTGAAGATGAAGATTTTCCATACTTTGAAAGAAAAAGATTTCCAAAAATCTATTATGCTGGAATGTTAGAATATGATGCAGAATTAAAAATACCTAAACATTTCTTAGTAGAACCACCTCATATTAAACACACTTTAACAGAAGAATTAGTAAAACATAATATAAATGAATATGCTGTAAGTGAAACTCAAAAATTTGGTCATGTAACATACTTCTGGAATGGTAATAGAACAGATAAATTTGATGAAAAACTAGAAACATATAAATGTATTGACTCTGATACAGGAATAACATTTGATGAAAAACCACGTATGAAAGCAATCGAAATAAGTGAAGATGTAGTAGAAGCAATTAAATCAAATAAATATGACTTTATAAGATTAAATTACCCAAATGGAGATATGGTAGGACATACTGGAAATTATGAAGCAACAATTAAATCTCTAGAAGCAGTTGATGAAGGATTAGGCCTATTACAAAAAGCTTGTGAAGAAAATGGATATACTTTAATAGTTACTGCAGATCATGGTAATTCAGAAGTAATGTATACTATGAAAGATGATAAAAAAGTTGTAAAGACTTCTCATACAACAAATCCTGTTCCATTTATTATATGTGATAAGGAAATTGAGTTTAAAGAAGGAGAATTTGGCTTATCAAATGTAGCCGCAACAATACTACAATTAATGGGATTAGACATTCCTAAAGAATGGAATGAGTCAATGATAAAGTAAATTGACGTAAAGTAAATATTTTTTGTACAAATTAATTTACAACTAAAAATAACTATGATATAACTATTATAGTGATAAGGAATTATATATATTTAAAATTCTAAATCACAAATAGAATTAAATTTCGTTTATCCCTTGAGGGTGTTTGGTGAGGCTTTTGCATTACTATTGGAAATTTAATTCAAACAACTTTATTTATTTTAAAGAAACATATGACATGAGTAAGCAACTCAATTGTCACTAACGATATTACAAGAAGGTAAAGGACTGGTGTTACCAAGAATTTCGAGTTTGAATATCTAGTTTCGAGAAACGCGTTTGGGGAAAGTACAACATTTAAGATATTTTGAAAGCTAAGAAATATCTTAATAGTACTTTCTCTTTTTGTTTTACAAAATAAAATAATTATAATATACTAAAATTGGTGATAATATGAAGTTCATTGCTAGTGACTTTGATGAAACAATATATCTAATGGATGATGAAATTACCACAAAAGAAAATATTACTGCAATTAAAGATTTTATTAGTAAAGGTAATTCTTTTTGTATCATCTCAGGAAGAAATTATACAGATATAAAAGTATTATTAAATGAATTAGATATTCCTTATACATATCTAATATGTGAAGATGGAGCTAAGATTTTTAATAGTGTAGATCAATGTCTTGATACAACATATCTTGATAAAGATGAAATAGAAGAAACTATTAAGATTTTAGATGAAGAAGAATATGATTATTATTTAGATGATGGTTATAATAAGACAGAAAATAAAGATGATACTGTAAAAATAGTAATAAATTGTAAAGATAGAGAAGAAGCTCTAAAAATAGAAAAAAATATTAAAAGTAAAATTGATATACATATATATGCTAGCAGAACTCATGTAAATATAATTCATAAGACTGTAAATAAAAAGAATGCATTAGAAAAATTATTCTATTTAGAAGATTTAGATTTTAATGATTTAAATGTCATAGGAGATAATGACAATGATTATGAAATGTTAAAAAGATTCAAAGGAGGAGTAATTACTAATCATCATAAAATATTAGATGAATTAAATAAAAAAGAGTTTGATTCTTTACATGAATTTATAGAATATGTTGAAAAATAATCCTAAATCTGGATTATTTTTTTTAAAACTAGTTTTTTTGTAATAAATGTGTTATAATTTTGTAGTTTACAAAAAAGAGGTGTATTAATATGGAAAAAAGAAATGTCGCAATAATTGCTCATGTAGACCATGGAAAAACTACATTAGTAGATGATATTTTAAAACACTCAGGAATGTTTAGAGATAATGAAGATGTATCTAATTTATCAATGGATTCAAATGATTTAGAAAAAGAAAGAGGAATTACTATTCTTGCTAAAACAACAGCAGTTGATTATAAAGGAGTAAGAATAAATATTTTAGATACTCCAGGTCATGCTGACTTTTCAGGCGAAGTAGAAAGAATAATGAACATGGTAGATGGAGTAATCTTAGTAGTAGATGCTTATGAAGGAGCTATGCCTCAAACAAGATTTGTTTTAAAGAAAGCATTTGAAGCTAAAGTTAAACCTATCGTTGTTATTAATAAGATTGATAAACCTGCAGCTCGTCCTGTTCAAGTATTAGATGAAATTCTAGATTTATTTATTGAATTAGGTGCTGAAGATGATCAATTAGATTTTAAGACTATTTATGCTTCTGCTATGAATAATACTTGTTCATTTGATCCTGATATTTCTACTCAAACTGAAGGTATGGGTGAAATTTTAGATACTATTATTTCAGAAATTCCTGCTCCAAGTGGAGATCCTAACGCTACTTTACAATTCCAACCTGCATTACTTGACTATAATGAATTTGTAGGAAGAATTGGAATTGGTAGAGTAACAAACGGAAAAGTTAAAACAGGTCAAACTGTAACAATATCTAGATTAGATGGATCTACTAAACAATTTAGAATTCAAAAATTATTTGGTTATTATGGATACAATAGAGTTGAAATTGAAGAAGCTGAAGCTGGAGATATAATCGCAATTGCTGGTCTTGCTGATATATCAGTAGGAGAAACAGTTTGTGATAATAATAATATTGTTCCACTTCCATTACTTCATATAGATGAACCAACTCTACAAATGACATTTGGTACAAACTCATCTCCATTCGTAGGAAGAGATGGAAAAATAGTAACAGCTAGAAAAATAGGAGAAAGACTAGATAGAGAAACTCAAAAAGATGTTTCACTAAAAGTTGAACAAATATCAAATGAATCATTTATGGTATCAGGTCGTGGAGAATTACATCTAGGTATATTAATAGAAAATATGCGTAGAGAAGGATATGAATTAGAAGTATCTAAACCTCAAGTAATTGTTAAAGAAATAGATGGAGTAAAATGTGAACCATTTGAAGATTTACAAATAGATGTTCCACAAGATAGTATGGGTGGAGTTATGGAAGCCCTAGGTGTACGTGGAGCTCATATGGAAAGTATGAATAATTATGAAAATCAAGTAAGATTAGTTTATACAATTCCATCACGTGGATTAATAGGATTCTCAACTAACTTCATGACTTTGACAAAAGGTTATGGTATTATGAACCATACATTCAAAGAATATCGACCTATGGAAAGTGTTGATATTGGAGAAAGAAAACTAGGAGTATTAGTATCAGTAGAAAATGGATCATCAACAGCTTACTCTATTGGAAACTTAGAAGATAGAGGAACAATGTTCATAGAACCAGGAACTGAAGTATATGAAGGTATGATAGTAGGAGAATGTAATAGGGAAGATGATCTAGCAGTAAATGTAGTTAAAGGAAAACAATTAACTAACACTAGAGCAGCAGGATCTGATCATACAGTTGTCTTAAAAAGACCAAGACCTATTTCATTAGAATATGCACTAGATTATATTAATTCAGATGAATTAGTAGAAGTAACACCTCATAATATTAGATTAAGAAAGAAAATACTAAATACAGAAGAAAGAAAGAAATTTGATGCTAAAAAGCGTGGAAAATAATTCTACGCTTTTTATTTTTACATAAATGTAAATAAATTCAATGATTTTACTTGTCAAATAATTAATTATTAATTATAATTGTTATGTAAGGTAAGGTGACGTATTATGAATCAAGATCCTAATATGAATCAAAATCAAAATATGATGAATGGAATGAATCAAGCAGTTCAAACTGTACCAGTTCAAATTGATCCTGCACAAATGAATCCTGTTGTTGAGGGACAACCACAACCAGTACAAATAGATAGAGATCAATTAACAAGAACTCAGGTATTAAATATAAATGATGTTGAACAAACTGCTCAACAAGAAAGACATAATACAAATATCAAAAAAATTGGATTTTTTGTATTAGCAATCGCTGTAATCTTAATTACAGGTGGTATATCTTATCAAATGTTAGGAATTGGAGTACCAGAAAAAGCAAGTCCAACACCTACACCTGCATCAACACCTGAACCAGCAAGTACACCAAATGCTATAGATGCAACTCCAACAGGACCTTATTGTAGATTAGAAGTACCACAAGATGCAGATGGAACTGATAAGGTATTTACATACACTCTAAATTATGAAGGAGATGTATTAAAAGGATATACAAAAAATATTAATATTACTCAAACAGAAGGTAATGCCGATGGAGTAACAGCAGTAGATAATTTTACTAATGAATATAGTGCTTATACTTCAACTCAATTTAATGGATATGTATTAGGTGTAACACCAACAAATAATAATAATTTAGTTGGAGTACAAATTGATGCTAATGTAGATTTAACAACACTAGATCAATCAGTATTAGTTGAACCATTTATATCAAATGAATATATCAAAGTAGATTTCCAATTAGATCAACCAAAAACTGATGTTACTGCATATCTACAAGGATTAGGATATACATGTGTAGAATAGTTTAAAAACTATTCTTTTTTTTGCAAAAAAAAACTGCATATTATTATGCAGCTTTCTTTTCTTTATTTAAAGTTCTAATTTCTTTTACTGATAATCTAGCTTTTGTTCCATCTTCATAAGTATATACTTGTAAATTAACGTTTTGTCTTTTTTTAGTACTATTTAAAGCGTGACTTCTAATATTTTTTACATTACCTTTTCTAACTGATTTATTAACTGCCATGTTCAAAACCTCCTTCACGTATTCGCTTATTAACTTTAACATAAATTTAAATTAAAGTCAATTATAACAATAAAAAATCAATATTATTTATAATTTTACTAATCAAATAACATATATTATAATAAACTAAATGAAGAAACTATGCAAATAAAAATGATACTAGAAAGAAGTGATTTCCATGTACATAAAAAATTTAACATTAACTTATGGAATACAAACAGTATTTGATGATGTATCTATTAATATACCTGCCAATGAAAAAGTTGGTATTGTCGGAGTAAATGGAGCAGGCAAAACTACATTATTTAAAATAATTATGAAGAAATTAGTGCCTGATAGTGGAAAAATACAAATAACTAATAATAAAAGAGTAGACTGGTTACCTCAGGTATTAAATGATGAAGTACCAATAAATGACTTATCAGTATTAGATTATCTAATACAAGCAAGACCTATAGAAAAATTAGAAAAAGAATTACAAGATGAGTATAATAAATTGAGTGACTTAACAATTGATCAAGATAAAGTATTTAAAAACATTGATAAGATTAATAATAAATTAGCTTATTGGGATAGTGCTCAAGCAGAAAGTGAACTATTAAAAATATCAGCAGGTTTTAACTTAGATGAAATGTTAGATAAAAAGTTATCTGAATTATCAGGAGGAGAAAAATCAAAAGTAGCTTTCGCAAGACTTTTATATTCTAAACCAGAAATAATGTTATTAGATGAACCTACTAATCACTTAGATAAATTATCAAAAGATTATATTATTAACTATCTAAGACATTATAAAGGAACAGTATTAATTATTTCTCATGATATAGATTTTTTAAACAAAATAATTACAAAAACATTATTTATAGATAAAGCTACTAAAAAGTTTTATTTGTATGACGGTAACTATGATAAATTTCTAAAAGTAAAAGATCTACATATAGAAACATTAAGAAGAGAAGCAAAAAAACAAGAAAAAGAAGAAAAAAAATTAAGAGAAATTGTAGATAAATATAAATATTCTTCAGGAAAAATGAAGAGAATGGCTCAAGATAGAGAAAAGAAGCTTAACAAATTATTAGAAAATAAAATAGATCTACCGGCTGAGTATAAAAAAGTTAAATTAGATATGGAAATTAATAGAGAATCTACTAAGTATCCAGTACATATTAGAGATTTATATTTTAAATATAATGAAAATGATAATTTTGTTATTAAAAATTTAAGTTTAGATATTACTAGAGGAGAAAAATTTCTAATAGTAGGACATAATGGAGCAGGTAAATCAACTCTATTAAAATTAATTGCAGGAAAACTAACTCCAACTAATGGAGAAGTTGAAATAACAGATAAAACTGAAATAGCTTATTATGCACAAGAGTTAGAATTATTGGATGAAGAAAAATCTATTTTAGATAATTTCTATGAAGATGATATTTCTCCTAAAAAAATGAGATCAATCTTAGGAAGATTCTTATTTACTAATGATGATGTTTTTAAAAAAGTTAAGATTTTATCTCCAGGAGAAAAAGCAAGAGTTGCTCTAGCAAAAATTTCAATAAAAAAAGCTAATTTATTATTACTTGATGAACCTACTAATCACTTAGATCCTGATACTCAAAAAGTAATAGGAGAGTTCTTTAAAACATATAAAGGAACTATGATAGTAGTATCTCATAATCCTGAATTTGTAGATTATCTAGATATTTCTAGAACACTAACACTACCTACAGGTAAAATAGATTATTATGATAGAAAAAAAGTAGAATATTATTACAAATTAAATAATAAAGATAAATAGTATGATAAACTAATATTGGAGGCAAATATGTATATACCATTAAATAATAAGACAAATTATACATTGTTATCATCTCTATTAAAAGTAGATGATTTGCTTTCATATGCCGAAAAAAATAAATTAGATTCTATATGTATAATAGATAGAAACATGTATTCTACTATGGAATTTATTAAAAAATGTAATAATAAATTTATTAAGCCAATCATAGGATTAGAACTAGTATTAGATGACTTTATAATAGATGTAATTGCTAAAGACTATGCAGGCTATAAAAACTTAATAAAATTAACTACTATTCAAAGTGAAAGAACTGTTTCACTTGAAGATATAAAAAAATATAAAAGTAATCTAATATGTATTATTCCATATATATATAATTCTAAATATAATGAATTATCTAAATTATATGAAAATACATATATAGGTTATTCTAATAAAAAAGAAGAATTAGAAGTATCTCTAATTACTAAAGAAATAGTATTTTTTAAAGAAAATTTATATCTAACTAAAAAAGAAGAATCAATTCTTCCATATTTATATATGATTAGAGATGGAAAAACTATAACAGATAATATTGATTATGATATTTCTAATAAAGAATTATATATTGATGATATTAATCTATTAACTGATAGTATAGGTCTAACTAATACATTGAAAATATCATCTCTATGTAATATAGAATTTCCAAAAAATGAATTATTATTACCTATATATGAATGTGATGATCAAGAAAAGTATTTATTTGAATTATCTAAAAAAGGCCTATCAAAAAGATTAGAAGGAAATATACCAGAAAACTATAAAGAAAGACTATCTTATGAGTTAAAAGTAATTTCTGATATGGGATTTCCTAATTACTTTTTAGTTGTATATGACTTCATAAAATATGCAAAAAAACATAATATATTAGTTGGTCCAGGAAGAGGTTCAGCTGCTGGATCTTTAGTAGCATACTCTCTAGGAATAACAGATATTGATCCATTAAAATATGATTTATTATTTGAAAGATTTTTAAATCCAGAAAGAAAAACTATGCCTGATATAGATACAGATTTCCCAGATGATAAAAGAGAAGAAGTAATAGAATATGTTAGGAAGAAATATGGTGATAAAAAAGTATCTGGTATAGTAACATTTGGAACATTAGGAGCTAAACAAGTAATAAGAGATGTTTCTCGTATTATGAATATACCAACATATAAAGTGGATAGCTTAAATCATTATATTCCTACATTTACAAAAGATAAACTTATAGATTTTTATAAGAATGATGAAATGTTTAGAAGAGAAATAGATAATGATACAACTCTTACTCATATGTTTGAAATAGCTAGAAAGATAGAAGGATATCCTAGACATACTTCATCACATGCCGCAGGAATAATAATGTCAAAAGTAGATCTAGATGAAGTAATTCCATTAACTAAATCAGATGATATGTACTTATCAGCTTATACTATGGAATATTTAGAACCATTAGGCTTATTAAAAATGGACTTTTTAGGCCTAAAAAATCTAACTATAATTTCTAATATCTTAAATGATATAAAAAATACTTATAATGAAGATATTAATTTTTCAAACATTCCATTAGATGATGAAAAAACACTAAAAATATTTGAAACTGCAGATACTACAGGAGTATTCCAATTTGAAAGTGCTGGTATGAGAAATTTCTTAAGAAAATTAAGACCTAATCGTATAGAAGATATCTTTGCCGCAATAGCACTTTTTAGACCAGGCCCAGCAGTAAATATAGATACATATATTAGAAGAAAACACAATGAAGAAAAAGTAATATATCCAGATCCATCATTAGAAAGTATTCTAAAAGATACATATGGAATAATGATATATCAAGAACAAATTATGCAAATCGCAAGAGTTTATGCAGGCTATAGTCTTGGAGAAGCAGATATTCTAAGACGCGCCATGTCTAAGAAAAAAGTAGATCTATTAAAAAATGAAGAAGATAAATTTATATCTAAAGCAAAAGAATTAGGTCATGATGAGAAAAAAGCAAAAGAATTATTTGATTTAATTCTAAATTTCGCAGGCTATGGCTTTAATAAATCACACTCAGTAGCTTATTCAATAATTGCATATAAAATGGCTTATCTAAAAACCTATTATCCTAATATTTTCTATGCAAATTTATTAACTAATGTAATAGGATCAGTTGATAAAACAAATGAATATATTTTAGAAGTAAAATCACACCATATAAATATAGAAAAGCCAAGTATTAATAAATCATCAAATAAATATATTGTAGAAAAAGATACAATTATATATCCAATATCTAATATAAAATCAATTGGAACAGTAGTATCAAAAACAATATTAGATGAAAGAGAATCAGGAATATTTACAGATATTTATAATGTTTTTTCACGTCTCGTTAGAGCAGGAATAACTAAAAAAATATTTGAAACACTAATTATAGCTGATGTCTTCAGAGAATTTAATTATAATAAAGCAACACTTCTATATAATTTAGATAATTTATATAATTATGGAGAACTTACTAAAGACTTAGACGAATCATTAGTAGTAAAACCTGAAATAGTTTTTCAACAAGAATTTGATCAAAAAGATATTTTATTAAAAGAAAAAGAAGTATATGGAATATACTTATCAAATCATCCTACAACTATGTATAAAAAGAATAATCCATATGCAATACCTATAAATGAAGTAGAAAATCATTTTGATAAGACTGTTGATACATTATTATTAGTTGATAAAATAAAATTAGTTAATACTAAAAAAGGTGATAAAATGGCCTTTATAACAGGATCAGATGAATCAGGTCAAATAGAATATATATTATTTCCAAAAGTATTAAATAAAGTACCTAATATTGATAAAGGAAATATCTTAAAAATAAGAGGTAGAGTAGAAAAAAGATTAAATAAATATCAAATAATAGTAGATAGAGTAAAGAATTTAGAGGAAGATAATGAAGAAGATTAAAGAATTTTTTAAAATTAAATATACTAAGAGTAAATCAAAAATATATGAAATATCTATAATATGTTTCATAATAGATTTATTTATAAAATTTTTAGTTAAAAGTAAACTAACTCCATTAAAAGAATATGAAATAATACCTAATTTTTTCTATATTTGTTTTGTTAAAAATGATGGAGGAGCATTCTCTATATTAAGAGGAAAAGTTTGGTTATTATCACTAGTAGGAATAATAATGTTATTCTTCTTAGATAGATATATTTCTAATTTAAAAAAGCCACATAAATTAGAAAAAATTTCATTAGGATTAATTATAGGTGGTATAATAGGAAATCTCTTTGATAGATTAATTTATCATGGAGTAATAGATTATTTATTATTTAAATTTGGATCATATAATTACCCTGTATTTAATCTAGCAGATAGCTTTATAGTAATAGGAATAATTCTATATTTAATATATTTAATATTTATAGAAAGGAATAACAAAGATGATAGTAGAGGAAGAAAACATAAGAATTGATACATATTTATCAAATAAATTAGATATATCTAGAAGTAAGATACAAAAATTAATTGATGAAGAAAAAGTAACTGTAAACGGAAAAGTAATTAAGTCTAATTATAAAACTAAATTAAATGATGAAATTGAAATAGATGATGAACTAGATTTTGATATTTCTGTAGAACCAGTAGAAATACCTCTAGATATAGTTTATGAAGATGAATATTTAATGATTATTAATAAACCTAGTGGATTAGTAGTTCATCCCGCTCCAGGTCATT
This sequence comes from uncultured Erysipelotrichaceae bacterium, assembly GCA_902789225.1. GTDB lineage: Bacteria > Bacillota_I > Bacilli_A > RF39 > UBA660 > RUG343. The sequence goes on from CADANC010000004.1 coordinate 67,156, forward strand.
ATGATGATACTTTAGTAAATGGATTATTATTTTATTTAAATAAAGATAAAACTAAAAATATTAGACCAGGAATAGTACATAGATTAGACAAAGATACATCAGGATTAATGGTAGTTGCTAAAGATGAAAAAACTATGGAATTATTATCAGAAATGATTTCTAAAAAAGAAGTAGAAAGAAAATATCTAGCAATCGTAGATGGAGTAATAAAAGAAAATACTGCAACAATTAATGCACCTATCGGAAGAGATCCATCAAATAGACAAAAAATGGCAATTAATCCTACAGGAAAAAATGCTATCACACACATTAAAGTAATAGAAAGATTTAAAAATAATACTTTCATAGAATGTTTATTAGATACAGGAAGAACACATCAAATAAGAGTACATCTATCTTATATAAATCATAGAGTAACAAATGATCCAGTATATGGTGAAGGAAACGAATTTGGTCAAATGTTACATTCTTATTCAATAAAATTTATTCATCCAATAACAAAAAAAGAATTATTCTTTGAACAAGATCCTCCAAAAGAATTTATAGAAGAATTAAATAAACTAAGAGAAAGCAATGAATAACATTGCTTTTTTTGATAAATTATGTTAAAATAATCGCCGGTTTGGTGATAATATGAAAAAACATACAGAATTACCTTTATTAGTAGATGATCAACATCTATATTTAATTGAAGAAGATTTAAAACAAAGAAGAGAAGAAATGGATGACTTCCTACAAGGTCTAGATTATATGAATAGTAGAGACTTTTCACAAGATGTATTATTCTCACATGAAGTTCAAGCAAATAACTTAATTGAAGGATATAAAGATGATGTAGAATTAGTAAATAATGTTATCTATCATAGATTACAAATAAAGGATGAAGAAAGAAAAAATAGAATACTAAATTTATATAGAGGTTATAAATATATACTAGAAGGAAAAGAAATAAATAAAGATACTGTAAGAAAATTATATAGTATATTATCAAAAGATTTATTAAGTGAAGAAGATAGACAAAACATGGGTAAATACTATCGTAAAAACCCTGTATATATTTATTTATCAGGAGTAATGAATACTGAGTTAGAAAATTTCTCAGATATGAAATCCTATTTAGCATATGTTAGAGAATTATATGGAGAAGAAGCAGTAAAAAAATATAGTAGAATGTACAGTATGGGTGTTCATCCAGATAAAGTAAATGAATATATGTCTAGATTATATGATTATATGCAAACTGAAGACAACTTAAGTACAGGATCTAAGACAGATATATTTTTAAAATCTCAAATAATGCATTTCTATTTTGTATATATTCATCCATATTATGATATAAATGGTAGAACAGCTCGTACTACTAGTATGTGGTATCTATTAAATAAGGAAGCTTATCCATTTATAATCTTTAATAGAGGAATATCTCTAAACAAAAAAGAATACTATAGAGTTATAACTGATGTAAAAAGATTTAAAAATGTATCATTCTTCTTAAATTATATGATGGAGCATGTTAGAACAGAACTAGAAAAAGAACATATTATGGATATGATAAATTCATCATCTAATGAAGAATTAACATCACTTGACTTTCAAAATCTACACTATATTTTATCTATGAAACAAACTAGAACCTATCTAGATTTTAGAGATTTTTATAACTCTCAAAATAATGAAAAGAAACCATTTGATGAAATATATGAAAATATGTTAGTACCTCTACTAGAAAAAGGAGTAATAATAGAAGGCAATAAAACAAGTAAGACAACACCTAATGGAAAAGAAAATCACTTCTTTGAAATAAATGATAAGTTATATGATAAAACTTCTCCAAAAATAAAAAGATTAAAAATATAAGAAAAAGTACTAAAACAATAGTGCTTTTTTTGTAAAAAAAATATACAATAAAACTATAAGAACCTTGATAAACTTGAAAAAATAAAGAAAATGTGCTATAATATGAAACCAATTAGAAACAATATTATGTCTAAGAGAATAGGTGGGGTTTAATATGACTAATAATTATGATGTTAATGAAAGATTTTATCCTAGAGAGATAAAAATGGATACTTTACCAAATGAATCTGAAGTTGATTTCTTATTGAAAAGAAATAAAAATTATATGAATAATGTCGCATTAACATTCGATAAAAAGAAAATTACTTATGAAGAAATGCATACAAGAATTGATGAATATGCTAGAGCATTATACAAAAGAGGTGTAAGAGAAGGTGATTTAATAGCAATAGGTGTAGTTAACACTCCAGAAGCTATATATTTATCTTATGCTCTTCAAAAATTAGGAGCTATTACTGTTTCATTAAATCCAATAGAGAGTAGAAAAAATCTTATACAAGATTTAAATGTTTTAACACCAAAAATGTATATAGGAATAAATGAAGGATATAATAACTTTAGATATGCAAGTAGAGGAAGAAATATTGATACAATAATTTTCCCTGCAGTCCAATCAATTGATAGTAAACTAGTTAAGATGCTTTATTCAATGAAAAATATATTAACAGGTAACCAAGTTTATTCAATGGATAAAAAATTAAGTAAAATGTTAAAAGATGGCAAAGATTTTGAAGATGTTATCTTCCCTGAATATAAAGAAGGCGCAACAAGTGAAATTATGTTTACAGGAGGAAGCAGCGGAACTCACAAAGGTGTCGAATTAACTGGAAATGGGTTTAATTCTGTTGTTCAATCACTGGACTATTTAAATCCATTATCTCCAGGCGATACATTTATGGGAAACATTCCAGAGTTTTTTGCTTTTGGTAAGTTAGCTCTTCATTATGCATTATGCAATAATACAAATGTACATTTAACATTAAATGCTATGCCAAAGGATTTTACAAAAGAACTATATAGAATTGAAGCAAATGGTGTATTTGCAGGACCAATTCAATGGGAATATTTTATAAATGATATTTTTGCAAGAGCAAAATCTGGAATTGGTAAAATTGACTTTTCATTAATTAATATTGAAGATGAAAAAGCATATTTAGAATTCTTAAAAAGAGAATTAGAAACTATTCCAAAAGAAGATTTATGGTTAGATTGGTTAAAAATGGGAGTTTCAGGAGGAGAACAATTACGTACTTTTACAGAAAAAGTATGCAATCTAATTTTTGAGTATTTTGGTGCACCAGATGAATTATGGAATGGTTTAGGAATGACAGAAATGAGCGCACCTGTTGCAGTAAAAAAAGGAAAAGAAAACTCTATAGGAACTGTAGGACCAATGATCCCATATAATGAAGCAAGAATAGTAGATCCTATCACTCACGAAGTATTACCAAAAGGATCTATCGGGTTATTATGTGTAAGAGGTCCTGGAATGATGAATAGGTATTATAATAATGAAGAAGAAACACAAAGTTCATTTATAGAAATAGAAGGTAAAAAATATTTAAATTCAAAAGATATAGTACGTGAAAATGAATTAGGTGAGTTAGAATATATTGATCGTTTAAAAAGAAGTTTTGTTTGTGGAATAGAAAATGTGTATCCACAAAGAATAGAAAATGTAGTTAGTAAATTTCCAGAAGTTGAAGAGTCAATAGTGACAAGAATAAGAGACAATGAAATGCAAAATGTACCTAAACTACATATATTCCTAAGAGATAAAGATTGTGATGTTAAAAAATTAGAAGAAAGAATCAATAAAGAAATAATCAAAGAATTAAGTACAAACTATGCCGCAAGATATTTTGAATATCATGAAGAAAGGTTGCCAAGAACTGCAGGAGGAAAATTAGATCCAAAACCACTTCAAGAATCAGATAATACAAAATATTTACATAGAGGTAAAGTATTAAAAAGAAATTAATAAAAAAGGAAAGTTATTTCCTTTTTTTTGTGTTATTGTTATAATAATATTATAGAATAAGAGGTGTTAGTAATGATAGGTGCCTATTTTTCAGTAAGTGGATTGATATTTTTATCTATTTTTGTTTTAGTTTATCTAATAAAAAGAAAGACAAATTCAGTGGAAACTAAGATATATGGTAAATTATTATTATTAACTTTTTTTGGAACAATTTTAGAAATTTTTACATACCTACTATTTCGATTTGGAATGGAAGAAACTAGTCCAATTTATATTATTTCTTCCAAAATGATGCTCGTTTTTTTTGTAACATGGGGGGCACTTTTTATTAACTACGTTTATGCAATCTCTGAAAAGAAAAAAGTTATTTACAATACAAAATTTATATATATTTTTACTATAATATTTTCAATCATAATTTTTATATTTAAACAAAAATTTATATATATTAATGGAGTAATGGTACCAAAAGGATTAGATGTTACACTTACTTACATTATAGTATCAATAGAACTAATTTATTCTATGATACTGGCTTTTGAGAATATAAAAAATACAAAGTTTAAGAAGTATTTACCAATATTCTTGATTATATTTCTGTTGGGAATATCGACCATAATTCAAAATATATTTCCTGATTTATATTTAATTAATTATGATTTATGCCTTGTCTTGGCTATTATGTATTTCACAATCGAAAACCCTGATGTAAAAATGCTAGAACAAGTAGAAATGGCAAAAATACAGGCTGAGAAAGCCAATAATGCTAAGACTGAATTCTTAAGTAGTATGTCTCATGAAATTAGAACACCACTTAATGCTATAGTAGGATTTAGTGATTGTATAGAACAAGCTAATACATTAGATGAAGCTAAAGAAAATGCAAAAGATATCATAAATGCATCTAATACTTTATTAGAAATAGTAAACGGAATTTTAGATATATCAAAGATAGAAGCTGGTAAATTGGAGATAAATCCATCTCCATATAATTCACAAGATATATTTACTGAACCAGCTACTCTAATAAAACCAAGAATGGAAGAAAAAGGATTAGATTTTTCATATTATATTGCGCCTGATATTCCAGAAACTCTATATGGTGATCATACTAATATCAAAAAAATAATAACTAACTTTTTAAGTAATGCTTCAAAATATACTGATAAAGGTTATGTTAAATATGAAGTAAATTGCCTAAAAATAAATGATGATGTTTGTAGAATAATAATATCAGTTGAAGACTCAGGAAGAGGAATCAAAAAAGAGGATATTAATAAATTATTTTCTAAATTCGATAGACTAGAAGAAACAAGAAATACTACTGTTGAAGGAACAGGATTAGGATTAGCTATTACAAAACAATTAGTAGAAATGATGAATGGAAAAATTATGGTTCATACAATATATGGAGAAGGTTCTAAATTTACTTGTATGATTGATCAAAGAATATCTACTGAAAAAGTAAAAAGAAAATCTAAAAAAGTTGATACTTCAATAGATTTAGAAAATATAAAAATATTATTAGTAGATGATAATGAATTAAATATCAAAGTTGAAAGAAAATTACTAGAAACACTAAATTGTAAAAATATAGATTACTGCTATAGTGGATTTGAGTGCTTAGAAAAGAATAAATCTAATACATATGATATAATATTATTAGATGACATGATGCCTAAAATGAGTGGAACAGAAACTCTAAAGAAATTAAAAGAAAATCCTAGTTTTAAAACACCAGTAGTTGCTCTAACAGCAAACGCTATAACAGGTATGAGAGAATCATATATAGCACAAGGATTTTCAGAATATATTGCTAAGCCAATAGAAAAGGAGACTTTGATAACTGTGATGACTAGATTAATAGATGTAACAAGTAACATAGAAAATCCTGAAGAAGTTGAAGAAAAAGGAGAAATACTTAATTTAGAAGAACCAACTCCTCAAGAAGTAAATGAACCTCCTAAGATTTCTGATGAAGAATATCTAAGAAGTCATGGAGTAGACATGGATAAAGCTCTTGAACTACTAGGTGATATGGAAATGTATAATGAAACAATGAAAGATTTCTCTGATAGTCTAGAAGAAAAATGGTCTAAAATAGAACAAGAAAAATTAACATCAGATATGGAAAACTATGCAATAGATGTACATGCTCTAAAAAGTGATTGTAAGTATCTTGGTTTCTATGATTTAGCAGATGTAGCATATGAACATGAATTAAAATCAAAAGAAAATGATATTGATTTTGTAAATGAAAACTTTGAAAAATTAGAAATAGAATATTCTAAAGTATTAAAAATTGTAAAAGAATATACAACAAGAATATAAAAAAGACTTTTTACAAGTCTTTTTCTTTATATACTATGATATAATATCTACAGGTGATAAGTATGTTTACTAATGACAGTGATCATTTAGATCAACATTTCTTAATAGATCAACAAGTAATAAATGATTTTATAGATTTTTGTAATATAAAAGATACTGACACAATTATTGAAGTTGGTCCAGGCAATGGAGTAATAACTGAAAAACTATGTCAAAAAGCAAAAAAAGTTACATCAATTGAATTAGATGAAAGATTACATGTTTATTTAGATACTTTAGAATTAAAATATTCTAATTTAGAAGTAATATATCAAAATGTTTTAAATACTTATTTACCAAAATGTGATAAAATAGTTACCTCACTTCCATATTCTATTATTGAACCATTTATAAATAAAATGATTAAATGTGAATTTGGTGAATTAATTATGATTATGGGAGAAACATATATTGATGATGTAATGAATAAATCTAATAATAAATTAGCTCTACTTACAAATGCTTATTTTAAAGCAGAAAAGTTAAGAGAGATAGAACCAACATCATTTAAACCATCACCTAGAACAGTTAGTGGAATTATTAAATTAATTCCAAAGTCTTTAGAAGAAACTCAAAATGATTTTAAATTATTCATAATTAGAGAATTATTCTTCTACAGAGATATGAAAATAAAGAATGCTTTAAAAGAATCAATAATTAAATATAATAATTGTACTCAAAGAAAAGCAAGAGAATTATTAAGTAATCTAAATATAGAAGAAGAATTATTAGAAAATAAATTTGAAACTATCAGTAATACTGATACGATAAGATTAATTGAATATATAGATAAATTAGAAAGGGAAATATCGTAATGGAAGAAAATATTAGACTTGATGATACAAATATAATGCTTATGAAATTACTTCATTATTTCATCACAGAAAAAGATTATAATCCTATAATTCTTCAAGGTGCTGAAAATGAAATATGGTTAGAAAACATGGATGAAGATTATAAAGTAGTTAGAATTGTATCAGGACATATTCATAATAATGAACAATTTGAGTTTGATGCTTTTAAAACTAAAAGAATAGTTAAAAAGATTAAAATGAAAACACTTACATTTAATATTAATGTATTAAGTATATTTTTAAATCTAGGAGAAAATGTTACTGACACTCAAAATGAAAATTATAAAAATCAAATAAATATAAGATTAACAGATGAAGAAGATTTAAAAAATAATGATACTATATCTAAATATTTTCCAGATTTAACAAGAAAAATTAAATTTAAAGAAAAAGGAATAGAGTTATTTGCTAAAATAACTACTGATATTAATAAACATAATGAAAGAGATGCTAAAAAAGTAGGTAAGATATTTAAGAATAAAGTTCCATATATTACATTTTCTTTAATAGTATTAAATGTTTTAGTATTTTTTGGAGGTTTAGCACTAAATTCACAAGAAGAATTAGTTGAATTATTTAGTGTATATGCACCATCTATAAGAGCCGGAGAATATTATAGATTACTTACAGGAGCATTCCTACATGGTAATTTCTTACATTTATTATTTAATATGTATGCATTATGGATAGTAGGACAACAACTAGAAAATTTCTTAGGTAAAGGTAAATATTTAGGAGTATATTTATTTTCAGCAATAACTAGTTCACTACTATCTATGGCTGCTAATGGATCAAATACTTATTCAGTAGGAGCCTCAGGAGCAATCTTTGGTATTATGGGAGCACTAGTTTACTTTGGACTACAATATAGAGTATATCTAGGAAACTTTGTAAAAAATCAATTAATCCCAATTATTCTATTAAACTTGATAATTGGATTTTCTAGTACAGGAATAGACAATTTTGGACATATTGGAGGATTAGTTGGAGGAGTTCTAGGAACTATGGCCATAGGAATAGAAGGAAAAAGTACTACTACAGAAAGAATTAATGGGGTTATATTATCAATAATATATTTAGCACTTGTTATATACATGGGATTTGTTTATACAGCATAAATTAATTGTAAATAAAAAATAATTTTGATATTATAAATATATAGTAGAGGTGAATTTTATGAGTAAAGATAAAACATCATTATTCGACATTAAAAAGCTTGATACTAAAAAAACTAAAGAAACATTAAAAGAAGTATATGATTCTTTAGAAGAAAGAGGATATAATCCAACTAATCAAATAGTAGGTTATTTAATTAGTGGTGATCCAGGATATATTTCTAGTTACAATGATGCACGTACTAAAATTAAAGAAATAGATCGAGCAAAAATTGTTGAAATTCTTCTAGATAACTTCTTTGATAGATAATGAGATATTTAGGATTAGATTTAGGTTCAAGGACTTTAGGAATTGCTATATCCGATAAGACAGGGCTTATTGCGCATACTTACAAAACAATAAGACATAATGAAGAATATGCTCATTTAGTAAATGTAGTAAGAGATATAGTAAAAGAAGAAGAAATTGATGCAATAGTTTTAGGATTCCCTAAAAATATGAACAATACCATTGGGCCTAAAGGAGAATTAAGCATTAAGTTTAAAGAAGATTTAGAAAAGAAAGTTGACATACCAATATATTTACAAGATGAAAGAATGACTACTACTATTGCGCAAAATATATTGATAGAAGGAAATGTTAGAAGAAAAGACAGAAAAAAAGTAGTAGATCAAGTGGCCGCTACAATAATATTGCAAGATTATTTAGATAGAAAGGAAAAATAAATATGAATAAGAATACATTTACTATTATTGATCAAAATGGAGTAGAAAAGACATATGATGTGCTTTTTACATTTGACAATGATGAAACAAAAAAGAGTTATATTATATATACAGATAATACATTAGATGAAAGTGGAAATGTAGAAGTTTACGCTTCAACTTATGATCCTAAAGATGAACATTCTAAATTAGGAGAAATAGAAACTGAAAAAGAATGGAAGATAATTGAAACAATATTAACTTCAATTGAAGAAGAAGTTAAAAAAGCAAAAGACAAGAATGAAGAAGAATAAAAATAATAAGGGGACATCTATGAAGAAGAAAATACTACCAATATTTATAATATTAATAAGTTTAGCTTTAGTAGGAGTAGGTATAGCATATGCCTACTTATCTTCACCAGTGGACAAAAATAGCACTGAAGAAATACAAATAGAAATAAAATCAGGATACACATCTAGAAAAATAGCAGAAGTATTAGAAGAAAAAGGCTTAATAAGAAATAAATATGTATTTTTATTAGAATTAAAAATATATAAAAGAGGAACTCTAAAAGCAGGAACTTATTCTCTTAATAAAAGTATGAATCTACAGGAGATAATTGATAGTTTAGAAAACTCAAAAGGAATAACTCTAAATGTAAAAATAACATTTAGAGAAGGAGAGACTATTACTGATTTAGCTAAAGTAATAGAAAAGAATACTAATCATACATATGATGAAGTAATAGAAAAGTTAAATTCTAAAGAGTATTTAAATGAGTTAATTTCTAAGTATTGGTTTTTAACAGAAGATATTCTAGATGAAAACATTTATTATCCATTAGAAGGATATCTAGCTCCAAATACATATCATTTTGAGAACGAAGATACTTCTATTGAGACAATAGTTAAAACAATGTTAGATGAAGAAGATAAAATATTATCTAAATATAAAGATGTAGTAATGAAAGACCCACATTATTATCTTACTATGGCTTCAATTACTCAATTAGAAGGTACAAATGAAGAAAATAGAAAGATGATTGCTGGTATATTTGAAAACAGATTGAAAGTAGGTATGAATTTAGGTAGTGATGTTACTACATACTATGCTTTTCAAATAAAAATGACTGAACCACTAGATGGATCATTATTCCAAAAATCTAATCCATATAATACTAGAGCAGCAGATATGGGAGGAAAAATGCCAATTGGACCAATCTGTAATCCTGATGAATCAAGTATTATAAGTGCAGTAAGTCCAACTGAAAGTGATTACTATTTCTTTGTCGCAGATTCAGAAAAAAATATATATTACTCAAAGACTGATGCAGAACATCAAGCAACTATTGCTAGACTAAAGAAAGAAGGAAAATGGTTATGGTAGAAAATATAGACTCGGTTATAAGTGAAATAGAATTATATGCAGATAAATTCAATGTTCCAATAATGCAAAAAGATGGAATTGAGTATTTAATAAGTTATATCAAAAAACATAATGTAAAAAACGTATTAGAAATAGGAACAGCAATAGGATATTCAGCAATAAAAATGGCAACTTGTAAAGAAAAAATCCATGTAACAACAATTGAAAGAGATGAACAAAGATATTTAGAAGCAATTAAAAATATTAAAAAATTAGATTTAGAAGAAAAAATAATGCCTATATTTAATGATGCATTAAACGTATCATTAGATGATAAATATGATCTTATTTTTATAGATGCATCTAAGTCACAAAATATTAAGTTTTTTGAGAAGTTCTCAAGAAATCTAGAAGAAGATGGAACAATCATCACAGATAATATGAGTTTCCATGGATTAGTAGAAAAAGATGAATCTGAAATAAAAACAAGAAATCTAAGAGGATTAATTAGAAAAGTAAAAGATTATAAAGAATTTTTAGAAACAAATAAGACATATACTACAGAATTTATTGATGTAGGAGATGGATTAGCTGTATCAAAAAGAAAGGAAAAATAATATAAAAGAATAACTTTTATATTCTTTTATATTGAAGGGCGTTGCTATGTTTAATAAGTTTAAATTAGATGGTGAAGACTATAATCCTAAAAAGAAAAAATCAAAATTAGATAAAATACAATTATCTAATAGTACTATAATAGCTATTATTATAGGTATTTCATTTCTATTAGTATTATTAATTGCATATGGAATAGTAAGATTAAATAGTAATAGTTATAAGAATATAAAAGAAGACTCTTCTAAAGAGATAGTTTATACCATCTATGCAAATTCCAACTATCATCAAGAAGTTCCTTACATAAATTTAAAAGGTGATCTTTACAAAGAAGTAAATGATAATATTCAAGAAATAGCTGGAGAATACTTAGATAAAGAAACAGGAGCAATTACTTATGATTATAATTTAAATGGTAACTTTATATCATTAGTATTAGTAATAACAGAATATATTGGAGATTCTCCAAGAAATAATTTCTATACATATAATATTGATATTACTAATAAGCAATTATTATCAAAGGAAGCCTTAATAGATTATTACAAGACAAATACTGAAGAAATAAAAAATAGAGTGCTATATGAATTAGAAAAAGCATACAAAGAAAAAATTGATTCAGGTGCTATCACTGAAGACTCATGTGACTTTGATTGTTATATTTCATGGAGAGGAGAACAAAATCTAAATCCAGATAATTATTCATATTATATAAAAGATGGTTATCTAGCAGCATATGTTCCTTTTGAACAATATGAGGCATTTGGTGATGATGAAGCTTTTGATGAATTAGATGATTATTTAATATTATTGAAAGAAGCTCCTAGTGAGTAGAAGGAGGACACTATGATATATATATTAGATTGTAATTCTTCTCTAGGAACTTGTTGTAATGATTATAGTATAGCGATATTTATAGCTATCATAAAAAATGCAATAGAAGTAATTCAAATAATAGTACCAATACTATTAATTGCTATGAGTATGGTACAACTA
>CADANC010000005.1 GCA_902789225.1 uncultured Erysipelotrichaceae bacterium
ATATGAAGAAGATTTATACGGAAGAAATAGTGATGGATGTGCTGCAATCAAGTTTAGTTCATTAGTTAATACTAAATTATTAGCTACAACAAAAATATCGGGATATGAATGTAATAACAATCAAAATGGTGTAATAATAAGAAAAATACATGGAACATCTTATTATGAAGTATATTTAACATGTAATAAAGGCGGAGAACCAAAAGCGCTTACTTCAAATACAGATTTTCTAAGAGATAGTAGTGAGACTTATTGTAAAACAGGAGATGATATAGAAACACCAACATTTAATATAGATTGCGGAAATGTAAATCCAGCTAACAATCAAATAGGAAAAGAAGCAGATGATGACAATAAGCAATATGATTCTGAAGGAAAAGAAATATTCTATTATTCAGCTCCAACTGACAATAATAACAATGTAGGAACTTTACCTAACCTAAATACATCAGCATTAGATGATAAAAGCGGACTAGAAAAAAATCAATTTATAACTTATGAGTGGAAAATAACTAGAAGATCTGATACAAATGAAGAATATAAAGAAAAAAACAGATCGACATATAATATAAAAGATGGAACAAAAGCTTTTGTACAAAAAGCAATAAGAATAACAGAACCAATTAAAAAAATAGATACAACAGGAAAGGCCGAAATATATATTACAGGAGAAAACATAGTAGATAGAGCTGGTAATAGACTAGAAACAACTGATTCTACAGCTACTAAAACATGTACATATTATTATGATAATGCACGACCTATAATGAAAATTACAGTAACTGGAGAAAGTACAGGAAGAAATTATGATCAAGAGCGCGATGAATGGATAAATGAACCGGTAACAATAAGAATAGATATAACAGATAAAATAAATGATAATAATATCTATGTAGGAATAAAAGAAGATTCATTTAAGATTAATGGAGAAAAGAGTAGTTTTAATAAAACGGGAACAAAACCATCTACATATTCTTATGAATTAACAGGACAAACAAATAAAGAAATAAATAATGAGTATACAGTCTGTGATAAATTAGGTAATTGTGAAACTCAAAGAGTAAGACTAAGAATAGATACAGAACCACCAACATGTGAAGTAACAGGAGATGGTAATTGGAATCCAAATGGAGCTAATGTAAAAATAACATGTAGGGATACAATAATAAGTGGAGTAAAAACTTGCGCTGGAGCAAATGGAAACTCCAATACAGACCAAATAAAAAGTGATAGAACATATACAGTAGTAGATAATGCAGGAAATACAAATACATGTTCATATAATGTAGAAAGAAAAAGACAATATTATCAAGTAACATGTAATACATATAACAAATGTGAAAACTCTGCATGTGGATGGGATAGCTGTCCAAGCGATCACCCAGAAACACAATATTGTGGAGGTAATTGTTCAACAGAATACTGGTGTTGTGGGACAAGTGCATATCAAACAAACTGTAAATGCAAACACTATAATAGCTGCAGAACTGAAGATTGTGGCTGTCAAGATTGGAATACATCAGGAACATGGAAAGATTCATCATGCAATTCAAACAGCTGTAAAGTTATAGAGGAAAGATTCGTTTATAAATAATAAAAAGGCTATTTATTAGTAGTCTTTTTTTTTATTTAATGATATCATTAAAATAGGTGAAAACTATGAATGATAGAAAAGGCTTTACTTTAATTGAATTATTGGTTGCTATAACTATAATAGGTATTATTATGCTTATGACTCTACCTGCTATTACTAACCTTCAAAGAAAAAATATAGAGAAAAAATTTGATGATTATGAAAGAACAGTACTAGAAGCAGCTAAAGCATATGAAGATCAATATGAAGAAGATTTATACGGAAGAAATAGTGATGGATGTGCTAATCAAAATGGTGTAATAATAAGAAAAATACATGGAACATCTTATTATGAAGTATATTTAACATGTAATAAAGGTGGAGAAATGAAAAACCTTACATCAAATACGGATTTTGTAAGAGATAGTAATGAGACTTATTGTAAAACAGGAGATGATATAGAAAAACCAACTTTTAATATAGATTGTGGAAATATAAATCCAGCTAACAATCAAATAGGAAAAGAAGCAGATGATGACAATAAGCAATATGATTCTGAAGGAAAAGAAATATTATATTATTCAGCACCAACTGAAAACAATAACAATGTAGGAACTTTACCTAACCTAAATACATCAGCATTTGATGATAAAAGTGGACTAGAAAAAAATCAATTTATAACTTATGAGTGGAAAATAACTAGAAGATCTGATACAAATGAAGAATATAAAGAAAAAAATAAATCCACATATAATACAAAAGATGGAACAACAGCTTTTGTACAAAAAGCAATAAGAATAACAGAACCAATTAAAAAAATAGATACAACAGGAAGAGCTGAAATATATATTACAGGAGAAAACATAGTAGATAGAGCAGGTAATAGACTAGAAACAACTGATTCTACAGCTACTAAAACATGTACATATTATTATGATAATGCAAGACCTATAATGAAAATTACAGTAACAGGAGAAAGAACTGGTACAAATTATAATCAAGAAACGAGTGATTGGATAAATGAACCAGTAACAATAAGAATAGATATAACAGATAAAATAAATGATAATAATATTTATGTAGGAATAAAAGAGGATACGTTTACAAATAATGGAGAAAGAAAAACATTAAATAAAAATGGTTCAAATCCAACTACATATATTTATGAATTAAATGGAGAAACGAATAAGATTATAAATGATGAATATAAAGTATGTGATAAACTAGGAAATTGTGAAAGTCAACGAGTAAGCCTAAAAATAGACTCAGAACTTCCAACTTGTACAATTACAGGAGATGGTAATTGGAATCCAGATGGAGCTAGGGTAACAATAAATTGTTACGACCCAGTTATAAGTGGAGTAAGAACGTGTGCAGGAATAAATGGAACATCACGTACAGTTAATATAAAAGAAGATGTTGAATGGACAGTAGAGGATAATGCAGGTAATTCAAATACATGTACATATCATGTAGAATCAACAACACAATACTATCAAGTTACTTGTAGAAGATATAATTCCTGTAGGGATAATACTTGTCCAACAGAAAGATATATTTCATCTTATACAGTTCAATTTGTTGGACCAACTGGAGCTCATATAGATACGTGTCGTGACTATTGTTGCGGTATGTCTTATCCAAGCCCATGTATAAGTTCAACTCCTAATTATGCAACTAGACATAGTATCTGTCCAGCAGAAGGATGTGGATGTAATATTTGGAACACAAATGGAACTTGGAAATTTGATTCATGTAACTCTAACTCATGTAGAGTAGATAGAACTAGACTTGTTTATAAATAATATAATAAAAAGAACATTCAAAATAAGAATGTTCTTTTATAATTAAAAAATCTTTTTCAAAATACTATTAATAATTTTTCTTTCTACTGCACTGGCAGCGTTTCCAATTAATCTGTCACCAAGTTTTTCCATTTTTTTAGAATTTTTAGTCTTTTCTTTTTCAGCTTCTTTTTTTGCTTTTTCTTCAGCTTTTTCCTTTTCTTTCTTTTCTTTTTCTTCAGCCTTAGCTTTGTCTTTTTCTTCTTTAGCTTTTCTCTTTTCTTCTTCTTCTCTTTCTATTTTTTCTTTAATCAATTTATCAAGTTCTTCATAAGCAGAATCTCTTTCAATCATTTCTTCATATTTACCAACTAAATTACTATTATTAATTATTTTATTTCGAGTTGTATCATCAATAGTACCCATCATAGATTGAGGTGGAAGAATAGTAGCTCTTTCAACTACTTCAGGTTCTCCTTTTTCATTTTGGAAACTGATTAGAGCCTCACCTGTACCTAATTCTAAAATAGTCTTTTCTGTATCAAAGTTTTCATTAGTTCTAAAAGAATCAGCAGCAGCTTTAACATTTTTTTGTTCACTAGGAGTATAAGCTCTCAAAGTATGTTGAACTCTATTTCCTAATTGAGCAAGGATATCATTTGGAACATCAGTTATACTTTGTGAAATAAAGTAAAGACCAATTCCATGAGAACGCATTAGTTTTACTGATTGAACAATTCTTTTTAATCTATACTCAGGCAAATTATTAAATAATAAATGTGCCTCATCAAAGAAGAATACTAATTTAGGTTTATCAGTATCTCCAACTTCAGGCATATTATGATAAAAACTATTTAATAGCCATAACAAGAATGAAGCATATAAATCAGGTGACTTAAATAATTCTACACAATGAAGAATATTAATATAACCTCTACCATCAACATCATTATTTAATAAATCAGAAAATTCTAATGAAGGATGTCCAAAGAATTTATCAGCTCCTTGATTTTCTAGAGTAATTAAACATCTTTGAATAACTCCAACTGAAGCAGTAGAAACATTTCCATATTTAGTAGTATATTCATCTCTATTATCACCAACATATTGAAGTAATAATCTTAAATCTTTTAAATCATCCAATTTTAAATCATTGTCTTTAGCAATTTTAAATACAATATTTAGTATTCCTTCTTGAGCTTCATTTAATCCAAGCATCATTGAAAGAATTTCAGGACCTACTTGATCAATAGTTGTCCTAATAGGATGACCAGCCATTCCAAAGATATCCCAAAATCTAACAGGAAAACTTTTATATTCAAAATCATTTAATCCTAACTTATTTAATCTTTCATCAAGATTTTCATTTCCCTCTCCAGCAATTGCTGTACCAGCAAGATCACCTTTAACATCAGCTACAAAACAAGGAACACCAGCATCACTAAATGATTCAGCCATTACTTTTAAAGTAATTGTTTTTCCAGAACCACTAGCACCACTGATAACACCATGACGATTAGCTTTATCAAGTAAAATAGATAATTCTTTATCACCACTTTTACCAACCAAAATCTTATTATTTAGAAACATAAAGTTACCTCCTTGAATTAATTATACCATTATTTTTATACTTGTTATATAAAATAAATTTGAGTATAATTAAATTGAGAATAGGAGATGTTTATGAAAAAAAATAATACAAGCAATGATTCAAAGATTTTTGCAGGAATAATTATATTTATAGTTATAGCTTCAATAATATATGTAACTACTCACAATCTAGGCTCAACTCTAAATATTTTTCATAGTGAATCAAATACATTTAGATTGTTATCATCAACATCAACAGCAATCTATGATGAAGAATTGATGGACTATGCTTCAAAAAATGGTATTTACTTAGAAATAACTCATCAAGGTGATTTAGCTATGGTAGATACTCTAAATAATGGAACAGATGAGTATGATGGAGTATGGATATCTAATTCTATTTGGTTATATATGTTAGATAATAGTTATTTAGTATCTAATTCAAAATCTATTGCGATTGACCCTGTTATTATGGGTATTAAAAAGAGTAAAGCTGAAGAATTAGGTTTTACTTCAAAAGATGTATACAATAAAGATATATTAAATGCTATTAAAAATAATCAATTAGATTATGTAATGACTAGTGTTACTGAAACAAATACAGGAGCAACTGCTTATCTAGGATTTTTAAATTCTATTGCAGGTTCACCTGAAGTATTAACTGAAGAAATGTTAGATGATAAAACTCTTCAAGAAGATTTAAAATCATTCTTTAAAGGAGTAGAACGTGTTTCAGGAAATGAAGAATACATTAAAGAAATGTTCTTAAAAGGTGAATATAATGCAGTAATAACTTATGAATCTAGTTTAATAGATATAAATAAAGAACTAGAAGCAAATGGAGAAGAAACATTATATTTCATTTATCCAAAAGATGGAGTTGCTATAAATGATATGCCATTTGCGTTTATTGATAATGGTACAGGCAAAGAAGAATTATTTAATAAATTACAAAATCACTTAAGAAGTGATGAAGCAAGAGAAAAATTAGAATCTTTAGGATTTAGAACTTGGTATGGTGGAACTAGTGAAAATCCAAATAAAGTATTCAAAAAAGACTGGGGAATTGATACTACAAAATACTTAATACCTCTAAAATATCCATCTAAACCAGTAATGAATAAAGCCTTTGATTTATATGTTACATCACTTAGAAAACCAACAGCAGTAGTATTTGTATTAGATGTAAGTGGATCCATGGCCGGTAGAGGAATAGAAGAATTACAAGATTCCCTATATTATTTATTAGATTATGAAAAAGCTTCTAAAGACAGATTACAATTCTCAGAAGCAGATCAAATAAAAATAATTACTTTCAATGAAAAAGTTGATCAAGAAACTCAAACTTATAGTGGAAGAAATACAGAAGAATTAATTAATTTTGTTAAAAATATGCAAGCCTATGGTGGAACAAATATTTATGATTCATCAGTAAAAGCTCTTGAAGACTTAAAATCATATGATAAAAATGAATATACAAGAACAGTAATTCTAATGACAGACGGAAAATCAAATGTAGGTGAATATGATTCATTAGAAAAAGCATATAAAGGATTAGATATCCCAATATATTCAATAACATTTGGTAATGCAGATGATTACCAATTACAAGCAATAGCAGATTTAACAAATGGAAAAGTATTTGACGGTAAAACTGGATTAAAAGAAGCATTCCAAGAAGTAAGAAGTTATAGTTAGGAGGATAATATGATAAACAAAAAGACAGGAACAATTGCTCTAATAGTATTAGTAGTAATTATAGTTATATCACTAATAATAAGTATTATTTCAAATTCAAATGATGATAAAAAGCCTCTTACTTCAAAAACAATATATGTCGCAACAGGAGGAGGAAAAGAAGACTTCATTGCAGATGAAGAAGTAAATAATATATTAAAAAAAGAATATAAATTAAATGTAGTTTATGATTCATGGAGTAATGGTAAAACTATAACAAAACCATTAGTAAGAGAATTTATAGGAGAAGGAAATACTTATATTCCAGAGTCAGAATGGTCAATTGATAATGATTCATGCTCAAAATATGATGTATTATTTACATCAGATGAAAGATTTTATAATTATTATAAATTGCCACCTAAAGAAGAAGAAGCAAATAGATATACAGTTTTAGATGGAAGTCTAACTCTAAATACTCCAATAGTTATTTATTCATGGAAAGATGTAGCTGATGTTTTAATAAAAGAAAACATAGTTACACTAGAAGACAATGTTTATTACATAACAGATATGAATAAATTATTAAATTACATTTTAGAAGATAAATCATGGCAAGATTTAGGCCTTGATAAGATATATGGAAAAATCAATATAGCATCAACTGATCCAGTAACATCTTCACCAGGAGCAACATATTATGGATTGTTATTATCAACAATGACAGGCGGAGATTTATCAAATGAACAAGTACAAGCAAATCTACCAAAATTAAAAGAGTTCTACAAAAAATCAGGATATATGAATAATACACCTGCTGATTTATTTGAATTATATTTAAGAACTGGAGAAGGAGCTTATCCAATGATAGTTGACTATGAAAAATCTATAGTTGATTTAGCTAATTCAGATAAAGAAGCATATGATGCTATTAAAGATAAGATGGTTATTCTATATCCAAGACCAACTATTTGGAATTCACATTGTATTGCAACATTTACTGAAGACGGAAATACATATTTAAAAGCATTTAATAATAAGAAAATACAAAATATAGCATGGTCTAAATATGGATTTAGAGTAGGTACTACAGGTGGCAATTATGATGTATCTAAAACAAGTGTAACAGGAATTCCACAAGAAATAACAAGTGTAACTAGTGGATTAAAAATGGATACATATAATGAAATAATTAACTACTTAAGTAATATGAATTAATAATAAAAACTATATCTAAAATTAATTGATATAGTTTTTTATATTGGTAGAATAATATATTTTTAAAGTGATTAAAATGTTTAGAAATAAGAGTATTAATGTTGACGTTTAGTAAAAAAATGAATATAATGTATATATAATAGAGAGGAAGATGAAAAATGAAAATGAAGAAAAAATTATTGATTATGATCTTCTTTATTGCAATAAGCTGTGTTAACGTATATGCAGCAGAAGATCGATTTAAAATATATGATGAATTAAACAAAAACGCTGTTTTAGATAATATAAGCAGTACTTATGTATCAAGTGATAGTGGCATTAATTTTTCTCTACCTTCATCTGATACTAATGGAAAAGGTTTATATATTCTAAATAGTACTAAAGATGCTGCAAATAAAGTTATATATTATAGAGGTAATATTGAAAATAACTTCGTAATTTATGAAAATTTTTGTTGGCAAATAATTAGAACTACAGAAGATGGAAAAGTAAAACTTATATATGCAGGAACTCCTACAGATGATACTTGTCAAGCAACAGGCGAAGGAATGTGGGCTCTTGAAAATAAAGTTAAGTTTAATAATGCAAATACAGTTAACGATTTAGGTTATATGATGGCAGATGAAAATGGCAATATTAATGCAGTAGATTCATTAATTAAGACTGAAGTTGATAAATGGTTTGAAACTAATTTATTAAATAGTGTAGATAAATTTTCTGATACAATCTTTTGTAATGATAGAGAATTTTCTGCTGCAGATAATCATTATTATGGATGGAAAAGAATACAAGATGGAACACCCGATTATAATTGTCATAATATAGATGATTCATTTAGTACAACAAACATTG
Organism: uncultured Erysipelotrichaceae bacterium; assembly: GCA_902789225.1. GTDB lineage: Bacteria > Bacillota_I > Bacilli_A > RF39 > UBA660 > RUG343. Next base: position 8,695 of record CADANC010000005.1, read on the forward strand.
GTAATGGTAAATTAAAATACCCTGTCGGATTAATTACTTCAGATGAAGTATTATATGCCGGTGGTCAATACCATGAGGTTGATCCGGATAATTATTATAATAGTTGGGCACTTATTGATGTTGCATACTGGTCAATGACTCCACAAAGTGTTTCTAAAATGTTATATCCAAATTCAAAAGGTTATATAAATAGAAATAATATGACAGCTACTTCTGGAGTTAGACCAGTTGTCGCAATAGATGGAAAAACAATAGTTACTGGTGATGGAACAAGAAATAATCCATATAGAGCACCAATTGATGTAATTTATACTGTAGAAACAGATGATTATCTAGAATCTGATGTAGAAACAGCAATAGAAGATCAAACAGTTAATATAACAATAAAAGGAAAAGAAGGATATGATTTTGTAAAATTTAGATTCTATGATGAAAATGGTGAAGAGAAAGACATTGGTGTTGAAGGAGATAGAAAAACAGCACATTTCCAAATGCCAAATTATAATGTAAGAGTAGAATCAGTTTGGCAAAAAAGAATCAATCCACGAACATCAACACAATCAAACAAACTAGAATTAATACTAATATTAATTAGTATAAGTAATATAGTATTTATAACTAAAAAAGTTTTTTGCAAACAATAAATCATTGAAATAAGAAAAATGAATAGAAAAGTCTATTCATTTTTTTATATTAAAAAAAACAACAAAATAAAAACCCTAATTCAATAATTTATTGAATCAGGATAAATATTATTATAAATTTATTTATTTTGTTCCAAAAATTCTATCTCCAGCATCACCAAGTCCAGGAACTATATATTTATTCTCATTTAGTTTTTTGTCAATATGAGCAGTATATATAGGTACATCAGGATGTTTTTCACTAACTGCTTTTATTCCTTCAGGAGCACTAATAATACATAAGAATCTAATATTTTTAACACCTTTTTCTTTTAATAAATCAATAGCATCAATTGCACTTCCTCCAGTAGCAAGCATTGGATCTAGAAGAAATACTGTTTTCTTTTCAATATCTTTAGGTACTTTAAAGAAATAATTAACAGGTTCAAATGTTTCTTCATCACGATACATTCCTATATGACCAATTTTAGCATTAGGAATAACATTTTTAACTCCATCTAACATACCTAGACCAGCTCTAAGTATAGGAATAAATGCATAATCATTTTCATCAAATTTATGAGTTTTCATTTTAGTAATAGGTGTTTCAATCTCACATGATTTTAATTTAACATCTCTCATAGCTTCATAACAAAGTAAAGTAGCTATTTCACCAATTAATTCTCTAAACTCTTTTGTTCCTGTATTTTTATCTCTTAATATAGCTAATTTATGTTCTATTAAAGGATGATCTAGTTCATAGATATTATTCATTTTTCTTTTTCTTCTTCTTTCTATTGTCTGAATTTTCTAGTATATAGAATTCTTTCCTAATCTCTTTTAAAATATCATCCTTTAATTCAACTGTTAATTCATCTTTTATATCACTTTTTAGTTTAGAATAATCTTCCTTAATACCTACAACATCTTGTACTATTGTAGCAATTGCTTCCTCTTCTTCTTTTTCATCTTTAATTATTAGATTCAATATAATTCCTACTATAGCAGCTAAACTCATTCCAGAAATTTGTACTGATAAACCATTACCTGTTGCGATAGAAAATGCTGCTCCACCAAGTCCTAAAACTAACATAGCAGAAGCTACAATAATATTCTTATTTTTACTAAAATCAGTATTATTTTGAATTAAAACTTTCAAACCATTAACTGAAATGAATCCATATAGTAATAGTGATACACCACCAAGTACTGGATTAGGAATTGTTTGAACTAGAGCAGTAAACTTTCCTAAGAATCCTAATATTATAGAAAATATTGCTGCAAGTCCAATTACCCAAACTGATGCATTTCTAGTCATACCTACAACTGAAGTGTTTTCACCATAAGTTGTATTAGCAGGTCCACCTAACATACCAGCAACGAATGTAGCTAGACCATCACCCATAAGTGTTCTATCAAGACCAGGATCTTTTAATAAGTCTTTATCAATAATAGTACTTAATGCTTTATGATCTCCGATATGTTCAGCCATTGTAACTAAAGCAATAGGAGCCATAGTTAAAGCAATCATTATATTAGGCTTATAACTTACAAATGGTACATAGAATTCAGGAATTTGGAACCATTTAGCAGAAGAAATCATACTAAAGTCAACTAATCCCATACAACAAGCAGAAATATATCCTACAACAATACCTACTAAGAAAGGTATTATTTTGAAAAATCCTTTTGCTTTAGTCATAGTAATTATAGTTGCTAAAAAAGTAATTAAAGCAACAACAGGACCTTTCCATTCAATTCCTTTAACATTGATACTAGTATCAAATATATTGCCAACAGCACTAGATGCAAGACCTAAACCTATAATCATAATCATAGGTCCAATAACAATAGGTGGTAATATTTTATCAATCCAATTCTTACCAGCTATTTTTATGATTATTGATACTATTACATATACAATACCAACAACCATAACACCTGTCATAGCTCCACTTATACCACCTTCCATTCCTCCACTAGATGCTCCAGCAATATATGCCGCAATAATAGGAGATATGAAGGCAAATGAACTACCTAAAAATACAGGTGACCTTCCTTTAGTACAAAGAATATAAATAAGTGTACCTATACCAGCTGTAACTAATGCAACTGCTATAGATAAAGCATGTCCAGGTACCCCAGCAGCTGAAATACCTGCATTTACTAATATTGGAACTAGTACTGTCGCACCAAACATAGCAAATACATGTTGAAAAGCTAATATTATCCATTGAACAATAGGTGGCTTTTCATTGATGTCATATAACATCTTTTTCTTTTTCATAAAAACTTCCTCCCTGAAAGTAAAAGATTACAAAAAAAGAGATAGTTAATAAAACTAACTATCTCAATAACTAAGAAAAATAGGAAAAATTACTCCTACACATTTAGATTCAAAAATTCTAATCTCTTGTAGTTTCATAATCTTTCACTCCCTTATTAGAATAATATTATAAACTAATTATAAATGTCAATATATTTTACAAATTATTTATATCGTGTTATAATATACAAAGTTTTTTAAGAGGAAGGTGATAATATGGATTTATTAAGAAGTTTAAAATTAAATAGTATAACCAAAAAATTAGGAAGTATTGTCATATCTGATGATAGAATTGATTGCTACGTTGACAACAATAAATTACGAAAATATTTAGAAAAGAAAAAGAATTTTTTAAATCTAGATAGTACTCAAAAAAAATCTGAGTATGGTATAGATAAACCTATAACTTATCATATTAGTGATTATTGTTTTGATGGTATAGTAATCTCTACTAGTGATAGTATTCATTTTAGTAGTTGTACTTTTAATGATGAAGTAACTATTGCTAAAGCAAATCAAATAGTATTAGAAAACAATGATTATAATAATAGTACAAATAGATTTAGATATAATGATAGATTCTTTATAGGAACTAATATAAAAGAATTTATTATGTTAAATGATAGTTATGAAAATGAAGGAGAAGACTATAAAGTAGATATGAAAGTAAAAGCAGAATCTATTAGATTTAGTAATTCTAATGTACTAAATGGAGTAGGAGCACTTAATCTAGAAGCAAATACTGTTTTACTAGAAAATTCTTCAATAGCATCAGAAAGTACTCTTATTCAATCAAAGAAAGTAATTATTGATGATTCATCATCTATAGAAGGATCAAGAGCAGTAATGATTTATTCTACAGAAATTGAAAATCAAGATAATGTTTATTCTCCAAAGACAATTATTAATGGTTTACAAGTAGAGTCAAAGAAAAAGACTAGTCATAGAGTAAAAAAGCATGACTAGTCTTTTTTTATTTATTACTTATTCTAAAAAAATTAATACTAGGTAAATTATTAAATCTAATACCAATATTATCAGTACCTATACCAGAAGATACATATATCTTAATTCCTTCTTTTTCATAATAAGGATTAGTATATTTATGTTCTCCTTTGATCAAGCCACCAATAACAGGTAGTCTAACATATCCATTATGATTACCACCAACAAGAACTAAATTAGGTTTAAACTTAATAAGATCATCTACATAATAATCACTATTAGCGATAACTATAGAATAATAACTACTATTAATATCTTTAAAAGCTTCATTTAAATTACTTTTACTATATATATCTAATCCAACTAAATTAATAGGAACATTTCCTTCATTATAGATTAATTCTCTAGAATTATTTAATATCATAAATCCACTCTGATTCATAATAGTCATAAATTCTTCTTTATCTTCATCTCCATATACAGCATATTTTCCAAGACTTGCATCTATTTCTTTTAAATTATTAATAATTCTTTCCATTTCTTTATTATTTGGTTTATATTGATCATCTATTAAGTTACCTGTATATAAAACAATATCAGGCTTTCGCTCATTAATTATTTTAACTAATTTCTTAATATCATCATTATTAATACTAGAACCATATTTAATATCACTTACCTGTATAATTTTAATCCCATTAAAACTATCAGGAATCTTTTCATTAATAATTCTTTTTTCATTAACTTTAATTATCCCAGTATTAATATATTTATTAACAAAAAAGAATACTATAAACAAAGCAATAATTAAAAGAATAATTTTAATAACATTAAGAACTATCTTTTTTCTATTTTTTTTCTTTTCTTCTAAATCAATCTCATCTTGTAAGTTTTCATTGATTTCTTCTCTAGTCATGTACCTCACCAATTATATTTTATCATATGTTACTTTTTTTATGAAAAAATATTTGATAGAATAGAAATGGACTTTTTTAGGAGATGATTAAATGAAATATGATGTTGCGATAATAGGTGCAGGTCCAGCTGGTTTATTTACAGCATATAAACTTATTGAAGAAAACAAAAAATTAAAAATAGTTATATTAGAAAGAGGATCTGATGTAGAACATAGAGTATGTCCTATGAATAAAAAAGGTATACCATGTCAAAATTGTAACCCATGTGCAATTTTGTCAGGTTATGGTGGAGCAGGAACTTTTTCTGATGGAAAACTAAATTTTATTCCTAAATTAGGTAAAAGCGATTTAACTAAATATATGTTAGAGTCAGAAGCAAATGCACTAATAGATGAAACAGAAGAAATATTTAATAAATTTAAAATGGATGCTGAAGTATATCCATCTAATATGGATGAAGCAATGGAAATTAGAAAAAAAGTTGCTATAGCTGGAGCAAAACTATTAATTATTAAACAAAAACATCTTGGTAGTGATCATTTACCTGAATATATTGAAGGAATATCTAACTATCTTATTGATAAAGGAGTAACTCTACTTGATAAAACTGATGTAGTAGATATTCATACTGAAAATGAAAATAAGCATGTTATAACATACAAGAAAGGTAAAAAAGAAGAAACTCTTGAATCTAAATATGTTGTTGTTGCTCCAGGAAGAACTGGTGCTAAATGGATACAAGAATTAGCTGATAAATATGAAATACCTTATTTATCTCAATCTATAGAAATTGGGGTGATGAAATAAGAACTTTCTGTACTAATCCAGGTGGCTTTGTTGCTAAAGAAAACTATTATGGATATATCTGTGTTAATGGACATGCCTTAAAAGATATTAAATCAGACAATACAAATTTTGCTTTTATTTCAAAGGTTAATTTAACACAACCTGTAACTAATACTCGCCAATATGGAGAATCAATTGCTCGTATAGCAAACGTCCTAGGAGATGGAAAACCAATTATCCAATCACTTAAAGATTTACGTAATGCAAGAAGAAGTGAATGGCATCGTATAAATAAAGGATTTATTGAACCTACTCTAAAAGATTGTGTTGCTGGAGACTTAGCACTAGTTTTACCTCATAGAATTATTACTAATATTTTAGAAGGTTTAGAAACTCTAGATAAGATTATTCCAGGAGTAAACAATGATGATACTTTATTATATGGACCAGAAATAAAATTCTTCTCAAATGAAATTGAAACAGATAATAAATTTAGATTAAAAGATGATAATATATATTTCATAGGAGATGGAGCAGGAAAAGCAGGTAATATAGTAACTGCTGCTGCAACAGGAATCGTAAGTGCAAAAGACATTCTAGAAAGGGAAAAATAATATGAAAAAATTAATACCAATAATAGCAATTATTTTAGTAGTAATAATAATAGTAATAGGAAATATGGCTACTAAAAAAGAAGTAAAAGAAGACTTATTAAATATTAATTATGATGTAAATACAAATGAAGCAACTCTAAATTATGATACTAAAAATCCAGTTGTTGCTATGTATATTAAAAACTATGGATCAGTAGTTATAGAATTATATCCTGATGTTGCTCCTAATACAGTAAATAATTTTATTTCTTTAGTAAAATCAGGATTCTATGATAATAATACATTCCATAGATTAGTAGAAGGATTTGTATTACAAGGAGGAGATCCAACTGGAACAGGAACAGGTGATCCAGGATACACAATAAAAGGAGAATTTGCATCTAACGGAGTAGAAAACAAACTAAAACATACTGAAAGAGTAGTATCAATGGCTAGAGGAACTGATAAGAATTCTGCAGGAAGTCAATTCTTCATTATGTTAGGTTCATCTACAACACTAGATGGAGATTACGCTGCATTTGGTAAAGTAATAGATGGTTGGGATAATATATTAAATATAGTAGAAAATGAAGAAGTAGAAGATGAAAACTTAAAAAAGAATTTAACTATAGTAAAAGCTTTAGTAGATACAAAAGGAAAAACTTACAAAGAACCAGAAAAAATAAAAAAGAATTAGCTAATAACTAATAATAAAAACAAATGTCAATTAGACATTTGCTTTTTTATATTAATTAATTAATATAAATTTTTAGTGATATTATTAAAATAGGTGATGATATGAGAAAAATATTATTATTAGTTATAATAGCAACATTATTTTTAATTAATTATAGTGTTTTTGCTGAAGAATGCAAAACAAATAACATAGGAATTGAATCAATTAATGTGAAAGAAAAGTCAAAATACACCGAAGAACTAGCTAATCCAACATTAGAAAACAATAAATTAAAACTCAACTTAAAAATGTATGATGTTGGTGATTATATAAATTATGAGATAAAAATAAAAAATAATTCAAATGAAGTTTATTATTTTGATGAAAACTCTATAAATAATAATTCAAATTATTTTATATATTCTTTATCTTATAAAGATGGATCTAATAGAATAGAACCAAACAAATCAAAAATAATCTATTTAAAAGTTGAATATAAAAATGAAGTAGAAAAACAAAAATTCTTTAGTGGAAAATACAATGATAATGGAATTGTTTCTATTAACTTAGTAGATAGAAAACCTATTTTGAATAATCCATTAACAAAAAGTAATAATATAATAATGTTTATTTTATTTTTAATATTGCTAACTGTTATATTGTTTAAATGTAATAATAAGAAAGCAACGACATATATTTTATTATTATTTTTATCTTTATTTGTACCAATAACTACATATGCATTATGTAAAGCAAATATTGATATTGAATCAAATATAATTGTTGGTAAAGTTAAACCTAATCCATGTACATATAACGGAGAATTAGTCCCAGGTGCAGAATATGTAAATGGACAATATACTTATAGGTATATGCAAGAATACGATTACAATTATGCTTCAAATAAAGTAGATTGGGTTGCAATTAATAAAGATGGCTGGGGTGTGATTCTTACCAATAAAGACTCATCTAATCCAGTTACTACAAAATTATGCACATCAATAAATGATAAACCAATTGTATCCATGAGTTATATGTTTGCAGGTAGTAAGACTACAAGCATAGATTTAAGTAGTTTTGATACATCAAATGTTTATAATATGCAAGTAATGTTTAGTGGAGTTACTAATGTAGAAGAATATGATTTAAGTAGCTTTGATACATCAAATGTTTATAATATGCCAGCAATGTTTATTGGTAATTCTTTAGTAAAAAAATATGATTTACATGGATTTGATACATCTAAAGTTAAGGACATGGGATGTATGTTTTGTTCTAATTCATCTTTAAAAGAAATAGATTTAAGCACCTTTAATACATCAAGTCTTGAATCAGCACAAGCATTATTTTCTAGTTCAAATAATTTAGAAAAAGTCATAATGGATAATTGGAATATAAGAAACTCATCAGTTTTAGGAGGTGCTTTTAGTGGAACAAATATAAAAACCCTTTCATTGAAAAATTGGAAAATACCAGAAAATTTTACACATTCATTGGGCTGTAGAGCTACAAGCTTATGCACTAAGAATATAGAAACAATTGATGTTACAGGGTGGGATTTAAGTAAAACAAAAAATGTAGAAGGCTTATTTGCAAATTCATACGTTAAGGAAATAATAGGACTTAATACATGGGATACTTCGAATATTACAAATATGGATGGAATGTTTCAATTTGATTATAATTTAACAGAATTAGATTTATCTTCTTTTGATACCAGAAATGTTACATCTACAAGATGGATGTTTATGGACGACTCCAAATTAAAAACAATAAAAGCAAGCGATAATTTTAAATTAGACCATGTTACAATAGAAAATTCTGATACAATGTTTCAAAACTGTACATCATTAGTAGGTGGAAATGGTACATTGTATAATGGAAATCATTTGGATAAAGAATATGCAAGAATAGATAATCCTGGTATACCTGGTTACTTTACCAAAAAATAGAGATTGAAATTCAATCTCTATTTTTTTTATTATTCACTTTTTCAAGAGGAATATCAGGCTTAATAGATAATAAATAATCATTTTGATATTTCTTATCTAAACATCTATATTTCACTCCACATTCATCAAATAATCTTTTACTAACAATTGTTGAATCGCTTTTACTATATTTATCTGATAAATAAATAACTTCTTTAATACCACTTTGTATAATTCTTTTAGCACATTCATTACAAGGAAATAAATCTACATAGATTTTAGCACCTTCTAACTCTTTTTTATTTCCTCTGAAATTATCAATAGAGTTAGCTTCAGCATGACATACATACATATATTTTGTTTCTTTAGGATCACCCTCACGTCCCCAAGGCATTTTATCATCTGAAAAATTATTAGGAGCACCATTATATCCAATAGATAAAACTCTATCATCAGAACCAACTATACAAGCACCAACTTGAGTATTAGGATCTTTACTACGACCAGCAGATAACTTCGCAATTGCCATAAAGTATTCATCCCAACTTAAATAATCTTTTCTTCTTAAAGACAAATCAATCACTTCCTTCTAATCTAATATAACAAATATAAATAGACTTTACAAAGAAAATATGATATAATAACCGGCGTTAAGGGGTTGTTGGTATGAAAAAGATAAGATTAACTCAAGCAGAATTGTCTAGATTAGTTGAATATCCAAATGTTTTTTTATCTACAGAAAGTAAAATATACTATTATAAAAGAAATCTATTATTAAAAAAATTATATTTAACAGATGCTAAAACAATTGATAGAAAAGTATACACGTTAGAAACTATTAACAATTCACCACTAGTAGAATTTGAAGAATTAGTTATTCCTGAAAAATTAGCAATTGCTGGAGGAAAAAATATAGGATTTACTATACAAGAAGTAAAAGGAAAAACACTACAAGAAATATTATATTCAGAAATACCTACTAAAGATAAAATAGATTTATTAAAAAAAGTAGGAGAAGTATTAAGAAAAATAGAATCTTGTGATCAAGAATTTTATTTTAATGACTTACAAGGTTATAATATAATAGTTGATAATAATGGTGAATTAAGAATTATAGATTTAGATAGTAGTTCAGTCAATAAAGATGATGCAGTACAATCTTATTATTTAAATACAGATAGAAAAGTAGGTAATCTAAATAAGTACAGGTTTAATGATTATGGAATACCTTATCCAGATAAAAACAATGATTTATTATCATACTCAACAATGATTTTAAATACTGTTGGTGGACTAAAAGCAGGAAGATTATCTATTAGTGATTATTATAATTATTTAAGTTATTTAGATGATTTAGGTTTTGATGATGAATTATTAGATATATTTGTAAATTTATATACTGAAAAAGAAAATGTTAATCCTGTAGACTATCTAGATACATTAAAAGGAAATGATTTAGAAAAAGCTAAATATATTAGATATAAAGCATTGAAAAAAAAATATTATTAATATATAATAATTAAGAAATGCAAAGAAATCGAGGAAAGATATCTAGTTTTTAAGAGAGTTCACGTTTGGTGTAAGTGAATAAATGAAATATCTTTTGTAGCGATGGAGTAGAATTACTGAGTTTAGTAAGTAGTTCCGGTAATGCCGTTAAATATATCGAGAAGTAATTAAGGTGGTACCACGTAATCACGTCCTTATAGGATGTGATTTTTTTTATTAAGAAGGTGAATTTATGAAACTAGAGAATAATAAACGAGTCAAGAACTTCAAAGAAATAATACAAAAAAGGAAAGGATAAATAAAATGAAAGAATTAGAAACTAAATATAATCACGAGAGTGTAGAAAAAGATAAATATGATATATGGCTTAAAAATGGTTATTTTAAGTCAGATAATAAAAGTAGTAAACCACATTATTGTATAGTTATACCTCCACCAAATGTAACAGGTAAATTACATTTAGGTCATGCTTGGGATGTATCATTACAAGATATTATTATTAGATATCAAAAGATGAAGGGTAATGATATTTTATGGTTACCAGGAATGGATCATGCTGCTATCGCAACAGAAGCAAAAGTAGTTAAAAAACTAAAAGATCAAGGTATAAACAAATATGAATATGGAAGAGATAAATTCTTAGAAGCTTGTTGGGATTGGACTCATGAATATGGAGGAGAAATTCGTAAACAATGGGCATCTCTTGGTTTAACTCTAGACTATTCAAAGGAAAGATTTACATTAGATGAAGGATTAGAAAAAGCAGTTAAAAAAGTATTTGTAGATTATTATAATGAAGGATTAATCTATAGAGGAGAAAGAATAATTAACTGGGATCCAGCAGCAAAAACAGCACTATCTAATGAAGAAGTTATTTATAAAGATGTAGAAGGAGCTTTCTATCATATTAAATATTTTATTGATGGAACAGATGACTATTTAGATGTTGCAACTACTCGTCCAGAAACTTTATTTGGAGATACTGCAGTAGCTGTTAACGAAAATGATGATAGATATAAAAAGTATGTTGGTAAGAATGTTATATTACCTGTAGTTGGAAAGAAAATTCCAGTAATTACAGATGAACATGCAAATCCTGAAGAAGGAACAGGTGTAGTTAAAATAACTCCTGCTCATGACCCCAACGACTTTGAAGTAGGTAATAGGCATAATTTAGAAAGAATAGTAGTAATGAATGAAGATGCTACTATGAATGATAAATGTGGAAAGTACGCAGGAATGACTAGAGAAGCTTGTCGTGAACAACTAGTTCATGATTTAGATGAAGCAGGATTATTAATTGATATTGAAAAAATAACTCACTCAGTAGGACATAGTGAAAGAACAGGAGTAATGGTAGAACCTTACCTTTCAAAACAATGGTTTGTTAAAATGAGACCACTTGCTGATGCAGTATTAGAAAATCAAAAAGATAAAGATAATAAAGTAAACTTTGTACCAAAAAGATATGAAAAAGTAATGAATCACTGGATGGAAATTACTTATGACTGGTGTATATCTCGTCAATTATGGTGGGGACATAGAATTCCAGCTTGGTATAAAGGTGATGAAGTATATGTTGGAATGGAAGCACCAAAAGGAAAAGGATGGGTACAAGATAATGATGTATTAGATACATGGTTCTCTAGTGCACTTTGGCCTTTTGCAACTCTAGGTTGGCCAGATAAAACAGATGATATGGAAGCATACTTCCCAAATGATGTATTAGTTACAGGATATGATATTATTCCATTCTGGGTAAATAGAATGACTTTCCAATCATTAAAACTAACTGGAAAAAGACCGTTTAAAGATGTATTAATCCATGGATTAATAAGAGATAAAGAAGGAAGAAAATTCTCTAAGAGTTTAGGCAATGGCATAGATCCATTTGATATGATTGATAAGTATGGAGCAGATGCACTACGTTACTATCTAGCAACAGATGTTGCTCCAGGAACAGATATGAGATTCGATGAAGTAAAACTAAAAGCTACATGGAACTATATTAATAAAATATGGAATGCTTCTCGTTTTACATTAATGAATATTCATGACTTGAAAAAGATAAATCTTAAAGACTTAAAAAATGAAGATAAGTGGATTTTATCTAAATACGAAAAACTAGTTAAATCAGTAACAAAACATATGGATAAATATGAATTTAATCTAGCAGGATCAGAAATATATGACTTTACTTGGAATAGTTTCTGTGATTCATATATTGAAATGGCTAAATATTCTATTGAAAAAGAATCAACTAAGTCTACATTATGTTTTGTACTTACAGGAATATTACAAATGTTACATCCATTTATGCCATTTGTAACAGAAGAAATATATAATATGTTACCTGTTAAAGATGAAGAATCAATTATGATTACAAACTATCCAAAATATACAAAGAAATATGTATTTGAAGATGAAGAAAGAATTGTAGAAGATGAAATAGAATTTATCAAACAATTTAGAAATGTAAAAGCAGAAAATAAAATAACAAAAGACATGAAAGTAATGTTTGATACTACAGATGATAATGAAATGATAGTAAAAATGTTAAAACTAGAAGATCATTTGGTTGATAAACCATTAGGAATGAATGCCTACAAGGTATTCTCTAACAGAGTAAAAGCAACAATCTTCTTTGAACATATAGAAACAGTTGCTGAACAAGAATCTAAAAAACTTCTAATAGAAGGATTAAAAGCATCTATCGCAAGAAGAGAAAAATTATTATCAAATGAAAACTATGTTAATAAAGCTCCTGCAAAGATTGTAGAAATGGATAGAAAGAAATTAGAAGAAGAAAAACAAAAATTAGAAGAATTAACAAAATAGAGTAGACAAAAAGCTACTCTATTTTTAATTCTACCAATAGGTTACATACTTTTCATTGTATTTTTAAAATTACTTAGCTAATATAAAGATGTAGGAGGTATTTATGGATGAATATGGTTTAGCAGACAAGATATATGAACTAAGAAAAAAGAAAAATTTAACTCAAGAAGATTTAGCTATTTTATTAGATATTTCAGACAAGTCAGTATCTAAATGGGAAAATGGTACTTCAAAACCAACAATAGAAAATCTTAAAAAGATATCAGAGATATTTGATGTATCACTAGATGATTTAATAGAAACCAAAGAAGAAAAGAAAAAACAAAAGATAACTAAAATTGTTTTAACAGGTGGTCCATGTGCAGGAAAAACAACTGCAATGAACTGGATACAAAATAATTTCGTAAAACAAGGATACAAAGTATTATTTATTCAAGAAACGGCTACCGAATTAATAACAGGAGGATTCACTCCATGGGAAGCAAGAACTAATATAGATTTTCAAGAAATATTAATTGAATTACAACTGGAAAAAGAAAGATTATTTGAAGAAGCAGCTAAGAAATTACCTAATGATAAGATATTATTAGTGTGCGATAGAGGCATAATGGACAATATAGCATATATGGGTAAGAAAGATTTTAATAATATCTTAAAGAAGAAAGGATTAAATAAAGTACAGATAAGAGATTCATATGATGCAGTATTTCATTTAGTAACTGCTGCTAAAGGAGCAAAAGAATACTACAATTTAGATAATGAAGCAAGAACTGAAACAATAGAAGAAGCAGCAAGATTAGATGACTTACTTGTTTCATCTTGGACTGGTCATCCTCATTTAAGAATAATAGATAATAGTAGTAATTTTGAAGATAAAATGAAAAAATTAATGAGAGAAATAGCTGCAGTTTTAGGAGAACCTAATCCATATGAGATAGAAAGAAAATTCTTAATAGAAATGCCTGATATTTCATATTTGGAATCATTACCTAATTGTGAAAAAGTAAAAATAGTTCAAACATATCTAGTATCAAATGAAGATGAAGAAGTAAGAATAAGACAAAGAGGAAATAATGGTTCATACACTTATTCAAAAGCAAGAAAAATAACTGTTAATCCATTAAAGAGAATAGAAATAGAAAATAGATTAACTCAAGAAGAATATATAAATGAATTATTAAATGCAGATTTAACTAGAGGACAAATTATTAAAGATAGATACTGCCTAACTTATAAGAATCAATATTTTGAAATAGATATATATCCATTTTGGAAAGATAAAGCAATCGCTGAAATTGAACTAATCTCTGAAGATCAAAAAATAGAAATACCCAACTTCCTAAATGTAATAGATGAAGTAACAGATAACATAGATTACAAAAACAGTGAAATAGCAAGAAGAATTAAGAAGAATAGAGATTAAAAAAAGAACTATAACAATAGTTCTTTTATTTATAATGTTTTCTTAAATTCTTATAAACGTGACTCGAATGTTTATAATTATCAATATTTTCTTCAGTGTCGGAAATAATTCCATATTCAACAAGTTTATCAATTTCATCTAAATCTATAGAATGAATTACATCTGATAAACTAAATAATTTTGATACTTCAGATAGATTTCCAAATTGCAAAAATGCAGAATCAAATTTTCTGTTTTCTAACAAACCCAACATATAAAGATCTTCAGTTGTTTGTATAGAAAAAGGCATACATCCAATACTAAATGTAAATAGTTCTTCACCTGTTTCGTATTTTAATCTAACACTTTCTGGCTCAAACCAACTATCTCTACCAGTTTTTAGAACATCTTCAAAAAAAGATAAATAATGATCTTGTTCTTCAATTTGTCCTTTTCTCAATGAATAAGCAGAGCAATCATAGACTACATCATCTTTTCTTCTAAAACTCCAAAAAGAAATAGGGTTATCCGTTCTTAAAAATCTTTCATCTTCTGGAATTTTTTCTATTTCACTAGAAACAAATTTACTTATTCTATCATAATTAGGAATTAATTTAAAAGTTTGTACTGTTCTTTTACTTCCGTCTAAATATAGATTATTAATATAAAGATTACTTAAATTGTTTGAATTATTTAATTTTCTCATACTACACCTCCAAAAATAAAAACGTTGATATTATAGCATATTTTTAATATAAAATCAAAACTATTGAAATCTAAACTAAATAATATTATAATGAATATAATATAGGAGGATAGATTATGAATAATGATCAACAACAAACTGAACAAACTCTAAACTATCAAGTACAAACACAAACAACTGGACAAACAATTGGGCAACAAACTATGCAAGCAGCTCAAACTGCTCAAACTGTACAATATACTCAAACTGCACAAGCAGCTACAACACAATATAATCAAGCAGCAGGACAAACTGCAACAACAACAACACAAGGAACACAAACAATGCAATATCAACAACAAGTTGCTAATCAAGAAACAATGCAAATGAATCCTAAAATTGGATCTTTTAATGAACTATATGATCAACAAGGAGCAACATCAGCAAGAAATCAACAACTAACTACTACAACAAATCAAAAAGGTGGAGTAGGAACAGCAATATTAATTGTAATATTATTCTTAGCATTAATAGGTTTAGTAGGATACATTATTTATACAAAAGGAAATGATAATAAAACTGATAATACTTCAACAGCAACGACTACTAATGTAAATTTATCTATAGATGACGAAAAAGTAATTAACTCTTATGGCGTAATAACTTCTAGTTACTTTGATCAAATAAAAGGAAGCTATTTTGTAGGAAAAAGTATTACAGCAAAAGATATTCCAAATGATACTGCATATGTTGTAGCCGCAACAGATATCTTAAAAGATAAGAATATGGGTGTTTTAGATGATGGAGCATCATTTACAGTAGAAGAATTAAATAAAAAAGTTGATGAACTATATGGAACTGATTATGAATTACCTATTCAACATTATGGATGTCCAATATATGATTATAATGAATCAACTCAAACATTTACTAAATCTGAACTAGGATGTGGATTTGAAGCAAAAGAAAATGTTTTATTTGATCAAGTAGTAATGGCAGAAGAAAAAGATAATGAACTAAATGTATATGTAAGAGTTCTATATGGCACATATAATTTTGAAAAACAGACAACAACTTACTTCTCAGATTATGGAAAAACAAATGCTATAGGAGAATTCTATGACAATAATTTATCATTATCAGATATAGCAAAAGGATCATTATACAAATTAACATTTGCTGAAAAAGAAGGAACATTCCAATTTAAATCATCAGAATTAGTATCATAATTGTAATAAACACGTAAATTATTTTACGTGTTTTTTTATATTATGATATAATCAAAATAGAGGATAAAAGATATGCGTTGTAGATATTGTAAATCTAAAATTTCACATAAATCTGATAAGTGTCCAAATTGTAATAGACCCCTAATTAGACAAAGAACAGAAAAAGAAGAGAAAATAATAAGAGGGGTTGTTTTTGGGACTTTAATTTTATATTTTACTTTCATAACAGTATATTTTTTAACTGATCATTATTATTTTTCTGATAAATCAAATGAAGAATATACTGCTGAAAAAGAAGTAACTTCTCCTTTTCAAACAATTATTTCTACAGACCATGTATATTCAGGAGTAACAATAAATACTACAGATGATGCATATAAATTAATACAAAAAGACTCAATTGAACAAAAAACAACCTGCGATGCAGGCATAATAGGAATAGAAAACGATATAATAAATAATTATGGTGTAACAGCAGTAAATCTATGTGAATTAGATTCTAATCTAGCAATCGAATTAGAAAAAGTAATCGCAACAATATATATCGAATATCCAGGAGCACGTAATTATTTAACAAACCTATCATTAAAGAATAATTCATTAAAAGATAATAACATTATAGCTGTATTTGTTCCTACATTTAAATTTGCAAATTCTACTTCACGTAGTAAATATGCAAAAGTATACAAAACAGAAATATTATTAAATGCATCATTCTTTTTAAATGAAGATAAATTAATGTCTACCGTAAAAGATAGTTCTATTACTGGCCATTTTCCTGCTAACGCAACAAAATATTCTCCTGTTGCTCATGAATTAGGCCACTATTTATCTTTTATAGCCTTATTAAAAGAAAGTAAAACTAATAGATTAGTTGCTGTAACAGCTAATGAGGATCAATACATTTATGAGTTAACCAAGAATTATAGTGAAGGACAATACTCATTAAAACTATTAAAAGAAGCATATAATAATTATATAAATGATGGTAATACAGTATTATCATTTGATGCTTGGAGAAAAACTATATCAGGCTATGCAGTATCAACAGATGATACTGGAAGCTATATTTATGATGAAACTATAGCAGAAGCATTCCATGATGAATATTTAAATGGAGATAATGCATCTCTAGCATCTAAATACATATTACAAGTATTACAAAAGAAATTAGAAAGTTAGGTGTAATATGAAAAAGATATTATTAATTACATCTATACCATTAATATTCTTAATACTAATAAATTTCTTTTATATGGAAAAACCTATTAATAAGAATATTAATTTAAATCTATCAAAATATAGACAAGTAGAGTCTAGTTTTAATAGTGCCTATAAAATAGAATCAAATTCAAAAGAAATAGATAATTATGATGAAATAAAAGAGTTATCAGAAAAGACAACTTTCTTATTATTAGGAAATGAAAACGAATCATCAAAAACATATTATTTAAGACATAAAGATTATAAAGAATTAAAATATTCAACAGATGAAAATGATTTAGTACCTGATATCTCAGTAGATGGAATGTTTTTATCATTAAATGAAATGAATATAAAATATTCATCTATTACTAACATGGATATTACTAAATCAAATAATTATTATATTTCAACACTAACTCTTCCTGATATAACATATAAAGGTATTGCTCCAAATGAAACAAAATTTATTGAAGAAAAATCAAATCTAATATTAACATACTTCTTTAAAGAAAAAGATAAATCATTCTATTTATATTATGTATCTGCTAAATTAGTAGATGATCTAAATACATATGATGATACAGCTTTTGCTATAAAAGAAGATGTTAATTTATCTAATATATATGACTATACTAAGTATAATGAACTAAATACTAATACTATTAATAATATATATAATGGTATTTCTTCAAGTATTATTACTTTAAATGCATATAATACTAATGAATTAGTAACCTCATCACTAGGAGTATTAGTATCTCCAGGAATAGTATTAACAAATTATGATTTTATAGAAAAATCTCTATTAAATGCATCGTTCATCTCATCAAACAATTATAAGATAGATGGAATAATAACTTTATCAAAAGAAAACAATCTAGCTTTAATTAAATTAGAAACTAATAATACTTCAAGTATTTCTATAGGAAAAACACCTAATATAGAAGATCCAGTTGTAACAATAAAGTTAAATAACAATAATTTAGTTACTAATAAATCATTAGTAATAGACAATTTTAATTATATAAAGACAGCTGAAGAAGATAATTCTAGTGAAATACTAATATCAACAGATTCTAAATTATTAGGAATATCAACTAATAATGATGAATCAATATATAAGAAATATATAAATACAAATATTATTTCAAATACAATTGACAAACTAAATAATAAAGATTTTACTTCAATAGAGGTAACTTCATTTGATAAGTTAAAAGAAGATTTCTATCAAAATAAGAAAAATAAATCAAAAGAAGTAAAACTACAAAATAATATAAAAAATATAGATATTATTAAAACTATTAATAATAATATAAATATACCCTTAGTAAAATCTTCTAAAGATAATAATATAATAAGTTTAAGATATGAAAATAAGATTAATAAATATATGTCTAATGAAGATATATCTCTAGATTTAAGAAATCATTTATTAAACAATAATTATAAAGAAGTATCTGTTACTAATAATAAATATATATATGAAAATGAATATAATAAGATAATAATCATAAATGAATTTGATTATTTAATAGTAATAGTGGTGATAAAATGAAAAGTTTTGTAAAAGATATGATGATTACTATCGTAGTTGCTGCTATTATTGTAGTATTCGGAATAATATTAATATTAGTAGTTCAAGATAATACATCGATTAAAAATAAAGAATTAGTAACAGATAGATACATATTAAAATATGATTCAACATGGAAATTAAGAAGTAACGATGATGACTCAATTAGACTTAAACATAAAAATGGTTCAATAATAGATATAAGTATAGAAGAATTACCTGAAACATATAAATATAGTAATTTGTCTTCTACAATAGATAATGTTCTATATTCAATAGAAAATGAAAATAAGGAATTAAAACTATTAAAAAAGGAAATAGTAAAAATAAACAAAAGTGATAGTTATAAAGTCTTATATGAAAAAGGAGATAATGAGTCTCTAATTACTATTATGAAAAAAGGAGATAAACTAATACTATTTGAATTAACAGCAGATGATAAATACATTGATATATTATTAGATAGTTATAATGAAATAGTAAGAGAATTCAAACTAAATCATGAAGATATAGATCTTTCTGGAGAAATAGATATTAATAAATCTAGAATAAAATGGAAAAAGAATAAACAAATATCTAGTAATTTAAAGAATAAAAATATATATGAAATAGCTGATTTAAATTATAAAGTATCTTATAAATTACCAGAAAAATTTGTTTTACAAGAATTAAATACTTTATCTAATAGATATACATTCTCATATGATGAAAGTAAAGTAACAATAACTACATCAATAAAAGAGGCTAATATATATGAATATCTTAATAAGAATAAAGATAAATTTACTATTTATTATAATTATAAGGATTTAAATAATAGTAAAGATTATAAAGAAGATATAAATATTCTTAAAGATGATACTTATATATATAAAAATTCTTATACTAAGAAAAATAAGGTATATGAAAATTCTGAAATAATATATATATTGGATTATAATCATATATTTATAATTAAAATCAGTACTATAAATGGATATATACCTGAAGAATTAATTGAATCATTTGAACTTATTTCTACTAAAAACTATGCTAATAATATAAATAGAGTAGTAATAGATAAGAAATTGATACTAAGTTTAAAGTATTTTACTGATAGTAAAAAGACAAATATAAATGAAATTGATATAAAATTACCAACTAGTTATAAAGAATTAGATAAAAATAACAACATGTATAGTATAAGATATGCATATAAAAACGGATATGATGTAAAGTACTATTTGACAAAGGACATAGATAAAAATAATGCTATAATAACTTCAAATTATGAAGTATATGACAACAGCAAATTGTCCAATGTTGACGAAATTGTGTTAAATAATAGACAATATTATTTGTATAATGGAGTTTATTATGATAAACTGAATATGATAAATACTAAGGTATTATACACCAAGATAGATGAAAACTATTTAGTTATAGAAATATCTAGTACGAATGTAATTGAACAAAAAATATTAGAAGAAGTAACTAACATAGAAGAAAACATGAAAAATTATGAAGGAGAGTTATAACATGTTTTGTAGTAATTGTGGACACAGAATTAGTCCAAATGAAAAATTTTGTGGTAATTGTGGTACTTTAGCGGAAGCTAAAAAAGAAAATGAACAAATAAAAGATAATAAGCCTAAATATCAGGTTGTTGATCCAAAAAAACCTGCTTTTGATAATAAAGTAGAAAAGAAGGTTGAAACTAAAGTAGAAAATAAACCTGCTGAAAAAGGTATTACACCTATAGTTACAAAACCACTACAACCAAAAGTAGATAATAAACCTGTTGAAAAAGGCATTACACCTATAGTCACAAAACCACTACAAGAAAAAGTAGAAAATAAGCCTGTTGATAAAAAAGCAGAGGTAAAAAGCATTAATTCTAAAGAACCTACAGAACCTAAAAAGATAGTAGTACCAAGTAATAGAGTTAATCAAATTGTTAATAAAGATATTAAAGAACCTCTAAAAACAGAAAACAAGTTTACAGCAATACCTCAAAAACCAGTAGAAGAAAAAGATAAAGTAGAAAATAAATTTGAGGCAAAAAAAGAAAATGTTTTAGGAACAAAACCACATTCAACAGAAATTAAGCACGAAACAAAAGATAAAGCAGTTAGCACAATTGAAAAGAATACATTACAACCAAGAGTAGATGAAAAAGAACAACCAAAGAAAATTGTAGATAAAGCTCCTGTTAAAGAGGAAAAACCTAAAAGAATTGTTATTCCTATGTCTAAGATTAATTCTTTAAATGAAAGTCAAATGGCAAAGAAGAAAGAACCAGAAAATAAGATTGAGAACAAAACAATTATAGTTCCACTTAAAGAGTCTGATAGAATTATGAAACCACCAACATCTGATTTCACATTAGGAGTACAAAAAGATTTAGATAAAACTTCTACAATGAGAGTAGAACCTCCTAAGAAGGAAAATGATCTACAAGATTTAGTGGTTCCACCTACTGCAAATGTACATAAACCTGAAAATGTTACAACTAATGTAGCAACTCCAAATACATTAAAAGTTGATACACCAAAAGAAGAACACAGACCAAGAAAGAAAAAAGGTGGAGTATTAAAGTATGCTTTTGTAGTATTGTTAATAATGCTAATTACTGGTGGAATTACATATACATTAATGACATATCAACATAATAAAGAATTAGCTCTACAAAAGGAATCAGCAGTAGATACAGTATATTCAAATGGATTTACTTATAAAGTTCCACAATCATTAGAATATAAAGTAAATAATGAAGGTTTAGTAGTATCTAATAAAGAAGATACATGGGCTATGTCTATAACTGCTAAGAAAGTACAATATCAATCATTAAAGGCAGATCCACAAACTATAAAAGCTAATTATGAAAATAGTGGATGTACTGCATCAAAACAAAAGAATGTTACTCTAAAAAATAGAGAATTTATGACATTTGAAGTTACATGTAATAATGAAAATACTTTAGTAGTATATACTAAAGCAAATGAAGAATTTACATATGGTGTTGATATTAGAAATTCAGATAATTCATTTGATGATTCACAATTATCAACTCTAGCAACTATACTTAATCAAAGTGAATATACTGAAGAAAAATATCTTGAGGTTGAAGATGTTTCTGTAAATGGAATAGGTTTAACATCATTTCTAAATACAGAAGTACCTGTACCAACTGAATAAATTAATAATAAAAGAAGTGTAGAAATACACTTCTTTTTATTTATAGATAATAATATATAGGGTGATATATTGAAAATAAAAGATATACCTAAAGAATTTAGGCCAAGAGAAAGATTAAAATTAAAAGGAAAAGAAACTTTATCAGATATAGAGTTATTATCAATAATTCTAAAATCAGGAACTAAGAAAAAAAGTGTAGAAGATATATCAATAGAATTATTAAATAACTATAAGTTATCAGATCTAAAAGAAATTGATATAAATGAATTAATTAAAATAAAAGGACTAGGAGAAGTAAAAGCAATAGAGTTAATAGCAAGTATTGAATTAGGCAAAAGAATATTTATGAAAAAGCCTACTAAATTAAAAAAATTAACTACTCCAGAAGACATCTATAATGAAACAAAATATTTATTTGATAATTTAAAACAAGAATATTTCTATTCATTATATTTAAATACAAAAAATGAATTAATTGAAGCAAAATTATTGTTCGTAGGAACTATAGATAGAAGTACAATTCATCCTAGAGAAATATTTAAAGAAGCATATAAAGTAAGTGCTTCATATATAATTGTCATACACAATCATCCATCTAATGATGTAACTCCTTCAAAAGCTGATGATTATATAACAAATAGTATTGTTAGAATAGGAAAGATACAAGGTATTCCTGTTTTAGACCACTTAATAGTATCATCTAATAATTACTATAGTTATTATGATAATAATAAAATAATATAAATTAAAAAAAATAACTTGACAATAAAATAATATTTATGTAAAATTTATATTGTCCAGTTGAAATGGGGCATTAGCTCAGCTGGGAGAGCGCCACGTTTGCACCGTGGAGGTCAGCGGTTCGATCCCGCTATGCTCCACCATTTAAAATATCAAAGCATCTATGATGCTTTTTTTGTGTATAATGACAAATAAAAATTACAAAATGAATAGAAAAAGTATAAATATATGATAAAATAATAAAGAAAGGTAGGATATTTATGGAATCACTAATGATAGTAATACTTGCTGTTATACCTGTAGCGTTATTATTATTCTATATTTATAAAAAAGATTTTAAAAAAGAATCTAAAGGACTATTAATTAAATTGTTTTTAGCAGGAATAGCATCATGTATAGTAACATTGATAATAACTGAAGTAGAAGAGGCAATATTCCCATTCTTTGGAAGTGATACAACTTATATGGGATTAGGAGAATTATTCATCTATTTTATGCTAGGTGTAGCAATTATAGAAGAATTCTCTAAATTATTAATGACATATCTAGTTGGATATAATAATAAGGAATATGACGAAGTATTTGATGGTATTGTATATGCAGTATTTGTCTCACTTGGATTTGCATGTTTTGAAAATGTATTATATTTATTAGCAGCTAATTCAGGTGGTCTAGGTATTAACCCATATACACTAGGAGTAATGAGAGGATTTACAGCAGTTCCATCTCATGCAGCAGATGCAGTATTAATGGGTACTTATTTATCTATAGCAAAAACTTATAGATTAAAAGGAAATAAATCAAAAGAAAAGAAAAATTTAATACTAGCATTAGTAATACCTATGTTAGCACATGGTTTCTATGATTTTTGTTTATCATCAGGTAGCGGATTATTCTTATTAGCAATTTTAGCAGTAGAAATAGGAATATTTGTATACTGTGTTAAAAAGATTAACAAGATATCTAAAGAAAACAACCATATATTAAATAATCCTGAAGCTAATGAAGATAATACAAATCAAAACATAAATTATAATCAAAACGTAAATAACAATCAAAACATGAATTATAATCAAAATGCAAATAACAATCAAAACATGAATTATAATCAAAATACAGTATTAAATACAGCACCTGCTTCAGCCCCAAAATATTGTAGAAATTGTGGTTCTCCAGTAAATGGAACATTTTGTTCAAATTGTGGATCTAGACAATAAAGACTTTTATAAGTCTTTTTTATATGATTGATTTTATAAAGAAAATAATATAAAATAAAGTTAGAAAGGTAGTAGTAATATGAATGAAGTTGTAAATGTAGATGAAGAAGCAATTGAATCTTTAAGAGATGCCTTACAAACTGCAGGAGAAGAGTATAAATATAATTTAAATAGATTGATTACTTTGATTAATGATATAACTAACGAAGAAATTAAAGGTACTCCAGCTACCAATCTATTAAAAGATTTTAAATCAAAAGAAGAAAGCTTTAAGAAAATAGAAGAAACTATTAATAGAGCTGAAGAAAATATTAATAGACAAAGAAAAGAATATAATAATATGGTTATGAAAATGGAAGAAGAAATGGAGGCTAAATAATGATAAAAGTAAATAAAGACTCATCTTTAGCAGCCGCTCTTGAAATAGATGAAATAGTATCTAACATTTCTGATTCTATGGCAACTCTTGATGAAAACATAAGAAAAAACATTCCTGATAGAATAAATACAGATTGGTCTAATGAATTCAGAACATCATGGCAAAAGTATTACACTACTGAAATAGAAGAAGCACTAATGAATATCAAAAAAAGCGGTATAAAACTAAGAAAAGCAGTAAAAACAGCTTTAAAATATAGTAGAATGAGTAATGATCTATGAATAATATAGATATATTAAATGAATATAAAAAAATACTAGTAGAAGAAAAAAACAACATAGAAAGTAATAAAGAAAAGATATTAGAAAGTGCCAATCTATGTAATAGTAAATCACTATCTATAAATGAAAGAAGTGAATATCAATCAATAATTGAATTAAATAATGATATAAATAATGTAATAGAAGAAATCAATAAGACTATTGATGAAATAAACTATAGGAGCAGCTTATGATATTTAATTATATAGAGAAAAATGTAGTAGATAGTGTTAATGAATTAAATGAAATCTTACTATCATTAAAAAAATCTTTAGCAAGAATAGAATTAGAAAGAGAAAAAGTATTATCAAGAAATATTCAAATAAATGATATTAACACAATTAATGCCATGAATAGTACAATTAATAGAATAGAAGAAGAAATAAAGTCTATTAATAGTATTCAACAAATAATAAATGAATATTTAAAGAATAGTGATTTGTAAAAAAACAACAAAAGTTTACATAAATATGTTGTTTTTTTTTATAAAATAAATTACAATAAAATCATAAGGATAGGGTTCGGAAAAGAACGGTATTCTTAAATAACCAAAATAGAAGGAGGAAAAAAATATGGCACAATTACCATTAGATGCGAGACCAGAAGAAATGATGCAAGTAGCTGGTCGTTTACAAACATTAATTAATGAAATCGAAGCAGAAAAAACTGCAATGGACACTCTAGTAAAAGATGATTTTACAGGAGAAAATGCAGGTACTGTATCAAATGCATTAGCTGGAGTTTATTCTGAAGTAATCAGTTCAAAACTAGCTGATCAAATTACAACATTAACTACTTCAAAAACAGTATTAGAAGGTAGTTCAACAAGACTTGCAGAAGCAGAAACAACAACAACATCAAGCTTCAATAGAGGCGTTTAATATTTGAAAGGAGTGAAATAAATAATGGCTGATAATAAAATTAATTATGATTACATTGCAGGAAAGTTAAAAACTGAAACTGGAAAGCATTTTGATTCAATGAGAGCATTCTTAGATACAGCAGCAACTGAAGTTGACAGTATGGGATGGGGAGGATCTTCAGCTAATTTCTATAAAGAAACTATTGAAGAAGTTAGAACTAACATTAATAGAGCTCAAGAAGCTTTTAATGCAAAATTAGATACTGACTATACTACTATCTTAAATGAATATACATCTGCTGAATCTGATATTGAATCACAAACTAAAACTATTGAATAATAGATTACACACTGTATTACAGTGTGTTGTAAGTATAAGAACAACTCTTATATTTACAACAAACTGTAATTTTATTTGTTTAAAAAAAGGAGGTATATATTATGCCAAAAATAGCAAGCATTACAACTAGCTTAGATTCAACTGCAGAAGAAGACACACAAAAATTTATATATCACCACGTATCAGAATTTGAAAGTTGTATCAATGACTTAACAAGTGTAGAAGGTGAATGTAGTGGAGTATATAGTGATATAAATGGTAATGCAGCATTATCAGATCATGCCTTTGTAGTAGAAGGAAGAGGCTACCTTTATGAAGAAAAGCTAGAGTTATTAGAAAGATTTAATAATTTATTTGGCGGTGGATATAACATTATAAATGATACAATATCTGCACTAAATAATTTGGTTCCACAACATAATGGTGAAGAATGGTCTAAATATTTTGAATTAATTGATAAAGAAAGAAATAAATTAATAGAAGAATTAAATGGATATAGAGATGCAGCAAATGCAGCTAGAAAATATACTGAAAGTAAAACCGAAAATGGTGAAACAAAAACGGTGAATCATGAAAGTCCAGCAGTAACATATGATGAAAATGGAACACCTCCAGCATCAGTAACAGCTGATAGTAAAAATCCAAATTCAGCATATTCATCAAATATCGATAGTCTTAACGAAAAACTTCCAGATTTAGGAAAATGGAATCAAAAAATAATAGATGCTCAAGCATATCAAGCTGATGCAGCTGGAAAAGTTGCAGGATTTAATTGTCCATGGACTTCATATGGTGATGCAGCAAAAGCTGGTGCTTCTAATATCTTAACTGAAAGAGAATTTGCAGCAAGAAAAGGACAAGGAAGTTACTCAGAGTATGATTCATATCAAGATTATCTAAATGCCATGTATACTAAATGGGGACCAGGAGGAACAGAAAAAATCAAGGAAGAGTATGGAAATCCTCAGGAAGCATCAAGTGATCAAAGTGACGCAAGTACTGAACAAGCTGAGACAAGTGACAAATCAGAAAATGTTAGTCAAACAGCTAAAGCTGATTTTAGTAATATAACATCTGATTCATGGACTACACAGGTTAGCTTCACAAATCCTGGAAACGTTGTAGTCTACGAAGAAGCACATGATCAAGATGGCAATTTAGTATCTAGAGCATCTTCACCTAATGGAAACGTTCTTTACTATTCAGTTAATAAAGATGGACAAACAAAATGGTATGATAATAATGGTAACGAGATAACTACAGGAACAGCACTTGCAATGCAGTCTGTCGCAAATTTTGGAAAAGTAGATAGTGAACAATGGCAAAGAGAAACTGTCATTACTAATGTAGGTGATACTGCACAATATTATTCATTAAATTCAAATTATAAAGATATGAAGATAGAATTAACTACTAATTCTAGCGGTGAACCATTATACTTTAGTACTACTAATGAAAATGGCGAAGAAGTTTATTATGATTGGAATTATAATCAAATAACAAAAGAAGAAGCACAAGGAATAAAAGAACAAAGCAACAATAATTAAATAGTTTAATTTTTTGTTTTACTATTTATATATAAATACGAAATATATAATAGAAAATTAAAAAATATAAAATACAAATTCTTTTGAATATGTTATTTATTCATAAAGAATATATAACTAAATTAAAAGTAGAAAAGAAGGTGGAATAATGGGAATCCAAGTGGTTTATGATTCACTACAATCTGGAGCAGAAAACTTAAGAAGTGGACCTGCAAATGAATTAGGAACATTAAAAACAAGAGTAACTGAAGCAAAAAGTAATTTAAGCGATTCAGCACTAGAACACGATGGAGTAGCTGAACAAGCAGCAAAAATAGATGATATAGCATCATATTTTGAAAATGTCAAAGTTGCTGTTGAATTCTTAGCTGATAGATCTGATATGATCTATAACGCTTTCCAAGGAGCAGAAGCAGACATAAAAGAAAATACAGAAAAGATCCAACAATGGCTTACAGAACTAGGAGTAAATATTGATTTAGCAGCCCTAGGAGCAAGTGCTGTTACTGCTATTAAAGAAGAAGAATATGATTCAGAAAAACATGATCATGATGAAAAAACTAAAGTCGATTCTGAAACAGCAGCATTATGGGCAACAGATTTTGAAAGTACAGCTGTAGAAGATAGCAGCAAAGCTGAACAAGAATTACAATTTAAACTAGCCGGAGCAGAAACAACTGATGGAGCAGAAACAACTGATGACGGTACAACTGATGATGGAACAACTGATGATGGAACAACTGATGACGGAACAACTGACGACGGTACTCAATATAGAGAAGATTATGATGACGATGGCGGCAACAATGGTGGAAACAATGGCGGAAATAACGGTGGAAACAATGGCGGAAATAACGGTGGAAACAACGGTGGCAACAATGGTGGAAACAACGGCGGAAATAATGGTGGTAACAACGGTGGTAACAACAATAATGATAATAATAATAACAATAATAATAATGATAATGATAATCGTGTAGATGATGAAGACAACAATGATGGAAATAACAACGATGGAAATAACAATGATGGAAACAACAACGACGGAAATAACAACGACGGAAATAACAACGATGGAAATAACAACGATGGAAACAACAACGATGGAAATAACAACGACGGAAACAACAACGATGGAAATAACAACGATGGAAACAACAATGATGGAAATAATAATGGCGGTAACAACAATGATGGAAATAATAATGGTGGTAACAACAATGGTGGTAACCAAGATCCTGCACAACAAGCAGCACAAGATGCAGTTCAAGATGCACAAGGAAGCCCAGTTCCAGCACAAAATACAGAGCCAGCACCATCATACACAACTGGAAATCAATATGGTGGAGCTTATTCAGGAACAGGAACTGCACCTACACCTACACAATCAGGCAATTTAAATGGTACAGGTGAGGCAGCACCTCCAAATGGATCTGATGGAACAGATGGTACTACAGGAACAGGTGATAATAATGGATCAAGTTCATCTACTGGATCAAATACAACAATAGGAACAGAAACAGGAAATGAATCAGGAACTGCAACAACTAAACATACAACAATTACACCATCATCATCAAAAATAGAAACAACATCTTCAAATAAACCAAGTTCTGGTGGAAATGTTGCAATACCAATAGTTGCAGGATTAGCAGCAGCTGCAGCAGCAGGAGTTGGAGCAAAGATATACTTAGATAAGAAAAACGAAGATGAAGATGAAGACAACGCAACAGCTGAAGAATGGGAAGGAGACTTTGAAACTGAAGATCAAGCTGAAGAACAAGTGTTAGATAATTCAGATGACTTCGGATATCAAGCTCAAACAGCAACTGAGAATGTTGCATTAGATACAAGTACTGATAGTGGAAATGGATATCAAGCAATTAGTTTCGATGACATTTCTGAAACTCATTAAAAGGAAAGAGGGATGAATATGCAAGAAAAATATTTACCTATTGGAAGTGTGGTATTACTTAAAGGTGGAAAGAAAAGATTAATGATTACTGGTTATTGCATGCAAACACAAGAGAAACCAGGAGTAATATATGATTATAGTGGATGCATTTTTCCTGAAGGAGTAATTAGATCAGACATTACATCAGTATTTAATCATGATCAAATAGTTAGAATAGATTTTACTGGATTTTCTGATGATGAAAGTAACAAATTCTTAGAAAAATTAAAAGTAAAAGAACAACAAAAACAAAAAGAAAAATCAGAAGAATCAAAATTTATTGTAAACGACCAACCATATTTATAATAATTAAAAGAAGTGTAAACTATACAGTGCACTTCTTTTTTTTTATATACTTATATAATATAATTTATATAGGGTGATAATATGACAATAACAGCAGATACTGAAATATCTTCATTAATGAATGTTGAAGCTGTTTCAGGTTTATGTGATGAATTTACTTCCAAAGTAGATAGTTTTAAAGAAAGTGCAAGTAGCGATATTAATAGCGAAATGCCAGCTGGCCTATCAGGCGAAAATTGTTTGGTTGCAGGAGAAGCGTTATTAGAAGAAGAAGCAACTAAAACTCTTTCATGTATTTCAGGAATTGATACAGGAGTAACTTCAAAAATTGTACAAAGAGCTAAACAAAAAAGAGCAGAAGAATTAGTTACATTAAGATTTAAAGTTACTTTAAAAATAAGTAGTCTTGGTGCTGAGAAGAGAACTCTTTTAGATATAGAAAAACGAACACCAGAGCAAGAAGCAAGATTAGATGAAGTAAATAGAGAAATTGATAGATATGAAAAAAAATTGGATGCAGTAAACGCTGAATTAGGAAGATTAAGGTGATAACATGGGTGATAGAACAATAATTAATTATAATTTAGTTGCGCAAAGTTCTAAAAATATAAACAAATCGGCAAATGAATTAAGAACTACCTCAGGTGTAAATGGAGATCTTCCAAATTTAATAACTCAAATAATAAATGAAGGAAAAAACCATGATGATTGCTTATCATCTTTTGAAGGAGAATTAGATCAAGTTGTTTCAGATGTAGATAACTCAATTATTAAAATGGAAGAACTATCAGCTTTTTGCATGGTAGCTTTTAATGCATTCCTAGATGCAGAAGCAAACATTAAAGATGGAATAGCAACTATAACAATAAATGGAACAGATTTTCCTAATGTTAAAATTGAATCTTCAGGTATGAAAGAATATGTTAATTCAATGCTTGATTCAGATGATTTAGCAGGTTCAACTAATCCTAATACTTTAAGTGGACCATTAACAGAAGAAGAATGGCAAAGATATGAATTAATATTTACTAAAGCAATGAATGAAGCTACATCTAAAAAAGAAAAAGCAGCTATAGCAGCAATATTTATGACATCGGTTTATCCACATATGCCATATGACTGGGGTGGAGGCCATTACCCAGGAGATTTAACAGGTGAAGATTCAATCAATAAAGAATTAGGTGAAACATATAATGGATTACATTGTAATTTTCAAGAGGATCATCGACTTCGCACATTTGATTGTTCTGGTTTTACATCATGGGTTCTTAAAGAAGCAGGCTTCTCAAAAAATACATGGTCATATGTAGACTCTGGAAACGTTTATGCCAACAATGTAGACTTAATCGTTAGTAACTCTAATCACGATAGCATTCAACAATTTGGTGAAAACTATAATCCAGATAATTGTTCTATTGGTGATATTGCTTATATGCACAATGAAGAACAGGTTGGAGATTTTAATGATGATCATATTGGTGTAGTAGTTGCCAAAGAAGGAGATATAATTACTGTAGCTCATATATCTGGAGGTAGTGCTCCTCATGATTTA
Organism: uncultured Erysipelotrichaceae bacterium; assembly: GCA_902789225.1. Lineage (GTDB taxonomy): Bacteria > Bacillota_I > Bacilli_A > RF39 > UBA660 > RUG343. The sequence continues at coordinate 40,332 of CADANC010000005.1, forward strand.
CAAGCAGAATCAGCAGGTATGGGTTATACTAAAATAAATACTAAAACAGGTGAAGTCTTAGATGATTCAACAACAAGCAAAGAAGATAGAATAGGAAAAGTTTATTTTACTCATACAGCTAGTATGGAGTAATACTTTTAATTTCAAAAAAAATAGTATATAATGAGTTTGGTGATATAATGAAAATAGAATATATAGTTATAGCAATAATATTAATAATAATATTACTTGCTCTTATTAAAACAACATCTAAAGGAGCAAAATTAAATTATAATAAATTAGTAGAACTTCTAGGAGGAACAGATAATATTATTGATACTAAAATATCTTTATCAAGATTTATTGTAACTTTAAAAGATGTATCTAAAGCTAATAAAGAAGGAATTCAAAAGCTTGGTGCTAAAGGAATAGTAGAAATTGATAATGAGTTAAAAATAATATTAGGAAAGAATTCTAAAGAACTGAAAAAATATATTGATGAATTAAAGTGATTTAATTCATTTTTTTTGATAAAATATTAGTAGATAAATCTTATTAGATTAAAAAGGAGTGAAATTATGGAAAGACTTCAAAAAGTAATTGCTGAATCAGGTCTAACTTCTCGTCGTAAAGCAGAAGACTTAATTAGAAGAGGGCTTGTAAAAGTAAATGATCAAGTTGTTACTGAATTAGGAACTAAAGTAAAAGCAAGTGACATAATAGAAGTAGAAGGACAAATTCTAAAAAAAGAAGATAAAGTATATTTCTTATTAAATAAACCTAGAGAAGTTCTAGCAACTACTTCTGATGATAAAGGTAGAAAAACAGTACTAGATATAGTCGATATAGATAGAAGAATATATCCAGTAGGAAGACTAGATTATGACACTACAGGAGCTATTTTATTAACTAATGATGGAGAATTTTCTAATATAATAACAGACGCTAGTAATAAGATACCTAAAGTATATATAGCTAAGCTAAATAGATTATTAGAAAAAGAGGATATAATTAAACTAAAAAAAGGAATTATACTAGATAATAAGAAGATAATTCCTGATAAAGTTAAAATAAAAAAAGTTAATAAGAATAATACTTGTATAGTAGAAATAAGAATTCATGATGGAATAAATAGAGAAATTAAAAGATTATTTGAAGCGATAGGTTATGATGTAGAAAAATTAAAAAGAGAAAGAATTGCTCACTTAACCCTTGAAGGTTTACCTTCAGGAGCATATAGACCATTAACTATAAAAGAAGTACATCAAATATATGCATTAAAAAAGTAGATTTTTAAATCTACTTTTCTTCTGCTTTTTCAACTTTTATTGCATCTACAGGACAAACATTTGCTGCTTCTTCAATATCTTCTCCTTCGACTATATCTTCAGCTTTACCTTTTACTGTAGAAACTCCGTCATCATTGAATTCAAAGAATTCAAAATTAGCACAACAAGCTCCACATCCGATACAACTTTCTTGATCTACTTTTACTTTATATTTAGCCATTTATATTCCTCCTAACGAATAAATTATATCTAATTATTAATTTTACGTAAAGACTTTTTTAAAATCTTTAACAATACTATGTAATATGGTAAAATTAACATAGAAGGTGAAATATATGCGTAGAATGGATCGTTATCAAAAGAATACAACATCAGTTACAAGACGCGATAGAAATGAAGAGTTGTATAAAGAATTAAATTCGGATATTAAATATGCAAATGTAACAGACGTAACTAACACAAACGCATATGAAATAACTAATAATAGAAACAGAACTAGAGAAGACTATCACAAATTAAAAGAATACAACATGATAAAAGAAGAACCAAAAGAAAAAAGAGAATTACAAGAATTTAATTATATAAATAAAACTAAAGAGAATAAAGTATACGATATAAATACAATCATTGAAGAAACTAAAAAGAATAGAAAGAAAAAAGAAGAATTAGAAGAAAAGAAAAAGTATTTAAAGGACACTTATAATATTCTATCTAAAGATAATAAAGCTGAATTAGAAAAATATCGTAAAGAAAAGGAAGAAAGAATAAAAGCACCTAATGAAAGTGAAATAAGAGAAATAATAGATACAATTGCTTCTAAGACTTTAGCAGGAGATATTTCTAAAGAAACATCAGTAAATCTATTAAGTGATTTAATGGCAACACAAGCTCTAGATAGAGTAGCAGCTCAAGCTAGTGAAAAAGAAAATAATGTTGAAGAAACAGTTTCAAAATATAAAGTAGAATTAGAAGAAGAAGAAAAACCTAATACTGAAAAATTATCAGCTAAAGACTTAAAGAAAGTAAGAGAAAAAGCAAGTAAAACAAAAGAAGTAAGTATTATGGATAAAGCAGATGATTCTTTTTATACTAGAAGTATGGATTTATCAGACAAAGATTTTTCATTATCAGATGAATTTGTAGAAAAATCTATGCCAGTAGGAATTAAAATACTAATAGCTTTAGTTATTATAGTAATTATAGCTGTCGCAGTAGTTTATGCCTACATGACTTATTTCAAATAAAAGTCTAAATTTTAGACTTTTTTTATTGCAAGAAAAGATACTTTTCAATTTAACTTTTGTCTATAATATGATAAATTATATATAGGTGATAAGAATGGAACTAAAATTTATTACAAACGATTATGTATTAGCATGGAACCTATTATTTCAACCATCTTATACTACTGAATTAAATAATATAAAACAAAAGTTATGGGATAACTATAAAATTGAATATAATAACACATACAAGGATAAAGAACTTATATTTAAAGATTATAAGAATTTTATACCTGAAAATGATTTAATATATAATATTATTTTTGAAAAAAAACAATTTGAAAAGATTAAAAATAATACTGAAAAATATAAAAAAGAATTAGTTTATACCTGGGATTCTAATAAAACAAAGATAAATGATATATTAAGAAAATTATTAAGAAAGAATGTTATTCCTTATGATATATTTGTAGTTAATAAAGAACTAAATTTACTAGATGCTTCTATTAATGACAATGAAGCTGGTACTAGAGGAAATCTAGTAATAGGAAAAGATGATAATAATTATATTAATACTATATTAAATATAATATTATATGCACTTAGAAAGTCTATTAAAACTACGCCTGATAAAGAAAATATAACAAGAAGTATTATAGAACTAGCAGTATTATGTGAATTACCTACAAAACTTACTAAGAAAAGTAACTATATCAGTGGAAATCCTGATTTAATAGATTTAAAAAGAAGAATCTACCCATATTGGTTAATGTATCTAGGAGTAAGAGTAGATGATATTCCTGCATACATGCAAAGGGATAGAATTGCTTTTTCAATGGATAATTATAAATATGATAAATCATTGAGTAGAATAGATATAGAGGAGTTTATAGATTATATCTATAATAATATATATAAGAAAAATAAATTATAAAATTCTATAGGGGGAGAAAATGGATAAAAATATAACTAAAATACTAGATAAAATTGAATTTGATAAAGAAAAATATTCTTACTTTGAAGATTCTAAAGTACAAAAAGTAAAAGTATTTAATTCTATCAATACATGGCATATTTTTATAGATAAAGTAAATCTTCTACCTGTAGAAATATTATATGAATTATATAATAAAATTAGTTCATTAGATGATAATGTATCTAATATAGAAATAATTTGGAATATAGAAAATCCAGATATAAATATTTATCTTACATACTACAATTTTATATTAGATAATATTAAAGGATTAAAACTAAAAGATCTTTATAAAGATAAATTATTTATTAAAGATGATAATTTAATAATAAAAGCATCAAATGACTTAGAAAAAAGAAAAATAGAAAAATTGATTCCTAAATTAAATGAAATATATAATGATTTAGGCTATTCTAAAGGAATAATAATGGAGTATGAAGAAGATACTTCTATTAATAGTGAAATAATAAAAGATTTAGAAATAAAAGAAGAAGATATTCCTAAAAAGAAAGTTACAAAAACTCAAACAGAAGAAAAGAAGACTTTTAGAAAAGAAGCAAAAGATCCAAATACAGTTTTAGGTAGAAATATAAAAGATGATCCTATTCGTATGAAAACAATTATTGGAGAAGATAATAATGTAATTGTAGAAGGAAAAGTATTTGGAACAGAATACTTTGAATCACCTAAAACAGATTTTAAAATAATTACTTTAAAAATAACTGATTATTCAGATTCTATTTATTGTAAGGTATTTGTAAGAGAAAACGATGAATATAAAAGATTAACTAAAGAATTAAAAGAAGGAACTTGGTTAAAAATCAGAGGATATACAAAAAATGATCCGTTTTCTCGTGAATTAGTTCTTAATGCCAGAGATATAATGAAAATCGAAAGAGAAGAAGCAGTAAGATTAGATACTGAAGAAGAAAAAAGAGTAGAACTACATACTCATACTAAAATGAGTCAAATGGATGGAACTATAGATGAAGTTGATTTAGTAAAACAAGCTATTAAATGGGGACATAAAGCAATTGCTATAACTGATCATAATGCTGTACAAGCATTCCCTCATGTGTTTAATTATGTAACAAGTTATAATAAAGGATTAGAAGAAGGAAAAGAACCATTCAAAGCAATATATGGATTAGAATTAACTATGATAGATGATAAAGTAAATATAGTTACTCGTCCAAAAGATATAAATATGCTTGATGAAGAATATGTTGTATTCGACTTTGAAACAACAGGATTTAATGCCGGTGGACAAGACCAAATAATAGAAATAGGAGCAGTAAAATTAAAAAATGGAGAAATATTAGAAAGATATGATGAATTAATAAATCCAGGTAGACCCCTACCAGAAAAGATTACTGCTATAACAAATATTACAGATGAAATGTTAAAAGGAAAAAGAACAGAAGAAGAAGCAATAAAAGACTTTATTAAATGGTTTGGCAATGACACAATGGTTGCTCATAACGCTAAATTTGATGTTTCTTTCTTAGAAATGTGCTATAAAAAATATGATTTAGGAACATATGAAAATACTGTAATTGATACTCTAGAATTATCTAGAACATTAGACAATAGTTTCGCAAGACACTCACTAAGTGCTCTAGCAAAAAGATATGATATTTTAAAAACAGAAAAAAACCCTGATGGATTCTGGGATGAATCATCTCACCATAGAGGAGACTATGATGCTGAAGGAACAGCACTAATCTTTCATAAGATGTTAAAGAAATTATCTAATAGAAATATAGATAACATGAAAGACTTAGATAAATTAGTAGATAAAGATGAAATATATAAATATGGTAGAGAAAATCATATTAATTTGCTTGCTAAAAATAAAGTTGGATTAAAAAATCTATTTAAGATATTATCATTCGCATCAACTATTTATTTATATAAAACCCCAAGAATTCCAAGAAGTGTAATAGAAGAATTAAGAGAAGGATTGCTAATTGGTAGTGGATGTTACCTAAGTGAAGTTTTCCAAGAAGCAAAATCCAAGTCAGACGATGAATTATCTAATATAATTAGATTTTATGATTATGTAGAAGTACAGCCTATGTCTTGTTATTCACATTTACTTGAAACAAATGAATTTGCTTCTACTGTAGAACTAGCTGCTCACCTAGAAAAAATAGTAAGAGTAACAGAAGATTGTGGAAAGATAATTGTCGCAACAGGAGATGTACATAATCTAACAGAAGATGATTTAATATATAGAAAAATAATAGTTAATCAAAAAGTTCCTGGTGGAGGACGTCATGCTCTAGCAAGAAATGGAATAACACAAATACCTAATGAATATTTTAGAACTACAAGAGAAATGCTAGATGAATTTAAATTCTTAGGAGAAGAAAAAGCTAAAGAAATAGTAATAACTAATACTAATAAAATAGCTGATCAATGCGAAATAATTGAAGTTATTCCGGATACAAAAGGTATTCCATTCTCTCCACGTGTTAAATCAGATGATGGAAAAGAATACCTAGATTGTCCAAAAGAAGTAACTAAACTAGTTTATACAAAAGCAGAAGAGTGGTATGGTAATCCGCTACCACATATGATAGAAGAACGTCTAGCAACAGAACTATATGGAGATATTGTATTAAAGATATTATCTGAAAAATTAGAAAAAGAAAACTTATCTCCAGAAGAATTTCAAATAAAAGTACATAAAGAATTACATGATAACTTAGTTAAAGGATCAGATAATGTTAATAAATTAGTAGGAGATTATTTAAAAGCAAATGATCCTGAATTAACAGATGAAGAATTACCTAAAGCAATAAAGAAAAATTTAGGTGGAATAATAGGTGGAGGATTCGATCCGATATATTTAATTGCACAACGTCTAGTTAAGCACTCAAATGATGAAGGATACTTAGTTGGTTCCAGAGGATCAGTAGGTTCAAGTATAGTAGCCTGTATGATGGGAATAACTGAAGTAAATGCATTATCTCCTCATTATAGATGTCCTAATTGTAAATTAAGTATATTTGATGAAGATGATGGAACTTCTCTAGGTTCAATTTATTCATCAGGATTCGACCTACCAGATAAGGATTGTCCTAATTGTCATACTAAAATGATTAAAGATGGACAAGATATGCCATTCGCAACATTCTTAGGATTTAATGCAGATAAAGTACCTGATATAGACTTAAATTTCTCAGATTTAAATCAAGCATCTGCTCATGCATATACAAAAGTATTGTTTGGAGAAAACAATGTATTTAAAGCAGGAACAGTAGGTACAGTAGCTGATAAAACAGCCTTTGGATTTGTAAAAGGATATTTAGAAGATAATAATATAAATGATATGAGAACTGCAGAAATTGAGCGCCTTGCGATAGGTATTACTGGAATAAAGAGAACAACAGGTCAACATCCAGGAGGAATAGTAGTTATTCCAGATTATAAAGAAGTATATGATTTTACACCATATCAATATCCTGCAGATGACGCAACAGCTGCATGGAGAACAACACACTTTGATTACCACTCAATTGACCAGTGCTTATTAAAATTAGATATATTAGGTCACTCAGATCCAACACAATTAAGACTAATTCACTTACAATCAAATACTGAACCAAGTGAAGTTCCATTAGATGATAAAGACACTATGTCTATATTTACATCAACTAAAGTACTAGGAGTAACAAAAGAACAAATAATGTGTAACACTGGAACACTAGGTATACCTGAATTTGGTACACCATTTACAATAGCCTTAGTAGAAGATACAAAACCAACTACTTTTGCAGAACTTGTAAAAATATCAGGTCTATCTCATGGAACTGATGTTTGGCTAGGAAACGCTCAAGAACTTATTCAAAATAAAGTGGTTCCATTTAAAGAAGTTATAGGTTGTCGTGACGATATCATGGTATATCTAATGTATCATAATGTTAAACCAATAAAAGCATTTAAGATAATGGAGTTTGTCCGTAAAGGGAAAGCATCTAAAGAACCTGATACTTGGAAAGATCATGTAAAAACAATGCAAGAAGCAGATATTCCAGAATGGTTTATAAATTCATGTGCCAAAATAAAGTACATGTTCCCTAAAGCCCATGCTGCGGCTTACGTAATAAGTGCCTTTAGAATTGCTTGGTATAAAGTACATATGCCAGTATATTTCTATTCTTCATGGTTAACTACCAAAGCAACAGATATTGATGTAGAATCAATGATCGGTGGATATGATGCCATAAAAAGAAGATTAGAAGACATAATTACAAAAGGATATGAAGCAACAAATAAAGAAGCAGGAGAAGGAGAATCTCTAAAAGTAGCATTAGAAGCAACAGCTAGAGGAATAAAATTCTTAAATGTAGATTTATATGAATCAGAAGCAACTATCTGGAAAGTAAAAAATGATACAGAAATATATCCACCTTTTTCAGCAATAGCTGGACTTGGAGAAACAGTTGCTAAAAAGATAGTAGAAGAAAGAGAAAAAGCACCATTTATCTCAAAAGAAGATTTACAAAGTAGAGGTAAAGTATCAGGAACTTTACTAGAAAAAATGAATGAAATGGGAGTGTTAAAAGATTTACCTGATTCAAATCAATTATCACTATTTTAGGAGGAATTATGGATAAAAAGAAAATAGTAATAATAGGATGTGGAAATGTAGGAATGTCCTATGCATATGCATTATTAAATCAAAGAACTTATTGTAATGAATTAGCATTAATAGATTTAAATGTAGAAAGAGTACAAGGAGAAGTAATGGATCTAAACCATTGCTTAGCCTTTTCTCCATCAAAAATAAAAATAAAAGTAGGAACTTATGAAGATTGTAGTGATGCCGATTTAATTGTAATAGCTGCAGGAGCAAATCAAAAAGAAGGAGAAACAAGATTAGATTTATTAAATAAAAATAGTAAAATATTTAAAGGTATAATAGACGAAGTTATGAAGAATAATTTCAAAGGAGTATTTTTAATCGCAACAAATCCAGTAGATATAATGACATATGTCACACAAAAATATTCTAATTTACCAAAGAATAGAGTAATAGGTAGTGGAACTACATTAGATACTGCAAGACTTCGTTTCTTAGTAGGAGAAAAACTAAATATTGATCCTACTAATATTCATGGTTATGTAATAGGAGAACACGGAGATTCTGAATTTATTCCTTGGTCAGATGTAACAGTTGCTATGCAAAATATTAGTGATTTCTTAAGTGAAGATGAAATGTCATCAATTGCAGAAGAAGTAAAAAATGCTGCCTATGAAATAATCAACAAAAAAGGCGCAACTTACTATGGTATAGGAATGACTCTAGTAAAAATAACAAATGCTATTTTAGGTAATGAAAACTCAGTAATAGTAGTTTCTTCTTATGATGAAGCTAATGATGTATATATAGGTTTGCCTTCAGTAATAAATGCAAATGGAGCAGAAAGAAAAATATACTTCAAACTAAATGATGAAGAAACAGCTAAACTACAAAACTCTATAAATATTATTAAAGAAAATATAAATAAAATGGAGTTCTAGATGAATGGAGTTCTTCTAATAAATAAAGAAAAAGGAATTACTTCAAGTGATGTAGTAGTTAGACTAAAACATATTCTAAATACTAAAAAAGTAGGTCATACCGGTACATTAGATCCTCTAGCTCAAGGTCTAATGTTAGTAACAGTAGGAAAAGCTACAAAGATATCAAATCTATTAACAGAAAAATATAAAGAATATATCGCAACATTTGAATTAGGCTATCAAACAGATACATATGATACAGAAGGAAAAGTAATTAATAAAAGTGATAAATTAGTCGATAAAGACAAGATAATAAAAGTAATTAATTCATATAAAAAGACATATTTACAAGAAGTACCAATATATTCATCAGTTAAAGTAAATGGAAAAAAACTATATGAATATGCTAGAAATAATATTGAAGTTGAACTTCCTAAAAGAGAAGTAGAAATAAAAGATATTGAAATATTATCTATCGAAGAAAATAAAGTAGTAATAAAAACTTTTGTATCTAAAGGAACATATATAAGAAGTCTAATAAATGATATTGGATTGTCATTAGAAACATATGCTACAATGACAAATTTAATTAGAACTAAAGTAGATAAATATAATCTAGAAGATGCTTATACACTAGAAGATGTAGAAAAAAATAATTACAAATTATTAAGTATAGAAGAAGTACTAGATTATCCTAAAATAGAATTAGATGATGAGCAATATAAGAAGGTATCAAACGGAGTAAAATTATCTAATGATTATAATATTAATGATAAGGTAATTTTTACATATAATAATCATTTAGTCGCAATATATGAAAAAAAAGATAATAACTTAATACCTTTTATAGTATTTAATTTATAAATAATAAAAAATCTTTGTATTTTAGACATTTTGTGTTATAATACAAACAGAAAGGAGTGGAGGAATCCACTCTATTTATATTTTTTGGAGGTAGTAATGAGAGAAAAAATAAATGAATTAGTAAAGGAAGAAATCGATAAACTGAATGTATCTATAAGTGATGTTAACATCGAAAAAGTAGAAGGAAAAAATGTACTTAATATAGAACTAGATTGTGAAGAAACAATTGATCTAAATAAAATAACTGAAGCTTCTACTATTATTAATCAATTAATAGATAAAGAAGAAAATATACTTAAAGAAAATGATATCGATGAAGTAGATATTTATTCAAAAGAAAAGGGTGGAGAAGATGAATAGTAAAGAATTCAAAATAGCATTAGATAATATCGTAAAAGAAAAAAATATTGATCCAGAAGTTATCTATGGAGCAATGGAAACTGCACTTACAAGTGCATATAAAAAGAATTTTAATTCTAAAACAAATGTAAAAGTAATATTCAACAGAGATACAGGAGATATTAAAGTATATTCATATTTAACTGTTGTACCTGATGATAAATTAACTAAAGAAGAATATGAAGAAAAAAGATTTGAAGAATATGCAACTAATGAAGATATAGATACTAAAGAAGAAGCTGAAGAAGAAGAAAAGGCATTCCAAGAAGAAGTTAGAAAGGCTGAAGAAGCTGGATTAGAACCTCCTAAGAAAGATAAAAACAAATCAATTTATTTCAATCCTGAAACAGAAATTAAATTAAGTGAAGCTAAGAAGATTGATAAGACTCTAGAAGTAGGAGATACAATCGATACAGAAGTTACTCCTCATGATTTTGGTAGAGTAGCAGCTTCAACTGCTAAACAAGTAGTTACTCAAAAGATTCGTGAAGCAGAACGTTCATCAATTATGGATGAATTCGGTGATAAACAAGATGAATTATTAGTAGGAACAGTTGCTTTAGAAGATACAGATAATTTCTTTATTGATCTTGGAAGAACAAATGGTATCTTACCTAAGAAAGATATTATTCCTGGTGAAAAAATTGAAATGGGAGCAAGAATTAAAGTATATGTAACTAAGATTGATAACAATGGAAGAAACTTAGTAGTACTTTTATCTAGAACTCATTATGGATTTGTTAAGAGATTATTTGAAGATGAAATACCTGAAATAACAGATGGAACTGTAATGATCTATAGTGTTGCTAGAGAAGCAGGAAATAGAAGTAAAGTAGCAGTTTATTCAACTAATCCAAATGTAGATCCTATAGGAGCATGCATTGGAGAAAAAGGAAGCAGAATTGCTCATATAATTGAAGAATTAAATGGAGAAAAATTAGATGTAGTTAGATATGATGAAGATCCAGCTATATTTATAGAAAATGCTCTATCACCTGCTAAAGAACTTTTAGTAGCAGTAACTGATCCAAAGAATAAAGAAGCAATGGTAATAGCAGATGGAGATAACTTCTCACTAGCTATAGGTAAAAAAGGACAAAATGCTAGATTAGCATCACGTCTAACTCATTTCAAAATTGATATAAAAACAACAGATCAAGCTCGTGAAGAAGGAATTAATTTAAGATAGGTGATTCTTATGAAGACAAAGAAAATACCTTTAAGAACATGTGTAGTAACACGTGAACAATTTCCAAAACAAGAACTATTACGAGTTGTAAAAGACAATACTGGAAAAGTATTCGTTGATGAAACAGGAAAAGCAAACGGAAGAGGAGCATATATCAAAAAAGATCTAGATGTATTAGAAAAAGCAATTAAAACAAAAGCATTAGAAAAACATCTAGAATGTAAGATAGAAGATAAGATTTATGAAGATATAAAAAATATTATAGAAAAGTGAGGTGCATTTTATGAATATAAAAGATTATGCAAGTGATGTAGGTAAAACAGTAGATGAGATAATTGCTTTATGTGATAATCTTGGAATAAAATATGAAGATGAAGAAACAATACTTAATGATGAAGATATCATAGTATTAGATAATAATCTTACACCTGATGACGAAGAAGAATCAAATGATACAGAAGAAGAAACATTTGAAGAAGAAGTAGAAGACAAAGCTGAAGAATTAGCACAAAACACTAAATATGATTTAGATAATAATCAAAAGTTTGAAAAAGTAAAAAAGAAAGTAGTTAGTAAAGAAAATAAAGCTAATTTCTTAAAAGAAAGAAAAAAAATATACAAACATCGTGAAAAATTACAAAGTAATGAAGCTGTTCAAGATGAAAATGTATTTATCTATAAAAAAGATATGACAGTAAGTGATATTGCTAAAGAATTAGGTGTTAATGCTACAGAAATAATTAAGAAATTAATGACTTTAGGAGTAATGGCTAATCAAAATGCTTCAGTTGATTATGATACAGCAGAAGTATTAGTAGCTGATTATGATAAAAAGATTAAAAGAGAAGAACAAACTGATATTTCTAATTTTGAAAATTTTGAAATAGAAGATAATAGTGAAGACTTAGTAGAACGTCCTCCAGTAGTAACAATCATGGGTCACGTTGACCATGGTAAAACTACACTATTAGACTATATTAGAAAATCTGATGTAGTAGGTGGAGAAGCAGGAGGAATTACACAAGCAATAGGTGCATACTCAGTTAAATATAATGATAAAAAGATTACATTTATTGATACACCTGGACATGCAGCATTTACAGAAATGCGTGCACGTGGTGCTCAAATCACTGATATAGTAATTATTATAGTTGCTGCAGACGATGGAGTAATGCCTCAAACTAAAGAAGCAATAGATCATGCTAAAGCAGCAAATGTACCAATAATAGTTGCTATTAATAAAGTAGATAAGCCTGATGCAAATGTTGAAAGAACAATGACAGGATTAGTAGAAAATGGCTTAACTCCAGAATCTTGGGGTGGAGATATTATTACAAATGAAATATCTGCAAAAACAGGTCAAGGAGTTAATGAATTATTAGATAATATTCTATTAATCTCTGAAATGAATGAATATAAAGCAAATCCAAATAGATATGCTACAGGAACAGTAGTAGAATCTAAAAAAGATGATAAAGTTGGATCAACTGCAACTCTATTAATACAAAATGGTACTCTACGTTTAGGAGATCCTATAGTAGTTGGAAACTTCTACGGAAAAGTTAGAACTCTAAAAAATGATAGAGGACAAAATGTAGTAGAAGCAACACCATCAACTCCAGTTGAAGTTACAGGATTATCTGAAGTACCTGATGCTGGTGATAAATTCATGGCATTTGAATCAGAAAAAGAAGCAAAACAAATAGCTGAAGAAAGACAATTAAGGGCTAAGAAAGAAACAAAGAATCTAGCAGGTCTTTCATTAGAAGATTTATTTAGTAAGATTCAAGAAGGACAAAAAGAAATAAATGTTGTATTAAAAGCAGATGTTAATGGTTCAGCAGAAGCTGTTAAAAACGCTTTAGAAAAAATTGATGTTCAAGGAGTAAAAGTTAACATCATAAGAAGCGCAGTAGGAGCTATAACTGAATCAGATGTAGTTTTAGCAAGTGCATCAAATGCAATTATAATTGGATTTAATGTAAGAGGAAACGCTAAGACAATGGATTCTGCAAAGAGTTATGGAATCACAATTAAGACATATGATATTATTTATAAAGTTGTTGAAGATATGGAAAGAGCAATGAAAGGTATGTTAGATCCAGAATTTGAAGAAGAAGTAGTTGGTTCACTTGAAATAAGACAATTATTTAAATTCTCAAAAGTTGGATTAATTGCTGGATGCCATGTTCTTACAGGAACAGTATCAATCAATGATAAAGCAAGAATCATAAGAGATGGAATAGTAGTATACAATGGAGAAATAAACACACTTCAACATGAAAAAGATTCTGTAAAAGAAGTTAAAAAAGATATGGATTGTGGTATAACTCTAAAGAATTGCCAAGATTATCAAGAAAAAGATATTATCGAAGTATATAAATTAGTAGAAGTTAAAAGATAATAAATAAGGGTAGTGATAAAATGAAAAATATTCGTATAGAAAGACTAAATGATGCTTTCCAAGAGGAAATTAGTAAAATAATTGCTACAGAAGTAAAAGATGATGATATTAAATTTGTTACTATTACTGAAGTAGATGCATCAACTGATTTAAGTTATGCAAAAGTATATTTTACTTGTTTAGAAGATAATAAAAGAGAAAAGATTACTGAGGCACTAAATGGAGCTTCCTCATTTATAAGAAAATGTTTAGCTCCTAGATTTGATACTTTAAAAATCCCAGAATTAACTTTTATTTATGATAATTCCTTAGAATATGGAAAACATATAGATGAACTAATAGATAAAATTCATGAAGAAAAAGATGCCTAAAGTATATGATGATAGTTGGATATATATTTTTCTACTATCATCTTTTACTTGTCTATATGATGCATTATCTACCCAAAATATAACTATTCAAAAAGAATTAATATGCTTAAATATATTTGTATTACCAATAATATTATTAGTATCTAATATAATTAATTATAAATATGATTATAAAACATCTATAAAAGGAACAATTATTTCATTAATAGTATTATTTATATTAAATGTAGTAATAGACTTTTCATTAGGAAACATTTTTAATTATGAAAATCTATCTTATGAAATGATAGCTTTATTTATAACAGAAATAATTAATCTAATAATTTTTAGTTTTCTATTTAAACATACCAATAGAGGATATATATTAATAACTATAAATTATATTTTAGATATAATATTCTATCACTTTATAACTACATTATTTAATCTAAAAGAAATAATGCTAAATACATTTCTTAAAGATTATTTTATATTTATAATAGGCAATACCTTATCAATTATAATTATCTCTATATTTGATAAATTATTAATAAAAAACTATGAATCTAGTAAGAAATGGATTCCTAAGATAATAAAAAAAAGAACATAGATTATATGTTCTTTTCTTATAAAAAATTTCTAAGTATAGAAACCAATATTAATGCAGTATTATGAAACATATGCAAGAACAGTGGAGTAAATACTGAATCAGTTTTATCATATGCTAATGCGAATGAAAAACCTAAAATTCCATAAGGAATAATATATAAATATTCAATTAAAGGACCACCTAAACAATGGAGTAATCCAAATACAAATCCAGAGCATATTGCAAATACCCATCTTTTCTTTAAGACATCTCTAAATGATTTTCTAAAGACCATCTCTTCACTAAATGGAGCAATAAATCCAGCATTAATAAGCATAACTAATGGCATTGCTTTAATCATAGCTTGAACAGCTTCTTCATTGCTAGCACCACCACCAACAATTCTATTAATAACAAGATTTGAAATTATCATAATAACAATACCAATTGCCCAATAAGTTAAACCAGTATTAATCTTTCCCCAAGGATCTTTTTTAAATATTTTCCATTCTTTTCTTAAATCATCTTTATACATAAAGAAAAAGATAATTACTAAACATAAGTTAGAAAATAAATTTAGTAATACTCTAATCTTTGGAGTAACATTATGAATATTAAATAATAATACAGGAATATATTGAAAGAAAGAACTAAAATAAAATAAGAAAAATACTATTAATAATTTAATAATTTTAAAACCTATATCAACTTTATCTTTTTTCATAAAACACCTCATTCAATACTAGTAGAATCTTGTTCAATAGTAGGTTCTTGTCTAGTACTTTCAATTAACTTATCTAAAACTTCATCACTAATTACTTTTTTTCTTTCATTTAAGAAATTTTTCATATAACCATTTATTGTACTACATAAGTTATCTACTGAACTTTGATCTAAATCTTTAGTATCTTGAATATTACAACTAATATTTCCATTAGAATAATCATATTCTCCTTCAAATAAATATGAACTTTCATAAGAACTATATTCATAATTATAAGAAACAACTTTAGTATCAAGAGATTCTACTATATGCATAGTTTCAGTTTTACCTGTAGTAACTTCATATGTACTAATAAATTCTTCAAAAGTTAAAGCATCTCTATTAAATACAAATTCATTATATTTTGATGATTCATTATTGTAAATAGTTTTATAATGATCATCTCTAGTATTATTAGTAGTTACCTTAGTATAAACATTTGCATTATCTTTATCTTCAACATAGCCTAGTTCTTCTAAGTTGTATTTAATAGTATGTGTAGGACTTTCTCCAGATAAATAATTAAGTATGAAAACAAGAACCAACGAACCTATAATAATACTTCCAAATATTATCAATAATTTTTTCATAAAACACCTCTACATAACTTCAGATACATGACTAAAT
Source organism: uncultured Erysipelotrichaceae bacterium (assembly GCA_902789225.1). GTDB lineage: Bacteria > Bacillota_I > Bacilli_A > RF39 > UBA660 > RUG343. Next base: position 56,498 of record CADANC010000005.1, read on the forward strand.
AGTTCTCTTGCAATTTTATTAATTGAATTAATTTCGCTTACAGAGCCATTATTATAATCATGAATGATACCTGATACACTAGTTCCATTATAATGAGAACCACCAGGAGTTAAATAATTAGTCTTCATAGAATTACCAACATAATCTATAAAAGCACCTTTACTAGAAAAATATCTATATGGAGTAGAACCTTCATTACCAGGAGCTCTAGCACATACATATGATGGATTACCAAAATCTTTCCAACCACCTAAGTTATTACAAGCATTAGATACTGAAGAAGTAATCCAACCGGATTCTATAGCATGAAGAGAAATAAAGAAAAATAAATTAATATGATATTTTTGTTCAACAGTAACATAATTAACTGCATAAGGAATAAAGTTCTTAGCATTACCGCCATATGCATTAAGAATTGCAGTAAGTTGAGCGCTAGTTAAATTACTTATTTTAGTAACATCATTAGGATCCCAAACTACATCTTTATATGTTTGAGCATTACCTTCAATTACTTCTCCATTCCATGATTCACCATTACCAGTATCAGGAGTATCATCTATCAAACCATCCCAATAATTAGGATCAACACCATTAGAACCAGGTGCATAATCTTCACTATTTACATAAAAGACATCAGTACCACTTCTACTAGGCTTTTTAATATATTGAGTACCAGAACTATATACTTTAGAGTTATTCCAACACTCACTTAAATTATAATTGTTTCCTAATACAAACATTAATAGATTAATTAATAAAGGTAAAAAGAATACAATAACAGCAGCAGTAATAGAATTTTTTATTTTATCTTTAGCTTTATCATCTTCAGGATTAATAACTTTACTACCAAATTGAATTCCTAATCCTAAGATTAATAATATAGGTACAATTACTTGTATCACAGTAAAAGCAGTCTTTAATATATTTAATAACCAACCCAAAGCAGGATCAGAACAATAACTCATTGTGTCTAATATAAGCATTTAATCACCATACTTTCAAAAAAATTATACCATTAAATTTAAAAAAAAAGTAGATTTATTATTAAGATATTAGATATAATAATATTAGTAGAATTAGGAGGGATACTATGTATTTTGATCCAGGAACAGGAAGTTTAATTATACAATTACTTCTAGCAGCAGTAGCAAGTATAGGAGCATTCTTTGCTATATTTAAAAATAGAATAAAAAGATTATTTAAAAAAGAAGGAAAAGACAAAAAGAAAGAAGAAAAACAAAATGAAAAAAAATAGAGAGTTTTCATCATTTAGAGATCCTTCAGGCTACATATATTATGAAAATAATAAAGTATATAGATATATAGATAAATCATATTTTAAAGAATATGATTATTTAATGTCATCAGGATTATATGAAGAATTACTAAAAGAAAACTTAATTATTTCACATAAAGAAGTAGAGAGAAATGAAAATCATATATTATTAGAAGTTGACAAAGTACCATATATATCTTATCCATATGAATGGTCATTTAATGAATTAAAAGATGCAGCATTATTAACCTTAAAGATTAATTTAATTAGTCTAAAGTATAATATGATATTAAAAGATGCTACAGGATATAATGTTACTTTTATAAATAGTAGACCTATATTTATAGATACTTTATCTTTTATGTCATATGAAGAAGGTACTCCTTGGGGAGCATATGGTCAATTTAGTCGTCATTTCATTGCTCCATTATTATTAATGAAAAATGTAGATCCAAGGTTAAATAATATGTTAACTAACTATATAGATGGAATACCACTAGATATCGCAACAAATATGTTAAAAGGTAGAGGAGGAATGACAGCATATCTTCATTTAAAGTTACAAAATAAATCTATACAAAAACATAATTTAGATGGTCACAAAGAAATAAAAGAAGTAAAAATACCTAAAGATTCAATTATTAATTTAATGAAGATGATAGAAAGACAAATAACTAAACTTGAATTAAAAAAGAATTCTACTGAATGGTCTAATTATTATGAAAATACTAATTATAATGATAATTCTTTTAATAAAAAAATAGATACTATAAATGAATTAGCAGCTAATTGTAAATTAAATAAAAATGATATTATCTACGATATAGGTGGAAATGATGGACTATTCTTAAGAAAATTAAAATTTAATAATGACAAAGTATTATTTGATATAGATTATAATTCGATAGATAAAAGCTATATAGAAGCAAAAGAGAATAATGACAATATTTTATCTTTAGTATTAGATTTAAATAATCCATCTAGTGATATAGGATTTAGTAATAATGAAAGAAAAAGTTTTATATCAAGAGCAAATTCAAAATTAACATTAGCTCTTGCTATAATTCATCATTTATCTATTTCAAATAATTTACCATTTAATATGACTGCAGACTTTTTTAGTAAAGTTACAAAATATCTTATAATAGAATTTGTACCAAAAGAAGACTCTCAAGTTCAAATATTATTAAATTCGAGAGAGGATATATTTCCTAATTATGATATAGATCATTTCAAAGAAGCATATAAAGAGTATTTCCAAATAATAAAAGAAATAAAAATAGAAGAATCAAAAAGAACAATATTCTTAATGGAGAGAAAAGATGAAAAATAAACTAGCTAATATTTTTACTCAATTAGCACCATATTTAATAATAGTATTCTATAATTTCTTTTTATTTAATCATAACTTCAAAATAAATGGAGATGAATTTGAAATACTTTTCTATGAAATTATAATAATGTCTTCAATAATATGTTTGCTTATATTCTTAGAAAAGGCTCTATTAAAAAAACATATTAAAGATAATAATTTAATAACATTAATCCAAATCGCAACAGCAGCAGGTTATATAACAAATTCATTTATTAGAGCAATCTTAGTATTTTTAATATTTTATTTAATAATGAATAAATCAAGTGAAAACTTCATATTATTTTCAAAATTATTTAATACTTTTTGTTCTATTTTGTTAGGAATATTAGTTATTTATAATGCCTCATTTTCCATATATAAAGGAACATCTTATAAAGATAGAGTAAATATATATAATTATGATTATAAAATAGATGTAGATAAATCAACTGAATCACCTAATATATACTGGATACACGTTGATGAAATGACTAATTTTGATTTTGTAGAAAAATACTATGATGTGGATTTATCTGAGATAAGGAAATATTTAAAAGATAATAACTTTGTAACAAATGAAAAAGCTAATTTCATGGGAGGAAATCATACTTACCTTAGTTTACTAAGTATGTATTCACCACATTTCTACGATGAGTATTTTAAATATTACTTAGATGATTTAGCTGATAAGAATATAAATGGAGGATTAACTGAATATACCTGTGACTACAATGATATAACAAATAAAAGACTAGATAATGAGTTATTAAAATCTTTAAAAAGAAAAGATTATACTACTATTCAAATTAATGAATTTAATCAATATAGTTCTCTAAAAACAGATTATTTATTTGATATAAGAGAAAACTCTATAGATGATAATTATTTATATTTTGAAGATTTAAAAGAATATAAAAATAACGATTATATAAAATATATTAGAGGTGTAAGAATAAATACTTATACAAAACTTAATGAAAGCAGATTTCTAGGAAAAAAAGAAAAATATGATGATATAGATATATCAAAATATAAATACTTAAATGAAGTAGATAATCATGAAATAAAAAAGATAATTAAAAGCTTAGACTTAAGTAAAAAAATCAAGTCAGATAAGAACTTTATATTTATTGATTATAATCTAAGTCACTTAGATTGGAAATTTGATAAATCTGGAAACTATATAGATGAATCAAAATTTAGAGATTTAGATAGTTATGGAAATAATTATGAGTATTCTACAAAAGTATTAATTGATCTAATTCAATATATTAAGGATAATGACAAAGATCCAGTAATAATTATAGAATCAGATCATGGAATACATAATAAAGGAATAGATGAAATGAAATATTATTTCAAAGCAAATAATAAAGAAGTAGAAGAAATGAGACATTCTACATTCAGTAGTTATTACATACCAAAAAAATATCAAAATGGGGATGAAAAGTATTTAGAAAACCCTTTAAATATATCTAGGTACATAGTAAATAACTATGTTGGAAATAACTATGAATATATAAAATAATTATTTTTGTTGCAAAAACTTAAGAAATATATTATAATTTACTTACTGCTATTACCAGGTAATGGAATCTTCCGACCTTTACTTAGTAATTAGTGAATTATTAGAAAGGAAGTGTAACAATGGCTTTAACAAAAGAAGAAAAAGCTAAGATAATCAAAGAGTTTGGTAAAAACGAAAATGATACAGGTTCTACAGCAGTTCAAATTGCTATTCTAACTCAAGAAATTAATACATTAACTGATCATTTTAAAGAACATAAACATGATTATCATTCAAATCGTGGACTTTTAAAGAAAGTTGGACAAAGAAAAAGCTTATTAGCTTACTTAGAAAGAACAAACATCCAAGAATATCGTGAAGTTATTAAAAAATTAGGATTAAGAAAGTAGACACAATTTTTTAGTGTCTATTTTTTTTGAAAAGAGGAAAGGAAATAATATGGAAAAATTCGAATTAGACTTTCATGGAAGAAAAATAATAGTTGAACATGGAGAATTAGCTAAACAAGCAACTGGATCTGTATTAGTAAGATATAATGATACAGTAGTTTTAACAGCTGCAGTAGTTAATAAAAATGTTAATTTATTATCTGATTTCTTTCCATTAACAGTTAATTATCAAGAAAAATTATATTCAGTTGGAAAAATACCTGGAGGATTTATTAAAAGGGAAGGAAGACCTAGTGATGCAGCAACTCTAGCAGCTCGTATGATAGATAGACCTATGCGTCCATTATTCCCAGAAGGATTTAAAAATGAAGTACAAATCATTTCAACAGTACTTTCAGTTGATCAAGATTGTTCACCTGAATTAACTGCTATGTTAGCTTCATCTCTAGCAGTATCTATTTCTAAAATACCATTCAATGGTCCAATTGCTGGAGTAAAAGTAGGTAGAATAGATGGAGAGTTCATTATCAATCCTACACCTGAAGAATTAGAAAAATCAGATATAGACTTAACAGTAGCAGGAACTAAAGATGCTATTAATATGGTTGAATCAAGTGCTGATCAAGTAGATGAAGAAACAATGTTAGAAGCATTAATGTTTGGTCATGATGCAGTAAAAGAACTTATTGCATTTGAAGAAGAAATTATTGATGCTATCGGAGAAGAAAAAATGGAGTATGAAACTCTAACTCCAGATGAAGATTTAATTGCTAGAGTAACTGAAATGTCATCAGCTAGAATGGATGAAGCATTAAGAATAAAAGATAAACTAGAAAAATATAATGCAATTGATGAATTAAAAGAAGAAGTAACTAATACTTTCATTGAAGAAAATGAAGAAACAATGAACGAAGATGAATTAAAAGAATTAGTTGCTAAAGTTAATATGGTATTATCTGATGTAGAATACAAACTATTTAGAAGTATCGTAGTAAAAGAAGGAAAAAGAGCAGATGGTAGAAAAATGGATGAAATTAGACCATTATCTACAGATATAGATTTATTACCTAGAACTCACGGTAGTGCATTATTTACTCGTGGAGAAACACAAGCACTATCTACAACAACTCTAGGAGCTCTAAATGAACATCAAGTAATTGACGGTCTAGGTTTAGAAGATCAAAAGAGATTTATGTTACATTATAATTTCCCACAATTTTCAGTAGGAGAAACAGGAAGATATGGTTCACCTGGTAGAAGAGAAATAGGACATGGTGCATTAGGAGAAAAAGCACTAGCTAGAGTAATCCCATCTGAAAAAGAATTCCCATATACAATCAGAGTTGTATCAGAAATTCTAGAATCAAACGGATCATCATCTCAAGCATCAATTTGTGCTGGATGTATGTCACTAATGGCTGCAGGAGTTCCAATTAAAGCTCCGGTTGCAGGAATTGCTATGGGATTAATTACTCATGAAAATGACTATACAATATTAACTGATATTCAAGGTATGGAAGACCATTTAGGAGATATGGACTTTAAAGTAGCCGGAACTAGAGAAGGAATTACTGCACTTCAAATGGATATTAAAATCAAAGGAATTACAAAAGAAATTCTAAAAGAAGCATTAGCTCAAGCTAAAAAAGCAAGATTACAAATATTAGATGTTATTGCTGATCAAATTCCAGAACCTCGTAAAGAAGTATCTAAATATGCTCCTAAGATGGAAACATTTACAATTGATCCACTTAAAATTAAAGATGTTATTGGTAAAGGTGGAGAAACAATTACTAAGATTATTTGCGAAGCATCAAATGTAACTGAAGTAACTAATGTAAATGCTGTAAAAGTAGAATTAGAAGATGATGGAACTGTAATTATCTATCATCAAGACAAAGATATAATTGATAAAACACGTAAGATGATTGAAGATATTACACGTGAAGTTGAAAAAGGAAAAATCTATGAAGCAAAAGTAATTCGTATAGAAGAATATGGATGCTTTATTGAATTATGGCCTGGTTGTGAAGGTATGGTACATATATCTCAACTAGCTCATGAAAGAGTAAACAAAGTAGAAGATGTAGTTCACGTTGGTGATGAAATCTTAGTAAAAGCTTTAGGAAAAGATAAGAAGGGAAGAGAAGATTTCTCTCGTAAAGATGCCTTACCTAAACCAGTAAGAAAAGAGAAAAAAGAAGAACCAACTGAAGAAAAAGTTGAAGAAAAAATAGAAGAACCTGTTGAAGAGACAGTTGAAGAATAAAAGTAAGTTCATTTGAATTTACTTTTTTTATTCTTTTATGATATATTAAAATAGGTGATATCATATGAGTAATTTAAATGATTTTTATAATAATAACTCAAATGGAAATAATAACAATAATACCAATAACACAGATTCTATTAATGACTTTTTTAATACAAGCCCAAATCAAGAATTAGAAATAGAAGATACTAGAAATCTAGTAGATGCTCCCGATTTAAATTATAAAAAAGAAATAGATAATAAACCTAGTAGGCAAATTAATGATAATTCTAATATTATAAATCAAAATAATCTGCCAAATGCAAGATTTGAAAGAGAATATCATTTTGATGATGGCTCAGATAAAAAAAATATCATTAAAAATATCATTTTAATTTCAATAGTAATAATAGTAGGATTTTTCCTTGTATACAATTATAGCGGAGTAAGAGATACATCTCCACAACAAGAAACTCCAGTAGAAGAACCTACACCAGTAGAGCCAACTCCTCAACCAGAGCAAAGTACTCCAGCAGCACAAGATCAACCAGTAGTACAAGAAGATGGAACAATAACACATCAAGAAGATGAAGTATATTTAGAAGTAAGTACATCAAGAATGATAAGTGGATCAGGCATAGAACAAATAGGAAAGGAACAATTTTATAAAACAGATATTAATAGAGAAATTAATAGTAATGGAGTAAGCTTTATTATTAAAAAAGTAAATAATAAAGGAGTCACAATAGTATTAAATACTGAATTAATTGATACAACTTCATCAGTAGGCTGTAAAAAAAGTCTTTGTACTGTAGGAACTGAAATTACTCTAGATGGAAAAATAACAGTTATTTTTGAAACTCCAGGAAAAGAAAACAAAATAAATTATAGTTTTAATGTCTATAATATTAGATATTAAACCCAAGAAAAACTTGGGTTTTTTTGTCAAAAAAAACTATTTATAGTATACTATATATGGTGAAATAATATATGTATTTAAAAGAGATAGTAACAAGTGGTTTTAAATCTTTCGCAGACAAGATAGATGTAAAACTAGATAATGATATTACCTGTATAGTTGGGCCAAATGGCTCAGGAAAAAGTAATGTAGTAGATGCAGTTCGTTGGGTATTAGGAGAACAAAGTGTTAAATCTTTAAGAGGATCTAATTCAATGCAAGATGTAATTTTCTCAGGATCTAAAACAAGAAATCCATTAAATGTCGCATCAGTAGAATTAATTTTTGATAATACGGATCATTATATAAATATTCCATATACAGAAATATCTATTAAAAGAAGAATATATCGTAGTGGTGAAAATGAATATTTTCTAAATAATGAAAAATGTCGATTAAAAGATATAACTGATGTATTAACTGATTCATCTATAGGAAAAGAATCTTTTAATATAATATCTCAAGGTGAAGTAGATAGAATATTATCAAATTCATCATCTGATAGAAGAACAATTATTGAAGAAGCAGCAGGTGTATTAAAGTATAAAAAAAGAAAAGAAGAAGCTCTTAAAAAATTAGATAAAACTCATATTAATTTAGATAGAGTAAATGATATAATTACTGAATTATCTGCTCGTTTAGGTCCACTACAAGAACAAAAAGAAAAAGCATCTATTTATTTAGAAAATAAAGAAGGCCTAGACAAATATGAAATAGCACTAACTACTTATGATATAGATAATTTAAATTATTTATTAAAAAATTCAAAAGAAAAGAAGGAATCAATAGAAAAAGAAATAATAAATTTATCATCTTCTAATACAAAAGAAGAAGTAGAAGGAATATCTAAATCAAATAAATTAACTTCTTTTCAAAATGAATATAATAACTTACAAAAAGAATTAGTAAGAATAAGTAGTAAAGTTGAAACTTTAAATGGACAAAAAATTCTCTTAGAAGAGCAAAGAGCCCATAATAAAGAAGAGGATGAGTTACAAGAAAGATTAAGAAATATAATAGATAAAAAATCAAAAATACAAGCAAATATAGACGTAGAAAATACAAAGATAAAGAATTTGTCTGATGAAAGAAAAAGTATAGATGAAAAATCTAATAAGTTAGATAATGATTTAAATAATTTAAAAATAGAAAGTAATAATCTAAATAATGATTATAAAAGGTTAGATAGAGAAACTATTAATTTAACTAATAAGATAGATAGTTTAAAAAGAGAAATTGAAGAAGGAGGAGAACTACCTAGAGCAGTAAAAGAAGTATTAAATACAACTTCTCTTTCTGGAATAATTAATACTATTTCAAATGTTATAGACATAGATGAAGCATATTATAAATGCCTAAATGTCGCAACAAGTACCAATAAAAATTATATTATTACAGCTGATGATAATGCTGCTAAAAAAGCCATTAAGTATTTGAAAGATAATAATTTAGGTAGAGCAACTTTCTTCCCATTAAATGTAATTAAAGAAAGAACAATTGATAAAGAAACATATTCTTTAATAGAAAAAGATCCTAACGTAGTAGGTATATTATCTGATCTATTATCTTATAATAAAAAATATGAAAATATTATAAAAAATCAATTTGGTAATATTATAATTTGTAAGAACCTAGATAGTGCTAATAATATATCTCATAAGATTAATAATAAGTATAGAATTATTACTCTAGAAGGAGACCAAATAAACATAGGAGGATCTCTAACAGGAGGATCTCTATATCAAAATAGAACACTAATTACTATTAAACAAGAATTAAATAATTATAATGATAGACTAAAAATGATAAATGAAGAAAAAGACTCTATCCAAGAATTAATCAAGAAAAAAGATATAGAAGTAGCTGAAAAACAAGAAGAAGTATTTACTTTCTTCAAAGAAAAAGCTCATATAAATGAAGAGATAAATGAACAAAATAAAAAGTTAGAAAGATTAATGAGCTCTTTAAAAGAAGAAGAAAACAACTTATCTAATTTAGAATCAATCTCTAATAACAAGATAGATGAAAAAGAAACTAAATTAATAGAAGAATATAATGAAACTATTTCTGAAAAAGAAAAGATAGAATTGAATATCTCAAAATTATCCAAAGAAATATTTAATCTAAAAGATGAAATAGAAAAAATAGAAGCAAATAATAAAGAAAAGAACTCTAAACTAAAAGACTTAGAAAAAGAGAATAATAAACTAGAGTTAGATATTAATAAATATGATATGAGAATAGAATCTTTATTGGAAGTTTTAAATGAATATGAAATATCATATGAAAAAGCAACTCTAAACTATCATTTAGATATTGATCCAGAAGATGCTAGAGAAAAAATAAAAAAATATAAAGAGAATATTAGAAAAATAGGAATGGTCAATTTAGATTCAATTGAAGAATTTGAAGAAGTTAATACTAGATATACATATTTAAATCAACAAAGAGAAGATTTAATAAATGCAGAAAACACACTTCTAGAAATAATGAATGATATGGATGAAGTGATGAAAGTAGAATTTAAAAAGACTTATGAAAATATCAATATTGAATTCCAAAAAGTATTTAGAGATTTATTTGGTGGAGGAAAAGCATCTTTAGAATTAACTGATAAAGATAATATATTAGAAACAGGAGTAGATATAATTGCATCTCCACCAGGAAAAAAATTAACTACAATATCACTATTATCAGGAGGAGAAAAAACTCTAACAGCAATATCTTTATTGTTCGCAATATTAAATGTAAAAACAATTCCATTCTGTTTATTTGATGAAGTAGAAGCTGCTCTTGATGAGGCTAATGTAGAAGGCTTTGGTAATTACTTAGAAAACTATAAAGGCAAAACACAATTCTTAATAATTACACATAAAAAGAAGACTATGGAATTTGCAAAGACTTTATATGGAATAACTATGCAAGAATCAGGCGTATCAAAACTAGTAAGTGTTAATTTAGAAGAGAATAAATAAAAATGAGGACTATATAGCCCTCATTTTATCTTTATTTTTAAAAGGATTCTTTTTATCAATATGATCAAAGAACATAATTCCATTTAAATGATCAAGCTCGTGTTGGAAAACAACAGCTAATTCTTCTCTTCCACGTACTTCTATTTTGTTTCCATCTCTATCATATGCTTCCATAGTAACTCTAGCATATCTAGGAACTATACCTTCAACATATCTATTAACACTTAAGCAACCTTCTCCTTCTTCAACATAAATTAATTCTTGAGAATTAGACTTGATTTTTGGATTAACTAATACATAGGTATCAAATTTACCTTCTTCATATTCATGAACAACAACATAGTATCTTTTTAAAATACCAATTTGTACAGCACTTAATCCCATACCAGGTCTTAATTTATATTTCTCAGATAATTCAGGAGTTTGACTATTTTTAAGATATTCAATCATATTATCAATAGCTTTTTGATCTTCTTTAGATAAAGGAAAGGTAACTTCTTCACTTTTCTTTCTCAATGTTTTATCATTTTCATCTAGTATATCTGCCATTTTTAACATAGGTTACACCCCTCTCAAACATTGATATTATACCTATATTTCTTTTAATTGTCAATTTACGATGATTTTACTAAGAGTTTTTATATAATTATAAAATTAATGATATATTATTAATAAGGTGAAAATATGTTTAAGAATTTGAAATATACAGATAAACCTTTATTAATATCAACACTAGTATTATTCATACTAGGTTTAATCATGGTCTTTTCTGCATCTAATGTAACTGCATATATGTCTAGACAAACTTCACCATATCATTATTTTTTAAATCAAGCATTATTTATTGGAGTTGGATTGTTATTTATAACACCAGTCATCTGGAAGTTTAAATTAAAAGTAATAGGAAAATTAGCAATCCTAGGTTCAATAGTTTGTGCTGTTTTATTAGTATATTTGTTAGTAAGTAGTAAAGTACAGGCTCAAAACAATGCATTATCATGGATTGATTTAGGATTCTTCTCACTTCAACCATCAGAGTTTATAAAAATATTTACTATTTTATCGCTCGCGGTTTATTATGATGATCATAAAAAAGAACTAAATAAATTAAACCCATTAATATTACCAATAATATTATGTGTAGGAATATTTATTCTTATTGCATTAGAACCAGACCTAGGAACAGCAATAATATATGCATGTATAGTAGGAGCAATTTTTATGTCCGTCCCTATGGCAAAAAAATATAGAATTAGATTTTCTTTTCTAATACTAGGAATGGTTGCATTGATAGGAATATTGATTGCATCTGGATCAGTAACTAAATTATTGAATGAAAGACAAGCATCTCGTCTTACAGGATTTTCTAATCCATGTTCAAAATTATTAACAACAGGAAACCAAGTGTGTAATGGATATATAGCTATAAATAATGGTGGATTAACAGGAGTAGGTATAGGAAAATCAACTCAAAAATATTTATATCTACCAGAGCCATATACTGATTTTATATTTGACATCATAATAGAAGAATTAGGAGTATTAGTAGGAATAGTAATACTATTACTATATATGTTAGTGTTATATAGAATACTAGCAATTGGCAGAGAGTCACATTCTAATACCGGAGCAATTGTATGTTATGGAGTAGCAATTTATATATTCTTGCATATTGCAGTTAATCTAACAGGTATTTTAGGATTAGTACCACTAACAGGTGTTCCTCTACCATTTATGAGTTATGGAGGGAGCTTCACATTATGCTTAATTATTGCTCTAGCAGCAGTACAAAAAGTAGCCATAGAAAACAAAAAATCACAATAGGAGTAGTACTCCTATTGTTTTGATTATATTGACTATTTCCCTAAAATTTGCTATAATATGTCCTGATTGTTATAAAGGGAGAGCATGAAAATGGCTAAGAATATTAAAAAATTTAGAAAGGATCTTGAACAAATAATTTCTGAATCAAAAACTATATATATATTAGGTCATGATGAACCGGATTTTGATGCAATAGGATCAGCAATAGGTATTGCTAAGATTTGTCAATTACTTAATAAAGAACCATATATAGTTATTAAAGAAGATAATGCTAGACTACAACCTAAAGTAAAGGCTGTTAAAGATGAAAACTATGCTAGATTCAATTTTATCAATGTAGAACAATTTTTAGATGATTTAGCTTCATTAATTCCTAAAGAAAAACTAACAGATTTTATTGAAGCAGATGATACAAAAAGAAAAGAAATGCTACAAAGATTAAGAATGAAAAATTCCACTATAATTATTACAGATACAAACAATCTAGATTTAATATCTCTAAAAGATTATATAGGTGTCTTTCAAAATATTGTAGTAATTGACCATCACGAAAGAATTGAAGGACAAAATTATCGCCCAACAATTTCATTTATAGATAATGAATATTCAAGTGCATCAGAAATAGTTGCTACTATGCTTCACGTATATCAAGAAAAATATTGTGATAGTGTTGCACTTGCTCTTGCTGCAGGAATTCTTCTGGATACAGATGGATTTAAGAAAAAGGATACTGAAAACACTCATAGAGTTTATAGTATTATCAAAAAGAATGGTGTAACTAGTGAAAAGATAAATGCTTTACTTGCTAAAGACTTTGAAACTGAAAAACTAGTAAGTAACATTGTATTCTATAATGATAATTGTAGAACATTTAGAGATTTGCTAAAAGGAACCAACGTTTCTATTGTTTTAAATAGAGAAAATCCAGAATTAGTTCTTAAACCAGAAATAATCGCAATGATGGCAGATAGAAGACAAGACTTTGCCGATACAGATATAACTGTAGCATTTGGTTATACAAATCAAGATGATAAAAAAGTAATTAAAGCATCAATAAGAACTAATGGTTATATAGATGGTTCTAAAATAGCAAGAGCCTATTGTGGAACAAATACTAATAGAATGGGTGGAGGAGCTATCCAATCAGCCGCAATGATTATAAAATCTGATGACATATTAGGTGAAGAACAAGCTTTTATTGATTATTTAAGAGATAAAGATTCAGAAGATTTTAAACCCAAAAAAAAGATAAAAAAATAGTTTAATATTATTAATAACTTCCTAATAATATATATGGAGGTGATAATATTACTATATGGTATCGAAAAAGAAAACAAATAATAATAGTAAGTATATTGATATTATTAATATCATCGCTTACTATTTTTTTGTTTAGAAAAGATATTTTTAAAAGTAAGAAAAAAGAAATAAAAAAAGACACTGAAATAGTAATTAAAAAGAAAGAAAAAGCTTCATCAAGTGAAACACTATTTAAAGTTGATATTAAAGGTCAAGTAAATAATCCAGGAATATATTCACTAAAAGAAGGATCAAGAGTAATTGACGTAATAGAAGCAAGTGGAGGATTAACTGAAAATGCTAATACTACAGTTATAAATTTAAGTAAAAAAATAGAAGATGAAATGGTAATAATTATTTATTCGAATGAAGAAGTAAATAATTTTGCTAAAACAAAAGAAATTGAGAAGCAGGTAATAGAAAGTTGTACAAAAAAAGATGAAAATTCATTAAAAAATGATGCTTGTATTAATGCATCTAATGAAGTATCTAATACTGATAATAAAGTTATAAATATAAATACCGCAACCAAAGAAGAATTAATGACACTAACAGGCATAGGTGAATCAAAAGCTAAAGACATAATAACTTATAGATCAGAAAAACCATTTACAAGCATAGAAGATATAAAAAATGTTCCAGGCATAGGAGAATCATTATTTGCTAAGATTAAGGAAAATATTACTGTATGATTCAATATATATAGGAATATTAATAATAGTATTAATTATTTCAATAATAAGAATAAATATAAAACCAAATCTATTCTATAAAGAAAATAGTATAATTGTAGGAACAATAGAAAATATAGAATATGAAGATGATTATTATAAATTAACTATTAAAGGAAAAGAAAAAGTATTAGGTAATTATTACTCTAATAATAAGATAGATATTCATCTAGGAGATAAAGTCAAAGTATCAGGAATAATATCAGAACCAACTAATCCAACAATAAAAAATACTTTTAATTATAAAAAGTATTTAAATAATAAAGATATATATCATTTGATAAATATAGATAATATCATAGTTATTTCTAAAAATAAAAATATTTATTATAAAGTTAAAGAGTTCGTGTATAAAAGATTAAATCATAATAAATATTTATATACTTTTATAGTAGGCGATAAGTTTAATTTATCTCAAGAAATAAAAAACTCTTATCAAGAGAATGGCATATCTCATTTATTTGCTATATCAGGAATGCATATAACTTTATTATCTAATATTATTTTGAAAATATTATCTACTTTAAAAGTAAAAGAAAATAAAAGATATTTGATTACTTCAATTATTCTAATATTTTATTTGTTAATAGTAGGATTATCTCCATCAATATTAAGAGGAGTATTATTCTTTATAGTATTTAAATATAATAATCTATATTATTTCTATATAAAACCAACAAACTTATTTATATTAGTATTATGTATATCTCTATTAATTAATCCAAAATATATTTTTGAAGTATCTTTTCAATATTCGTTTCTCATTAGTTTCACATTAATTTATATGAGTGAATTCTTAAGTAGTAAAAATTATTTCATAAGTTTAATAAAAACCTCTATCATATCAAGTATAGTATCACTTCCAATATCTTTATATAATTTTTATAGTATTAATGTCTTATCTGTTATTTATAATTTGCTTTTTATTCCATTAATTACTATTATTGTGTTTCCTTTATCATTAATAACATTTATATTTCCACAAATAACACCTATATATAATTTCATAACTGATATTATGGAAAATATATCGATAGTTTTAAGTAAAATAAAACTAGGTAAACTAGTATTTATGAAGATACATCCAATATTTTATATATTATATTTAATAATTATATTTATAGTTTTCTATTTTATTAAAAAAAACAATTTTAAATATATTTTTATATTATTATTTATCCTATTAATTCATTATATATATCCAAGCACAAAAAATGATGTATTTATAAACTTCATAGATGTAGGTCAAGGTGATTCAATATTGATTCACAATGATAAAAATATATTAATTGATACTGGCGGAAAAGAATCAAGCAACAAAGAAAAATCCATAGTTATAAATAAAACAATTCCATACTTAAAAAGTTTAGGAATAAAAAGAATTGATTATCTAATTCTAACTCATGGAGATTATGATCATATGGGAGAATCAATTAATCTAGTAGAAAAGGATAAAGTAAAAAATGTAATATTTAATTGTGGTGAATTCAACAATTTAGAAAAAGAACTAATTACTAAATTAAATAAGAATAAAGTAAGTTACTATTCTTGTATTAATGAATTAGATTTAGAAAATAATAAACTGTTTTTTTTACAAACAAAGGAATATGATAATGAAAATGACAATTCTAATGTTATTTATACTGAAATAAATAATTATAAATTTATTTTTACAGGAGATGCTTCTATAAATACAGAAAAAGAGATATTAAAAGATTATAATTTACCAGAAATTGATGTATTAAAAGTAGGACATCATGGAAGTAAAACAAGTAGTAGTAAAGAGTTTATTAATGAAATAAACCCTAAGTATTCTATTATTAGTGTAGGAAAAGATAATAGGTATGGTCATCCAAATAAGGAAGCATTAGATAATTTAGAAAATAGTAAAATATATAGAACAGATCAGGATGGCAGTATCATGTTTAAAATAAAAAATAAAAAATTAAAAATAGAAACTTGTGCATCATAGAGAAAAAGATAGTGTCAAAAAAAGATAAATTAAAATGCCAAAATAGTATGTATGATTCTAATTTTCAAATAATAAAAGAAAAAATGCTAATTTATTAAGTTTATGCAATACTAAAGATGAACGTACTCTTGCAATTGCTAAACTAAAAATTATCGTTGTAATGAATATATAGATACTAATTATCCAAGAACTATGTATGATTATAAAAGTAGTAATATGATATTATTAGAACGATAAAGACTTACATTCTAGGCAACGCGAACACTTAATACTTAAATTTACATTTAGGATTCTCAATTAATGATAATTGTAAATAATAAAAAAGTGATATAATAAAAAAGAGGTGAAAGTAAATGATATTTAAAATATATGAGTATAATGTAACACCAAATGTTAATCAAAAAGACGTAGTTAGTATATATTTAGAAAATGACAAAATGAATATGAATGGTCAGAATATAGAAGATGTGAATAAAATAAATTCTATTAAAAAAATACTAGAAGATAATAAAGAAAGAATTATTGCTGCAGCATCACAAAGACAATATAATTCTAAGGGAGGACGTCAAAAAATGATAACAGTAAAATTTGATGAAAACGGAGAATCCTATGTAATAATAGGAAATGGTTCTTCCCAAGAAAATAATGATTTTTATACTAAAATAGTAAATGATGTAATTAAAATAATAAAAGGAGAATAAATTTATGGATTATAATAAATATTTAAATTCTGAAGTCGCAGTATACTGTATTGTCCCATATAGTACTTTTTCTACAGGTTTTGCAGGAGTACTAATATCAAATGATGTGGATTGTATCACTTTAGCTGATGCAGTAGAGTTTGCAAATCCACACAGAAGGTATAGATCTATAATGATTAAGAAAGATACAATTATTTCAATTGGTCAAAAATAGTTTTATTTAGAAGATTGCAAATGCAATCTTTTTTATTAAATAATAGATTAGTTATGTAAAAATATAAAACAATAATAAAAAAAGTGTAAAATATATAGAAAATATATTTATCTTTTGATAGAATAAAGTTGGTGGTGGTGGTTTTATGGAACAAGTTAATAATTTAATAAGTTCAAATAATAAAACTGACCTAAAACACACTTTTATGGATGCTTGTGCAGACAAAGATTTTAAAGATTTTGTATACGGATTAAAAATTAAAGAAGAAACATTAATTAAATATACTTCCTTACTAGAGGATGCTTTTATTGAGCATAAAAATTGTCTTAATTGTAAAGGATTAGGAAGTTGTAAGAACAAAGTAACAGGATATAAAGAAACACCAATTGATAATGGAAACAACATTGTTTTTGAATATGTACCTTGTGAAAGAAAAATAAAAGAAGATAAGAAAAATGAATACAGTGAAAACATTGCATTATTTGAGATGAATAAAAATATTAAAGAAGCATCCTTAAAAAATATTTATAAGGATGACAAATTAAGATTACCTATAATCAAATTTTTTAAAGAATTTATAGATAATTATGATAAAAAAGATAAACCTAAAGGTATGTATCTTTATGGATCTTTTGGTTCCGGAAAAACATACTTAATCGCAGCTCTATTTAATGAGATGGCACGCCGTGGAGTAAAAAGTGCTTTAGTATACTATCCAGAATTACTAAGAAATCTTAAATCCTCTTTCAAAACAGATTATGAAGAAAAATTCGACTATATAAAAAAAGCACCATTATTATTGTTAGATGATATTGGAGCTGAAAATGAAACCCCTTGGTCAAGAGACGAAATTTTATCTCCACTTCTACAATATAGAATGGAGGAAAATTTACCAACATTTTTTACATCAAACCTAACTCTTGATGAACTTGAAAAACAATTATCAATTACTTCTAGTGGAATAGATTCTCTAAAAGCTAGAAGAATAATAGAAAGAATTAAACAGTTAACTGTTAATGAAAAATTAGTAAGTAAGAACAGAAGGGTGTAGTGAAATGAAGAAGTATGAAAAAGATATAGTGAGGTCGATAGAAATGAGTAACAGTATAGGAGTACAAGAATTCTCTGCATATATTGATTCTTTTGGGTCAGATATTTTAGAAACAATATATGGTTATATTAATGAAAGATTAGATAGGTATGTTGGAGAAGATGACATAGATAACCTTGATATAGCTTTTGAATACTTAGAAAGAGTATTATTAAATACTGAATATGATAGAAAACTAAGTAATTATCGTATTAGAAAATTAAATCAAAAGATTTATAGAATAGGCGTAGAGAGAAAGAAAAAGTTTGCTAATGTTGATGAAGCCCTAGCAAGACTAGAAGAATTAGAGAAAAAAGTTCTTCGCCTAGAAATTTTCACTTCAGATGATATCAATGAATATAAACTATTAAAATATATAGTTTCTGAAAATACAGATACAATTTATTTAAGTAAAGTATTTGCAAAGATGCCAGAACTAGTAAATACCAGAGATAAAAAAGGAGTAACCTTATATCAAAGAGTATTAGAAAAAAATATTGAAAGCATTAATAGACTTGATGAAGAAAAAACTTTATATTATATGAATATTTTAGCAACTATCTCATCACAGAGAAAATTTCATTTAAAAGATAAAGATAAAAAGAGTATCTTACAAGAAATATATAATGCACTTGATACTATAAATGTATCTAAAGGGGACAGAAGACAAAGAAAACAAAAAATTAAGTGGATGACTAATTTAAAATCATTAGTACTATCAAATGATGAATTAGATAAAGATATAGAAAATATAGCTTCACGCTATCAAATAGATGTAGAACTACCAGAAAAACTAGAAATGTATTATCCAAAAGAAGAAGTTATTGTTGATGGATTACCGGTAACTCAAGATTATACAATTTCGATTGATAAAAAGAGTACAATAATGGATCAAGCATTATCTTGTAGAAAACTTGAAAATGGAAATTATTTATTAGGAGTACATATTGCTAATCCACTAGCTTATTTTGAATATGATTCTCCAGTAATACAAGAAGCAATATCTAGAGGTAGTAATATCTATTTACCAATAAGATATGAAATAAATGGAAAACCTCATTCTAAATCAATTCCAATGTTTGATTATAGAATTTCAGCTGATTTAGCTTCTCTAAAACAAAATGAACCAAGATATACAAGAAGTCATTATTTTGAAATATCTAGAGAAGAAGGTGTAGTAAGAGAGTTCCACCCAAGAACAATTACAAAAGTAGATTTAAATACTTCATTTGATGAAGTAGACTACATTCTAAAATCAGGAACTAAAGATGATAAATTAAATGAGACAATTAATAATCTAAGAGATGTAACAGATATCTTAACTCCTATTTATTATAATGCTGATATCAAGTCAGATGGAAATCAAGAAGAACAATCAGATACTTTTGCTAGAAAAATAGTAGATTTAACAGAAGTGTTAGTAGGACATCATGTCGCAACAATGTTTGCAGAAAAGAATTATCCATGTTTATATAGAACACTAACAGAAGATGAAACAACAAAAAAACAAATTGGTGTAATGATTGAAGATTTAAAAAAGACATATCAAACTTCTCAAGTAGATTCATTACTTGGAACGATTAAAAGTTTAAGTCCAAGAGGAATTTATGATTTAGAAGGATCTCATGATGGTTTGCACTTAGATCATTATGCAAAATGTTGTACACCACTTCGTGAAGCTTCAGGCTTAATAGTAGAGCATGGATTTGAGGTATGCTTTGATAGAGAACCAACTGATGATGAATTATATGAATTAGAACAAGAAATAAAGAGACAAAAAGATGTTTTAAATCAAAAAGAAACTAGAAAAGGATTATTTATAGATGGAGTAAAAAGATCGCTTGTAAAGAGAAAATAATAAGAATCAAAGTACACTTAAAGTGTACTTTTTAGTTGTAAAACTTTACAAAACGCCTTTTTTATGGTATAATGTGCTTGTTTTAAGGGGGAATAGAAAATATGAAAAAATATTTATCTACATTGTTTTTTGTTACAGCAATTTCATTAACATTTACAGGATGCAATGGTTATAAAGATAGACAATTTGAACAAGAAGTCAAAGCTGCTAATGAACAAATAGCAATGAATAATGATGATGATCCTACAAATGATAAACCAGTTAATGAAAAAGATTTCAAAGGACATGTAGTTGATTTTGATGATGACTACTCAAATAGTAACGGTGATTTATATAGTAATGTACAAGATATAACAACGGATGGAACAGGAGCAAATGAAACATTACCAAACCCTGATATAATTGGAGAACAATATGATGATAGTACTTATTCAAAATTAGTATATGAATCATTACAAACTGCTGATGCTAAACTTAAAGAAATGTTAGAAGAAGAAACATTATCTCAAAGATTAATGAATTCTGGTAATGAGATGAGTACTGAAGAAGCAGAACATATTGATAATTTAACGGGTTCAATTTCTAAGATAATTACAACATATAGAAATGCAATTGATAATAAAGATATGGAAACTTGTAACAAATGTAATAGAGCGCTAGGTACAATATATGATCTACATAAAGAAATATATGAAATTGTTATAGGAAACAAAATTCCTGAAGGTAATGAAGCATATCTAGTAGGAGATATTGATAATGAAAATACTATTATTAGAGGACCATACATGTCAGTATTCTCAGATAAGAATGCATTAAATACTACAAAATGGTTAGCTAATATGGATGAATATATTTTTGATGAATATGTAGTAGTAGAAAATACCAGTGCTAATGCAGATGAAAACACTTCATACATAGTTGATGTTACTGATTATAATGAGAGAATAGCAGATCAACTATTAACTATCAAAGAAGATTATTCTGATATTTATGGATTCAATCCAGAAGATGTTGAAATAAGATGGATAGGATCAGATGAAGAAGGATCATTCGGATTTATAGATAAAGATACTAAAGAACCATATGGTTTAGTAGATAGATTAACAAATAACAAAGTAAATAGTATTGTTTCAGATCAAGAAAATCTTGAAAATAGAACAATCAATGTAGATACATATGAACAATTATTACAACAAGAAAAATCTATGGAAACACATACAAAAAGAATATAATTTAGAACACTTCTAATAAGAAGTGTTTTTTTTAATAGACAATCCTCAAAAATTGACTTTTATTGAAATTTATTATAAAATATACCCGTTTTGAGGAGAAGAAATATGGAAGATAGATATATTAGAAATGGAAAACTAATAATATTCTTATCTGTATTTGTATTTATTTGTTCTATTACTATATATTTATTACCCGTATTAAAAAATGATAATAATATATTTGAATTTGAATATATAAATACAAAAGATATGGCTAGAACTAATAATTCTACTATTAGAGGAGATACTAATATACTAAGTATGTTAAATAGAAATTCACCAAGAACTAGATTAGGAGAAGTAGAAGAATATAGTCTAAATATTACAGAAGAGAAAAAAGAAGAAATAAAGCAACCTGAAAGAATTTGGTATTTACCAACAAATACTGGTAGAATAAGCCAATATCCGTCATATGGACATGCTGCATATGATATTACTTCACCAAATGGTCAAAATGAAGTGATTTTCCCAATAGCAAACGGAACTATATCAAGTATCTATAGAGATAACTATGGAGCACTAATCGTTTCAGTAAGACATGAGGTTGATGGAAGAGTATATACTTCGCTATATGCCCATCTATCAAGATATGCAAGTGACTTATATGTAGGAAAACCTGTAACAATAAATGATGCATTAGGCCAAATGGGAACAACCGGACTTTCAACAGGAGTTCATCTACACATAGTAGTAGCAGATGATTGTGATTTCAATAGAGCAAACTTTAGTTGCGGAGCAAATGGAAATTTATTTAGCTATGTTAAAAGAAGAAATAGAGAAGGATTCTATGGATTAGGATCTGTAATGAACGTTCCAGGCTCTTGGGATTCTAGATAGTTGCAAAATAATAAGATTGGTGCTACAATCAAATTAATACGTTGACAAAAGACGAGATAGAAAGTATCTTTTACCAAGAGAGTTCATGTTAGGTGAGAATGAATTAAAAGACTTATCTATTACTACTTTTGTAGTAGAATGGAGGATAATTCCATTCCGGGAAACCGTTATATAAATTAAGTAAAACCAAGGATGGTACCGTGTAATTCACTCCTATATTAATAGGAGTTTTTTTATTGAGGTGATTATATGGAGAGAAACATTATTGATGGAAGTCATTCTAAAGATAGCATGGAAATAATGGATAAATTAATGAAAGAGGAATTAAATCAAGAAGAAGTGATTATCCGAACCAGTGAATCAGAAAATAATAATGAAGAAGATAAATATATAACAAAAAAAGAAGGAGAAGAGAAAAATGATAAACATAAAAGAAGATGAAAAACTAAATAAACTAAACCATTCTTGTGCACATTTACTTGCACAAGCAGTTAAACACTTATATCCAGAAGCTAAATTTTGGGTAGGACCTGTAATAGAAGAAGGATTCTATTATGATATAGATTTAGGCGATAAGGTAATTCTTGAAGAAGATTTACCTAAAATAGAAAAAGAAATGAAAAAGTGCGCAAAAGATGCCAAAAATATTATTAGAAAAGAAATTTCTAAAGAAGAAGCACTTAAAGAATTTAAAGATGATCCTTATAAAGTAGATTTAATTTCTAGAATGGATGAAGATGAAACTACAATTTCAACTTATACTCAAGGAGATTTTACTGATTTATGTAGAGGACCTCATGTAGAAAATACAAAAGTATTAAAGAATTTTAAATTATTAAAAGTTAGTGGAGCTTATTGGAAAGGTGATGCTAACAACAAAATGTTACAAAGAATCTATGGTATCTGTTTTGAAACTCCAGAAGATTTAGAAGCTCATTTAAAAGAATTAGAAGAAGCAAAAGAAAGAGATCATAGAAAAATAGGAAAAGATCTAGGAATATTCTTAATAGATGATCTTGTAGGTAAAGGATTACCAATGTATTTACCAAATGGATTTATCATGTGGAATTTATTAGAAAACTATATTAGAGATAAAGAAATTAAAAGAGGATATAAACATGTTCAAACTCCACCTCTAGGAAATGTTGATTTATATAGAACATCAGGACACTTAGAACATTATAAAGATGCAATGTTCCCAATAATGGAAGTTGAAGGAGAAGAATTTGTTCTTCGTCCAATGAACTGTCCACATCACATGGTAATCTACGGAAATGATATTCATTCATATAGAGAATTACCAATAAGAATAGCTGAAATTGCTAGAGACTGTCGTTATGAAACTAGTGGATCATTAAAAGGAGTAGAAAGAGTTAGAACTTTCTGCCAAAATGACTCCCACATATTCTGTACACCTGAACAAATAGAAGATGAATTTAAAGGTGTTGTTGATTTAATTCTAGAAGTTTATAAAGAAATGGGAATTAAAGAATATAGATTTGAATTATCTCTAAGAGATCCAGAAGACAAAGTAAAATACTATGATGATGATGAAATGTGGAATAATGCAGAAGATAAATTAAGAGAAGTATTAAATGATCTAAAAATAGATTATGTTGAAAAGAAAGGTGAAGCAGCTTTTTACGGACCAAAGCTAGATGTTCAAGTTAAACCAGCAGTAGGAAATGAGTATACATTATCTACTTGTCAATTAGATTTCTGCTTACCAATGAGATTTGATCTAAAATATGTAGATGCTGACGGAGAAAAGAAAACACCAGTAGTAATCCATAGAGCAATTCTAGGTTCTATTGATAGATTTATTGCATTCTACTTAGAAGAAACAAAAGGAGTATTACCATTATGGCTTGCTCCAGTACAAATGAAAGTATTACCAGTAAACTCTGAATATCAAGGAGAATATGCAAAAGAAGTAACTGAATGGTTAAAAGATAATGGTATCCGTGCAGAACTAGATGATAGAAATGAAAAACTAGGATATAGATTAAGAGAAGTACAAACAAGCAAGATTCCATATACAATAATCTTAGGAGATAATGAAAAAGATAATAAAGAAATAAGCTTTAGATTATATGGGGAAAAAGAAACTACAACAATGTCTCAAAAAGACTTCTTAAAACATATTAAGAAAGTAATTGAAACAAAAAGTTTGAAATAATTCAAACTTTTTTTCTTGTGTAAATTTTTTTGTAAAATTTTATTTTTTATAAAAAATTCATTTACAAAAAAACAAAAATATGAAATATTATAATCAAGTAGTGGATGATAGTGGTTAAAAGTGGGGGATTGCTATGTTTATTGGAGAATACCATCATACAATTGATGAAAAGAAAAGATTGATAATTCCATCTAAGTTTAGAGAAGAACTTGGTAATGAATTCATCATTACTAGAGGAATTGAGAAATGTTTATACGTATACTCAAAAACTTCATGGGATAATATCACTAATAAGTTAGCAACCTTACCTTTTACTAAGAAAAACGCTAGAGAATTTAATAGATTCTTCCTATCAGGAGCTACCCTAGCAGAAGTTGATAAAAATGGTCGTATTTTAATTACCTCCCCACAATTCTCTTACGCCAATATTAATAAAGAATGTGTAATAGTAGGCGTAGGAGAAAGAATTGAAATATGGTCTGAAGAAGCTTGGAATAACTTCTATGCATCTGCTAGCGAAGACATGTCAGACATAGCCGAAAATTTGTTTAACGGAAGTGATGATAATGCCTAAACATATAAGCGTACTATTGAATGAGGCAATATCAGAACTAAATATAAAAAAAGATGGCGTTTATGTTGATGCGACGCTTGGTTATGGAGGACATTCATCTGAGATATTAAAAAAAGTAGAAAGAGGTTACCTATTCGCCTTTGATCAGGATAGTGAAGCAATTCGGCATAGTACTGATAGATTAAATGCTATCAGTACTAACTTCACTATCATCAAAAGTAATTTTAAGAATTTAAAAAAAGAACTAAATTCTAGAGGAATTGAGAAAGTAGATGGTATTCTATTTGATTTAGGAGTATCTTCTCCTGAATTAGATGAAGACTACCGTGGTTTTTCCTTCCATCAAGATGCTCCGTTAGATATGAGAATGGATACATCTCAGGAATTTAGTGCATATAATGTTGTAAATGAATATTCTGAAAAACAATTAACGAATATTTTCTATAAATATGGAGAAGATAAATTTGCTCCAAGAATTGCAAGAAATATTGTAAAACATAGAGAGAATAAAACGATAGAAACTACAATGGAATTAGTAGACATAATAAAAGAAGTAGTTCCTATTAAAGAGAGATTAAAAAAACATCCAGCTAGACAAATATTTCAAGCAATTAGAATAGAAGTCAATCATGAATTAGATGTATTAGAAGAAGCACTTCAACAGAGCTTAGATCTACTAAATGTAGGTGGAAGAGTAGTTGTAATTACATTTCATTCATTAGAAGATAGAATAGTAAAAAGATATTTCAAAGAAATGTGTGAAGTAGATGAAAAAATTAAAGGACTTCCTAATATAGATCCATCACTTCTACCAGATTTTAATTTAGTATCTAGAAAACCTATTTTACCAACTAATGAAGAAATAGTAGAAAATCCACGTTCTAGAAGTGCCAAGATGAGGGTGATTGAAAGAATAAAGTGAGAGGGGATATTATGAAGAGGAGAAAGACAAAAACAAAGAAAAAGAACAATAGTTTCCGAAAATTAGTAGCAGTATTCGCAATATCCTTGAGTTTTGCTGCTACGACAAGAGTTTTTTTTACCGCAACTTTATCTAAGATAAATTACGAAGTTGAAGTAGAAAAACAACAAATAGAAGATCAAGAAAAAACTAATGAATCTCTAACAATGATAATCAATGAATTAGCTTCACTTAATAAGATTGATGAAGTTGCACAACAACAAGGATTAAGTTATAATAATAATAACATCAGGAGTGTTGGAGAATAGATATTAGGGAGTGAATATATAATGACAAAGAGAAAGAAAAATAACATAAGATATTCTGGTTTAGTTATAATTCTTTCTCTTTTTTTGTTTGTAATTATAATAGGAAGAGTTCTTTATTTAGGATTAAGCAAAGAAGTAGATGGTATTAATCTTCAAGAATTAGCTTCTAAACGTACAACAAAAACTGAAAGTATACAAGCTAGTCGTGGAACTATCTATTCATCAAATAAAGATGTACTAGCACAAAATGTAACTTCTTATAAATTGATAGCTTACTTAGCTGAATCAAGAACTACTAAGAAGGATAACCCTCAACATGTAGTAGATAAAGATGCTACAGCAGAAGCACTTGCCCCTATATTAGGCTATACAAAAGAAGAAATTCTAAATTATTTAAATAAAGATGCATACCAGGTAGAATTTGGTATTAAAGGAAAAAATCTAAATGAAATAACAAAAAGCAAAATAGAAGATTTAAATTTACCAGGCCTAGATTTTATTGAATCATATCGTAGATATTATCCAAAAGGAGATTTTGCATCATATACAATAGGTTATGCAAAAACTGATGAAGGAACTACCGAGACTACAGGAGAAATGGGTATAGAAAAATATTATGACAAAATCCTTAGTGGAGAAAATGGTTCAATTACATATCAAAAAGACCTTCAAGGATATCGTATTCCAGATACTCCTGTCATTAGAAAAGAAGCTGTACAAGGAAAAGATATTTATTTAACAATTGATTCAAACATTCAATTTTTTGTAGAACAAGCTATATTAGCCCAAGATGCATCATATGATTGGGATTGGTATAATTTTACAGTATTAGATGCTAAGACTGGAGCTATTCTTGCTGAAACAACTCATCCTTCCTTTGATCCAAATGTTAAAAATATAACTAACTATTTAGATATAATGTTATCTGAACCATATGAACCAGGTTCTACAATGAAAACATATACATATTTATGTGCATTAGAAAATGGAGTATATGATGGTAATGAAACTTATCTATCAGGAACATATAAAACCAGTGACGGAACTGAAATAGGTGACTGGAATAGAAATGGTTGGGGAGTTATTACTTTTGATAAAGGATATGCTTTATCATCAAATGTAGGAATTATTAATTTAATAAATAGACATATGAATGGAACTATGCTAAGAACATGTTTCAAAAAATATGGATTTGGAAGAAAAACAGGAATTACTTTACCAAATGAACAAACTGGATCTCTAAACTTTAAATATGAAACAGAAATTTATAATGCTGGATTCGGTCAAGGTTTAACAACAACTCCAATTCAAAATGCAAAAGCACTAACTGCTCTAACAAATGATGGAATGTTATTAAAACCATATATAGTAGAAAAAATAGTAGATTCAGAAACTGGAGAAGTAGTTCTTGAAAATAAACGTACTGAAATTGAAAGAGTAGCTTCAACTGCATCAGTTCAAAAAATGATATCTTTAATGAATGATACAGTAAATGGAGATCATAATACTGGATCAGCATATAGAAGAGAAGATGGACAATTAGTAGGTAAAACAGGAACTTCTCAAATAGCAGATATTGTACATGGAGGATATCTAGATGGATCATATAATGTTATTACTTCTTTTGCAGGATTCTATCCAAAAGATAATCCTAAAGTAATAATTTATGCATCAGTAAAGAAACCAACAGGAGGCTCTCAAAAACCATTATCAAATGCAGTAAATGAAGTAGTAAATAATTTATCAAAATATTTTGGTGAAGAATCAGCAACTATTACCGCTACAGAATATACATTACCAAGTTTTGAAAACAAAGATTTAGAACAAACAAAAGCAATTCTATCAAATAATAATATGAGATTTGTTGTAATAGGAAATGGAACAAAAGTAACAAATCAAGTTCCAGATTCAGGAAGTAAAATAACATCATCAGATATAATCTACTTAATAACAAATGAAGATAATATTAAAGTACCTAACGTAATAGGACTTTCATCTAAAACAGCAAAAACTATTCTTACTAAATTAGGTTTAAATGTAAAATTAGAAGGAGTAGGATACGTAGTTGCTCAATCTGTTCCAGAAGGATCAGAATTTACTAAAAATCAAGAAATAGTTCTACAACTATCACCAAGGTACGAATAAAATGAAAAAACAATATCTAATTGAAGTTGCTATAACTATGGTTTTATTAGTAGGAGTAGTACTATTTAAATTTCTTCCAGAATACAGACAAGAATATGGAAGCAGTGATAGTTTAATCTACACAGATTTAAGTAGATTAGTAGAAATAAAAATAGATGGAATAGATTTTGGATATGCTTATAATGATGAAAATAAAGTAAGAGCAATTATTTTCTTTAATAATAATTCGACGGTTTTATATAATAAAAATATTGAAAATTTAAGTATAGATGAAGCACTAACTAAATCACTTGATATTTTATATAACAATAAAATGATAAGAGAAAATTCTATAATAACAATTATTAAATATCAGGAAGATAGTATAGATTATAAATCTATAGTTGATAATAATTTAACTAATAAGATTAATTATTCATATGATGAACAATTATCTTCACTAAACTCAATAAAAGAGAGATTCAACATTTCTGAAGAAGATACATCAAGGATAATATATAGATTAGTATTGCAATCAAAAGAAGTCGCAAGAAGTTCAAAAAATAATGATAAAACTTCATATAAAGAATATACTGATAATGTTTATAGACAATTAGTTAAATATAAAGATACAAATAATATATACAATGAAGAAAAAGATAATCATACAATAGATATATCTTTAATACCTGCAGATGAAGATTTAACTATGTTTCCAACGCCAAATAGTTATTTCTATATAAATGAAGGTATGATATTTGCATATATTGAAATAGATATAGAAGGTAATATAATTTCATATTGTTATAATGGAAATATAAATAATTATGATGAAGGAGTATGCCAATGAAAAAGAATAAAAAGAAAAATCAAATGCTAGTAACAGCACTATCAATAGGAATAATTATAATAACATTATGCTTTCTAGTATTATTAATGGAATATAATAAATTAAAAGCAGGAGCATCTTCTTTCAAAATAGAAATTACTAAAATAGAAAGAATGACACCAATCAAAGCAGGAACAATATCTCCTAAATCAAATGAATCAATAACAGACAATGGTTTATCATTAGATATGTCAGTTAACTTATACCATCCAAATGATGAGATTACATATATAGTTACTGTTAAAAATACATCTGATATAAAAGGAAAGATAGTTAATATAATATCTCAACCAGATTATATAGATAATGAAAAGTATTTATTAGATATTTATCCAGCTAAGATAGTAATGAATAATATATCTGGAAAAACACTATCACCAGGAGAAAGTGCTACTATAAAGATTACTTTTTCATACGGAAATATTGAAAGCGAAACATATAATGCAATCAATATTCCATATAAAATTAGTTTATTAACTCAAACTGTTTAAAATCTTTGACATAACAATCATTTTTATATATAATTTATATAGTAGGATAAGATAGTTATGAATCAAAGTAATGTAGTTGAAAAAAATTCTATTAATGGGAAAAATGCCCGACCAAAAAAAGAACTATTCATAATAGTTCTCTTTATAGTTTTAGCAATTATTTTTATTACATTAGGAATAACTATATATAATAAAACATCTCCTAAGAATGTCTTTAATAGTACTTTAAAAAATATAAATAATAATATTAATAATGCATTATTATTTGAAAGAAACAAAACTAATCTATCAAATAATTATAAAATAGAATCAGATATAAAAATAGATATCTCATCTACAGAACCAATTAGTAAAGAATATACAATTGATCAAAATAATTTATTTAATACAAATATAACTAATTCTACTAATAAATTAACTTATATTCATTCATTAAAAGATAAGAAACTATTTCTAAACTTTAATTCTAATATTAATGAACAAAATATAATTAATTATAAATATTTAATAGAAAATTCTACAAAATATAGATATCTTAATAATTTCAAAGAAGATTACATAAATTATGGAAATGCCAATTATTTTGAAACTGTTTCCGAAGATAATTCTAACTTAAAAAACTATAATTATATAGCAAACAAGTTTATCGATTATTTTACTAATAATCTAGATAAAGATAAATTTAATATAGAAAAAGTAACTACATATATTGA
Source organism: uncultured Erysipelotrichaceae bacterium (assembly GCA_902789225.1). GTDB lineage: Bacteria > Bacillota_I > Bacilli_A > RF39 > UBA660 > RUG343. The sequence continues at coordinate 87,226 of CADANC010000005.1, forward strand.
TAACGATAGAGAAGCACTAAATAAAATTAGTTATTATTTTAATAATAAAGAATTAACTACTGTCTTAAATAAAGTAAAAAAAGATTTGAAAAAAGATGAAGATACTAATACATTACTTAATAATCTAAATCCTAATATTTTAGATGAGAATATACAAAAGGATATATTAAAAAAGAAAGAATCAATAACTATGTCAATATATAATGATATGTTTTATAAAATAAAGAAAGTTGAATTAACATATCAAAATGAAAACTATGAGAAAATATATAGTATAGTTCCTAAAGAAGATAAAGTAATTATCTCGGTTATAGAGAATACAAAATTATTAAGAAAATATACAATTACTAATAATGATAAGAAATATAATATTTCTATAGAAAATTCAAAAGGAACTAATGAAGGAACATTTGAATTTATTAATAATGAAAAAGAAACATCTCTAATAGGATCAACACAATCAGATAATCAAAAATATGACGTTACATTAGATAGAAAAATATCAAATATAAAAGCTAATAAAAGTTATACTTCAACAATTACATTTTCTTATCAAAAAACTAATACAGAGACAACTGAAAAAGAAAAGAATATATATATAACTATTAATAGTAACATTACTAATGATCATAAGATAAATGAAGAAGTAATTAATACTGTTCTATTATCATCATTAAATGAAGATGAGAAGAATAGAATGGATAACATTATTAAAGAAATAACTGAAAGATATATGGTGGTGATGACAGATGGCTAATAAAAAGAAAAAAAATACTAAAAAGATTGTAAAAAACAAAGAAAAGAGATATGATACAGCAAGTTTATTACTATTAGGAACATTAATAGTTTTAGCAATCGTTGTAATAGTATTAATCGTAAAAATAGTCCAAGAAAAGAAAGTATATGAAGAAAAAAGAGGAATAGGCATAACAGTACCAGTTATAGAGGAGACTATTACTCCAATAGATGTGGCTTCATTTTCTAAGAAGGCTAACACGACAACAACTTATAAATTTAAAATAACTAATTATAAAGACAAATATGTAAATAATGTAAAGTTAAAGTACAATATTAGTGTAAATAGTGGTGTAAAAACTAAGTATAAGTTGTATACTATAGATAGTAGGGAAAATTTACTAGATGAAAACAACAAAACAAAAGACTTTACCTTAGGTAAAGACAAAAAAGAAGAAATATTATACATATTAGAAATTACATATTTAGAAGATACAGAAAATGATGATATTGTTCAAATATTAGTAGAAGGGAAGAAATAGATATGCAAATAATAGAAGATGAAAAAATTACAGTTGAATTAAATGGAAAGGCTACTGAATGTGATCTACTATTTACTTTTACATCTGATGATACAGGTAAAGGTTATTTAGGTTATACAGATAATACTTTTAACGCTGATGGAAGAAAAAACATTTACTTTTCATCATATGATCCATTATTTGGAACAGGACAATTAGAAAAAGTAACTGATCCTAATGAAATTGAAATGATAAAAGAAGTATTAGAAGAAATTGATGGGGGTGTAAACAATGCTTAACGAAATAACTAGTTATGAACAATTACATCAATTGATGACACGTACAATTGAAGGAATTGGTTATATTGGTCAACAATTATTATTAATTGAAACAGCAGGTTATTCTCCAGAAGAATATCATAGACAAAGAGATTTAATGCTAGCATATCTAATTCAAGAAAGAGCAAAACTAGACTACTTTAGAACTTTATCAGATAGTTATTTAACAGTTCGTCATGATTATGAAATGCTAAGAATGTTAAATCAAAGTGAAAGTATGGGAGTTATGGGTGCTTCTCAAGCTGATAAAAAACAATTAGAAGAAGAAATAATTAGGTTAAGTGCAGTATTACCAGAAGGACTTAAAAATGAAATAAGTGGAACTCCTGCTAGAGAAGAAAAAGTTGAAGAAGAGATTAATTCAATAGAAGATTTAGATAGAAGAATAAGAGATGAACAAGATGATTTAGTTCGTCTACATGAAGAAGCAAGACAATTAGAAATATCAGTTTTAGATGGAGAAGAATATCAAGCAAGAAAACAAGAACTTGATAGAGCTTTTGGTCAAGTAGGAGAAAATCTAGCAAGATATATTAGTATGAGAGAAGATTATACAATTGTTAGATCAAATCGTGAAAGAATTAGAAGGTTAGGTAGCATGACACCAAAAGATGACGCAGAAAAACTTGAAATAGAAGCAAGTATAAGAGCTTTAGAAAAAGAAAATGAAAGAAAAAGTGCAAACTTAACTTCTGGATTAATTGAAAGTATGGCACAAAAAGAACAAGCTGCTGAAGAATCAAAAGACATTGATATCGATAACACAGAAGAAAAAGAAGCAGAAAGAAATAGTGAAGTAGCGGATGCTGTACCTGAAGTAGAAGCTACAAGCGAAGAACAACCAGAAGAATCAAAAGATATTGATATCAATAATATTGAAGAAAAACCAGAAAAAGAAATTGATATAATATTGAAGAAAAACCAGAAAAAGAAATTGATATAGATAATACAGAAGAAAAAGAAGAAAACTTAGATGCAGAATTACAAGAACTTCAAGAACAATTGGCAGCAGCAGAAAAAAGATTACAAGAATCTATAAATGCAATGCAAGAAACTTATGATAAAACAAGAGAAGACAGAGAAAACAATGTATATACAACAACTGAAGAATTAGATAAAGCAGATCAAGAATATTTAGAAGTAATGTCTGCATTAAATGAAAGATATGTTGCAAATAGAGTTGAGGTTGAATGGCTAAGAAAAGAAGTTGAAAGGGTTGAATCTTTACAAAGAGAAAGATTGGCTGCAGAAACTGGACAAGAAGAAGTAGAAAGAGATAGTGAAGTAGCAAAAGCTGTACCTGAAGTAGAAGCTACAAGCGAAGAACAACCAGAAGAATCAAAAGATATTGATATTGATAATATTGAAGAAAAACCTGAAAAAGAAATTGATATAGATAATACAGAAGAAAAAGAAGAAAACCTAGACGCAGAATTACAAGAACTTAAAGAAGAATTAGCAGAAGCAGAAGAAAGATTACAAAATTCTATAAATGCAATGCAAGAAGTATATGAATTCACTAGAAATTATAGAGAAAATAATTTATATACAACAGTTGAAGAATTAGATAGTGCAAATCAAGCATATCTAGAAATAATGTCTTCATTAAATGATAGATATGTTGCAAATAGAGTTGAAGTAGAAAGGCTAAGAAGAGAAGTTGAAAGAGTTGAGTCTTTACAAAGAGAAAGATCTCTAAGTTCTGGTAAAGTATTAGTTAAAGAAAGACAACCAGAAGAAATAGAAGAAAGAAAAGAAGAAGTTCCAGCTGTTGTTCCAGTAGTAGATACAACTAGTGAGGAACAACAAGAAGAAGTTGCAGAAGATTCAAAAGAAATTAATATAGATAATACAGAAGAAAAACCAGAAAAGACTGATGAAGTAGTAAGAAATGCTGAAGGAGATACAGTAGTACCAATTGAAATAGTAGATGATACTTCATCAAGTGAAGAAACAACTACAGCACAAAGTGAAGAAGTAGAAGATGACTCAGTAGAAGATGCTGTAACAGAACCAACAGAAGAAGAACCTGTTGAAGAAAAAGAACAAACAACAGCAGTCGCAATAGTACCAGAAAACATCTTAAGACAACCAACTGAAGCTGATATGGGAGATCAAACAAGAAGTGCTGAAGTACAAGATGACTCAGTAGAAGAAGCTGTAACAGAATCAACAGAAGAAGAACCTGCTGAAGAAACAGATACAGATGAACCAGACAATGAAGAAGAAAAAGAACAAACAACAGAAGGAGTAACTCCAGTACCTGTTGTTGAAATAAAAGGATCAGAAGATGAAGAAGCTCAAGAAGGAGATTCACAAGAAGATCAAGAAGAAGTTGAAGAAGTAACTGAAGAACCAGAAGATATAGAAAGAACAATCCCAGAATCTGAAGAAGATCAAGAAGAAGAGTCTATAGAAGATGAAGAGGAAATGGAAGTAGAACAACCAAAGAGAGGATTACAAACAATAATTGCTTCAATCTTAGTTGATCCAGAAACAAATGAACCAATAAATATGACTGTAAAACAAAGAAAAAGACTTGAAAGAAGTAATATTTCAATTACAGGAGCTCTAAAAAATGGTTTATCATATGGAAACTATTTATATAATTTAACTTCTATTGCTCCAACTATAATAGGTGTAATACCTAACGTAATGATGAAATTAGCAGGAAAAATAATGCTAACTAGAAAAGCTAAAGAAAACATTAGAATAGTTAGAGAAAATCTAAATAACTTATCTGATGAAGATTTAGAAGTATTATACAGAGAATTCAGAGGTGATGCAGTAGTTAACCTAAGAGGAGCTGCAGCTGTTACTGGATTAATAAAAGAGGCAGTAGAAAGATATCAAGAAAGAAAATATATTGCACCTAAACGTGCAGAAATGAAAATAACTTATGCAAAAATATTAAATGATTATGAAACAATAGAAAACAATAAAGTGTTGATACATCAAATTACATCAGGAACAATGTCATCAACAGATGCACAAACTTTAATTGAAAAATTAGGAGTAGCTAATCTAACTCAGGCAGTTGCTTTATTAGAAACAAGAAATAATAGATTAATGTCTACTAAAGCACAAGAAATTGGAAGAGTTAGAGAACTAGGAAGAGAATTACAACCAGAATTATCTGGTGGTAAACATGGATTTGCTGAAGATGTTAGAGCTACAGATTCTAAGATGAATCTACAAGGTAGAAGATTTGCTAAAGATATTTCTACAGGTGCTGCTCAAGAAATCATGGCTGCTATGGGACAATTACAAGATGCAGAAGCAGCAGCAATCGAAAGAGGAGATAATGAAACAGCTCTTCAAGCATTCATGAAATTAGAAACTACTCAAGCAAGAGAAAGTAAAATGGAAGGATCAATCTTTGGTAAGAGAGATACTGGAGTATATCATTATCATCCAATTCCTGAAGAATTAGATTATAGACCTGATCCATTCGTAAGAAATGTATTAACTACTGTTACAACAGCTGCCATTGTTAAGGGTATGATTAATGAAATCCATAATAGAATGATGGAAGCAGAATTAAGAAAAGCAAATCAAGATGTAGCATCTCAACAACAAGTTATCGATGATGTTAACCAACGTAATGCTGAAGCAAGTGCACATAATGCTGCTCAAGGACAAGCTGTACAACAAAGTAGTTCTCAATTAACAGGAAGCTCAGAAAGCGTTAAACGAGGAATGGAAGCTCAAGTAGATCAAAATATTGCTGCTACTAGAGCAACTCATGAATATATGGATCACGATGCAACAGGTTGGTCATTCAATGATGCATATCATGCTGCAGATAAAGTTCATCATACAGCAGTTCAAAATGCTGCAGAGGATGCTCAAGCACAATTATCTCAAATACATCAAGATTTAGCTGCAGGACGTATTACAGATGTTCAAGCTATGAGACAAATAGCACAAGTAAATTCAGATACTCATAGTATGTTCCAACAAGCTGTTCAAGAAGCAATACCTGTATTTAAAGAATATGCTCAAGCTCATCCAAATTTCGAATATGAACAATATATCGCAGCTCTTGAAAGATTAGGCTCAGATCCAACAGCAATAGATGCACTAAATCAATCAGCAATTAATGCTGTTGAAATAGGACAATCATTAGAAGGAATTACAATATTACCATATGAACAATTAGGATTAGTATTACAAGAAGTACCAACTGGTATTAAGTCTCAATTATTCTTACTAGGATCTGCTGCATTAATGACTGGTCAAGCAGCTGCTCAAGCACAACAATTTAGTAAACAATCGGATAATGAAGAAATACTAAGTGCATTAGATACAGTAGTTGAAAGAGATCAAGAAAGAAGCGAAAGACATGCTCATATAGAAGAAGCTAGAGAATCTTTAGAAAGATCTAATGATCAAGAATTAAGTGAAATGACAGGAGAAGCACCAGTTGTAGAAGGAACTTCTAGAACAAGATAAAATATTAAAAGGATGTTTAACATCCTTTTTCTTTTGAATTAAACTTTTTATTTTATATAAATTTTAGTATAATTTATCTGGGAATTAAATTATTTTATATATTTACTATTCAAAGGAGATAATATAATGTTTGACGAAAGTAGAGGCCAAAAAGGCGGTATTAATGATAGACGTAGAGTAATGAAACTACGAAAAAAAGAAATTGAAAGATTAAAAGAATTAAATGAAGAAGAATCTTTAAAAAAAGAACTAAAAGAACGAGAGACTAAAGAATTATTAAACATAATTCCAATAGTAATAATAAAGATATTAATAGATAATACTAGATCAAAAAAAATAGTAAATATAGATAGAAAAAAAGATATAAAAGAAAAAGAAAACAAAGAAGAAACTATTACTCAATTAGAAGAAAAACCAGAAGAAAAAAAGGAAGAATCAAAAAAAGAATTATCTGAACAGGTAAAACCAGAATCAAATGAAGATTTTGTAAAAGTAGATAGAATAGAAGAAGAAAAAAATGAATCTCCAATTATAGAAAATATTATTTTACCAGGAATACTTCTCTTACAGGATAAACCTAAAATAATTAAAGTAAATAAAGTAAAAGATCTAGATGAAAAAGAACTAAAAGAAGATACTTCAAAAAAAGAAGCAAAACAATTAGAAGAACAAGAAGAAATAAAATCTGATGATAAAGAAAAATCAGAAGAGACAAAAGAAGAAGTAAAAGAAGAAACAAGACAAGAAAAGAAAGAAGAAAAATCTGAAACAAAAGAAGAATCACAATCTAGCGAAGAAAAACAAACTGAAATTGATAAAAAAATAGAAAGATTACAATCAAATAAAATAGTAGAAAAATATGCAGATAAATTAATGGCTATTAGACATGATTTAAGAAATATCATATTTGAATACAATATGATAGTAGATAGAAATAACAAATTACAAACAAAAGAAGAAGCAGAAAAACTATTAGATAGTCTAAATAAACTAATTAAGAAGATTGATGAATTAAAGAAAAAATTAGATATTCCAGATAGTGATAAATATGATGAAACATACTTATATGCTATAGCAGAAGAATATATGAAAGGGTTTTCTAATAATAAACCAATAAAAGAAATAAAGTCTTCACCATTATATATAAGTATTTCAGAAAAAGTAAAAGAGCTTGATAAAGCAAAAAATAAATTAAAGAAAACTATAGATGATAATAAAAAAAGTTTAGGAATAAAAGAAGCTCAAGTAGAAAAATTAAAATCAAATTATGATAAAATGTCAGATTTTGATAAGAAAATGGATAGTTTTACAACTCAAGCAGAAAAAGAATTAAAAGATGTAGAAGATAAAGTTAAAAACAGCGTAGATATAAAAAGAGAAATGGAATATCGAGTAGTAGAAGCTAATAGAATGTCTAGATTATTAGTAGGCTTAATGGCTGTAGAAGCAATGTTACCTACAAATAGAAGTACTAAGCGTGCTGCTCTAATCGCAACTGCAGGAGCTTATGTATTAAATAGATTATTAAATAGAAGAAGAGTACAAGTAAGAGAAAATGTAAAAGTAACAGTAAAAGACTATTCTGAAAGAATAGAAAAAGATCTAGACAAAATTGAAGATGTTCAAAAGAATTTATCAAAAAATTGTAAAGAACTAGACAAGATAATAAGTTTATTAGAGAATGATTATAAAAAAGTAGTATCAGCAAATTCAGAGTATAAAGAATTATTAATAAACTTAAAAATAATTAAATCTAACTTACAAGAAAAAGAATATGATTTAAAAAGAATAAATGATGATACAAAGAAATCTCTAGATGAAAACAATCATAAAGTAATGAGATATAATTAAAATGTAAAATTATGTATATATATTAAGAAATAAAGATAGTAATTATTTTACTATGTTATAATAATTGGTAGAAATGGAGTGAGTTGCATGCTATTATTAACAAAGGCAATTTTAGCAGCTTTCTTAGGATTTATAATAGCTATAGGATTAGGATTAATAATAGTTCCTATCCTTAAACATTTTCATCTTAAGCAAACAATATCATCTTTCGTAGGTAGAGCTCATCAAAAAAAATCAGGAACTCCAACTATGGGAGGATTAATATTTATATTATCAGCCTTATTAGTAACTATATTATTATTAATTACAAAAAAAGTAGATTATACATCTAATTTAGGTATAGTTTTATTAGTATTTGTAGGCTATGCTTTAATAGGATTTTTAGATGATTTTATATCAATAAAAAGAGCTAATAACGAAGGATTAACAGTATATCAAAAATTAATATTACAAGTAATTATAGCAATAGGCTTTTTCTATATATATATGAGAAGTGGTGGCCAAACTTCATTAGTTATAGCAACTCTCCATATAGATATAGAAATGAAGTGGTTATATGGATTATTTATCCTATTTGTATTAGTAGGAGGTAGTAATGCAGTTAATTTAACTGATGGACTAGATGGATTAGCCGGAGGCCTTTCTACAATTGCATTTATAGCTTTTGCGCTTATCTCATTTGTAGTTGGATTTGAAGATATCGGAGTTTTCTGTTTAGTTTTAGGTGGTGCAGTAATGGGATTTTTATTCTTTAATATTAATCCAGCTAAAGTATTTATGGGAGACACTGGATCACTTGCTCTAGGAGCAGTAATGGGATCAATCGCAATATTAACACATAGAGAATTAACTCTAGTAGTAGTTGCTGGAGTATTCATAATAGAAACACTAACGGTAATATTACAAACATTATCAATGGTGTTATTCCATAAAAAGTTATTTTTAATGACACCTCTACATCATCATTTTGAAAAATTGGGATGGGATGAACAAGATATTGTCAAAGCATTCTGGGTAGTAGGATTAATATTTGCTATGTCAGGAATAATTTTTGGAGTATGGTTATAGGTGGAAGCACCTATTTTTCATTAGGAGGAAAATATGAAAAAAGTAGTAATAATAGGAGCCGGAGTATCAGGACTAGTTTGTGCAATAGAATCAAAAACAAAAAATAATGAAGTAATACTTCTAGAAAAAGAAGATGAAGTTGGAAAAAAGATATTAGCTTCAGGCTCAGGTAAATGTAATTATTACAATGAAGATATTTCTCTAAATAAATATCATTCTACATACAACAAAATAGAAGAATATTTAAATATAGACGAATTAATAAAAATAAAAGATTTTTATTCAAATCTAGGAATAATTCCATATATTAGAAATGGCTATTATTACCCAATAACTAAAGATTCTAAAACTATAAGAAATGCTTTATATGATGAATGTATATCAAAAAATATAAAAATAATTACAAACTTTAAAGTAGAAGAGATTAAAAAGAATAATGATAAGTACCAAGTAATAGGAAATGAAATGATAGAAGCAGACTTTCTAGTAGTTGCAGCAGGATCATCTGCCTATTACAAAGAAAATAATTCATATGACTTATTAAGAAAACTAAATTTAAAAATAGAAAAACCTCTACCATCATTAGTTCAATTACATACAAAAAAATATGATTATTTAAAGGATTGGTCAGGAGTAAGAAGTGAAGTAGATGTACACTTATATGAAAATAATAAATACATAAAATCTGAATCAGGAGAAATACAATTAACATCATTTGGTATATCAGGAATATGTGTATATAATTTAACTCCATATATCACTAGAGGATTAAATGAAAATAAAAATGAAATAGTAGAAATAGATTTTGTTAAAAATTTAACTCATAAAGAATTAGATTCATATCTTCAAAAGTATAACGATCTAACTAAATCATTAGAAAAACTAATTAATAATAAATTAGCTAAAATAATATTAAAAATATTAAATGTAGAAGAAACTAACTATTTAAATTTAAAATCTAACTATAAAGATAAATTATTAAATCTATTAAAGAAATTTAGAGTAGAAATAAAAGCAACAAATGATTATAGTAATGCTCAAGTATGTGCTGGAGGACTATCTCTAGAAGAAATATCAACCTCATTTGAAGTAAAAAAATATAATAATTTATTTGTTACAGGAGAATTATTAGATATAGATGGAGATTGTGGAGGATACAATATAACATTTTGTACATATTCAGGAATTAAAGTAGGAAATAATATAAAAAGAAGATGTAATAATGATTAGAATAAGTAATATAAAAATAGATATAGAAAAAGATACAAATGATTATTTAATTGAAAAAGTATCTAAAATACTAAGAATTAATAAAGATAATATATTTAACTATAAAATAATTAAAAAGAGTCTAGATGCCCGTAAAAAGGCTGAATTACATTATGTTTATACAATAGATTTAGAATGTTCTAATGAAGATAAATTATTAAATAATAAAGATGTATCTATTTCAAATAATGAAAAATATGAATTTACTCCTACAGGAACAAAAGAACAAGAATTTAGACCAATAATAGTAGGATCTGGTCCATCAGGACTATTCTGTGCATATATGTTATCTCTAAATGGATATAAACCATTAATTATTGAAAGAGGAGAAAAAATAGAAGACAGAATAAAAACAGTAGAAAACTTCTTTGAAACAAATAAATTAAATGAAGAATCAAATGTACAATTTGGAGAAGGTGGAGCAGGAACATTCTCAGATGGAAAACTAAATACAGGAATAAAAGACAAATTACATAGAATAGATTATGTACTAGAAACATTTGTAGAAAATGGAGCACCATCTGAAATTACTTATTTAAATAGGCCTCATATAGGAACTAATATTTTAAGAAAAGTAATAATAAATTTACGTAATAAAATAATCTCTTTAGGAGGAGAATTTAGATATAATACTAAACTAACTAATTTAATAATTGAAAATAACGAATTAAAGGAAATAGAAGTAAATAATAATGAAATAATTCCTTGTAACAATTTATTTTTATGTATAGGACATTCATCAAGAGATACATTTAATATGTTAATGAATAAAAAAATGAACATAGAAGCAAAATCATTCGCAGTAGGAGTAAGAGTATCTCACTCTCAAGAAAAAATTAATAAAGCTATGTACGGAGAAAATTATAAGTTGTTACCACCTGCATATTATAAACTTACTTATACTACTAAAGAAAATAGAGGAGTATATTCTTTTTGCATGTGTCCAGGTGGTTATGTAGTAAACTCTTCATCTGAAAATAATCATCTAGTAGTAAATGGAATGAGTAACTATGAAAGAGAATCTAATACTGCTAATTCTGCAATAGTAGTAACTGTAAATCCTAAAGATTTTGGAAATGATATTACATCAGGAATAGAATTTCAAAGAAAATTAGAAGAAAAAGCATATAACTTAGGAGAAGGTAATATCCCAGTACAAACATATAAAGATTTTAAAAATAATAATAAATCTACTAGTATAAATGAATACATTAATGTTAAAGGTAAATATACTTTATCTAATCTAGTAGAAATATTGCCTGATTATATTACAAAATCACTAATAGAAGGAATAGATTATTTTTCTACTAAAATTAAAGGATATAATGATCCAGATACTAATTTATATGGAGTAGAAACAAGAACTTCTTCTCCAATTAAAATAGTAAGAAATGAAGAAGGTCTATCAAACATTAAAGGAATATATCCTACAGGAGAAGGAGCCGGTTATGCAGGAGGAATAACTTCTTCTGCAGTAGATGGAATAAAACAAGCAGAGAATTATATGAAAATATATAAATCTAATTAATTTATGATATAATATACATGGAAAGAAGATGATATTATGGATAGTATATTAATTGATTATGGCTTAATTATAATAGCTATGATTATTTCTGGAAGTGCCCAAATGTATATAAATCATTGGTACAATAAGACAAAAAAAATTAAAACAGCTAAAGGTATGAACGGACAACAAACAGCAAGAAAAATATTAGATAAAAATGATTTAAAGAATGTTGAAATATATGAAGTAGCTGGTACGTTATCAGATCATTATGATCCAGCAAAGAAGACTGTTAACTTATCAAATGATATTTATGCTACAGACTCAATTGCATCAATCAGTGTAGCAGCTCATGAATGTGGACATGCCATTCAAGATAAAAATGGTTACTTTTTCTTAAGATTAAGAAGAGGAATGGTACCATTTGTTAATCTAGCATCTAAATTAGGTTATGTTGCGATTTTAATAGGTATATTTTTTAGTGTATTAGGACTATTAAAAATAGGTATCTTATTAGAAATAGTAATCTTAGTATTTCAATTAATAACACTACCTGTAGAGTTTGATGCTTCTTCTCGTGCATTAAAAAAGATTGAAGAGTATGGAATAGTAACAAAAGATGAATTAAAATATTGTAAAAGTATGTTAAGAAGTGCAGCTCTAACTTATGTCGCAGGAGTAACTGCATCACTTCTTCAAGTATTAAGATTAGTCTTAATGTTTAGAAGAAATGATTAGAAAGGATTAATATGATAACTCTAGTAAAAGATATAAAAGATGCAAATTGCATAACACACTCAGGAACTATGCATGCAGATGAAATATTTGCAACAGCTTTCCTAGAATTATATAAAGATAATATTAAATTATTTAGAACAAATAATCCTACAGGAAATGATAAAGCAATTATTTATGATATTGGAAAAGGCAAGTTTGATCATCATCAATTAGATGCTAAAGTTCGTGAAAATGGAATTAAATATTGTGCATTTGGATTACTTTGGGAAGAATATGGAAAAGAATATTTAAAGGATTTAGAAATAGAAGATATTGATGAAGTATATGAATACTTTATAAAAGATTTTGTAGAACAAATTGATGCTATAGATAATGGCATGTTTCCTAAAATAGAAGCAAAATTCAAAGTAAAAACATTATCTGATATATTTAAATTATTTAATCCAAGTTCATTTTCTGATGAAGATGAAAATACTCAATTTCTAAAAGCAGAAAACTTAGCAAAAATAATATTAGAAGAAGAAATACTAAATTGTGTAGGAAAAGTAAAAACATCTAATATAATTAATGAATTAATAGAAAAGAATGAAAATAAATACTACTTAATATTAGATAAATATATGCCATATGAAGAATTCTTAATATCTAATGAAAAAGCAAATGACATATTATTTGTTATATATCCATCTAATAGAGACGGTTATTGTATAAAAACAGTGCCAACCTCACCAACTGATAAATCTACAAGATTAGATTTTCCAAAAAATTGGGGAGGCCTAACAGATGAAGAATTAGAAAGAGAATCAGGAATAGAAGGATTAACATTCTGTCATGCAACTCTTTTCTTAGCAGTTGCTAAAGACTTAGATACAGCAATCAAAGCAGTAAATAAAGCAATAGAGGAGAAAAAATGAAAAAATTAATTGTAAAAAATGTAATAATAATAGGAATAATAATTTTAGTAGCTTGTTTCTTTACTTATAAAATTTATAATAGATTTCATAAAGAAAGAAGTGTAGATTATGCATCTAGTTCTCTAGATATAACATTTCATGATAAGAGTGGTGAAAAAATAAGTATTACTAAAGTCACTCCTCTAAGTGATAATTTAGGTTTATCAGGAAAACCATATGAATTTTCTATTAAAAATAATTTAACTGAACCAGTAAAAGTAACAATTAAACTAGTTGACGATGTAGAAACAATAGAAAAAGATGAGTGTTCTGAAATAAGTATTCCAAAAGAACATATAAAAGTATCAATAAAAGAGAATAATGGAAAAAATAATATATATACAATAAATGAACTAACAGACGATATTCTTCTAGAAACAGAAATAAAGGCTTTAGATGAACAAAATTATACTATACGTGTTTGGGTAGCAAGTGAAATAGAAACAACTAATTTAGATCTACATTATCATGGTAAAATTCAAATTATTGAAAATGATTCTATTCTAGCAAGGAGATAATATGATAGATTTAAATAGACTATATAATAAAGATGTAGACAAATTAGATATTACAAATAAATATACTATTCCAAAAGAATTAATAGTAGATGAAAGAATTAAAGAATTATCTGAAATAAATATAGAAGGATATATCAAATTAGAAACAAACAATGATTTAGAAGATGAATTATATGTATGTTGTAATATATCAGGAACTATGAAATTATTAGATTCAATAGATTTAAGCTTGATAGACTATGATTTTTCAATAGAATATGATGATTTTTTAGAAGAAAATTTCAAAAATAATGAAAATTCACTTGATATATTTGAGTTTTTGTGGGAAAATATAGAACTGGAAGTCCCAATTAAATTTACTAAAGTAGAAAATTATGATAAATTTTCTAATAAGGATTGGAAATTAATAGACGAAGGATCAAGAGAATCTTCAAAAAACAATCCATTTAAAGAATTATTGGATGATTATAAAGAGGAGTGATAATAATGATGAAATTAGATATTCAATTTTTCGCAGTACCTGATCATAAAGTATCTAAAACAAGAAAAAGAAAAAGAAGATCACATATGGCATTAGATGTACCAGGAATGGTAAAATGTCCAAATTGCGGAGAAATGATAAAACCTCATAGAGTATGTCCTAAATGTGGATTCTATAAAGGTGAAAACAAATTAGAAAACAATAATGAAGAATAAGACTTAGTCTTATTTTTTTTGACTATAATTATAGAATGTATGTTAAAATTATTATAGGTGATTCTATGGAAGATAGAAAAGGATTTACTTTAATTGAATTATTAGTTGCTATAACCATAATTGGGATAATTATGATTATGACTTTACCTGCTATTCATAATTTACAAAGAGAAAACCAAGAAAAGAAATTTGATGACTATGAAAGAACAGTATTAGAAGCAGCTAAAGTATATGAAGATCAATATGAAGAAGATCTTTTTGGAAGAAGTGATACAGGTTGTGCATATATTGACTTCAATAGTTTAGTACAAAAAAAATTACTATCAACAACAAAAATATCAGGATATGAATGTAAAAATAATAATAATGGTATAATCATAAGAAAACTAAAAGGAACATCATATTATGAAGTATATTTAACATGTGATAATGGAAAACCTAATGGTACAAAAAATCTAACGGGAAACAACGATAATTATAATAATATTAAAACTGAACATTGCAATTCAGGTGAGGATGTAGACCCTCCACAATTAACAATAAAATGCGATGGAGATGGAGATGAACCAGCAATGGGAGTACAAGGAGATGACTTTAAAGATACAAAAATATATTATTATTCAGTAACTAATACAAGAGGACAAAAAAAGATACCTAAGTTAACAGCAGAAATACATGATGATATAGTAGGATTAGAAAAAAATCAATATTTAACATACGAATGGAAAATATACACTGATAAAAGAGATCAATTAGAGACAAATCCTGACTATACAGAAAAAAATAGAACAACTTTTAATGCAAAAGATGGAACTACATCTAGAACTGAAAAAAACATAAGAATAATTGAAGCGTTTAAAGAAAAAGATAAAACAGGAAAAGCAATAGTAGATATAAGAGGAACAAATATTGTAGATAGAATAGGAAATAAATTAGATCAAGAAGAATCATTTAAACAATGTTCATATTTTTATGATAATGTAAAACCAGAAATGGAAATAAAAATAACAGGAAATAAAACAGGAACAAATTATGACCCATATTCGGGAGATTGGATAAATGAACCGATTACAACAACAGTAACAGTAACAGATAAAACTCAAAATAATACTAATAATATTTATTCTGGAATAGATATGACTACATTTAATAATTCAAATGTCGGTGGAGCTAAATTATCAGAAAAGGATGAAGCTACAGCTACACATACATATCAATTAGTTGATACAAATAGAAAAGAAGATGATGAATATACAGTTTGTGATAAAGTAGGAAATTGTATATCAAAAACAGCATTAATAAGAGTAGATACAATATATCCTGTTTGTAAGAGTAGAGACGGAGATCCTAACTGGAGAAATAAAAACATAACAATATATGGAGACTGTCAGGATCAAGGAAATCCAGCTCACTACTCAGATTGCGAGCAAAAGGTTTATAATACTTTGTATTCTAATGAACAGTCAACTAACAAAGCAACAGCAGGAAAAGCATGTGATAATGCAGGAAACTGTGTAATATGTAGTGAGGATCAACCAGTACATATAGATAAAACAAGACCTGGCTGTACAACTGAAGGAGAATCAACAGAATGGGCACAGTCAAGAACAATAAAGTTTAATTGTGAAGATCCAATAAGTGGAGGGGTAAGAAGTAATTGTACACAAACAACCTCTGAGACAATAACATATACGTCTACAACAAAAACAACATCAAAGACATGGAATGTAAAAGATAATGCAGGAAACACTAGAACATGCACAAAGAGCAAGGTAAATGTATATATGGATAATACAGATCCTATTTGTTCTCATAGTGTAAGTGGAGAAAATAGTCCAGGAAACCTAGTAAAAATAACATTTACTTGTAATGAACCAGACGGAGAAATAGGATCTGTAGTAACAGCCCATTATGTAAATGGTGGCTTTGGAGATCAGCCAATTTCTCCAGGTGGAGGTTCATTTTCCAGTCCATATTCATTAAGTCGTAGCTATAATGAAGGAGCATATGGTTTTATATGTCGTAATAAAGCAGGAGGAGTATGTACATATGCTCCAGAAGTTGAAAAAAGCAAATGTAAATCTTCTTGTTGTGGAACACATGATTGTGGCGGCTGTGATCAGAATGGAAATAATTGTAGGCAGTGCCCAGATACATGCACTTCATCTAAATGTTGCGGATACCATGTAAAATAACAGATACTATAATTGTTGGAATTGCAATAAAAAGAAAAGAAACTAGTGATAGTTTCTCTTCTTTTCTCAAAATATGATAAAATAATAATAGGTGATTCTATGAAAGATAGAAAAGGATTTACTTTAATTGAATTATTAGTTGCTATAACTATAATTGGAATTATTATGATTATGACACTACCAGCAATTCATAATTTACAAATAAAAAACCAAAAAAAGAAATTTGATGATTATGAAAGAACAATATTAGAAGCAGCTAAAGTATATGAAGATCAATATGAAGAAGATCTTTTTGGAAGAAGTGATACAGGTTGTGCACATATTGATTTTGATAGCTTAGTACAAAAGAAATTAATTACTACGACAAAGATATCAGGATACGAATGTAAGAATAGTAATAATGGTATAATCGTAAGAAAAATAAAAGGAACTTCATACTATGAAGTATATCTAACTTGTAGTAAAAGTGGTGATACAAAAAATTTAACAGGTAATACCGGAAATTATAATC
>CADANC010000006.1 GCA_902789225.1 uncultured Erysipelotrichaceae bacterium
CAGTAAATGATGCGATCCATGGAGATGTTTCTCCATTATCATCTGCAGTTCCATCTAAAGTTACTGTTTTAACTGGATTAGTTTTATCTACTCCGAATACTTTAACTGTGATAGATTCAGGCCTTGTACTTTCAGAGTTATCATCATCTTCCCAACTCTTAGTTACTTGAAGTTCTGTCTTTTCTGGAGATGTTAATACATTTGTTACACTACATGAATATCCTGCACATACTGGTTTACTTGTAGTATATCCTGTTATAGTGCCTAACTCTTTAATTGAATAATTAACTTTAACTCCATTCTCATATTCATTTAATTCTCCTATAGAACATGTCCAACCATTAGAACTATCTGCTGTACATGTCTTATCTTCTACTGGAGTTTCTTCTTTTACTAATGTAAATGTTATACTTGTAGGTCTTTTATTATCTTGGTTATTATTATCTGACCAAATCTTAGTTGCTTGTACGCTTTTCTTTCCTGGAGTATGTTTATTAGTTATTGTGAATCCGCCTTCTACAGTTCCAGTTGGTCCTACAGTTTCATAAGCATCTTCTGGATTTGTTGTAAATTCTTCTTCCACTGTATAGTTAATTTCTTGACCATCTCTATATTTAGGTAATTCGATAGATTCAAATGACCATGTTCTTCCTGTAGATGATCCAGTTACTTGAGTGTTTGAATCAACAACAGTAGTTCCATCTAATACTTTAATGGCAATAGTTCCTGGTCTAAATCCATCTTGGTTACTATTATCATCCCATACTTTAGTTACTCTTACTTTAGTTTTTTCTGGTGTATGTTTATTTGTTATCTTAGTAGTACTTCCTACAACACTTTTTACTTTATCATAACCGTCAGGTAAAGTAGGCTCACTCCATGTATAAGTTATTTCTTCTCCATTTATATATTTAGGAAGATTAGTTAATGTTTCTGTTAATTTTTCATTAGTTAGTGTTACTGTCTTACCTTCAACTGGAGTATTATTAGCTAAAAGTTGAACTGTTATTGATGCTGGTCTTATTCCGTCTTGATTATTATTATCATCCCATACTTTTGTTATTGTTGATTCTACTGTTTCTGGATTTGTATTTTTATTCTCATACTCTATTTGATATGAAGTATTATTTTCTCCTAAATTACCAGAGATTGATTTATCGTCTATATTAATAGTTTTGCTATCTTTTTCAGATTCAAAACCACTTGTTGTTTTTATATCAATTAATTCATAGTTAGTAGTGTCTCCCTCAACAACGTTGAAGCCTGTATTTGATACTAGGTTAGTAAATCTTAAATTATAATTATTCTTTAAATTTACTTTAACTTCAGTGTTATTTGAGACATAGTAATAACCTGTCCAATTACCATTTTTAATCTCTTTTTGAGCACCAGTAACTAAACTATCATCCATTACTAAACTATTACTATTTTTACATGTTGAATCTATTGATATGTCACAAATTGAGAACCATATATCATCATTATTTGTTGATGTATCATCTTCGATAATATGATTATTTTCATCTTTTTGTGCAACAGTTATTGTAAATTCAAATTTATCGTTTGGATTTGCATTTTCTCCATCAACTGTCTTCTTAATATTTAAGTTACTTCTACGATGATTAATTGCTGTTATTGTTGGGCTGTTTCCAGATACTTTATATAGTTTATTATTAATTGTATAACATGTTTCTCCTGTTGGACATGTTGTAGAATTTTCTATTAAAGTTAACTCTGTTAATGTTCCATCTATTAGCATTGGGTGAACTGTTATTGATTCTAATTCCCAATTATAAGCTTCTGAACCTAATTCTCCAAATGAATAATCGTGTCCTGCATCTAGAACTATAAGATTGCCTGATGCATCAGTTTTTGCTAAACCTGTTGCAATAAAGATTCCGCTTTTCTTCCATGGTTCTTCTTCTGTTCCATCTAAAGTTATATCTAAAGCTTTTTTTCCATCTCTTAATAATTCTAATTGAACTTTTCTATTACTTCTATCATCAATTGCATTATTCCAGTCTTTATATACTGCAATTGTATCAACATTAGTTCCAACAGGGCTTGGGTTAGTATAAGGCTTAGTTTGTGTCCCTGCTTCATCTCTATTATCATCATAGGATAGAGTTGCCTCTGTATTTGTTTTTAATGAATAAGTACCATCTTCATTATCTACTATATATTTTTTTAATTCGCTATCTAATTCATCATAAGTTATTACATTATTTTTTAAATCTGCGATTAAATCATATGTTTCTTGTGTTGGATAAACATCAAAAGTTACTGTATATGTTACACTATTTAATAGTGATTTAAGGCTTGATAAATCCCAATCTACACTACTACTTTCACCTGATGCATTAATACTAGCTGTTGGAGCAGCTGGATAAAAATCAGTTTTCTCATTCCATTTAACTTTTAATTTTAAATTAGTTATACTTGCATCTTGGTAAGTTGCTGTATGTGAATTTCCTTTTGAATCTGTCCAATTAAAGGTTGCTGTTGTTCCATCAACAATTACATTTATTTTATTTGCATTATTATCAGTAAAATAATAATTATTTCCATCTTTAGTTAGTGGGATATTTAACCAGTATTCTAATGAAGATGGGTCTACATTTAATAGATGAGCAATATCTCCTGTTGAAGTTTTAACATTTTGTGTTGTTCCATCCTCAATTTTAACATCTGAAACTCCCATAGCAGTTACAATATCTTCAAATATTGTACTAATTGCAGAAGTTAATGATGCAGTATCACTAGCATTATAATAATTAGGTGTATCTTGTGTTTGAGAATTCACTGTTGCTCTTTCTCTTCCATTTAGTGCATAGTAAACAAGGTCATCTAAATAGTCACCTTCATTACCATATGCATATATACCATAGAAAGTAACGTTTCCTTTTGGATCATTACCTGTTTTATATGTTGCAGCAGTTCTTGCTTCATCTTTTGCTGCATCATATCCCTCATACATGCCAACTGTTTGTTGTCCATTTCCTTGAGGATTCATACGTCTATATGGTGCTCCATCTGTAACAAATATAACAAATGTTGGATCATTATCTGCTCTTGATAAAACATCATTAATTCCTGTACGTAATCCAGCTTCCCAATTTGTTCCACTATGATAATCTAATTGACGGCTATCTCTTGCACCTGTACTTGATAACTTACCTGTTATATCATCTAATGTACTAGTCCAATTTTGTTGAACACTTGTGGTTGCATAACTATCGAATGTAACAAGTGACATTTGAATATTGCTTGGATTATTAATTTTATCTTGATATGAAAATAAGTCTGTTGCGAAGTCATATACTACTTTTTCGGCAGCGTCACTTCTACGTGGAGGGTTATATCCAGTTCCAGCATTATTATTTTCCATACTACTTGAGGTATCTAAGATAACAAGTACATTAACATTAGCAGCTTTTTTATTAACATCTGTATCTCCTGTTACATCTAATGATAGCTTGTGTGTACCATTATGATTATCTTCAATAGTTTTACTATGTGCAGGTTCATCTCCTGCAGCAAAATAATTTTTTACACTATTAAGAATATTTGTTCCATTATTAAATAGAACCATACTTAATAGTCCAATTATAAGTACTAAAATTGATGATGATAGTACTTTTTTAACTCTTGGTTTAAGCTTATATCTTTTACGTTTCTTCATATTATCCCCCTAAAATTTGGTTTTGCTCTTTATAATAATTAATTTATACTTAAAAGTCAATAGATTTTACCATTTTGAATATCATTTTTTTATAATAAGAACATTTTAATTTTTTTTGTTGAAAAAAAGAAGCAAATTGCTTCTTATAGTGTCTTATTTTTAAATTTTTAGATATATTACTCTTTTACTAGTTCTTTAAATCTATTTCCACGCTCTTCAAAGTTTTTAAAGAATCCATATGATGCAGCTGCTGGACTTAGTAGACATATTGTTCCTTTTTTAGTAATTTTTTTGCTTAATTTTACTGCTTCTTCTAGATCTTTTACTTCAACTACATTCAACTTATTATTTGTAAGAGACTTTGCAATTCTATATCCTGTATCAGGCATACATATTACATTTAATTCTCCATAGTTATTTAAATAATCTATTAATTTAGAATAGTCTATATCTCGCTCCATTCCACCTATTAATAGTGTATTTACATTAAATAATGTTTCTAATGCTAGAATACAAGCTTCAGGTATAGTACAAATAGAATCATTATAATAAGTTATTTCATTATATGTTCCTACACATTCTAATCTATGTTCTAGTCCTTTAAATTTATTTATACTTTCAATTGTTTTATTATTATCTAGTTTTAATATATTTGATACTGCAAGAGCAAACATTATATTATTTAGATTATGTTTTCCTAGTATCTTTCTTTCATTATTATCTTCATATAATAAAGTATCTTCTAAATATATTTTATTATCTTCTAGTACTAATCTATTTTCTTTTCTATTATTATTTAGAGTTATTTCATATTTATTTGCTTTTGTTGGATATAGACTTACTTTATTTACTAAATCATTATTATCTATATTGTATATAAAATAATCATTTTCATTTTGATGTTTAAATATATTACATTTGCATTCCATATAATCATCATAATCTTTATAATGATCTAAATGTTCTGGAAACATGTTTAATATAATAGATATATTAGGAGATTTATCCATATATTGTAATTGATGAACTCCCATTTCTAAAACAACAATTGATTCATTATTCATTTCATTTATTTGATCGAATACAGGTATTCCTATATTACCTAAGAAATAAACATTATCTTTTTGATCACTAATTATTTTATATATAAGAGATGAAGTTGTACTTTTTCCTTTAGTTCCTGTAATACCTATTGTTAATCCTTCAAAGTATGTTAAAAACAATTCCATTTCAGATACAATATAATCATAAATATTAGTTAAATCATAATCTCTTAGAACTATTCCTGGACTTTTTAAAATACAATCATATCCGTTATATATTTCTTCTAAATAATTATCTGTTACTAATTTAATATTAGGATCATTTTTAATTATTTCATCATTTATTAAATCTTTATTCATATCACTTATAGTGATTAATTTATCTTTATAATATTTTCTTATAAAATTATATGAGCTTTTTCCTTCTCTTCCAAATCCTAATATTAGTATTTTTTTATCTTTAAAGTATTCAATTAATTTATTAATCATGTTGTATTTTCTCCTTCAATATTTTATTTAATTCTTCAGTGTTATTATTATCATCATTATATGTTGTTAATAGATTAGTGTCTAAGTCTACTAATTTGTAATTATCTTTATAATATTTTAATAGTATAGGAAGTTCTTTATTATTTTCTTCGTATATACTAATTGTTTTAGATATAGCATATTCTACTTCTTCTTTTGTTCCTACACATTCAAATGGTTTTAATTTTCCATTTCCTGTTAAATCTATAAAAGTTTCTTTTAATGATTCTTTATTAAATAGATTTTCTCTAAATAAATCTATTAATTTTTCTTCTTCTATGAATGGACTTAGTATTGTATAAACAAACATACATTTAGGACAATTATTACACCATATCCATGGAGTTTCTTTAGATCCTAAATTACATGATTTAAATATATTATGATATTTATCATATTTTGAAAATAACTTTGTTATTTCTATTTCATTTAATCCTCTTAGAAAACTAAAATATTCTATATCTAAATTTAAATATTTATTTGAGTATGCTCTAAAATCATTTTCATATTCATAACTTTTTGAATATTGATGATTTACATTAGTACCTGGAATATTAGCATCATTAGCACTTGATTCATTTGATAGTACTATATATTTTTTACCTGTTAAATATGCTACTAAATATGTAATAAATGAAACTAATGCACTAAAAGGAGTATGTCCATTTATAAATCCTTCATTATTTAGTTCTATTATTCCTTTATCAATAGTTCTATATATTTCTACTAATCTATCTTTATTAAATCCTCTTGTTGTTGCACAAGAGATGTGTGGATCTTTTGGATTAATAGATATTACTAAATCTCTATCTAGCTCTATTGGTAGGTTTTCTAGTGTTACAACTGAGTCTTTTCCTCCACCTATTGGAATAAGATATCCTGAATACTCATTATTATCTTCATAAGAATAAGTTATATTTGAAGTAAAACTCATATTAAATAATTCATCTTTTGATAAAGATATATTATTTCTATACATTAGTTCACTTAATCCATTGAATATTAGTTTTTTAAAGAATTCAATTTGTTCTTCTGATAAAGTACCACATTCAATAATTATATTTTTAGATAGTGTTGCTTTATAGTAACTTATCATTTCAACTAAACCTATATGAAAAGCTAGATTATTCAATATACTATTATCTATGTTATTTTTAATATAATTTTTCTTTACAATTTTGATTGTAGGAAAAAATTCTTTTAAGTTTTCTATCTCAAAATGAAATTTAATACTTAATTCTTCATTATTATCATCTATTTCAAAACTATGATATATAAAGTTAGGATATTTATCTCTAAACATTAATACTTTAGAGTTATTATTTCCGTCTAACATTATGATACCTCCTTAAGCTATTTTTATTATACTATAGATTTATTTTGTTTACTATTTTAATCTTAAAAAAGATAGGTTATCTTCCTACCTTTTTTTAAAATAATTTTAGATATATTGATACATCAAATATAATTAGAATTATTAATGATATATAAAACAATATCTTTTTTGTTTTATTTTGTATTTTAAAATCTGTATAGAATAATTCTCTTATTTTATCTATAATATGAAATCTTGTTATAAGAAATGTAAAAATAAGAGTTCCTACATAATTTAGAATAATATCATCTACATCAAATGCTCCTGTATGAGTTGATGCTTGTAGTACTTCAATTATTAAAATTACAGGTAATATTACGATAGATTGTTTTAATACATTATTATATTTTTTATCTTTAATCATTAATAAAAATGATAATGGTATAAGAGCTATAGCATTTCCTAATACATTTTTTAATATTGAATATGTTGATCCTCTTTGAAATTGAGAAATTATTGTATTAAAGGGAATGTATTGTCCTGCAGACCACCTACTATAAAATCTAAAATCTGCCCTACCTATAATAAATGTAAATGAAAATAATAAATATAAAAATAATATGATATATAGATAGATATTTGATTTATATGCTTTTTCATTATTTTTTAACATTCCATATGAGAAAACAAATAATACATTAAATATCATAAATAAGATACATTTTAAATAGTTCATATTATATATATATTGATTTATTCCTGTGAAAACTAAATAGTAAAAAAATACTATACTTAATACTATTATTAAATCTTTTATTATTAATTCTTTCTCTTTCATAATAATGCTTCCTTTTTATTTATGCTTAGTACTCTTTTTGCTATCAGAAGTTATTAATAAATTCATATCACTTAATTCTTCTTCTGATTTAGATATTCTTGATGTGAAATGTTGAAACCATCTTATATAACTTGAACCAGTTGCGACATCATATTGCATTTGATTGGGAGTTACTCCTACTTTAGTTTGAAAAAAACTATCTCCATATGCTTTAGCAACGTCTTCTGTTAGTTCAATATAACCGTCTGTTAGTAAAGGCATTACAGTTTCTTCACTATTGCTTTCTAAAATAAAATATCCTGGATCTGGAGTAATACATACTTTATCTTTTATGATAACAAATTTACTTTCATTACAGCCATCTTTAGTAAAGAATTGAATATATGTAGGATCTACTAAATATATTTTTTCTCCTTCTGTAGTATTAATATTAGCAACTATTAGACTATGCCCTGTTACATCTTTTATCATTTCATTAGTATTAACTGGATTTACTTTTATATTTAAATTATTTAAATAGTGATAAATCATACTTTGAGCTAAATCACATTTAAATGAATATGAATAGTCTTCTATAGTAGTGCCTTCATGGTCTGCTATTTTTTTTCTAACTAAGTAAGATAGATTTTTTAATAATAAATCTACATCTTCAATATTTAAAGGCATTTTGTTTATACATAATTCTTCTATTTCTTTTATTCTTTCTTGATTCATTTCTTCTTCATTTATATTAAATTCTATTATTTTATCCATTAAATAATCATCCTCTTTCATATGGGATTTCTATCAATATTATAACATAGAAAAAGATTAAGCTTTTACCTAATCTTTTTTATCTGATTTATTTTTTATTAATCTATGCTTTCCTTTACTATTTGGTTTTTGATGTTCATTTGGTTTTTCAATCATTTTTTTAAAATCATTTATGCTTATACTTACTTCTATTTTTCCCTCTCCCCATAATTCATAAGTAAATCCATTATTATGAATTTTATCTAAAAATTGATATAAATCTATAGGTAATTCTTTTTTCTTTATTTCCCATAATGATTCAATTAATATTTCTGGTTCTCCAGAATATTCTATATATCTAATTACTGATCTATTATTATCTTCTCTATTTTTTAATTCATTCATTTTCTTTTTCCATTTTTCTTTATCTTTTACTTCTTCATCTGTTGGCCAAAAACGAAAGATCACACCATCTGCACAATCGTATGTACTACTTAAATAGTAATTACCTTTTGATTCATAGTGAAGATGGCTAGTCCAAAAATGATCTATTGTTTCATTCCTTCTAATCTTGTATATTTCATAATCATCCATATCATTTCTCTCACCAATATAAAATTTTGGTACGTTTTCATAGATATATTGCATATTTCTTATCATTAAATCATATATTTCTTGTGTGTTTTTTGATAATTGTTCTTTTTCACTTAATTCTTTATTATCTTCAACTTTTCTTTTTATATTTTTTCTTCTTTTTCTTTCTTTTTTTACATCTAATAATATCTTTTTTGATAATTCTTGTTTTGATAAATCTCTTATATCTTTTGTATTGTATTTTGATATTACATTGTATACTAATCTTAATTCTCTATATGATAATCTATCTATTCTAAGTAATTCGTTTAGTGGTTGATATTTAGCTACTGTGACTCCTTCTCTTATTTCTGGTATTAGGAAAAATAGTCCATCTATATTTACATATGTTGATTGTAAGAGTTTTTTATTAAACATATCTATAAATACATGATCAGCATCACTTTGACTTCTTTGTATAAATACTAAAGTTGGTTTTTTATAGTTGCTCGTCTTATTAATTGGACAATTAATTCCAAAGCTATGTTGATATCCTGCTGGTGTAAATATTGGAGTTATGTTTGTTGGTTTAGAATAACTTAAATATGCTAAATATACTTTTGATAAATCAATTCCTTCTTCATCACTATTATTAGTTATAAATTCACTAATTGCTTCATCCATTTTATCTGGTATTAGTTTAAAATATTCAAAAATTTCATCTTCCATGTTATTACCTCGATTGATGCATATTATATCAATATTATTTAAATAGTCAATAAAAAAAGACTAGTATTTGATGTGAACCCTATTTAGGAGACATCATAAAAAAGACAGTAAGTAATTAAAAAGAGAAAATTATTTTTCTATTCTATATTGTTAACGTTTCCAATAAATAATACCTGATCAATCTTTTCATCATAAATCATAAATATGAATGGGTGATTTAATACAACTCTAATTGAAGATGATATGTCACCCCATTGAGAGTTTATTGAATCTGTTATTGAAAAAGCTTCAGTACCTTTACGATTTACTTTAATATAATTTTTTTGTACTATTTTTGATACGTATAATTCTTTAGCTATTGAATCTAAGTTTCCTTGTTCGAATATACTTTTTATATTCATATTATTTAAAACGTTATTAAAATCTATAGTTTGTTCATATTCAAATTCTGGAATCATAACATCTACTGTAACATCACTTCTTGTTTTCATTAAGCTTTCAATATCTATATCTTTTATAGTATTTCCTTCTAATGGTAGTATTCCTACGAAATATAGGCCTTCATCAATATATGGTTTCATAAATCCTATAGCTGTTGAATCTTCTAAATATATTTCTTCTTCACTTGATAAAAATGTTGCTTCTTGATTACCTTTAGTTCCATAGAAAGTACCTGGTTCTATGTCAGATTCTTCATATTCGCTATTCCATTTTTCATTAAAGTATAAAGTACTTATTAATACTGATTGAGCATTACTGATATCGTCTTCTATTGCTTCTTTTATTTTTCCATGACTTCTTCTTTTAATCCATTTATTCATTTCATTTAATGCTTTATCATTAAACTTTGCATATTTGATATCATAATTTAACTTCTTTGCTGTATCCTTAGATTGTTTAGAACAATCATCTGTACTACTATTAATCCATAATGAATTAGCATATGATACCTTTTTACCTGCATATTTATATCTATCATTGATATTTCTTAAATTATTAATAATTGTCTCATTATCATCTACAAAGTAGTTTTTTAATTCATTTTGTACTTTTTCATTACCATCAGCGTAAAAAAAAGCTAGATTAGTGTTTAGTGTTATATCACTAACTAATGTATTTTTATTCTCATCATATACTTCTTTTAATAACTTATTAGAGTACTCAATAGACTTATTGTTTGATATTTCTACATCTTGAAATTTTGATCCAAAATTATCAATTAATAATACTGCTCCTATTATTATGACTGCTACTAATAGTATTATTATTAATATGTTTTTTTTCTTATTATTTTTTTCTTTCATATTATCATTATCACCTATATTTATATTTTAACATATCTATCTAACTACTTTTATTTTTTTTTAATAAAAAAAGACTAATTTTAATTAGTCTTACTTGCTGAGATATTTACTTTACTTAATAATTTTTTATTAAAGAATAAAATTATTAATACTAGGATTGCTACTATCTTTACTATGTACCAGATAATTCCTAATTTATCTAGAACTGATGATTCTTGATAGTAATCTTGAGGATCTTTCTCATTATATTTAATTTTAACTTCTTGTTCTGGTTGTTCATCTTTTGAAATACTTATAACTATTTCTTGTTGTTTCCCATTCTTATCAGTAAATGTATAAATATAATCATCAAATACATCACTTTCACTTACTTCTTTTTTAGTAACAACTTCTGCAGTTGCTTCTGGATAGTCTTTTGATTTTATTGTTTGTTTAAGAAGTAAAGTATCAAATAGTGTTAGTGCTACTAAGACAAGAATAACTATTCCTATTATTACTCTTTTATATATTAATGATACTTTTCCTATTGCATCAACTACTTTTTGTCTATCTTCTTCAGTGTATTGATATTGATTTTCTATAGGCTTTTCATTGATTTGATTAGTATCATTTGAATTTTGACCTGGCTTTTTTATCATAAGAAATAGCATTACTCCTGAGGCAATAAAACATAGAATTCCACCAACTCCACTTGATGATTTATCATATTCAGTTAAACATTTTGTTGGTTTTTTTGAATCATAATATACTTTGTTTTTCTTTTTATTAGGATATATACTACTGCTTGATTTTGATTCACATTCATATTCTTTTCCTTTTACTTGATAATAATAAATTGGCTGGTACATTGTACCTTCATCACTATCATATTTTTCTTCTACTTCAATTTTAAATGCTTCTGTTCTTCTATCAAACTTTTTAGTATTTCCTGCAAAAAAGGTTAAATAAACGCCTACTCCTGCAAATAGAATTATACAAAGATATATTATTATATTATTCTTTTTATTATTCTTTTCCATTTTCTTACCTCATATATTGTCTTATCTTAATACTATTATACATACTATATTAATAATCTGTCTATCTATTATTTTGTATTTTTTATATTCTTTTTTAAAATCCTTTCTTTTTTAAATCACTAACTAATTGAACATAAAATTCTCTTACATCATATCCTTTTATATTCTCTCTGTTTAAATCAATTACATCTCCATGAGATATTCCTCTATTGAATGGTGCTTCTATTAATTTATAATTTTCATCTAATTGAAATGATTCTTCTCCTACTAATCCATCATTTCTACCATCAAATAGACCTACAAAATTATTTGTTAAATTAAGTGGGAATCTTCCACCTCTTGCTTTTTTTAAGATTGAACCAAATTCTTGATAATATACTTTATTTGAACTTGGCATCTTTTTATTTAATTTTTCTACTTTATCAAATGCTAAATCTGTTACTCCTGCTATAAAGTCAGGATTTTTATCACCTAGTTTTTTTAGTGCATGATTATATGTGCTTGCGACTTTTTCTTTAAGTCCAACAGGCGCTTTATTCAATAAATATTCTGCAAATTGGCATCCATGATTTGGAGTATTAATCATAGTCAGAGTTGCAACATATTTATCCATTCCTAAATTAGATATAGCATATCTAGAATCTAGTCCCCCTTTAGAATGGGCTATTATGTTTACTTTTTTGCAATTCGTTCTATCAACTATTTCTTTGATTCTATCTGCAATTTCTTTAGCAGAATCTTTTACTGATAAAGATGAAGAGTGATTTCCATAAAAGATGGTTGCTCCATTTTTAATTAATTCATCAGGAATTCTTCCCCAGTAATTAAAGTTAGTAAAATCTCTAAAAAATATTCCATGAACAAATAGAATTGGATATTTAGTTTTGCATATTTCTTTGTCTTTTCTTTCTAGATTAATTATTATTTTGTCATTTTCAAACTCAACTTCTTCAAAACATATTTTGATTATCTTTATTAGCATAATTATATGTACTATTGGTATTAAACTTAATAATATTCCTATAACTCTATATCTTATGCCTAATTGTTTTGAATAAATATATGATCTTATAATTCCATTCCAAAATACTATTCCCAATCCAATTATTAATACTATTAGATTAATTAATAATACTTTAAAATCTATTTGATATTTATAGTAACTAATTAAATAAAATAGAATATCCATAAATATATTTACTAAGAATATTATTAATAATCTATAACCATCTCTTATTCTTTTTAGATTCTTATCATATAGCTTTTTTGTTAGTAATGAAGGATATATGTTTAATAATAAGAAACAAATAATACATAAAATGATAGGTATTTTTATTTCATATCCTATTCT
This sequence comes from uncultured Erysipelotrichaceae bacterium, assembly GCA_902789225.1. Classification (GTDB taxonomy): domain Bacteria; phylum Bacillota_I; class Bacilli_A; order RF39; family UBA660; genus RUG343. The sequence goes on from CADANC010000006.1 coordinate 13,115, forward strand.
TAGCAAATAATTATTAGATATAATAAACAACATAATTGAATTTATTATTATCATTATAAATCCTATAAAATCTTTTTTACTTTGTTTCATAAGTCACCTCTAATGGTTAAATTATATCATAAAAAAAGTAGATTAAATCTACTCTTTTTGTTACATAGCTTCTTTTTTTAAAACTTTTGTATATGGTTCAGAAACATCATTTTTTAATACATAGTTTGAAATACTACTGAATGGTTCGGGATACTTATATACTTCTTGTCCATATAAGATCCACATTGTAGAGAAACTTTCTTTCATTTCTAGGTATCTTTTAACTATAGGATTCTCTAATAATGGATTACCTTCTTGATTATTTAAATCAATTCTATTTTCTGCATCATATATTTTGCTAATTATATCAGGTGCTAATTTATCACAATATTTTGCATAGATAGACTCTATTGTATTTCTCTCATTAAATTCTCTTAATCTATCTAAAAGAATATCTCCGTTAGTAAGTATATCTGTTACTGATTTTGCTGCTACAAATTCATCATTACAGTCTTCTTTAGTTTTTAATAATGAGCTAATGTCTCCATTTATAATCTCTCCTAGTCCGTGTACACTAGTCTCTGAAATAATTCTTTTTATATCAACATCTTGATTATAAGTTAAATAGACAAACAATTCTAACATTTGGACACTATATGTATGCTCTGCTATACTTCCATATTTTTCCTTTTTAACTTTCCAAATTCTTTCACCTTCACGTTTAATATCTTTTAATCGATTCGTTAGAGTATAAAAGCTAATTACATTTTGTATTGGATTATCAACGTGTTCTTTTACTTCCATATCATTATTCATTATTGTATTTAAAACGCTCATGAAGTTTTCATCAAAGTTTATTCTACCTATATCAAAGCCTATCCAGCTATCAGTGAATTCTTTTCTATCATATAGATGATCAAAGCATCCTTCTTGTATATATAGTTTAGCTTGTAGATCACATTCTGCTTTATCTATTTGATATGCAAACTCAGCTTCTTTTGTTTTCTTTTCTTCGAATTCTAAAAATAAATCTCTAATTAGTTCTCCATTAGGTATCATTTCAGTTAATTTTATGACAGCATTTCTTTCGATTTCGCTCTTTTCTTTTGATGAAATGTCTTCTGGAGTTAGATCTCCTATAATAGTTTCTCCAATTTCATGAATTGCTAACATAAGTATTACTTTATCAATATCTACATCATAATCAAATTCTGAATACATTGCGTAGGCTAACATTTGACATCCAATAATATGGTCAGCAACACTTTCTACTCTATTTCTTTTAATACCTTTTTGATGCCATCCTGTTCTTTTAACTTCATCTTTTAATTTGTTTGTAAGATAGAACAGTGACACTACTGTTTGTTCTTTTGTCATGGTTTCCATAATTATCTCCTTAAGATCTAAAGTAGCATATATTATACCACAATTACTATTGTTTTTATAGTGTTTTATTATTTCCTTTTTTTACCTGTTGTCATTACATGATCAGATGGTGCTCCATACATGCCATTTAATGTATATCTAGAAGGTATTTCAATACTTTCATATTCAGAATAATATGATAAATCCATGTCATGATATGCATATCCTGCTATTATTAATCCATCATCATTTAGATGTTCTTTATATTTATCAATCAATTCTTTAAATTCTTCTGTATCTTGATACTCAAAAATATTAGATAGAATAATATAGTCAAATGAGTCTTTTACTTTATCTATATCTTTAACATCTCTTAAGTGAATACTTACTTTAGTATCATCAATTTTAGATTGTAATTCATAGTAGTTTTCTTCTTCTAAATATGAACTCAGAGCAGATAACTTTAATGATGCTACTGATGGTACCATATAAAAAGCAGGTTTAGACACTAACATTTCTTTAATATAATCTAGAGGTTCTTTACTTTCTGAATTAAATACTTTATCCCAATATGGTAGTGTTATTTCATTTAATTTTGATCTTAATTTATTATATCCTTCTTTTGTAAAGCATTTATTTTCTACATAGAAGAAATTCATATATTCTTCAAAATCCATTGTTTTTATTGCTGCTTCTTTTAGATAATATAGTAATATTGCATTTTCACTTATATCGAAACCTTCTACTTCTTTGGCACCTCTTAATATTGCTTCAAATATATGATCTCCTGATCCAATTACAGTTAATACTTTTTTATCTCTAAAATTTAGTCTATTATAATAACCATTTATATTTTCTGTTGTTCTTAGATAGGCTTTTGAATTATTATTAAAACTTAAGTCATTATATCTCATATAGTTTCTCCTTATAAAATTATCTTTTAAGTAATAACAGTTTGTTTTTAACAGTAGTTTCTTTAAAATCTTCATCTGAAGTTAGTGTTGTTAGATCCATTTGTCGATAAAACATACAATTAGTTTTATGTAAAATTTTAGGGGCTGATTCAGCTATTTTAGTCCATCCACCATTATAAATCATTATTGTTCCATTATTTAGTTTAATAATATCTCTTGCATTTCTTGGAAATAGTTTCTTTTCTGGAGTTATTATGCCTGCATTTTTTGGATAAATATCATCTAATATAGCAGGAACACATCCATTATGATAATGTCCTGTAAGTATGAGGTCATATCCACTTAGTATGTCTTTAATATCTAATCCTATTATAGTCTCCGGTGAATGAGTAATTAATATTTTAGGTAAATCTTGTGGTAAATTCTTATATAAACTTTCTCTTGCTTTAAAGTCTTCGTAGAATGCTTGAGGATCTTCTATATGCTTTTTATATAGATTAATATAAGCTTCTAGCTTTTGTTTATAACCACCTATAACTATTCTATTATCTTTATATAGTTCATCTGTTAAAAGATGAATATTTTCTCTTCTAGTTATTTGATTCCAAATATCTGTTTTTTCTGTAATATCTACTATTTTACTTGACTCTTTTATTGCAATATCATGATTTCCTAAAACTAATATTGTTGGAGCAATAGATGCACTATTACTTAATAGAATTTCTAATTCTTTTAATTTCTTATCATCTAATAGATATTTTGGAGAATCTATTAAATCTCCTAGCATACATATATAGTCTGGATTTAATTCATATAATGAATCACTTATATTATCAATATCTTTTTTACCAACTAATCTAGATATATGAACATCAGCTAGACTAGCAATTCTAATATCATCTTTTACATATTGATTATATATAGTGCTTTCTCTAGTTTTTAATATCTTAGAATAATCTATCATGTTTTGTGCTCCCTCTTGAAATCTTAGTCTATTATATTTAAGTTTGTTTATTTTATCAAATAAAAAGACCATAAATTAGTCTTTTATATATTTAGTTCTTTTATAATTATATTTCTTATATACCAATCAAATTTATTATCAAATTTATCAAAACCGTCTTTACTATGTGCATATTTAAATGCTTCAGTTAAATCAATTACTTTTCCTTTACTATCTTTTATCATTGAACTTCTTTTCAAGAAAGATAATAGTATTTTAATGTATATATCTTCATCTTTTAGATTATCTTTATCCTTTCTTATTAGTATACAATTGTTACTATCTAGAATAACTTCAAATCCTTCATCAATATAACTTTTAAGAAATATATTTCTACTTAATTCATCAATATTATATAAAAGTAAATATTTCATATTAATCTCCTTTACTCATTATTATATCATAAAAGAGAAACTAATTAATATTAGTTCCTCCCCATTCTACTACTGTATAACCTTGTCTTTCAACAGGAGTTAGTTTTTGTTCTTTTACTTTTATTTCTTGTTCTAAAGGCTTATATTCCATTCTAACTCTTATTAAAGTATCTGGTTTAGGATCAATTGATAATTCCATATTTTCATTAATTTCTTCCATAGTTTGGAAACGAATATAATTGTATTCACTCTTTTCTAATATTGGAAGCCAATACATTATAAATTCATTAGATTCTTTATAATTTAATCCTAATATTTCTAGTTTTTCTTCTAAAAAATCTATTATATTTTCTTTTTGTACTACAAATCCATCTTCTTTCATTGGATTACTCTTATTATTTTTGCTTTCCCAGTACAATGCATAATACTTTTTATTATTTTTATCAATTAACGTTCCGTCTTTTCTTGCAATAACATTCCACTCATTTTCATACTTTGGATATGTTGTTGTTAGGTTTTCTGGATGTGATAATTTAATTTTAACATTAATGTCTTCTTTAGGATATATATAAATAATAGGTTTATGTTCATAAATAAGGCACCCTCTATCAGACCATGAATAAACAAATAATAAAAAAATGAAAAGAACCACATTTAAAATTATTAATAATACATTTAAAGTAGTATTATTCTTTTTATTGTTGTTCATTATAATCACCTTCTTCAGACTCGTCTTCATAATCATCTTCGTAGTAATCATCATATGAATTATCATTTGTATAAGCATTATCTCCGTGATATGTACTAATATCAGTATACCCTGGTTCGCATGTACTTGGATGAAGATATACATAAATGATTGCTATAACTTGGATTACGGCAATAATAACTAAAATATTTGTGATAGAAATTTGTTTTTTTTCACTTTTGCTTTGATTAGGTTCTTTTTGTACCTCTTCATCAATTGTTAACTCTTCTATCTTTTTATTTTTTTCTTCTTTATTTTCTACTTCTAAAACTTCTATTTCATTTGTTTTTTCATTATTATCCATGAAGAGCCTCCTTATAATTAGCTATTCTACTATATTCATTTTAACAATAATTGTATTCTTGATAAATCTATTTATATCCTTTTTTTGTTTTCTTGACACTAATTAAATATATTACAAATAAAAAGACTATTATTTTAGTCTTATTATTTTATTTCTTTTATCTTTAGTATTTATTTAAATAATATTTGCCTTCTTCTGTTCTTACTAATATCTTTTGTTCTATTAGTCTTTCATTTATTTTATTAAATCCTTTAGGATTAATAATTCCTGCTTCTTCAAATGTTATTGCAGATTCTTTAGAAAATGCATTACACTTTGTTAGTTTTTTAATTATTAAATTTTTCCTTATTAATGGGATTGGTGGAAAAAAAGCCATATTATTACCTCTCTTTTTAATAATTATACATTATTTTTTATTAATTATATTATAAGATTCATCTATTAATTCAAATATTTCTTCGTCTTTTAAAGTATTATTAAGAATTATAGATATCCAACTTTTTTTATTCATATGATAAGCTTTATAATAGCCTTTATTTTGAAGTAGTAGTTTTATTTTATTACTATCTAACTTTATATTTAATAGTTCTACTATTCCATTTCCTTCATCAATTTTTGATTTATCAACATTTGTAATTAAAGCGAACCATTTATTATTATTTTTATTTCTAAATATACCAAAGAAGGGATACTTTTCCCATAAGAATTCAGGATCAACTAAATATTTATCTTTTATATATTTTGCTATTTTATTTGCTTGCTCATTAATAAATAAAATATCTTCATAACAATTATTCTTTATATCAATTAGAATATTTTTATATTCATCTTTTACTTTACTTACAAATTCTCCTGTCATTTTAGTTCGTATATTTGTATATTCTTCATTTGATTGTAAATCATATACTTTACCAGTTACTGTGCCGTTATTATCAATTGTAATTATTGCTTTAAACTCATTATTTAAAAAATATCTTTCATATGTATACATGCTGTTTTCTTTAATAAATCCATATTTTATTAATTTATTAAGATTAACTTTTGTTCTTTGAAATATTTCTTTTTCTATATTCATATTTTCACCTGCATTTAATTATCAATTATTAAATCTTAATAAATAACCATCTGGATCTTGAATTAAGAATTCTTTGTCATAAGAAATTTTATTATTAACTCTATATTCATGTGTTTCTAAATCTAGAAATAATTCTAAATTTTGTTCTTTTACTCTTTTATACATACTATCTATATCTTTAATTGACATACTTATATTTATTCCTCTACCATAAGGATATTCCATAATTCCTGTATTCCAATTGTTATTGTTTTCTTCTATCATAATTTGATTATCTTCTAATTGTAAAAATACAAATTTATCTTCTATTCTTTCATACATTACTTTAAGACCTAATTTTAAATAGAATTCTTTACTTTTATTTATATCAGATACACTTAATTCTGGTATTAAACTATTAAATCTCATATATACTTCCTTTTCATTTTTCAAATTTAGCAATTATACTTCCATTTCCTAAATCATCTAAGTTATCAATATGACCTATCTTTGTATAACTATATTCTGTATCAAATGATTCATAAAATATAACTAGACAATTATTACCAAATAACATCACATCTCCTTTTTCAATGTGTTTAGGATTATATGAATTTGTTGATAAAGTATTATCCATATTAACATATTTTTCATTACCGTTTAAATCATTCATATTATACTCTTGAGGTAATAAATTAATAAATTCTTCTACAGTATTATTATTTTCTAAATTTAGATTATATGTTTTATCATCAATAGTTACTTTTATATTAGACATCTTTATATCACTTTCCTTTGTTTTATCATTATTATCTTTTGAATTATTTGTACATCCTGCTAGTAGTAAAATACATATAATTAATATTGATATTATCTTTTTCATTTCTCTATTGTTTTACCTTTCTTATTTTTATTATATCATCTTCTTTTAGTTCTCCTACTAATAAAGATGATTTTGGATTATGATTATTAAAATTATTAATTACTTGTTTTTCATCGTAATTTGCATAACAATACTTACAAAAATGTTTACATGAATTATATACTCCTATATCAACCATCTCTACACATTCACATGGAACATTCTTTCTAGCTTTCCATTTTTTATACTTTTTACCAGTTAATTTTAATGCTAATTCTTTAGACATGCATTCATCTTTAATAAATCCATATTCTGTTAAGTTATTAACTTCAGCACATGTGTGAACTACTATATTATGTTTTTTAGCACTTTCACTGAAACTTTTTCCAATTACTTTAAAATCATTATCAGTAAAATTTCTATAATTTAGTATTTTATAATTATTCCTTACATTCTTATAATCATCAATAAAAGAAATAAGTATCTTTTCTACATATCCATCTAATAGAGAACATAATTTATCAAATGCTTTTACATGATAATCTAGAGTGTATTTATCATTTATAAATACTGGATCATATCTTATTACTATGTTTTCTTTTCCTACAAATTTTGATATCTTTTTTATTGCTTCAATAATCTCTTTTTTAGGAGGTAGATTAGGTTCTATATCTTTATTATAAGATGTTAAAGTAACATGGAAATACATTTTCTTATTTATATTCTCTAACTTATCTATTATTGGTATTGGATTTTTTGTACAGAAGAATAATAAATCTACATCATCTAACATTATTCTACTAACAAGTTTTTGATTAAAAGGATTTCTTACATCAATAAAACCTTCTTCTAATCTATTCATTAACCATTCTGAATAAAAACCTACTATATCTGTTCTACCACTTATATTTAAAATCACTTTAACACCTCATATAAATTATATCATGTAAAAAGGCTAGATATTTCTAGTCCATTTTATTATTTATTATAGTTTTATATTCTTTGCCCACTTTAATTATTTTCTAATTCTTTTATTGGCTTAATAAAGTTTATACTAATTCCAGTTATTAAAAGCAACATTCCTGCTATACTAATAATTGCTCCAGAACTTCTTCCAATACTACTTTCCATAATTAAAGATGTTTTATCAGCAAGTATTCCAGATATTGCATATGCAACAACATAACCTATTTGTGAAACTACTGAAATAATACTCCAAACTCTACCTTGATATTCCTCTAAAACATTTATTCTAACTAAATAATCTAAACAATTATTTACAAATGGCAACATAAAGAAAAAGAAAAATCCAGAAACACAAATTAAATAAATATTTTCTTTTAAACCAACAATTATCATTCCAAACCCTGCCAGTAATAATGAACGTGAAAGTATTTTAACATATCCCCTTTTTATACCTTTAACTCCAAGATATATTCCTGAAACAATCATTCCAGATGCACATATTGTTTCACATATTCCAAGTATTTTGCTTGTTGTAAAATCTAAAACGAGTGGCTCTGCTAAAATTTGAAATGTTCCAATAAAAAATGTAACCAAAGATGAAATAACTAAAATATATACCAAACCCTTATTAGAGGCAATAACTTTCCAACCTGTACGAAACTCTTTTAAAAAGCCTGCTTTTTTTATAATCTTTTTTGTTTTTATACTATTCTTAACAACTCTTGTTGTCAAAATTGTTAATATAAATGTACAAATATCTATTATTAGTAATAATTTAATATCACTCACAGATAAAAGTAGTCCTGCAATTAAAGGAGATATTAAATATCTTGCTCCTCCTGCAATACCCATCATACCACTTGCCCTAGAATATTCATCTTTTGATAATAGATCTGTCATAGTTGCTTTATATGATGGCTCAAGTAAAGAAGAAAAGATTGCACTTATTAAAATACCAATACAAATCTGTAAAAGTGTTGCTCCACCATTAAACATACAAATTAGTATATAGATTACACCTATTGCTGATAATCCATCTCCTATCATCATAAGATTTCTTCTATCATATCTATCCGCAAGTACACCTGCCGGCATACCTAAAATTAATAACGGCAATGATGACAATAGCATTACTAATGCCATATTTGCTGCACTTCCTGTTGTATTAAATATATAAACACTTAACCCAAAACTTGTTAATCCACCACCAATAGATGAAATTAACTCACCAAACCATAATAATAGGAACTTATTAAAATTAGAACTTTTTTTCATAAATTTAATTACCACCTTTTTATTTTCAAAGTTGATGTTTTAGGAAATTCCTGTTCTTCTATTACAAAATCACTAATATGTTTAAATACAGGAAGATTACTATTTAATTCATCAATCATTTCTTTAATTGTATTATCTATATTTTTTTTCTTTTTATAGTTATCCTCTAATACAATATGAGCAACTAAATGAGATTCTTTCTTTACCTCTTTTGCTTTAACTAAAACTTCCTTGACAAATTCATATTCTGATATTTTTTCTTCTAGTTCTTCTGGATAAATATTTTCTCCATTATTAGCAATTATTACATTTTTAATTCTACCAACTATATAAAGATAACCATCTTTATCAAAATATCCTAAATCTCCTGTATAAAACCAACCTTTTTTAAAAACTTCATCATTTTGTGATTTATTGTAATATCCAAGCATTACTTGTGGGCCTTTTGCTATTATTTCTCCTATTCCATCTTTATCTTTATTCACAATTTTAATTTGTGTTTCCTTTAAAGGTGTACCTACACTATTATTTTTTTTAGAATGTATGCCCATAACAGTTAATATTGGAGATGTTTCTGTCAATCCATATCCTTGATAAATATTGAATCCTAGTCCCATTAAATAATTAAATATATCATCATCAAGTCTTGCAGCTCCACAAGGAATTATTCTTAAATTACCACCTAATTCATTATGAATTGATTTAAAAACTTTCTTTTTTATATTTATATGAAATTTCAATAAAAAATCAGTTATTTTTATCATTCTATTTACTAATTTTTCTTTCTTTTGATTTTTTACTTCCATTTTAATTCCTAATGCAATAAACTCTAATACTCTTGGAACACAATTTATTACTGTTGGCTTATATTTTTTTAAATCTTTCTTAATATTTTTAAATGATGAGCAAAAACATACAGATGATCCACTCATTAAAGGTGTCACTACTGAACAAGTAAATTCATAAGTATGATGTAAAGGCAATATAGAGAAAAACTTGTCATTAGTGTCTAAATCAAACCTAAAATTCAAGTTATAAGCATTACGAATTATATTGTATTGTGACAATTTAACTATTTTTGCTTTTGCAGAAGTTCCAGATGTAAAAAGTAAAATTGATAATTCGCTATCACTTCTTTTTATCTTATCAACAAATTTATCTTTATAATATATTTTTTTGCCATCTTTTTGCATTTTTTTGAACTCATACTTGTCCATATTAACATATTTAACTTTATATATTTCTTTGCTGATAATATCTATTTTTTCTTTCATATCTGATGAATAAAAAATTATATCAACATTAGATTGTTTTATAACTCTTTCTATTTCTGTTGGGGTTAATTCTTTATCAAGAGGAACAATTATTCCAACATAAGACACAACTGATAGATATGTTAAGACCCAATTATAAGAGTTCTTACCTATAACTGCTATTCTTTTATTTTCATATCCTTTATTTAATAAATATGTTGCAAAATATTTTGTCTTTTTATATAAATCTTCAAATGTATCATAGTCATCAATATCACGATATATTGCAACATCTTTTGGATACAGTTCATAACATTTTTCTAAAAAGTCTTTAAATGTCTTCGCGTTGTTCATTGTTATTTCTCACTTTCAATTTCTTTTATTAACCCACTTATTATATCTTCTTTATTATACTTTCTCTCTGTTTCAATATAAATTGATGTTGCTATCTCTTGTATATCTTCTGGCAAAGATTTTTGATTAACATTTATTCCTATACCAATTATCAAATAATCAAGTTTATTTAAAGAATATTGTGTTTCTATCAAAATACCACCTAACTTTTTACCATTCAAATAAACATCATTAGGCTTCTTAACATAAGTATTAACATCACATAATTTATTTATAACATTCGAAACAATAATTCCAATTCTATATGAATAATCTAATGGAATAGGTTTATTCCTGTTCTTGATTAAAAAACTACAAATAATACTATCTTTATCAGAGTACCAAGATGTACCTTTTGTTCCATAACCGGCAGTTTGTTCTTCACTTATAATTATAGTATCAGCATTAGTATTTTTTGCAATTTCTTTTGCATATAAATTGGTGCTATTTATACTTTTTAATTCTATTCTGTTCATTGTCAAACACCTCAGTTTTTTCATCTAAAACATATTTGTAAACTTCTTTCAATCTTTTACCAATATTAGACAAATCTACTTCTTTTACTACCTCATAACCTTTATTAGTCACATTTTTAAGTTTGCCATTTAATATATTTTCTATCTTGTCCTTACATTCTAAAACATTTTTTGATTTATATATATTTTTACCATCTTCTAAGTATTCGTAAATTGGTATATCATTTATTATAGTCGGTGTTTTTAAAGCCAATGCTTCCAATAGAACTATACCCTCTGTTTCTTCTCTTGTTAGAAATACAAATATATCAGATCCAACGTATGCGTCCCTCAACTCATCACTCTTAACAAATCCCGGAAATAATACATTATCAGGTTTATTTATTATTGCAGAACTTATTTTTTTAGGAATATATTTAAAATCTAAATGTCCAAACCATATAAATTTATAATTTGGAAATATTCTTGCAAGTTCTAAAAAATCTAGTAGTCCTTTTCTTTCAAAAAACAAACCAACAGACATTATTACTTTATCATCTTTAGCATAATTATATTTTTTTCTAAATGCCATTCCATTGGCTTTTTTTCTATCATAAATACTTAATTCTATGCCATTTGAAATAGGAAATATTTTTTTCTTTATTCCATAGTTTTCGATTAAACTTTTTGAATATTCAGTAGGAGTTATTATTACATCTCCTGTTTTATAACAATGTATTAACCATTTTTTATATACTTTTGATAATATATTTGAAAATTTAAAAGTATCTCTAAAATCTTCTTCCGTAGAATGGGCATAGTATATTACTTTTTTTCCTCTTTTTTTACATTTTTTAGCAAAAGACAATGACTTTGGATAAACACCATTTATATGCACAATATCATAATCATCACTTTCATCAGTTGTATATGGAATACCAATTTCTTTTAATATCTTTTCTTGATGAAGTATTGCTGTACCGATTCCACTTTTTGCTAAATCTTTATAATCTCCTTTATATAATAGCACTTTCATATTAACCCATTCCTTTCAGTATTAACTATTTTAAATATTTTCACATAAATCCATTGCTGCCTTTATTACATCATCCATATCATAATATTTGTATTCGGCTAATCTGCCACCAAATATTACCTTATTTTCTTTTTCAGATAGTTTTTTATATGCTTCTGCTAACTGATTATTTTTGTCATCATTAACTGTATAGTATTTTTCCATACTATCTTCATAATTAGATGGGTATTCAAAAGTTATTACAGTTTTAGGAGAAGTTGAATCGAATTCAAAGTGCTTGTGTTCAATTACTCTTGTATAGTCAACCTCGTTTCCTGTATAATTGACAACTGCATTTCCTTGATAATTAACTTTATCAAGGATTTTTGTATCAAATCTTAATGACCTATATTCTAGTTTTCCAAGTTTGTAATTATAATACTCGTCTAATGCGCCCGTATAAATTATCTTATCAGCCATATTTAAATATTCATCTTTATTATTAAAAAAGTCTGTATTTAATCTTATTTCAATACCATCAAGCATAGCTTCAACTAACTTTGTATATCCACCAATAGGGATACCTTGATATTTATCATTAAAATAATTATTATCATAAGTAAATCTAACAGGTAGTCTTTTTATTATAAAAGCAGGTAGTTCATTACAATTTTTTCCCCATTGTTTTTCGGTATATTCTTTTATTAGTTTTTCATAAATAGTTCTTCCAACAAGTGATATTGCTTGTTCTTCAAGATTTTTAGGATTTGTTTTAATTTCTTGCTTTTCTTCTTCAATATGTCGTAATGCGTCTTCTGGTGTATAAACATCTTTCCAAATTTTACTAAAAGTATTCATATTAAATGGCAAATTATATACTTCATTTTTATATATTGCTATTGGAGAATTTGTAAATCTATTAAATGTAGCAAAATTATTAACATATTCCCATACATCATCATAACTTGTATGAAAAATATGTGCTCCATACTTATGAACATTGATACCCTCTATACATTCTGTATAAACATTTCCACCAATGTTATCTCTTTTATCAATTATAAGTATTTTCTTTCCTTTTTTAGATAATAGATTTGCACAAGTTGCACCAAACAAACCTGCACCAACTATAAGATAATCATACTTTCCCATTTATTCCACCTATTTTAATATTTCTTCAATTTTTTCAAAGGCTAATTGACTTCCATCATAAGACCTAATTATCTCTTGATATTTTTTAAGTTTATCTATATTCTTTTTTCTAAACTTTTCTAATTTTTTAATATTTAATTTATTGATATTTTCAACACGCATACCAATCTTTCTTCTTTCCACCATTTGTGCAGTCAATCTATGTTCTTCTTGTTGAGGAATACATATTTGAAAAATACCAAAATAAATACTTTCATATACACTACATAAACCTCCGTGATTAACAAATAAATCTATTTGAGGTAGAAGTGCTAATTGATCAGTTGATTTTACGAACTCAATATTAGGCAAGTTTTTCATTTGTAAATTACCAACATTAATTATTGTATGTTTTCCTTTTAATAATTCATTATTTATAATATTATTTAAAAGTTCACCATTTTCAGTAAATATAGACCCCAATGATACATAAATATCGTATTTGCCATATTTTTCTTTACTTCTTTTAAGTCTATCCTTAATTGTAGTTCCCACAAAAACAAAGGATTTGTCAAAAGTTTTATAAAATGGCTGACATTCTTTTGGTGAAAAAACTAATGTTAAATCTCCTTTATTAACAAACAAATCCATTGGACTAAACTTTCCAAGTCCATTAGATACCCTAAACTTTTTTTCTTCTTTATATAATTTTATTATTGAAGAAAAGTTTGTACAAATTAACTTCATTGTAGAGATAAACATATGAGAAAACATAAATGTCCAAAAATTATAACCCATTAGTCCACTCAAACATATAGATTTTATTCTTAATTTTTTTGATATATTTTTAGCAAACGAACACATTGAATCATATAAGATTAAATCAGGTTTTTCTTTTTTTATTTCATCAACATATTCTAAATATGCACTTCTATTTAGCTGTAATAGATTTTCAAATAAATTATAAAAGTTTGCTGTCACATCACTTAAATTATAAGTATCAAAATCAATTCTATATTCTTTATAATTTGCTCCTGTTTCTTCTACAAAACTTTTGTATTTTTTACTACAATACCAATCAACAGAATAACCATTTTCTATTAACTTTGATATAACAGGATATTCTGCATTTAAGTGTCCAAATGCCGGTGTTGAAAAATATACTATTTTCTTTGTCTTTTTATTACTTTTACTCATATAAATTCCTCACTATTTTTTCTCCCATTTTTTAAATATTAAACATACATTATGCCCACCAAATCCAAATGAATTAGACATTGCATATTTCATAGTTGTATTCTCCTTTGCTTTATTAGCAACAAAGTTTAAATCACATTCTGGGTCAAATTCTTTATAATTTATCATTGGTGGCATTATACCTGTTTCTAGTGTCTTAACTGTAATAAGTGCTTCTATTGCTCCACTCGCACTTAATAAATGTCCTGTCATTGATTTAGTTGATGAAACATAAGGTTTTGACTTAAATATCTCACTTATCGCTTTTGTTTCGGTTTTATCATTTAATGGAGTAGATGTTCCGTGAGCATTTATATATGCAATATCACTTTCTTTAATATTTGCTTCCTCTAATGCTCTATTCATTGCTTTGGTACAAGTTAATCCCTCGTAGTCTGGCGAAACCATATTATAAGCGTCACAATTACAACCATAACCTACTATTTCTGCATATATTTTGGCATTTCTTGCTTTTGCGTGTTCTAATTCTTCTAATATTAGTATTGCAGAGCCCTCTCCTATTACAAAACCACTTCTTCTTTTATCAAATGGAATTGAGGCTTCATCTTTATTATCTCCTCTATACAATGCTTTCATTGCTGAAAAACAAGCAACTGAAAATGGTGTTATTGAAGCATCACTTGCACCTGCAACCATTACTTTTTCATATCCGTGTTTTATTTTTAGATATGCTTCGCCTATTGCATTAGCGCCACCACTACAAGCAGCAACAGTTGCCATATTTGAGCCTTTTGCTCCTAAATCTATTGCAACTTTTCCAGAAGCCATATTAGGAAGCATTGCCGGAACTAACATTGGCGACATTCTTGAAGGACCTTTATCTTTTAATGTTTCAAATCCCTCATTTACTTTTTCAACTCCACCCATACTGTTTGAAATATAAACTCCAAAATAGTCCTTATCAAAATCTATATTATCTAATTTACTATCTTTATATGCTTGTGTAGAAGCAACCCTAGCAAGATTTATAAATTTAGAATCAAATAGTAAATCTCTCTTTGATATTCCATTATAGTCAATATTTTTAACCTCTGCTGCATATTTAGAATCAAATTGTTCTGTATCAAAACTTGTTATTAAGTCTATACCATTTTTCCCATTTATGATATTATTCCAAAATGTTTCTACATCATTTCCTAGTGCAGAAATTACACCCATTCCTGTAATAACAACTCTATTCATTATTTATCGCCTCCAAATCTTGTAGTTTTTCTATATGAATTACTTTCAATTTCAACTTGTTGTATATAGCAATAGAACGAATAAAACTATCAATAGATTTTCCTATTCCTATAACATAAAATTCATCTACCCCATCATTTATCATACTTAAAATACTTTGTTCAAATCTTACAGAATTATATAATTGCTTAACAAGTAATTCTTTTATATTTTCATTTGATTTGTTTCCTAAATAATTATAATAAATTGGCAAAGATGGTGTATTAAAATTATATTTATTTAATACTTCTTTTAATTTATTACTTGCTTCTTTAAGTAGTCCAGAATGGAATGCACCAATTACATCAAGTTTAACAACTTTTTTTGCACCGCTTTCTAAACACTTTTTAGAACATTTTTCTAATTCATCATTATTACCTGCAATTACAACTTGATCTGGCGAATTATAATTTGCTATCCATACATTATCAAACTCACTAACTATTTTTTCTAGTTTCTTTGAATTTAAAAACATAATTGCATACATTCCTGTATTCTTACCATTTAATGCTTCATACATTATATTTGACCTATTTTCTAAAATTGAAATTGTATCGTCTATACTAATTGCATTTGAATAACAAAGTGCAGTATATTCTCCAAGTGATAATCCTGCACAAACATCTGCATATATTCCTTTATCATTTAATAATTTAGTTAAAATTGTGCTAATAACAAAATTACCAATTTGTGAATATCTTGTATCGTGAATTAAATCACTTTCGTTCACAAATACATCTTTAAAATTGAAATTTATATCTAATTTATCTATAAAGTTTTTGGCATACTCATTACTCTCATATAACTCTTTTGCCATACCACTATATTCATTACCTTGACCTGTAAATACAAAAGCCCTCATTTTATCATTCTCCTTACTGCAATATCCCAATTTCTAATTCTTTCATATCTATTACGGATAAGTTCTTGTAAGTCTTTCTTTCTTAAATCATCATATTTGTCTAATATGAAGTCTTTAATGTTTTTAACATTAAAATCTAAATCTTCATTTTCATCAATAACTTCGTCTATAATTTTATCTTCATATAAATCTTGTGCTGTAAATCGCATACTTTTTAACAATTCATTACTTACTTTTTCTTCTTTTCGCATTATTTTTAGGTATGCTTCAGGAGAAATAACTGTATATATTGAGTGTTTTAACATACCTACCCAATCACAAACTGACAATGCAAGTGCTCCACCACTAGATCCTTCTCCAACAACAATAGATATTATTATTGTTTTTAAATCTGAAAAAGTATATAAACAATCTGCTATTGCTTTGGCTTGTCCATTTTCTTCTGAATAAATGCTTGGGTCTGCTCCTGCACTATCTATAATGTTGATTATTGGAATATTAAACTTTTCGGCAAGTTTTGATATTCGGAGTGCTTTTCTATATCCCTCTGGTCTTGTAAGTCCATAATTGGTATCTTCATTTTCTTTTAGTGTTCTTCCTTTATTTTGAATATTAAAAATAAAACTCTTATTATCTATATAACCAATACCAGATAATATTGAAGAATCATTACTACTAATTCTATCTCCTTTTAATTCAATATATTTATCAAATATATTAATTAAATAATCTTTTCCTTTAAATCTATCTATATCTCTAACATTTTTTAATATTTCTAATAAGTTATTATTTGTATCAGATATTTTTTCTTCTTCTCTACTTACTTTTACAAGTTTTTCATTATTGTTAATCATTTTCAATAAATCTACTAATATATTTCTTATTTCTTTTCTATCAGCAATAATATCTATCATTCCATTTTTTTCATTGTATTCTTCTGTTTGAAAATTGCTATCTAGTTTTTCATTATATAGATTTTCAATTATTGATTTGCCTGCAAAACCAATTTGTGAATTTTTTTCTGCAATATTTATATCTCCGAATAGACCAAATGAAGCAGTCACTCCACCCATTGTTGGATTAGTTAAACAAGAAATATATAGTAATCCTTTATCGCTATGCTTTTTAATTGCAGCATTTATTTTTGCCATCTGTACTAATGAATATAACCCCTCTTGTATTCTTGCACCACCACTTGCACAAAACAATATTACAGGCAGTTTTTCATCAGTAGCATATTCAAATGCTTTTGTTATGGTTTCTCCAACAGATACACTTAAAGTTCCCATCATAAATTTAGAGTCCATAACACCAAGAACGACTTTTCTTCCATCAATATTACAAGTTCCAATAATAATTGCTTCATCAAGATTTGTACTTTCCTGTGCTTTAATTATTTTATCTTCGTAATTACACTTTTTAGAAATATCTACTTTATCAAGTTTTAATTCTTTAAAGGTATTTTTATCAGAGATATGTAATATTCTTTGTTTAGCAGTTATATAAGAATTATTACCACAAGATTTGCAGGTAAAAAACTCATCTAGTTCTCCACTACATTTCTTACAAATATTTTTATTTTCTATCTTATTATTTCTTATAATATTACTTCGTTTTTTTACTGCTAATACACTCATATTTACTACCTCTAATACTTCTTAAATTTATAATTACCTTTTTTAAAATCTTTTCCATTTATGATTTCATAATTAAAATCTATATTTGTCTTAATTCCGGATATAATTATTTCATCTAAACAAGATTGCATTTTATTTATTGCCCTATTTCTTATTTTATCATAAGTTATTACTTTCATTAACAATGAATCATAGAAAGGTTTTAATGAATATCCTTGATAAATATATGAATCAACTCTTATATTCCTACCACTTGGCAAATTCAATATATCAATTTTTCCACTGCTTGAAATAAAATTATTATTTGGATCTTCGGCATTTATTCTACACTCTAACGCATAATAGTTAGGAGTTATAAATGTTTCCTTTTCATTCTTATTTCCATCAGATATATTTATTTGTTCCTCAACTATATCAATATCGCTAACAACTTCCGTTATGGTATGTTCAACCTGTATTCTTGCATTTATTTCTAAAAAGTAATAATTAAAATTACTATCAACAAGGAATTCAGCAGTTCCCACATTATCATATTTTAAAAATTGAAATATTTTTAATGCCTCTTGTTTTATTTCATCAAGTAATTTCTTATTGTTTATTGATGATGGTGTTTCTTCAATGAACTTTTGAAAGTTTCTTTGAATAGAACAATCTCTTTCTGGCAAGATACTAATATTGCCATATTTATCTGCTATAACTTGAACTTCAATGTGTCTATAAACATCAATATATTTTTCTACGTAATAATTGTTTATATCAAATTTTTCTTTTAAAGTTTTGTTTAATTCTTTTATTGTTTGTTCTAACTCTGATGGGGAAGAAACTATCTTTATTCCTCTACCACCACCACCATTTACTTGTTTAATTAAAATAGGATATATATTTTTATCTTTTGATTTAATAAACTCTTTTAATTTATAACTTTCAATTAAAGGAACATTGATTTGTTTTAATACATCCTTTAACTTTTGTTTGTCATAAATCTTTTCCATCACATCAAGTGATGGACCAATAAATATTAAATTATTTTCAATAACTTTCTTTGCAAATTTATAATCTTCACTTAAAAAACCATAACCTGGATGAATTGCATTACAACCTGTATTAGTTGCAATTTGTATAATACTATCTGCATTCAAATATGAATTACTTGGATTACTCTCTCCAACACAATATGCTTCATCAGCTAAAAAGACGTGATAAGAGTCTTTGTCGCATTTTGAATATATTGCAACTGTTTTTATATTTAATTCTTTACAAGTTTTTATAATTCTTACTGCAATTTCTCCTCTATTTGCAACTAATATTTTCTTTATCATAATATCAACCTAACTTCATTACTTTTTGATTATATTCAAGCATATCATTTTCTTTAACTAATATTTCTTCTATTATTCCATCTCTTGGAGCAACAATATTATTTAAAACTTTCATTGAATTGATTATGAATAATACTTCATTCTTTTTTACTTTTTGTCCTACTTTTAAAGGCTTATCTCTATCTAAATAAGTACCAACAGTTGGAGATATTATCCATCCATCCTCATTATCTTCTTCAAGTTCTGAAATATTACTTTTTTCTAATGATATTTTTAAATCTTTATCTTCATAATCTATTTTAGTTAAATTTTTTTCATCCATAATTTCAATTAAACTTTTAATTTTTTTTAATTGCATTACGCTTTTACCCCTTTTGCTTCAAGTAAATCTATTACATCTTTGATAGTCACTAATTTTCCAAGTTCTTCTTCTGTAATATCTATATCATATTTATTTTCTAATAAAACAGATAATTGAACTGCAAGTAAACTATCAATATTTAAGTCCTCTCTTAATTTTGATTCTAATTTAATATCTGCTTCAACTCCTAATTGTTCAGATAATACTTCTTTAATTACTTCAAACATAATAACACTCCTCCTAAATATTTAATAATAAAATATTGCAAGTAAGTCCTGCAGCAGTACCACATAACAATACTTTATCTCCTTTTTTAATTTTTCCTTTTTCTAATAAATCACATAGCATATATGGAATAGATACTGACACCATATTTCCAAACTCACTAACTCTATTAACATATTTGCTTTCATCAATTTTCAATATTTGCATAATAAATGGCAATGCTCTACTTGCTTGATGTGGTATAACTACATCAACATCTTTAATAGAAACATTAAACTTTTCTTCAAACTCTTTAAATAATTCTGGCAACTTTTTAACACATAAACTTAATATTGGCTTACCTTTCATATCAAATGTATAATCTGCTTTATCTTCTGGTTTATACTTCATTGCAGTTCTTAAAGTTCCTCCACCTCTTATCTCGGTAGCGTGTGCTCCCTCTGAATATGTACGGATCAAACTTCCAACTATTCCTTGATTGCTATCTTCTGATTTTGTAATAACAACTGCACTAGCACCATCTGAAAATAATGTATAACTCTCTTTTTGTTCTTCATTTAGTCCCTCCGATGAAACATCACTAGCGACAATTAAAACATTTTTATATCTTCCTGCTTCAATTAAGTATGACATTGTGTCTAATGCAGTCACAAAACTTGTACAAGTTGTATTTATATCCATTGCAGGAATATTTGTTCCTTTTGCTATTTGTTCGTGAATAAGTGCAGCATTACAAGGTATAGGTTGCATTATTACGGCACTTGATGAAACAATACAATCAATATCTTTAATATCTAGTTTGGCATTTTTTAATGCTTTCTTTGCTGCTTTAACTGCCATATCTAATTGTGTTTCACTACCATTACATCTATATCTTTTTTCTCCATCAAACATGACTATATTTTTTGGTAAATAATTACCATATCCTATTATTTTAATATTTCTCATGAATCTTACTTCTTCCTTTCCACACGTTTCATTTTTCTAGATAAATTAAATTCATATTTTTCAAAACTTATTTTTGGACATACAAATTTCATTCTTTCAGAAAGTGTTTTAAACTCATTACTTATTTGTTTTTTAATTTTTTCGTTCATATTATCAAGATAAATTGTAATATTATCTTTGTCTTCCTCTACTACTTTATAATTTTTAATTCCTTGTGCATATATTACACATCTACTTATAAAATCTGGGAAAACTGTTATTTCCTTTTCTTTTATTCCTTTGAAAATAAATATATCATCTTCTCTACCTTCTATTTTCTTTATAACCATAGTTGGAGAGCCACAAGGACATTTCTTTTTATCTTCAACTAAAATATCATTTAATCTATACCTAATAATAGGTTGAGATTTTCTTAAAAAATCTGTAATTATTGGAACAAATCTTTCTTTATCAATGTATTCTTTTTCAACATATATAACATCTTCGTTTATATGGAAATTGCCACACTCACATACATAACCTAAAAATCCCTCTGTGCATTGATATGCTTGGTGTATTGTTTTTAACTTAAATACTTTCTTAAAATATTTTTCATCTTCATTTGTTAATACCTCTGCTACAGAAATAATCTTCACAGGATTGACATTGATTTTTTTCTTTTCTTGTGCTTCTGCAAGTAATAATAATACTGACGGAGGAGCAACTATAATTGTTGGCTGATACTCATTTAAAGTTTTCATATTTTCATTCATATCTTTCATAATGTCAAAATATTTAAACTTAATTGCCTTTGAGTCTATTGTTTCATATAAGTTATTATCTGCTCGTAAGAAAAATGCTATTTTATGTCCTAATATATTTCCTTTTGGCAAAAACTTTGCTAAAACTCCACCTGCCCATAATGCTCTTTCTTCATCACTTATAATAAATAGTCCTCTTGCACCACTTGTTCCTGATGATAAACCAACAGAAATGTTATTTAACTTTTCATCAAAATTTCTACTTTTCTCTCCATTGATTGCAATTTCTAATGCTTTATCTCTATCAATTCCAACACAATTTAGTTTATTGAAGTTTTCCATCATTACTTTTTTATCCATAAGTGGAAGACTTCTTAAATCTTCTATACTATCTGCTTTTATGTCTTTAAAATACTCTGAATTATTTTTAATATATTTCATTTGTTTTAAAAGCATTTTTTCTTGATATTTTTCTAATTTTTCTCGTGTTTTAAACTTCTTAAAATATCTCATTGATATAAAGTTTTTTATTACTTTTAATTTTTCACTCATAACTTAATCACCTCATCTTCATAGGTATCGTGACTAAAACATAATTTTATTCCATCTTTTTTCATTCTTTTAAGTAGTTTATCATTTGCTATGTAGTCGCTCATATCTGATTGAATAAGTCTTGGGAAAAATTTAAAATCATTTGCTTTCCCAACAAAACTATTACCCCAACTTGAATCAGCACCTAAAAATACTTTATCTTGTATTAAAGAGCAGATTTGTCCTTTTGCGTGTCCATTTACTTTTGTTAATAGCAGACTTTTATCGCCAAATAAATCATAATATGAAAAATACTTATTTTTATTTTCTTCTAACTGCTTATCTTCTATAATTGTTATTTTTTCTTCAAACCACTCTGGTAGTAATTTATCAAAAATCAAATATCTAATTTTATTTTTCTTATATGTATTAAATGCTTCCTCTGAAACCAATATCTTCGCATTTTTGAAATATTTAACACAACCAATATGATCTGGGTGTAAATGTGTTAAAACTAAATATTTTATTTCACTACATTTAATCCCATCTTTTTCAAGTTGAATATTGATTTGGTCTTCTTTTTTTACGTAAGTTGGATTGAATAAATTATATAATTTTCCTTTCAAACCTAAGTTATATATTTCAGTACTATATCCTGTATCAAATAAAACATATCCTTCTTTTGGGTGTTTTACTAAAAATACTCCTGCCGGAAATACTTTTATTTCTCTTTTATGTTTTTTAAAAACTAGTTTTAAATTATTTGTACAGTAGCCACAATTATAATACTTTATTTCTTTTATAATCTTCTGCATACTTCTTTATCCCTTCACTTAAAGTCATTTTAGGAATATATTTTAAATCCTTTTTTGCTTTTTCTATATTCAATGTTTGACTATATCCCAATGTACAAATATTGTATTTTGTTATCATTGGCTCTTTATATATGTGAAATATTTTATATATAAATTCAATAGTAGATGAAACACCATACATTAAGTTTAAACTAATTTTCAAGTATTTAGGTGGCTCATTTATTTGCTTAAATAATTCTTCTAATATATTTTTAAACTCTCTTGGCTCTCCGTTAGTGATGTTATATGTATTTCCGACTGCTTTCTTACTTTCAAGTGCAAGTCTTAATGCTAGTGCCACATTTTCTACACAAGTTATATCAACAATGTTTTTACCATTATTAAATAAAGGAACACCTATTTTTCTATTTGCTTTTATTAGTCTTGGTATAATACTTGTATCGCCTATTCCAAATAAACCTCTTGGTCTTATGATTACAAATGGTACATTTTTTGTTTTATGTATTTCTTTTTCTGCCATTATTTTACTTTCAATATAGTAATTTAGTTTATTTTCTTCATCAAAATCATTTTCATCTATATCAAATCTATCAACCTTACCAGAATAAATGCTAGGAGAAGAAACATATACAAGTCTTTTTATATTATTCTTTTTACAAGCATATAAAACATTTTTAGTTCCCTCTACATTTGTATTGATAAAGTTTTCTCTTTTTCCCCATACGGTTGATAATGCTCCTGCGTGAATAATAAAATCAACATTTTTTGAAGCATTTACTATATCTTTTTTTATACAGAAGTCTCCTACATAGGTTTCAACATTTTCTTGTTTCAATTTATCTAATTCTTCTTTTTTTCTTCCAAATGCAACTACACTATAACCATTATCTAGCAATTCTTTTATTAAGTATTTTCCTAGAAAACCATAAGCACCCGTAACTAATACTTTCTTCATAACAACTCACTCCTATTAAAACCTAATTCTTTAAACTCTACATCATCATTATCACAATATATTGAACACATATAGTCTTTTTCACTTATAAAAAGATTTTTTTCTGTTATTTCATTCAACTTCATATTTTTAAACTTTATTTGAAAACCTAATCCTTTTAATTTACTATACGCTTCTTTTTTTACCCAAGTTTCTATTCTTTTTAAACTGTCTTTTTCTTTATTCAAATATTTTTCTGCAACCTCATCACTTATATTTCTATTTATTTCTTCAATGTCAATTCCTACTTCATAAGTAGAAATAACACAGGCTATATAGTTTTTAGAATGCGAATAATTGAAAAATATATTTGAATCTTTAAAATATGGTTTCCCATTTGGTGTTGTATAAATTTCTGGTAGTTTTAAATTAAAATAATCTAACATTTTTCTTAATACAGTTCGTGCTTGTATCGTTTCTAATCTATTACTCGTATAATCAACTGTTATGTCCTTTTTATTTACAATTGAATAATAGACTATTCTTCCTTCTTTCACTTAAATAACTCCTAACAAAAAAGTAACTACCAAAGCAGTTACTTTTAATAATAAATAATTAAATTATATAACTACTCATTGCCTAACTTTGACAGAAAACTATATTCCTAAATGATTATATCATTTATTAGATTTTTTTACCATAAATGCTGGAAAGATCATAATAAGATTTATGATAATCTGGAATATAAGCATAATCAAATAATTCATCTTCATAATTAGTATACAAAAAAGAATAGATTTCTCTACTCTTTAATACACTTAAATATTATATACCTTTATTTTTTGATTCCTTTTGATTCTGATTTTATTTTTTCTAAATATTTAATATTACAACCATTAGTAATTATACTATCAAAGTTTTCTAAAAAATCTTTTGCAGTACGCTCTTCATCATCACAAGATCTTTTAACTTTACCATCTATTTTTTCTAAAACTCCAAATACTATATTTTCTTTATGAGTTTCTAATATTTCTTTCATTACTTTTATTTGGTCACTTGATAAATCATTGGGAAATCCTAATATATCAAATACATCTGAGTATGAATCTACCATAAACATAATTGCTAAATCATTTGATAATACCCAATTAATAGCATCTGCTTCTATAAATGTATCCATATATTTAGCAGCAAGATATTCCATACCAAATTCATGACTACTTATGAAAAATGGTTTATCTCTTACAGGTACAAATACCATTTTACCTGTCTGATCTATTACTATTATATTTTCTTTATTTTCAATCATTGATACATCATCACTTATTGATAAATTATTACCTTTATTATCACCACTTACTTGTACAACTTCTGTATTTGTACCATCAAAAGCATTATCATATACCTTTGTTTTACTAGGTATTATTATAAAGCTTAATGATTTACAATTAGAAAAAGCTTCTTCATCTATCTCTTCTAATGAAGGAGACAGTCTAAAATTATGTATTTCTGTCTTTGAAAAAGCTCTTTTTCCTATTCTTCTAACAGAATTAGTTAATCTTACAAAAGGTATATTAGAACAATTAGAAAATGCTTCATCGTCTATTTCTTCTAGTTTTTCACAACTATCTAAATTTATGTTTGTTAAATCATAACAATTTTTACAAGCAGATTTTCCTATTCTTCTTAAATTACTATTTTCTGATATGAAAATACTATGTAGGTTATAGAAATTTTCAAATGCTCCATCAGATATTTCTTCTACATCATCTCCTATATAAATAGTTGTGATTCCTAAAGGATTTTCTATATCAATACTTTTAATAATCTTGTCATTTAGTCTTATTTCATCCATATTAATACCTTCTTCATATTAATTGTAACATAAAAAAAAGACTATAATACTAGTCTTTTCTATTTCATTGTTTCATTAATTTTTTCTTTAGCAGTATTTACTGTATTCATATTAGGATACATTACCCAGTCAATGCCTGTATTTAGATGTACTTTATCATGTCCATCTGTACCATCTACTGATTGAGTTTCTATTACCCATTTATTTCCATTATTAATAATATCTTTTATATTTTTAGTAATTATTTCTTTTGGAATATTTGTTTCATATGTATTAGATACAGTATTTAATATATCATTATAATTAACTATAGTATCGGTAGAAGCCATCTTTTTGAATATAGCTATCATAATCTTTTGACAATTTTGTTGTCTTACTCTATCTCTTCCTGGAAATGCATTACGTTCTCTCGCAACAGTTAGAGTTTGAACTCCATTTAGATGTTGACATCCTTTATTAATATGTAATTTTTTTCCTTTTGAATCATTATAAGTATCTACAACTTGCGCATGAGTAGTAGTAAATTCCATATCAGAACAATAATCTATTCCACCTATTTCATCAACTAAAGTAACTAAACTATTAGTATTTATTTTTAAATAATAATCTATATCAGTATCAAATAATAATTCTAAAGATTGCATTGATACATCTACACCTTCTGTAATAAAACTTAATTTATCTTTAGTATTATAGCCTGCTACATCAATGTAGTAGTCTCTAGGAATAGATGTTAATAACACTTTGTGATTATCTTGATTAATAGTTACTAACATATTAAGATCCATCATACCTGAAAAATCAGATCCTACAATATAAATATTAAAACTATTACTTTCTTTAGAATCAATCTTTAATTCTTTTTCTATATTAAATTCATGAATAATTGAATAATCATCTTTATTATATTTATCATCTAAATTAAGAATAATATTATAACTACTCTTTTCTATTAAAATTATTTTTTCTTCCCCATTAGTTAATTTATTAAATAAATTATTTAAATCATCATATCCACTAGGATTAACATCAAATTTATTATCTAAATATTCTAAAGCATTCTCAATACTAGGACTATTGTTATAATATCCTATATCTGATTTATTAATATCTTCTTTTTTTAAATTATTTTTACTTAAACCAACTACATAATAAGTATATAATTGTTTATTCTTATTATTAAAACTTTTATTTAAGAAACTATTAGTAGAATTAATAAAATATATACCAATTAAACTACCGATAGATAGTATTGTTAATATAATAATAGAAATAATTTTTAATACTTTATTCTTTCTATTAATTAGGAATACACCAATTAGATTAATTAATACATAAGCAATAATTATAGGTATCAAATACTTATTAGGTAATATATTTAAAGCAATAATACTAATAATAGTAATTAAACTTATAATTACTGAAATTACACTAATTATATTATTTTTAATAATACTTTTCATAAGGAAACCTCCTCTTTAAATGTCCGTCATATTATAACATAAAAGTACTCTTATGTAAATGTTATCTATTATTACTCCTAACAATTCTAGAATAATATAAACTATTAAATAAACTGATTCCTCACTAAGTTCTAAATGCTCTATATGATTATCAAATTCATTCATTTCTTTTAATTCATGTAATTCAGAACAATTAAAAACGTCATAAATAGTATGAGTAACCTCAATTTTATTTATGACGTTATAGGTATTTTTAAGTAAGATATAATATTTATTTGTATTATCTTCATATAAAAAAAGTATAAGGATTATCTTTGAAATTTCTTCTCTTTGGCCCTTTCATATTTTTCTCTTTTTAAATTTTTTCAATTTGAAAGGCTAGAGGGCCTCTTACAAAATGACAACCTTACTGACAAAATAAAAAAAGTTGATGGGAGAACTCTGTTTAAGTGTCTCTTCACCAACTGTTTTATTTATATTTAATTTTTGAGTGTCAAAAAGACTAAATTTTAATTTATTCAAAAAGAACTTATATGATTTAAAGTAATAGAATACTCTCATAAAGGCACTTTCTCCTATTTGAGCATGCCTTATAAATATTCTATCCCCTTTTTCATAATATAAAAAAACTAAGTATCATCTATGCCTATGGCGTGCTACTTAGTTAGTTATTATAATTATTATTGATTTACTCATTTTTATTATTTTCAAAGTATTTAATTATAGCATCGACAATTCTTTCTGAAGCATGTCCATCTCCATATGGATTAGAAGCTTTACTCATTTTATTATATTCTTTTTTATCTGTTAATAATTTTTTAGCTTCTTGATATATTGTTTCTTCATCTGTTCCTACTAGTTTTAGAGTTCCTGCATCTATTCCTTCAGGACGTTCTGTTGTATCTCTTAATACTAATACTGGTTTTCCTAATGATGGGGCTTCTTCTTGAATACCACCACTATCTGTCATTATAATATAACTTTTATTTTGGAAGTTGTGGAAATCAAATACTTCTAGTGGTTCAATTAATCTTACTTTATCGCAACCGTCAAATATTTCATTGGCAACTTCTCTTACTTTTGGATTTTTATGGATTGGGTAAATTACTTTAATATCTTCAAATTCATCACATAATCTTCTAATAGCTTTAAAAATATGTCTCATTGGATCTCCTAAATTTTCTCTTCGATGTGCTGTCAAAAGAATTAATCTTTCATCATCTTTTATCCAATCTAATTCTTCATTTTTATAATTCTTTAATACTGTTGTTTTCATAGCATCAATAGCAGTATTTCCAGTTACATAAATCTTTTCTTCTGGAATATTTTGTTTAAGTAAGTTTTCTTTACTTAATTTTGTAGGTGCAAAACACATATCAGTCATGCAATCTACCATTTGTCTATTCATTTCTTCTGGAAAAGGAGAATACTTATCATAGGTTCTTAAACCAGCTTCTACATGACCAATAGCTACTTGATTATAGAATGCAGCTAATCCACCAGCAAATGTAGTAGTAGTGTCTCCGTGAACTAATACTATATCTGGTTGAACTTTTCTTATTACATCTTCCAGTCCTACTAAAGCACGAGTTGTAACTTCAGCTAGAGTTTGTCCTTGTTTCATGATATTTAAATCATAATCAGGTGTTATTTCAAAAGTTTCAAGTACTTGATCTAACATTTCTCTATGTTGAGCAGTTACACATACAATACTTTCTACTTCTTTTCTTTTTTCTAATTCTTTTACAAGTGGTGCCATTTTTATTGCTTCTGGTCTTGTACCAAAAACACTCATTACTTTAATCATTCTTTTTCATTCCTTTCATTTTAAGCAATAATGCCAATGTTAAAATAAACTCTCCAAGTGCTGATGCAATTGAAACACCATAAATTCCCAAAAATTTTCCTAAAACTACATTTAGAATTACTAAAGCAAAACATCCTATAGTGAAGGCTTGACTATAATTCTTCGTCTTTCCATTTGCAACAAGTATTTGAATTCCAAAAAAATTATTAATCATAGCAAATATAAATTGAATAACCAATGGAACAACTATAATTGAGTAGCTGGTATATTCAGATCCAAATAATAAATTTACAATAATATTTCTAAAAATTATTATTATTATTGATGGAATAGCAAATAATATAATTATAGGTACACACACTTTTTTTACGGATTGTATACCATCATTATAACTCTTTTTAAATCTTGCACTATTATATGGATATAATGCTTGTGATATTGGAGTAAAAAACATTGTTAATATATAAGGTATTTTATATATTGCCGAAAAAACACCAGTAATGGAATTTGTACTAAAAATTCCTAGTACGGTAGTTCCAAAACCACTAAAAACTTTTGTCATTGCACTTGAAGTAAATAAGTACTTTGCATCTGAAATCTCACTTTTAATCTCATTTAATTTTGAAAACTTAAATGTTAAATTATACTTTCTCTTTGCTATTAGTAGACTAATACAACTAGATAATAATAGTGTAATCGAATATAACAAGCAATATAAATATATATCTTGTTTTTGATTTACCATTATAAATATTAGTGCAACTGATATTGTTCTAGAAATAACATTAATAATTGTGATAAATTTCATATCCTGTTTTCCTTGAAAAAGCCACGTAAGTTGAAATGTTGTTCCTATTATCATAACGAAAAGAATCAGCATGCATAAATATATTTTCATTGAAAACGATGAAATTAGAGCGATAATATTTAAAATAACAAATGATATTACTAATAATACTATTCTAGATGATATTATATTATTAAATAATTGTTCAAGATTTTTGTTATCTTTACTTTCACTCATAATAGCAACTTTTCGTGAGCCACTTAGTCCAAAGCCAAATTCAACTAAAACTTGTAAATATAAAGTCCAATTTAAGGCTATTGAAAAAGCTCCATACTCATTTGTCCCTAGCACTCTAGTAATATATGGAATAGTTAGTACTGGTATTACAGTATTGACAACCTGCAATATTGTTAGCCACATACTGTTTTTAAAAACTTTCGATTTTTTCAATTTATTAATCATTTTCTTCATTTTTACCAACCATTTCCAGTTCAATATTAGTCATAAACTCTTTCATAGTTTTAAGATTGTCACAACTTTCAAAGAATCTCTTTGCATTTTTGGAAAAAGATTCATAATTATTTTCAATTTCAAGTATTGCATTTTTTATATTTTCTTTACTCAATTTTACACAAATACCGGCCCCAGCTTTTCCTATTGTATTATTTAATCCAGGAATATAATTACCTATTATAGGAATACCAAAGCCACTATATTCATATATTTTGTTTGGAGCACAATATGCATTATTTAATTTATTTGATCTATAAAAAAGGACTCCAATTCTTGCATAACTTGTAATTTCAAGGTGTAAAGGAGCTGGAACATATTCAAAGAAAACCGTATTATCATATATTTTTTTAATATATTGAAACACATTTTCTTTATCCATTCCCATTAATACTAATTTATAACCTTTATTTAATTCTTTTAACGCTTTTGCTGTTTCAATTAATTCATCAGTTTTAAATATAATACCTTGATAAATAATCACTTTGTCATTTTTTATTGTATCTATTATTTTTTTTGTTAACTCATTTGAGGGTTTATGTCTTCTATCTTCGATTTGTTCATATGCTTTATTAGGAAATACAGTAGGCAAATAATCTAAATTATACCAGTGTCTTACTAAATACCCTCTTGTTTCTTCACATACAGTTACCATCAAAGCATTTTCAACTAATCCATGTAGCAACTTTCCTCTAAACTTATCTTTGTCATCATATAGTTCCAATAAAGATATAATATATTTTTTATTTTTAAGTTTTCCTTTCATAACTATCGCTGATTCAGCATTGCCAAACCAAATTAGTGTATTATCATCAAACGTTTTTAAATATTTTGTAAGATTGTTTCGAAAAGAATAAATTCTCTTCATCTTTTCTAATTTACTGATGTTTTCTTCTTTAACATATTTTATATTAGTTAGCTTTATATTATCTGCTTTAAGTGTTTCCAAAGTGCTTGGAGCGCAATTTCCATAAATCACTTCAATATCATAATTTAACTTTTTTAACATTCTTATTTGCGAAAAACATGGTGGATACTTATCCAACCCATTATATATTATATATTTTATTTTCATATCATCTTTCTCCTATCATTTGATTTGTTAACATTAATTCCAAAAGAATTCATATGGAATAACTCCGTGCCATTCTGGTCTAAATATAGATATAATTAAAAAGCTAGCAAAAAGCAAAATACAACATATGTTTTTAGATATAAAATAGTTATCTTTATTGTACTCTTTCATGTGTTCCAAGAGTAGTGGTATAAATATGATTGTGTATATACCAAACAATCCTGCTACTCTATTAAATATATTCATTCTTACTACTAAAAATTCAAACCAAATATACAAAATTGATGTGATTGTGAGTAATTTCATACTACTGCTATCAATTTTTTTCCCTTTTTTATACGAAGCCAAGACTAAAAAAATAATAATTAATAGTATTTCTATTGCTGCGATGAGCGCACCAAAATAGTTACTAACTCCATATTGACTTGTTGCATAACTTTCGTATCCAAAACCAAAAGTTAACAGTTTAAAGAACTGTTCATAAAAAATAAAGGTGATTGCTGCTAAAAATATTTCAATAATATAAACTATTTTTTTATTTGGTAAAATTGAAAAAAATAGTGGTAATAATCCAGCAAAAGATACCGTATGAAATAATCCAGCTATAAAGACAGTAATTATATACTTAAAATATTCTTTTTCTTTTAAGAAATCAAATCCATATAATAAAATTGATAGTGCTAAAGCTTGTCTCATTATATTCATAGTTGAAAAAAAGAATAGCATTATTATATAAAGAATTGTAGACAATTGAAAATCTGGTGAATTTTTTTTAATAAACCTATAAACACTAAAATTTATGAAAATAGACGATACTATTATTAGAATTTGGGCGTTTGAGGAAATCTCACTTAACATTTTACATAAATAGTAGAATCCTGGTTCATATCTAAAATTATGATAATTCCATGATAAATCGTTATGAATATAGTCAAACATATCATAGAATTGTTTAGTATCTACACCAACTGTATATTTTCTTAATGATGCTATGATAGCAATTAATAAAAATGAAAATACTAATGCTCTATTTTTATTTTTACTAATTTTAAAAATAATAAATATAATCATTAATA
The DNA here is from genome assembly GCA_902789225.1 of uncultured Erysipelotrichaceae bacterium. GTDB lineage: Bacteria > Bacillota_I > Bacilli_A > RF39 > UBA660 > RUG343. The sequence goes on from CADANC010000006.1 coordinate 45,680, forward strand.
ATAATAAATATATAAACATAACGCTCTCCTATTTTTTTAGATATTTTTAATAATATTTTCAAATCTTTTACTTTGAATTTCGATATTAAAATCATCATTTAGTGTCAAATGTTGATTTCTATTTGTGTTTTTAATACATTCTTTCCATGCTCCGATATTTTCTTTGTCTAAATAAAAAGTATTACTAGATATTTTACATTCATTAGAAATTGTATTTGAAAATAAAACAGGTAATCCATTAGCTTGAGCCTCTACTCCTACTACTGGCAACCCTTCATATAATGATGGTAATAAAAAGTAGTCAAATGCCGAATAGTATTCATTTACATTTGGAATTTCCTCTATGAATATGAATCTGTCATCCAATTTTTCTTCTCTTACTTTTTTTTCAAAATCATTTTTTAAATAACCATTACCGATCATTAGCATTTTATAATTTTTGTCCATTTGTTGAATTAATTCAATAAAGAAAAAAATGTTTTTTTGGGGAACAAATCTACCGATAAATCCCAAAACAATATCATTATCTGTTAGTTTGTATTTCTTCCTTATTTCGTTTCTATATATATTATTAAATTTATACTTTTTGTAATCAATAGCATTGTTTATAACAGTAAAATCGTCATTATTAAACATTGCCTTACCTGCTAATTTTGAACAAGCATATTTATGGTCGGTCATCTTATTTACTTTTTTTTGTATTAATTTACCCAAAAGATTTTTTAATTTGTTATCAGATGATTGAGTAGCATGTGCATGTATAGCAATATTATTAATGCCATTTTTTCTTGCCGATTTAAAAAAGAATATACTTCTATATGAGATATTACTATAAAGTAAGTCATAATCATGATGTAATTCAAAAAAATTGTCTACCATTTTTTTATATTTAATTATCCCTACTTCTTTAATATAAGGTAATTGGTAAGTTTTTATATTTAATTTATTTAATATTTCTTTGTATTTTTTTGAAGGTTTTAGATTGTCATATATCACTTCAATTTCAAAATTTGACAAATCCATATTTGATAAATAGTTTATTATAAAGGCTGCTACTCCATTTGTTTGAGTTAGTGTTGGGATTATAAACAGTATTTTTTTCATTTAACCACCTACTTACTTTTTAAGATATCTATAATTTTTTTTGCTTTTTCTTGTCCAATACTCTTTTTTACTAATTCCTTTGTCTTTCTTATCATATCGGTTTTAATATCATGTTGTTTAGTGTAATTATAAAATTCATGTATTGTTTCAGCATCACTCTTCATCTCAGTAAAAACTTCAAATAATACTGATTCATCTGAATTTAAAAAACTAACTAAATTCCTATCGAATTCTTCTTTTGATGTAGAACTTAAATATTTTATATTATTATCTTTTACCCATCCAGCTGCTTGAGTAGAATGTCTAGCTGTTGTATGTAAATCTCCCAATGGTTCAATACATGTTTTATTGTAATAAAATTCTGATCCTCCATGATTATTAATTAACAAAATATGAACGTTTTTTCCAAGTGAATTCAACCTCAATGAATTCATATCATAGAAAAAAGCTAAATCTCCAATAATTAAAAATGCTTTTTTATTTGGTGATGCTGCAGCTTGACCTAAAAATGTTGACATACAGCCATCTATTCCATATGTTCCAATATTTGCATAAACTTTTATGTCTCTTTTTATATCAAAAAAATTACTTATTCTTATGCTGTCATTTATACTTAAATGTAATATGGAATTACTTTCAATTGATTCAACAACATTTTTTATTGCATACATACTTGAGTAACCAAGCTCTTGTATTTTTATACTATCTTTGTATTTTACAAATTCATTATAATAATTATTATCATTGTGTGAATTTTCATCTGAAGCATTATTAAAGAATTCAAAAAATGATTCTGGAGTACATTCGAAAATATTTTTTAATCCTTTAAACAAATCACAAATCTCACCATTTTCTGAAATTAACCAATGTTCAAATTTCGGATAGTTTTTTTTCAATTGACCTTTTAAACCAGAAAAAACTTGTCCTCCAAATGAAATTACAATATCGGGCATTAGTTTATTTAAAGTAGGAATACTAACATAATTATCATCCATTAATACGATTGTATTAATTGCTTTATCAAAATCTATATTAGACATATGATCATTGATAATAACACAGTTATACTTTTCAAAAAATGTTTTTATTTCTTTATTAAGTTTTTCTGAAACAAAACTTTCTTGTCCACAAATAACCATTATTTTTTTACTCAAAGATAACTGATTTGCTAGATTTTTCCATTTATCTTGGTTTGAAACATAAAATCTATCTATTTTTTTAACATCTGGAAGTTCTTTTACATTAAACGTTCTATTATAAGAATTCATCGGAACATTAATGTGTACAGGGCCTTTTTGTCCATTATGATCTAATTCTAGAAGAGCTTCATTTAATAATCTTTCACAGTAATGTTCATTGTCTTTGTTATAAATTATCGGTAAGTTAACAGATTTTCTAACGTGTCTATCAAACATTCCTACTTGATTTATCATTTGATCTTCTCTCTGGCCAAGCATTTCAGGATCTCTGTCGCTTGTCAAAATAACTATTGGTACATTTTGATAGAATGCTTCTGATACTGGTGGATAGTAATTACATGACGCAGTTGATGCAGTACATGATATTAGAACTGGTTCATTTAATTCCTGAGCTAGCCCTAGTGCAAAGTATCCAGCACTTCTTTCATCAACAACTGAATAACATTTAAAAAACGAATCTGCTTCTACAGAATGAACAAATGGTACATTTCTAGAACCAGCAGACAATACTAAATGTTTTATTCCATATTTTTTTAGCATTGCTATTACTATTTGATAACTTTTTAATTCTGTATACATTTTAATTCCTCCTTTAATCCCAATCATCATATGTTAGATTTCCACAACCACCGGTAGCCATCAAGGTATCTCCATCTATCATCTTTGCTAAATTGCTAACTAATATTACTGACAAAGATGCTATTTCTTCTGGAGTTGCATATCTACCGATAGGAGAGGATGGTCTATTTATATTATCGTCTCCATCTAATAACATATCTGTTGCAGTTGGACCTGGTGCTATACTATTTACTACTATGCCTTTTGAACATAATTCTTTCGCAAGTCCTTTTGTAAATGCTCTAATTCCCCATTTTGCTAATTGATATGATGTTATAGCAGGCCTAACTGAAGATGATGATGATACATTTAATATATTTCCTTCTATTTTGTTATCAACCATATATTTTGCGACAATTTTCGTTAGGAAATATGTACCTTTTAAATTTGTATTTATTACACTATCAAAATCTTCTTCTGATGCGTTCCAGAATGATGTCTTGTTAATAATACCTGCGTTATTCACTAAAATATCTATCTTTTTTTTATCTATTTCATTTACAATTCTATTAAAACTTTCAGACATTTTACTTACTTTATTATTATCCAATTCAAATCCGTAGATTTCTGCATTTGCATTTTCTTTTTTTAGATTTTTAATAGCCTCATCTATTTTACTTTGACTTCGTCCTGTTATAATGACACAAGCACCGTTTTTTATGAAAGAATAAGCAATTGCATATCCAATTCCACTTGTTCCGCCCGTTATAAGTGCAACTCTATCTTTTAATAATTCTCCTTCTAAAACTGGTACTGGAACATATTTTTTTATTGGATTATATCGAAGTATTTCTCTAAATCCTTTTCTTAGTGCTCTTAATATTTTACTCATTTTCAACACCACCATTTAAAGCTTGTTTCAACCAATCCATAGATTCTTTTCTCATTAATTCCATTTTTTTATTAACAATTTCATAATCTATTTTATTGTTAATAATACTTAAATCTTTTTCGTCATTAGCCACTCTGTTTTCTAAATTTAACAATTCTAAAATACTTTGTAATCTTGTACTATATTTTCCAGGGTAAACTATTATAAACTGTTTATTTAAATTTAAAGAGAATGCTGTTGCATGAAATGAGTCTGATATAACATATGATGCATTATCTATTAGTGAGATGAAATCCTCTACTTTAGGATTACATGCCATTTTTCCTTTTTTATAAAACTCATGTAACTGATAACTTAAATAAATAATTTTTAGTCCAGTTTTTTTAGATAGTTCCTCTGCATAATTGTCTATTTTTTTATTTCTATTTAAGTTATAGACTAAAATATAGTTTTTTCCATTATATTTTTGAGATGATATTTTTCTCCATTCATCACCAGACAGTAGTAAAGTTGGATCTACTACATTTTTTACATTTTTTATTCCGAGTGAGTTTACGATATCAACACCCGTTTTTTCTCTTACAGATATTTCATCATATCTTGATAACATTTTTTTAGTTTCTTCAATTTCGTTTGGATATAATTCTTTTTTTCCAAAAGATGCTGCGTATGCAATTTTCCTTTTATCGTCTGGAGCAAACGTTAGAAAATACGGGTGATCAATTTTTTCATTCCATCCACTATTCCAAACTTGATCGCTACCTGTACAATAAATATCATAGTTAAATGCTTCGTTATTAATACTTTCTTCGTCTTTGTAAATTTTATTGGTCATTTTTATGTATTTTTTCAAAAATCCAAAGAACATATTGAATCTTTTTAAATATGAAGGAATAATAACTATTCTTGCTAAATTTCTAATTATAATGCTTTTTTTGTATTTTTCTCCTTTATTTTTTATTCTTTTTAACATTCCTAATTTTGTTAGTCTTTCTGGATAATAATCTATTACTTCAGGAATATAGCCTAATTCTTTTACCTTTTCTTGTAATGCGTATGTTTGTAAAACAGATCCATAGTTAACAACTCTATGAAGGGTAATGATTCCAACTGTTTTATTTGTTTTCATTTTTATCCTTCTTTCTTAATAAGTTTCTATATATCCAGTCTCTTAATCCATTAGGTAGCAAACATACTACAATATGAGGAATAGTACTTCTTAAATAATCAAATAAAGAGAAATATCCCGTTTTAAGTTGTTCGTTTTTAAAACGTAGAATAGTTTTCATATATTCCCATCCGCCACGTCTTTTATAAAAGTCGCTTCCGATTCTCATATAAACTAATGGTGTTTGAATATTGTAACATTTGCAACCAGTAGAAAGCATCCTAACATATAAGTCATAATCTTCACACAAATGAAATTCTCTATAGTTTCCTGCTTTTAACACAGCACTTTTTTTGTATAACAAAGAAGGATGTCTAAATGGGCACCTTTTTTTAGAAAATTTATAAATATCGTCATGAAATTCTGGCAAAATAACATGACAATTAACATTTTCTATTGAACCTTCAAATTCTTCTACATTTGTTCCTACTAATCCTAATTCCGGATATTTTTTGTATATTTTAAATTGTTCTTCAATTCTGTTTGGCATAGAATAATCATCAGAATCCATTCTAGCAATATATTCATTGGTGCATTTTGTGATTCCTAATTCAAGTGCAGGACCCAATCCTCCATTTTTTTTAATTTTTATAACATTGAATAATTCTGGATAATCTTTAACAAATCTATTAATAACTATATCTAATTCTTCAGTTAGTGGGCCATCTTCTACCAAAACAAATTCGTCAGGCATAACGGTTTGTTTTAGCATGCTTTCTATACTAAATTTAAGCCATTCAGGTTTTTCCTTATAGTATACAGACATTAGAGCACTATACTTTGGATACACTTCTTTTTTTCTCATATTAATTCCTCTTTTCTTAAAAAATATACACATTGTACATGTGTATACTTTGCTTTATCTGTTTCTTTGTACAACCCCCTGCAGATAAACTATAATTTATTATTCAGCACCTTTACCAAAAAGTACTACTGTGAATGTTTTAAAGAATATTTTAATATCTAATAATGCACTTGCTTTTTCTGAATATTCTTTTTCTAATTTAAGTCTTTCTTCAAATGTTGTTTCACTTCTACCATTTACTTGCCAATATCCTGTAAGTCCTGGTTTTGTCTTGATTATATCTTCATAATAATTTCCCATATCTTTCTTTTCTCTTGGAAGATATGGTCTATTTCCTATTAGAGACATATCACCTAGAAATACATTTATAAATTGAGGAAGTTCATCTATAGATAACTTTCTAATTACTCTTCCCATCTTTGTTACTCTTGGATCATTCTTTAGTTTTTTATTCTTATTGTATTCTTCTGCCATTATTTTATCTAATTCCAATGTTCTAAATAAAACTTCATCTGCATCTTTTACCATTGATCTGTACTTATATAATTTAAACTCTTTGCCATTTTTACCAATTCGTCCTTGAACAAAGAATATAGAAGTAAAATCTCCTGTACAAATGTAAGCTAATTTTACAAATATAGTTATTGGTATTAATAATAATAATCCTATAATTGATATTAAAATATCAAATAATCTTTTAATGAATAGATATGTTAATTTTTTAATAGATATTTTGTTAATAGTATTTTCTTTTTCTAATGTAGATTCAAACATATAAATAAACTCCCCTGAAGTAATTGCCTCATTATAATTCTTTATTAGCTATTACTTTATCAAAATTATTACTAAATATATCTACAACCCTGTTTTCATCTTTTACTATTCTTTTAACCTTTTTATAAGCTTTATCTAATTGATAGTCTTCTATATGATGAATATCACTGCCTAAAAAAGTTATTAGATCTTTTTTTAATAATATTTTTAAAGTCTTTTTAGCTTTACTTCCGTATTTACCTAAAAGACTTTTATAATTTCCTTGTAGTAGAACACCCATTCTAGTATATTCTTCTACTAGCTCTGGATTCTTTTGAAAATCTCTATATCTTTCAGGATGTGCTAGTATTGGTACATATCCTTTAGTTACTAATTCATATAAACATTCTTTTGAATTATTATATATTTGATTTAGTGGAAATTCTAATAATAAGTATCTACTATTATTTATAGTCATTATTTCATTGGTTTCTAATAATTCTATAAAGTTCATAGACATATAATTTTCATTTCCTAGATATAGTTTTATATTAATGTCTTGTTTAGACATTTCTTTTTTTAACTTTTTGAATAGTTCTAATTTATTCTTGTTATTACAGTTATATCTAGTATTTTCGATATAATGAGGAGTTAATACTATTTCAGTAACTCCTTCTTTTTCTGCTCTTCTTAGTATTTCTATGGATTCTTCTATTGATTTTGATCCATCATCTATACCTGGTAGAAGATGACAATGTAAATCTTTAAACATTATTATTTTCTTTTTTTAGATAATAATCATCATTTGTATAATAACTATAATAACTGTTTTGTTTGGTTTGAGCTTTATTTATAACTACTCCATTGATCTTTTTATTTGCTTGATCAAATAGTTTCTTAGTTCTTTCTAAATTTTCAAATTTAGTTTTCTTATTAGAAACAACTATGATATTAACATCACTAAATTTAGTCATAACTAAAGCATCACTTAATCCTATAACTGGAGTACAATCTAATATTATAATGTCAAAATATTGTTTTGCTTTTTCTATGAATTTAGCATTATTTTCACTATCTAATAATTCTATTGGATTTGGTGGTTTTGGTCCTGTAGGAATAATAAATACATTTTTATGAGATGTAGGTAATATATATCTATGTATATTCATATCATCTACATATCTTAATATTAAATTAGAATATCCTGCATTAATTGGATTTGGTACACCATATATATCATGTTGACGACCTTTTCTTAAATCAGCATCTATTAATAATACTTTCTTACCTTCTTGAGCATAAGCAACTGCTAAATTAGCTGAAATATAACTCTTACCATCTCCTGCTTCAGGAGAAGTCATAAGAATTACTTTTAACTCTTTATCAATAGATGAGAAAGCTAAATTAGTTCTAATTGTTTTAATTGCTTCACTAAAACGAGATTTTGGATTAGAACTTAGTCTTATTTCACTATTCATTATTTCTTCCTTCTTTCTTCAGGAACTACTCCTAATACAGTTAATCCTAATTTTTCTTCTACTGCCTCAGCAGATTTAATTGTTGTATCAAAATAGAACATTATAAATATAATTCCACATGATAATACTAATCCAATACCAAAATATATTACATTATCTTTTAAATAAGTTAAATTATATGGTTTACTTGCTTCTACAGCATTATCTATAATTGCGACATTATCTAGTTTATATAAATCTTTAATTTCTTTAGCAAATACTATAGATACTTCATTCGCAATATCTTTTGCTCTTTTAGAATCTTTATTACTTACTGATACAGTAATTATTTGTGTACCTGTTTTAGTTCCGACTGTAATACTATCTGATAATTCTTCAACAGAATAATCTAGATTTAAGTTTTTAACAACTTGATTTAATACATTTCTACTCTTAATAATTTCTGAGTATGTAGGTACTAAGTTATTATTTAGACTTACATCGTTTTGATTTACTTTTTCATTAGAACCTACTAATAATATAGTAGTATTACTTTTATACATAGGAACTCGTGTTACTATTGTAAAAATATTTCCTAAAAGAATAACTACTATTATACTTGCGATAATCCAAATAAGTCTATTTTTGTAGTATTCAAATACTTCTATTAGATTTATCTCTTCCATTTTTTTATTTTCCCCCTCGTAAATTAATCGGTCGTTATTATACTACAAAATGTTTTATTTGTCCATAAAATTTTTTTATTTAATATTTTTGGTTGTTTATTTAATTTAAATAATTGTTTTGATCTTTTTATTTCATAAAAAAAGAACTTTCCAGTTCTTTAAATACTTAGCTATTTATTGATGTCTACTCTAAGGGGTGCACTTCATGATATCTGCTTTTTATCCTATTTTTCTAACAACGTGTACATCGATAGTTGGAGTAATTTTTAATGTATCTCTTAAATCAGGAATTGATCTTTCAACTGTCCATAAAACTAATGGATAAGTCTTTTTTCTTACTCCTTCACTTGCTTCTTCATATGATGAAGCCATAGTATTTACTTCACTTTCATTATCATGTTCAAAATCTGGTAGAGCTAAACTATTTTGTTTTTCAATAGGCATTTTAATATCACCATCAAAGCCTCTTTTTCTAGTATTATTTATAAAGAATGGAACACTTTGACATTTACAAATTAACTCCATTTCTTCTCTACTCTCACCTGTTAATCCAGCTCTTACAGCATCAAATAAAGGTTTACTTTCAGGTACATCTGTTTGAAATTCTCTAATAGATTCACTTCTTAAAGAAATCATTCTTTCTACTTCATCATCTAATTCAGGTTTTTCACCTTCTATAATTCTAATATTATTTCTTGCTACCATGCATGACATAATTTCATACATATTAGCATTACCAACATTCTCTTTATTTTTTTCTATCCAGTCATTTATTTCTCTCATTCTTTTTAGTAAATCTTTACTATTTATAATATCATAAATCATGTTATTTCCTCCTGCGTAAATAATATCATAAGATATAATTATATTCAATATTGGTAATTATATAAAAAAGTAGAATTATTTCTACTTTTATTTTTCTAGTTTAAATACACATTTATCTGATTTAGGAGTAAGTTCGCTATATTCTAATCTGTAATCATTTAATTTTCCATCAACTTCAAAATAAATATATTTTGTTTTTTCTGATTGAGTTTTAATTATATTATTAGAATCAACATCCTTATCAGAAACATTCGATGTTGTTACAAATGTTTCATCATTCTTATTGCTTTTCAATCTAAAATTAAAATCATCAAATTCAATATCATCTTTATTATTATTCTTAATTGTTACTTTTACTTTTATAAAATTTCTTTTTTCTTCACCAAAAAGTGTAGTTGAAGATATTATTTCTGCTGAATCAACTTTTATATCTATATCTTTAGAATTATAGTGACAATACTTACCGTTAGATAAATAACTACTATCTTGGTTAAAAGCAAAATAAGAAAATAAACAACATATTATAATAACTATTAACTTTAATACAAATAATTTATCTTTACTTTCTTCACTATTATCTATCATTTTACTTGCTTTATATAATGAATATATTATTACTGCATATCCGATTATTCCAAATATAATAGCAAATACTACATTTTTATCAATAGTATCAAATATAGCATGAACTAATATTCCAAGTAATAAACCAATACAAGTGAATAATCCTTTTTTATTATTCTTAGTTCCTAATATAATAAACCAAATTGGTATTAATAAATATAGGGCATGTCCTGGAGTAGCTAATCTAATAAATAAAGATTCTTGTGATAAAACTTTACCCATATACATATAATGTTCTATTATAGAAAATAATGTTGCGATAAAGATTCCATTAATAATTAATTGTTTATGATTTTTAGGCTTTGTTGCTAATAAAGATATAAATTTAGCAATCTCTTCAATTAATGCAGCAAATATTAAATAGTAGAGAAAACTTCCACCTAACTGGCCAGTTTCATATATAAATGGTAATACTAATTTTAATAATGTAGATAATACTATAACTATTAATATTACTATGAAACTCCAAAATAGTTTGTCTACAATAAACTTAAATTTTCCTTTTATGTTAATTTTAAATATTAACATCGTTATAATTATTACAGCTAAAGGAATTAAACTTAATAGTAATTGTGTCATATATTCACTCTCCTATTATAATAATAACACTTTTTCGAATTGTCATATTATTTTTTTTATCATTTGACAATATTAAGTTCATTGTATATTCCTATTCCTTTTTTAATCAAATTCATATCTTCCTTTTCCTTTATATGGATATTGGGGAATATTAAGTTGTTTCTTAAGTTCTTTAACATACCTTGGTTTAATATTTTTTTCTAGGATATTATTAATTGCATCGGTTTGACTTTCAGAAACTGGTTCTTCTAATGGCATTCCTAATATACATTTATCTTCACTAGGAACCGGTAAAATACCATTTAATAATAACTCATTTTCTTTATGTAAATCGTCTTTCATATCATATACAGGAAGTAATAGCTCAATTCCAAATTCATTTAATAGTTTTTTATATCCTTCTATGAGTTTTGGTTGTTCAATTGAAAATAATTGGCTTTGTCTAGCTCCTTCGGCTATAACATGAACATTATTCATTAAACAATATCTAATGGCTTCATGATACATTGCACTTCTACAATTTAAACATCTAATTTGTGAGATAGTTGTATTTCCATATCTATCTTGAAGTTCACTGAAGGACATGTTCGCAAATTGTCTTTCATTATCTCTAAAATATGGTACTATTGTAAGTTTCCCAATATATTCAACAGTGTCTTTTCCATATCCATTTTCAAAGTTTAATGCTCTTTCTACTTCAAATCCAGTAGATATAGAACAGCCATTATCAAAATGTACTAATAATACTTTGTATCCTTCAGAAATAAGTCTTACCATAGATAATATAGAATCCAATCCACCTGAGTACATTAATAATACTTTTTTCTTTTCCATATTACCACTCTCCTAGTATTATTTATAATTTACACCTATTTTTATTAGTTTTCTTTCTCTTTTTTTGTTTCTTTTAATATTATCATCGAGATTAATTAATAATTCATCTAAAAATGGATTTCTTTCTTCATATTCAGATTTAAGTATTTGTGTTTCACAATATGGTCCTTCTGTTTCTTCTACACCTACGTAGGCACAATCAAAATCTATATATAATGTTTTTCCATTAATAAGTTGGGTTGCGATATTTGGATGTAAACTTATAAAGTCAGGACTTTCATATGTATATGGAATAACTCCTTTCTTTGTTTCTAAAAAAGCAGTTATTTGAATAGTTGAATTATTCCTATTATAATTTGCAAATATAGTTTTTGGTAAATTAGTAGTACTCATTTTATACACCTCATTGGTATTGTATCAAAAAAGACTAGTCCTCACTAGTCTTAATTTGTTTTACTTGAATTCTTGTTAGTATTTTATCTTTTTTTGATTTCTTCTTTAATATATTTTATAAATTTATCAATTGGCATTGAAACAGTTTCTTCACTACCGTATTTTCTATAACTTACTAAATTATTATCTCTTTCATTATCTCCAATTATTAATGTATATGGATTCTTCATAATATTACTATTCATAATTTTTTTGTTAAATCTATCTTCTGAATCATCATAACTTGCTCTAATATCCTCATCAATTAATAATTGTTTTAACTTTTCACAATACTCACCTTGATATTTAGCACTTATTGGAACAATGTTTACTTGAACCGGAGATAACCATATAGGTAATACTCCTTTAGATTGTTCTAATAATAATACTAAAAATCTTTCATATGATCCTAGAACAGCTCTATGTACCATTACTGGAGATTGTTTTTCTCCATTTTCATCAATATATGATAATCCAAATCTTTTTGGAGTTGCAAAATCTAATTGAACAGTTGGTATTTGAATTTCTCTATCTAGAGCATCCTTAAACATGAAATCTAATTTAGGTCCATATAGTGCTGCTTCACCTTCACATCTTTTAGCATCTAAACCTAATTCATTAGATATTTCTTGAAGTAAGTTTTCACATAAATCCCAGTCTGATTTTTCTCCAATATACTTTTCTGGATGATCATAATCTCTTACTGATAATGATACCCAATGATTATCCCATAATCCCATTCTAGAATAAAAGTCTTTAATTAAATTACATATATTTATTATTTCTTGTTTAACCTGGTCTCTAGTACAAAACACATGACCATCTTCTACAGTTATAGCATATACTCTTGATAAACTATTTCCTACTGCTCCTTGAAGTTCTGCTCTATATTGTTTATCTGATTCCATATATCTAATTGGTAGATCCTTATAACTTCTTAATTTAGATGCAAATATTTGAGTATGATGAGGACATTGAACTGGTTTTAATACAAATTTATGACCTTTTGGAGATTCAACTCTAAATAATTCATCATTAAACTTAGAAGCATGTCCTGAAGTTTCAAATAAAGATATATCAGCAAGTGATGGGCAACTTACTTTTTCAAATCCATATTTTCTACAAACTCTTTCCATTTCTCTTTTTAATTCATCAATTATAATAGTACCTCTTGGAGTAAACAATGGAAGGCCTGCTCCTACATAATCAGAAAAACAGAATAAATCTAAATCCTGACCTATTTTTCTATGATCTCTTTCTTTAGCTTCTTCTATAAACTGATTATATTTATTTAATTCTTCTTTGTTTGCAAATGCTTTACCTACAATTCTAGTAATCATCTCATTATTAGCATTTCCTTCATAGTATACTCCACTTATTCTTAATAGTTTTATGTATACACTATTATCTATTTTTTTTATTTCATTTTCTAATTTTTCAAAATCATTTTCACTAACTTGTTCATCTGATTTAAATTCATAATAAAATTCATTGTCATCATAGGACATATTATCTAATCTTACATTATGATAATTATTATTAATTACATCTTTAAGTAATTCTACACCTTTATTATTCATATTTTTACCTTCTTTCTTGTTTTACTTTTGACAGGGAGATAATCGTACCATTAATCGTTTCCGTCATATTATCATCTCCTATTTTTATATCTATATCTATTATACTATTTATTTAAAATAAAAAGTCCATTACATTAATTGTAATAGACTTTAAAAATACTATATTTACTTATAATTTATATTTTTAAACAATGCTAAAACAACCAATGTAACTAATTGATTTTAATGTTGTTGTTTTAGTTGTTGTAGTTAATTGATTATTTAACATATTATTCTCCCTTTCAAAAGTAATATTAATATAGCATATTCTCTTTGTAATGTCAAAAAGCTATAGAAATGTATTTATATTAATTATTTATATGAATTTCTATATTTCTTAATAATATAAATAGCTAATATAAATAGTATTGATGAAATTATATAAGAAATCATATTAGCTTTTTTATAAGTATTTGGAACGTCTACTACTGTAACTTCAGTTGAAGGTTCTGTTGTTGTATTATTACTATTATCTGTATTTTCTATAGTTGTAGGAGTCTCATATTCTTTAGGTGTTGTTGATATAGTTGATGTAGATATATCATTTGTTGTATCAGTAGTCTCAGATGAAATTCTTGAACTAGAATCATCATTACTATTTGTATATTCTCTTGGTGTTGTTGTTTCTTCTGATGTAGATATATCATTTGTTGTATCGATATTCTCAGATGAAACATTTGTATTTTCAGATACATTATCTTCTTTTTCAATAGTAATAGTATAACTTGATACCTTGGTATTATCTTTATATATATTTATATAAATAATACTTCCATTTTTTAAATTTTTATTTCCAACAATTTTATAATTATAGTTATTAGCTAGATCACAAGTTATATTTAATTCTTTTTCTTCTTTTATTTTTAATTTATAACTATGTTTATTTTCATTAAATCCTAATTTATAACCTGCTACACTAATATTTTTAACAATAGTTGTATCAACACGTTCACTTTGTTTATTAATTTTAATAGTAATCTTATTATCATTAGTTGCACTATAAGCAATTCCTTGTGTAGCATATACATTTAAATCTACATTACTAGTATTATCATTTTTTACATTTACTATTATTTTTTTATTACTACTATCTACTTTACAAGTAGCTAATTTAGTATTACTACTTATACATTTAACAGTACCATCACCATTATAATTATATGTTATATTTTTTGTTTCATTAGCATTTGCATTAATAGAATTAGTATTAAGATTAATTTTTGCTTGAGGAATAGTCTTCAATTTGTTTTTAGCTATTTCTTGATCTACTTTAGTCTTTTCAATTGGCATATTTTTACCAAATGAAGTTCCTGGTAAATTATATTTTCCTGTATAACTACTAAACCAGACCATATTATTATTTGTTTTTAATCTTTTATAGATACTATCTGCTTTAGTTGTACTATCTCCAGTACAATATCTATTATTATCACCATCACATTTTCCAGCAGTATTAACTAATACGCCTAATTTTTCATCACTATCAGTATTTTTAACATATTCAAGTAATTGAACATTAAAACTAATCCATCTAACGTAATTATTCATATCTTTTTGTTCAGCCATTTTAACTATAGATCTGATTTGTTCTTGAGTTCCTTCTTTTAATTCAATACTTACTTGCATATTATTAGTTTTTACATAGTCAAGCATCTCTTCAAAAGTAGTTATCCTATTATTATTATAGTTAGATAATTTCTTATCAGGTTCTTCATTCAATCTTTGAATATTAAATATATAATTATTCTTTAATTGACTATAAGTTAAATTCTTAACATATACTTTATCGCCTGTAATTGGTTTTAAATCTTTAGTTAGTGCAAGATTATTAATATATGTATCATGACATAATACTGCAACATTATCTTTTGTAAATCTAACATCTGTCTCAAAGCCATAATAACCATGTTTTTTTACACTTTTAAATGAAGCTAGGGAGTTTTCTGGAGCATCTCCATATCCTCTATGTACACCATAAAATACATTATATCTTTTGGTTTCTACTCCATTAACATATAATGCCCAAACTTTCTTTTGATTGTTCCAAGAGTCACTACTTTTAGCATCACTTGCTGGAATAATATGCCATCCATCACTAAGCATTTCATGCGCATATACATTAGGCATTATAAAGCAACATAATGCTACAAGAATAATAAATATTTTTTTCATATAAACTCCTTTGATTAAAAAAACAATATTTATAGATTTCTTGCTTATTCTAGTATAAAAAATATAGAAAGTAAATAGTAATGTTTAACTATTTTATTAAATGTTTTTTTAAAAAGATGAGATATTTCTCATCTATTTTTAATTATATAATTACCATCCTGTACCAAATTCTTTAATTGAATACTTGTTTGTTTTAGAATCATATTTTAATACACCTAATCTTTGAATATTTGTAACCCAACCTAATTCTTTATTATATTCGCCATCTGGTACTGTTAATTCTTTTATATTTTTATCATTAGAAGGTTGTACTTGATATTCTACTTCAAATGCTAAATCTTTTTCTCCTAATTTTAAATCTTTTAATGTATCATCTTTATCTGCTTCTTCTTTAGTATAAATTTTTGTAATATTAAATCTAGAACTTTTTATCTTATCTCCATATGTTCCTTTGAAATATTCTTGAAGTGTTTTTTCAATTCTATAGATAGCTGCTGAATGATTATTATCTAAATCTTCTACACTATCTAAATACTCTTCAAAAGTAATATTCTTTTCCATTATTTCTTTTGCAATATCTTTGTCTCCTATATATCTTAAATGCCATGGTTCATAGGTATATCCTGTTGAGTCTTCTCTATCTTTAGGATATCTTAAAATAAATCCATAATCAGCAAGTTTTGCATGAATTTTAGAAAATATTTCTTTTTCTGCAATCATTTTATCATTGTCATATACTAATTCTCCATCCTTTTTTAGACAAATATCAATTGCTAAACCTGTATGATGTTCAGAATATCCTGGAACTGCTACAAATTTTTTTACATAGTCTGGTCCTTTTTCTGGATCTTTAGACCATTCATCCCATAATTCTTGTTGTTCTTTTACAGAACGATAAGTACTATCTAATTCAATAGTTGTTTTAAATTTCTTTAAATCTTTTTCTACATCTTCTTTAAACTTCTTGTATTGTTCAAATGCTTCTTTTTCAACTTTAATATCTTCATCCCAAGCATTCTTTGTTTCTACTAATTTTACATTCTTCTCCCAATCGTTTGGTAATTGTGTATATTTATTTACCAAAACTAAATAATCATATTCATTAGCACTTTCTTTTACTTTGCATGCAGTTGTTAGTAGAACAGCTACTAATAAAACTATAATTCCTAATAATATTTTACTTTTTTTCATTTCGTATACTCCTTTCAAAGAAAAATTATTATTAATAATTTCATTTATTATATCATATTAAAGACTAGATTTCTCTAGTCTTTTTTCTATTATATGACTTTCATAATTTTTACTGGTTCTTGTGCTTTTTTTGGTTCACCATAATATGTTATTTGGTTTCTTCCATTTTCTTTTGAAGCATATAAAGCAGAATCTGCTTTTGTTATTAATGATTCTATTACTTCACCTGATTCATTGAATGCAATTCCAACGCTTAATGTAATATTAAAGCAAGGTAAATTGATCCCTTTATTGATTTCTTCGGCAATTTTTTTCAATCTCGCATCTATAACATCAATTCTATCTGTAGTAAAGACAATTAAGAATTCATCTCCACCATAACGACACGCTACATCTCCAACACGAATATTATTTAGAATGGTATGTCCTACTTCTTTAATAGCCTGATCTCCTACATCATGACCAAAAGTATCATTTATAGTTTTAAAATAATCTATATCACACATTATAACTGTACCTATTTCTCTTATCTTTGGTAGTATTCTTCTGTTATAGCATCCTGTTAGTGGATCTATTTTGATAGTTTTAGCAAGATATATTCTTTCTGTTATTAAACGCTCTAATAATTCTTTTTCTTCTTTTTTTTATCTCTTTTAATTGCTCTATATAAGATTCGTCTTCAATATTCATTGTAGTATACCCCCAGACAAGCCAGGGTTATACTACTTTTTTAATAAAAAATCAATGATAAAACAAACTATTATAGTTTTTCTTTGAAAAATATTTTGTTAGAGTTATTTTTTCTATGAATAAATATAATAGTTCCTGTAGTTAGTTTCAATAATAGTAATATTATTATATTTATATATATAACCTTTTTATAACAATGTAAGTTAAAACGTAAAAAAAGACTAAATTATTATTGAAATCTTTATAAGCAGTCAACCTTTGATACATTCTTCAAATATTTCAATTAAATTAATATTGCATAATCTATTAATTCTTTAATATATCATAAATCTTATTGATTGCTAAAAATGTAATAACTATCAATATACCTGAAAAACAATATAAATATCTTGAACAAGTTTCAAATATTAATATAAATAAAAATATACCTATGAATGATGTAACTAAAAATAATTCATTTTTATTCACACCTTTAAGTAAGATGAAAGGTAAAAATAGTAATAAACAAAACCAGATCAAATTAGAAGTATTTAAATAATTATTATAATATTTACCTTTTTCATAATATATTTCTTGAAAAATATTTTTTGGATTTTTTATAGATTCAATTTCAGGGAAGAATGTACCATATAACCCCCAGGCAAAACTACCATCTCCAAAAGATATAAGAATCTTATTAGTTATAAATTTAAGTTGTCCTTGTTCAAGATTAATTTTAAACCTTTTCTTAAATTGATTTATATCATATTTATATCCTAGATTATATGAATTCATCTCATCCATATAATTATAAAAACCTGAGGTAGTAGGATTTTGTCCCATAGCTAAAAAATGAAATACAGTTGTAGAATATTTATCTTTTACTGGAGTAAAATGTAGAATATTTATAAAACCATCTTTTATCAATATGGCTACTATTATACTGAGTATAATGGTTATATATTTCTTATAATCTTTAGTAATTATTATATCTTTATAGATGAATTCACAAATAATAATACTTATTAATGGAATAATAACCATTGGTTTAATAAAAGCTCCAAATATTGATAAAAATATAATTAAGAATATATCTTTATTATCTTTTTCTTTTTTACTATATATATATGTAATAATGCTTATAAAAAATAAGGCAAAAGTATCAGAATAAGGAATGATAAACCATGGATTTAATAAAATTAATGGTATAAGAAAAATATATACTAATATACCTGCTTTATTACTATGGAAGTTCTTTACTGATAAACTTATAAATAGAACTGATAAGTTTACTATTAATGTATTAAATATTAAAGTAGTTAGATAATATTTACCAATTAAGGGCAATTTAGCTAATACACTTAAAATTCCTACTAATAATAAATTGTTTGGATACTTAGTTAAATAATCATTATTTGTAATACTTCCGTTTTTAATATATGTATTGACTGCATTTCTTATAGATTCAACATCCCAACTAGTATCAAATCTAATATTCAAAAGAATGGTTAATTGAATGATTAGAAAGAGTGCTTGAATAATAGTTAATAAAACATAATATCTTTTAATTGAAATATCTTTTCTTTGAACTAAGACAACGTATAAAAAAATAAATATTAAATCAAGTGCAATAACTAATATTTTACTAATATTAACACTTTCTCTTTTCAGTATATAGACTTGATCAGTCTTAAATAGAATAATATATAATAGTAGTAAAAGTAGTAATAGGAAAATACTAATTATAATTTTTTTTAATACTTTTCTCATTTAACATCATACTTTCTAATAATATTTTAATATATCTCATAATATAATTCTATAAAAAAGAACAATAATTATTGTTCTTTTATTTTTTTACTCTTTATTATAGCTAGTGATATTACTAGTACAATTCCCAATACTAATAATGCAAAGTATAAATTATTTTTAGTCATTGGATTTTTTATTGTCTCATTATTACTAACATCTTTATTTGGTTCTTCATTTATTTCTGGTGTAGCAATTTCTTCATTTGTTGGTTCTGGATTGGTTACTGGTGTTAATACATAAGATATAGATGTATAATAATTTTCTATTCCGATTTCCTTGATTTTCCAATATTTAGAATAATTTTCTATATATTCAAAGAATTTTTTTGGTCCTGGGTTATAACCCCAATTTAAACTATAATCTGGGTCTGATAAATATTCATTTACTTGCGAAGCCATAACATAATCAGGAACTGTTCCAAAAGTTATATTTTCTGTCGACCATATATATGCAATTGTTTCATTTCCAGTGTAATCTGTAAAATAAAGAACTACTCCGTTACTTTCGCCTTTTTCTAATACATCTCCATTCTTTATGATATCGCCTTCATGATTTATAGCTGAAACTGATGTTGTAAAACAGAAAGCAATAATTGCAATTAAAAGTGCGATAAATATTTTATTTTTCTTCATAAATATTATCCTCCTCTATTATAAATTTATCATCTTTTTGTCTACATATCAATATATTTTGTAGTTATTTGTACTATTCGTCTTTCTTCATTTCTTTTTTGATTTTCCTGAAATCTTTTACTGCTTGGATTCCAATTTTAATAATCTTTTTCAGATTAATAGAATTTATTCCTCCTTGTCGAGGGAGAAAAGTAATCGTCTTAAAATAGACATCTTCTTTAGCATCAACCATTAAGACTGTTAACAAAACATTAGGAAGATTAAAATGTTTAGGAATTCTTTGATAATATTTTTTTAATTTTTTATATGGCATTAAACGATAAGGAGTATTTGCATCTGTAATCCGACAGTGAAATATTAAAAATAATATTAATTTTAGAGTTTTCGCAACAAAGATTCTGTATAAACCATCTCGACGTCCTTTGCGATATCCAATAATAGCATCGTGTTTTTTTCTTTCATCCCAAAAAGGTTCAAACTCCTCGGGCAAAGTTTGTCCATCAGAATCTGTTTGAAAAATATAATCTGCATGATTTCTAATTGCATATGAATAACCATATAAAACAGCATCTCCATGTCCACCATTTTCTTTATTTAAAACAACCAAGCATTCATATCTCTTTTTTAATAATTCTAATATATTCAACGTATTATCTTTGCTTCCATCATTTATTACTACTAATTTTGAATCATTTCCAATTTTTTTAACAATTTCGTGCCATTCTTTAACAACTGTTTTAATATTATTTTCTTCATTATAAGTTGGGATTATAATATATAAATTATCACTATTTTTATTTTTTTTCTTATTACTCAATTTAATCTTCCTCCTTTTGGGATAAGATTTTTTTATCGTACTATCACAACTTATTATTAATTATATATCAAAATATATAAATATCATAATAATCTATCTCTTCATAAAGAAAAAGACTAGAATCTCTAGTCTTTTTTATTATGAACCAGTTGATGAATATTTTTTAACACCTAAATTAAATATTAATATACAAGGAATTAAATATATTAATACTATCAATGGAGAAAATGCATATAATATATTACTTTTTTTGCCTATAAAATATAATAATGGGTAATAATTTACAAATCCATAAGGAATAATAAATGTAAAGAAATATAAAAATCCTTTATTAAATACTCCTATTGGATATTGAGCCATTTGTTTACCACCATCAGTAAAAACATTTCTTACTTCTAAACCTTGTACTGTTATAAAACAGTATGATGCTGCTAAAACAAAGATACTAAAGAAGATTGCTATTGAAGATATCAACATTAGAACTAATGTTATGAATTTTATTAAAGTTATTTTAATATGTAAATTTATTAAAGCTATTATCATTACTATTAAAGCTTGTATTAATCTAGATACTTTAATAAAATCGGAATTGCTACATAAAACTTGTAATAATATATTCTTTGGTCTTAATAGTAATCTATCAAAGTTACCTTGTATTATTAGATCATCAAATTTATCTATTCCTCTAGCAAATACTTCATTAAAAGCAAATCCAAATTGAATAATAGAAAAACATAATAATACTTCATACATTGTAAATCCTTTTATATTATCAAATCTAGTAAACATTGCTAAAATAACAAAATAATATGAAAAGAATACTAATACTTGAGAAAAAAATGAAAATATAAATGACATTCTATATTCTAATTCTGCTTTTAAATGAAGACCTAGTGCTTTAAAATATAATTTCATTTTAACCACCTTGTACTTCTACTCTTTTAATTATTATTCTTAAGAGTAATTGTCCTATTAGTACAAGAAGTATTAACCAAACAAATTGAATTATCATAGGTTTTATACAAGCTGATACTGGTATATTTCCTACATAGATTCTAAATGGTAAATCTGAAATATATTGAAATGGTAATACTGATGATACTTTTAATAATAGTTTTGGAAAGAATACTAGAGGTATTCCTATTCCAGAGAATAAATCTGCTATTACTATTAGTATATTAGTAATACCTTTTTCATTTAGGGTTACTAGAGTAATAATTGGATAAAATACTGTTAAAGCTGTTATTAGTAAAGTTCCTATTATCATTGATACTAAAAATATTAGAAAGGCTAATGGTGAAGTAGGCATTCCAAAATTATATGGTTTAGGTAATAATATTGTGACTATAAATAATGGTAAAAATCTTAAAAATACATTAGCTAATCTTTGTCCTAATATTTTAAAATACCATAGAAAATAAATACTTTTAGGTCTAGAAAACTCATATGAAATGTTTCCTGTTTTAATTAATGTAAATAGTTCACTATCTTTATAAAATTGACATATTAAGGCAAAAAATGCTTGATTAAGCCATACATAAGTTATTAATTGAGGTAACTCCATTGGTAAGTTTTTTCCGCCTGTTTGATAGAAGGCTACATAAATCATTATATAAACAAATCCAAAGAAGAATTGAGTTGCTATACCTGCATAAGCTGCTTGACGATATTGTAATCCAGAAATAAATTTTAATTTAAAATATGATAAATAAGCTCTCAAATATTATAATCCTGATATAGTTTAACTATTAGATTATCAATATTGTCTTCTTCTATATCTATGTTAGATATAGTAACTTTACTTGTTATATAGTTTATAAATTGATTTATTGTTATTTCATCTTGGTTAATTACTAGTTCATATCCTTTTTTTGTTTTTGTAACTTTTTTAATTCCTTTCTTTTTGGTGTTTATCTTGTCATTTGTTTCTATATTAATAGTTTTTTCTTTAATGTAGTTACTTTTTAATTTTTGGAGGCTTCCGTCATAGAGTACTTTTCCTTTTCCTATTAATATAATTCTTTTAGCGAGTGTTGTTACGTCGGACATATCATGAGATGTAAGAATTATCGTAGTATTTTTTTCTTTATTAAGTTTTTTAATAAAGTCTCTTACTACTTGTTTTGATATTGCGTCTAAACCAATTGTTGGTTCATCTAAGAATAGAATTTCAGGCTCATGTAATAGTGATGCCGCAATCTCACAGCGCATTCTTTGTCCAAGACTTAATTGTCTTACCGGAATGTTTATGATATCTTTTAAATTTAGTTTTTCAATTAGATTTTTCTTAGTTATTTGATATTTATCATTTGGTATATCATAAATATCTCTTAATAGATCAAAGGTATCCTCTGCTGGGATATCCCACCATAGTTGACTTCTTTGACCAAATACTACACCTATTTTTTTAACATATTTTTTTCTGTCTTCCCATGGTATCATGCCAGCTATTTTACATTTACCACTATCAGGTACTAGTATTCCACTAAGAATTTTAATCGTAGTTGATTTTCCTGCTCCATTTGGACCAATATAAGCAACTATTTCGCCTTTATTAATCTCAAATGAAGCATCCTTAATTGCTTCTACATATAAATATTCTCTTTTAAAGAATGATTTAAATGCTTCTTTAAGGCCGCTTTTCTTTTTAGCAACCTTAAAGGTTTTAGATATCTGATCAACCTTTATGTATGACATTTTTTTAATTTCACACTCCTTCCACAACGCAAAAAAGCCACATAATCATATATATGGGGTATATATAACTATCCAGCTATTTTGCAAAAACGTCTTAGTCATAGTACTATATTTTTAATTTATTATCAATAGTTTTTTGAAAAATAATATAAAAATATTACTATTTTACGAAAAAAGACTAGATTATCTAGCCTTTTTTAATTATTTATTGTTTTTTGCTTTGATTACAGCTTGTATAGTTGCAAGCCTAAGGGGTTATATAAATTTAACATCAAAATATCTTAATCTTCCGATTATTTTATATTACCAATTTTCATATCTTCTATTCTCGTTAATACTATATATTTTTTTCATATCTTCATCAGATAATTCAAAATCAAATATACTTATATTTTCCTTTATATGATCTAGATTTTTACTTCCTGGAATTGCTATATATCCAGCCTGTAATTGCCATCTTAATATTATTTGAGCAGATGTTTTATTATATTTTTTTGCTAATTCTTTAATTACTTCATTATTAAAATTTTCAGATGTATGCCCTCTTCCACCAAATGGATACCATGATTCTATTATAATTCCATATTGTTTAACATATTCTTGTAATTCATTATTTTGATAATAAATATGATTTTCATTTTGGATAACAGCTGGAACTATTTCGGCATAGCTTAATACTTCATCTATAGCTTCCTTTGTATAATAATTTGAAATACCTATTGCTTTTAGTTTATCTTCTTTATAATAATTTTCCATAGTTTGATATAGGCCTTTATCATCAAATCCAGGTTGGTGAATAAGAAGTAAATCTATATAATCTAAGTCAAGTTTACTTAATGATTTTTCTATAGCTTTATTATGATCAGTAGATGCATATATTTTTGAAGTTACAAAAATATCTTCTCTTTTAACAATTCCTTCATCAATTGCTTTTCTAACACCTTTTCCTACTCCAACTTCGTCTCCATAATACTGTGCTGTATCGATTAATCTATATCCATTTTTTATTGCAATATAAACTGCTTCTTCTGCTTCTTCATTTGTAAAAGTCCAAGTACCTAATCCAATAATTGGCATTTTAATACCATTATTAAGAATTACATATTTGTTATTAAAATCAAAAGAAGTATCTTTATTCTTTATATTCTCTTTTATCTCGTTCATATTAGCACTTTTACCTTTCCACTTTGGAATAAATAATATTACCAAAATAATTAGTATTAATATTAATATAATAGATATAATTATTTTTTTATTCATTAGATATTCTTTCTAATAAAATCTTCTATTTTATCAAATGGTATAACCTCTAAATTATCATATAAATCAGTATGGACTGCTCCAGGTATAATCACTAATTCTTTATTGTCTGTATATTTTGAATCTTTTACCATATCTTCATATGCTTCTTTACTGAAATAGCAAGAATGTGCTTTTTCTCCATGAATAATTAATACAG
The DNA here is from genome assembly GCA_902789225.1 of uncultured Erysipelotrichaceae bacterium. Lineage (GTDB taxonomy): Bacteria > Bacillota_I > Bacilli_A > RF39 > UBA660 > RUG343. Next base: position 70,664 of record CADANC010000006.1, read on the forward strand.
CATTTCTTATTTCTTTTGAGAAAATATGTTGTGGAGTATTGATAAATGATAATGCTGAAGTCATATTCCAACCACCATTAGAATTTAGACTTCTTTCATGATATGCTCTTCCTTTATAGTATTCACTATAATCTTTTACAAAGAATGGTGAATCTTCTGGAACTGGTAATTCTAAACAACCTCCACCTAATTTATAATCATTGTTCTTATAATCTTCTATTCTTTGTTTATTTAGATTTTCTTTTAATTCATATAAAGAATCTTCTGTATTAGAATTAAAATATCCATCATGATTTACTTTGCTCATATTGTACATTGTTGAACAAATAGTTGCCTTAATTCTTGTATCTATACTTGCAACATTTAATGCAAGTCCTCCCCAACCACAAATACCAATTATAGATATTTTTTCTGAATCCACATTTTCAAGAGTTGATAAATAATCTATAGAAGCCCCAAAATCTTCGGTATTAATATCAGGTGATGCTACATATCTTGGAGTTCCACTTGATTCACCAGTATATGATGGATCAAAAGCAATAGTTAAGAATCCTCTTTCTGCCATCTTCATTGCATATAGTCCACTACATTGTTCTTTAACTGCTCCAAATGGCCCACATACTGATATAGCAGGAAGTTTTCCCTCATAATTTTTTGGTTCATATTGATCTGCTACCAGTGTAAATCCAAATCGAGTATGAAATGTTACTTTTTTATGTGTTACTTTCTCACTTAATTCAAAGGTTTTATCCCATTCGTTTGTAATTTTTAAATCTTCATTCATATTATTTTCCTTCTTTCTTATTTTTTGGAATTGTATCCTCCAATCATATATTATTATAGTACACACATTCAGCTCCTAAAAAAACTAGTAGATATCTTATTTAATGATGAAAAAATTTAAGATAAAATTCATTAGAAAAAAATAATTATATACAAATGATATATTTATAAAAGAAAAAATGGTAAATACTTTAATATAAAAACTCAAGAATTATTCTTGAATTTATTTTTTTACATCAGTTACTTCTTTCAAATCAACGTCTATTATATCACCATTATATAGTCCTTTTAATTCATCAATATTATCATTTTCAAAAGGAAGATTTAAAAATAAATATTGATATCTCGTATTAATTTCATCAAGTAAACCATCACCATATAAATGAATAAGTTTAAATATATCTGCATCTAATCTATTGTGTAAATAATCATCTACATAATAATCAGCCATTACTCTGCCAACTACATAAGGTATACAAGTATAAAGTGTTCTCTTAAAGCCTAATGAAGTAGCATTTTCACCATACATCTTATCAATTAAAGTCATATCTAATCCATCAAATTTTATAGTTGAATGTTTAATCATCAATTTATCAATAATATCATTAAAATTAACTTCATCTTTAGAATGAATCATCTCATTAGTAATTAAAATATAAAGAGCATTTCTATAAGTTGCAGTATCTCTTTTTCTTCTTAATTGTTCTATTTCAGAATAATCATATCCTTTATTTTCTAACCATTTTAAGAATAGTCTTTCTAAAGTAATACTAGGAATCTCACTATAGAATAATCTTTCTACATCCATTTCATTATTTGAAGTAGCAAGTTTATGTCCTAACTCATGCACTGCATAAAAAGCAAGTTCAATACTTTGATTGCGATTAAGAATAATTTCTCCAGTAGAAGGAATAAATCCATTCTTCTCATCGTAATCAGATAATTCACCATCTTCTACATCTTTAATACAAAAACATATTCCTCCATTAAGTGGAAATGTTTCATGTTTAGAATACTCTTCATCAATATCAAAATTAAATATATCATTTCTAATATCTTCATGTAATATATTAGATACTCTATAATGATATTCAGGATTTAAATCTTTAAAAAACTCATCAACTAAATTAAATGAACTACTATAATCAAGATATTTATAATTATAATCTCTTTCATCATAATCAGTAGAATCAATTATAATTTCAGCCATTTTGACTATTTTATCAAAGTTACTATGTCCAATATCATCATAAGTTCTTTTAGCATTTAAAGTACTTATCATTTTCATTACTTGTAATCAATCTTAGGAAAAGCATCCTCTTGATTAATACCTTTCATTTATATTTTTTATTATTTAAGACTTAGTTATTATAGCAAAAAAGACTAGATTTTTCTAGTCTCTTCAATTATTCATACTCAAGATAAATGTTTGTAAGAGTTATTGTTTTTAAATCATAATATCTTAATCTTACGATTATTTATGATTTAACTTTTTTGTTAATATATAAAGTATATCCTAAACATAGAATTATCAATATAATACTACTTATTACTGTACTTTTCCCTGTTGAAAAAATACTTAATGCATTAAATATCCCGTGAAAAATAATACAAGGAATAAGTGATTTACTTTTATAGAATACCATAACTAGCATATATCC
>CADANC010000007.1 GCA_902789225.1 uncultured Erysipelotrichaceae bacterium
TATTGCACAAATAGCAGCTTTTGAATATCCTTTTTCTCTTAACAATTTATAAATAGATGCTTGCGTATCTCCTGCAGCTGTTCCATCGCTCTTATAAGAAACTAAACTCTTTTGGAATTCTTTACTATCTGTAGCAATATCATCTTTTTTAATATTATTTAGATCATCTGCTAGTTTTGGATCTATTTTTAGTATTGATTCTTTAATATCTCCTTCGGCTTCAGTAAATGCTTTTACTACACCTAATAGATTTGTACTTAGATTAGTTACTTTTGTTTGAACTTTTGTAACATTTTCTATTATTTCTTGTAGAGCTGCACTATTTAAATCTAAGTCATCATGTTCTGATTCGATAGAAGCTAATTCACTTTGAACAGAAGTTGCTTCGTTAAGTGATATTTCTATTTGGCTTAGATTATTTGCAGATGCTTTTATTCTCTCATAATCTACACATATTTTAGAATCGGCCAATTTACTTACCTCCCAAATATTATATACTACTATATAAATTATATTTTATTATAATTGTAATTACAATAAAATTGCTTAATTGTTTACATTTCTTATGTTATAATTTATTTGGTGATTATATGTATGATGTTATTATAATAGGAAGTGGACCTGCTGGTATTAGTGCTTCTTTATATTTAAAGAGAGCTAATAATAATATTTTAGTTATTGGAAATAATAATTCTCGATTAAGTCTTGCTCATAAAATAGATAATTATTATGGGTTTCCTGAAGGTATTAATGGGAAAGATTTATATAATAACGGAATAGAACAAGCAAAGAATTTAGGAATAGATGTTTTATTTGAAGAAGTATTAGGAATTAGATATGAAAATGGTTTTATTGTTAAGACCAATATTAATGAATATAATTCTAAATATATTGTTATTGCGACAGGTTCAAGTAATAGTAAACCTAATATTAAAAACTTAACTAATTTAGAAGGAAAAGGAATTAGTTATTGTGCTATATGTGATGGTTTCTTCTTTAAAAATAAGGCAATTTCATTAATAGGAAATTCTAATTATGTTATTAGTGAATGTAGTGATCTTATAAATATAAGTGATAATATTAGTATTTTTACTAATGGGGAAGAAACATCTATAGAATTATCTGATTTTTTAGTAGAACATCCTAATATTAAAGTTTATAATGATAAAATAATAGAAGTGATAGGTAGTGATCATTTAGAAGGAATAAAGTTGGAAAATGGAGATGTTATTCCTGCTGATGGATTATTTGTTGCGAATGGTATTGCTAGTACTAGTAATTTAGCAATTAAATTAGGTGTATTACTTAATAATAATTTTATTAAAGTAGATTCTAATTTTGAAACTAATGTAAAAGGTTGCTTCGCAATAGGGGATTCTATAGGTGGCTTATTACAAATAAGTAAATGTGTTAGTGATGGCGCTATTTGTGCTACATATATAAATAAATTATTAAAAGAGAAGGAGTGAAATATATGATTTTAGATGATAATAATTTTAAAAATGAAGTAGAAGATAGTAAAGGAATAGTTTTTGTAGATTTTTATGCTGATTGGTGTGGTCCTTGCAAAATGATGTCACCAATTGTTGATGAAATGTCTAAAGAAGTAGATATCAAAGTAGTTAAAGTTAATGTTGATAATGCAGTTGAAGTTGCTAAAAAATATGGAATTATAAGTATTCCTACATTTATAGTTTTTAAAGATGGGAAAGAATATAAGAAACATATTGGTATGTGTGAGAAGGATCGTTTGCTTGAATTAATTAAGTAACATTGATTTTTTTCTAGTTTTATGATATAATAACCGTGTTTTAAGGGGGTATATTATATGAATAAAGCATATGACGTATATAACTTAGATGAAGATCTTGATGATATTCTAGAAGATATAGCAAATGAATATGATGAACCAATTCCATTTATTAGAGAGTGTTATGAATGGTTAATTGATCGTGAAGGATTTCTTGACTATATAAAAAGAAGTGATGATGGATTATTCTATTCTTGTTTATTTGATTTAGTTTCTAGAAGAGTATTAGCTGAAAATAAAATTGCAAAAGCTTTGATTGATGATGAAATTTGTGGAAGTAAGACAGATGATTTATATGAATACTATAGTATTGAAACTATTGAAGAATCAGTTGATAATTCTATTTATAATAGTTATGGTTTGGATGCTATAGATTATTTGACTCCTAAATTTCAAAAAAAGTTAGGTTTTGACAGAGATAGATTAACATATGAAGAATTTGGAACAGCTAGAGGTAAAAGAGTTTTATTTAAAGGTGGAAAGCCAAAAGATGAATAAGCAGAGCAATCTGCTTTTTTTATTTTTATTTTTGTCATTTTTATGATATATTTTATTTGGTGATAATATGAATAATTTTTTTACTAATATTAGACATTTCTTTGGAAATATATTTAGGAAAGAAGATAATGAACCTTGGTTAGGCTATTATTCTAAAGAAGATAGAACAATACAGTTTACTAGAAAAAATATCTATGAATACTTAGAAGATAGTGTAAAAAAGAGTGATATGGACTTTATTGCTTTAAATTATTTTGGTACTAAGATTAATTATGATGATTTCTTCAAATATATTAATTTAACTGCAAGAGCATTAAAAAGATTTGGAGTAGGTGAAGGTGATATTGTAAGTATTTGTATGCCTAATATGCCTGAAGCTATTTATATTTTCTATGCTTGTAATAAAATTGGTGCTGTAGCAGATATGATTCATCCTCTTAGTAGCCCTGATCAATTGAAATTCTACTTAAGTGAGAGTAATTCTAAATTACTATTCTTAGTTGATTTTGATTATGAAAAGATGAATGAAGTAATTGAAGCCAGTACTGTTCAAAATACTGTTCTTATAAGTCCTAAAGAAAGTATGCCTGCTGCACTTGCAATAGGTTATACTTTGACACGTGATTTAAAAACTAAAAGACCTCCAAAAGATGATGAAAACTATTATAAGTGGAAAGAGTTCTTAAGATTTGGCTTTGATTATAAAGAACCTATTAAATCTAGTATGAAATGTAATGATTTAGCATTAATTCTACATAGTGGTGGAACTACTGGTTCTCCTAAAGGAATTATGATTTCTAATTATCAATTTAACGCAGAGATGATGCAAGATTGTGTTAATGTTTATGATGTTAGACCGGGAGATAAAATTTTAACTATATTACCAATATTCCATGGCTTTGGTTTATGTGTATGTGTACATACTCCTTTATGTTTAAGGGTTGAAACTATATTGATGCCAGAATTTGAAATGGGTAGATTTGTTAGTATTATGAAACATGATAAGCCTAATGTAATGTTAGGGGTTCCTACAATGTGGGAAGCTATGATGAGTAGTCCTAAATTCAAGAATATTGATTTAAGTCAATTTAAGTATTTAATTAGTGGAGGAGACTCTTTGCCTGTAGCGATGGAAGTTAAATTTAATGATTTTCTTCATCAACATGGATGCCATATTAATGTTATGAAGGGTTATGGTATGACAGAATCTGTTGCTGCTACATGTTATACATTTCCTGGAACAAACGAATTAGGTTCTATTGGTATTCCTATGGTTGGAAATGTATATAAGATTTGTGACATTGAAACTGGAAAAGAATTACCTCTTGGTGTAGAAGGGGAGATTTGTGTAACAGGACCTACATTAATGATGGGTTATCTAAATAATGAAAAAGAAACTAATAAGGTTCTAAAACGTGATAAGAGTGGAAGATTATGGTTACATACTGGAGATATTGGTTATATTTCTCCTAATGGATGTGTTTATTATACTCAAAGATTAAAAAGAATGATTGTTGTTTCTGGATTTAATGTTTATCCTTCACAAATAGAAGAAGTTGTAGCAAGTCATCCTGATGTTAAAGCATGTACTGTTATAGGTATTCCTCATAAATATAAAATGCATGTTCCTAAAGCATTTATTGTTTTAAGAGATGATTGTGAGAAGAGTGAGATAAGAGTTAGACATGAGATTAAAGAAATTTGTAAACAAAAATTATCTGTATATTCACAACCTAAAGAATATGAATTTAGAGACAGTTTACCTAAGACTTTAATGAATAAAGTTGATTATAAAAAATTAGAAGCTGAACAAAATCAAAAGGAAGTATAAACTTCCTTTTTGTAATGCGTAAATTACTATTATTTTGTATAATATTATCTATATGCAACTGAAAGTTTGCAAAATTTCCAACTAAAGTGTATAGATTGCAACTACAAATTAATGTAAAATTTTAGTTACAAAGAGGAGGAAAATGGAATGAAATTTGGAGACAAATTAATAATTCTTAGAAAAAAGAATGGCTTAAGCCAAGAAGAATTAGCTGAGAAGCTGGGGGTATCAAGACAAAGTGTTTCAAAATGGGAAAGTAATAATACTTATCCTGAAACAGATAAAATAGTTCAAATATGTAACTTATTTGATTGTTCTATGGATGATCTAATTAATGATAAAGTTACTGATGTTGAAGGATCTCTTAGAAAAAACAAAAATAATTTTAACGAAGTATGGGATTCATTATTAGAATTTATTACTAAATCTATTAATATGTTTTCTCATATGAAATTCACAACTGGTTTAAAATGTGTTATTGAAATGTTTATTATTGCATTTCTATTATGGTTAGTAGGTTTAGCAGTATGTGGTATTAGTAGTAATATAATTGCTAATTTATTTAGTTTCTTTGGAACTAGAACTACTTCTATTATTGAAAATGTTTTAAGTGGTATATTTAACATATTATGGTTTGTGATTGCTGTAATTACGTTAGTTCATACTTTTAAAATTAGATATTTAAACTATTATGATGATTCTGAAAATAAAGATGTAGAAAAATCTGAATCTAATACTAAAAATAATAAATCTAGTGAAAACAAAGATGAAAATAGTAAATTGAATGTATCTAGTGAAGAAAAGACTATAAAAGATGAGAAAGACAGACCATTTGCTTTCTTAAGTGTTTTATCTAAAATAGTATTATTCTTTCTTAAATTTATTGTTTTTTGGATTGCTTTTAGTTCTATATTTGTACTTATTGGTTTAGTAATTAGTTTTGTTATTTCTTTAGCATTTATTCCAACTAATATAATTTTTGTTGGTAGTACTTTAGCTTTAGGATCTGGAGTAAGTATTGCAGTATTATTCTTACTATTATGTATTTACTTTATTATCTCTAGAAAAGTAAATGTTAAAGCATTTATTATTACTTTTATTACTTCTTTAATTATTTTTGGTGTAGGTATTGGAATTTGTGGTTTATCTATTAAAAATTTTGATATTATTGAGAAAAATGAAAGTAAAAATCTTACTGTTGAAAAAATAACTATTCCTGTACAAGATGATTTAACAATTTTAAGTGGAGATTTATATGAATATAATTATGTAATTGATGATACTTTAGCTGATGATTCAATTGAAATAGAAGCTTTATACAATCATGATATTAAACAAATAGATACTAAATTAGTTGAAGAAAATAAATTGAATTTATATAAGATTCATGGTGATTTTAATAATGATTATAAAAAGAATTATAAGTTATTTATAGAAGATTTAAAAAATAATAAAATTGATTTAGATCACTTAGATAGTAGTATTAATGGTTTGACTATTAGAGCTAATTCTAAAAATATAAATAAATTAATTTCTAATCTAGAAAAAGTATATTTATTAGAAAAAGAGAATAATGGAAATACTATTAAAGTAATTCGTCATAGAGATAAGGTTGAAATTATAAATGGTAGATTTGTTGAATATGATGCTAGAAAAGATGAATTAATTTATATGGAAAATGCTCCTAAAGATTATAAGTGTTCACGTAGTGTTAGAAAAGATACATGGGGAGAATATATACAATATGAATGCTCTACACCTTATGATTATTATGATTATGAAGACTTTGAAGAGGATTACGATTAGTAATCTTCTTTATTTTTTGGTATAATTATGTTGGAAGTGGTTTTATGAACTATGATTTAGAAATGCAAAAACAAATTAAAGACATAATTCCTGGAACTAAGTTATTGTTACAAGTTTGTTGCGCTCCATGCTCAAGTGCTTGTATAGAAAAACTTGCTTCAGTATTTCAAATAAATATTTTATATTATAATCCTAATATTACTGATGAAGATGAATATAATAAAAGATATGATGAATTAAAAAGATTTATTTCTTTAATTGATACTGAATATGAGATAAAGATTATTCCTTGCAAATATGATCCTGACTCATTCTTTGAAATGAGTAGGGGACTAGAGAAAGAGCCTGAACGAGGAAAAAGATGTTATAAGTGCTATAAATTAAGATTAGAAGAGACTGCTAGAGTAGCAAGTGAAATGGATATTCCTTATTTTTGTACTACTTTAACTTTAAGTCCTTATAAGAATGCTATTTGGTTAAATGAAATAGGGGAGGATCTTAATAAAGAATATAAATCTACATATTTATATAGTGATTTTAAAAAGAGAAATGGTTATAAAAGAAGTATAGAATTATCTAGCAAATATAATTTATATAGACAAGATTATTGCGGATGTATTTATTCTAAAAGAAGCTAATTTCTTTTTTTTATAAGGAGATGATATTGTGAAGAAGAAAACTGTTAAAAACTTACAAATTTTTGGAACAGTTATAGCTTTAACAATATCATCTTTTACTATTAATAAAAATATTTCAAGTTCAACAGCTGAGTTTAATAGAAGTGTTGTTTTTGAACAAAATATAGATGACTTAAAAGAATATGTATTACAGGGTTTATGCAAAGTAGATGATAATTATTGTATTTCTGCATATAGTTATAACCGTATTAATAATTCAATAATATATATTTTTGATAAAGATTTAAAACATTATAGAATAAAAGAATTAGATACTAATTCACATGTAGGTGGAATAACTTATGATCCTTTGAATGAAAATGTTTGGATAACTGATACTGAAGGAACTATATCTGCTTATTCTAAAGATGAATTATTAGGATCTAATGATAAATTAAGAGCTAAATATAAAAAAATATATGTTGGTGATGAATTAGATAATTGTTTTGGAATGCGTTCTGTTGCGTTTATTACTTATTATGATAATAAACTTTATTTAGGTAATTATAATAGTAGAGATAATAGTTTAATAAAAGAATATAGTTTATATGATAATGGAATGATTGATAGAAGAAGTTATAATAAATATTATGTTTCTGATTATATACAGGGTATTACATTTTACGAAGATGAAAAAAATAAATATTTAATTACATCTTCTTCATATGGTAGATTATTGAATTCTAAATTAAGAATATATAAATTTAATGGTTTAAAAAAAGTGGAGGAATTAAATACTAAGGCAATGATGGAAGAAATAATTATTGATGATGATAGATTAATTACTTTATATGAATCTAATGCTAGAATATATAGTGATAATAGAGACGCTAATGACATTGTTATTTCTAATATAAATAAAATACTTACAAAAAGGTAATTATTTGATATACTAATTTTAGAAGGTGATTTAATGAAATATTATTGTATTGGTATTAAGGGTAGTGGTATGAGTACTCTTGCTCAAATATTATTTGATCTTGGTAATGAAGTATCTGGTTATGATGATGCTCAAGGATATAAGTTTACTCAAGATGGTTTAGATTCTCGTGGTATAAAAATTTATTATGGACATGATCATGATTTAGATAAAGATACTATTGTTACTTATAGTGTTGCTTTTAGTGCTGATCATCCTGAGATGAAAAGAGTTAAAGAAATGGGACTTACTATAAAGCCATATGCTGAAATTATGGGTGATGTAGTTGATATGTTTTCTACTATTGGAGTTTCTGGTACTCATGGTAAAACTACTACTAGTTCTATAATTAGACATATTTTAGAAGATAGTGTTGGTTGTAACTATTTCATTGGAGCAGGAGATGGAATGGCTACTAATGATAATGAATATTATGTTGTAGAAAGTGATGAGTTTAATAGACATTTCTTATATTATCATCCTAGATATTCAATTATTACTAATATTGAAGAAGAACATATGGAAATATATAGTGATATTGATGATATTAGAAATTGTTTTGAACAATTTGCTAATCAAACTAAAGAATTAGTTATTGCAAATGGTGATAACGAACAAGTTAGAAAAATTAATTTTAAGACTGATGTATTATTCTATGGATTTAATGATGATAATGATATAGTTATTAAAGATTTATTACTTGATAGTGATAGTTCTAAATTTAGAGTTGTTTTTAAGGGAGAAGATTTAGGTAAGTTTGAGATTCCTTTGTTTGGTAAACACATGGTTATGAATAGTGTTGCTGCTATAGGTATATGTCATCATATTGGAATTGATATGGATATTATTAGAAAAGCTTTAAGTTCATTTAAGAATGCTAAGAAAAGATTTGAAATTACTAATATAGGAGATACTGTTATTATTGACGATTATGCTCATCATCCAACAGAAATCAAAGCTACTTTAGAAGCTGTTCGTCAAAAATATCCTGAAAGAAAAATTGTAGCAGTATTTAGACCAAATACTTATTCTAGAACAAAAGATTTTACTAAAGAATTTATTGATGCTTTAGAAGTAGCAGATAAAGTATATATGACTGAAATACTTGCTAATAGAGAAAAACAAGAAGATTATCCTGGAGTAGGCTCTCATATGATTCTTGATGAAATACCTGGTGGTGAAATGATTGAAGAAGAAACTATTTCTAATTTAGATAAAGAAATTGGAAATGTAGTTATATTTATGGGATGTGCTGATAATTCTCATCTAATTGAAGGATTTGAAAATCTTCTTAAATAGTTAATAAGAAATAAAGAACTTTATATAGTTCTTTTTTCTTGCACATTATTTAGCAATTTGTTATAATTATTGTGTTATATGACCTGTTGGTGAAGTGGTTTAACACGCTGCCCTCTCAAGGCAGTATTCATGGGTTCGAAACCCATACAGGTTACCAAATAAAAAATACAAGGTTTATTTAAACCTTGTTTTTGTTTTGTTTTGTTTCTTTTTATTCTGTTTCTATTGTATTATCATCTATGTACCATAATTTTTTACTATTAATTCTTTTTTCTATTTCTTTTATAAATTTTGAATCTTCATATAAGAAATATACTTTATTCTTTTTATATGTGACTTTATATGCATAATTTCTATCATCTGATGTGATTGATAGATTATTTTCTTCTTCTAATTGATTTAATAGTTTATCATCTACTGGTTCTTTTAGTTTTCCTTTTTTATAAGTTATTTCATCTCCATCTTTATCAAATTTTGTTATTAGATATTTTTTATCTGAAATTTTTACTTTATTTGATACTTTATTATGAATATATTGTGGTTCTATTATTATTGTATACTGTTCTTTACTTAGTGTTATTGATAGAACTGTTATAATTATAATTATTATAATCGATATAATAATAACTTTCTTTTTATTCATTTATTATCACCATATTTATATTAACATATTTGATATAAAATTCGTAGTCTTTATCTTGTAAATTTATATTTTTTATATTAAAATTTATTATAGTAGGAGTTGGTTAGTATGAATAATCAAATTAAGAAGGATATTGCTAAAGTTAAGTTTGATGATCCTAATAATAATGAACCAAGTATTGTTTATCAAAAAGTAAGTAATAAAGCAACTCCTTTATTATTAATAGTTATTTTATTATTAGGTGGAGCTTGTTACTATTGGTATAATACTGATATTACAAGAAAAGCATATTATGAGCATCATTATAGTCCTATTAATAGTGGAGATACTGTTGATTTGGGACTTGATTCTACATTAGTTATTCAATTATATAATATGGCAAAAACTACTGCTACTGAAGATTTTGGTAATCCTAATTTTGATAATAATTTAAAAAGATATTTAGCTTTTAGAAATTTAAGTCATAATTCTTTTTATGAATCTAATTGTAATTTGTTTGATAATAGTATGGCTAATTTTGATTGCGTAGAAGATGATAGTTTTAGACCTGATGCATTCAAAGATACTGACTTAGCTAATATGCTTAACGTTATGTTTGGACAAAATAATGGGATAGATCATCAAAATATTACATTAGGTGGAACTTGTTTGGGTGGATATGAGTACATTGCTAGTCGTGGTGAATATGTAAAAGGCAAATGTACTAGAGAATCATTACTTACTGTATCAGCAGATAAGAAATTGACTAAAGCTACTAGTACTGGAGATAAGATTTATTTAACTGAAAATGTTAGATATTTTACTAATAATGGTCAAACTAATCCTGAATCTTTGAAAGATGGAGATTATGTTTATACATTTAGATTAGATGAGAATTTTAATTATATATATGAAAGTAGAGAGTACAAGGGATAATTATGGAAGTTATTAGAGTTGTTACTGGTTTATTAGATGAAAATTGTTATATATTAAAAATTGATAATAATTGTCTAGTTGTAGATCCTGGAGATGATTATTCTAAGATTAATAAAGAAATAGGGGACTCCAAATTATTAGGTGTATTGATTACTCATTCTCATTTTGATCATATAGGTGCTTTAAGAAATTTTCTTACTAAAAAGAGTATTAAAATATTTAAAAATAGTAATGTAGAAGATAATAAAGATTATAGTATAGGTGATTTTAAATTTAGAGTATATAAAACTCCTGGTCATTCAAGTGACTCAATTAGTTTTCATTTTATTGAAGACAAATGTATGTTTGTAGGAGACTTTATTTTTAAAGAGAGTATAGGTAGATGTGATCTTCCTACAGGAAGTTTAGAAGAAATGAATAATTCTATTGAAAAATTACTTAAACTTGATGATGATATTACTTTATATACTGGACATTACGATACAACTACTTTAGGATATGAAAGAACTAATAATCCTTACTTGAATTAGTTCTTTTTGTTTGTTATAATAACCTACTAAAGAGGTTGATTCTATGAAGGTTTGGACTAAAGTTAGATTAAAAGATTATAATAAAAAAGTATATTATATTAGTAGATCTTTAACTAATTATCTATATAAGTATGGGCCAATTCTAGATATTGAAAGAAAATATAATATAAGTGATGAAGATATGCATAAACTTAATCAATATAGTGCTAATAGGATAGCTGGTATTCTTATGTTATATCTTGCGAAAGACTTTAATAGAATTAATGATATAGTTAATAAGTATGATATTCCTGATGGAGATTGTAAGGAAATTATTCCAGAAATAGAGGGTTATATAAATAAAAAAAAGACTAATAAATAGTCTTTTTCTTTTTAGATCATATAAACAATAACCCAAAAGAATCCTACAAGCATTGCAAGTGCAGCTACTGTACAAACTATTCTCATAGCAGTTTTATTCATACATAGTCACCTCTAATTATCATTATATATATTTTTATTATTTATGTCAATTTACACTTGATTATTTTACATTCATTATTTATAATGATTATAGGAGGGTAATAATATGAAGGAATTAAATGATGTGCTTTCTGAATTAGGGATAAGTAAGGTTAGATTATCTAAGTATTTAGGTGTATCTAGACAGATGCTATATAATTATTTAGCATTGGGAGATTTAAGTAAATGGCCTAAAGAAAAAAGTGCTAAATTATTAAGTTTATTAGATGTAGATGATATTAGTGAATTAAAAGATAAAGATATTTCTGGTAAATATATTATTGAAGTTGAAAATAGATTAAATGAAGGTGTTAAAAGTCTTTCTAATAGAGATTATTCTAGTGATTTAAAATCTTTCAATAAAAAGGAACAAGAGATTATTTCTGATATAGTTAATTTAATGAAAGAAAGACTTTCAAATGATAAGACTAAAACATCTTACAATACTTATGTTTATTTATATAATTTTTTAAATAGTATGGAAAATAATGATGAATTAAGATATATTCTAGCTTATTTTTCTAAATCATTAGGATTTACTGATCCTATGGAATTTGCTTTTAATGAAGATAAACAATTTATATTTGAAAGTATTTTATTTAGTGCAATGACTTTATATAACGGTGGTGGAGCTTCTAAAGCTAAATTAGAATCTTCTCATAATAAATTTGTTCAAGATATCGAGAAGAAGAATGAAGAAAAGTTATCTCGTACTCAAGAATTAAATGTTGCTAAAGTACAAGCTTTAAAAGAATTAGGATTTACTGAAATAAATGATGATAATGCTAATGAAGTATTAGAAAAGATAGCAGAGATTCAATCTAGAAAGGTATAATTACCTTTCTTTTTTTAGTATCAAAAGCAGTCCAAATTCTTTTATTTATTATTTATATGATTAAATAGTTATCTTATCTGATAGTGTAGGGTATAGTCTATTTATAGTGTGTTTATTTGATATATTATTATCTTCTATTTAATAGAGGATAGTTATATATGTATAATTATTAATTAATAGATTAATATAATTAAAACATATTTATATTTAATTATATTTATATATATTCTTTTATTTATATATAATAGAAGAGTAGTGTAATAAAAAAGAACCTGGTTATCAGGTTCATCTTAACTCGGATTAACTTCCTATAATTGATATTATGTTAACTTCTATATATTTTTATTTTGTTTTTATTATTCTCTTCTTTCTCTTCTTATGGAGTAATTTGTAAGCTAATTATCATGTTATATAAGCTAATTTAAAATAATTTTTTATGTATGCAAATGCAAATTCTTTTTTAAAATTTAAAAATTTATTTATTATCCTTATTAATATATATAATAAGGTTATATACGCGCGTAATCTTTATATTTATATAATATAAGGATATATATACCTTATTTATATATAATAATGATATATACGCGTATAATCTACTTATTTATATAATATTATGATAGAAGTCTTACCTACTTTAATTCATTTAAGAAAGAGGTACCGTTCTTTATTTCTGTTATTTTAAAATTATCTGCTATAGTATTTCCTATATCTGCCATTGTAGTTAATTCTGGTAGTCTTTTTGGTTCTTTGAAATTTCTTGAATATATTAATACTGGAACATTTTCTCTAGTATGACCATTTCCAGCAAATGTTGGATCACATCCATGGTCTGCTGTTATTATTAACATATCATCTATATTTAGTTTATTTAGGATTATAGGTATATTTACATCTAACTCCTCTATTGCTTTAGCATAACCTTCTATGTCCCTATTGTGGCCATATATTTCATCAAAATCAGATAAATTTGTTATACATAATCCAGTAAAATCTTTATTCATTATTTCTACCAATTTATTTATTGCTTCTGCATTATTTATTGCTTTTATTGATTTAGTTATACCGTTGTTTTGAAATATATCATTTACCTTCCCTATTCCAATAACATTTAGTTTTTCTTTCTCTAGTAAATTTAAAACTGTTTCTTTTTTAGGATTATTAACAAATTCTTTTCTAGCTGAAGTTAAAAATGTATATTTATTTTCTCCTGTAAATGGTCTTGCGATAATTCTTGATATTCTTATGTTTTCTTTGATAGTAAGTTCTTTTATTCTTTCACAATACTCATATAATGTCTTTATAGGTATTGTATCTTCATGAGCAGCTACTTGTAGATTTGAATCTCCTGATGTATAAACTATTAAAGATCCATAATTTCTTTCTGTATCACCTAAATCATTGATAATATCATCATTAGTACAACATATATTTCCAATTATTCTTCTTCCTGTTATATTTGATATATTTTGTAGTAATTCTTCATCAAATCCTGTAGGAAATCTTTGATATGGCTCATCTAGACTTGCTCCTACCATTTCATAATGTCCTGATAGTGAATCTACTCCAACATTTGTTGGGTGAGCTATTGTATAGTATGCTTCTACTTTATCATCATCTGTCATACTTAATGTATTTAGAAAGCCTATTCTTTGTAAATTTGGTATGAATAATGGGCATTTTTCATTTATATGACCTAGAGTAGATGAGCCTATACTTTCATATTTATATGCATCTTTTGATTCCCCTACTCCTAGTGAATCTAAAATCAATAGGAATATTCTTTTATATTTCATAAATCCTCCTTACTTCTTGGATGAAATTCATTATACTCTTCTCTTACTAATTCATCACTTACTTCTGTATATATCTTTGTTGTTGATATATCAGAGTGACCTAACATTTCTTGGACACTTCTTAAGTCTGCTCCCCTATTTATTAAATGTGTAGCGAACGAATGTCTTAGTGTATGAGGAGAAGCATCTTCATTTAGGCCTTTTTCTCTTAGCAGTTTCTTTAATATTTTGAAAAAGCCTTGTCTTGAGATTTGTTTTCCGTGATTATTTAGAAATAACTTAGTAATTGTAGGATCTTTTACTAATTCATTTCTTCTTTCTAAATATAGTTTTAAATATTTAATTGCATAATCTCCTAGAGGTACTATTCTTTCTTTAGAACCTTTTCCAAATACTATTATGGTACCTTCTAATATATCTATATCATTTAGTTCTAAATTTATTAGTTCTGATATTCTTAAGCCTGTAGCATATAGTATTTCTAACATAGCCTTATTACGATAATCTAGAGCAGATTCTAGCTTAATATCTAAAAGATTATCTACATCTTCTATTGATAGTACTTTAGGTATTGATTTTCTCATTTTAGGTCTATCAATAAATTCAGATACATCTTTTTTTGTTATATTTAGACTAAATAGATATTTATGAAAATTTTTTATAACTGTTAAATTATGTGCTATAGTAGATGTCTTTTCTTCTGATTTTTCTTTTAGAAAGTCTTTTATTTCTTTATCAGTTATATTATTAACATTAGATATATTTCTGTTATTAAGGAATTCTTTATATATTTTTAGATCATTTTTATATGATTCTTTTGTTTTTTCAGATAATCCTTTTTCAAACATACAATATCCAATGAAATCTTCAATTGCGTCATCTATATTCATATAATCACTCTCTTTATATATTATATAATATTTTAAAGATTTATCAAATATGATATATTAAATGTGGTGATATATATGGATAAACCTTTAGCTATTAAGTTACAACCTACTTCTTTGAGTGATGTTATTGGTCAAAGACATTTGATTGGAGAAGACAAGGTTTTAACTAATCTTGTAGAGAATAAACATATTTTTTCATTTATTTTATATGGTCCACCAGGTATTGGTAAAACATCTATTGCGATGGGTATTATCAATGATTTAGATGAACATTATAGAGTATTAAATGCTACTATCAATAATAAGAAAGATATAGAGGTTGTCATTGAAGAAGGTAAAATGTATGATGGTATCATTCTTGTTATGGATGAGATTCATAGATTAAATAAAGATAAACAAGATATTTTACTTCCTCAAATTGAGTCTGGTAATATTATTTTAATAGGCCTTACTACTGAGAATCCTTATCACTCTATTAATCCTGCTATAAGAAGTAGATGTCAAATATTTGAGTTAAAGCCTTTAGAACATGATGATATTATTATAGGTATTAAAAGAGCTTGTAAAAGTGATTATTTAAAGGGAATAAAGATAGAAAAAGATGGAATTGAAGCAATTGCTACATTATCTGGAAATGATTTAAGAAGTGCCTATAATTTATTAGAAGTATCTTATTATACTTATCCTAATAAAAAGATTACTAAAGATATGGTTAAAAATATCTCTAATAAACCAGTTTTCTTTAGTGATAAGAATGGTGATGGTCATTATGATGTTATGAGTGGTCTTCAAAAGAGTATTCGTGGAAGTGATGTTGATGCTTCCCTACACTATTTAGCTAGACTTTTAGTTGAGGGAGACTTAGAAACTATTGGTAGAAGACTTAGTGTTATTGCATATGAAGATATTGGTCTTGCGAATCCTAGTATTGGAGCTCATTTAGATGCAGCAATTAACGCTGCTATTAGAGTTGGATTGCCTGAGGCTGTTATTCCATATGGAGAAATTGTAGTTGAAATGGCACTATCGCCAAAGAGTTGTACAACATATGATGCAATAAATGAAGCAATTCATGATATTGAATCAGGTGATGTTGGTAAACTTCCAGATCATATTAAAACTAATTCTACTGATTATAAATATCCGTTTGATTATCCTGGAAATTATGTAATTCAACAATATCTTCCTGATAAAATAAAAAATAAGAAATATTATCATCCATCTAGTTTTGGATATGAAAAGAACATTAAAGAAATATATGACAAAATAGAAAAGATTAAGAACAATTCTTAATCTTTTTTTAAATTAATTATAAAGTTTTCTATTAATGAGTTAGTTGATTCATCAGTAGATTTTGATTTTAAATCAATTTCTTCTAATTTAATCATTAATTCTCTTATTTCTTTTGGTGAATATAGGCTATTTATTTCTCTAATCTTTTTTATTCTATATGGATTAGCATTTAATTTTTTAGCAATTTCATCATTAGAATTATTTTTTCGTTCATAGATATTAACTGTATACATCATTCTTACTTGATTAGATATTGATGTTAATAAGCCTAAATCATTTGCATCATAATTCTTTAGTTCTCTATATGTTTTAAGAGCATTTTCTATATCTTTCTTGCCTACATATTCAAGAAAATTAAAGAATAAAGTTTTTGAATCACCATACTCTTTAGTTACTAAATCATCTATATCTTTTATAGTTAATTCTTTTTCCTCTAGTCGATAATTTTTTAATTTTTCTATTTCATTTGATATTTTAGTTATGTCATTATTACAATATTCTAGTAAATAATCTATAAATCTTTTTTCTAGTTTATAATCTTTTAATTTATTTTCTATTTGTTCTTTAATATCTACTTTTATTTCTTCTACTGTACATAAACTTTTAAGTTTCTTATACATAGTTTGTTTATTATCTGATTTATTTACTCTAATTATTAATAAATTATCTTCTACAGGGTCTTTTAAATATTTATATAAATGATCTAGAGAAGAATCTATATCATAGTCAAGATTCTTCTTTATTATTTTATCTAGTCCTCTAATAATGATTACTTTCTTACTTGTTAGAAATGAATATGTATCTAGATCTTCTAATGCATTTTCTAGAGAAGTTAGTTCTAAATCATATGTAGTTGGTATGACATCAGCAAACTTTTCTTTATTAATTATTTCTTTTATTTTTTCTTCTATTAAGAAGTTATCTTCGTTTTCTAGAAAATAATTATTTGCCATTAATAAAATTCTCTACTTCCTTAAGAATATCATCTACTTTAGAACTATCTTTTATACCACCTTCTGCGAAGGTTGGTTTTCCTCCTCCATTTCCTCCTGCTAGAGTTGAAACATATTTTATTACATCTCCTGCAGAGATACTTGATTCACTTCTAGCAATTAAATTAATTGAATCATCTTTTACATTAGCAAAGAATACAAAACAATTATCAATATTATTTACTAATGAATCAGCAATACTTTTTAGAATCTTTTTATCTTTGTTGTTTGTTTCCATAATGATAGTATTAATTCCATTTATTTCTTTTTCATGTTCTTTATAAATATCTAAATTTTCTAATACATCTTTTTCTTTTAATGCATAGTATTCTTTTTCTAGATTTTTTATTTCTTCTTGAACATATTTTAATTGATTCTTAATAAATATTATATCTTTGTATGATGTAGGTTTAACTTTCTCTATATCTAGTTTAAAATCTAGTTTTAATCCTTCTTTTCTAGCTTGAGATAGTATTTCTTTAGATTTTAGTTCTAGTTTTATTATTTCATCGTTAAATGGCTTAATTATGTTATATAGAGTTTGTTCAATATTATCATTTGTTGTTCCTTCTATTCTATATACATTTGATCCTTTTGATTCGACATTTGTTATTGCGAAAGCTTTAATATTTTTAGTATTTGTTGTATGCGTTCCTCCACAAAACTCTATTGATTTACCTATTTTTACTACTCTAACTAGATCTCCATATTTTTCTCCGAATAGAGCCATTGCGCCTAGTTGTTTAGCTTTTTCTATAGGTAGAATTTCAGTTGAAACAATTAAATCTTTAGCAATATATTCATTAGCAAATTCTTCTGTTTCTAAGATCTTTTCATCTGTCATTTTACCATTATAAGTAAAATCAAATCTTAACCTCTTATCATCTACATATGATCCTGCTTGTTTAATAGTATTTGATACTACTTGTTGTAGTGCATATTGTAATATATGAACCATTGAGTGGTTTACTTCTGTATCTTTTCTCTTTTCTTTATCAATTACTACTTCACATTTATCATCTAATTTGATTGTTCCATCTAGAACTTTAATTTTATGAATATTTTGACCATTTGGTCCTTTTATTACATTTAATACTCTAGCTTTGAAGTTATCTCCTATTAACATTCCTGTATCTGCTACTTGTCCACCTTGTTCTGCATAGAAACATGTTCTTTCTAAAACTACTAGACCTTCTTTTGATAATTCATCTACTTCTTTTTCATCTTTTATTAATCCTATAACTTTAGTTTTTAATCTATATAAGTTATATACAAAAGTAGATTCTTTTTTGAAGTCTAATAATACTTTATGTTGTGATGCCATAGCTGAAATATTCTTAGTAGATGCTTTAGCCATTTCTTTTTGAATATTCATATATTTATCAAATTCTTCTTTAGATGTTTTAATTCCTGCTTCTTGTAAATATTCTTCAGTTAATTCATATGGGAATCCATATGTATCATATAACTTAAATGTTTCTTCTCCTGAAATGTAATTATCTTCACAATTATCTATTAATTGTTGTAGTCTTTTTTCTCCTTGACTTAGAGTTTTTAAGAATAATTCTTCTTCATCAATTATTTCTTTTTTAACTTCTAATGCTTTTTCTACTATGTCAGGATAAGCTTCTTGCATTACTTTAATTACTGAGTCTACTAATTTGTACATGAATGGTCCTTCAATTCCAAGGTTTTTACCAAAACGTACACTTCTTCTTAATAATCTTCTTAATACGTATCCTCTTCCTACATTATCAAATGTTGCGCCATCTGATATTGCAAAAGTGATTGCTCTAATATGATCAGCTATAATTTTAAATTCTTTTTGACCTGTATATTTAACTTTTGATATTTCTTCTATATGTTCAATTATTGGTTTAAATAAATCTGTTTCAAAGTTAGAATCTACTCCTTGGAATATACAACACCATCTTTCTAATCCTGCTCCGGTATCTATGTTTTTAGATGGTAATTCTTTGTATTCACTTCTTTCTTTTCCTTCTTCTGAATTGAATTGAGAGAATACATTATTCCATATTTCTACGTAACGTTCTTGTTCTTCATCATTTTTAAATCTTTTAAGAGCATCTTTTTCTTCTGTTTCATATTCTTCTCCTCTATCAAAGAATATTTCAGAATCTGGTCCACAAGGACCTTCTCCTATTTCCCAGAAGTTTCCTTCTAAAGGAACTATATGATCTTCATCTAATCCTTCATTTATCCAATATTTTTTAGCTTCTTCATCATCTGAATATACTGTTACATATAATAAGCTTTTATCAATATCAAAATATTCAGGTGATGTTAATAATTCATATGCAAAATGAATTGCTTCTTTCTTAAAGTAATCTCCTACTGAGAAATTTCCCATCATTTCAAAGAATGTTTGATGACGTTTAGTAATTCCTACATTTTCAATATCATTAGTTCTTATACATTTTTGAATATTTACTATTCTTCTAGAATCAGGGATTTCTGTTCCATCAAAATATTTCTTTAATGGAGTTACTCCAGCATTTATCCATAATATTGAATCATCATTAATTGGTACTAATGGAGCTGATTCATATATTTTATGACCATTTTCTTCAAAATATTTAAACCATAAGTTTCTTATTTCATTATGTGTTAGTGTTTTCATGTTTATTCTCCTTTTATGTGCTTTATTATTGTTTCCTTTACTTCTTCTATAGACATATTAGTTGAGTCTATATATATTTGATCTTTTGTTCTTATTAAGGCACCTTTTTCTTTGTGCATATCATTATAATCACGTTTTTTAATACTTTCTAATATTTCATCATAATTTGATTCGATGCCTTGTTCTTCATTTTGTTTTACTCTTCTTCTGGCTCGTTCTTCCACTTCTGCATCTAAATAGAATTTATAATCTGCTTCTGGAAATACTACTGTTGTAATATCTCTTCCTTCCATGATTACATTCTTTCCTTTAGCAAGTTCTCTTTGTAGTTTTACCATTTCATCTCTTACTTCAGGAATTGAAGATACGGGTGATACTATACTAGTTACTTCAGTAGATCTTATCTCTTTAGTAACATCTTTTCCATTTAAGAAGACATTCTTATCTTCATCCATATCTATTTTTATTTTTTTAGCTATTTCAATTATTTTTTTTGGTTCATCTAATGTTACATTTTCATTTAGACATTCTAGTGCTACACAACGATAAGTTGCGCCTGTATCAATAGTTACTAAATTTAGTTCTTCAGCAACTAATGAAGTTATTGTTCCTTTTCCTGCTCCTGCAGGTCCATCTATTGCGACTATCATATGATATCATCTTCCTCCTTAGAAATAATCATTTCAGCATACTCTTTTAAATCTTTAAAACTATTATTTTGAACTAGATATTTAACATTATTAATCTTATCTACTTCGATTTCTGTAACATGAGATCTTTCTTCTTCACTTAATTCATCATCATAATTTGTTCTTTCTAGTTTTATTGTTACTACATCTTTATATTTTTCTTTTAATTCAGTTAATTCTTTTTTGAATCTTGCATCTGTAATTATAAAGCAGTCGAAGAAATTAGAAAGAATTTCTATATCTTCTTCTAATCTATTTATTAGGAATGTATCTTTATGTAATTTTTCTTTTAATATTTCTATTCCAAATTTTTGTAAAAATTCTCTTGGTTTCTCATCTTGTCTAGAATCCCATTCAAAATAGTCTTCTGCATAATGATATAAAGGTGAAGTTATTTGCATAACACATGGCTTATATCCATATTCTTTTAATTTTTCTTTTAAGATGTTTCCAAAAGTAGTTTTTCCTGATTTGGCGTGTCCTGTAATTACATATATTTTCATATGTACCCCTCCTTAAACAAATAAAAGACCAATTATAGGAGTGATTAGACACTTTACCATCCTACTCTTGGTCTTAATTTCTTATAACGGTTATACCGATTAGATTCATAAAGGAGCTTCTTAATACTAGTTTAACTTATTTCCATCATCAAAGTCTTTCTATAAAACAATCATATTAATACTAATCTTTAATCAATATCTAATAATTCATTTCTCATTTATTTTATCAAATTATAGTTCTTTTAACAAGTCTTTTTCTTATTCTGATTCTATATTTCCATCTACTATATTTGTAATCTTTTCTATAAAGTTTTCTTTTGTTTTATCATCATCTTCTGTCACTTCAATTTCTTTTCTTTGTTCTTGAATGAAATCATATATTACTTTGATAGTTGCGATTACAGGAGTTGCGATAATCATACCTAATATGCCAAAGAAATGTCCAAATAGTAATAAGCCTAACATAATTACTATTGGGTGTAATTTCATTGCTTTACCCATAATAATTGGTTGATAAATATTGTTTTCTAATTGTTGACATATAAATATTACTAATATTGTCATAACTCCTACTATAGGTGATTCTGCAAATCCTACTATTACTGCTGGAATTGCTCCTATATAAGGTCCAAAGTATGGAATTATATCAGTTATTGCACAGAACATTGCAAATATTATTGGCGCTTCTAAACCTATCATTGAGAATCCAATTAATTGAGTTATAAATACTAGAACCATTATAATTAGTACTCCACCAACGTAACCTCTTAATGAAGTATTAATTCTTTTAATTAATTCTTTGTAATTATCTCTCCATGATTCAGGTAATTTCTTTTCTACTTTACCATTTAGCTTATCAAAAGTTAATGATAGATAGAAAGCCACCATAACACCTAGTATGATTTTTGCTAGTACATTTATTGTTCCAGTTCCTGCTTGTAACATGAAATTGGCTATTTCACTAGTAGATGATTGAGTTATTTTAATAACTTTTTTAGTTATTTCAGTTGAAATTTCTTTTGTATTTAATCCATTTACACTTAATGTTTTAAATAAATTATTAATCCAATCTTTTATATCATTTAGTATGTATGGAACATTTCCAGCAAAATCTTTGATTTGACTAGCTAGTTGAGGTGAAATAATTACTATCATTGCTATTATAATGCCTATTACAACTAAATATGCAATTATAGAAGATACAAATCTAGGTATTTTATTTTTAGATATTTTTATAATTTTCTTTATAAACGGATCTATTAACCAAGCTATTATAAATCCTATAAATAATGGTGAAATTACTGATAATATCTCTCCTAATATTTTAAATATTTTATATTCAATGAATAATCTACTTAATAATATTAATAAGACTATTATTCCTATTAAATATAAAACGTTTAATACATCCTTTGATCTTTTAATTACTTTATTTAGATTTTTACTATCTAAATTTTCTTTTTCAATTTTCTTTTCCATATAATCACCTATATGTATTATACTATATTTTTATGTATTTTTTTAGTATAATTTTATTGGTGATATTATGTATATTATTAATAATACATATGAATATGTTTTAGAAGTTAATAAATCTAAATTTATTGGAATTGTTTTTAAAGTTAATAATATTGTTGATTTTAATAATATGATGGATTCTATTAAAGATAAATATCCTAAAGCAACACATTATGTTTATGCTTACAGGTTTATTAATGAATTTAAATCTAGTGATGATGGTGAACCTGGTGGAACTAGCGGTATGCCTATATTTAATGTTATTGATAAAGAAAATTTATTTAATACAGCAATCGTTGTAGTTAGATATTTTGGAGGTATTAAATTAGGAGCTGGAGGATTAGTTAGAGCTTATTCAAAATGTGCTTCTAATTTGATTGATGATAGTAGAAAAAGTTTATTATTAGAAGGAATAGAATGTAATATTAGTTTTAAATATGATGAGATATCTACTATTGATAATTTAGTTAATTCTTCTAAATGTAGAGTTTTAGATAAAAAATTTCAAGAAGATGTTCAATATAATTTAATTATTTCTAATGATGAGATTGATAAATTTAGTAAATATAATTTAGAGAAAATAAAAAATACTTATTTAGAAATATAAGTATTTTTTTAATATATGGTTAGTATTAATAATCCTCCTACATATATAATATTTGATATTAAAAATGGATAAAATGATTTCTTACTTTTTTTGTCTTTATAAAATAAAATTAAGGATATTATTATTGATATTAATGATACTAACATCAACCCAATAAATAATTTTTGGTTTATTGATAAATCGGTTTTTATTATTGATAACCTTTCATAATTTCTATATATAAGCCCTATTGTTAGCAATAATAATCCTACAAAATAATGAAATGATATCATTGGTTCTTTTGCAGAATATATGCCTATTATGCCAAATATTAAGAAGTATTGTCCTATAAGTATTATAACCATATTATTGTTTTTATTTTCTGCATTTATTATTATTGCTACAAGCGATACTATAAACCAAATTACAAATAATATTACTAATATTTTAGATATTGTATCTTTTTTCATATTAGAATTTCTTTTTCTTTATCCAAATTTTTGTTACGTAGAATAAGAAGAACATCATTATAATTACAAATATCCATTTAAGAATAATATTGATATCTCCTCCTGTATATTTATCAATTAATCCAAACATTGATTCAGGAAAATATCTACTTACAAATCTATTAAAGTCTGGTAGTCCTACATGAGTTCTTATAAAGAATAATATTCTTAATAATATATCTATTATTGCTGTTATAAATACAAATGAAGAAAAGTTTCTAGTATACATTATTATTCCTACAATTAATAATATTAATACAACTAAATCTATATACATATGCATCCCTCTATTCTTAATTTATTCTAGCATATTTTTATATTTTTTTCTATGTAAAATTGTTTGACATATACTTTGACTTTTTTTGTATATAATAATATATTTATATTAAGATATGGAGATTGTATATATATGAAAGAAAGTTATAGTACTAGAGATTATGATGAATTTATACGTAAATCTACACATGGTAATAGAACAAGAAGAGAGACTAAAAGTCAGTTTGTGCCTAGAGAAAGATATAATAATCTAGTTAGAGAAGCTAATTTAATAATAAAAAGATGGATGATAATAGCTTTAGCAACTGGTGTTATTGGATTTACTGGTGGTTATATTGCTAATGATGCAATACAAGAAGGTATTCCTAATGTTGTAGCAAGTGTAAGTTCTGTTGCTGAATATAAGGATGATTCGGCAACATTTAGAAGTGAATTTATAAGAGATAATGTTCATAGAACAGATGATTATCAACATTTTTGGTATGATTATCCTAGAATCTATGAAGGATTAAATTCTTTTGAAGATGGAGATTATGATAAAAATGTTTTTTATGCTTATTGCGAACTTGGACCTAAATATACTAGTGATTTATTAGATTATTCTAGGAATGATCCTGATCATGATTATTGTTTAGTAATAAAAAATGAAGAAGGAGAACCTGAATCTAGAAGTTTTAGAAATTATTTATATAAAAATGGATATTATGAAGAAGGAACTGATATCTATGATGATAAAGCATATGAGGAAGCTATAGATAATTTTAGTGAAACTATGGAAAATAGATTTAAGATTGAATATGCTTTTGATGAAAAAGAAAAACAGTTTAATGATGAACAAAATGAAAGAATGGCTGAGTTAAATCAAATGATGGAAGAACATAATATGAGTGGTCCTAAGAATACTTCTAAAGGAGGAAAATAAGATGAATGTTAATTATTATGATATAGATAATAAGAAATATACTATTCTTAATGATATTACTATTGATAATATAAATTATTTATTATTAGTTAATTTAGAAGATGATGGTGATATTTTAATAAGAAAAGTTGATCCTAGTGATGATAATTATTTAATTCCTTTAGATAATGAAGATGAAGTTTATAAAGTACTTGAAACTATAGAAGAGTAAAACTCTTCTTTTTATATTAAAAAAAACGTCTTATGACGTTTATTCTTCTACTTCAAAGTTTTCTAGATTTCCTTCTTTATTTACTAATTTTGTTATAGCTTCTTCAGCAGATTTTAATTTTGTATCACATTTTTTAGATAATTCCATTGCTTTAGTAAATTCTTTTATAGCATCATCTAGAGGTACTTCTCCAGTTTCTAATTTTTTTACTATTTCTTCTAATTCTAATAATTCTTCTTCAAATGTTTTTTCTTTTTCTTTTGCCATTATTTACCTCCTATTTTTATTTTATAGTAATGAAAATATATTTATTATAATAGTTATTATTCCAAGTAATATATATCCTATATTTTTCCTTTTTCTTATAGTGATTACTAATGATATGGTTGTTGCTAAAAGTAGTACAAATGAAATAATAGTATGAGTTCCTTTATTATTTTTCATATATTCTTCTGCTTGTATTGCTTTTTCTTCTTTACTTTTAATACTTTCTAAACATTTTTCTTTATCTTTTTCAGCATTAGGTCCATGATATGCTAAACCCCTACAATCACTTATTGAATTATTTGTGTTTTCATATATTGTTATTTTGTTACTTCCTACTATATATGTATTAATTATTGATATTATTGCTATAATTATAATTATTAATTCAAATAAGCCACTCTTGTTTTTACTATCTTTCATATAACTTTAGCATCAATATCTCCATCATTGAACTCAATTTTGATATTGTCCCCTTTCTTGATATTCTTTATACTTGTTATTACTTTATCATCTTTTTTTGTTATTGAATATCCTCTTTGTAATGTTTTTAGAGGAGATAAAGTTTCTAGTTTTGATAATATGTTTATATATTTATTTTTCTTTTTATCAAATAGTATTTCTGGGTTTTGTAATACTATTGATGATGTTACTTTTTGATAATTTTTTTCTTTAATATGTATTAAATTTGTTAATGAATATTTTAGTCTTTCTAATATTGCATCAAAAGACATTTCTTTTGCTTGATATATAGAAATTGGATTTGTAAATATATAGTGCTTTTTTATTTCTTCTAGATGTTTTTTATTTATATTTATTTTATTTATTAATGCTTTATTTAATCTTATATTTATTTGATTTATTAATGATATTACTTCATTTTTTTGTGGAACTGCCATTTCTGCTGCTCCTGTTGGTGTTGGTGCACGTAAGTCTGCTACAAAATCAGCTATAGTAAAGTCTACTTCATGACCTACTGCTGAGATTATTGGTGTATTGCAATTGTAGATTGCACGAGCAACATCTTCTTCATTGAATGGCCATAAGTCTTCAATTGATCCTCCACCTCTACCAACAATTAATGTATCTAAATTATAATTATCTGCATTTTTTATCTGTTCTACTATAGTTTCATGAGCTAGTTCTCCTTGAACTAAGGCTGGAAATAATAGTATTTCACATAATGGCCATCTTCTTTTGATAGTAGATATTATATCTTTTATTGCTGCTCCTGTTGGAGCTGTTACTACTCCTACTCTATTTGGAATTTTTGGAATAGGCTTTTTATGTTCTTTATTAAATAATCCTTCTTGTTCTAGTTTCTTTTTTAATTGTTCATAAGCAATATATAGATTACCTACTCCATCTTCTAGCATTTCATTTACATATATTTGATAATTTCCTGTAGTTTCAAATACAGAGATTTTTCCTGTAACTAATACTTTCATACCATCTTGAGGCATAAATTTTATATTATTTGTTGCGGATGAAAACATAATAGCAGATATTCTACTCTTTTCATCTTTTAAAGTAAAATAGAAATGTCCACGTGAGTGTGCTTTAAAATTAGATATTTCTCCTCGCAAGAATACTTCATTTAGATTTATATCATTATCTATTTTATATTTAATATATCTAGTTAATTGATTAACACTAATATATTTATCATTCATTTATTTTTTCCTCATTATGTAAAACACTATCTAAAATACCATTTATAACTTTAGGAATATCATCATTTGAATATTTTTTAGATAATTCAATTGCTTCGTCTATTGCAACTTTATTAGGAGTATCTGTATATAATAGTTCATATACTCCTAGCATAATTATTGCTTGATCAGGAACTGCTAATCTTGAAAATTCCCATTTATCTTTTAGATATTTATTAGAAACTTCAATAATCTTATCTTTATTTGATAATATGTTTTTTAGAGTTTCTGATATGAATTCATCTTTTTCTTCTGTTAATTCACTAATTAAATCTTCTAAATTATAATTGGTATTTGCTTTTTCTAGCATGATAGTTTCATATAATACTTTTATAATTATTTCTCTTTTTTCATTTCTAGTCATTTTTTTCACCTATCTAATTTTATCATATATTACCTTTATTTTAAATCGTTCATTTCTTTTTTTAATTCATATAAATAGTTTATAGCTTCCATTGGAGTCATCTCTACTGGATTTATCTCTTTTAATTTTTGTTCTAAAATTGTTTCTTTTGGTACTTCTTCTTCAGTTAATTCAAAAAGAGATGTTTGAGTATAAACTTCTTTTTTATTATTTTTGTTTTCATATACATTAAGTATTTCATCTGCTCTATCTATTAATGAATTTGGAAGATGTGCAAGATTTGCAACATGGATACCATAACTTTTATCAATTGGTCCTTTTTTAACCTTATGTAGGAATGTTAGTACTCCATTTTCTTCTATTGCTGAAACATGAACATTTTCTAGATGATGTAAGTCTCTATCTAGTGAAGTTAATTCATGATAGTGAGTTGAAAACATAGTTTTTGCTTTTATCTTATCATGAATATATTCTAAAATTGCTTGAGCTAGAGCCATTCCATCATATGTTGCGGTACCTCTACCTATTTCATCAAATAATATTAAACTATTTGGAGTTGCTTCTCTTAGTGCTTTATTTGCTTCTTTCATTTCTACCATGAAAGTAGATTCTCCTCCTACTAAGTTATCGCTTGCTCCAATTCTAGTAAATATCTTATCAAATAATGGAAGAGTTGCACTCTTACATGGCACGAAACATCCTATTTGAGCCATTATTACAGTTATAGCAAATTGTCTCATATAAGTAGATTTTCCTGCCATGTTTGGTCCTGTAATAAGCAAAATATCTGTATTTTCATCCATTATTATATTATTTGATACATATTTATCTTTTAATACCTGTTCTACTACTGGATGACGACAATCAATTAATTCTACATTATTATTATCAACGATATTTGGTCTTACAAATTTATATTTATCTGATACCATTGAGAATGCTTCTAACATATCTATTTCACTAATAATATTTGCTGTTTCTTGTAAATTCCTAATATATCTTTTTACTACTTCTCTTATATCCATAAATAGTTTATATTCTAAATTTACTATTTTTTCTTCTGCTCCTAATATTATATTTTCTTTTTCTTTAAGTTCAGGAGTTATATATCTTTCAGCATTAGCAAGAGTTTGTTTTCTTTCATATCCAAATTCTTCTTTTACTTCTTTTATTGACCCTTTTGAGACTTCTATGTAATATCCAAAGACTTTGTTATATCCTACTTTTAAGTTCTTGATGCCTGTTCTTTCTCTTTCAACTTGTTCCATATTTATTATGAAATCTTTAGATCCAGTTGATATATCTTTTAATTCATCTAAGTCTTTATTGTATCCTTTTTTAATTAGGTTTCCTTCATGTAATGTTATTGGAGCATCTTCTTTAATTGCTCTTTCTAATAATTCATATAATTCTTCAAATGTTTTTATTTTTTTATCATATTTTAATTCTTCTAATATTTTTTTTATTTCAGGAAGTACTCCTAATGATTTTTTTAATTGAATCATATCTTTTACATTTAAATTACCATAATTTATTCTTCCACATAGTCTTTCTAAGTCATATACATTTTCTAATGCCTTTATTAAATCATCTCTTAGAATAAATTGAGTTGATAATTTAGATACGAAATCATATCTTCTATTAAGTTCTTTTTTATCTCTTAGAGGTTCTTCTATATTTGCTTTTAAGTATCTTGATCCCATAGCAGTTTTACATTTATCTAATAACCAAAATAAACTGAATTGTCTTGTTCTATCTCTTATTGTTTCAACTAGTTCTAAATTATTCTTAGTATTTACATCAAATTCTAAATAATCAGTTGATTTTATTAATTTAGCTTCTTTTAAGTGATGCATATCACCTTTTTTAGTTTCAACTACATAAAATAGTAATTGCTTTATTGATAGAATTATTCTTTCATCATCTATATTACTGTATATATATGAATAATTATCATCTTCTAAAAATTCATCAATTATAGTTACTAGTATATTATGTATTCTTCTTAGACTATCTATTAATACTCTATCTGTTTCTTCATTTACTATTAATTCTTTTATATTTAATTTTGATATTTTTTGTTCTATTTTTTCATTATCTTTTTCTATTACTGTGGCATTTATTTCACCAGTTGAAATATCTACATAACTTAGTACAAATGAATTAGAGTTTTCATAGATACTTCCCATATAATTATTACTTTTAGCATCCATATTTTCATCTAATCTAGTACCTTTAGTAATAATTTGAACAACATCTCTTTTAACCATTCCTTTTGTTTCTTTAGGATCTTCTAATTGTTCTACTATTGCGACTTTATATCCTTTATCTACCAAATCATTAACGTATGTTGCATATGCATGATGAGGTATTCCACACATAGGAACTCTTTCTTCTAATCCTGCTTGTTTTCCAGTTAAAGTTAGTTCTAATACTCTAGATATTTCTATAGCATCATCAAAAAACATTTCATAGAAATCTCCGAGTCTAAAGAATATAATACAGTCTTCATATTTCTCTTTTATTTCCATGTATTGTAACATTACAGGACTTAGTTTTGATTTATCTACTTCACTACGTTTCATAATATCACCAACTCTTTTTATTATAACAAATTATTAATTAAAAAAAAGAAAATACTTAATATTTTCTAATTATAAGTACTTTCTTTTTTAAATCTAAATATAAATGAAATTATATTATTTGGAAATTTAGAAATATAATTATTATATTTAGTTACTGAATTATTGTAATTAATTATTTTTTTATCTAATTTAGTATTTTTCTTTTTATAATCTTTTATTAGATTTTTAATTGTATCATTATCTTTTATTTCTTTTTCTAAATTATTAATTTTATTATCTAATTCTTTATTATATTTTGTTTTATTTTCTACTTTATATGATTCTCCTAAATTAGATATATCTTTTTTTAATTCTTTTATATAAGTATTATTTTTATCTATTACTTTTAATTCATCAATTATTTTATTTACTATTACTTCTTTTTCTTCTATAACAGTTACTAAATTTGAATAGTCATTATCCACATTTAGTTTATATTTATTTATTTTAGTATATCCAGTAATAAGTAGATATGCTAATACTATTGCGATTATTAAAACAAATATTATTAATAATTTTTTATGTTTCATAGATACCTTTCTATCCTATTTATAAATTTTTTTGAATAATTCAATTCTCTTGTTTATTCTTTCTTTTCCTAGTATTTGCATAATTGAATATAAATCTGGAGAGTTTCTTCTTCCTGTAATTATAACTCTTAAGATTTCACAGACGTCTCCAACATTTCCTTTGTATTTATCTGGATTTGCTTTATATTCTTTATTATTAGCTGCATAACCATTTTCAATTGAAAAGTTCTTTATTCCTTCAAACCATTCTTCATTAGTTTGATCTAAATTTAGATTAGCAACATATTTTTCGATTAATTCTACATCATAATCTTTATCTGAATCTAGTTTAGAATATTTTTCTTTTTCAAATAATTCATCTAAAGCATATGAGAATTCTTCTTTAACATCACTATATTTTGAAATATCTTTTCTTGGTCTAGGACCTTCTTTTTCAATATTAAAGAATTTTTCTAAATCTTCTTTATTATCTTCCATTAATTTAGCATATTCTTCATCATGCTTTTTAGCCCATTCTAAAGTTTCAGCATATACTTCTTTTCCGTTTTTACGAGAGAAGTATGTTTTGCATAAATTAACTAGTTTGTTTTCATCAAATGATGTTCCACCTACTGCTTGTTTATCAAATGAGAATTTAAAATCTTCTATAGCCTTTTCAGGATTATTTAGATACCATTCTTCAAAATTAGTATTTGTAATGGTTGCTAGATAAAGATGTAGAGCTTCAATTGGAATACCATTTTCTTCATAGTATTTTACTCCAAAGAATGGATCTTTTCTTTTTGATATTTTTCTAATATTACCTGTTTCTTTGTCCTTTATAGTTATTGGAGCTATATGGCAATATTTTACTGGTTCAAATCCTAGTAATTCAAATAATTGTATATGAAGAGGTACACTACTTACCCATTCATCACCTCTAATAACATGAGTTGTATGCATTAAGTGATCATCTATTACATGGGCAAAATGATATACAGGAGATCCATCTTTTTTAAGAATTATTGAATCTGTATCATGTTCTGGAAATTTCATTTTTCCTTTAATACAATCTGTTATTTCTACTGTGTTTTTAGGATTTCCTGGACTTTTTAATCTTATTACATATTCTTCATTATTATCTAGATGCTTTTTTACTTCTTCTAGTGATAGATCTCTATCTGCTGCATATATTCCATATATACCTATTTTTGTTTTATTTAATTCTTGTTCTTCTCTTATTGCTTGTATTTCTTCTTCTGTCATAAAACAAGGATATGCATAATCATTTATAATCATATCTTTTATATATGTTTGATAGATTTCGTTTCTTTCACTTTGAATATAAGGTCCATATTCTCCTTCATAGCCATATCCTTCTG
The DNA here is from genome assembly GCA_902789225.1 of uncultured Erysipelotrichaceae bacterium. Lineage (GTDB taxonomy): Bacteria > Bacillota_I > Bacilli_A > RF39 > UBA660 > RUG343. Next base: position 31,946 of record CADANC010000007.1, read on the forward strand.
TTGGTGTTATCTCAAAATCTTTTAGAACTCCAGTAATATTTTCAATACCACCTTCAACCATTCTTTTTTGATCAGTATCTTCTATACGTAGATAAAAAACACCATTACTTTGTTTTGCATATACCATATCAGCAAATGCGCTTAATAAATTTCCTAAATGAACACTACCTGTTGGAGAAGGTCCATAACGAGTAACCATTGCATCTTTAGGCAAATCTCTTTTTGGATACTTCTTTTCATAATAATCTCGGTCATGTTTTATATTAGGAAATAATAGATTAGCTAATTCTATTCTTTCTTCCTTTGTCATAAATACACCTCTATATTTTTATTTCTTTATTATGGCTGCCCCAGTTAGATTCGAACTAACGCATCGTTGGGTCAGAGCCAACTGCCTTACCGCTTGGCCATGGGGCAACGTCATAAATAATATATCATAATTAGTACTAAAATTAAAGAATAAAAAAAAGAAGTATCGCTACTTCTTATTCAATTACTGGAATAGTTTTCTTGTATTTTGAAATTGCATCAATTATGTCATCTTTTTTAGTTATATCAAAGAAGAAATATATTGGAGCTGTAGTAATAACTACTACTGTATGCTTTCTAACAACTATAGCTTTAACCATACTCCATTCAAAAGTCATTTCTATTCCAAAATATGACTTATCATGAATTCCTCCACCATCAATTTCAATTTCATTTTTAAAATTTGTACTTCTTCTTATGCAGTACATTTTAATTACGAATATTATATTAAATAACAGATATAGGAATGCTACTATAGTAAGTGCTAATCCTATTACTAATAAAGGCTTACTTCCTAACAATGATAATATTCCTGCACTCAATAGAAGTATAATAGTTATTAATAATACATGTTCACTATAATTGTAATTAGGATTTTTATGTGTTTTTAAAATATAGTTTTTATTAACAATTACTCCTAATGATTCATTACCACATTTGAAAAAATTCTTTTTAATATTACTTCTTATCTTCATAAAATACTCCTTCTATTCTTATTTTTATTTTACTAAAACTTTATTTTTTTTTCAACATAATTCAACAAAAAGTTTCTTATATTATTTCTTCATCTACTATAGTCTTTAATTTTTTAGAATATGATTTTATATGATTTCCAATGATATCAGTAACTTCTCCTATAGATATAAATGCTGATTCATCCATTTCCGAAACAATCTTTTTTAATTCATATATTTCTATTCTAGTTAAAACACAATATAAAATTTCTTTATCGCCTGATAATAACCCTTTTCCCTTCATCATTGTTGTTGTTCTTCCTAATTTATTATATATTTCTCTGGCTAATTCTTTTCCTTTATCTGTTATTATTATTGCTGATTTTGTTTGTTCTAATCCAGTTGATACTAGATCAATCATTTTAAATGTTATAAAGTAAGTTAATATTGAGTATAGAGCTCTATCTATTCCAAATAGAAATGCTGCGACTGAATATATTATTAAATTAAATATTAATACTATTTGACCTACTGATAGATTTAATTTTTTTGTTAATACTAGAGCGACTGATTCAGTTCCATCTACACATCCACCAAATCTAATTACTAATCCTACTCCAATTCCTAGCATCGCTCCTCCAAAAACTGTTGCTAATAAGATTTCGTTTGTTATTGGTTCTATTATTTCCAATAATTTAAGAAATAATGCGAACGTGAGCATTCCGTAGACAGTTCTTGCTAAAAAGTATTTTCCTAAGTGCTTATAACCTACTAATACAAATGGGATATTTATTATTAATACTAAAATACTTAATGAAATACCAGATAATTTACTTATAATCATTGATATTCCTGTTACTCCACCATCTAAAATAGTATTAGGAATTAATAATGTATCTATAGCAAAAGCTGCTATTAAGGTTCCTATTGTTATTATTACATATGATAATATTGTATCTTTTTTCATAGCATCACCTAGTATAATTATACAAAAAAATAACTAGATTTTCTAGTTATTTTTTATGATATATTATGAAAGATACTCCTTTCTTTTCATTTTTAATATTTATATCGTAATTCATAATATTTAGAGTTTTCTTGACTATTGATAATCCTAATCCAAATTGTCCTTTTACTCCTTTTCTAAAAGGAATAAATATTCCTTCTAATAAATTGTTGTCTATGTTTTCTCCATCATTATATACAATTATTTTATTATTTTTTAAAGTAATTTTTATTTCACTTTTTGCATATCTAATAGAATTACTTAATAAATTATCTAATATTGTTTCCCAATTGTCATTAGTTCCAAATATTTTCGATTTTTTATCTATTTCTGTCTTAAAATTAATATTTTTGTTTGTAAATTTAAATTTATTTACTTCTTCTTCAATTATTTGGCTTATATTTACTTTTTCTAATATTATATTTTTGTTATCTTTTAGATAATCTAACTTATTAAGATATAGAAGAGATTTTACTTTATTATCAAGTTTTTCTGTTTGTTCTTTTATTACTTTTATTGCTTCTTTTTCATCTTCTATTCCATCTTCTACTGCTTCTGTATAGGATTTAATAACTGTTAGAGGAGTTTTAAAATCATGAGATATATTTTGATACATTTGATTACGATATTCTTCTTGATTCTTTAAATATAATCTCATATCTTCTAAAGCTAGAGCTAGACTTTCTATTTCATCATCTACTGCAAAATGTATATTATGATTGAATTCAGGATTATCTATATTATCTATTTTTTCCTTTAATTTTTCTATTTTATTTACTACTAGTGTTGACCATATTAATAAAAGGAATGCTACTAGTGCATATGTAATTAATACTATAGGAAATATTGCTGTCAAAGTTTTTGCTTTCATGTTTTTAATATAACTATCATTTGTTATTGCTATTCTTATAGTATTTTTATTTATTATTTTATAATAGTAATATTGTTGATTCTTATATGTGAATTTTCCTTTTTCTTCAGGCATTTCCTTTATTAATTTATCTAAATCTTTATATTTTATGACATCATCTAGATTATCTGATGAAGATATTACATCTTTTTGTATTGAAATATATGCTATTTCTGTATCTATTAGAGTTTGATCTACTTCATTATCTATAAATTTTAAAGGTTCACTTAAATAATTATATAAGTTTGCTTCTGCTACAGGAGTTATTACTCTGGGAAGTGCTACTCCTAGTGAAATAATAATTATTACAAATGATAAAGTTATTAACCACATTAGTTGTTTACTTAATTTAAATGTATTATTCATCTAGTCTATAACCGTATCCATATATTGATTGTACATTGATGTTCATTTTTTTTCTTAATCTTCTAATTAGATCATCTACTACTCTATCTGAACCAAAATAATCTTCTTGCCATACTTTTTCTAATATTTCTTCTCTTGATAATTGTTTTCCTTTGTTATTAAGGAGATATATTAATAAATCAAATTCTAGTGTTGTTAGTCTTAGTTCTTTATCTTCTAATGTTACTTTTCTTTTATCTAGATTAATTACATAATTATTATATTTTATTATATTTTGATCATTAGTTCCGTATACTCTTTTTATGATATTATTTACTCTTAGTACTAGTTCTTTGGGAGAATAAGGCTTTGTTATATAATCATCGCTTCCTAATTCTAAGCCTAATATCTTATCAAGATCTTGATCTCTAGCTGATGTGAATATTACTGGAACTAATTCATTTTCTTTTCTAATTTCTTTAATTATGTCATATCCATTTACGTCATCTTTTAGCATTATATCTAGAATCCAAATATCTACCTTGTTACCAATGTATTTTATTGCATCTTCACCTTTATCGAAGGTTACTACGTTGTAGTTTGCTTTTTCTAGATACATTTTTATTAATTTAGATAAATCTAATTCATCTTCTACTAAACATATTGTATGCATATAATCACCACCAATAGTATAACACTATTCTATTTTATATTTCTACTTCTACACCTCCATATATATTAAAAAAGTTATTATCGATCTTTAGTTAAATCCTCTTATCTACATTCCTCCTTCCATAATTTAAGTTTATTAAAAAAATATCTATTAATTATAGAATAATTATGGTAAATTATGTGAATTTATTTAAATAAAAAAGATGATTATTTATCATCTTTTTCTAATTTATTTAGTTTTTCTATAGCATCTTCTAGTGAAGATACAGGTATTATTTTAATTTTATAACCTTTTTTTTGCTTTATAGCTTTTGCTTCTTCATAGTTTTCTCCTTCTGGAACTAAGAAGATATCTGCTTTTTTAGATGCTCCTTTAAGTTTATATTCTACTCCACCGATTGGACCAATACTACCATCTGCTTCCATTGTACCAGTTCCTGCTATTGTTAATCCGTGAGTTATATCTTTTTTAGTTAATTTATTATATATAGATAATGCTGTGATTAGACCACCTGATGGACCAGCTTCATCTTTAGCAAATTCTATATTTACTTTTGGATCTGTTTTATATTCATTTAATGATTGTAAGTATATTCCTATTATTTTAGAACCATCTTTATTTGATTTAAAAATAGGTGCATCTATTACTTCTTCTTTATTATTTCTTATTAATTTGATTTTAATTGTATCTCCTACATTAAATTTATCAATTTCTTCTTTAAATTTAAAATCTTGTTCTAATTTTTTTCCATTTATTTCTATTAATTGATCTCCTACTTTTAAATTAGTATCATATCCTTCGAATGTAGCGTAAACATAATACTTAGTTGAAGTTAATTCTATAGGTTTATTTGCTAAAGTATAAGCATAATATATAGCATTTGAACTAGATACATCTAAATCTAGGTTATCTCTAAATTCAATTTCTTTTATACTTTCATTACTTGTATAAGTGTATTTAGATATTTCTTGAGTTTCCCAGCTTGGAATTAAATAAGAAAGACCATATGTTAGTAGTGTTCCATCTAATTCTGTTACGTAACTTATATTTAGTGAACCTTTTTCTTCATATGCATCTTTTACTTCTACTCTATTTCCTATATTACTAATACCGCCACCTATAATTATAAAATAATTTACAGGGTAAAAACTGGCAAATATAAATATAGTCATAAATGTTATATATAACCAATTATCTTTTACTACTTCTTTAATCGTCTGAAAAGTCTTTTTCATATTATTCACCTATTTAAGTATAAGATTTATTATTCTTTTTTACAAGAAAAATAACACATAAAGTGTTATCTATCGTATGAGTCCATATTAGCTAATGCTACTATTTTTATACCATATTTTTGATTTAGTTGAGGATGATCAAATCTTATATCTACTGATAATAATCTACCATCACCATCATCCATCTGTATATCTCCTACTTGTAGAGCTAGTACTCCATCAGTTCTTCCAACATTTGGAAGTTGTTCATATATATAGTCACTTTTACCTGGTGTTCCGTATGCAATTATGTAATTTATTCCATTAGTATCTCTCATTGCAATCAATTCTTTTTTTGTACTGTCTTTAAAAGATAAATATATTCTTTTTCCACTTCCGCTAGCAACACATGATCCTACTTTACTATTAATTCCACAACTTCCATTGGTTAATCCGGATGCTGTTATTTTTTTTGAACCATTTAAATTTTCAGGAGCTGAAACATAAACTAGACCTTTTTTTATAATGTCATCTTCTACTTGTTTAGTAAATAGATTTTTTACATTAATTATTTTTTCTTTCATTGATTCTAGGTTTCTTCTATCATTAAAATTTGATATTGAATTATACATTGAAGTTGATATTATTGCAACAAGTACAAAGCAAACTAATACTTCAATTATGGTCATACCTTTATTATTTAATTTTTTCATATTAGACTCCTTTTTCTCTATTTACTTCTATTGTTGCATATGAGTAATATACTATATCGTCTGTATGGTTTTTGTGGGTATGTCTTCTAAATTGAGCAATTAGCCTAAATCTTGCTCCATTAGGTGATGCATATCTAAAGTCTGGTAGATAAAAAATATAATCTTTCATATTTTCATCAAAAGGTCCGTTTTCAACTTTATCTTTAAAGTAATTAGACTGATTTAGATAAACTTTTTGTTGTCCTCCTTCACTTGACATTTCTGCAGGATCATTTAAATAATATGTTGTTAAATATAATTGTGTAAGTTCAGTTTTATTTTTTAGGTCATTACATAAAGCTTTAAAGTTTACTCCACTACTACTGTTTGTTGTAAGGTTGTTACATAAATCGTTTAGGTTTACATATCCTGTATTTCTTAATATGCAACTATCATTATTACAATACCCATCTTTATCAGGATCACAATCTGCATTATACTCTGGTCCTGTAAATTGTGCCCATTTATCTTTTGGTAGAGCTTGTTTATTTTGTACTAATCTTTTGAACCAATAAATATCATACTTACTATCTAAGTCATCATAGAATTCTCTTTTCTCATATTCTCCTATTAAAGGATAAAAATTAACGTAAATAATTGTAAATATTGTAGCCATAAATACTGCTACTACTAGTGTTTCTGCTAGAACAAATCCTTTTTTATTTAATTTCATAAATTTGTACCCTTTCTATTGTTTTAATTCTAAAGTTATTATATAATAAATTGTAGTAAAATACCATAGAAAGATAAATAAGGGGTCTTAGAAAATGGCAAAAAAAGATGTAAATCAAAATCAATATATTAATAATATTCCTAATCAAAATCCTGGATTACCTGCTACTAACACTAGCGGGGTTTTAGCGTCAAATCAAATTCCAAGTGCTGGATTTGTTCAATATCCTCAAGCAGTTCAGAATAAGATTAATAATGCTAATCTTAATTTAAATCCTAATGCTAATGTTATTAATAATCAAAATCCTGTACAAAGTACTCCTTTACAACAAGGACAAGTACAAAATGTTCAAGTTACTCAGCCTCAGGCACAACCTCAAGTTAGTCAACCTGTAGCTGCTAAGGCCCCAGTTAAACCTCAAAAGAATACAATGGTTACTTTTGATTTTGCTAAGACGCCTGTTACACAAATCGCTGATTATATTATTATTCAAGCTAGTAAAAGAAGAGCTTCAGATATTCACTTCGATCCTAGAGAAAATGGAATGATGGTTAGATTTAGAGTTGATGGTGATTTATCTGATTATAGTTTTATTCCTAAAGCTTATCAAAGAAACTTAACTACTAGACTTAAATTACTTGCTAATATGAATATTACTGAAAGTAGACTTCCTCAAGACGGTGGTATTAAAGGTAATTATGGTGGTAAAGATTTAGATATGCGTGTTTCTTCCCTACCTTTAAATGAAGGAGAAAAAATAGTTATTCGTATTTTAGACTATTCTAAGAGTAATGAAGGTATTGAAACACTAGGATTTAATAAACCAAATTTAATAAAATTAAGAAGAATGATGGGTATACCTAATGGTATTATTCTTGTTACAGGAGCAACTGGTTCAGGTAAATCTACAACTACTTATTCTGTTTTGCAAGCACTTAATAAACCTGAAACTAATATTATTACTGTAGAAGACCCAATAGAAATGAATATTGAAGGCGTTAATCAAGTACAAGTTAATAGTGAAATTGGCATGACATTTGCTGCGGCACTACGTTCTATCTTACGTCAAGACCCTAATATAATTCTTATCGGAGAAATTCGTGACTCTGAAACTGCACAAATTGCTGTACGTTCAGCTATTACTGGACACTTAGTTTTGTCTACAATACATACTAATAACTCATTAAGTACAATAGAACGTTTACTTGATATGGATGTTGAGAGATATTTGTTATCTACAGCAATGGTTGGCATTATATCTCAAAGACTTGCTAAAATGATTTGTCCTGATTGTCGTATAAAAAGAGAAACCTCTCCTTATGAGAAGAAAGTATTTAAAATGTTTTTAAATGAGGATGTTAATGAGATATGGGATATTAATCCTGAGGGATGTCCTAATTGTCATAAAGGTTATAAAGGAAGAATTGCAATTCAAGAAGTTTTGGAATTTGATGATGAATTAAGAAGTGCTTTAAATGCTAATGATATTACAAAGTCTGCTCTTAGTAAAATGGTATATAATGGTAAAACTATTACCCTATTACAAGATGGTTTAGGAAAAGTTTTAGATGGTTCTACTTCTTTTGAAGAAGTATATCGTGTTATTGAAATTGAAACTGGTGATGAAGCAGATGAAACTTATGGTCAACAAGTTACTAATTCTGATGTAATTAAAGAGATGAAACAAGAAATTAAAGATAATGCTACTAAAGATGATGATAAAGAATCAGATAAGAAAAAAGAAGATAAACCTGCTGAAGATGTTAAAAAAGAAGAAAAACCTGTAGAAAGTGATACAACTCTAAAAGCAGATGAAGTTATAGTTAAACCTGAGGCTATTGTAAATGCTACTAAGGATGTAGTTATTGAAAAGCCTGAAAAAGATGAAAATTTAGAAAAGAAACCTGATATACCAGTTGATGATAAAAAAGAAGTAAAAGATGAAGTAAAAGAAGAAGTTAAAGTTGAGGTTAAATCTGATGATAAGAAAGATGAGAAGCCTGTAGAAGAGCCTAAGAAAGATGACAAATCTTCTGTTGTTCTTAGTGTTCCTTTCTTGAAAGCAGATGAAAAACCTAAAGATGATGTAGTAATTAATCTTGATAATATTCCTGTTATTCAATCAACTAGTGATGTTTTAAATAGTAGTATTAGATCTGGAGCAAGTAATGTTACTACTCTAGCTAATAGTTCTGCTACACCTAGAAGAAGTGAAAAAGATTTGCTTAAGACAGGTACTTTAAATTCAAGTGGTACTGTAGGAATTAATTCTAATATTCCAAAAGTTAAGATTGGAAAAGAAGATAAACCTGAAATTAAAAAACTTGATAATATTAAAATTGATGAGATAAAATTTGATGATAAATCAGTTAATAAGAGCGACTTTATAGATATTCCTAGTATATTAAGACAATAAAAAAGAAATGGTTAATTATCCATTTCTTTTATTATTTCTATTATTTCTTCACTTATCTCATTGATAGATTTTATTTTATCATCTTTAACACATTCTATTTTATCCCAATTATATAGTTCTGATAGTTCTATATATGCATCTTCAGAATTTTTTAAGTAATTAGGATCTTTTTCGTGTTCATCAAAATTTTTTCTATTTTTCATTAATTCTAATGTATATTTTAGTGGCATATGTAAAAATATAGTTTTATCAGGTTTTGGAAGTTTTAATAGCCAGTATTCTAATTTATCTATCCATTGATACATATTAAATCTTTCATCTTTATCATGTATCTTTGATCCTTGATGAGCTAAATTAGATGTTGTATATCTATCTAGTATTACGTAATATCCTTTATTTAGATATTTTTCAATTTCTGTCATATTGTATTTTCTATCTGCTGCATAATATAGACATATTACATGAGGATCTACATTTACTGCGCCTTCTTTGAAAAAACTTTCTCCATATTCGTCTTTTCCTAAATATGGTCCACCTACTATTTTTCCTGTTGGAGAGTCATAGTTTGGAAAATAAAATCTTTTACATTTTTTTCCTGATTGTTTTAAATATTCTTCTAGTTTTTTAGATTGTGTTTCTTTTCCTGAACAATCAGTTCCTTCTATTACTATTATTTTACCTTTCATATTGCCTCCTATTCTTCTATTTCATTATTATCATTAAATGGTACAAGTAAGAATTTTTTACTTGCTAGAAAATCGCACATATGAACAAAGTTTTGATATTTTGTTTTAGGTTTTTCTAATACTACATTTCCATTATAATCTTCTATCCATGGACCCATATGTGTTTTTATAACATCTGCTATAAATTTAGCATCTTCTTCATTTAATTCAAATTTATCTTTATTGTCTAATATAAAGTTTGCCATTAGTATTGGATGATCAAATCTAGTGTATTTTTCTTGTGGGTTTCCTGATTTTAGACCGTCATGTACAAGTAATGCTAATAACATTAGATCTTTTTCATGAAGCGTATATTTATCTCCAATTGAAGGATTTTCTAATAATTCATGTCCTATTTTCATAGCAGCTTTACTATGTCTTAATAGTCCTCCTTCTCCTAATGCATATTTTGGATGATATTTACCTGTAGAAGATGCTGGAACGCTAAACCAATAATCAGGTAATTCTTCTAATATTAGAATTAAACTATTTCTTATTTTTTCATCTTTAATATAAGTTAATTCTTTCTTAAATAGCTCTTTCATTTCTCTCACCTTCTAACAATTCTACAATTATACTATTACTAATATACCATAAATTAGTTGGTATAGAAAGATGATTATCTTTTAACTCTAGAAGATTTTTCTCTAGTAAGTCTTTATAATCATAGTATTTTTCTAAATCATTATGATATGTATTTTTAAATTCTTTTAGATTAATTCCTTCTTTAGTTCTTAATCTTAATATTATTTCATAATAAATTTTATCTTTTGTATTTAGAAACTCTATTCCGTTATCTTTCATATAATCATGGTTAAAATATTTAGTTAGAGATCTTGTTCTTGTATATCTTATATTATTTAGATATCCACTACTAGATAGACCAAAGCCATAATAGTTTTTATTTTCCCAATATGAATAATTATGAATAGAACGATATTTCTTTTCTTTAGCAAAATTACTTATTTCATAGTGATCATATTCATTTAATTCTTTATTTATTAATTCATACATTTCTCTATCTAGATTTTCATCTATATTTTTAGTTTTCTTATTATTTAATATAGTATGATCTTCTATCATTAGAGAATATGTTGATATATGAGTGATATCTAATGATTTAATGAAATCTAAATCTTTTTTTAGATCGTCTATTGTTTCATTAGGAAGAGCATATATTAAATCTACATTTATATTATTTATACCTATTTTATGACAATAATTAATTATTTCTTTTACTTTGTCTTTGTCTAAGTTTCTTTCTAATAGTTTTAAATTTTTATTTATTGTAGATTCTAAACCAAAACTTATTCTATTTATTTTATATTTTTTAAATAAATCTAATTTTTCTTTAGTAATTGAGTCAAAATTACATTCAATAGTATATTCTTTTAGTTTAGATATTTTTAATGTGTTTATTATTTTAAATAGTTTTTCTAACTGTTTTATATCTAATGCAGAAGGTGTTCCTCCTCCTATATAGATTGTATTTAATTCTTCTTCTTGATATGAATCTTTTATTTCTAATTCTAATTCATTTAAGTAGTCATCTACTATTTTTTTATTATAAAACACTTTTGAAAAGTCACAATAAGAACATATTCTATTACAAAATGGTATATGAATATAAGCTCCTATCATTTATTTTCTCCTGTTGCGAGAATTGATAAGAAAGCTTCTTGAGGAAGATCTACATTACCAATCTTTTTCATACGTTTTTTACCTTCTTTTTGTTTTTCTAATAGCTTTTTCTTTCTAGTAATGTCTCCTCCATAACATTTAGCAAGTACATCTTTTCTTAGTGCTTTTACAGTTGATCTTGATATTATCTTATTACCTATAGCAGCTTGTATTGGTATTTCAAATAATTGTCTAGGTATAACTTCTTTTAGTTTTTCTACTACTGCTTTACCTCTGTTATATGCAAAATTTTTATATACTATTACAGATAATGCATCTACTACTTCTCCATTTATTAAAATATCCATCTTTACTAGATTTGATTCTTCATAATCTTCTATTTCATAATCAAATGAGGCATATCCTTTTGTGCATGATTTTAATCTATCGAAGAAGTCAAATACCATCTCTGATAAAGGCAATTTATAATCTATTTGTACTCTAGTTGTATCTAAATAGTCCATATTAATAAATTCACCACGTTTATCTTGGCATAATTTCATTATATCTCCAATGTAGTCTGATGGTGAGAAGATTGATGCTTTTACAAATGGTTCTCTAGTCTTTTTAATTGATTCAGGCTTAGGCATTTTATATGGAGCGTCTACTTCTTCTATTGTTCCATCATTTAATACTACTTCATATATAACTGAAGGTGATGTTGCGATCAGATCAATATTGAATTCTCTTCTAATTCGCTCTTCCACTATTTCCATATGTAATAAGCCTAAAAATCCAGTTCTAAAACCAAATCCTAGAGCTTTTGATGTTTCAGGTTCATATGATAGTGCTGAATCATTTAATTTTAATTTATCTAGAGCTTCTCTTAAATCTTCAAATCTTGTAGGATCTATTGGATATAGTCCGGAGAAAACCATTGCTTTCATTGGCTTATAACCTGGAAGTGGTTCTTTTGCTTTATTCTTTTCTAGAGTTATTGTATCTCCTACTAGAATGTCATCTAAACTTTTAATTGATGCATAAATATAACCTACTTCACCAGCGACTAATTCATTTACTTTTTTCTCTTTTGGAGTATCTATTGAAATACCTAATACTTCATATGTTGCATGAGTTTCCATCATTTCAATGATATCTCCAACACGTACTTTTCCATCTACAATTCTTACTGATGTAATTATTCCTCTATATGGATCATATTCTGAATCGAATATTAATGCTCTAAGTGGATCATCTTCATTTCCTTCTGGTGCAGGTATATTTGTTATTACTTTATCTAATAGTTCTTCTATACCTTCTCCTGTCTTTCCTGAAACTTTTACTATTTCATCTTCGTCAAAGCCAATATTTGTTAATTCTTCTATACATTTATCTATATTTGCACTAGGTAAATCTATTTTATTAATAGCAGGAATTATTTTTAAATTATTGTCTAAAGCAAGATAAAGATTTGCTAGAGTTTGAGCTTGTACTCCTTGAGTAGCATCTACTACTAGAATTGCTCCTTCACAAGCTGCAATAGAACGAGAAACTTCATAAGAAAAGTCTACATGGCCTGGAGTATCTATTAAATTTAAATAATAATCTTCATTTTCTTTTTTATATATTAATTGAACTGCATTTAATTTAATTGTTATTCCTCTTTCTCTTTCAATTGCCATATCATCTAACATTTGTGTTTTTATATCTCTTTTATCTATAGCATTAGTCATTTCTAATATTCTATCTGCTATAGTACTTTTTCCATGATCTATATGAGCAATTATACAAAAATTTCTTATATTTTTCTTATTCATATTGCTCTCCTTTCAAGTTATTTAATTATAACAAAAATAGACAAATATTTCTACTTGTCTATTAGTAAGTTAATTTACTTGATTCAAATGAGTATGATCCTCTAGCGTTAGGTTTAAATGTATAAGTAACTATATTTGCACTTTCATAGTCAGAAGGTTTAAATACATGATTTGGATCTTGTCCTATAGCTTCATCTATTTTTACTGTGTTTTCATAGTCTCTATAAATTATACAATCATACGTATTTGAAGCATTCTTATTACATTTTGGGAATATTACTTTTTCTTTAATTACAATTTTATCTCCATCTAATTTTGCTGAAGATAATTCTCCATATACTCTTATTGTTTCAATGTTTTGTGCTTCATCTTCTACTTTATTTGTAAAGTATATAGTATATCTTTTCTTATCAGCATTATAGTTTAATTGACCAGAATTTTTATCTTCTTTGACAAAATCAAATGTATAATTAAGTGATGTTGCTGTTACATATTTTACTCCATCTCCGAAGAATTCTTGCATGTATTGTTGTACTTTATTTCCTGAAATATAGTATTCTACTGCTCCAGCTTCATTATTAGTTCCTGTTTCTCTAAAATCACTTGTATCTGTTAGAGATAATGCATAATAGAATTTTTCAAAATTTGTAAAATTCTTTTCTGTTACAGATGGTTCTGATACAAATTTATGATATCTTTGTCCTGTTGTTCCATATTTTACTCTATCATATAAAGCAACTACTCTTTCATCATCTAATGATAAATCATTAGATACAGGTTGTTCAGGTTCTTTTCTATTAAATATTAATGTAAATATTATAAAGAAAGTTACTCCGAAAAGAAGTGCTACTCCTACTACTACAATTGTTGTAAATTTTCTATTTGCTCTAGATGATTTCTTTTTAGCAATATTCTTTCCAAAAGCTAAATCATCATCATTATTATTGTTATTTACTACTTCATTTGTTAATGTATCATCAGTAAAGTTATCTTGTTCTAATAAATCATTTACATCTCCACCTTGATCTACTAAGTTTTTAAAATCAAAGTTAGATTCTTTATTATTACTCATTTTAATATCCTCCTACTATAATATATCAAATTTCTTTAAAAAAAAGAATAATTAATTATTCTTTTCCATTATAATTACACTTTTATTAGTAAAATCTATTTTATTTAATATATTTAATAGTGTTGAATAATCTAAGTTTTTGACTGTTTCATAGTAATTATCTTCTATTTCTTCATTTTCTAATTCATCCATCATTAGATCGAAATTCATTTCTTCTACTGATTCACTACCCTTGATATAATCTGCTAATAATACTTTTTTTATTCTTTCAAATGATGATTCATCTATTTTTATATTTTCTAGAGTTTGTTCAATCTTTTTAAGTAATTTATCTTTTTCTGTTGTAATAGCATTTAGTATTAATACTGTATAATTATCTACTTTTGATGTATATTGTTCAAAGTATGTAAATAAATTATTTAGATGTGCTTCTTCTAAGAATTCAGATGTTCTTCCAAATAGTAAATTCTCTATTATTTTTATGTATAGTCTTTTTTCTTTGTCATCTGTTTTGCCTAAAGTATCTCTATTTATTTTTATTCCTATTAATAATTTATCTACTGCGATATCTCCTGTGATGGTTTTATTTTTAACTACTACTTTATCATTTTCTTTTATTTCAGGTAATTTAAATTCTACATTATTTTTAGTAGCATAATTAGATTTCATTATTATATTATGTGCTTCATCTTTGTCAAAGTTTCCGGTAATTACTAAATACATATTATTTGGAGAATAAAAAGTATTATAACAATCATATAAGTCTTCTTTTGTAATCTCTTTTATTGTATCTACTGTTCCTCCAATATCATATTTTACTGGTTTGTTATGAAATACACTTTCTCTTAGAGTTCTAACTAATATTTCTTCAGGATTATCATTGTACATTTTTAATTCTTGAGCAATTATACCTTGCTCTTTTTCTACATTTTCATCAGTATAGTATGGTTCTGATACAAACTTTAATAGATATTCTAAATTTTCTTTAAAATTTGTAGTTCCAGCACAATAATATGCCGTATAGTCAAATGAAGTTGATGCATTTACCATAGAACCACTTTTTTCATAGAATTCAAATGGCTTTTCTCCAGATTCTTGCTCAAAGTTTTTATGTTCTAAGAAATGTGCTATACCTAGAGGCTTCTTATATGCTTTATTATTTACATTAAATTCATTATTATTACTTCCATATTTAGTTACTAAAGTTACCATATATTCTTTCTTATTTGGAACGTTTAAATAATAAATTTTAAATCCATTAGATAATTGTTCATAATAGTAAGTTAAATCTATTTTGTTTATCTTTTTACTAATCATTTTTAACACCTTCTAGTAAATATATATTTTGTATTTTTATTTTCTTACTTAGGTTAACTATTTCTTCTTTAGTAACTTTATTTATTTTTTCTCTTCTTTTATCTAATTCATCTAATTTTAATGTATCTACATCTATCATATAATTTATAATTGATGCTGCATTTTCATCTATTGCGTCAAAATCATTATTAATCAATGTTTTACAATTATTAATTTCTTCTTCTGATATATTTCCATTTTGTATATCTTTTATAATCTTTTTTATTAATTTAACTGCTTTTTTATAGTTTGTATTATCTATTCCTGAATTAATTGATAGTACATTATCAAACATTCTATAATTTGAATTTATATAATAACATAAAGATTCTTGTTCTCTAATGATATTAAATAATTTAGAAGATGTTCCTCCTCCTAAAATATATGATAAGAAACTTGATACATAGTATCTTTCATAATATGTAGGTTTATCTAGTTTAGATAATATTATTAATATTGATTGTTCATTATTAATAGTTTCAGTATAACTTTTTTCATTAGTTATTTTTGTATTTAATTCATAATTATCTGGATTACTACTATTATTAAATAATTTACTAAAGTATTTATCTATATATGATTCAATTTCTTCTAATTCTATGTTTCCTACTACATAAAAATCTATAATATTTGTTTTTATCATTTCTTTGTAATATTCATATAGATTATATTCATTTAATGGATCTATATCTTCGATATAACCTATCACTCTATAAGATAGAACTGAATCATCATATACTTCTTTTGCTCTAATTGCGGCATATAATGGAGCATCTTCTTTTAATGTAGATAATCTAGTTTTCATTTTTTCTTTATATAAATCTACTTTATCTTTTCTAAAATGATTATCTTCTATTAATGGATCTAATAAAAGATCACTTAATAATGAAATAGATTGTTCTAAAATGCCTTTTTCAGTATATTTTTCATCTAAACATTTGATTGTTAATGTAGTATTTAGATAGTTTCCTATTCTATTATTTAAAAATTGTAAATTCATACTATATAATTCTTCTTTTCTTATATTTATTTTTCTTTCTGAATTATACTTTTTAGAACTTGAAAATAATACATTATATAATAGACTTCTTTTAGTTATATTTTCTTTTTTTATAGGTTCTTTTAAAGATATTTTAATTGTTGTTTGCTTGAATTTGTCTGTTTTATATAGATGTATTCTATATCCTCTTTTTTCATCATAAGTGGTCTTCATATTATCCTCTTTTCTATATAATTGATTCTAATGCTAATTCAATCATATTATTTAATCCTGTTTGTCTTTCTTCGCTAGATAATGATCTTTTATCATATAAAGAATCTACTACTGTTGATAGTGTTGTTGCTTCTATTTTGAATTTATTAGCTAGATAAAATAAAGCAAAAGATTCCATTTCTACTCCAAGACATGTATTATCTTTGTAATTTGCTCTAAATTTATCTATATCATCACAATATAAGTCAAATACATCACTAGTAATAATTTTTCCTACTTTTATAGGAATATCTAATTTAGTAGATTTTTCTTTTATTTTTTCATTTAATTTATTAGATGAGTCTTGGTAATCTACTTTATTATCATCTAATAACTTAGAAAAATAAGTATAAGCATAAGCTCCTGTTGCGAGTAATAGATCTTGTAATTTTATATCTTTATTAAATGATCCACATGTACCTATACGAATAATTTTTTTAACATTGTAGTATTTAATTAATTCATATGCATATATTCCCATACTTGGAATACCCATTCCTGATGAGGCTATTGTTATTTTCTTTCCTTTATAATAACCTGTATAGAAATACATATTTCTTACTTTGTTTACTATTCTATAATTATCTAGATAGTTTTGTGCTATATATTTAGCTCTTAATGGGTCACCTGGTAATAGTACAATAGGTGCAATATCTTCTTCTTTTGCTTCTATATGTGGTGTAGCCATATCATCACTCCCTTTTTATTAATTACATTATAGCAATTTTGAAGTCAAAAAAAAAGTAGATTATTCGTAATCTACTTCTACTCTAGCTATTCTATTTCCATCTTGTGGTACTTGGAATGTTAATTGATCTGTTGCTCCTGGTTCATACATTTTATGAACATAAATAATATTTTCATAGATAACAGCATCATTAACATTATATACTTTGATATTAGCTTTTTCTACATATATAGTAGATTGACTAATATTTTGTATATTATAAGTCATAGAAACAGGATTTATACTTTGATTAATTTCTAAATTAGAAGATATAACTGTATTTAAATAATTATCATCTTCGTATGTTTCAATATTTTTTTCTCCTGATACTTCTTTAACTTCTGGTTTATATGCGCTATCTCTTAATTCAAATCCTAATTCTATTCCTCCGAATAAAGCAACTATTGAGAAAATTCCCATTATCATAAATACTTTATTCAATTCTTTATTGTTCTTTGTTTTCATATTCATTCCTACCTTTAATTATATTTTATTTTATATGTTTTTTTTTTACAATATGTAAAAATTATTTTTACAATTAATTTACAAAAAAAGTAGAAGGTTTACTTCTACTGATATTTTTCCATTTGTTTCATCATTTGATTGATTTGTTTTTGATTTGGCTTTCTTCCCATTTGCATCATTAATGCTTTAATCATTTCTTCATTTATAGGAGGATTATCTTTTAGATATTTCTTCATTACAAAACGTGATACGAAGAATCCTATAATTGCTCCTACTAATAATCCTACTAATACTAATAAGATATCATGTAACATAAAATCATCCTTTCTATTTAATTATTTCTTCTATTTTTGCTTGTAGAGAATCTATATCAAATCCAAAATGTTTATATACATCATCTTTTGGTGCAGAAACACCGAAATCATTGATGTTTATTACATTATTAAGATTATATATTATTTTATACCAATCTTTTGAATTTGAAGCTTCTATAACTATTTTTTTGATTTCTACTGGTAGAACTTCATCAATATATTCTTTATCTTGAGATAAAAATCTATCTATATTAGGTACTGATACTACTCTTATACCTATACCTTTACTTTGTAATTTAGTTGCGATATCAATACACTTTGATAATTCTTCTCCAGAAGATATTAATATTGCTTTTTTATCTGTTTGGAAATCTCTAGCAATATATCCTCCTTTTACTACTTCATTTGTTTTTGTACAATTTAGAATTGGTAGTGTATTTCTAGATAGTAATATTGCACTTGGACTATCTTTTTTATTATATATTTCTTTATATGCACCTATTATTTCATTTACATCAGCTGGTCTAAATACTTCTAAATTAGGTATATCTCTTAATTGAGAAATTTGCTCTATTGGTTGATGTGTTGGACCATCCTCTCCTACACTAATTGAGTCATGTGTAAATATATATGTTATTGGTAGATGCATCATACATGCTAATCTAATTGATGGTAGCATAAAGTTAGAAAATGCTAAGAATGTTGCGGCATAAGGTCTAATTCCACATAAAGCTAATCCATTAGAAATAGCTGCCATAGCATGTTCTCTTACTCCATAATAGATATTCTTTCCAGAATAATTATCTTTTGTGAAGTCTCCTACTCCATCTACATATGTACAAGTTGGTTTAAATAAGTCAGCACTTCCTCCTAATACATATGGATATTTAGTTACTATAGAAGATAATACTTTTCCTGATGTTACTCTAGCTTTTTCTTCCATCTTATCAGGTAATTGATAAGCTAAATTTTTTAAGTCAATTGATTTATCTTCATTCATTAAATAATCTAGTACTTCTCTTGCTTCATCGTCTAAGCTTTCTATACTATGTATAAATTTATCATTTAATTTAAAACATCTTTCATTAATTTTACTTCTAAATTCATCAAGTAAATTTTGGAATACTGTGAATGGTACATCTCTAATATCTAATTTATCTTTTAACTCTGATACTTCTTCTTCGGTTAGAGGTGAACCATGTACATCAGATGTTCCTTCTTTAGTTGAATTCTTCCCTATTACTGTTTTTATTGCAATAATAGTTGGTTTTGTAGTTTCAGTTTTAGCTTCTTCTATTGCTTTAGTTATTTCTTCATAACTATCGCCATTTTCTACTGTGATTACGTTCCAGTTAATTGATGAAAAACGTAGAGTTAAATTTTCATTTGTACTTTTTGATACTTCTCCATCTAAGCATACTCCATTCATATCATATAAAACTATTAATTTATTTAAATTAAAGTTTCCTGCTAGAGTACATGCTTCATATGATGCTCCTTCCATTAGGTCTCCATCACTAGCTAGTACATAAGTATAATAGTTTATTAAGTCTTTTTTCTTATCATTAAAATATGCATTTAGATATCTTTCTGCCATTGCTATACCTACTGCTGTAGCTATACCTTCTCCTAATGGACCTGTAGTCATATCTACTCCTGGAGTTTTTCCATATTCTGGATGACCCGGAGTAATTGAGTCTAGTTGTCTAAATGATTTTAAATCCTCTAATGTAATTGGAAATCCTGCGAAGAATAATGTTGAATATAATAGAGCACTTCCATGTCCTGCTGACATAATAAATCTATCTCTATTAAAATAATTTGGATAATTAGTATCTATGTTTATATGATCTTTATATAATGCATATAGTATTGGTGCTGCTCCTAGACATATACCTGGATGACCACTTTTAGCATTAGTAATCATATCAATACTTAGAGATCTAATATTATCAATTATTTTGTTATCAATAGTTTTTTCTCTTTCTAATAACATAACTATCTCCTTTTCTCCTACATTATAACAAATAGATACTTGTTTTTCAATTATTCATGTTATAATTAACTTGTTGCCGATTTAGCTCAATTGGTAGAGCAACTCATTCGTAATGAGTAGGTTGAAGGTTCGATTCCTTCCTTCGGCACCATTAAAATATTTGTAAAAGAAAAAGATGACTTAAAATCATCTTTTTTATTTAAACAATTTATCAAATAATTTTATTTTTGGCTTATTTCCTTTATTGTTTTGTTTTTCATATTCATTTATAAAACTTTGTAATAATTCATATCCTCTGATATAAATCCAACTTTGGAAATTATCAATATCAGGTACTTCAACTACGCTTACATTATCGACAATTTCAGAAATACTAGATCCACTAATTATTCTAA
Source organism: uncultured Erysipelotrichaceae bacterium (assembly GCA_902789225.1). Taxonomy (GTDB): domain Bacteria; phylum Bacillota_I; class Bacilli_A; order RF39; family UBA660; genus RUG343. The sequence continues at coordinate 52,657 of CADANC010000007.1, forward strand.
GATAACTTGGAGTATAATCTCTTTTTATTCTTTTATATTTTTCTTTGTCTAATTCTGCCATACTATATATGTAATCAGCTTGTTCTTTTGTAATATTATCCTTACTTATAGGTGTACCATCTAATATAATAGTACCTTCATCTAAACTACGGTAATATGCTTTTGTTTTTTTATCTAATTCATAAATATCTATTGTTTTATATTTGATATTGTTTCCATCAAATACAAAAAATTCAAAATCGGTTTCTCTATCTCTTGAATATATTTCTAACATTAAAAAATCCCCTCTTTTTTTGTTGCATATTTTATCATAAATATTAGATAAAGTCAAAATATGCGTAGGCTAGTTTTATTTAATTAATATGGTTTCAAAATATGTGCTTTTTCTTAATTACTCTGATGACATATATGAAGATAATTATAATGACATATTAGATATTATTAAAATCAAAAAAGAGAATTAAAATCTCTTTTTATTTTTATGATAATTTTACTTTTACAGTCTTTTCTTTATATTCTCTTCCTGATGGATAAGCTATAGTTAATTCTATTTCTTCTCCTTTATTTTTTCCATCTAAGTATTCTGATATTACGCTGAATTCTTCTACCTTCTTACCATCTATTTCTGTAATTATATTTCCTATTTCTAATTCTGCCTTATCTGCACCTGATCCTTTAGTTATTTTTTGAATATAGAATCCCTTTGGAAGATTTGAAGTGTTTTCAAAGTCTGTAGTCATGAATCCTTCTACTCCAATTGATCCTCCAGATAAGTCATCTTCTCCATTCATTAATTGATTAATAAGATCTTTTACATCTGAAATTGGAATAGCAAATCCCATTCCTTCAATACTAGCAGAAGTTGATGTTGCGGCTGCTGAATATTTTACTGAGTTAATTCCTACTACTTCTCCTTGGGCATTTAGAAGTGCTCCTCCTGAGTTTCCTCCATTGATTGCTGCATCTATTTGAATCATTTTTGTTTTAGTGTTGTCCATTGTTACTTCTCTATTTAAGGCACTTACTACACCTGTAGTGACTGATTGTCCATATCCTAGAGCATTTCCTATAGCAATTATTCCATTACCTACTTTTAATTTATTACTATCTCCTATTGTTGCGATAGCAATACTTTCTATAGTACTAGGTTTTATATCATTTAATGCTACTTTAATTACAGCAATATCTTTCTTTTCAGATACTCCTACTACTTTAGCATCATATGATTGTTCGTCATAGAATGTTACTGATAATTCTTCTGCTCCTTCTATTACGTGATAGTTAGTTAAAATTAAAATATCACTATCAGTTTTACTTATTATTATTCCTGATCCTGCTCCTTCTGCAGTGTATTCTTGTGATCCTCCAAATATAGATGGACCATATTGACCAGATGATATTAATGTCTTACTTGTTATAGCAACTATAGAAGGCATTACATTATCTACTATTTCAGAAACATCTGTTAAATATATTCCTTCTTTAACTTTAGTAGTTGTTTCAGTATAGTTTAGTTCAGCACTTTTCTTTTTAGATGATGGAAGATTAATCATATCATATTTAATTAATGCATATCCTATTAATCCTATAATTATTAAAAATATAAGGAATTTGAAAAATTTTCCTGCTTTATTTTCTTTTTTAGGTACTTCTACATATACCCTTTCTATTTGTACCTCTTTTTCTTCTTTTTCTTCTTTTTTCTTTTTTTCTTTTTCCATTATAATCACCTCATTATTATATTAATTCTTTTTTATTAAATTAAAATTAATTATTTGCTTTATATTGTAATATTAATTTGTGTATAGCTTCCATTTTCTTATCTAATTCCTGCATATCTTTAGCACGATTTTTTAATTCAGTATTTATTTCATCAGGTATATTTTCTGGTAGTTTATATCTTAATTTATGATCTAGTGAACTCCAACAATCCATTGCTATTGTTCTTATTTGGATTTCAGCTTCTATATATTCTGTAGATGCATATAAATCTATTGGTATTAAGACATTTATATGATAACTTGTATATCCTGATGGTTTTGGCTCTTTAATATAGTCATTTACATTTACTATTTTAAACTGTTTTGAACTTTGTATTCTATTAGCTATTTCATATACGTCTGATAAAAAAGAACAAACTATTCTTATTCCTACAATATCATGGATATGATTTATAAGATTTTCAAAAGTAATTTCATAATTTCTTTTTTTTAATTTATTTATTGAACTTTCTAGTGTCTTTATTCTTGATTTAGTATGTTCTACAGGATTATATCCCAATTCATATTCATATTCTTTTATTAATATATTTATTTCATTTTGCAATCTCTCTTTAGCAAATTCGTATTTCATATATTTCTTTTTGAATTCATCATTTTGTTCTATCATTAAATCACCATTTAAATTATATCATAAATTGTAAAGTTTTGTTTTTTAGTTTTATTAATAGTAATTTTATGGTATTTTATAATTGGAGGTAGATTATGAAAAGATTAAAAAAGGTAGGAATAATTCTTACTATTGTTGTTATGACTTTTTTACTTACTGGATGTGGAACTAAGAATGTTAAAACTACTAACGATTTTATTGCTTTAGCTGAAGATTCTAATTTAAGTACTAAAAATGTAAAAGAAGGACAATATGCTTCAGATAATACTATTAAAGAAGGATATGTTGCATATAATAATAATTGGCAAATAGAATTTTATGTTTTAGATACTGAGGCTACTGCTTCATCTAATTTTGACACTAATGTTAAAATATTTGAAGATTCTAAAGGCAATTCTTCTTCTTATGTTTCAGTAGAAGGTAAAAATTATGAAGCATACACACTTACTTCTAATGGACAATATATGTATATTTGTAGAGTTGAAAATACATTTATATATGCAAATGTGAGTGAAGAATATAAAGATGATGTAAATGCTTTTATTAAAAGTTTTGGATATTAATTCTATTTATTTTAATTGGAGGGTTTCTTATGGAAAATAATGAATTAAATGAAGTTGTTACTGAAGAAGAGACAATACTTGAAATTGATGAGAGTAAATCTAGTGTAGAACAACCTATGGAAGATGTAGCTCCACCAGCTATTAGTGAGTTAGATAGTACTCTAAGAGATGGTGAGATGAGAGCTATGAGCAATGAAGAAGCATTTAATAGAGATTTATATAATAATATGAATTCTCAAATGAATCAACCTTCTCCATTATATGATGATGAATATGAAGTTGGTAGAATGTTAGAACAAACTAATGAAGAATCTAGAGAGAATAAAAATATAGCTTTATAATTAAAAGACGAGAATTTCTCGTCTTTTTATTTTTAAAATCTAAAATATATAAATGGATTATATGAATTACTTATTAGGCTACAAATAGAAAGAATAAATAATAAACATATAGTTATATCTAATATCCAATTAATTATATTATTATTTTTTTCTTTTAATTTTTTATATATTGGAAACATAAATATTAATCCTATAATTACAAATATCATTTGATTAATTATACTAAAATGTTTAGTTATAAATAAGATGAAATTACCTTCATCTAATATAAACATATTTTTAAATACATTTAATAAAAGATTAATATCTTCTATTTTGAATATTAACCAACCAATATTAATTAGGTTAAATGTGAATATCCATTTAAAAATAATTGGAATTTTTACTGTGTATTTTCTTAATACTTTTTCTATTAATAATAATATTGCATAATATAAGCCCCATATTATGAAGTTCCAATTAGCTCCATGCCATAGACCTGTTAGTAACCAAACTATTAATATATTTATTATATATTTTATTATGTATACCCTACTCCCGCCTAAAGGAATATATATATAATCTTTAAACCAACTAGATAAAGATATATGCCATCTTTTCCAGAAATCTTTAATAGATGTTGCTATATAAGGGTAATTAAAGTTTTCTAGTAATTCAAAACCAAACATTTTAGCTAGACCTATTGCCATATCTGAATAACCTGAAAAATCATAATAAATTTGAATAGTAAAAGATATTATTCCTATTATTAGGATTATTCCTTTATAACTTTCAAGTTCATAGCTATTAAAAATAGTATTACATATTATAGCAGCATTATTTGCTATTAATACTTTCTTACAAAAACCTATCATAAATCTTCTTATACCTTCAGTAAATTTTTCAAAGGTATGAGATCTCTTTTTTAATTGTTTTTCAATATCTTTATATCTTACTATAGGTCCTGCTATTAATTGAGGAAAGAATGAAATATATGTACCTAGATTAAATATATTCTTTTGTACTTTTATTCTTTTTAAATATACATCTACTAGATATGATATTTCTTGAAATGTATAAAAACTAATTCCTATTGGCAATACAATTTCAGTTATTTTATAAGATAGACCAAATATATTATTTAAAATATCTATAAAGAAATTACTATATTTAAAATAGAATAATAATCCTATATCTATAAATATGCCAATTATTAATATCATTTTTTTAATCTTTTTATCTTTATATTTATCAATTAGTATTGCAACAATATAATTTATTATTATTGATAAGATCATTAATAATACATATACAGGTTCTCCCCATGAATAGAATATTAATGAAAATACTAATAATATGTAGTTTTTATAATTATCTTTTGAAATATAATATATTACTAAAAGTAATGGTAGAAAGAAAAATAAGAAGCTTAAACTACTGAATACCATCTAACCACTCCTTTTTTAGTGTTAAATTATCTTTTAAGTAAAAGTAATCTGCTATAACTAATACTTTATTAATTTTATTTTTATTCATATAATCTACTAAATTAAAATTATGATTATCAAATTTTCTAAAATCTAAAATATAAGTTCTATTAAAATGTGAAGCAATTAACTCATCTATTGCATTATCATAAGAATTTGATAATATTAAAATATTTTCTTTATTATTGTGATAATCAAATATTATTTCTCCATAATCATTTCCATAATATTCTGAATATAGATTTATAACTTCTTTTTCCTTACCTCTTTTTTCAGATATATATTGTTCAGCATTTCCATATTTAGATGGTTTTCCATCAATATATGTATCATGTTTCTCTAAGTTAAATTTGTATGCCTTGAATATATCATAACTTTTAGTATATCTTGTTAATTGAGAATTGGATCCATAATATTTAATGTTATCTAATGTTATTGTTTCTATTGGCTTTTTTATATCTTTAATTCCTATCATGTTCATTATTTCTGTATATCCTTTATATGAGCCCTGATAATTCCAATGGTGATCGGTTTTATAAAAATAATTAGAATATTCTTCGAAATTCTTAAATTTGAATGATTGTAATTTATAATTTCCTTTTAAATATCTTTTAAAGGTTTTTTCTAGATTAAATGTATTCTCTTTTTTATTAAAATCATATACACAAGAAGTATCAATAGTATAGTAATATACTTCTTTAATACTATTAAGTTTACTATATCCTTCAAAAAAATTTCTTAATTGTTGATCATAAATATTTCCGTAAGAACTATAGTTAAACACAATATAACCATCACATCCGTATAGACTTATGTTATTATCTAGACTTGTGTAATTGTTTTTACATAAATATTTACTTATATCTATATGATTACTTATATTTGTATATTTAGTATAATTTTTTTTAATTTTATCACTATAGATAAATTGATCGTTTAATGCTTGTTCAAAATTTTTTTGAAAATTTTTGTAAAAATAATCAGAGTTTGTTAGATGCGGTATTTTTTTTAGATGTCTGTTTTCAATTGTGGATATTTCTTTTGGATCTTTTACTATTGTAAAGCAACCTAGCAACAGGACAATTGCAAAAACATAAAATATTATTAAATTATTATATTTCATAATAATCACCTGTATTTATTATAACATTTTTATTATAAAAAAAAGTAGCAATTACTTGCTACAGGTTTTGTTTGTTTTCTTTTGTTATTGTATCTTGCATATTTATGTTTTTTCCAATTGCATATTTTCTATTTAAATTATCTCTTACTCTTTTTCCATTTGAAATATGGTAGTCTGGCATTTCTAATACTCCATCTCTTGCAAGATATTCAGCACTACTAATTGGATAGTTATAAGGGACTCTTCTATTGAATTTTCCATCTTGATATGAATATACAGTATTACTATAATCTATTATTTGTATATTATCATCTTTATCACGAATTGAATTCCAGCAATGACCTTCTACTTGGCCATGTGATTCACAATCACCGTACATTATTGAAGAGTTATAACCACATAATTTCATTATATTTTGAGCTAGAGCTGATCTTTCAACGCATTGTGCTGCGTAGGCTCCTTTTAATGCACTTAATGGAAAGTCACCAGATAATTGCATTTGATCTACTGCCCCCATATTTTCATATACAGGTATATTATGTTGTTTATAAAACTCTTCAGCATGTAATAATGCAAAATTATATAGAACATCATCTCTTCTATCAATATTGTCTTTTGGAAAACCAAAGTATGAATCTAAATATTGCATTACGTAAGGTAATAAATTAGTTTTACTTGGGAAGTTTTGTGATCTTATTCCACTAGCAAATGCATATAGATATTCTCTATCATAAATATGATAACTATATCCTAATGTAGCATTAGTTATCTTTATTGATGGATCTATAAATCCATTATATTCTCCATTATTAGTATATGCTATTTCTGAAAAGATATTTCCTGATGTTCCTATTTGATCTGGTGTGTTTTCATCATGAGGAAAACTATCAACTATACTATCTACATATTTTATAACTTCTTGTTTTGTTCTACATTTATTTAAACCTTCCATAAATGAATTACAATTATATGCTTCTGGATCAAATACTACATTTGATGATTGTTGATTTGTATTTTGATTACTATTATTTGGTTGTTTTATTTCATTATGTTCTTTAATTGCTCCTAATACTATTTTTGTGTCTTCAGGATGCAGATTACATTCATTTAGAAATTCAATTGTTTTTAAATTATCATCTGCAAATTCAACAAATTGTCTATAATCTTTATATATTATTGATTTAGCAATTTCTTTATCTTTTCTCATCGCTTGACTCATTCCAAAATAACACTCTGGATTTACTTCTAATAATTCCATCATAAATTGTTTGTTTTCTCTTAATTCATCTGGAACATTATTAATTTCATTTGGATCTTTACTTATCGCATATTTAATTCTTTCTCTATTACTTTTGTAGTCTTCATTCCAATATAGGCTCCATGTTGTAGAATCAACCATTCTTTCGACTGATTGTGCTAGTTTTTTAAAACCTATACTATTAAATAAATTATTTACGTATTCTTCTCCCCAATGATGAGTTTTTAAATCGTCAGATAAATAATTAATTTGTGTTAAATAAAATTGAGATAGAGGTATATTAACTCCTACACTTTTCATGAATTTATCTGTTAAATCTTTTAAGTAAAGTTCACTTACTCTTAAATCATGTGCCCATGTAAAATCTGTTACATCATTATAAGAAGATACTTTTTTTACTGTTTTATCAACTGTTGTTTCTGCTAATTGATCTATTAATGAAAATAATTCTTTCTTATCTTTAACATCTTTTAAATTAATTCTATTTAATATAGAGTAGAATTCTTCATCTACACTTCTATTTATAGAATAATCATTTGAATCATAATCGCCATCAATTTTTTTTAAACTCTCTCTATTTCTTCTTAATAGTTCTATAGTTTCTTCGTTCATATTTGATCACCATACCTTTAATAGATATCTTTCTAATTTTATTTTAACATATAATTATTTCATATTATATCTATTTTGAGTTATTTTACGAATTAATATTTTTTCAATAAAAAAGATCAATCTTTTTACGATTGATCTTTAATTTCTTAATGGTGCGAGTAACAGGAATCGAACCTGCATGCCGAAGGCACTAGTTCCTAAGACTAGCGCGTCTACCAGTTCCGCCATACTCGCATAAAAATGGTGGACCCTATAGGACTCGAACCTATGACCGCCCGGTTATGAGCCGGATGCTCTAACCAACTGAGCTAAGGGTCCATGACTATTTAATAATAGCATATATTTATTTATATTACAACATTTTTTTAAAAAATATTTAAAAAAAGTAGAGACTATTCTCTACTTATTTAACATGTTTAATAAATTTATTTTGAACATATCTTTTTTAGGATTTTCTTTAGAAATCATTACTCCTTTATATGTAGATAATTCGGCTCTATGTCCTTCATCTAGTATTCCTTCTGGAGTAATATTTGTTAATAGAATAATTCCTTTTTCAGTATAAACAGTATAATGAAGAGTAATATCGCCATGAACTTTACTAAATAACTCATCAGTAGGTAATATTAATTCATAACTAACTATATTATTTTTCTTATCTTCATTAACTAATTTTCCTAAGAATTTACCTCTTCTTAATTCAGGATAGTAATTAAATGTTAATTTCTTATAAGCAAGCATATTATACTTTCTTACTGATCTTTCTTTCTTTCTGAAGTCATTCTCGTCTAAGTATTCAAATATATAATTTTTTTCCATATATTCAACCCCCTTATGTGGTTACTTAAGGTAGACCCCCTACCCTCAAAGTATTTGTATTATATCATATTTGCTATGAAATGTCAAATTTTTCTATATATATCAATAAAAAAGAGCTATTTAGCTCTTTTTATTACATTGTTTTGATTGCTGCTAATTCTTCAGGTGTAGCTGCTTCTAAGCTAGCTATATAATTATCAACTAATTCTTCATCACTAGCGCTACCTGTTGTTGTATATTCTTCATATTGATCATTTTCGTCTACTTCAAAATTAACTGTTTCAGCTGGAGCTGGTGAATCGTTGTGTGATTCTTCATGATGCTCTTCAGCAGGTTTAGATTCTTCGTGATGTTCTTCAGCAGGTTTAGATTCTTCGTGATGTTCTTTAGCAGGTTTAGATTCTTCATGCTTTTCTTCAGCAGGTTTAGACTCTTCATGATGTTCTTCAGCAGGTTTAGCTTCTTCATGTTTTTCTTCAGCAGGTTTAGATTCTTCATGCTTTTCTTCAGCAGGTTTAGACTCTTCATGATGTTCTTCAGCAGGTTTAGCTTCTTCATGCTTTTCTTCAGCTGGTTTAGACTCTTCATGTTTTTCTTCAGCAGGTTTAGACTCTTCATGCTTTTCTTCTACTGGATCTGAATCTGTTCTATTGTCAAATTCATCTCCTGTTGCATTTGGGTCAGGTAATGCTTGATCTGCTCCTGTACCATCTGTTGTTATGTCTTTTACTGAATCATCTAGGTCACCTTTATCATTTGAATGATCATCGTCAAAGTCTACTTCGTGTCCTTTGAAATCCTCTTCATTTACAGGTTTATCATTTTCAGTATTATTATCATTATTCTTTTTGATTTGTTCATTAGCATCTTTTATATCTTCTTTGAATTGTTCGTCTTCTTTTTTAACTTCATCTTCAAGTTTTTCACGTTTTTCATCTTCAACTTTTTGTTGACGTTCTTGTTCTTTATCTGCTTTCTTTTCTGCTTCCTCTTTTGCTTTTCTATTTTCTTCTTCTATTTTTTGATCAACTTGTTCTTCAGCTTTTTTAACTGCTTCTTCTCCAACATGGTCTACTGCTTTTTGTCTATCATCTGTTGTCCATGTTTTAGTATCTTTTTTGTATCTTGTATGAGTTTCAGTTCTTGTTACTGGATCTGAGTAAGTTACTGTTACTTCTGTATTTGTATCAGTATAATACCACCAAGATCCATCCATTTCTCCATCAATTATATTGAAATGACCATTAACTTCTTCTTGGAATCTAGTTAATAGAGTTAATTCTCTATGCATATCATCTATTACATATGCATTTTTATCTTGTAATTCTTTAATTAGTAAATCACTTAATTCATCGTAATCAGCTAATGTATCGTCGAATTCTCCACATCCTGATGCTACTTCTGCTTTCATGAATTCTTTATAAGCTAAATTACATTCACCTAATAAGTTAAAGTAATTGATTGCTTCATCTTGTAATGTAGCATCTATTGATAGATTTTGATACATTGTTTCAACTGCACATATCATTGGTGTAATTGCTAATTTATATGAATCTAATTCTCTACCATTGAATGTAGTTATTACGTCTGAGTGAGCAATTCCTACTTCTTGTTCACTGAAGTCCATTTTTGATACTGCTTCTATTGGGAAATCTTTATATAATTCTTGATAGAATTTTGTAACTAATTCTACTTTTTCTTCATCAGTTTTAGCTTCTTTTATTGAATAGAACATATCTTCATATTTTTGAACGAAGGCTTTTCCTTCTTCACTTTCAACTAAATTAGCTAAATTAACTGGCATACTTCTATCTGAAATTACATATGCTCCGAATAATTGTAAAGTTGCTACTTTATAATCTTTATCTAATTGATCAGCATTTAAATCTTTACCATTAAATATTGAATGTAGTTTTTGTGCAGAATAACCATTATATGCAATAGTTAATGCTGGTACTTCATATTCCCATTTTAATGCTGGTTTAACTTCGATTTTTTCGCCTGTTAAATTACCATTTTCATCAGTTAATTCTACTACTTCTTTATAAGTATTAGCAAAATCACCATTGAAATATCTAATATAATTAGCCATCATTGATAGAACTTGTTTTTGTTTTTCTGAAGTTGATTCAGATAATACACTATCAAATGTTCTTACTTCTTGTTCACTTGCTTTTTCTGTTTCGTTAGCTTCTTTTGTTTCTTCAGTTTCTACTGTTGCTTCTGGTGCTTGATCTTGATTAATATCTAAAGTTCTTTCTGCAACAGTCTTAGGAGCGTTAAATGCTCCTAATATGTTTGCTGCGTCAGGACTATTAAGTGCATAAGCACCAGACATTCCTAATACTAATGCTAATCCTGCAGCTGTTAATCCTGCATTTCTTAATGTATGGTTTTTTAATGGCTTTTTATATATAGTAAAGAAATTATTTAAATCTGCTAATGTTTCTACATATACTGGAGTTGCTGTAGTAGCTGAAGCTAAAATTGCTTCATCTCTAGTTAATATAGTTAATCCTTTTTTAAGAGTTACTCCTATATATGATTTTTTACCATCTATTTTTATAAAATATACTTTATTATATTTTTTCATTATTTATAACTCCCTTCTTAAGCTTCCTTATAGTCACCAGTCATTACCCAACCATCTTTAATTAAAGTTTGATTGTTGTATGTTGACCATTTGTATTGAGTTTTTCCTTCTTCTACTACTTCTCTTGTTTTTTCACTCTTATAACATACTGTTCCGTATAAAGGTTTATTAATTGAAGATTTATCTGTTACTTCTATAGTTCTATATACTGGAACTTGTTTTGTTACTAATTCACCACATGTTGCTGTAACACTTGAATCAGTGTGTGAAGTTACTGAAGTATCAGTATGTGATGTAGTTATTGGAGTTGTAGTAGTTGAAGTTGTAACTTGCATATCTCCAGCAGTGTAGTTATATGCATCATAATAGAAGTTTGGTAAGGATGTACATTTATCATTACATTTACTATAATCTGCTCCTACAAATTTATAGTGTGTAGATGCTGTATCTCTTGGAGGATTTGCATATGATCCTCTTCCAGAATATGTCCATCCACCTGCTCTAGTAACTGCAGATGTCTTTGTTGTTGTTACTTTATTAATTGTAGTATATGTAGTTGTATCAGTAATAGCATAAGTTGTATTATCTACAATAATGTAATTATATTTTGAACATGCTTTTTGAGTATAAGTTGCTACTTGTCTTTGTTCTTGTCTTTGTTTTGTAAATGTATCTTTATATGTACCAATTTGTTCTTTTCTTTCATATAATTGTCTCTTCTTGATACATGCGTCATTATTTGTGTCACAAGCTAATTCTTTAGTATCACAACTTGTTTTTTCCCATTCAGACCATGCAGACCATTTACTTAATGTAGCACCTGTTACTTTCTTATATTTATATACATATTGTTTTTCTGGTTGTTCAGGTTCATCTGGTGTAGTTCCACATTGAGTATTATATACTTCTTTTGATACTACATCTCCGTCTTTACCATAATATTTACCAGTCTTTTCATCATAAACACATTTCTTTGTTTCTGGTTGTTCAGGTTCATCTGGTGTAGTAGTACATTGAGTTTTATATGTTTCTTTTGATACTACTGTTCCGTCTTTACCATAATATTTACCAGTTTTTTCATCATAAACACATTTTTTAATTTCTGGTTCTTCACTTGGAGTTGGTTCAACTTCAGGTTCAGTACATTGATTAATAAATTGTTCTCTTGTAACTGTTGCTCCTGTTTCACCATAGTATGTTTTTGTAGTCTTATCATATGTACAAATTTTTGGTTTATCTGGAACGTCTGGTGTTTCTTCAGGTTCAGTACATTGACTAATAAACTCTTCTCTAGTTACTTTAGTTCCATTTTCTCCATAATATGAATTTGTAGTCTTATCATATGTACAAATTTTTGGTTTATCTGGAACGTCTGGTGTTTCTTCAGGTTCAGTACATTGTTTAATAAATTCTTCTCTTGTTACTTTAGTTCCGTTTGAACCATAATATGTTTTTGTAACTTTGTCATATGTACAAATATTCTTTTCTTCTTCTTCACAATCTTTATCACACTTATTAATGATAATAATAGTATCATTATCTTCATAATAATTATTAGTTGTATTGTTTGTAACAGAGTTATCATTGTAATTATTAGTTACTGAGTTATCTGTATAATAATTATTTGTTGTGTTGTTTGTTGTACTTGCTTGTTCGTTTGATCCAGTTGACTCATAGTAATAGTGATTAATTACTGTAGTATTTGGAGTTGGATTATGAGTTATACTTCCATTTCCATTTACTGTGTAACTTGGAGTTACAGCTACATATGATGTAGTTGATGATGCTCTTGAAGATTTAACAAATCCTACTTCTTCTGCTGCATTCTTCTCACATAAGTAAGAATTACAATAGTTGTAGCAACCTAAATGAACTAAGATATAATCTTCTTTTTCACTATCTTTGATATTTACTTTTAATAGATATTCATTATCCATTTTAGTAATTTCTACGTATGATTTTTCAGTATCTACTGCTTTATTATTCTTATCAATTAATGCAGTAATAATCTTTTTATCAATCATAGCTTGAAGAGTCATCTTTTCTTTATCACCAACATTTTTTGGTAATCTTTCTGTTGTATAGTAAGATACTGCTGCTTCTTTCATTTCATCTAAGTTATCTCTAAAGATTTGAGATGTTAAAGATGAATATGCTAAAGTAGAGCATTCTTCATTGCTACTGGCTTTAGCGTCAGTACAATTTTGTTGAACAATCTTAGGTTGAATAAATTTTGGTAGTAATAATACTAATAAAAGTACGAATACTATCACTAAAATTAATTTTGTTAGGAAATCTCTAAATGGAAATCCTTTTTTTTCATACTCTGACGTGTACATGATTTTTTACCCCCTATCAACTCACGTGCCTTCTATAATAACTCTAGAAGCAAAAAAAGTCAAGGAATTTATTAGTTCCTTGACCTTATTTCTACTATTGTTTGACCGCTATTAAAATTATCTAATTTATAGTTTTCTACATATTTATTTTTTTTAAGTACTTCTTGGGTATTTTTAAGTAATATTTTTGCACCATAACCATGTATAATTATTACTTTTTTATTCTTTATTTTATAATTATCTTCAATAAAATCATTTATTAATACTGTAGATATTTCTTTTGTTTCTCCATGTAGATCTAGTGTAGGTAAATTTTTATATAAATCTATCATTTTTCTTCTCTATAATTAATTACTTCTTCTAAATTACTTATACTATATCTACTACCTATTTTTTTAACTGATAATGCTCCTGTTATATTAGATAGTCTTAGAGCTTCTTCTATTGGATAATTATGTATTATAAAGTATGTTAGAGCACCATGAAAAATATCTCCTGCTCCTGTTGAATCTACTGGATTTACTTTTATACTTGGAATTATTTTGTATTTTCCATTTATTTCAGTAAAACAACCAAATGATTCTAATGTAATTATTAAATGATTTTTATATGTTTTTCTCATTTCTTCATATATCTTTATTATCGAATTAATATCATTGTAATCCATTGTCATATTAGTAAATTCTTCTGCATAGTCATGTGAACATACTAAATATGTTACTAAAGGAGCTAGTGCTTTGCTTCCTTCTCTTAAATTGCCTGCATCTAAAATACTTATTGCATTAGGATTGTTTTCTATTACTTTTATAGCAGTTTCATATTCTTCTCCATCAAATACTAAACAATCATAATTATCTGTTATTTCTAGTGAATATGGATGTGTTTTTCTATTAGTATTTGTAGTTAGAATAGTTCTAGAACCATTAGAAGTATTAGCTATTACATAACTTGTATCTGTTTCTATATTATCTACTTTTTCTATATATTTTGTACTTATTCCTATATTTTCATATTCTTCTAATATTTTATTTCCTTCATAATCATTTCCTAGTACACCTGCTACTGTAACATCTTCATTCCATTTACCAAGTAAATATCCGGCGTTTGGTGCAGGTCCTCCTCCACATGCTATCTTTTTACCTATATGATATTTTTCATTTTCTTCAGGATAAAAATCTACAGGTAAAGTAGTATCATAAGTTAAATGTCCTAGACATAGTATTTTCATTAAATCACCTTCTAATTAATTATAACAAAATAAAAAGTATCTATCTATAAAAGATAAATACTTTACGTTAATATATCCAACTATCAAATAATTTAGTATTTTCTATATAATCATTAGATACTGTTGTTCCACTAATTATAGGATAATATACTATAAAGAATATTATTACTAACATCATATAAGCTAACATTAACCAGTCTTTTTTACTATTTTTGTTTATTTGATAAAAGAAATTAGTTATTGCTAGATATAGGAATGGTAGTACAGGGAAATAATGATATAAGAACATTATTCTTCCTATAAATATATATGGTAAATATAATGATAGAATTGCTACAAGTAAAAATAATGATTTACCGTTTTTCTTCTTAAATATGTAATATGGTAATATTAACATTGCTATAATTCCTGGCCACCATATTAATATATTTGGAATACTAGATATAGTTTGAGATGTTGTTTTAGTTACTTCTTTTGTATAGAACCATACAGGTTTATATCCAACTGGCCATGTATACCATTTAGAAGTAAATGGATGCTCTGCTACTAAATTAGAATGATAATCATACATCAATTTTTGTTGTTCTATTAATGTCTCTATTGAATTTGTTTTTATACTTTGTAAATTAGGAAATAATATATAAGTAGATGTATATATTATTAAAGGTATTAATACAAAGAATAATAATCCTTTACCTACTGTAGGCATAAATTTCTTTTTAGTAGAAAATTTATTTACAAAATAGATTATTGCTAATCCTATACCTGCATAAAATCCTGTCCATTTAGTAGCTATGCTTAATCCGAAGAATAATCCTGATAAGGCTAAAAATCTTGTTTTATCATACTTACAATACTTAAACATAAAGAAGAATGATAATAAGATAAATAATACTAAGAATGAATCTATTGTACCTAGTCTTGTTTGAGCAAAATGAAATGTATCAAATGTCATTAATAATGCTGCAAATATAGAATATTTTCTTTTTCTAAACATGTCTTTTGCAAATAGATACATTACTACTATCATTAATATTCCTGCTAGGTTACCCATAAATCTATAATTAAATTGAGTCATCTCTTTTGTTATTGCTATAGGTATAGCTTGTATTAATTTTCCTAATGGTGGATGAGTCCATTCATATACTTGTAATCCATTTACATATTCATATGCACTTCTTGCAAAATATATTTCATCAAAATATGATGAATTATAATAACTTATTGTTTTTGGTATTGTTGATGCTTCATCTGAAAGAGAATATATTTTATCTTTATTACTAGTAATAGTAGTAGTTATTTTTTCTCCACCATTGTTATATAAAGCAATTTCTCCTAAAGTTAGACTTGATTTATCCTTTGGAACTAATTTAATATATTTAGTTTCTTTATTAAATTTACCTTCATCCCATTGAAATGCTCCATGTCCTCTTAAAACATATGCTGTATTATATTTTTCTCCATCATCTGAGATAGATAAATAATAATCGCCTGAGTTTCTACCATTATAAAACTTTATCTTAGAAATAGTATCTTTCTCTTTTAATTCAATTATTAATCCTGCGTTAGAATCAATTTCAAAAAATGTATTAGGATTAGATGTTGTTCCTAGATTAATAAAAGATAATATTGAATAAAAAAGTACTATTATAGTTAATACTAGTGCATCTTTTACATTGAATTTGCCTTCTTCATTGAAAAACTCTTTAATTTTTTTCATAAAGTCCCCTCTTCTCTTAGATAATTATAGCATAAATTGTATATATCAATTTAAAATTCTTGCTTATTTTATCAAAATAGATGTAATTAGTCAATTAAAAAAGACAATGGAATTGTCTTATTATCATTTGAAATATTGTTTTTTTATTTAACTTTTTATCTAGTTTAGTTTCTATATTTATTAATTATCATTTCTTTAACAGCTTCTTTCCAAGTGGAAAATATTGTAGGATATAATAGTTCTTCTTTATTTTCTTTGTCTTTTAATTCTTCGTTTACTAAGCTTTCTAGAAATGGTTTAAATTCATTATAAATTGTATTATCTACTGATAGGCCATTTCCAAAGCCCATGTATATATGTGTGTATTTACCTTTATAATCCTTATTCCCTTCATTTTTCCATGCTTCAAACCATTTTGGAAATTGTCTTTCTGCATCATTTAATGATATAAATTCATCTTCATTAAAGTTTTTTGTTCGATACATCCAGTCACCAATTCTATATATTTTAAATTCATTATTATCTTTTACTATAAATGTTATGCCATCTTCATCACCCATTCTACCTGGATTTGTTATAAACATAACATTTTTTTCATCTATTTTAAAAAATTCTTCTCTTGATATTCTTATTTCTTCGAATTTCATAATATCACCTGATTTTTACTCTCATTTTATAGTTTTATACATCCATAATAGATAGGATTATTACTCCTGCTAGAACGAGGAAGATACCTACATATTCTATTTTGGATAATTTTTCTTTTAAGAATACTCTTGATAGTAACATGGTCATTACACAATATGATCCTATAATTGGAGCGGCAATTGTTGCATTTTCTGCCATTGCAAATACATAGAATACTTGACCTACCATTTCACATATTGCTGCGGCTATTAAGTTCCATTCATCAAATACTTTGATTTTTGGTTCTTTTTTCTTTAAATATATCCATGTAATGATTCCATATACAAAGAATGTAAATTCATAACTTATAAGTGCTGAATCTGCATTGATAAGTTCTAATTTATCTAGAAATACTCCATCTAGGAATGTTCCTACTCCATCAAATAAAGCATAGAATAACGGAAATACTATAGCTAGTGTAAATAATTTCTTTAATCCATTCTTCTTTTTAAACTCTTCTCTTTTATCTTTAGTTCCTTTTATTTCATCAATTGATAGAATTATTACTCCTATAAAGATTAAAACTACTGCGATATAGAATGGTAAATTATATACTTCATGGAAGAATAATACAAATAGAAGTGCTGTTATTACTCCACTACTATTTTGTACTGGACTAGATATAGATAATTCAATAAATTTATATCCTCTATATCCTATTATCATACTTGCTATATATAAAACCGATATAGGAAAATATTTTAATACATCTAAGAAGTTAATCCCCATACCTTTATATATCATATAACAAAGAGCATGAATTCCCATTATAATTCCAACTAATATACCAGTTTTTAAATGAGTGTATTCATCTACTTTATTTGTAATCTTATAAAAAATTGATACCATAGCCCATGTTATAAAGGCTATACTTGTACAAAGTACCCACATATTAATCACCAAAAGAATTATATCATATTTTTAAATAAAAAAGATGATTTAAATAAACTAGTCAATAAAAAGTAGACAGTTTAAAAAAAGTAGATTTAAAACCCTGATTCAATTTTATATTGAATTGGGGTTTTATAATTTAAAGCATAACTTGGTCTTTCATTATTATAATAATCAATGTATAATTTAATTAGATTTGGAACGTCATTAGAATGTTTTAAATCAAAATCAATAAACAATTCTTCTTTGATCCAACCATTAAGCGATTCATTAACTGGATTATCTGTAGGTGTTCCAGCTCGACTCATTGCACGCTGAATATTAAAATCATTAAGAAGATTGTTATAACTATAAGAAGAATAAACGGAACCTTGATCAGTGTGTAAAATGATAGGTTCTTCAATTTGTTCTTCTTTTATTTTATCTAAAACTTGATTTAATCCATCGTAATATGATCTTATATCACCTTTTCGTGAAACTAATCCATATCCAACTATTTCCTTATTCCATGCATCAAAATACATGGTTAATTCATAATATATTCCTTTGACTTTAAATGCTGTCATATCTGATACAATTACTTCAAATGGTCTAGATAAATATTTCCAACCATTCCATACTAGATTATTAAATGTTTTATGTTCTTCATCTGGCTTCTTCCATTGATAATGTTTTCCTTGATATTTAATGTTTGCATATTTACAACATAAATGAACATGATGATCTGACCAAACTATTCCGTATTTTTGCCTTGCATATGCGTTAATCCATCTATAACCATGTGCTTTGTGCTTATTGTGTATTTTAGTAATTAAATCAATATCTGACTGTCTTGATATCAATTTCATTGATGGATATTCTTGTCTATATTTCCATTTATAATAACCAGAACGGCTTACAGACATATACTCACATAAAGATTTAATTGTATATTTGTTTTTATATTCATCTATTATTTTGTATTCTTGTTGAATGTAGTAACGAATTCCTTTTCTTGACCAACTCCTTTCACGTTGTAACCTTTTTTTAATCGAGCTATCTCAATATCCTTTTTCATTAATTCTAATTCCAGTTCTTCAATTTTGTTTTTAGGCTTTCTTAAATGTATACCTTTACTACCACCAACTTTTTTACCGGTATTAGATTTCAATCCTTCAATTCCAAACTCGTTATATTTTTTTAACCAACGATAAACTACAGCATTATTAACACTATATTTTTTTTCGATTTCCATTATTCCTGTTCCAGATAAATAGTCTTTTAAAATCATTTCTTTTTCCTCAGGCGATCTCATATTAGACATAAATATTCCTCCTTATAAATATTTTCTCATAAAAAAACGTAGACGTTCGACTTTTTTGTCGTGTCTACATTTATTATATCAGTTTAAAATTATCATCTTTTTATACTGGTCCATTATAAGTACTTCCTGTAAATATATGAATTATTACATCTATAAAGATTAAACTTATAAATTTATCTATAAGTGGTATTATTGCATATATTCCTATTATTCCTACTAATCCAAATTTTAGACCTGGAACAAGTGCTATCCTTCCTTGAAAATTCATAAATTTATCACCATAGTACCATAGAGTTGTCCAATCAGTTTTAATTAAATCACAAATATAAGTTGTTGCTAGTTCTACTAATACAGCTATTGCTGAGATATATAAAATTAATAATAAAGGCCTTATATTTAATTTACCTATTTTAACGGGTTTATTTTTCAATCGATAAAATAGATAATATATTACTATTCCACCAAATCCATATACTGGTAACCAAGGTCCATATAAGAATCCTCTATTTACTAATATATGATCTTCTACTAAGAATACAATTAATTCATATATCCATCCTATAAGAGCAAAACATATAAAATAAATCATAAATCTTCTTATTTTTTCTAATTTTTCCATTTTTATTCTCCCTTTGTTATATAGTCATATCTTTTATCAAAATACTCTTTCATATTTATTATACTATAACTTCTTTCTGTTGAGTAGTCACTAATTTTTTTATCATTATCCTTATAATAATCTTTCCATTCATTATAATATTCATCTATATATTTAATAGTTTTATCTTTACTATAATTATTATTCATTAAAAAAAGTAACATATTTGCTACTTTTAATTTCTTTTTATTCTTTTTTAGTCTCTATTAAATATATCTCTTGTATATATTATGTCTTTTACATCTGCTAAGTTTTTATCTTTTCTATTTACTATGATTACATCACTTAAATTTTTGAATAATTCTAAATCGTGAACTACCTCAAATCCTTCGAAAGTGTTTACTTTAATAGTTGGTTCATAGATCATTATATCTACATTATGATTTTTTAATATATCTATGACACTGATGATTGCACTTGCTCTAAAGTTGTCTGATTCAGATTTCATAGTTAATCTATAGACTCCTACTACTTTAGGTTTTTTCTTTAATATCATAGAAGCAATATGCTTTTTTCTAGTATCGTTACTTCTAACAATAGCTTCTATCATATTCTGAGGTACATCTTTATAGTTTGCAAGTAATTGTTTTGTATCTTTTGGCAGACAATATCCCCCATATCCAAAAGATGGATTATTATAGAAGTCTCCAATTCTGGGATCTAGACTTACTCCGTCAATAATATCTTTTGTATTAAGTTTTTTTATTTCAGCATAAGTATCTAATTCATTAAAAAATGATACTCTAAGTGCTAAATAAGTATTAGCAAATAACTTAACTGCTTCAGCTTCTGTTGGATTCATATATTTTATTGGTACATCTTTTTTTAATGCTTTATTCTTTAACATTTCACCAAATATTTTTGCTTTTTTACTTTTAGATCCGACTATAATTCTTGAAGGATATAAATTATCATAAAGAGCTTTTCCTTCTCTTAAAAATTCAGGAGCAAAGAATATATCTTTAATCTTGTATTTTCTTTTTATTGCTTTTACATATCCTACTGGAATTGTAGATTTAATTACTATTGTAGTATTAATATCCAAACTAATAACTTTACTAATAATATCTTCAATAGAACTAGTATCAAAATAATTGTTTTTATCGTCATAGTTTGTTGGTGTACAAATAATTATATAATCAGCGTCAGTAAATGCATCAATATAATCTGTAGTTGCTCTTAAATTTAACTTTTTTGTTTTAAAAAATTCTGTAATTTCTTTATCTTTTATAGGTGATATTCTCTTATTTATTGATTCGACTTTTTCTTTGGTTATATCATAAGCAACTACTTCATGTTCTTGACTTAATAAAGTAGCAAGTGATGAACCTACATATCCGATTCCTGCTACTGCTATTTTCATATTAGTACCTCTTTCTTTCGAATACCTTATAAGTTCATTATACTTAGCATTATTTTTTTAGTCAAATAGTTAAAATAAAAGATATAGTTATTAATCTATATCTTTATTTTTAATTCTTACTATAATCTAAATAATAATCTAGATGAGGTGGTTGATTATAACCTATGTTTTGTAATAATACTTGAAGTTTATATTGTCTATTTTCCATTAATGAATTTACTTTATTGTTACTATATATAGTTGTTGTATATATTCTTAAATTTTTATTATCTTTTGTTGGAAAAATGACTTCTTCTCGAAAATCTCCGAATAAATCTGCTGATAATGATGGGTTACTTTTAGTTCCATTTATAGATTTAATATTTTCTCCTATAAATAATGGTTTTTCGCCATATCTTTTTATTTGTATATCATCTAATAATTCTCTTTCTAATGATTCGTCCCAATATACTAAGAAGTTAATTCCATAACCTGGTTTTATACTTAAATCTTTATTATCTTTTTTCCAATTACTTACTATTGTTCCTTTATTGTTAAATAATACTAGATTGTGACTTCCCACCATTTCTGTTACATTATTATTTCCTATTATATTATCTATTATGCATCTTCCTGTATCTAATGGACCTTTATCTCTAAATAATATTTTGCCTGTATTTCCATCACGTAATGATATTCCAAAATCTTTGTCTTCATGACACATGAATATTTCTAATCCTTCATTTTCTTTATCAAAATCTCCTACATGTAGTGCGTCTCCATGTCCTAATGTAGTATTATGTAGTATTTCTCCATTATCATCTAAAACTAATGAACCTAATACTATTTCATCTTTGCCATCATTATCTACGTCTGCTGGCATTACTTGATGGTTTGCATTGCCTTCTGCACTTTTGTTTTTAGTTTCATTTGTATCAAATGTCCAATTTAACTCTAACTTTTTATTTACTACGTTATAACTTATCACAACAATTCTTGTATAAATTCCCCTAATTAAAATAGCACTTGGATTTTCTCCATCTAAATATGCAGTTGATGCTAGAAATCTATCAGCTCTGTTTCCTATTCTATCTCCCCAATCATTTACGTCTCCTCGTTTTGGATAATAATAAATTGTATTTAATACTTTTCCATTAGTTCCATCAAATAGTGATAAATATTCATTTCCTTTTGTTATAAATCCTTCATTATTTCTATTATCAATAAAATTATTTCCTATAACGTTACCAAAATTATCTATTGTGCCATCTGCAGTTTTTATAATAACTTCTGCTTTTTTATCATTGTCATAGTCATATACTAGCATTTGCGTATATCCTGCTCCTGCTCTAATATTTTTACCCATATCGATATGCCATAATCTTTTCCCATTAAATTTATAGCAATCTATATAAACATTTCCAGTATATCCACTTATTGAATTATCTTTAGAGTTAGTTGGATTCCATTTAACAATAAACTCATACATTCCATCATTATCTACGTCATAAGCTACAACATCATTTGGAGTATATGTTGCTAATTCCCCATTTGGCATAAATACTGGTTTAGGCATATTTATTGGAATATCAAAATATGATCCATTGTTTCCATTTTTCATTTTTTGAAAAACTATTTCAGGCTCTATAATATCTACTACTTTTTTATCATTATATATTTTTAATATAAAAATATCTTTACCAATGTAGTTTGTATCAAAATAGTTTGTTGGTTCATTATTATCAAATATTTTTAATAATTTGTTATTCTTATATAGCTTAAATGTTGTTTTATCATTGTCTTTAGTTAGTGTTTTCCAACTTAATAATGCTCCATTATTATTTTTTGCTATTATAAATCCTCTAGATGAAAACTTATCTTTTTTTTCTCCTTTTTTGTCTATATTAGACAATAATATAAAAGGTATTAATATTAGTAAAAGAATAATTATACTTTTTTTCATATTACACCTCTTATATTATTTATTATTTTATTTTAAAATCATTCATTTCGTATTGTGGTATTGTACTTATAGTATATGCAACAATAATAGTATCATATTTATTATGAGTATTAAGATAATTATATAGATTACTTCCGCTTCTAGAGTCCCATGCTGTTATCTTTGATGATGTTAGTGCTAAAAATGGTATGACTACACTAGAATAAGAATCTTTAATATATAATATATTTCCTTTTTTATTATTTAAATTTTCTATATTATAAATAGTACTGTTATAAATAGAATAATAATAGTATAGACTTCCATCTCTAAAAATATTATCATCTTTTAATCTATCTTCATTTAGTAATATTGAAAAATCTCCTTTTTTTCTTTCTTTTTTTTCTTCATCTTGAAATATTAAATTTGTTTTATAGTTAGGTATATTTGTTATAAAGTCTTCTTTTTCTAAAGGTGATGCATATAGCTTCTTTCCTGTTTCTCCTAACCAATGATTTTTATATACTTTCCTTTCAAATTTATTAGGTTTAAGGTTTTCACTATTAAGTTTCATTTTATATTTATTATTTAAATTATCTGTAATTATTCTTGCTGCTTCTAATCCTGCATCTGAGTTCCAATGATGGTCTGTTTTATAAAACCAATCGTAGGGATTTTCTTTAGACTGTCTAAAATTTTCTCTTAAATCTACATAATCTATATTGTTATCTTTTAATTGTTTTATAAAATTATCGGCTGATTTATTTCTATAACATGCAATATTCATATTAGTTAATTCTTCATCATATAATGGTTTTCCTGGTAATATAAAGTATATAAAATTAATTTTATTCTTTTTAGCATATTCATTTAATTTCTTAATATTATCAAGTGCAAATGTTGTATCACCTTCTTTAAAGCTTCCATTTATAATATTTTTGTCATCAGTTATATATGCACTATTTTCAAAATAAAATCTTTTATTTAATAATTTATTCCAGCAATATCTAGGAAATAAATTAATTCTTTTTAATTTAGAAGGAATACTATTAGTGAATGACTCTTCTATATTTATTTTCGAATCATCATTTGTTTTAATATGAAAATTTATAATAGTAATAAATCCTATTAAACAAAAAAACATTATAAAGAAAAATGTAAATATCTTTTGTATTCTTTTTTCCATGTTATCACCTTTAAAATTGAAAATATAAAAATGGATTATAAGATCCTGAGATTATAAAAGAAATAGAAAGAATAGTAAGTATTAAAAATACTATATATCTGATTATTATTAAAATATTGTTTATTCTAATCTTTTTACTAATAAATTCATAGATTGGAAAACTAAATAATAATGAAAGCAATAAATATATATATATTTCATGTAATGATAATAGGAAGAATTTTAATTGTGATTCAGTCATAATCCATGAATTTATATTAACTATATTTTTTAGGAATTCATAAGATAAAGTGAGGCTATTTGATCTAAATATTACCCATAATATGATAACCATTATAATAACGAATAAGTTATATATAATTCTGATTAATTTAGATTGTTTTTCAGGGGAAAATATAAACTTTTCAAATATTATTAGTGTTCCCCATATCATACCCCATACTAAGAAATTTAGACTAGAACCATGCCAAATTCCTGTTAAAAACCATACTATTAATAGATTTCTAATAGTTTTAATTTTTCCTTTTTTATTACCTCCTAATGGGATATATACATAATCTCTAAACCATGTTGATAATGATATATGCCATCTTTTCCAAAATTCAGTAAAGTTTTTTGAAATATATGGATAATTAAAGTTTTCTTTAATTTTAAATCCAAACATTTTAGCTAGACCTATTGCCATATCTGAATATCCTGAAAAATCAAAGAATATTTGGAAAGTATAGGAAATTGCTGCTAAACATAATACTTCAGCTCCTAGTTCATTTAGATTTCTATTAAATACATAATCAACAAATGCACCAAGTTGGTTTGCTATTAATACTTTTTTTATTAATCCTGTACAAAAACGAATAAATCCATTTGATATATTATCTATAGATTTAGTTCTTTTTGATAGTTGAGGAACTATATCTTTATATCTAACTATAGGTCCTGCTATAAGCTGTGGGAAGAATGAAAAATATAGGCCTAAATTAATTAGATTTTTTTGACATTTTTGCCCTTTATAAACATCAACTATATATGATATTTCTTGAAACGTATAAAAAGATATACCTATAGGTAATATAATTTCTGCCATTGAATAATTAAAATAATTATTAATTGTATTTAATAAAATATTACTAAATTTAAAGAATATTAAGAATCCTATATCGAATATTAATCCTAAGATAAGTATTAATTTACTTAATTTTCTTTTTCTATTTTTTTCTATAATTAATCCTACTATCCAGTTAACTATTATTTCTAATAGAAAAAATAAGACAAATTTATATCCTTGAAAACTATAAAAAATAAGACTCATTACAAAAAGCCAAATATTTTGTATTTTAATATTTGGCAATATATAATATCCTATTAAAACTATAGGTAAAAATATGAATAGAAATACAGAAGATGAAAAAACCATAAATATAATCCTTTCAATTTTTTACTTTCATGAACTCTTTATATTTTGAAATAACAGTTTTTGGTTTACCATTCATTTTTACTTCCCCATCATGTAACCAAATAACTGAATCACATGTTTCTT
Source organism: uncultured Erysipelotrichaceae bacterium (assembly GCA_902789225.1). Classification (GTDB taxonomy): domain Bacteria; phylum Bacillota_I; class Bacilli_A; order RF39; family UBA660; genus RUG343. Next base: position 78,653 of record CADANC010000007.1, read on the forward strand.
CTAATACTTTCATATCATGAGATACAATTAAAACTGTTTTGTCACTATTATGTATTAATTCTTGCATCCTATTAAAGCTTTTTTGTTTGAAATTTATATCTCCAACACTTAATACTTCATCAATTAGTATGATATCTGTTTCTAGAATTGCTGTTATAGAAAAAGCTAGTTTTGATACCATTCCTGATGAATAGTTTTTTACTGGATCATAAATAAATTCTTCTAGTTCTGAAAATTCGATTATTTCATCTATTTTTTCATTTATTTCTTCTTCACTAAATCCTAGTAACATGCCTGATAAAAATATATTTTCATATCCACTTATATTATTGTTAAAACCTACTCCTATTGCCATTAGTGAAACTGAGTGTCCATGTAGATCTACTATTCCTGAATCAGGTGAAAATACATTACCTAATACTTTTAATAAAGTTGTTTTGCCACAACCATTTTTTCCTATTATTCCTACAATTGTTCCTTCATATACTTCAAATGATACATTTTTTAGTGCTACATACTTTTTCCTTAACATTTTCTTTAGAGAAAACAAATGCTTTTTAATAGAAAACTTAGAAAAACTACGATATACCAAAGATAGATTTTCAACTGTAATTGCTATATTTTTCTTTTTCATTATATCACCTTCGCATATCCATTTTCATATTTATATATTGTATGTATTCCTATACTAAATATAATAATACCTATTACAAACCAAATTGATAATATCATAAAGTTTGGATGTTGATTATACAACATACATTTACGAAATTCATCCATGAAAAAGGCTATAGGATTACAATTTAGTAGTATGTATGAGAATAAACCATGTAATCTTTCAGATATACTATAGAATACTCCTGATAAATAAAATAATAATCTTAATACTATTTCAACTATTTTTTTCAAATCATCTATATATACGCCTAGATGAATTAGTATACAGCCTAATCCAAATGTAATCATATATAATATTGGCAATAATAGTATCATATAAAAACATGTAAAAGAAAACTCAATTTTAAAAATAAACATTAAAACTATAGTTATTAACATTGATATAAAAAATTTAAATAGAAAAGTAAATGATTTAGATAATAATAAAATATATTTAGGTATATATATTCTTAAAATTATATTTCTATTATTACGAATAATATTTACACTTTCATTTAGCATTCTATTGAAGAAATCCCATCCTGCTAATCCTAGGAATATAAAAACAGTATAATAAGTTTCTTTTGATTTAAAAACTACTGTGAATACAAATACATATATTAACATCATCATTAATGGATGAATGACCCACCACAACCAATTTAAATATGATTCACTTACTTCTTCAGTTAATTCTGCCTTAGATAGTCTAAATGCATATTTATAATATTTTTTTAAGTCTGTTAAAAATTTTTTCATTTTGTTTCTCCTTATTAGTTTTTATCGTCATGTGAAAAAAATAATAGTTTAGGACATGTTCTTATATTATTACCTAAGAATCCTATGTCTTCTACTCTATAATTATTTTTCCATAATATATATGGTAAACTCAATTGATCGCGTAAACTTTCTGAATCATAGAACTCTTTCCACCAATCAATTAATAGATTTTTAGCATTTTCATTTTTTAAGTCACTTACTATAATTGTACCTTCAAGTAATCCAAAATTTGCAGGAAATTTTTCTAATTTATACTTTTCTATTTGTTTTATTATTTTATCTTTATTACCTTTATTTTGAAGTAGACATGCTTTTTCTTCAGTATATATACAATCTCTTGAATGATGTTTAAACATTGCTATACCTGTTTTATTATTAATACAATTTACAAATCCTGAAATATCAGTTAATGTTTTTATATTTCCATCTATATATATTGAATAATCATAGTCTTTAAAAAATTCAAATGGATGTAATTTAATATATCTATTAATTAAAGTTTTATTTTTAAGTTTTAATACTTTAGAAGGTATTTTTCTTACTTTCCAAAAGTTACTTTTAATATCTTTATCTGAAAATAGTATATATTCTACATTATCATTAAAATAAATTGGATCTTTAACGGAATCGTAGTTTCCTACTATACAACTGTATACAACGATTTTTTTATCTAGAACAGGTTCAAATGTAACATTAATAATTTCATATTTTTCTTCATATCTTTTTAATTTAATTCCTTTAATATAATTCTTTAAAGGACTAAAATTTCTTTCAATAAATAGTTTTTTTATCATTTTTAGTAATCTAACAATTTTAAATTTTTTACTATTATGATATTTAATTTTATCATTGTTAAATTGTTCTATTAATTCTAACATTGAAATTGTTCTTATATCCATGTTATCCTCCTATTTATTAAATCTTTCTATCCATGATGAATAATCATAATAATCTATTATTTCTTTATCTATAGATTTATATGGAGTATTTATAAATTCTTTTATTTTATTTATATTTTTCTTTTTATCTAATATAAAAATATTACTTTTGTTATAAAAATCATAATCTTTTATATATGAATTATTTGTAATTAATTTCTTTGAAAAAAAGACAGATTCTAGACATCTCAATGATAGACCATTTTGATTAGAGTTTACAAAATCAAGAATAACTCTACTCTTACTTAATATAGATAAATATTTTTTATATGATATAAAATCTCTTTCATCTTCAATTATCATTATCTTTGTATGTAATCCTAATTTGTTTAATTTTTTTTCTATTGATATTAACTCTTTTTTTCTTCCTTTATCTCTCCCTAAAAAGAATACATCATATTTTATATTTTCACTTTTAGGTAATTCTATTGTCTTTGTATAAAATTGAGGGTTATATTTTAAATTATATTTTTTTGCATCTTTTTTATCAAATGTATAAAAATCATCTATATTTTTATCTTCTAAATAACTTTTTCTTGCTTTATCAGTAATAGTATTCCAATAATATAATATAATTCTACACTCTGGATTTATTTCTTTTATTATCTTACTGATTTCTTTAGAATATTTTGTTTCAAAAATTATTATATTCTTTTTGTTACGCACTTGAAATATCCAATTATTATATAGAATATAATTTTTAAAAGGAAAATGTTTTAATAATTTTCTTGCTTTTGCAGTAATTCTATACATTTCAAATATAGGTATTTTTTTATATAATTTATAGAAAAAATATAATTTTTTTTGATTTTTTATAATCATATAATCTTTCATATAAACACCTCTTCTATTTTATCAATAATTATATAATTAATCTATATTTATAACTATTTATTAATAAAAGAATGACTATTTATCATTCTTTATTTCTTTTTTTTATATTTTTTAATTGTTCTATAGCAAAAATAATTGCTAAGACACTAAATAATGATTGCACTGGATAAGTTGGTGCTAGATACTGGCATTTATTTATAACGGAAGTATATTCATGTGCTCCTACAAAAGCAATTGTTGCTATTCTTATTAGATATATTCCTAATATTCCAGTTAGTAATATTACTTGTTTGTAATAATTTGTTCTAATTTCTTTTTTGAAAAATCTTATCATAATAAATATATAACAGATAATAGAAATAATCATCACATATGGATTTATTATGCTATATATTTCTAATATTGAATTCATAATAGATATCTTATATTTGTCTTTAGAATTATACTTTGCTTCATTATGAGTTACTCTTGTGAATTGAGTTGTATTTGCTTTTCTAGATGGAGGTATTTCAACTAAAACATTTTTATATGTAATTTGATGTGAAAATGTTTTGGGTATAAATATTTTTAATTCTTCTATAGTTTCTGGATATATTGGTGCTATTAAAGAACTCCTTTTTTTCTTACATTCAATTTTTTTATTATCACATAATTCGTTTATCTCATTAGTTAATCTTGTATAGAACTCTTTTGATGTTTTAGCATCTTTATAATAACCTAATTCATATGCTGCTTCTCTTACTGCCCAGTATAAGAATCCTTCTTGATAATCATCTATTGGTTTATTAAAGTATTTTTTTCCTTTACCTTCTAAAAATGGTTTTAATTCTTTAAAAGTTGGAGATAATTTATATAATTCTTTTCTAGATTCTTCATTTAAAGGAACTCTTTTTATATAATTTTTTTGTTTTACTCTAGTTATTGCTCCATAAGCATCTTTAAAATCTTTGCTAGTAAAATCATTTGTAATAAATCTTCCATAATATTTATAATTTATGGTTGAGATTGTTGTTATCATGGTTATAGTTATTATTACAGGTATAAATAATATATATAATATTCTTTGTATTTTTTTATCACATTTTTTATCAAAAAATATAAAACTAATTGTAATTATTTCTGCACATACTATGTATGGAGTTAATGATGATGTTTCTTCTCTACAAAGATATATAAGTCCATATATTAATCCAAATATAATGCTATAAAATATTATTTTTTTTAAATTTTCTTTATAATTAAAAAAGATCTGAAATGAGCTTGCTATTAATAGTAGAATTAAGCATGTATATAATCCATCTCTATATATAAATGAAAATGCATCAGAATAAGATATTGGATTCATTAGTAATATAGCAAATATTAAAAATAGTATCTTTTTATTTTTAATTATATTTTTTAACATAATAATTATTGAAATACATGTTATAAAATATAGAATTTGTTCTGCTAATAAGAATGGTATTTTTAATTTTGATGATAATGCTATAAATAGAATGCCTGATACTCCTTTAGATAAAGTTCTATCATTGTATGTTCCCAACCAATTATTATTTAAAATACTTTCAGCAGATGAGACAAATAGTCCATCATCATGGGTATATCCTTTTATATTTAATATTTGGCCATTTACTATGAATAATTTTATTAAAAATAATATAATTATAGCTATAATGAACCATTTCTTTTTCATTTTTTTAATTCTCCTATTAATACTTTTAAATGTCTTATTCCATCATTTATTGTTCTTAAGTGTGGCTTTCTATCTCTATTATCTTTATAAAAATTTATTGGTACTTCTTTTATAGATAAGTTGTTCTTTTTAGCTTTAATTAACATTTCACTAGCAAATTCCATTCCCCCACATTGAAAATCAATTTTATTAAAACTATCTTTTTTTATAGCACGTAGTCCACAATTAAAATCAGATACTTTTATGTTGTATAGGATTTTTCCTATTAGTGAAATAATGGGTGTACCTATATATTTATGGGAAAATGGCATTGCATTTTTTTCCATTATTCCTTTAAATCTGTTTCCTATTACAAAGTCAGCACCATCTTCTAATAATGAGATAAAATCATTTATATTTTCAAATCTATAGCTATTATCACAATCTGCAAATATTATGTATTTTCCTGATGCTTTATTAATTCCTTTTCTAAGTGCATTTCCATATCCTTTATTTTTTTCATTAACTACTCTAGCGCCTAGAGTCTTTGCTATTTTTACTGAATTATCTGTACTTCCATTATCTACTACAAGTATTTCATATTCATTATTCATTTTTAATCTTTTCATGTTTTCTTTTGCATCATTAATAGAGGCAGAAAGTGTTTTTTCTTCATTTAAACATGGAAATAGAATTGTTAATTTATTTTCTTTTTTCAATTAAATAACCTCCATTTATGCTATTTTAGAGAATTATTTCATATTCTAAATTTGATTATAACATCTTCTATAAATACAGTAAATAAATTAGTTTCTTATTTGTTTTATGCTGATTGCCTCAACCTATTTTAATTGATATAATCAAAATATAGGTGGTTTTATGAAAAAGAATATACTATTTCTAATAGAGAGTTTAAGAGATGGTGGTTCTGAAAGATCAATTTCTAGTGTTGCGACTGAAATAGCTAAAACACATAATGTATTATTGGTTGTTGCTAATGGAAAAGAAAAAGATTATGATTTTTCAGGCGAAATAATTGAAATTAAAGAATTTATTTCTAAAAATCCATTTAAACGTTTATTTGGAATTAGAAAATTAAGAAAGATTAAGAAAAAATATAATATTGATATTTCTATTAGTTATTTAACTGCCTATAATTTATACAATGTATTATCTAGATATAAAGATAAAGTCTTTATTTCAATAAGAAATCATTTAAGTACAAAAAAAGAAGGAATTATTGCTAGATATGGAACCATTTGTTCAAATAAGATGGCTGATAAGATTATTTGTTGCTCTAAAAGTGTAGAAATTGATCAAATAGATAACTTTAAAGCTAATAAAAGTAAAACTATAGTAATAGAAAACTATGTTAATGAGGTTCATTATAAAAAGAATAAATGTAAAAATATAATTATTAGTGTTGGAAGACTTACTAAACATAAAGGCTATGAACATATAATTAAAGCAATGTCTTTAGTAATTAAAAAAGTTCCTGATGCAAAATTATTTATTTTAGGACGTGGATATTATAAAGATTATCTAGAGGATTTAGTTAATAAGTTAAAACTTAGTAATAATATTGAATTTATAGGTTATACGAATGATATTGGTAATTATTATAATAAGTCTAAATTATTTGTTTTAGCATCTGACTATGAAGGTTTTTCTAATTCACTAGTTGAAGCTATGTCTTATTCTCTTCCTGTTATAGCAACTAATTCTCCTGGTGGAAATAGTGAAATCCTTTCAGAATATTATTATAAGACTGAAATTAATAAAAGTATTCATAGTAAATATGGTATTTTGATTCCTGCATTTATTAATGAACATAATACATATAAAATCACAAAAGATGAAAGAATTTTAGCTAAAGAAATAGTTAATTTATTAATAAATAAAAAAGATTATAATTATTATAAAAATAAGTCTTTTGAACGTTCTAAATTTTATAGTAAAAGAAAGATAATAGATAAATGGTTTAATATTATTGAGGAGGAATAACATGAAATTATTAGTTACTGGTGGTGCTGGATTTATTGGATCAAATCTAGTTGAAAAATTATTGGAAGATAATCATGAAGTGGTTGTAATTGACAACTTTAATGATACTTATGATCCTAATCAAAAAAGAGATAATATTAAGATATTTCTTAATAATAAAAAGGTTAAATTATATGAAATTGATTTAAGAAATAAAAAAGATTTAGAAAAAGTATTTAAAAAAGAAAAGTACTTTGATTTTGTTTTTCATCTAGCTGGTATTGGTGGTGTTAGACCTTCTCAATTAAATCCTAATTTCTATTATGAAGAAAATGTTATAGCAACAATTAATTTAGTTGAAATTATGAAAAATTATAATTGTAAAAATTTGATTTATTTCTCTTCAAGCAGTGTATATGGTAATATTGATAAAACTAAATTTAGTGAAAAAGATATTACTGATACTCCAGTTAGTGTTTATGCTGGTACAAAAAGATCTTCTGAAATAATGCTATATAATTATTATATTAATTATGGATTTAATATTGCTATAATTAGGCCATTTACTGTTTATGGACCTAGACAACGTCCTGATCTTGCTATTCATAAATTCACTAAAAGAATACTAAATGATGAAGAAATTACTGTATATGGTGATGGTACTATGTTAAGAGACTATACTTATGTTTCTGATATGGTTGAGGCGACTATTAAAACACTAAATTATATTAATAATAATGATACTAATATATATGAAATATTTAATGTTGCTAGTTCTAATCCTAAAACTATAAATGAAATGATTAATATAATTGAAATAATCTTAAATAAAAAAGCTAGAATTAAATACATTGATAAGCCTATAGGTGATGTTAATAAAACTTTTGGAAATATTACTAAAGCAAAGAAATTATTAAACTGGAAACCTTCTGTTAGTTTTGAAGATGGAATTAGAAATTTTATAGATTGGTATAAAGATAATGAAAAATAGAAAAAAGATTATATTTTATACTATGGCAATGATTAGAAGAGGAACAGAAAGAACTATTGCTAATTTATCTAATTATTTTATAAAAGATTATGATATTACTATTATTACTAATATTAATGGTCCTATAGAATATGAATTAGATAATAGAATTAAAGTAATACCTATTGATAAAATAGATAAAAGAAATGAAATATTACCTTTAAAAATTATTACTAAGACTTCTAAGAAAAGAAGTGTAGAGTTATTAAGAATAATAAAAGAAGAAAGTCCTGATTTAATTATTACTACTCTACCTGAACCTACTATTAGAATTTTAGCTTTAAAGAAGTATTTAAAAGATATTCCTATTATTGTTTCTATAAGAAATCATCCTAATAGTGAATTTAGATCATTTGTTGGAAAAATGATTAGAAATAATTATTATAAGAATGCTAGTATAATTACAGTACAAGATTCTAGTTATATAAAGTATTTACCAAAAAAATTAAGAGTTAAGGTTATACCTAATTACATTTCTGATGATTTTACTAATAGTAAAAAGAAAATAAAAAAAGAAAAGAAAATAATTACTGTTGCTAGCTTAACTAAACAAAAAAATATCCCTCTACTTATAAATGCTTTTAGTAGATTGGATAATAAGTATAATGATTATAAGCTAGTTATAGTTGGCAGTGGTAAAGAAAAACCTAAAATTGAAAAATTAATAAGAATACAACATTTAGAAAATAGAATTTTTTTGAAAGGTTCCTCTTCTAATGTAATAGATGAATTATTATCTTCTACTCTATTTGTTTTACCTTCTAAATATGAAGGAATGCCTAATTCTTTATTAGAAGCTATGTCTTTATCATTACCTGTAATAACCACTGATTCAACTGAAGCAATCTATAATATTATAGATAATAATGTTAATGGGATTATTACTCCTAAAAATAATATTCAATTACTTACTAATAATATTGAATTTTTATTAGATAATAAAGATATTAGAATAAAATTAGGAAAACAAGCATCTAAAATTAAATATAAATACAATAAAGAAACTGTCTTAAATTATTGGAATAATATAATAAAAGAAGAGTTAGATTAACTCTTCTTTTTAATTAATACAAAACTACTTCCTGTAACTAGTATCATTGATAATAATAGTACTACAAATCCTGTATTCCATGTTGCTGGATTTATTGTTATTATTTCTTTTCTTTCTTGTGTAAATAATGGTAAACATTCACAGTAATCAGCTAATGTTTCTTCTTCTCTTCCTTCTTTAGTTAAATTTGCATTTATTTCTTCTGAAGCTATTTCTGCTGATGCAATACGATTTGAACATCTATTTTGATAATTGTTACTATTTATTTCAGGTGATGCAAAATTTCCATTAGAAAACTTACTTAATACTTCATCAGAATAGTCATATGCATTTTTTCTTGTAATTCCTGCGTATTGTATGAAATTTTGTTTAAACATATCTTTTTGATATTCATCATACATTGGTACTTGACTTAACATTGTACAATCATTGTTGAATACATATAGTTCGGTAAAGAATCTTCCTGATCCAAAGTAATATATTAATACTTTACCAAATATTACTTTCTTTATTGGATTATCATATTTTCCACTAGTTTCTTCTAAAATCATTGGTATAGTTATTTCCATTGTTCCTTGGTAATAATCAATAGATGGGTATTTTTCAATTAAATATTCCATTTTTTCATACCATTCATTATAATCATTAGAATTAAAATTTTCAAATTCTGTAGCTATTTCTTTTGAAAATATATCATTAGGTAATTTTGGCAAATTAACTACATTTTCTTGATTTAAATAGATATTTGATGATATGTCGATAATATTATATGTTTTATTTTCTGAATCATATTTTGATTCAAATGAAATGGTATTATTTATATCATGTATTTTAAATTGTAATCCTTCAACATCATTTTTATCTTTGTCTTCTACAAAAAATCTATAATCTATGTATTTTACGTAATGAAGATCTGCTGCGAAAGTATCTTTTGGAATAAATAAACCAACTAATAATAATAAAATTAAATAATAGTTTTTCTTTTTCATATGAACTCCTTATCTTCTATCTTTATTTAAATTTTATATAATTCTATTTAGTTTGTCAATTTATATTATAAAAAGAACTAATTATTCAGCTTTTTTTTATTAATATGAGAATACTTCTTTCAACAATGATTATTGACTGGAATAAGATTATTTTATATCTACTTCTTATTATATTAATAATACAAAATATATTTTGTTTTTCAACTAATATATTTATTAATTATATTTCTTATTTCTATTTGTACGTTTTCTAATAAATATTCATCGATACTGACTGTTTTACATTTATTATTATTATGTTTTACATCCATTATTTTCTCTACTAATTCATCTATATTATTTACTAATATTCCGCTGCCATCTTCTAATAGGTCTTTTATTCCTCTAATATTCATTCCAATGATATTCTTTTTGAAATATTTTGCTTCTAAAATATTTTGAGGTAAACCTTCCTGATGAGATGGAGATATTATTAGGTCACTTATTTTAATATAGTCACCTATATTCTCTTTAAATCCTAGATATTTAACGTTTTCATATTTATTTAGCTTCTTATCGACATTTTTTATATTTGAATCTCCTATTAGCAAGAATACTATATCTTTGTCTATTTCATGCTTTTTTAATCTTTTTAAGAATTCTAATTGCCTTTTTCTTTTAGATATTTCAGCAATATATGTAACTATATATTTGTTGTTTAGATTTAGTTTTTCTTTTAATTTCTTTTCTTTAGTTTTTAATCTATCTTTATTAAGTCCAATTCCGTGTATCTTATATACATCTGTGTGAAACTTTTTTTTGGCAATTTTATAGTCTTCTTCATTCATTGTAATTACACAATCACTATACCTTGATAGAAATTTTTCTAATGGATAGTAGAGTAACCAACTAATTAAGCCTGATTTTTTATAGAAATGGAATCCGTGTGCAGTATATATAACTTTAGTTCTTAGTTTTTTCTTTCTACCTATTACTGCCATTCTACCTAGAAATCCACCCACTGGAGTATGACAACTAATTAACTCATATTGTTCTTCCTTTACTAGTTTTCTAATATTTTTAAGAGCTAATAAATTTGATATACTGTATGGATTCCTTTTTAGTTTTAAATCAATTTTTTTATCACAATAAGGAAGTTCTTCTAAAGAATTAGTTGCGACATGTACAATATATCCTTTATCATGAAACATTTTCATATAAGGCAGGTGACATAGCTTAATATGTCTATCTGAATTAGCTACAAATAATACTTTTTTCAACCTTATCACCCGTTTCACTTTATTTTCTTTGGTCTTCCTCTTTTTTTCTTTTCTTCTTCAAACATTAATAATCCTAATATAATCCAAAATATAGGTGTTACTCTAATTACACTAATACTAAAAAATATTTGTGTAATATAAGCAAAAAATCCTAAAAATAAAATATTTTTAATCTTATCATTAGATTTATAATTATGTAATATAATTATTATTAATAGGCTTATATAACATATAAAACTGAATATTCCTTCACATAATAGTCGTTGTAGATAGTCATTATGTGCCTTATCTACAGCATATCCTGATGCAGGATCAATTAGCGATGGATTAAATGAATTATATAAATTATCTACTCCTACTCCAAATATCAAATTTTCTTTTGATTTTTTTAATACTTCTTTCCAAATATATACTCTTCCTGTTCCGTAGTTGTTCTCAATTTTTTTTGTTGTTGTAATACTAGTTATTTCATTAGATAGATCTTTAACATCATGTTTATAATTTTCTATTCTATTTATACCGTATATATTTATTATTATGTATAGTAATATACAGATTATGATTTTTATAAATCTTATTTTTGAAAAATTTTTAAACTTGATTTGAATTAACTCTTTTATTATTAATAGTATAAACATAAATATTGTAGTACAAAATAAAGCCATGGATCCTGAGATGACATTTCCTATAGTAAATGTCAATAATAGTATTGCTAGTCTCCAGTCAAATTTTTTTTCTGAGTTTAGTATAATTCCTATTATAAAAAAGTAACATATTGACATTAATGATGCAAAAAACATTGAGTTTCCTTGAAAACCTCTAGCATATTTCCAACTATCTTGTACCTTTATATTTAAAGGAATTATATTTGTTTGTAATAGGCCATAAATTATATTTACTAATCCTATGGCAATTATAAAACCTATAATCATTTTCTTATAATATTCATCTTTTATGGTTGATGCAAGTAAAGCTGTTGAATAATATGAATAACATACTAATAAGCCTTCATATCTATTCATAAATCCCCATATAGATGTTTGAATGCTATTACTGCCAATTAATGATAATGTAGTAAATATAAATAATAAAAATACTAATATTTCTTTTTTATTTAATGTAGGCTTCTTTATTTTATTAATTAAATATAATAATAATTCAATTGGTGTAATTGCAATTAAAAAGTATGAATATTCTTTTAATTTTAAATATTTATATACTACTAGAATTGATCCTACACTAACTATAGTAAGTATTGCAATTATTACTAGCATTGATATTAGTTCTACTTTATTTAAGTCTATTCTTTTTTTTATATTATTCATATTAACACCTATTTTTATTATATCATGCGAATTCTTTAATACAAAGAATATGTACATTTTCTATCATTGCGTTTAATAGTTTTGTTATACTAGTCTATTTTAGTGATTAAAAAGAAGGTTTCTATTTATAGATTTATAATAAAAAACGCAAACATATTTATAATGTTCACGTTTTTTTTTAATTATTTATTTCTATTTATTTGATGTTCTTGAATTTCTTTTTATCCTATTATTATTTTTAGTTGAACTTTCTAGTACTTGATCAATTTTATTTTTTGCATATAAGTATACTAGATAGTTTTCATCTTGTTGTTCTATTAATAAATCTAAACCATCATATGAATATTGATCATCATCACTATAACAAAAATAATTCATTACTCTCTCTTGTGCTTCATCTAATTGTTCTGGTGTCATAGCAAATTCCATTAATGTAAATGGAGAAACATTTCTTGCAAAAATACATAAGGCATCATATTCATCTAGATCTTCCATTCCACTATAGTGCTTTTCTAATAATTCTTTTAAGGTATCTATATCTTCATATTTTTTTAATCTACCTTGTTCGTATTCTGATAGTTCCTCCTCAGGTTTATTATATAAATCAACAGGTTTATGATTTGCTATGTAATATATAACTTTTGTATATAGCTCATCGTTTACAACATTTGAACCAAAAGAGAAATTTTCAATTGACTCATCATAATTTGTTGCATATAACTTACTCATAAAAATATCTCCTTTCTACAAATTAGTTTATATTTTAACATATTTTAATACTTATTACAAATTAAGAAAAAGATTACTGTTAATAGTAATCTTTTTAAATATTAGTATCTATATAATTATCAAGTTTTTCTTTCCAGTTACTAGATAAACAACTTGCTTCTTCTAATTCTTCTGTTGCACTTCCTATAGCATCAAACATCATTTTAAATCCTTTTCTATTTTGTTTGAAATTGGCAATACTTTCTCTTTTTATACCAATAGAAGAGCCTTCTTTATATGAGTCTATGTTTGCTCCTAGATATATAAATTCTATATTTTTATGTTTTTCAATTATTCGTTTAATTGTATTTTTATTATATTCTGTTGATGCATTTTCTAATCCATCTGTTGTAATTACAAATAAAACTTTATCTGATTTATATTTATCTACTATTTCTATAGTTTTACCTATCGCATCATATAATGCAGTAGTTCCTCCTACTCTATAATCATCTTCACTTAAATGGTTAATTTTAGTAATATCTTCTCTTTCATTTAATAATTCATATTCATTATTAAATAATACTGTTGTTACATATACTTTACTTTTCTTTTTCTTAACTTTATCAAGATAGCTATTATATCCTCCTATAGTATCATTTTCATATCCTCCCATTGAACCGCTTTTATCTAGTATAAATACTACATCCATTTCATTTTTCTTTTTCATATTATTTCTCCTTTCATGAATAAATGATATAATATTTATATATATTAATGGTCACTTAGAAGGAGACATTTTATGAAAGATAAGTTAAAACAATATATTGAAGAAAACTTAAGTATTAATACTTTTAAAAGAGCGAGATTTGCTAAATTAGATTTAATGGAAGGTCTTGCTGTAGAATCTAGTTATTCTTCTATCGATAATTATATTGATGATAATAAAGATGATAATAGATTTCAAAAATTATTATTTAGTTATATAGATAATAGAGGTTTAAAAGATTCAGATGTTTATAATAAAGTTAATATAGATAGAAGATTATTTAGTAAGATTAGAAATGATAATTATCATCCTGGAAAAGATACTATTATAAAACTAGCAATTGCATTGAACTTAGATATTAATGAATTAGAAGAATTACTTTCTTCTGCTTCTTATTCATTACCTAAAAATAATGAAAGAGACTTAATAATAAGATTTTCTTTTATTAATAATATATATAATATAGATACTATAAATGACTTTTTATATGATTATAATGTTGATATATTAGACTAATAAAAAACAAGCTATATGGCTTGTTTTTGCTATTAAAATAATTATATTTCTTTACCTATTATTAGGTAATATTTATGAGCATCAATACTATTTGTACTACATGTTTGTAGAATAATAATATGATCTTCTTCTTTTAATGTAATACCTGTATCATATAGTGATTTGGATTTTAATTTATTTATATGTTCTAAGTAAGTTAGACCATTAAAGTTATTTAAATTAACATAGTCATAATCACTATCTTCTATATATGCAGAAAATATCTTATATGTTTTCTTACCTTCTGTAGTATATAAATAGATTGTATCATGTAAATCATAGAATGCTTTATCTATATAATTTTTTAATGGTAAAAATGGAAGATCTTGTTCTTTACCACTATGACCATATAATAATAGTTTTCTATCATTTATAGTATTTCTATAATCTAAAATAACACTTCCTTTAATATCATAATTATGATTAACATCATGATTTAAGTAATAATCATTATCTTCTCCTTGCATAACAATTGTTCCTATTACTTCAGGTATTTCAATATAAGCAACAATATCATTGTTATTATATTGTTTTCTTAAATCATTAATATTTATTTTTTCTTCTACTATAGTTGTCTCTGGTGTATTTATAGGCTTTTCTACAATATTATTAGTATTATTATTTTTGTCTTTAAAATGAATAATTGTAATTATAATGAGACATATTAATAATAATACTGTTATTATCCTTAATATTATTTTTTTCAAGATAACCACTCCAATTTCTCTATATTATATCATAATTAATGTTTATTATAAATGTTTTTGTTTATAAAAATAAAAGCGAACTATATGTTCGCTTTTAAACTATTAATTATACTTTCTTCTTAATAAGAATCCTAATATAGTTAACATAAATAACATTATTAGAGTCATATCAGATTCAGTATCTGTATTATCAATATTTATTCCAGTATTTGGAGGTGTAATTTCAATTACAGGTCCATTATAAGTATTTGTAATTTCATATCCATTAATTGATGTATCGTAGTATTTTACTGTATCTTCTGTAACAGTATAAACTATTTCTTTTCCGGCGTTATATTTTAATTTGCCTTTGAAAGTGAATGTCCAACCATTACTTTCTGATAATGTTGCTTCATCTACTTTTTCTCCATCAGCTAATAAGTTAACATGGATACTTCCTGGTCTGTTATTGTTCTTGTTGTTATTATCTTTCCAAACTTTTCTTACAATAATATCTTCTACTGTTTCTAATTCATGTGTATTTGTAATATTAATACTATTGTTTTCTTTGTACTCTATTAATGGTACTTCTGCATAGTATTTTACTGGATCTTCACTGATTGTATAATCATATTCATTTCCATTTGAGTCATATTTATCTAGATCTGCAAATGATGTATTCCATTCAGTTCCAGTTATTATAGCAGAATCTATCTCAGTTCCATTTCTTAGTAATCTTACTGTGATACTTTCTGGTCTCTTACCATCATTATCATCTAAGTCATTCCAATCTTTATGAATATTGAATGTTACTTTAGGCATATGATAGTTAATTACTTCTACGTTCATGCCACTTTCATCAGGATTAATTTCATTTGTATATCCTTCTGGAACAGACTCTTCTATTGTATAATTAATTTTTTGTCCATTTTCAAATTTATATAAGTCAGTAAATTCATATGACCATGATCCATCTTCTTGTTGAGTTACTTCTTTTGTATCAAATTGAGTACCATCTTTTAATAGATTAATAGTTATTGACTCAGGTCTAATTCCATCTTCATTATCAAAATCTTTCCATGTTTTTGTACCACTAATCTTAATTAGTTCTGAATCATGTTTATTTATAATTTCACATCCACTTACATCATTTGAAATGTAATTATAATTATAAGTTGTGTCATATCCATAGCTATGAAGTGATTTATCGTATGTTATATCACTTTCTTTTACTTGGTAGCTTATTAACTTACCATCATGGAATACTGGAATATTAGTGAATGTATACTCCCAATTTCCTTCAGATAGTGTAGTTGTATAGTCTTGCGAATAATCAGTTCCAGTTATAGTTCCTGTTAATGTTACTGTAATTGAACTTCTTATTCCGTCTCTATTATCATCATCTGTCCAAGTCTTCTTAACTGGATATGTTTTTACTATAGAATCTAGTACTTTATTTGTAATAATAAATCCACTATTCATATCACCTTCGATAGATTCTTGAGCATAATTATCTGGAACAGCTTCATCTACTGTATAAGTAATATCTTTTCCATTAGATTTAGTTGGTAGATTTTCAAATGTATATTCCCAACCATTTTCTTCTGTAAGTGTTGCTGTCTTAACAGGTTCTGCTTTACCACTTTCATATAAGTGAATCATGATATGATCAGGTCTTGTATTTTGTGAATTATTATCATCAATCCAATTCTTAGTTACTTTTACTTTTGTTGTTTCCATAGTATTTGTAACTGTATAGTTATTGTCTTTGTTTCCAGTACTTTCTTTAGTATAGTATTCTAGTTTACCATCTTCATCTTTTTCATCAACAGTATATTCATATTTAACACCTTCATTATCAAATTCTTCTAAATCATTCCATGTATTTGACCAATTAGATGTTGAATCTACTGAAGCGTTTTTATATTCTTCACCATTTCTATATAGAACTAATGTTAATGAATCTGGTCTATAATCTGTAATATTATTATCATTCCAATTCTTATTACCTGTAATACTTGTTAGTTTACTTAATGTATTTATGAAATTGTTTCCTTCTTGTGAAGTTTTATAGTTTGTTACTGTATCTTCAGTTACTGAGTATACTATTTCATTTCCATTTTCATATCTATACAAGTTATTGAATGAATAACTCCAATTTCCAGATTCATCTGGTGTTACAGTTTTTGAATCGAATGGTTGATTATTTTTAATTAAATTGATTTTAATGCTTTCTGGTCTTGTACTATAAGCATTATTATTATCTTTCCATGTTTTTGTACCACTGATATCTATTCTATCAGGTTCATGTTTATTAATTATTTCAGTACCATATACTCCATCTACATTATAGTCAGTATTATATGATGCTGTGTATCCAGTATTATGAAGTTGTCTATCATATGATATTGTTTCTTCTTCTACTGAATAATTAATTAATTGTCCTTCATGGAATACAGGTAAGTTTTCATATGTATATTGCCATTTGTTACCTGAATTTAATTTTACTTTATCATAGGTCTTAGAATATGATCCTACAGATCCAGTTAATGTAACTGTTACTTCAGTTTGCATTCCGTCTCTGTTTTGATCATCATCCCAAGTTTTCTTAATTGGATATGTTTTTACTAAATCATCTACTCTATTTACGATTGAACATTCAAATTTGACATCTTGTGTTTTTGTACATTCATTAGATATTTCTGTATAGTTTTGTACTGTATCTTCTTTTACAGAATACTCGATTGCATTTCCTTCAAAGTTCTTATCAAGATCAGTGAATGATGCAATCCATGGAGATGTTTCTCCATTATTATCTGCAGTTCCATCTAAAGTTACTGTCTTAACTGGAGTTTCTTTATCTACTCCGAATAATTTAACTGTGATAGATGCAGGTCTTGTATTTTCTGAGTTTTCATTATCTTCCCATGTCTTTGTTACTTGAACTTCAGTTGTTTCTGGTGTAGTTAGTGTATTTGTAATACTAAATGATTTTCCTCCGCCTACTGCGTTTCCTTTAGTGTATCCTGGAATATCTTCTAACTCAGTTATTGAATATACAACTTTTGATCCATTTTCATATTCATTTAAACCACCTATA
>CADANC010000008.1 GCA_902789225.1 uncultured Erysipelotrichaceae bacterium
AGCACATCCATCACTATTTCTTCCGTATAAATCTTCTTCATATTGATCTTCATATGCTTTAGCTGCTTCTAGTACTGTTCTTTCATAATCATCAAATTTCTTTTTTTGGTTTTCTCTTTGTAAATTATGAATAGCAGGTAGAGTCATAAGCATAATAATACCTATTATAGTTATAGCAACCAATAATTCAATTAAAGTAAAGCCTTTTCTATTATTCATATTATTCACCTATTATTATTTTACCATAGAAACAAAAAAAACAAATTATTTATTTCAACAATTTGTTTTTTATTGTTGGATAATATTATCTTTAATTTTTTTTGAAGCAAAATTACATGATGCTGTTACTTTATAATTTTTAGATTTTAAAAACTTATAAGCTTTTTCAAAGATTTTATTTCCTTCACCTTTTCCTCTGTATAAAGGATCTACATATACCTTAGTAATATCATAAGTATCTTTACTTATCTTTTTAAATTCTACTTCTGATATTATATTATTTTTATTATCCATCTTATACATTCTATTATCTTCTATTATTAGATTAATTTTTCTTTCTTTTTTTAGTAATACTTTTTCAAATGATTTTGAGTACTCTTCTAATTCATTTCTTTTTACTAAATCTTTTAACCAACTCTTTGGTATATCATTATATCCATATAATATTCCTGCAATAGATCCTGTTATAGCACCTACTGTATCAGTATCATCTCCTAAATTAATTGCTCCAATTATTGCTTGTTTAAAATTGTTTGTATTTAGTATTATCCAAATTACTGCCTCTAATGTATCTACTACATAACCTGTACTTCTTATTTCTTGGATATTTATCTTTTCAAATCCATTTTCAAATAATCTTTTGTATTTACTGATAGATTCTTCACTAAATGATGATAAGTCTAGTACTTTTAACATATTTAGTGCTGCATATTTATCTTTTCCATTTATTATATTTAATAAATAATTGTTATATAAATAGCAACCTAATATTGATATTTCATGTCTATGAGTAATGCCTGATAGATTCTTTGTTAATTTTAAAAGTTCTGTTTGCTTTAATTTTTTATAATGAGCATAATAAACTGCTGGTAGCATTCTCATTAATGATCCATTTCCGTTTGAATCTATTTTATTTAATCCTGATTCTAGTGGAGGGGCTCCTTTAAGATAATTATTTATAGCATTATAGCAAGTTATTCCTGCATCAAATGCTTTTCCTCCAGGGGTGAATTTTCCTTCTGTTATCCATAAAGAAAAATTATTCATAATATCATCATAATCAAATTTTTCTTTTTTGATATAAGAGTCAATTGTTGCTATCTCCATAGATGTATCATCTGAAAAATAACCTTTTGGTTGTCCATGTGTACCACCACCAGTCATTTCAGTTACAGGGTTTTCTAGCAATTTAGCTCTCATTTCAAATTCAATTGGAACTCCCATTGCATCTCCAATTGCATGTCCTATGATACCATCTTTTACAATAGACATAAGTATCACCTCTATGTTCATTATAACAAAAATAAGCGTAATATTAAAACTTACACTTATTTGTTTACATTTAAAATATAAAATAGCCTATAATAAAGCCTGCTAATGCACCTGATACGTGTGCAAGATGTCCAACATTATCATCTTTTTTATGATTAAAAATTAATATTATTTCATCTGCTATAAATTTAAAGAAAACTAGTATTAAAGTTAATGGTATTTTTCCATTGGTTATGTTTACTATAGAACATAAAACTATCATCATATAACAAATGTCTGAACATCCTACTCCATTTGATTTAGGCTCAAATATTAAGTCTATTATACTTGTAAATACAGCGGTTCCTAAAATCATGTATATTAGGTTAATTGATCCATATTTTTCTTCTAACATTGGGCCTAATAATAATATGTAAAAAAAGTTATTAGAAAAATGTGTCCAATCTAGATGAACAAATATTCTTGAGACCATCCTAATGTATAGTAATGGGTTAAATATTGAACATCTCTTATTTCCTAAAAATGTAGTTACTTCTCCTTGAAAGATTCTATCTAGCAATCTAAATATTAGGCATATAAAGAAGAATGTAAGTACTACTTTAGAATTATAATCTATATAATTGTATATATCTTTTATCTTTTCTATTTCCATAGATTAATTATATCATTTTATATTAAAAATTAATTATTTTTTCCCAAGATAAATCATTCTTTGTAAAGTGACCATAATTAGTTGTTTTCTTATATATTGGTTTTCTTAAATCTAGATAGTTAATTATTCCTGATGGTGTTAGATCAAATGTAGTTTTTATCTTCTCAATTATTTCTTCTACTGGAATAGTATTTGTATTAAATGTTTCTACATAAATTGATATTGGTTCTTTTATTCCTATTGCATAAGATAATTCTATTTCACATTTTTTTGCATATCCATTTGCTACTACATTCTTAGCAATATGTCTTGCCATATATGCAGCTGATCTATCTACTTTTGTTGGATCTTTTCCTGAGAAAGCTCCTCCACCATGTCTAGCATATCCTCCATATGTATCAACAATTATTTTTCTACCTGTTAGTCCACTATCTCCTAATGGTCCTCCTATTACGAATCTTCCTGTAGGATTAACTAATATTTTTGTTTCTTTATCTATTAATTCTTTTGAAACCACTTTATCAATAACTTCTGATTTTACCTCTTGTTTTAGTGTTTCTAAATCTTTTTCTTCACTAGTTTGAGTTGATATTAATATAGTATCTACTCTTATTGGCTTATCATCATCATATTCTATAGTCACTTCTGTTTTTCCATCTGGTCCTAGATTCTTAATTATATCTTCTTTTCTAACTTCAGTTAGTCTTTTAGCAAGGTTATGTGCAATTACTAATCCTAATGGAAGATAGTCTTTTGTTTCATCTGTTGCATATCCAAACATTATTCCTTGATCACCAGCTCCACCAACTTCATCATTAGTTCCTAGTGCTATATCTGGTGATTGTTTAGATATATTAATTATTACTTCACATTTTTTATAATCTATATCTGTATCTCCAAAATATCCTATTTCTTTTATGGCTTTTCTTACTTCTTTTTCTATATCTATTGTTGCTTTAGATGTTATTTCTCCTGTTACGAATATTGTATTCTTTCCTGCGACAACCTCACATCCTACTCTTGATAAACTATCTTTTTTTAGATAAGCATCTAATATACTATCTGAAATATAATCACATAATTTATCAGGATGTCCTTCTGTTACTGATTCTACTGTAAAATATCTTTTCATTTTTTCCTCCTCTTATATGTTTATCAAGAATAGAAAAAGTCTTTGCGTAGTACAAAGACTTTTTATAATCATCAGTCAAAGTAGTACTACTTTGTCGGTTTTAGCACCTTGTCTTACGATAGGTTGCTGTGGAGTCAAAGAGCCGTTCTCTCGTCCACTCTTGATAACATACTAACATTATTATATTTTTTATAAAAGCTTGTGTCAATATTAACTAATTGATGCTTCATATATTTTTTCAATAGCTGCTGCTAAAGTATCATTAAATTCTTCATCTGTTTGGTCTACTCTTAGATTTTCTAATAACGCCCTAGAGAATGAAGCAATCATATTATTATTCTTTTCTAAATATTTGCAAGCTGTTTCATTATCATATCCACCTGATAAAGCCACAATTTTTAATACCGCTTCATATTCATATAAATCTAAGTATAGATTATCTTTTGTTGGAATAGTGAATTTAAACATTAATGGTTCATCTTTATTCCATTTATCTAACTCTACTTTTATTTTAGATTTAAGTATTTCTTCACACTTTTCTTTTTCATTTGCATTAATATCTACTTCAGGTTCAATGATTGGAACTAACCCACCATCCGCAATAATTTTAGCAAATTCAAATTGTTGTTTTACTATATCTTCTATTCCTTTTTCATTTGGTTCATAGATAACACTTCTCATCTTAGTACCAAATACATGTTTTTCTTTTGCTTCTTCTATTTGTGAAGTTAAATCAGGTATTTCTTTCATTAACTTAACTCCATTTTCTTCTTCTGCTAATCCTTTGTCTACTTTTAGGAATGCAACAATTTCTTTTTCTTCCCATAGATAATCAGCAGTATATTTTCCTTCAATTTCTGAATTCATAGTTTTATAGAATAAAATTGTTCCTAAAATTCTATCTTTTGTAAATGCAGGTGAAGTAATTACTCTTTTTCTCATCTCATGTATTAGATCAAACATTTCTTCATCTGTTGAATATGAATCTTTTGGGATACCATATTTTTCTAATGTTTTTCCACTTGATCCACCACTTTGATCTAATGCAGCAATAAATCCCTTTCTATTTCTTACAATGTTTAATTTTTCTTCATCAATATAACTATTCATATATACCTCCTACTTATTTAATCATAAAATAAATTAATACTAATAATCCTAATACTATTCTATACCATCCAAATACTTGGAAATCATGTTTTTTGATATAGTTCATTAAGAACTTAATTACTACAATACTTATTATAAAGGCAACTATACATCCTACTATTAAGATAGACCATTCTAGTGATGTGAATATTGCACCTGTTTTTAAGAAATATTTTAATATTTTTAAAAGTGATGCTCCTACCATAACTGGTATTGCTAAAAAGAATGTAAATGTTGCAGCAACTTTTCTATCTAATCCTACTAGTAATCCTCCAATTATTGTTGAACCACTACGTGATGTACCTGGTACTAGTGATAGTAATTGAAACAATCCTACTTGGAAAGCTTGTTTATAACTAATATCATCTATTGATTTAGTTTTTCTAGTTCCAACCTTTTTTCTTTCAATAATTATGAAAATAATACCATAAACTATTAGAGCTAGAGCTACTACTACACTATTATATAGATGTGCATCTAACCAATCATCTAAGAGTAATCCTAATACTGCAGCTGGTATACATGCTACTAATATTTTCCCCCATAGATTTAGTGTCTTTTTTGTATCGTTTTTATTTTTTCCAAATCCCCAAGGAAATATTTCTTTAAAATATATTAATACTACTGCTAAGATAGCTCCTAATTGAATTACTACTTCAAACATTGAATAGAATTCATCAGTAACATTTAGTTTTATAAGGTCATTTAATAAAATCATATGGCCTGTTGATGATATAGGAAGCCATTCTGTTATTCCTTCTACTATACCAAATAATATTGCTTTTAAAATTTCTATCATCTAATCACCATTATTATTATAACATTAATATAAAAAATGAAGAAGATAATATTAAATTTTCTTCTTCATTAAATAGCCTGAATTTCTATATTCCAATTTTTTATAGAATTCTTCACATTCTTTTTCTTCTAACATACTTTCAGTGAATTTCATATGATAATAATCTTCAAAAGCATTCTTGTTTCTTAATACATACTGCATAATAGAAGTACCGTATCCTTCATGTTGATATTTTGGATCAATAAATAAGTATTCTATATATAATGATTTTAAACTACTAGAAATAACACATCCTCCTATTAACTTATTTTCTAAACTTAGTCCTACAACTAAATAATCACCATTCATTATCTTTTTATATATGAGTGAATCTTCTATATTGTCATATGCTTTTCTTGCTTTAAAACTTTCTAATCTTATTTCTTCAAGTCTTTTAATATCATCTTTTGAATCACAAAAATTTATACTTTCCATTTTTCCCCCTAAATACGGGGCATATTATATCACTTTTTTTATTAATTGTAAATAAAAAGACAAATTCTAGATTTGCCTAAAATTTGCTTTTTTATTTTATAAATGCATCTGTTCCTAGATATACACTAGTCTTTCCTAAATCATTTTCTATGTTTAGTAATCTATTGTATTTAGCAACTCTATCTGTTCTACATGGAGCTCCTGTTTTTATTTGTCCTGCATTTGTAGCAACTACTACATCTGCTAAAGTTGTATCTTCTGTTTCTCCAGATCTATGTGATACTACTGCTGTATATCCATGTTTCTTTGCTAATTCGATAGCATCTAATGTTTCTGTTAAAGTTCCAATTTGATTTAATTTGATAAGAATTGAATTTGCTACTTTGTTGTCTAGACCTTTTTGTAATCTCTTTGTATTTGTAACAAATAAATCGTCTCCTACTAATTGTACTTTTGAACCAATTTTGTCAGTTAATTTTTTCCAACTTTCCCAGTCTTCTTCAGCAAGTCCATCTTCAATTGATATTAATGGATATTTTTCTGTTAAAGAAACAATCCAATCGATCATTTCATCTGCAGTTTTTAATTCCTTTGATTTCCAGAAATAGTATTTTCCATTTTCTTTAATCTTCTTTGCTTCTTCATACATTTCAGTAGCTGCGATATCTGTTGCTAGAGCAATTTCTTTTCCTGGTTTGTAACCTGCTTTTTTGATTGCTTCAACTAATAGTTCTAATGCTTCTTCATCGCTTTCTAGATTTGGAGCAAATCCTCCTTCATCTCCTACTGCAGTTGCTAAATTCTTTTCTTTTAAAATTGATTTTAATGCTTGATAAGTTTCTGCACACCATCTAAGTGCTTCTGTAAATGATTTTGCTCCTACTGGCATGATCATAAATTCTTGACTAGATACTGTATTATCAGCATGTTTACCACCATTAAGTACATTCATCATAGGTACTGGTAATGTTTTAGCATTAACTCCACCTATATATTGATATAACTCTAATCCTAATGAAGCTGCTGCTGCTTTAGCTGTTGCTAGTGATACTCCTAATGTTGCATTTGCTCCTAATCTTCCTTTATTATCAGTTCCATCTAATTTAATTAATTTCTCATCTAATGCATGTTGATTTAGGGCATCTTCTCCTATTAGAGCTGGAGCTATTATTTCATTTACATTTTCTACTGCTTTTAGAACGCCTTTTCCATTGTATCTTGCTTTATCACCATCACGAAGTTCTACTGCTTCAAAAGCTCCTGTTGATGCACCACTTGGTACCATTGCAACTCCATAAGATCCATCTTCTAATACAACTTCTACTTGTACTGTTGGATTTCCTCTTGAGTCTAATACTTCTAATCCCTTTATTTCTTTTATTCCTAATTCGCTTCTCATTTATTTTTCCTCCTTATTAGGTTTTTCATCATCAATTTTATCTATAATATCATCTGATATTACTTCCATTGTAATTGTTTTAGAGTCATCTTTTTCAAATACTCTATTTTTATTCTTTGCTTCTTCTTCATGTATTAAGACATTGTACGCTACTTTTCCTACTAATGTTTTTGGTAATTCATCTCTAAACTCATATTCATATGGCCAAGAAAATCTAGATAAGTTCTTTTCACAATGTTCTTTTATACTTTGAAGCGTTTCATCGTTTTCTTTACTTGGGTCTTTTAATACGATAAATGCTTTAGCAACTTGTACTTTATATGGATGCGATATTCCAATTACACAACTCATCAAAACATCTTTATGACCATCTATTACATTTTCTATATATTGAGGATAAATACAATATCCTGATGATACTATCATTCTCTTTATTCTTTGTTTGTAATATACGAATCCATCTTTGTCCATCAAGCCTTGATCACCTGTATATAACCAAATTCGACCATCTTTATGTTTTTTTAGAGTTTCTCTTGTTTCTTTTCTACTCTTTAGGTAACCATGCATTACAGTTGGACCACTGATAACAATTTCTCCCTCTTGTCCATATGGTAATTCTTTTTCTGTTTGAGGTTCAACTATTTTATAATATGTGTCTGGGTATGGAATACCAATTGATCCTTCTCTATATGAATTCACTGGAGTTAAGCATGAAGCTGATGCACATTCTGTTAGTCCATATCCTTCTCTAATTTGAATGTTTGCTCCATGAGATTTGAAAAAATTATCAATTTTTCTTTTTAATTCTATCGATAATGAATCCCCACCAGAAATAGCACATTTTAGAAATGGCATTTCATAGTTATTCATATTCTTATTTTTTAATAATGCTTCATATAAAGTAGGTACTCCTACTAATACATTGGGTTCATATTTTTTAATCAATTTATCAAAAGTTTTAGCACTAAATTGTGGAAGCAAAATTGAAGTACCTCCAAAATATTGAACTGTATGAATACAGACACCTAATCCAAACCCATGGAAAATTGGCATAATTGCTAGAACTTTATCTTTTTCTCTTAGATTTGCTACTGCTTCGAATGATTGCATTGCTAGAGCGTTTACATTTAAATTAGTAAGTTCAACTCCTTTTGGAGCTCCACTTGTTCCACCTGAATATAGGATTGTTGCAATTTCTTTTTCTGAAAAGTTATCTTCTATTTCTTTAGTATATCTTCTTCCTAATTTTATAAAATCATTCCATTTAATTACTAAATCACTATTTTTACTATTGAAAGCTTTATATATATTTACTGCTGTTTTATATGCATTCATTGTTCTGTACGCTATTTTTAATGGATTAGGCATTGAATTATCAACAGATACTGAAATAATATTTTTTATTTTTGTATTATTAACTATATTATCAATTTTTTCTAAAGCTATATCTATAACAATTATATATCTACTATTGGAATTGTTTAAGAAATCTTTTATCTCATTTTCTCCAGATAAAGGATGAATCATGTTTGATATAGCACCAATTTTATTAATTGCATAAAAAGCTATTATCGCCTCAGGTGTATTTGGCATACAAATACTTACAATTTCTTTATGCTTTATTCCTAATGCCTTGAATGCTCTTGCTGCTTCATCTATTTGTTTCAAAAATTGATAGTATGTTACTTTCGTTCCATAATAATTATAACTTATATTATTTAAGTGTTTGCTTGAAGTATATTCTATTAATTTATACACTGAAAAATTTGGATATTCTAAGTGCTTTTTCATATTTCCATAATTATCATACCAAGGAGTTTTAATCTTCTTTTTCACTTTCATCACCTTTATTATTATATATTATCTAGTCTTTATTTTCAAATCTTATAGGTTTTTCATTTATGCCTAAAATTAGTTCCAAATTATCAGGGTTATCAATCGAAGCTAATTTAGTATATTTATTTTTATTTGAATTAGTTGCTGTAACTAATACAATTTTATTATTTCCTTCTAGTAAAATATCGCCTGCGTTTAATTCTTTAGGAATAGTTTCATTTTTATCTAATTTATATTTTATATAGTATACATATGACTCTTTTTCTTTTTCCATATAAATACTAAGCGGCAATATTTCTAAAAACTCTTTTGCAGATAAATTATTTTCTACCGTTGTATTAAAGGTAATATCATTGATTATCGTCCTTATTTTCATAGACTAACTTCCTTCCTTTATTATCTTTATTCTTAGTAGATTCTTTTAATCTTTTAAACTTCTCATCTAACAAATATGTATAGTAATCAATTGTTTCTTCATTTAATTGTGGGTTTAGTCTTTTCTCAAGTTCATGGTATTCTCTTACTCTTTCTTGAAGAGTATCGAGTTCATATTGAATTGTATTACTTATATATTGATTTCTTTTAAAGCCTTCATTTCTTTTTTCTATAATATCTCTATTTCTATTATAAGATGTTTCTAATGCTATAGTTTCACTTGAAAATATCTCATTAACATAAATAGAGTTGATTGGTCTTTTTATTCCTTGCCTATTACTAAATATTGGCTTTTGCTCTCTTATCTCTTTATAATTATCTATTGTAAAAACCGGTACCACCTCATAGAATGGATTACTTCCATCTGCCGGAATTATTGTACTAATTAATTGTGCCTCTTCAACAATTGTAGTTACTGGAATGTTGAATTCACCATCATAATAATCTTCTTCTGTCATTTTTCTTATTATATATATCCTATTCATATTACCTCTCCCTCACTCTTAATATACTATAATTTGGTGAATAATTCCACAAAAAAGGCATAGTCTTACTATGCCTCTTCTATAGAGAAATCTTTTAATCTACATCTACTTTTTACTCTTACTTTTCTTAATCCTGTTTTTTCTATTTGTCTTATTCTTTCTCTTGTTACTCCCATTATTCCTCCTACTTCTTCCAAAGTCTTAGATGATCCAGGTGTGAAGTATATACCAATAATGTCTAGGTCTTCTTGATAATCTCTTTTTAATAATAAATAAGTTCCTACATTAAGTGGTTCTTTGTGCAATACTTTGTCCTTTGGAAAAAGTAAATTATATTCTGCAACAGTTTCTAAAGCATCTCTATATTCTTTTGTCATTATTGTAGGATATGGGTTTCTTGCTTTTTCAATATTAATTAAGTCTTCTAATTGTTCTTTCTTATCTTTATTGGTCTTTATTTTAGGAATGAAAAAACTCGCTACTTTGTTTCTTGACATTTCATTTAACTTGCTATTTGTTTTTACATATTTTTCTTCGACTCTTGCTAGTTCATCAGAAAATCTTTTTTTTGTCATTCTTGATAATAAATATTTTAATTTCATTGCATCTATCTCATTACTACTAAATTCTTCAAATGTTCCAAATCTATTACCAATGACAAATCTTTCCTTATAAGGTAACTCATCATACATTTCTCCAACTATTTTAACCAATTCTTGTCTAAATACTAATTCTTCTGCACTTATCTCTGTTTCATCTTTTTGCATATCACCAATTGTTGTATCTTGATCTCCTTCTCCGTTCACAATTGGTTGATCTAAAGATACTAAAGAATTATTCATTTCTACAACTCTAAGTTCTTTTATCTTTTCTACTGGTAATTCCATTAATTCTGCTAGTTCTTCATTGCTTGGAGTTCTTCCAAATTCTTGTGTATATTCTCTTATATGTCTTCTCATTTTATTAATTTGTTCGTGTGTATGAACTGGAACGCGTATCATTCTACTATTATTAGCTATAGAGCGACCTACACATTGGTTAATCCACCATGTAGCATATGTTGAAAACTTAAATCCTTTACTAACTTCAAATCTTTCACATGCTTTCATAAGTCCGTCATTACCTTCTTGAATTAAGTCTAGGAAATCTACTCCTTTACCTACACTTCTCTTAGCTATTGATACAACTAAACGTAGATTATGATTAACTATATCTTTCTTTAATTCGATTATTTCTTCTTCGATACTAGCTAATTCTTCTTTTGTTTTTTCATCTTGTGCTGTGTTTAAAGATTCTTTTAATAATTTTTGTTTTTCTCTTAATAAATCTAATTTTTCAAATTTAATTCTTTCTTGAGTTCTTGTCAAAATAGGATATTGAGCAATATCTCTTAAATACATTTTTACTGGGTCTTCTAAAGCAGCTGATTCTTTATCTGTTGCTGTTATATTACTATATATTCTTTTTGCTAAAGATTTTATTCTACTATCATCTATTTGTTCTAAAATTCCGAATTTTTCAAAATCAGATCTTATGATTCTTTCTACCTCAGAAGGCTCACAATCATATATATCTATTTTACCTGCAATCCCTACTATTTCTTCATTTGGTATACTAATATGATTCTCCTTCAAAAATGTAACTAATGATTTAAATATATTTGTATATTTTCTACTGTTTTCGTTAACAATTTCGTTAATTTCACTATGTTCTTCAGCATTTACTTCTTCTTCTAATCTGTCTAACCTTAACTCATCAGTTTCTTTTGATTTTTCTTCTTTATCTATCATTATATTCTTGGAATCTAGATAATCCATTAATGCTTGTGTACTATTTTCATCAAAATTGAATTCTTTTATTATCTCTTGTAAATCACTTTCAGTTATCACACTAAATTCTTTGTTAACTTTTGATTGTATTTTCTTAATCATTTTATTATATTCTTCTCTAGTCATTTTAATTCCCCTTTCTATAGATTATCATCTAATCCTCCAAAAAAGCACGTATATTATACTATTTTTTCCCGTTTTAGTCAATTAAAAAAGAAAAGAAGCATAATAATCATTACTATGCTTTGAACTACTATTTTTTATATAATTATATTTTTAACTTTTCTTTTCTTCATTTTTAAACATTTCTCTCATCGTTGGACTATTTTTTGTAAGTTTATTTATTGTTAAATCATCTGCTTTATTGTTTGCTATTCTTAGATTGTTTTCACTTGATAATAGCGCTTCTTTAGTTTTTTGCAAGTGATCAATTGTCTTATCAATTTCTTCTATTGCTTTTTTGAATTTAGTAGATGCTAATTGATAGTTTCTAGAAAAACTTTCTTTAAATGCATTCATATTTTCTTCAAAATGTGAAATATCGATATTTTGATTTTGAATTATTTGTAATTCCTTCTTATATTCTAATGTATTTAGTGAAGCACCTCTTAACAATGTAATTAATGGTATAAAGAATTGTGGCCTTATTACGTACATTTTACTATACTTGTGAGACACATCAACTATTCCAACATTGTAATAATCATTATCTATTTCTAAAAGAGATACTAATACTGCATATTCACAATTTTTTTCTTTACGATCCTTATCTAATTCTTTGAAAAAATCTTCATTTTTATGTTTTGTAGAAGTCTCATCAGCTTCATTTTTCATCTCGAACATAATAGATAATACTTCTATACCAGAATCATCGTATTCTCTGAAAATAAAGTCTCCTTTTGAACCTGTTTTAGCATCATTATCTTTTTCAAAATATACATTTTTAAATAATGGTCTAAGTTTATTAAATTCATTATTACAATGTTGTTCTAATGATTCTCCAATCATCTTTGTAGATTGTTTTGCTTTAAAATCTTTATAATAAGCAATTTGTTCATCTTTATCTTTTATTTTATCTTCATATTTTTCTTTTAAATTTTGTTCTTTTAATATATGTTCATTTTTTGTAGTTTCTATTTTTGTATTTAGTTCACTTATTTCTTTTTCTTTTTCTACTAAAGCATTTTTTATTTTTAATTCTTCTTCTTTATCTTTTAACTTAATTTTATTTTTTAAATCATTTATTTCTAAGTTTTTATTTGATAATTCTTCTGAATACTTTTTTTCTAGTTTTGTTGTTATATCAGTTTCTGCAATTTTTAGTTTATTTTTTAACTCAGTTATTACTATATCTCTTTTATTAATTTCTTCTGTATTTGCTGCTTTTAATTCTGCTTCTTGTATTTTTAAAGTTTTTTCTTTATCATCTTGAAATTGCTTTTCTCTTGTTTTTATTTCTCTTTCAAATTCATTATCTCTTATTTGCTTTACAATAGAATCATAGTCTTGTTCATTAATCTGAAAAACTGTTTTACAATTTGGGCATTTTATCTCATTCATGATTTACCTCCTTTTTTATGTCATCAACTATACTTTGAAGATCTAATTTATATTTCTTTTCTAATTCATCTACTTTTCCATGTTCAATAAATTTGTCTGGATAAGCATAAGACTTAATTTTTATATTATTTAGATTATTATTTACTATTAATTCCTTTATGGATGAAGATAAACCACCTATTATTGTATTATCTTCAATAGTTATTACATTTTTTGTCTTTTTTATCGAATTTATTATTGTTACCTCATCTAATGGTTTTAAAAATCTCATATTAATAACGTCGCACTTAATATTTTTCTTTTCTAATATAGTTGCAACATCGATTGCTCTTGATACCATATTTCCTATAGCAATAATTGATATATCTTTTCCTTTTTTTAATACTTCTGCTTTAGCGTACTTAATGGGACTTGATGGCAAAATTTTTCCTTTTTCTCCACCTCTAGGATATCTTATTACTACTGGCTTGTTTATTTTTATTGCATATTCTAACATTAATTCTAATTCTTCAAAATTCTTTGGAGCTAGAATAACTATGTTTGGAATAATTCTGAAAAAGGATAAATCAAATAATCCTTGATGTGTTTCTCCATCACTTCCTACACAGCCAGCTCTATCTACACACATTACTACATGAAGATTTTGGGTGCATATATCATGAATTACTTGATCATAACCTCTTTGATAAAATGAGGAATATATAGATACTACTGGTATCATACCATCTTTTGCTATTCCTGCAGCTAAAGTTAGTGCATGCTGTTCTGCTATTCCTACATCATAGAATCTTTCTTTATACATTTCAGAAAATTTTGATAATCCAGTGCCGTCCTTCATTGCTGCAGTTATAGCAACTATATTCTTGTTATTTTTTGCTAATTCACATAGTTTATCTCCAAATACGCTTGAGTATGTTTTAGTGCTACTTGATACTACTCCTGTATTGATATTGAATGGGCTAACCCCATGATATTTTTCTGGAGTCTCTTCTGCAAATTTGTATCCTTTCCCTTTTTTTGTAACAACATGTATTAAAACAGGTTCATCTATATTTTTTGCTTTTCTAAAAATTGTCTCTAGTTCTTCAATATTATGACCATCTATCGGCCCTATATATTTTAAACCAATCTCTTCAAAATACATACCAGGTATAAATAGCTGCTTTAATGTTTTCTTTAACTTCTTGATAATATATGTTAAATACTGACCAATTATAGGAATAGCATTGATTATTTTTTTTAATTTATTATTTGATTTCCTATACTTTTTCTTTAATCTTAATTTAGTCAATAATTCATTCATTCCACTTATATTTTTTGAAATGCTCATCTCATTATCATTTAATATTATAATCATTTTTTTCTTTATACTACCAACGTGATTTAATGCTTCTAGTGCCATTCCTCCTGTTAGGGCACCGTCTCCAATTACTGAAACTATGTTATAATCTTCTTTTTTTAAATCTCTTGCTATAGCCATCCCAAGTGCTGCAGAAATAGAAGTTGATGAATGTCCGGTATTAAAGCAGTCCGTGTCTGACTCTTTAGTTTTTGGAAAACCACTAATATGTCCAAATTGTCTAATTTTTTTTATTTTTTCTCTTCTTCCATTTATTATTTTATGAACATAACTTTGGTGCCCAACATCCCATATTATTTTATCTTTTGGCAAATTAAAAACTGACTCAAGTGCTATAGTTAATTCAACCACGCCTAAGTTTGAGGCCAAATGTCCTCCAGTTTTTGAAATTGTTTCTATAAGATATTCTCTTATTTCGTTAGCTAATTCTTTTTTTTCTTCATAATTCAATTTTTTTAAATCTTTATTATTGTTAACATTATTTATTATCATGCAATTACCTCTTTTTTATTATATCATGTTTTTGTTTTAATAAATTAATACCACTTTAATTATTAATAATCTTCTATTGATAAGTAATTAATAATTAAGTATAATTTTATTAGAAAGGAGTATGTATGGAATTTTTAATACCAATATTGATTATTATCTTTATTATTGCAATTTGTTCTATTCGTCAAGTTAATGAATATGAAAGAGGTGTCTTATATGTTATGGGACATTATAGAAAAATCCTTTTACCTGGATGGCATGTAATTTGGCCAATATTCTTCTCTTTCAAGAAAGTTGATATCAGGACTAAGGCAGTAGATGTTCCTGAACAAGAAGCAATAACTAAAGATAATGTTTCAGTTAAAATTAATGCTGTTCTTTATTACAACATTTTTGATTCCGCTAAAGCAATAAATGAAGTTGAAAACTTTAATTATGCTGTAAGTCAGTTGTCACAAACTACAATGAGAAATGCTGTTGGTGCTGTTACTTTAGATGAACTTTTATCAGAAAGAGAAAAAATTTCTGATCAAATTTGTACTATTATTGATAAAGCAACAGATCCTTGGGGAATCAAAGTTGAAAATGTTGAACTAAAAGATGTATCACTACCTGAAGAAATGAAGCGCGTTATTGCTAAAGTTGCTGAAGCTGAAAGAGAAAAACAAGCTGTTATAACAAAATCAAAAGGAGAATTAGAGTCAGCTAATAATCTTGCTGAGGCTTCTGCAGTTATGGCTAGTTCACCTGGAGCATTACATTTAAGAACTTTAGCTACACTTAATGATTTAAGTAGTGATCAATCTAATACTATTATTTTTGCTATTCCAATTGAAGTGTTAAGAGCTTTTGAATCAGTTGATGCTTCTAAAGTTGTTAATGCAGTTAACAAATTAACTAATAAAGAATAATTTGAAATAAAAAAAAGATAACTTCGATTATCTTTTTTTATTATGTTTAATAACTTCCTAATAATATTTATGGGAGGTAATTTTTTTGAACGATTTTTATGAATTATATAAAAATTTTATGAGAATAAAAAAGATGGGGTGGATAAAGACTATGAGAAATGGCTCTACTGGTGTTGGTTATACTTTTGAAAGTCTTTTAAATAAGGATGAAGAGAGTTTTAATGTTCCTGATTTTGGTGATATAGAGATTAAAACAAAGCGTTATTTTACTAAAGGATATATAGAATTATTCAATGCTGTACCTGATGGAGATTATTTATTTCCTATAAAAAATCTATTAAATAAATATGGTTATAAAACTAGAAAAAATCCTAATTCGAAAGCAATTGTTGGAGATGTTTATGCAAATAAAGATAGTATGATTGGATTATATTATGTCTATCGTTTAAAAGTAGATAGAAATTCAAAAATAATTAGACTATATATATCAGATTTTGAAGGAAATCTTTTAGACTCTTCGGTTACATGGTCCTTTGCCTATCTAAAAGAGAAATTATATAGAAAATTAAAATATCTAGCATTGATTTATGCTAAAAGTAAATACATTAATGGTACAGAATATTTCTTATACAATAGAATATCATTTTATAAACTAATAGGATTTGATTCTTTTTTGGAATTGATAGAAGATGGAAAAATTCATATACAATTCAATGCAAGGTATATAGATAATGGTGTAACTAAAAAATATCATGATCATGGTACTGCATTCAAAATACATGAAAAAGATATACAATTCTTATTTAATTAAATATAATGTTCTTTCTATGTTGGGCCAAGTGGTTAAAAAAAAGATAGAATACATATATATTCTATCTTTTTAATTCATATGGTCGGGACGACAGGATTTGAACCTGCAACCACTTGGTCCCAAACCAAGTGCTCTACCAAGTTGAGCCACGTCCCGAAAATGGTGCGCTCGGAGGGATTCGAACCCCCGACCTCTTGGTTCGTAGCCAAACACTCTATCCAGCTGAGCTACGAGCGCATGACATACTTAAGCAGCACGCATTAATTTTAAAATGGTGGCTCCAGCGGGAATCGAACCAGCGACACGAGGATTTTCAGTCCTCTGCTCTACCGACTGAGCTATGAAGCCAAATGGCGGTTCCGACGGGGCTCGAACCCGCGATCTTCTGCGTGACAGGCAGACGTGTTAACCAGCTGCACCACGGAACCATTGGTTGCGGAGACAGGATTTGAACCTGCGACCTTCGGGTTATGAGCCCAACGAGCTACCAGACTGCTCTACTCCGCGATATTAATAAAATTGTAAATGGCGGAGGAAAAGGGATTCGAACCCCTGCGCCGCTTGCACGACCTCCCGGTTTTCAAGACCGGTCCCTTCAACCAGACTTGGGTATTCCTCCTTATTGGTGCCTGAGGCCGGACTTGAACCGGCACGAGTGGTTAAGCTCGCAGGATTTTAAGTCCTGTGCGTCTACCAGTTCCGCCACTCAGGCTTCAAATGGTGACCCGTATGAGATTCGAACTCATGACCCTTTGATTAAAAGTCAAATGCTCTACCGACTGAGCTAACGGATCAATTTTAATGGCTGCCTTGGCTAGATTCGAACTAGCGCATGTCAGAGTCAAAGTCTGATGCCTTACCACTTGGCTACAAGGCAATGTATGGTGGAGAGAGATGGATTCGAACCATCGAACTCAATGAGAACAGATTTACAGTCTGTCGCGTTTAGCCTCTTCGCTACCTCTCCAAAAAAATGGTGCCGAAACCAGGAATCGAACCCGGAACCTACTGATTACAAGTCAGTTGCTCTACCAGTTGAGCTATTTCGGCATGGTGGGCGATACAGGACTCGAACCTGTGACCCCCTGCTTGTAAGGCAGGTGCTCTAACCAACTGAGCTAATCGCCCGATACACCAGTTGACGTTATTAAATATACCAATTATTCTTATGTTTGTCAATTATTTTTAGCTTTTTTTTATTTATTTTCTTCTATTTCTTTAATTTTTTCTTTTTCCCATTTTGATAGTTTTTCTTTTAATGTTTTAAATTGATTTTTTGTTTCTTTTATCTTTTTCAATTTTTTTGTTCCAATTTGATAATCTATGTCTTTAATAGATAGTTTTATATGCTTATTATCTTCATCTTTTTCTATAACCTTACATTTTATTGTTTGCCCTATTTCTACATAATCATTAATCTCTCTAACGTATAGATTTGAAATTTCTGATATATGAATTAACCCGGTATAATACTCGTCTAAATTTACAAATATTCCATATTTTTCTATACCAGTTACACAACCAACAACTATATCTCCTACTTCATATTTTGACATATTATCGCCTCTGTCATATTATATCACTCATGCTTTCGATTAACAAGTTTAATCTTTACTTTATTTATTATTTGATATAATATATTTTTGGGTGATTTAATAATGAATAATGATGTTGAAGACAAAATTAGGATATTAATAGATAAAATTAGACCATATTTAATTAGTGATGGTGGAAATTTAGAATTTATAAAATATGAAGATAATATAGTTTATGTGCAACTAATGGGGGCATGTGATGGATGTCCTTTGATTGATGTTACTTTAAAAGATGGTATAGAAGAAATGATATGTTCTGAAATACCTGAAGTAAAAGAAGTAAAACTATATGAACCTGAAAATCATAATAATACTTAATAATTTATAAACAAAACCTCGTTTCTTTTATATAGAAACGAGGTTTATTTTTTTATTTACTTTTTTTTGATTCTGTTGATTCTTCTTTCTTCATTGAATTTAGCATTTCTTTTATATATTCATCTTGTGAAGATATTGTTTCGTTTGCTTCGTCTCTCTTCTTATATGCAGCGGCTTTTCTTTCGTTGTTCCTTTCTGTTTCTTGCATTGATGCATCTTTAATTTGTTGTTCCTTCTCTTTTGCACTTTTTATATCTTCTTCTGTTTCTTCTATTTCTTTTTTCATTCCTTCTATATATGCATTAAATTGTTCTATAACTAAATCCATTGCTTCTTGTTTTTTTCTTCTTAATTCTTCTGCTTTTGCTTTTTCTTCTTCTGCTCTTTTTATTTCTTCTTTTTCAATTTTTCTTTTTTCTTCTGCTTCTCTTTCTGCTTCTTCTACACTCTCGTTAGCTCTTCTTTTTGCCTCTTTAGTTGCTTTTACTTGTTCTCTGTATTTTTCTCCTAATTCTTTTAATCTATTAATTTCTTCTCTATAGTTTCGTTCTTTTGGTTTTTCTTGTGTTTCTTCTTTTGGTTCATTATCCTCTTTCTTGCCACTTATAGTTCTATAATAGTCTTCTCTTAAGTTTTTATAGAACTCATCTAAATATCTTTCGTATTCTCTTGATGTCTCTCCTTCATTACGTTCTCTTGGCACTCCTGCTTTAAATGTAGTTGTTTTTTCTTTTGTTTTAGGAGCTGTCTCTTCTAATAATTTTTTAGATGCTTCAATTTCTTCATCTGTCATTCCTTGAGCTATTACACCTTTATCGTCTTTTGATTTATTATATTCCTCTATTGCCTTTAAAGGTATACTTAATATTTCTTTTTTATCTTCTTTTTCTTTTTGTTTATTGTTATATTTTTCAACTTCTGCTATTGGAATTCTTAATATAGTTTTATCTTTCTTATTTTCTTGCTTTTGTGCATTTTGCTCATAATATCTATTGATGTCTATTGCAGGAATAACTATAGTTGGTTTTCTTTTTTCCTTTGCTTCTTCAACTTCTAAATCCACTTCTGCTGCACTATCAAGTTCTGAAGGATCATCAATTTCTTGCTTTTCTTCCTCTTCTTCTGGAACTTCACTAACGATTTCTTCTTGAACTAGTTCATTTTCACTAGATTCTTCTACAGCCTCAGTTGCTTTTTGTTCTGCTTTTACTCTTTCTATTTCTGCTTCTAATTCTTCTCTTTCTTCTTCAGATATAGTTCCTGCATTTTTTCTAGTTATTGCTTCTTTCTTTGCTTCTCTATCTAGTTCTTTCAAAATAACACTTACTCTTCCGTTAGCATTATCTATCATTCCTTGATTTAATCTAATTGCTCTTCTTGCTATTATTTCAGGAGATTCACCTTCGTTTGTTTTTAAGAATTTATATTTACTCATTAATATAGCTATATCAGCAGATAAATCTTCTCTTTTTTCTTCGCTAACTTCTTCATCATATGATCTTATTTTTTCTTCAATTTTTGACTTTAAACCACGTCTCATTCTCCATGCTTCAAACTTTGATTTTGCTGCAGTATAAGTAATGTTTTGAAATCTTAATTTGTTAACTTCTGTCATTTGCTGAGGCTTATCTTTGATTACTTGGTTATCTATAAATTCAAAATCATACTTTTCACTCAACATATCTAGTATTCTATCATTCATTATAAAAACCTCCCTAATTATTGTTCAGATTTTGATAATTCTCTTAACACATCTTTAATTCTATTCCATTCATTCTCATCATCAACACCATATAGTTTAGTATTTCCAGATGAACGATCTACATTAGATATATATACAGTTATTAGTCCCTTATCATCTCTTTCATTTTTTGTATAAATTATATATTCTTTATTTGTATCCTTAAATTTAAAAGCAATTATTACTTCTACTTCTTCTTCTGTTCCATCTTGAGCGATGATAGTCATCATATTTTTTTCTTTATTTTGTTCTGACATATCGATTTTCCTCCCTTTATTATTCACTATATTTAGTTTATCATAAATTGAATAATTTACAAGTTTTTTACTTTATTTTTTTTAAAATAAAAATGTTTGATCCCTGCTGACAATAATTTTTTATATAATCATCTATTGTGCTATAATCATTTATCTTATTTTTTTTCTTATTTTTAGAATCATAATATCCTTTTAATCGAACTTTTTCATATGCTATATCTCCCATGATATAGTCATAGTCATCAAAATAATTTGTTTCTTTTATTCTTTCACTAACTTCAGTTTGATTAAAACAATCATTATCATTTCTAATAATTTCATAATTTATTTCTCTTAGTTTTATAACCTTACTTTTCAATCCAATCAGCTCCTTTAAAATTTCCATCATTTGGTTCTTCTCTTAAAAGTCCATAATAATCTTGTTGTCGAAGTACTTCATATATTGCTATTGCTACACTATTTGATAAATTTAGTGCTCTAACGTTATCTGTCATTGGAATTCTCATACAATTATCTATATGGTTTTTTAATATTTCTTTTGGTATGCCTGTTGATTCTTTTCCAAATATTAAGTATATATTATTATCTTTGTTTGAAAAGTCAAATTCAGTATGGGGTTTTCTTCCATATCTTGTGAAGAAATAGTATTCCCCTTTGTTTTTGTCTTGAAAATCTTCAAAATTCTCATATATTTCATAATCTAGTTTATCAATATAATTAACTCCACTTCTTTTTAAGTGTGCATCATCTATAATAAAACCTAGTGGCTTAATTAAATGAAGTTTAGTTCCTGTTGCTACACATGTTCTCATTATATTTCCTGTATTACCAGGTATTTCAGGTTGATATAAAACTATATTATTCATATTCTTTTCCTCTACTCAAAATAGGAGATTAATCTCCTATTTTATTCTTTTCTATAAAATCTTTTGCTTTTGATAGTGTTAATTTGTTTGAGCTTGTCCCTTCAATCATATCACTTATTTTTCCATCATTAAAATATATAAGTGCTGGATAATTTGGAGTTAGTTTTGTTTTGTATTCGTAATTGTTATTAAACTCTTTTACAAATTTAACTTGATTAACGTTTGTTAGATTAACATATACTATGTAATTCTCCATTGAGTTTTTTATTATATATTTTTTAAAATCTTTTTCAAAGTTACGACATTTCATATTATCTGATGTGCATAAATATAATAAGGTAGTTGGATTTTCTAACACATAATTATTTAATTCTTGTGATGATATTTCAGGTATGATGCCTCTTATGACTGGTGTTTGTTTTTTTTCTGTATCAATAACTTCATACCATTTACAAAAGTACATTGTTAATCCAATACCAATTAAGAATATAAATGCTAATATAAAATAATTTTTTACTGGAATTTTGTTTTCTTTCATTTGTTTCTCCAATCATTTTTATTTTAACATAATTATCTAAAGTTGAATATCTTTTTTATTTCTTTTGTTGTTTCTTCATAGAAATCATATCTTAATGTTACGTAATCTTTTATTAAGTCTTTTTTCTTAAAATCAATTTTTTCATGATTATAGATATGAGTATTAATTCCATCGAAATAAACTGGGAATTTTCTTCCTTTTGGATCTTTTATGTAATAATTAATATCATTTGAAACGATATCTAGTATATTTCCCTTAATTACCATGTTTTCTACTCTGCCATATACTAACACTTCAAATCTTGGATATTGTTTAAAAGTAGATATATATTTATTAATCATGTTTATTATTTCATCTTCTGATAGTTCAACTGAAGGAGTAACAACTTTTATTCCTTTTTTATATAAATAATATGCTGTATATATATTTGTTACATTTAAACCATAATCTCCAACTACAACATCTTTTCTTGTGAAATCAAAATAGTCATTAGTTATAGTTCTTTCTTTTGCTGAATCAATAGGTGTTCTAGAACATCTTGTTAGTTTGTAGAATGCTTTTGAATCTAAATTTCTATCTCTAAATTGTTTAGTATTAGAAATATATGTTCTTAGAATTTCTCTTCTATTTAATATATTACTTTGTTCTTCATTTATTACATTTGCTGTTATACCTGTTTCTTTATCTGTTCCTGGTAGTTCTAAATTATTATTTAATATAATTGGATCTTTTTTTGATGTCATCCTTATATTCATTAATTCATTTACTACAGAACGCCTTAATTCATTTATTTCACTTATTGATATAAATATACCTTCATCAGCATCTATTACTGTTGCTTTTGATACAAAAGGTGTTCCTCCTAGTTTCTCAATTTGTTCACGTATTCTTTCTTCAGTTGTTGGTGATGTCTTAGAAGCTTCTATTATAGTTCCTTCTCCTTTTACATTATGTTCACCATCACTTATTTCTACCGAAATTTTTTGTCCTAAATGAGCCTCTACCCTAAAAGTGATAGGTATTTGTCTTGCAGGTAATTTTTGTAAATCTTGATTTAATTTATAATCCGTTGTTTTCATTACTTTATCTAATATATCTAGTTTTACTTTATTATCTACATATACGATATCGCCTTCAGTTGCTCCACTTATATAGTTACCTTGTTCATCATATAAATAATTAACTATGAAACCTTCTCCTGATTTTAGAAATCTAATTCCATCATTTTGATTTAAATCTCTTTTTAATTTTATTTTTATTTTATCATCAGTAAATCCTATTACCTTTCCAATTTCTAGTCCTATATGATTAGGATTTTCTGTATTTAATATATCATTTGATGAGAATAGATATCCTTCTGTAAACCCTCTATTATAGATTGTTTTTAATCCATCATTTAATCCATCTATATCTACATTTTCACAATTATTATCAATTAAAGTTCTATACATTCTTGTAATATAACCTACATATTCTGGTGATTTCATTCTTCCTTCAATTTTGAAACAATCAATCTTACTGTCTAATAATTCTTTAAATCTAGTTGATGTATTTAATTCTTTCATACTAAGAAGATATTGTGGCTTTTTTAGTATATGGTCATTTTTTTCTAAAGTATATTGTAATCTGCAACATCCTGCACATTCTCCTCGATTTGCACTTCTTCCTCCAATTGATGATGACATTAGACAACATCCTGAATATGATACACATAATGCTCCATGTATAAATACTTCTTTTTCAACTGGGGCTGTTATATTTTTAATTTCATTCAATGTCATTTCACGTGAAAAAACTACTCTTTTGGCTCCACATTCTGCTAAAAATTTAGCTGTGTCATTTGATGAAACATTTGCTTGTGTAGAGGCATGAATTTCTAGATTTGGATATTTTTCATGACAAAGATTCAACATTCCAAAGTCTTGGATTAATATTGCATCTATTCCATTTT
The DNA here is from genome assembly GCA_902789225.1 of uncultured Erysipelotrichaceae bacterium. Lineage (GTDB taxonomy): Bacteria > Bacillota_I > Bacilli_A > RF39 > UBA660 > RUG343. The sequence goes on from CADANC010000008.1 coordinate 24,082, forward strand.
TATATAAAAATTCTACTTGCTTTAAGAAATCTAATACTTCATCATCTTTTACTAAAGTATTCATGGTTGCATATAGTTTTACTCCATATAAATGGCATAGTTTTATTGCATATATCATTTCATCGTTAGTAAAGTTTTTAGCAAATTTTCTAGCCCCAAAGTTTTCACATCCACAGTATACTGCATCTGCTCCATTAGCTACTGCTTGTTTTAGCGAATCCATATCTCCTGCTGGTGAAAGTAATTCATGTTTCATTATACACACTTCCTATCATATAAATTATACCAAATTAATTAAAAAAAAAGAATGGTTTTTACCATTCTTAATAATTTTCGCTTTTTAATTCAAAATAACTTTGTGGATGTGCGCATACTGGGCATACTTTTGGTGCTTTTTTGCCAACAACTATATGTCCACAATTACGACAAATCCAGATACAGTCTTCATCCTTTGAGAATACTACTTCATCTTCAATATTCTTTAATAGTTTTCTATATCTTTCTTCGTGATGTTTTTCAATTTCTCCTACTGCTTTAAATTTCTTTGCTAAATCTTTAAATCCTTCTTCTTCAGCAACTCTAGCAAATTCTTCATACATGTCAGTCCATTCATAGTTTTCACCATCTGCTGCTTCATTAAGGTTTTCAATTGTTGAAGGTATTTCTCCTCCTTTTAATTCCTTATACCACATTTTTGCATGTTCTTTTTCATTGTTTGCTGTTTCTTCGAATATAGCAGCGATTTGTTCATAGCCATCTTTCTTAGCTTTACTTGCAAAGTATGTGTATTTATTTCTTGCTTGTGATTCTCCAGCAAATGCAGTCATTAAGTTTTGTTCTGTTTTACTTCCTTTTAGTTCCATATTTTTTTCCTCCTACTTTTATAGTATATCTTATTTTTTTAAATCAGTCATCGTCTTTATTAAACTTTGATGGTATCTTTTTTTGAAAATTCCCTTCGTTGGGGCATTTTCATTTAATTTTAATAATGTATTATCATATACAACTTTATCTTGAAATATTTGGGGACATCTATCTATGAAATATTCAGTTTCTGAAAATACTGAACCATTTACATAATCATCATTTTGCCCTGCTTTTAAACTGCTTATATAAATGATATCATTTTGTAATAAATTTTTTAATTCATCATCTGTTCTTATTCTCATTCTCCTTAACGCTTCTTGCATAGAAGCATATAGAATATAGTTTAATTGTTTTTCTTCAGTACTTTGATGTTGTAATTGATTAAACTCTATAATTATAGCATTCATCCTATCAATTTGATTTTTTCTATCAGTATCTCTATATTCTACAAAGAACGTTTCAATTTTTTCAATAGTATCGTCTGTATTAACATAGAAGAATAATTTATCATTTTCTAATTCATTTTCTGTTAACAATAATAATAAGTCTAAAGCATCGTTTGATTCACCTAGATTTTCTTTTAATGATTTATAATCATTTCCTAGCATTAAATTTTTAAAAACGCATGAATTTATAAATGATTCTTGACTTGGATAAGTTGGAAGACATTTTGTTCTTTCCATTATTAGTTTTATCATACTTTACTACCTATATATTCTTCCATATATTTCTTTATATGTACTTACAGATATAAATTTAATATCTTTTTTTACTTCCTCTGGAATTTCATCCAAGTCTACTAAATTTTCATTTGGAATAAATATTTTTTTTATCCCTGCTCGATGAGCACCAATTACTTTTTCTTTTAATCCACCTATAGGTAAAACTTTACCTCTTAGTGTTATTTCTCCTGTCATAGCAATGCTATTATCTACTGCTTTATTTTTTAATAATGATATTAATGCTGTTGTTACAGTTACTCCTGCAGAAGGACCATCTTTAGATATTGCACCTTCTGGTACATGAATGTGAATATCATTTTCCTTTAATATTTTTTCATCTATTTTGAAATTCTTTGTATTTGCTTTTATGTAACTTAATGCTATTTGACATGATTCTTGCATTACTTCTCCTAAAGATCCTGTAAGAATCAAATCACCTTTACCTTTGTATAAAGTTACTTCAATTGGTAATATATCTCCTCCAAATACTGTATAAGCAAGTCCGTTTACTACTCCAATGTCACCTTTTGTTGCTTTTTTCAAATATGAATATTTGGGTTTTCCTAAGAAATGTTCAACTTCTTTTATATCAATTGAATAAAAATTATTTTTTTGTTCTACCAATATTTCTTTTACTATTTTTCTTAATAATGTAGCAATCATTCTTTCAAGTTCTCTTACTCCTGCTTCTTTTGTGTATCCTCTAATAATGTGCATGATTGCTTCATCTTCAATTACTACTTGTAATGGAGTAAGTCCATGTTCATCTAATTCTTTTGGTACTAGATGCGTTTTTGCTATATCTAATTTTTCATATTCTGTATAACTTGATACATTAATTATTTCAAGTCTATCTTTTAATTCATATGGAATTTGATCTAAATAATTTGCTGTTGCGATAAACATAACTTGTGATAGGTCAAATTCTTCTTCAATGTAATGATCTGAAAAATGTGCATTTTGTTCTGGATCTAATACTTCAAGTAGAGCTGATGCTGGATCTCCTTTTATGTCTTTTGTCATTTTATCTATTTCATCAATTATAAATACTGGGTTTGTAGTACCTGCTCTTTTGATACCTTGTATTATTCTTCCTGGATTTGCTCCAATATATGTTCTTCTATGACCAATTATTTCTGCTTCATCATTAATCCCACCTACACTTATTTTGGCATAGTTTCTACCTAGTGCATTTGCTATAGCTATAGCTAAGGAGGTTTTTCCTACTCCAGGTGGTCCTACTAAACATAATATAGGACTTCTTAAATTGTTAGTATTTTGCTTTACTGATAAGTATTCTAAGATTCTTTCTTTAACTTCATCTAATGCGTAGTGACTAGCATCTAATGATTCTTTTACTTTCTTTATAGAAGATTCATCTTTAGTATATTTTTTCCATGGAAGATTTAACATCCAATCAAGATATTCTCTTATTACTGCTAATTCTGGTGAAGCTTGTGGTGTTGTTTCAAATCTAGCAATTTCATCACGAATTCTTGTAGTTATTTTAGTTGGACATTTTAGTTTAGATGCTTTTTTCTTTAAATTACGTATTTCGTCATCTTTACTAGATACTTCTCCTAATTCTTCTTCTATTACACGTAATCTTTCACGTAAATAATATTCTTTTTGTTGTTCATTAAGACCTTTTTCAACTGATATTTCAATTTTTCTTTCAAGATCAATTAATCTTAAATCTTCAGTCATATCTTCTATTAATAACTCAGTTCTTTTGATTGGATCAATTGCTTCTATATATTTTTTCTTACGATTAAAATCCAAATTAATATAAGTAGTTACTAAATCACATAGTTCTCCTAATGAATATGTTTTATCTATTTGTGACATAATAGCATTACCCATATTTGGAACTTTATCTATGTATTTATCAATGAATTTAATAAGAACATTATAATAGTCTTTTTCTTTTTTAGAAGTAGTTTTCTTTGGAAATTTATAATTTGCGACATATAGAGCATCTGACTTTTCATAGTCATATATTTCAACTCTAGAGATTCCTTCAATTACTACTCTTGTTTTACCGTTTGGAACATTTAATTTTAATTTTAGTCGGGCTAAAACACCTACTTTTGGAAGTTGGGTAATATTAAAACTTTCTCCATCATTGATAGGATTTACTAGTAACATTTCTTCATCGATAGTATTAATTAAGTCTAATATTTCTTTATCATAAATGTTATCATATTCCATCCTAATCTCATTTTTTGGAAAGAGAACCATGTCATTTAGAACTAAAACTTTTAATTTACCATTTTCCAAGTGTGTTCACCCCCAAGTTTTTAAATATGCTTACTATTATATATTAAATTTTATTTATTTCAACCAATAAAAGTAAAAAAAGTAAGTTTTTTATAAAAAAAATAAGAGTTTAAAATATAAACTCTTATTTATTTAATTCTTTGATTCTATCAATAGTTTTTTTCATTTCTATTTGATATTCAATTTCTTCTTTACCGATACTTTGAAGAACTTGATCTTTTGTTATTTGATATTCTTCAGCAGTCTTATCTAATTCTTCATTTATTTCTTCATCTGTTGCTTTAATTTCTTCTAGATTTTTAATTTCTTCTAACATTAATCTATATAATGTTGATTGATAAGCTTCTTTTTCTAATTGATTTTCTAAATCTTTTTCTGTAGTACCAGTAAATTTATAGTACATATCTAAAGTTATTCCTTGATGAGACATTTCATGTTCAAATCTATGTTTTAGATTATCAATTTCTTCTTGTACCATTTCTTCTGGAATATCAACTTCTACTGATTTAGAAATTTCTTCTATTAAAGCATCAATGTATGCATTTTCTACTTCTAGTTCTCTTTGAGTTTTAATGCTCTTTTCAATGCTTGCACGTAACTCTTTTTCATTAGTTACATCTTTCATTCCTAAATCTTCAAAGAAATCTTCATCTAATTTACGATTAATTTTTTCTTTAATTTCATTTACTTTAACCTTGAATACTACTTTTTGACCTGCTAAATCTTCTACACCATAATCTTCTGGGAAAGTTAAATCTATATCTTTTTCTTCTCCAGTTTTCATTCCGATAACAGCATCTTCAAATCCTGGAATAAAAGTATTTGATCCTATTTCTAATGAATAGTTTTCTCCTTTTCCACCATCGAATGCTACACCATCTTTGAATCCTTCGAAATCAATTATAGCGATATTTCCACTTTCAACTTTTCCTTTTTCTTTAGTTGCTAATTCAGCATAATGTTCTAGTAAATGTTCAATTTCATGATCTACTTCTTCTTTTGTAACTTTAACTTCTTGTTTTTCTACTTTTAGACCTTTATATTTTTTTACTTTAACATCAGGTTTAGTAATAATTCTAAATTTGAATTCACAATGATCTTCTCCTATAGAAGATAAGTCTACTGCTGGTTTAACAACAGGAATTAATTTAGACTCAGATAATGCAGTTAGATATGCTTCTTGTAATACTCTATCAGCTGCATCTAAGAATAATGATTCTTTTCCGAAATGTTTTTCATAGATAGCTCTAGGTACTTTTCCTGCTCTAAATCCATCAACTTTAGCAGTTTTTTGTTTTTCTTTGAATACAGCATCTACTGCTTCTTTCCATTTATCTCCGTCTATTTTAATTACTACTTCATGTGAATAATCTTTTTTAGTTTCTTTTTTTGTATTTTTCTTTTCTTCAGTTTTTGTAACTTTTTCTTCTTTTTTAGCCATAATATTCCTCCAACGCTTAATATTATATCTTATTATTTGATTTAAGACAATAATTAATTTATCTTAGTTTGATATGTGATTCTCTTAATTGTAGTTCTGTTACTTCACTTGGAGCGTTCATTAATTGATCAGCTCCACTAGCACTTAATGGGAAAGCAATTGTTTCTCTTATTGAGTCTTCTTCTAATAACATCATTAGTATTCTATCTATTCCTGGAGCCATTCCTGCGTGAGGTGGTGCACCATATTTAAAGGCTTCATATAAAGCTTGGAATCTCTTTTCTATTTCACTTTCTTTGTAGCCTGCTATTTCAAATACTTTTTTCATTATTTCAATGTCATGGTTTCTTACAGCACCACTTGCCATTTCAATTCCGTTACATACAAAATCATATTGATAAGCTAATATTTCTTCTGGATCTAGTTTATCCATTTCTTTGATACTAACTTGTGGCATTGAGAATGGGTTGTGCATAAAATCATATTTACTTTCTTCATCAGAGTACTCGAACATTGGAAAATCATTTATGATACAGAATTTATATTCATCATCTTTAATAAGATCTAATTTTCTTCCTAATTCATCTCTAATTTGAGAAGCAAATTTATAAGCTTTTTTTCTATCAGCTATGAAGAAAATAACACTATTTGGCTTTAATTTAGCAACTTTAATTAAGTCTTCTCTTTCTTCTTCTGTTAAAAACTTATCAATTGGACCTGCGAATGAAAGATCTTCATTTACTTTAAAATATCCTATTCCTGGCATTCCTATATCATTTGCAAAATCTACTAATTCATTGAACCATGAGTTAGATTTATCTGCTATATCTTCTACAACTATTCCTTCTACTTGTACTCCTCTAAATGGACGGAATGTTGTCTCTTCAAAGACATCAGTTAAGTCTATTAATTCAAGATGGTTTCTAAGATCTGGTTTATCTGTTCCATATCTTTTCATAGATTCTTTATAGGAAATAATAGGAAAATCTTTTGATATTTTTTTATCTCCAAATTTAGAAAATACTTCATAGAATATTTTTTTACCTACTTCAAGAACATCTTTTTCTTCGGCAAAAGACATTTCTAAATCTAATTGATAGAATTCTCCATATACTCTATCACTTCTTGCATCTTCATCTCTGAAACATGGAGCAATTTGGAAATATTTATCGAATCCTCCACACATTAGTAATTGTTTAAATTGTTGTGGTGCTTGTGGAAGAGCATAGAATTTTCCTTTGAATTTTCTTGATGGAACAATAAAGTCTCTAGCTCCTTCAGGAGAAGATGCTGTAAGTATAGGTGTTGTTATTTCTAAAAAATCTTCTTTTTTCATTATTTTTCTTATGAAATCAATTACTTCTGTTCTAAATATAATATTTTTTCTTACTTTAGGGTTTCTTAAATCTAAATATCTATATTTTAATCTAGTGTCTTCAGATACCTCTTTTGATGTTGCGACTTCAAATGGTAATACATTTTTAGCTTTTCCTAAAGTTACTAAGTCTTCCTCTTTTTCTACTAATAATTCTATTGTTCCTGTTGATATTTTTTCGTTGTAATCTTCAGGAGATCTCTTTCTAATTTTTCCTGTAATAGACATAGAAGATTGTTTTGTAATTTTATCAAATATACCTTCAATGTTACTTACTATTTGTATTTCACCAGTAAAATCACGTAGATCTAGGAATAATACTCCACCATGATCACGGATGTTTTCAACAAAACCAGCTACTTTTACAGTTTTTCCTATTTCTTTTTCTGTTAATTTATCACAATAATGATCTCTATATTTATTTTTCATTTTTTCTCCTTTCTAGTTCTTCTTTAATTAGAACCATACTTCTATTTGGGTTTGCACTCCTCTTTGTAGTTTGCATTACTTTTCCAATAAAGAAATTTACTACATGAGTATTATCTTCTTCTATGTATTGTCTAACTTGTTCAGAGTTTTCATCCATAATAGAAGTTATTATTTTTAATAATTCTTTGTCATCTGATATTTGACTTTCTGTCTTTTTAATTAATTCTTTTGGATCTTTCTTTTTATCAATTGCTTCATAAAGTAATTTTTTACCTTTATCAAGTGACATTTTTTTAGATTCTATTTCTTTTAGAATTGTTCCTAACATTTCAGGGGTAATAAATAATTCTTTAATAGATATATCTAATTTATTTAATGTAGAAAGTATACCTGTAGTCATAAAGTTAACTGCTAATTTAGTATCTTTTATGTAAGATAAGACTTCATCAAAATAATCAGATATTTCTTTTTCTTTAGATAAAGTTTTTGCATCTTCTTTATCTATACCTAGACTTTGATAGCGATCGAATCTTGATAGTTTTAATTCTGGAAGAGAATCCTTTAATTCTTTAATATAATCATCTTCAATTTTTATAGGTGGGATGTTTGGTTCTACAAAATATTTGTAATCTAGTGCATCTACTTTTTTTCTCATTGAATATGTTTTTCCGTCTGTTGCTATACGTCTTGTTTCTTGTACTACTTCTTTTCCTTCTTCTAATAGTTTTGTTTGTCTTTCTATTTCATATTTGATAGCTTGTTCAACTGAAGAAAAAGCATTTATATTTTTCATTTCTACTTTAGTTCCTAATTCTTTTGTATCACTTAAAGATATGTTTACATCACATCTCATTTCTCCATAGTTTGATCTTGCTTCACTTACTTCTAAAAACAAGAATAAATCTCTTAAATCTTCTAGAAATGTTACTGCTTCTTCGGCACTATGAATACATGGGTCTGTTACAACTTCTATTAGGGGTACTCCACTACGGTTATAGTCTATTAGAGAATAACCATTTCTATGTTCAAGAGAAGCTGTATCTTCTTCTAGGTGAATATCATGAATTGTTACTCTTTTTACTTCATCATTTACTAAAATATCTAAGTAACCTTTTATTCCTACTGGCTTTGTATTTTGAGTAATTTGATATCCTTTAGGAAGGTCTGGATAATAGTAGTTTTTTCTATCAAATAATACTTCATCAGGAGTTATACAGTTTAATGCAAGACTTGTAAGAAGAGCCTTTCTAATAGCCTCTTTGTTAGCAATAGGTAATATTCCTGGTAGACCTAAATCAACTGGCGCAACATGAGTGTTTGGAAATTTAGTAAATTCGTTTGGTGCAGAAGAAAAGTTTTTTGTATTAGTTTTTAATTCACAATGTACTTCTAGTCCTATTGTTGCTTTATACATATTAATCTACCTCCTTATATATATCTTTTAATCCTGTAACTTTTTCTATTTCATGAGCAATATTTAGTGTTTTACAATCTTCTTTTGCTTTGCATGTAATGTTAACTCCTACTGGTAATCCATTAACAATAGTAAATGGAATTGTAATTGATGGCATTCCTCCAAAGTTTGCGATTGCTAGATGGTTTTCTAGTACTACTTCATCGTCTGTTACTTCTTCTGTTGTTCCCTCTATTTTTGGAGCTGGTCCACCTGATGCAGGTAAGATCATCGCATCATACTCTTCAAATAATTTGTTTATTTTATCTACAATTATTCTTCTTACTCTGCCTGCATTTAAGAATAATTTTTCTTGGTTTTCTTTTTGTAAGATATAACTTCCTAATATAAATCTTCTTTTTATTAATTCACTAAATCCTTTAGTTCTTGCTTTAAACATTAAATCATCTACATTGTCTGCTTTTGGACGTGGTCCAAATTGAATTCCTGTTAGGTTTGAGTTATTAGATGTAGCTTCTGCACATGATATAGTCATATATGTTGGATAAATTGCTTCAAGTAGTTTTTTATCAATTGATACTTCTTCTACAATGAATCCCAATTCTCTACATTTGTCTAAAAGGATTTTAAAATCACTTAGAGTTTCTTTTAATTCAGTACTTTGTTTTGGATATTCTTCTAAATTACATATTTCTTTAATATAGAATAACTTTTTTCCTTTGATGCTATCTTCTAAGTGAGAAGCATACTCTGTCCTATCAGTTTTTAGAGTAGTCATATCATTTTCATCTTTTCCTTTAAGCACGTCTGTTACTATAGCTGCATCTTCTACATTACGAGTTAGAATTCCTACGTGATCTAAGCTTGATGCAAAAGCAAATAATCCATAACGAGAAATTCTTCCGTAAGTTGGTTTGAATCCTACTATTCCTCCGTGAGAGGCTGGTTTTCTAACTGAGTCTCCTGTATCTGATCCTATAGCAAATGGAGTTATTCCTAGGGCAACAGATGATGCTGCTCCGGCAGATGATCCTCCTATTAGTCTTTCTTTATCATAAGGGTTTCTTACTATACCAGTTGCGGCAGTAGTTCCTGTTCCTCCCATAGCTAATTCATCTAGAGTTGTTTTTCCTATTAAGGTTGCTCCTGCTTTTTTTAATTTTTTATAAACAGTCGCATCATATACAGGAATGTAGTCTTTTAAAATATTAGATGAAGCTGTAGTTAGAATATTACTTGTTGAAAAGCTATCTTTTAGTGAATATGGGATTCCATCTAATATTGAATCTGAATCTTTACTTTTGAATTTATCAAGAATTGTTACAAATGAGTTATAGTCTTCTTGGTATTTTTTTGCTAGTGATGTTGATTCTTCAAATAATTCTTCTTTTGTTACTTTTTTATCATCTAGTAGTTTTCTTAATTCTTTTATTGATTTAGCTTTATACATCTTCATCCACCACCTTTGGTACTTTTACTTGATCATCTACTTCTTCTTTAGCATTATCTAATACTTCTCCTACTGTTAAGTATGCTCCTACTTCATCTTCTCTAAGTGTTGCATCATCATTTAAAAATGGAAATGTCATTGGTTCTACTTTTTCAATATCTTTAATTTCAGCAATATGATCCATTTGTTTTAGTATAGTTTTAAATTCTTTTTCTAAAGTATCGTACTCATCTTCATCCATATCAAACATAAGTAAGTTTGCATATCTTTTTAAGTCTTCTTTTTTTATCATTTATATCTCCTCCTTTATAAACAAAAAACACTAGTTCATCATCCCATTAACAAAAATGTTAATCATGGGACGAAAACTAGTGTTCCGCGGTGCCACCCGATTTATTATAAAGTAATTATATTTATAATCTCTCTTTAGGTTCTATCAAACCCTAGTACTTTTAACGGTATACTCTTCCGGCTTAGTCTACTCGGTTTCCCTTTCGGTAAGCAGCTCATGAGTGTTCTTTCATTTAACTTATATTATTAGACTTCCACCAACTCTAACTCGCTTGAATACTTGTTAAATTACTTTTCTCATTCATCGCTATCGGTATTAATTTTATAACAAAATCCTTGTTTTGTCAAATTTCACTTTATTTTTAGGCATTATTTCGATAAAATATTATTGAAAGGAAGTAATTTTATGAAGACAATTTTAACTGGTATTAGGCCAACTGGTAACTTACATTTAGGTCATTTATTTGGAGCTGGTCAAAATTGGGTTAAGTTACAAGATGACTATGATTTCTATTTAGAAATAGCAGATGTTCAAGCTTTAACTGATAATTTTAATGATCCTCAAAAAGTTAGAGATAACGTAGATAATATTGTTAAAGACTTATTATCTGTTGGAATAGATCCTCAAAAAGTACATATATTTATTCAATCTAGAATTCCTGAAATAGCAGAATTAACTGTATTTTATTCTAATCTTGTAACTGTTGCGAGATTACAAAGAAATCCTACTGTTAAAACAGAAATTAGTCAAAAGAAAGAGTTATTTGGAAATGAAGGAGAATCTATTACTTATGGATTCTTAGGATATCCTGTTTCTCAAGCTGCTGATATAACTTGTTTTAATGGAGAGTTAGTTCCTGTAGGTGAAGATCAAGAACCACTTCTTGAACAATGCAGAGAAATAGTTAGAAAGTTTAATAATATATATGGTAATACATTAAATGAACCTGAAGGAATGTTTACTGAAACTAAGAGAGTTAAGGGATTAGATGGTAATGAAAAGATGGGTAAATCTTTAGGAAATGCTATATTCTTAGTAGATGATGAAGAAACTATTTCTAAAAAGATTATGAATGCTGTAACTGATTCTAATAAGATTAGAAAAGATGATCCTGCTGATCCTGATAAATGTATGGTTTATTATTATCATAGATTAGTTAATAGTGATGATAATCTTAAAACTATATGTAGTGAATGTAAGAAAGGTTCTCGTGGATGTGTTCAATGTAAAAAAGAACTTATTGCTAAAATGAATGAGTTCTTAGAACCTATCAGAGAAAAGAGAAAATACTATGATGAACATCCTGATGAAGTAAAACAAATTCTAGATGAAGGAACTGAGGCTGCTAGAGAAGTTGCTAAAGAACAAATGAAGAAAATAAAAAAGGCTATGATGATAGATTATTAATCATAGTCTTTTTCTTCTGTAGTTAAAGATTTCATATCTACTTTATTAATTGTTTCAAATTTCTTAGATATTTTATTTGTAGTAATTGATACACTTTCTATATCTTTATTTACTGTTTCTATAGATCTAGTTAGTTTATCCCATCTTTCTTTATATCTAGAGAATTCTAAACCTAATTTATTTAATTCATCATGTATAATTTTTGCATATTTATCTTTTTCCATATTCATGATAATCATTTCTATTACTGTTAAAGTTGAAATTAGAGTTGTTGGTGATGTTATCCACACTTTTTTATTATATGCATAATTTATTATATCTTCATGATATGCATTTATTTCTGCAAATATTGCTTCTGCAGGTAAAAATAGTATTGCTTGATTAGATGTTTCTCCTGGAATAATATATTTTGAACTAATCGCATCAATATGTTTTTTCATATCCAATTTAAATAGTTTTTCTGCTTTTATTCTTTCTTCATTAGTTAGTTTTTTATCTACCATTAATTCATAATGTTCTAATGGGAATTTTGAATCTATTATGATTGTTCCTAGAGGTTCTGGAGCAAATACTACTGAATCTGCTATAGTACCATTTGATAATTTATATTGTAATCTATAAATGTTATCATTCTTTTCTCCAAATACATTACTTAATATATGTGTTAGAGTAACTTCTCCATATATTCCTCTTGTCTTCTTATCAGTTAATATACTTTGTAGTGAAACAATATCAGTAGATAAAGTTTCTATTTTCTTTTGAGCTTCATCTATCTTAGATAATCTTTCTATAACATTCATAAATGTTTTATTAGTCTTTTCAAAATTTTGATCAAGTCGCTCATTTACTTTTTCATTGATTGCTAGAAGTCTTCTTTCAATTGTTTCATTTAATTTATTAAAATTATCATTTTGATCTTTATTAATATCATTTTTAAATTCACCTAATTCTTTAGTTAAACTTAATTCTAATTTACCTAATCTTTCAGTTATATTTGATTCATTAATATTTTTCATTAATGAAATAATTACTAATATTATTAATATTACTAATAAGCCTATAATTATATAATCTATCATTCTATCACCTAATTATATTATATACCGAACATTCTTTCTATACAATAAAAAAGATTTGTTATTTTAACAAATCTTTTGTAATCTTTAATGATAAGATTTTAATTATATTATCATCTTTAACTTTTACTAATTTTTTTCCTTTTAGATAACAAAACATGTACAGTTTAGGATTTAATTCATCACATAATAAATAATATTCAATATCATTATGTTCAATAATAGATCCAACAACATACTTATTATTATTATCTAAAGTTATTAAATCATATAAATCTATTTTCATTATAAATACCTACTTTTTTAGATATTTTATTCTTTTATTAACATCTTTGATTTGATTAGCTGCCATTTTAGAAGAGACTCCAAACGTAATAGATATTAATATGTGAGTTATTGCTACAGGTATTTTATCATTACTTACACAAATTATTCCAGATGTCATAGATAATGCTGAAGAAATGGCATATAAAGTAGATGTTGCTACAGCTAATTTCTTTTCTCTTTCAAGATTTTTCTCTATTCTAATTATTTCAAATTCTTCTTGATTTTTCATATTTTCACTCCACTCATATTGCTGCATTTATATCATTATTAATTATGAATTATTTTTTTAATGATTTTATTTTTTCTTTAATATTATAACTTTTTTCCAACTCTATTCCAGATAGCGTTCCTGTAAGTATAGACAATGTTCCCATACCTATTGCGTGTGACATATTATGCTTATAAGCAAGTATTAATCCTGCAGTCATACATATTGGTGTTGCAATTTCTAATAAAGTATATTTAACTATAGCTTCTTTACTTTCTTTTTCAAGATCTTTCTGTATTTTTAGTATTTCAAATTCTTCTTGTTTTTCCATTTTCCCCACCTCATATTTCCGTGTATTATATCATTCAAAAGAAAAAAAGTCAATTTAATTGACTCTTATTTAATCTTATATGGTTTTTCGTATGTACCTTTTCCACTCTTGAAGTATACATTTTCTTTTAAGTGAACTACAGGTCTAATATAACAACTATTTATAGCATGTTTTACTTCTATATTTCCATCTTCTGTTACTCCATATACATCATATGTATTAGTTGAATCTCCTGTTGCTAGACAGAATTTATATTTATCTGTACCATTAATTCCTGATTTTAAATAGTTATAATTTTGACATGATTCACTTAAAGTATTAGTACAATTTACATCTAATGATGCATTCATATATTCACTAACTGTTAATAATCCTACGTATTGATTTTGTATTTTTTCAATACATTCTGTTTCATTATTCTTTGAAGTATCTTCATGAGAACGTTTTCCTACACACATGTCAAATGGTGCTAATTTAGCCTTATTTGCTGCACTCATTACAGTTATTTCTCTAGAATCTCTTTCTCTTTGATACTTTCCTTTAAATATTGTTTCTAATTTTTCTCTTACTCTACTATTTTGATATGAATTTATACCAATTTCATATCCTTTGTCAGTATTAAATCTATCATCCCAACTACTTTGTAAGTCTCTTATTCCTTCTGCAAATACTAAAGTAATTGTATTATCATTATTAATTCTAACTATTTGCCATAAATAATCACCTAATTGTACGTAATTATTTACATTATCTCCTTTGAATACATATGCTCCATTTATTGCATATAAACCATATCCAGAAGTAACTATATTATCATCATTAGCTACTACTTTATATAGTTCTGTTGTCACATAACTATCTCCACAATCTAGATATGGACTATATACATATTTACCAGCAGAATTTTCTACTGTTACGTATGAAGTTCCACTATTACATGTAACATTTTCATCTGGTATTAATACTGAAAAATCTTTCATATATTCTTCATTTATTAAATTAGATGCAGGAATATCAATAATATCTCCTTCTTCAGGTAAGTATTCTGAATGGTCCTCCATATACTTTTCTCCTGCTTCTTTCATTATTTTTTCAACATCTGAAAATGATCTACTTCTTTTAGTAGTTAAAGATAAAACTAACATTATTAAGAAGAATAATACTAATAATACAGCAATTATTCCCATAAATTTTATTAATTGTTTTTTTAGTTCTGCATTTTGTTTCTTTTGTTGTTTTCTTCTTACCTCTTGTTCATCATCGTCATCATCTTCTATTATATCTTCTTCTTCAATTCTATCTACTTTTTTCCCTGTATTAAAATTAATATTCATAATACCTCCTAATTATCAAAGAAATCATCAAAGAAATCATCGTCATCTTCTTCTTCATCTAATGTTAAATCTGGTTCTTTAATCTCTTTTGCTATATTTGTATTTGTATTAGTTTTAATCTCATTTGTCTCAATCTTTGGAGCAGTTTGTTCGATTTGTACAGTTTCCTTTTTACTAGCTGTACCACTTCTAGTTCTCGCTTTTGCTTCTCGTTCTTTTTCTTCTCTTTCTTCTCTTTCTAATTCAGCAATTTTTGCATCTATTTTTCTTACTAATTCATCTACATCAAAATCATCATTGTCATCATCTTCAAATGAAGGCATTGGTTTTCTAATTGGTGGAGATGATACTCTATTTTCAGATGGTGTAGGAAATTGAATATTTGGTCTGATAGGAGTCTCTTCTTCTTTCTTTGCAAATATTGGTCTTATTTCTTCACTAGGTCTTTCTGAAGTTGCGATAGGTGGTCCAAAATTACTTGGTAGATTACTTGGAAGTGGTCTTCTTGAACTCATTCCAGTTTGTCTTTCCATCATTGCTCTTGTTGAACCTGCTGTTCCATCTTTTCCTTCTTGTTTTTCTTTATTCATCATTTCAAGAAGTTTTTTCTTCTTAGTTTGTCTTACAAATTCTTTAATATCAAAAGTTTGTACTTTTCTCTTTTGTCTTGTTGGATATTCTGTTGGAGGATAATTATCTCCCCAGTCTAATTTAAAGTTTGGAGTAAAGTGTGTTTTAAATGGTTGTAATCTCGTACGTAATATAATTACATCGAATTGTTTCATTCTTTGTAAGTCAGATACTGTAACTAATGGAGTTGATGCTGTCTTATCATCTTTTTTAGATTTAACCTCTCCACACATTTTAGATATTTCTTCTAAAGCTTTAAGTTCTGTAGTTAACAAGTAAATTAAGTTACCACAGTTACCTCTTATAGTTTCTGCTTCTTCTTTACCATAAACTTGATCTAATTGAGCAAAGTTTTGAATTATCATTGTAAATCTAATATGTCTTGAACGAGCTGCTGTAATCATAGTTGTTACATCTTTTAATGGTGGCATGTTAGCAAACTCATCTAGTAAGAAGTTTGTTCTTATAGGTAAATGTCCACCATGTCTTTGAGCAACAGCAATTAAAGTTTCATAGATTTGTTTTAAAAGAATAGTTGCTAAAGCATGGTATGTTTTCTTTTCATCTTGAATAACTATGAACACAGCTGTTTTCTTTTCTCCGATACTTTCTAAATTGATATCAGAGTATGATAACATCTCACTTAAGTTTTCACGAGATGCAAATAATTTTATTTTTTGTTTGAATACTGAAAGAATTGAATCCTTTGTTTCATCTGGTGCCATTATAGTAGCAGATGCATCTATAGCAGCTGCACTATTAGGATCTTTTTCAGCAAAGTATTCTTTTATGAATGTTGATCCACCAAACTTTTCCTCACCTACTGTAGTAGCAAGTGAAATTGAGTTAATATTAATCTCTTCTGGCTTAGCATCTTCAAATAATCCTAGAGCAACTCCAGCAAAATAATCTGCTGCTGTTTTTTCCCAGAAAGGATCTGAATTCTTATTTGATGAATCATACAATATATTTAAAGCTAAGTCATCTAATAACTCTATTGACTTATCTTGATTTCCTTTTTTATACAATTCATAAGGTAATGACATAGGGTTCCATGAATTACCTTTTTGAGGATCACGGAAGTTTAATACTAATACTTGGTATCCTCTTTTTCTAAGCATGGTTCCAGTTTCTTCATATATCTCACCTTTAGGGTCAGTTATAATCATACTTTCTCCATGTCTAGCTAGAATTTTTACTGTAGGAAAAATTACTGTTTGAGTTTTACCTGAACCAGTAGAACCTATAACTAATGTGTGATATTCACCATTATCAACATATAATTTATCATCTTTAATAATTAAAGGAATTCCTGCAGCATTAGTTTTCTTATCATAGACATTTACTTCTGCTATTTTAGGATCACTTTTAATATCTTTTTCTTTTGCCCAACGAGAATAACCTTTAGATAGTTTTTCTGTAGTTAAACCTACTCCTTCTTCTCTTTCGAAAATATATGATTTTACACTAAATAGTAATACTCCTAATGCTATAGCATAAATACCTAAAGTTATACCTATTTTCTCTGGCGCAAAAGCAGGGAACGGATTTAATCCAGCTAATTCTGCATCACTTGCAAAAGCTGAAATATTAACAACTATTAAAGCAACTATATACAATAAGAATATAGCAAATACTCCAAATATTAATAAATCGTCTGGATCTATACGCAATTTTAATTTCATATTTGTCTTCCCTTTCTATGTAATATTATATCTTAACTTTAATAAATAGTCTATTGATTAGAAACCACAAGTTTAAATTCGTCAACCGAATTAACATGTTTAAATTTATATATATAATTTTTTTGTTGTCTAGCTGATAAACCTCCACAAGCAAAGATTATTTCTTGTTCTCCATCTAAGTCATAATCAAGAACTGCTCTCATGAAAGGTTTACATCCATCAGAATTTTCCATTTCTTGAATATCAGTAAATATACGATATATTTCTCCTTGTTTTTCCATGAAAACTATTGTGAAATTAAAGTTTTCTGGATTATCCAAAGGTAAGGAATTACTAATGAAATAAATATTTTCATCTTTTGAATCATTATCTATGTCAATAGATACTACTTGATCGACTGTTAAATAAGATGCTTCTATTCCATAACTATCTAGTACTGCATTTACATAACTATAATCTACTATTTTTTTTGACTCAAAAGGTGTCAATTTAATTGATGTATCTGCTCTTAGAGCAATAAAATCTTCTGTTACTGTGACAGGCTTACGATGTTCTTCATCACCATCAAAAATATACCATTTATCATTATGCCACATGCTATAATTTCCTAATAGTTCATTGTTTTCATAAACATCATATTTTAACCAGTTTAATTTATCATATGTAGATTCAAATTCTACATATGTCCAAAAACTACCATTATACGTAAATGTAGCATTATCTCCCATAATGATAGTTATTTGGTTATTAGTCTTATTAAATTTTTTTGTACCACCTAGTACTAGAAACATAATTAGAGCATAAACTGCTAGGACAACGAGCATTATAATTATTATTTTTTTATTTTTACTCATAATGCCCTCCTATACTTTTTGATAATATGCATATGTTGAAGTGTTTTGCCAATTATATTGTTTCCACATATCAGTTGATGATGATGCTGGATCCATCATAGTAATTGTATCTCCTGATACTGAAACTACGGCTACCCAGTGTTGTCCGGTATTACCTTTTACTTCAGCTACTACATAATATCCTTTATCTACTAATTCTTTTAATTTACTTAATTTTTGTTCTTTTGTATAACCTGAAACTGATTCTTGTCCTAAATATTTGAAACTAGGTACAACTGTTGTTACAGTATTCCAATATAGTGCTCCACCTGATGTAAATCCATTATGTTTATTTAGAGCTTCAACAAATGTTCCAGGGTTAAAATCGTCTCCAACAATAGAGGTATCAACATTAGATCTTGCTATTTGCATAGCTATAGATGTTACTAAACATCCTATTTCTCCTAAAGTTTCTCCTGATGAACCCATTGGAGTAGATGACCATTTAGGATCTGATTGCATCCATTGCATGTAATCTCCATTTAACATATTACATGTATTAGCGTCTGAACCACAATTATTCTTTTTAATATCTGAACTTCCACCATACATTGATAATAAGATTTGCTTGTAATCATTTCCTGAATTTGCTAAAGAAATCATTCTATTTGTTTCAGATGATTTATAATCTGAATAATAGACATTTCCTGAAGAGTTTACTAAAACTTCTCCTTCTACTTCACTTGCCCATTTTCTTAGTTTTGAGTCTTCTGGCATTGGGTCTCTTACTTTATTTGGATGATCTAGTCCAGGATATACCATACCATTTTGACCATCTATATTTGATGAGCATCCCATATCAGGATCACAATATACTTGATCTTGTGTACATGCTGCAACTTGTAAAACCCATCCATCTCCTTCTTGCTTAAGAGAATGCCATCCTCCCATATCTGTAGGACGAGCTAAAATATAACTTCTTGCAGCTACTAATTGAGCTTTAAATGCTTGTTCTGGTGCGTCATCACCTATTTCTTGATAAGCAACACCTAATATATATTTTTCAAATGGAACTAAATCTGCACCTTCTAGAGGTTTACCATCAGTTCCTCCATAACTTCCACCACATTGCATTAATCTAACACTAATTTCATTAATACTCAAGTTTTTAGATACATTTCCTCTTCCGGGTATATAGAAACCTTTAATATCATATGAACATTTACCTGAACCTTCAACACACTCTTCATCTAATTTATTCTTACCAATGAAACTATAATATTTTCTCATATATTCATATACATCATCGGCCATTTTTTCATTTTCACCATCTGTATTGTCAGGAAAATAATCAGGAAATACTTTATAGGCTAAATTGTATTTTGAGTCTTCTTCACTTTCTACGAAAGCATTTGCAATTTTTCTAAGTCTATTTTTTGAATAATATTCATAAGTATATTTAGAATCTTTTTGGTAAATTATGTGGTATACAGCAACTATTTTTAATGTTTTATTTAGGTCTCCTGATGAGACATCATTTCCGGCTACTTCAACTACTCGATCCATAAAATCTTCTCTTTCGTCATCTGTAACTACGTAATCAACATTACCGGTATCTCCTCCAGCAGCTTGGTTTGCAGCTAGGGCATCATCATATTCTCCAGAGACAATATTTCCTCCACCGACTACTATGATAGCTGCTAAAAAAGAGAAAACTATAGGAAATAAAAGTATTACAACTATAATTGCATTTTTTCTTATAAAAGCTGTTACTTTTCCTCCACTCATTGTGCCATCATCTTGGCTTAGTGGAGTGTCTTTTTCTTTATCATCACTAGGTTTACTACTATTTCCATCTTTACCATTATCTTTTCTAGAATTAGAAAAATCAGGTGCGGATTGGGCACCTGTATATGAAGCTGGCATTGATCCGTGGATTTTCATTTCACCATTATTACTTGCTATTTCACTTCCAGGATTTGGCTTTCCACCAGCGGCTCCAGCTTTACCCATGTTAGTTGCTCCAGCGCCACCTGCAGCTCCATTTGCACCACTTGCTCCTCCTGTTGCGCCTCCGGCAGCTCCACCGCCATTTTTGGCACTCATCATTCTTGCGCCTTGGCCTATTTTATCACTTGCACCACTTTCACTAAGTTTGTTTGATGCATCTTGAATCTTTTTTCCTCCAGGAGCTACTTTATTTGCTTTATTCATTGCCTTTCCTAAAGCTTCAGTAGATTTACCTCCTGTTATTTTATCTGCTCCTTTTACAACAGCACCTGCAGCCATTGCATAAGGATTTTTAGAAGCGATTGCGACATCAGCGGCATTTCTAATATTATTAGCATTATTTTTGGCATTTCTTTCATCTTGTGACATTTGATTGTCATTACCATTACCACTATCTCTCATGCTTGCAGATTGGCTTGGATTGTAATAATTTGATCCACGTGTCCCATCTCCACCATTTCTACTTGCTTGATAAGCCACTGATATCACCACCTAACTTTTTATATTGTTATTATTAGAATCCTCCACCTGTACCGAATGATTCTAATTCATCTTTTGTTACTGTAACATTAATTTGCATTCTTCTATTTCCGCATACAAATAATGCTTCACCTTGAGAGTATCTCTTGATACCTTCTTTTTCACTTTCATTTAAATCAATTAATAATGATAAATCTTCTACTGCTTGTTTTCTTAATCCCATTACTAAGTAATAAGAAGAGTTATCAAATATTGCTTTTCCTTGAGTAATTACAGCAGGATCTGAGAAATCAGATGGTTGTTGTGTAATAATTATTGTACCTGTATTATATTTACGTGCACGACGTTGAACTTGTGCTAAGAAGTCAGCTCCTTGAGAGTTCTTGTCACCTAATAATACATGTGCTTCATCAACCATTAATACTGTATTTACATTAAAATCTAAACATAGACCCCAAGCGTATTTTAATACATTGAAGAATAATGCGTTTCTAACATTTGAGTCTGAATTCATTAATTCTTTAATATTAAATACCATGAAATCTGAATCTTTTCTTAATGTTGTTTTACCATCAAAGTAGAATTTTAATTCATTTGTAATTGGTCTAACTTTTAACTCTAGACGTTCCATAATATCACGTTCTTGAGTTTGATCTGTCATTGCCATTAACTTACCTTTGATAGTTGCATATACATCACTGAATGTTGGGTAATCAGCAGATGTAAATCTTGAGAAATCTGTATTAAAATCTATACCAAATCTTTTATATGTTTCTTGAACTATTTCAGAGAACATTGTTAATACATCTTCTTCAATAGATGGATCGTAGTATACCATAAATGCTTTTAAGAATTGAAGAGTTCTTGTTAATACTGTATAACCTAAACCCTGTTTAATTTCTTCTTCATCAGCATCTATAATAACTTCCAATGGGTTAATTAAACCAAATTCTCCACCTTTACCTATATCTACTGTATCTCCACCAAATGTTTCAGTCATTTCTCTAAACTCATCTTCTGGGTCAATTATTACTATTTGACAACCATTTCTAATATGAGTTCTTAACATTAGTTTAGCTGCTGTAGATTTACCTGAACCTGATGTACCTAGAATAATCATATTAGCATTATTTCTATTATTTTCTTTTCTTATTTTATATAAGAATTGGTTAAATAGAATAACTCCTCCAGAGAAGTCTACTCCTAATAATGTTGATAATCCTGGGTCTTTTATACTATCGAAGATAAATGGATACATAGCTGATATAGTAACACTAGGAATTGGAGTACCAATTCTTTCTTCAATTTCTTGTTTAGGGAAAATTGGAAGAATAGATTTAAGAACCTTTTCTTGTTCAAATCTTAATGATACAGCTTTTAATTCCATAGCATCTAGATAGTTTTTAACATTAACTTTCTTTAATTCTAAGTCTTCTTTTGTATCAGCAGTTATCATGATATGCATTTGAAAATCGAATATTCTTGCTTGAGAACCTGCTAACATAGATGTGAAATATTCTAAACTTTCAGCATCTTGTCTAATACGTTCTTTTGCTGTTTGATCATGTTCATTTTTATAATCTTCTTTTAATTCAGCTACTTGTTTATTTAACATTTTAGCCATTTGACTAAAAGGTACTGGAATATGTTTTACAACAACTTTTATTCCAGACATATTTGTTAATGAAGATAAATATCCTGGCATTATGTACTTAGGATATGAAACTACTGTCATGATAGTTGCATATTTATCGCTTATAAAGAATTCACTTGCTGAGAAGTGTAATCCTTTAGGAGCTAATTGTGATTTCATATTCATACTCATACTGGCATCACCGTTCCAAATCCTGTAGTAGTTCCACCGTTTAAGAAGTTATCTAAAATAACTCTTAAATCTTCGTTACTAACTTGACTTGCATTTAATCCACATGTAGCAAGCCCATTTATCATCATTCTTATTCTTTTATCAATTACATCTCGATCTTTTTCTTTGAATAGGAAGAAGTATTCTGTATCAACTATGTTATTTCTAATAAATGTTTGTCCTTTTTCCATATCTTGTGCAATTACTTTTCTAATTGCTGGAGCACTAGCTTCATTGTATAGAAGCTGTAATTGAGACATATATACACTAATATCAACTGGTCTATCAGCTACAACTAACCAGAATTCAAAATCTAACATATTGTAAAAATTCTTTAATCCAGTCAATACTCTATTTTGACTATCTGCATCTAAGATAAAGATATTTCTAGGAGATATTTTTACTCCTGTAACTAATTCTCTTCTAGTTGTAACTATACAATTATTTTGTATACCACGAACTGGTAACCAATCTTCAGTCCATTGACTAGATGTAGCTTTTTTACTAGTGCTACTGCTTTTTTTGCTGCTTACTGATTGTTTTTTTACTGTTGTTGCCATAGTCTACACACCAACCTCTCCATTTATATTGTTGTCTATTGCTTAAAAATTCCACTAAATCCATAATTATTTGTAACATATTATGATAGTAAGGCACAGGAAGAACTAGGAATGCACATATTAATCCTGGTGCCAAAGCTAGTATAACTAGCGTTAATTGTGTTAATGGAACTACTAGTAATAGTACTAATGATAATCCTATACCACTAGCAAGAAGAATTAAATCGAAAGGTCTAAATAGACCTAAGATTAATTGTCCTTGCTTTGTGTTTGCAGGAATTAGAAAATTATTCACTTATATCACACTCCTTAATCCTATGGTGTAGGACCTCCAGGTGGTCCAACTGGTCCACCGCCTACAGGGTTGTTTTGTCCTTGACCAACACTTACACCAGCAACTTGAGTAAATCCTGTTTCTGCTTCATTAGAAGCATCTTTAACTGAATTTGGATCCCATCTGTTGTCTGTTCTTGCTGTTCTATCATCAGTCCAGTTCTCTCTAGTTCCTGTAATTCTACTTGGTAGATCTTGATGTTGAGTACCAGGATTAAATACAACTTCATTATTAAAGTCATACTCATAACGATAATCAGAAGCTCCTGGTCCAGTAGGTATACGTCTAGATACACTTGTATTTGTTCCATGGATAAAGTATTCATCATATCCATTTGCATCAGTTCTTCTATCATATAGAACATTTCCTTGTCTATCGATTAAGTTACCGCTTTTATCTTGAACATACATATCTGGTCTACGACTAGCTGCTTCAGCTGGTGCTGCTCTACCAGGTATATGAGCTTGTCTAACACGTTCTCTAAGACTTGGTCTATGTTCTTCTTCAAATGTAGGAGAAACTCTGTGAGTATCTGCGTATTTTTTACCTTCTTCATATTTTGATTTAGCTTTAGCAGCAGCAGTTTCTGCAGCTGTTTTTCTATCCCATAAGTCGTTAAGAGTTTGTGTATCTGCTCCTCTTTGTACAGCTTGTTGATAATTTGCTGCAGCAAAGTCTGCTTCAGCTTGTGTTCTTTGCATTTTATTCTTGGCATTTTCTAAACCTTGAGCAGTAACTCCGTAACGTCTTGCCATAGCTACATTTGCTCCACGATTAAGTCTATCTTGAATATCATTCATTAGACCACCTTGAGCTTTTGGATCTCCTGTTCTAAGTGCTGCTGCAAAGTTTGCTCCACTGTTCCATGCTGCTCCTAATGGTTGAGGTTTTCCTTCAGCTGCTCCTTGGTTAGCAGTTCTTCCTGCTTGGAATCCAGCAGCAACAGCTCCTCTTAATCCTCCACCATTTACTAATGATGCAGCTCCACCTAATATTGCAGATAAACCAATATTTGATCCTAATGATTTAATACCTAATACATCAACTATAAATTTAGGTGCTTGTCTTGCAAATAAGAATAAACCAATCCAGATAAAGATTATTGAAATAACTCCAATTAATCCACCTGATCCAGTAGACATTACAACACCATTAACAATCATATCTTGAATTAAGAATGTTATGAAATAGATGATTGCTAAACGAACGAATATATCTAAGTAAGTTGATACTACTGCTTTAGTCCAGTTATTAAATGATGCATTATCTTTTGAAGATGGTCCCATATAAGCAATAACTGGTATAGGTGCTATTAATCTAAGTACAGCTAATTTAATAGCACGAATTGCAATATCAACAGTAAATCCTAATAATATAATTGTAAATACTATTGCCATTACTAATGGTATGAAGAATATGTATGTAAACATATATCTGTCTTGACCTGTAATTCTTGAACCTATATCTCCTAATGCTCCAAAGAAGTTACTTGTATTACCTTGAGCACAACTTAGGTTTATCATTTCTGGTTCTAATAGTATCATTGGATCTGCGTCTAACGCAGTATATTTATCCAAAATTTTCTGGTCTATATCGTGACACATCCAGTTTTCACGAAGTTTTGCTCCTTCTTCTGTATGGTCTTCTTTTAGATTAATTCTCATAAATGCTTTAACGATGGATGCTGTAAATATTCTTGCTGAACGCTTAATTCTATCGTGATCATTAGTTGTCTGATCTGTAGTATTCGTAGCACCATCCGTTGTACCGAGGACAATTCTACCTATTGTATTGTTAGCTAAGATTCTATATTGCAAGTCATATAAGACTCCGAATAATAAACCATTATTATTAATTTCAATTGATAATGAATTCATTCCTGAAGCATCACCAGGAATATTAATTGGTGTTAATGCTCCAAGTAAAAGAAGTCCAATAATTATTCTTTTTATTACTGCTTGGAATCCTTCGTTCTTATCATTCATTTTCTCTGGATCAACAATTATCTGGAGTACAGTAATAGTTAATCTAAATACCATAAAAACTCCAAGTATTATTTGGACTCTACTATAAAAATTCTTAATTGTGGCATTTGTAAACAATTCAGCTGTTGCAACATTGAAAAAGATCTCATATACAACGCCTAAAAGCCAGAAGGCTGGCCTATCTAGCAAAGTAAAAACTGTTCTAACTAAGTCGTTTAAGACGTTCGCATGAGTTTCAGTTGTTTCTATATCCAAAATCATAAAATCACTTCTTTTCTATTAATTAACCACCTATTCCACACATTGGATCTGATGTTAGATTAAATACGTCTAATAATAGTTTTACTACTGATGGTATTAAGAATAATAATCCTGCCATTACCAATCTGGTTGTTAAATGTCCTTTAGCTTTCTTCATTGTATCATCATCACTCTTAACTATAGCTTGAGCAAATTCTATACCACTAAGTACGATTACTGCTAGAGGTCCTAATACTCTCATCCAGTTTAAAACAGTAAATAATAGCCAAGCGACTGAATTTGGATCACTAGGACTTCCTAGTAGTGAATTACAGTCTCCTGTACTCTGATTATTTACTTCATTATTATAATCATTAATCCATGCGGTATCATTCTCATCTGCTATTTGAACATAATCAGATAATGTTACAGCATGAACATTTATATTAACACTATTTATTATAAAAAGTGAAAAAATTGTTATAAAAATAATTAAAATCTTCTTCATATTACATCTCTTATTCCTATCATAATTAGTATATCAAACTAAAATTAAAATATCAATTATTTTACAATGTAATTTTGGCCTATTTTTTTTCTATTTACATAAAAAAAAATAGCAAAAATTGCTATTTGTTTTTTATTACTAAACTGTATCCCAACAATCAAGCCATAAATTAGTTCCGTCAGCACCTTGAGCAACTAAATCCATAACTAAAGTTACTAAAGTTACCATTAAGAATACTAATGCTGCATAAATAAATCTCTTAATTAATTTACTTTGTGCTTCTTTGATTTCTTTTTCATCACTTGCAATAACAGCTTTTCCTAAATCAACTGTTCCGAATAAGATCAAAGCAATTGGGATGATTACTCTAAATATTGGAAGAATTCCTTTTTTTACTATCTTTATGAAAGGTCTTAAGTTTTCGCAAGCATCTCCTATTAATAAAAAATTATTCATAAACATCTCTCCTCCTCTTAATATTATTATACCATAATTATTTTGTCAATCTTTATCTTCTAAACAATCCAAAGATAGATTTGTCTTCATTTCCAGATGGTCTTTGAACTAAATTTATTCTTCCTAAAAAGTCCACAATTATTTCATTATTTTTTCTATCATTTAAAGGTGGCATATTATAGAAGAATCTTAGTCCTGATTCATATTCTAAATCATTTACATCTTTATTTGATAATAGACTATTGTTTAACATTACTCTTTCATTTCTTAATTTATCAAGTAAAGTACGATGTCTATCAATCATTTTATTTAATTTTAGTGTACTTGGCTCCACTAAATATATTATTGCATTACACATTGATGTGTCTTCTGAGTTATTTAAATCTATCAATGCAAATCTAATTCTTTTATCTCTAGAAATTAATAATCTCATATCATTTTCTGTAGTAGATACCATATTAGATCTATTGAAATATTTAAAATCACTCTTTTGCAATTCTAACGCTAAAACCTTATCTGCTCCATATATAGAAGACAAAGCTTTTGTCATCATATATATAAGAGTTGTTGCTCCAGCATGTTCTGTAGCACTTTTGATTCCAATAACTATTGCAGGTCCATTACTTGGAGCTTGTGATTCACCAACTGTAACAGCTTCTTGACTTGCTTCAGCTCCTGTTGGTTCTATACCTTGAATATGTGATACATCTTCATAAGTATTAGTCTTTTTTAATAAATATCTTACACCCTCTAAATTAGTTGTAAAATTATATAATCCTGCATGTACCAATAATGACAAGTATTGAGTTGTACAATATTCCGAATTTTCAGGCAAAAATATAATTATCTTATCTGCTTCTAAAGAGTTTGCTAAGGTTTCTAATGATCTAATATCTTTATTTCTATCTATAGCTGTGATATCAATTATCATTTTATTATAGAAAAATGTTTTAAACATATCACCTATTTCTTGTGATTTGAATGTACCTGAAATATGTTTGATGATATCTATATCTAATGAGGATAATCGATTCTCTTGTCTATTAGTTATTAATACATTCATATACTCCCTCTACCCTTTTTATTTTTATTCTATTTTTAATGTGTTTTTGTCTTTATATTCATTGGAATATCCTTTGTATCTCCAGTTACTTGAAATATACTTAAATTTGGTAACAATTTATTGATTATTGGTAAATCAATATATACTTGAGTAACTATTCTGAAGGATTTATATTCTATTGAAGTTATTGTTGAATCTATTCCATCAACAACTTTTTTTTGTGACTCTAGCCAACAAAATCCTAATGCTTGATTACACTTACAATCTGTATATCCTTCTGTACTTGATTTACTACAGATTGAAGCTTGTGACATATTTACATTTGCTTGATATCCAATTGTCTTTTCATAATTTAACACATCCTTATAACATGTGTTTTCTGCATTATTAAAGTCACAGCTTCCATTATAATTTTCAATAGTTGAAATTATTTTGTTCTTTACTTTAAAAGCTTTAGCATAACTTACGTTAAATGCTAAGTAACCTGATACTAAGGTCATAAATACAACTATTATAACTATGTTTAATAATCCTCCAAAGGCATCTCTCATAAATTATGCTCTCCTTTTTTTTTTAATTATTAACCAACACTTCCTGGTTGTTCGCCGTGATATGTTGAAATATTATTCCATTGGTTGTTAATTGTATTTCTAATTGTAGGCCACATTACCCAGAAAAATGCGATTACTGCTCCAACTGCTAATAGAGTAATAACTGTTAAATTTAATTCTCCTGTAGCTGCTTTCATTTAATCTTATCTCCTTTCCTACTATAACTTTAGTATAGCAAAAATTTTTTTTTTTTACAATCTATTTATTATATTTTACATGTTCGTTTTTATGCTGAGAATATCATCATCATAGATACCAAAATTATAAACATAACTATTACACCTGTAACAACAAGCATAATCATTGTTTGATTTTCCATGTGATCTAATCTAGCTTTATATTTTGTTTCTCTTGCTTTGTTTTGAAGTGATGATACTGTTCTTGAAAATGTCATTAATCTTTCTTCTTTGTTTTCTTGTGAACCAATTCCTAAACGATAAAGAAGACGCATCATTCTCATTGAATCTCTAACAGGATATGTATTAGCAAATTCCATATATGGATCTACTGAAGAATCTCCTGAATTAATTCTATCGATCATCTTTCTTAATCCTGGTCTAAATATCTCAGGTGCATCTGGAATTGATTTACCTAATGCAACAGGAACAGTATAATGTTGAATTAAAATCTCTAAAGATTTTAAGTAATATGGTAACATTACGTCTATTTCATTTAAATGCTTTTTATAGAATGATTTTAATGATCTATATTGCATTTTAAATACTAATGCTGCTATAGCTACTGAAATTACTACATTTAGTATTACATTGGCTCCAGTACTACTTAGTGTAAATATTAATACTACTAAGAATACTATTACTGCCATCATTGCTCTTTTCATATACACAGCATCAACATCTACTTCATCACCGTATTTTGCGTATAGTAAGAAGTTATAATCTTCTTCTCTAAATACTTCTAAATATTTTTCATTGTCTGCTATAAATTTATCTTTATCTATAGTGTTATTATAGAAAAATATAAATAAAAGTATAGCTCCTATAACTAGTATTTCCATATGACCTCCTACTCTGCACCTACATTCTCATTGTAATACTTTTCTCCTTTTAGTAAGAAGTATGTATTTACAATAAGAGCTATATGTAAAAGTATTGGTACAAATCCTTGATCAAGGAGTTTCAGGTATGTTTCTCTTCCTAATAGGTATTGTACTAACATTACCATCAAGTAAAGCATTATACCGAATTGTAAGAAGTTTTTATGGAAATTAGCTCTTTCAATTCTATCTCGGTATACACTTTCGATAAGCATATCTATATCGTTTTGCATGTTTTCTAATGAATCAGCAGAGTTTCTTGCACCTTCTTTTGTAATTTGTAAGAATAATTGGTGCATATTCTTAACTATATAGAATGGATATAGTTGAGTCATATAAACTAAAGCTTCATCAATTGTACCATTGTCATAACACATATCAATCATGTGTTGAACATCACTTTTAACTGGATTATCTAAAACTCCAGAATTAACAACTCCTTCTAATGATTTAACAAAAGATTGAGTTGTAGCAAACTCCATAATTACGTTTGATGTATATGTCTGTATTTGCTCAAATATAAATTCAGAATAAATTCTTTTTGACCTTAAATATGATAAGTAAGGTACTACAAGTACAGATAAGAATACATAAACTATAGAGATTAATAAATTATAAAAATATAGATATGTTACTACAGCAGTAAATCCTCCTATAGCAATTACTTGAATAGTATATTGTCTAGGAGTATATTCTTGTCCTAATTCCTTAGTTTTTTCTCTTACTGCGTTATATGAATAAGGAGCAAATTTATCATACAATCCTTGAAAATTATTTTGAAAGAATTTTCCTACATTTTGGTCTTTTTTATTTCTATAAAAATATAGACCAAATACTACCACTGCTATAAATAAGAGTTCTTCAATATGCATAAAATACTCCTTTCTATTCGTCTAATTTAGCTAAAACAGGTTGTTTAGTTTCTGTTGATGGTTGAGGCACTTCAGGTGATGCACTTTGAATAAGTGGCTCTTCAACAGGTGTTGATATTAATGGCTCTTCTGTAGTCATTTCAGGTAATTCTGAAGTAACTACTTCTTTTCTTTGTATATCGTCAGATTTATTATCTGAAACATTTTTTTCTATCAAATCACCAGTTTCATTGTTATGAATCTCAAACTCATCATCTAGACCATCAACTATTGAATGAACATCTATATTTTGATTATCTAGATATTCTATTAGGTGGTCACTTGGTTTAATCATAACACCATCAATTTCATTATTTTTTCTATATATTGTTCTTGATACAGGCTTATTATCATCATCAACATAGAATTCTGTAACTTCATCTACCTCACGGTGGAAATTATTATACTTCTTACTATAATAAGCTCTAATGTGGACACCTATTTGAATATAACGATATATTGTATTCAAAAATTGATCAACTTCTAAATCTGTTTCCATTAATGAATAAAGACGATATGGAATAGATGCTGCCTTGTCGGCATGGATTGTTGATAAAATGTTGTGTCCTGATGAAATTGAGTTACGTACTGCAGAAACGGCTTCTGCTGAACGAACTTCTGATAGTAAAATCCATTTTGGATTTTGACGCATACATGTAACAAGAACGTCTGTATATGAAGCTACATTATTAGTCTTCATAGCAACTATATCTCTTTGTGGAAATATCTTGTCTAAGTGAAGTTCTAATGTATCTTCGATAGTTATTATTTTTTCTTTTGTTTCTGTATGTGATGCAAGATATTTTACAAATTCTGTTTTACCTGAACCAGTTTCTCCAGCAACAATAATATTACAATGTCCTAATACACATTTTATTAAGAAGTCGTGAATACTAGCATTAAAATAATCTTCTTTTATTAACTTATCTTTATTAAGTCTTATTTTAGCTGGAGTTTTACGTATAACCAACGCTATTCCATTAGTTGCTATAGACTGATGTACGAAGTTAAGACGTAATTCAGAACTTTCTGCATCTAGAAAAGGTTTTGCATTATTAAATGTTGTACCCATAACATTTGAACATTGAAAAGCAAGGCGTTCAACAAATTCTGGAGTAGCGCCTTGTATTTCAACATGCATTGAACCCTGTTGTAACGAACGGATCCAAATTTGTCCGCCGTTACAATAGGAAATATCTGTTATGTCATCATTTTCTAATAGTGGTTTGAATGGACCAAAGTCTAATTTATCAAATATATTTTCATTCATTTTTCCACTTCCCTTTTTATCTTTTTTATTTTATTGTCCTGTACCTTCAACAACAGTGATCTCATTAATATAATTAACTAGTTCTTCAGATGAGATTGCAACCTCTCCTGGATTTTCTTTTAATGATTCATTTGTTGGTACTGGAATTAATTCAGCAGAGTAAGAACCTAAGTTTTCAGTTTTTGTTAGTAATATAAACATGTCACTAGGTACTGCAAATACTACCATTGCTGGAGTTCTTTGTTCATCTAGATTAGCAAATACTGCTTGTCCAGATGCATCTTTTACAGCTAGTACTTTAACATTTTCTAACAATTTTGATACTCTGATGAAGTTTGATTGTTGTTGACCTTCTTCTCTTCTCTCAACAATTTTTACATAAATATCAATGTAGTTTCCTGGATATACTGAGTTACCATATGTACTTGAAGTATTAACTGCCATGTTATATAGAACATATCCATTTGGATAACTTAATATGATATTTGCAGGTAATTGTTCTTTTTCTACTACTTGTCTTTCGTAGAATAAACTTCCGGCAGGTATTAATGTATCTGCATTTGAATATTTATCTATAACTGCAGATGCACTTCTAACTACATCTCCTTGTAACATTGAAGGAGGTACTTGTCTAGTTCCTACCATACTCTCAGTTATTTGTGTACCTGGAGAAATTTGTTGTCTAGCATATGGTACAGTTACTGGATTAGTTGCTTGATTAACACGCCAGTTGTAAGCAAAGTATAGTACAAATATTGCTACTACAATACCTACAACGGTTACTGTGTTCTTATTTGACAAGAATTTTTTTAATCCGCTTGATATATTTCCCATTTTTATCCCCTTTCAATGTTTAATCTACTCTATTAATTATTTCTTCATTTCTTACAACTTTATAAACTCCATCTTGTTTTACCAAACTAATTGGTTTTCCTATAGATGAATTTTTGTTTTGAAATTGTTTCTTTAAATAATCATTTGTAGTAGTGTTGCTTTGAACTAACTCACTAATTGATGTTGTTATTTCTGCTGCTTGACCATCAAAACTTAAAGTTGTAAGTGAATCGACTTTTATTGTTACTTTTGGTGGTACTTCATTCAATGCATAGAATGTAATTTTGTACTCTCTTGTATCATTTATATTATTAGCAAATCTTCTAATAAATGATTCTACAAATTTCTCTTTATCCATTCTTACAATACCGTTCATTGCTTGAAAGTTTGTATCAAGAGAATCTTGCATTGCTGCTTCTGTAGTTTCTTTTACTAGATAATAGTCTAGTTCTCCACCAGTAGCATAATTAT
The DNA here is from genome assembly GCA_902789225.1 of uncultured Erysipelotrichaceae bacterium. Lineage (GTDB taxonomy): Bacteria > Bacillota_I > Bacilli_A > RF39 > UBA660 > RUG343. The sequence continues at coordinate 56,837 of CADANC010000008.1, forward strand.
TTAAAACATTTATTAGTAGGAGGGCCAAAACGGCCAAGAATATAATTCCTACTGATAACATCGCTTTGTTCATATATTATTACCCTCCTATCTACTCTAATGAGCCTTGTGCTCTATAGTTTTTAGCTCTCATTGATCCTCTATCTTGTGATCTTGGTGTTACTACTCTTGTTCCATCTTTTAAAGTTAGTGTTTCAAGTTGATCTAAGAATTTACTTTCGTAGTATTGAACTCCTGTTTCTCTTGAAACTTGAGGATCCTCTACTTTTGCATCGAATGCATAATTTCTATGATCTCTATTATATTGTCTAATAAAGTTAATTACATCAGTATCCATTATGAATTCGTAGTCTATTTGTTCTTCACTAAATGTTTGTCCGCTTTCAGCGTTATTTATTATTTCTTGTAATAATCTTTCTGGGTTATTGTCATAACCACCTGCTGCAAAATATTTCATTGTAGCATCTTTTGACCAGTTGAATGGTAAGTTTTCTAAATTAGATAATAGTGTACCATCTTCTAGAATTACTCTTGTTTGTGTAGAATTTACAATTGGATTCTTTTCATCAAAACTTCTTGCTGTATAGTTTGTTGTATCGTTATCACATGGTGGATTATCACATTGATCAGTTGGACATTCATCTCCAACACAACATGGTTGTGTATTACAGCTTGTTGTTTCATTACTTATTGCATAGAAGCAAGATACTGAGAATTTCCATCCGAAGTATCCGAATCCTCCAGCTGCTCCTTCACCAGTTGCTTCTCCATAAATATTATATCCTTCTAATCTAGATTCACTATTTACAGCGTTTTCACTGTATTTTTTCTTACTAAATTTACCTGAGAATGATGGTGAATAATCATCAGATACAAATGATTTTAGATATTCATTTGCCCATGCTTTATTTGTTTCATATACATATGGTGATAAACAAACTTGTCCTTCTAAATATGTCCATCCAGTTTGACCAGCTGCTGGTTTATCATAAGATGCATATTGATGTTTATTTTCTTGCCATGTTCCTGGTGTTGTCCATTCAGTTTGATACCATCTCTTACCATCGACATTACCATAACATCCACCATAACTTAATATAGTTCCTGGTTTAATATCATTTTTAACTACTTTATTAATATGACTTGTTTTATTGTTTGTATTTGTATCAACTTCTATTATCTTCTTGCTTGTTCCTTTTGTTCCATCTTCTTGATATTTAAATTTAATTGTATAAGTTGCTTCAGAATTTGCACATGTTGTTGCTGCTTTACATGCTCTAACTGCAGCTTGATATCTCTTTTCATTATATTCACAATCTTTTGCTTGTAAATCATCAGCTGTACATATATCTACTGTATCAGTAGCTCCTGTATCAGCATTATAGTAATTAACTGTTACTTTAGCTCCTGGTTGAATATTACAATCAAAATCTAAATATGTATTATTGCTTTCACATCCTGACCAGAAACAATTGTCTGTACAGTTAGGATTTCTAATAATACCATTTGTATTAACCATATATCCACTAGTTGAATTAGCTTTTACTATATAATTTGCTCTTAAATACCATAAACCTGGTGTAGTTCCAAATGCAGATGCTGAGTATCCAGCTCCTCCAATTGTACTATGGCCTGGACTGTTAAATCTAACTCCTCCTCCTCTTACATAATGATACATACCACTAAGATTTGCAGTATTTGTATTTGCTAATTGAACTGTTCTAACATTATTTAAAGTATTTAATCCCATTTGTTTAGCAGTTGCACTTGTGTTATTTTCATATACTTCGCTATAACACTTTTCGCTACATGCGTCTGTATATTTACCTCCATCACAATTCATAACACATGCATCAAATTCTTCATTTGGTCCACCTTGATGACTTTGAGGAGGTACATTAGTTGGAGTATCTGGTGTAGATCCATATCCATTTGAACTTCTTAATGTTCCACCTACTCTATATCCATTACATATTGGAACAGGTAAACAAATATTTTGATCACACTTAGGTGTTTTAATATGAGAAGTATCTGCTTCACAGTTTACAATAGAACTTACTTTGATTCTATATTCGAAACACATACCACCTCTTGAATATACAGGAGGACCATAATCAACTTTTACTACTTCATTACATGTTCTTAAGCAATATCCAGCATCTTCTGTAACTTGATTATTACTGTAATTATATATATATTTTCCAATTTTATATTTGAATACTTGAACACCTTTAAAATATGTTGTGTTTGATTCATCATAATAATATTGTGTTAATTCTGCTGTATGTTGATCTTCATGATATTTCTTTGCTGTTTGTCTATTATATGCTTCTATTAATTTAATTTCATCTTTTGTTAAATTTTCATCACAATATAGTGATATTTTTTCACTAATTTTATCTGGTTTTATTGCATCAGCAGATGCAACTTCTTTTTCTGCAAATTTATATGAGTAAGCACGATCATTGATTTTCTTAAGTTTTCCAACTTCTCCAAAGCAAGAATCTCCACTGCATCCAGCTTTTGCTTCAAATGCACTATTATATTCGTTATAAGAATATGAAATTGATGCTAAATCAGTTCCTTCACTTACTTCATAGTTAGTAGATGTTGAATCTCTTGATACTGCTGTAGGAACTCCTTCTTGTGCTGATTGTTTAGCAATTGTTGTATTGATTTGAGCTAAATTTTCTGGATATAATCCGCTAATTTTATAACCATCCATATGTTCATTAGGATCATCAGTTGATGTTTCACTAATTGGTGTAATTGTTCTTGAACCAGTTGCAGTTCTTACATATGGTTCTGTTAGAGAATATCCATTACCAGATGTTCCTATTTCAATAGTACCGTATGATGTTTTCCATGTTGCATTCTTACAATAACCTTTTCCTTCTTCTCTATCTTCTTCTTTTGGAACATAGAAGTCTATGTTCAACTCAATATTTGTTGCTTTTTTTGTATCTTTTGGAGTGAATTTTTCATTTGTTGTTATTCCATCTTTACAAGTGATAGTTCCATCATTAATATTTTCACCTGAAACTTTAATTTTTACTGTTGAACCATTAGCTATAGTTTTTACAGCATTACTTTTAGGCTTACATTCTAATGTTACTTTTGTTACTTTTGATTCGTCTTCTTTGTCTTTAGTGTAAGTAACTGTTAGATTTAAATCTTCTAATTCTTGTCCACATCTTTTTTTAGTAGCCTTTTCTTCATCTGCGCTAAGTTCTCCATTGTGCTCTATTTCAAGTTTGTCAAAAGCATCCAGACCAATTGTATCTGATTTTGTACTAGTATCAGTTTTATTTACTGCTTTTTCTTCATTTTCAATAGTTTCTTCTTTTGCTGCATTGTTGCTTTTTTCATTAAATATAATTCCAACACTAACTAATACGAATAACATAACAATTAATAATGGAATTAATTTAAGATTGCCCTTCTTTTTATGCATTTTGTTCATCACCTTTCATTAATTTTTCAATTTTTTTATAATTATCTGTTTTTGCAACAGTATAATCCGTAACTTTTTCCCCATTTCTTAGCATTCTTCCTTCTATTACAAATGAGGAATGGTAAGAACCTCCATACATTCTAGTACATGTTACCAGAGTGATGAGATTATCATTACCATTTACATCTACATCTAGCTTATATATACTTTCTTCTTTAACTTTTTTTATATATTCATCTCTTTCTTTTTGTGAAAGATTGCTTGATATTGTTTCACTTTTATCTTGATAATCTAAATTAGTTGTTACAGCATAAATCTTATATAAGTAATTTTTATTATCAATAGTATATTGAATATATTTATTTTCTTTAACAAAATCATAATATATATACGCCATTAAATCATCAAATCTAGTGTACATTTTTTTGTTTACTCCAGGTGTTGCAGATAGATTTAATAGATTATGTCCTATGATAACAGTTCTATTTTCTAATTTTTTAGAATCACTTAAATTCCAAACATAATTTTTATTAATAAAACTTCCATCATATTCATCTGTATAATATATTACTTGGCTATCTATATTTGTTCCTTGAACTCTCAACCAGCCAGTTGTTTTATACATTTTTGTATCTTTTTGTTTTTCTTCTTGGATATTCTTTGTTCTATCTTCTATTTTATATATTTCTTCTTTTCCAGTGTTGATATATATTAATGATGCTATTATGAAGATAATTATTAATATGGGTATGATTATTTCTTTTTTATCTACTGATGACATATGGATCATTGAATGAACCACTTCCAGTTACTATTGTAGCATCTTTTGCTAAGAATGCTTCTACTCTAACTGATTTTTCTGTAGCACTAGAATATGGATCTGTTACTATGACTCCAAGATTTGCCATATATGTATATTCAGTTTTGCTATTAGTATAATTCATAACCCAGTATTCTCTCATTCCTTCTCCTCTTGTTTCAAACACATTATATAAATCAAATATATCTGGAGCAAATAATTTTGTTTTGTATTCTTTAGTTTCTTTTTCTTTTCCATAAGCTATATTATCTTTATATATTGGAACATTTATTGTAGAAGATACTAAATATTTTGTATTAATAAATTCACTTGCTTTATTCTTAATAAAATATCCTATATTTCCACTTTCGTTTGGATTATAAGTATATCTATCTTGTGATTTTCCATCGTTTTTTGCTGTAATTTCATATCCATTTGTGTCTCTTAAGATATCTGTTGAGATTATTCTAGTAGGTTCTTCTTTTTTAGTTTCTACTATTCTCCACTTGTAGTTATTTATTTGAATATACTCTCCTGGGAATCTTTCATTTACTAAAGTTCCTGATTTTCCAGGTTTTACATCTTCAGTCAATATATATGGATTGTTTTCAGTTCCATTACCAGATTTTAATAATGCATTACCATCAATTGTAAATGTAGGTCTTACTCCATTTATATGTTTAACTGGTTCAGTAAATATTTTAGTATCATTAAATACATTAAACATTCTTGCTACATAAGCATTATCTTCATCTAATTTATTACCTAGCCAATCCATTGATTCTGTCAACATCCATGTTTCTTCTTCTTTTGTTCTATTATAGTCTACAACTGAGTTTATGTATATATTTCTTTCATCTGTATAACTAGAACATTCAGTTGTATCTAGATTTTCTACACTTAATACATCTTTACAATATTTTTCTTTAACAATTAATTTTCTTGTTTCTGGTGCTAGTGACTTATAATACTTTTCTAAATAACTATCTAAACCAGTGTAATTTACATGGCCTATTGTGTCTTCTGTAGTTACTCTAACATTTCCATTACTATCAAGTCCTATTATTCTAAATAAACTTCCAGATAGTCGGATATAGTTATTACTAGCATCTCTTCCTTTGTACATTCCTGTTTCTGTACTTTCTTTTATTGTAGATTTTATTACTTCAACTACCTTTATTGTTCTTTTTATCTCTGTTTGATTGCTTAAACTATCGAATGCTGTATAAGTAATAGTATATGTTCCAACTCTTGATGTATCAACCTCTCCTTTTATTGAAACATCTTCTACCTTTAATTTTCCATCCACATTATCAACCACAGCTTTTACACCAGGATCTTTGAAATTTTCATTTTTGTTTATTCTCATTGTTTCTTCACCATTTAGCACTATTGTAGGGCCTTCATGGTCTATGTTTGATTTTAATGCTCCACAATCTAAATAAACATAATATTTATAATTTGTTCCATCTTTTCTAACTTTTACCCAACTCTTTGTTGTAGAACAATACTTGCCATTTAGAGGTGATTTAAAGTCATCTTGAATGTATTTTTCATTATATAAAGTTGACAATTTTACAACTGATATTCTTTTTCCTGTAGGAAGTCTTGTTTCATTTATTTGAAAATATCTTTCTGCGGCTTTCTTCATTGTACTTTCATATGTCTTAAACTTTACATAAGGTCTAATTAGCAAGAAATAAGCCAATCCTACTATAATAGCAACAATTATTATATTTCGAATTGTTTTTTTATAGTTTTTTTTCTCTCCCATAATATTCTTACCTCTTATTTAATCTTGTAAATATACCTTTTATTTCTAATAGTAAATTGGATGTACAATTCATTAGATTGTTCTACTTCTCTTGGAACAAGCGTGTAATAATACTTTCCACTGTACGTCTCTCTTGTCATAGATTTCATGCTTATTGCCTGTTTCTTACCATTACTATCTATATAAATAATTTTACCATAATCAGTTGAAAAGTCAATTATATCTTTAGCCTCATAATCATCTGTTCCGTAAGATAATATCATTATTTTTTTGTCCTCTGTAGAAGCTAAATCTCTATTAATATTTTCACATCCTGTGTTCTCATTACATTTCGTTAAAACATAGTAAGAATTTTCATAAAAATCAACACCATCTAGGATAATATTTTCATCTTTTCCTTTTATTGTTATAGTGAAATCATCACCTAATGACATATCCTTTTGTGTTTTTATTTTACTTAGATTATTTACTTTTAGTTTTATTTTTCTTAAATAAGTGTTAGAGCCGTTATATTCTTGATAAAATAGTACGAATCTACTTGGTCTTAAATTTTTTTTAACTTTAAATATCATTAGGAATGTTTTAGATTTGCCTCTTCCTAATTCAGAACCATCATATATTGGGCCCATATCTTTGAAATATTTTTCATTTGTTTTTGAAGATTCTGTATAATCAGACACTCCATTGAATAAGTGAAAATGATCAATATTAACAACCCTCATAGTAGCATTATTTGTTATTGTTACATCTACTATTACATAGGCATTAGTATCTGAAATTATATCACCATTAAAAGATTTATCTGTATAATATACATTATTTACTTTTATAGTATAGCCGTTAGCTGTATAGGTATCTCCTTGTGAGTATGATTTATGAGATGCTATTGTAGTTATTGTATTCCTAACTAAAATTATTGAAAAAACTATTATAACTACATAGACAATTATTTTATGTTCCATGTAGAAATAATTTAAGTTTCTTAGTATCTTTCTTCCAAAACGTTCAATAGAATGTTTGTCGAAATCAATGTTTATTTCAAATTCGCCCTGATCTTCTTGACTTAATTCTAAATATTCTTTATCTAGTTGGAAATTAAATTTTTTTAAGTCTACTCCTAATATCCTCACTATAAATAGAATGAGTGAAGGAAACTCTAAAACATTTATAAATATTGCTATATCTCTATACAGAGTTATTTGGCTTCTTTCATAAGCTCCTGAAAAGCTATTGAAGTATATACTAATCAAGGCATTTATAAGAAACATTACAAAATATGTAATAAATGGTACTAAATATAATTTCCATGGTTTATTTTTTCTTTTTAATAATAAGATAAAAATAAAACACGTTATTGCTACAAGAAGAATGATTATTTGCAAGTAAAAAGGAATATAATGAGATATTGGGTCATTTGTTTTATCATATACACCAAGATCCATGTATTCATTTAAGAAGCTCATTATTCTTGAATAACGTAAATATATGAATATAGATACAATTAGTAAAGCTATATGTATACGTTTAAAATACTTAATAAAAAAAGTATAAGGCTTTCTTATTATCATAAATATTCTCCTATTCTCTATAAGTATACAATAAAATTATATTAAATTAAAGCATTTATTTACAAAAAAAAATATAGCTTTTTTTAATTAGCTATATTTTTTTTATTTAATTTCAGTTATTACTAAATCGTAAGATCCATTAGGTGATTCTACTGTTACTGTATCTCCTACCTTATGATCTAATAAAGCTTGAGCAATTGGGCTTTCATTTGAAATTTTTCCTTCAAATGGATCTGCTTCTTGTGAACCAACTATTCTATATTCGTCTTCATCATCTTCATCTACATACTTTACAGATACAACATTTCCTATTCCAACGCTATCTGTTTTTATTTCTTTGATGATTGAAACATTTTCTAACATTCTTTCTAGTTCTTTTACTCTAGCTTCTATTTGAGCTTGTTCATTACGAGCAGCATCATATTCAGCATTTTCAGATAAGTCTCCATATGATCTAGCTTCTTTTATTGCTTGAATGTTTGCTGGACGCTTTACATTTATTAATTCATCTAATTCTCTCTTTAAATCATTTAACCCTTCTTCAGTTAAATATACTTCTTTGTTATTTGCCATGGTTTTCACCTCATTTTATTAATATTTTTTTGTGTTAAATTTTAGCCTTAACATGTGGTAATATATCATATTTAATTATTCTAATCAAGAAATTATTTCTAGTTATTTTCTATTTTCTTTTTAGATAATTATTAATATATGATACCCCTCTCACAAACAGGTATAATTATAGCACAATTCACTAAATTTATCAAGTATTTTGTTAATCTTTTATACGTTTAATCTCATTATTGAAGTATGTATCTGTCATACCTGCTATATAATCAATTACTATTCTTTTATTATTAGTATTTGCTTTATATTCTTCTGATTGATCTTTTAGAAATTCATTTATAATTTTTGAATCTTTATTATTAGTTTCTAAATCATTTAAGTATTCTTTATATATTTTATTCATTCCTGATTCATAATAATCAAGTTCTTCTGAAGTCATACTTTTATTATATATATTATTATAATTAAATTTCTTTAATTCTAGTAAAGCTTTATATACTTCGTCACTCAATTTTATATATGGCTTATTCATACTATTTTGAATTATATCAAGAATTACTCTATTTATTATATCTTTATTTGTTTCTCCTAGAACTTCTGATATTTCTTTAGGAATTGATTTTTCTTTAATTACTCCTAATCTTACAGCATCTTCTATATCTCTTCCAACATAAGCTATGATATCTGAAATTCTAACAACACATCCTTCTAGTGTCATTGCTGAATACTTTTTAGATGCTTCTAAATCTTTATATGCTAGATTATACATATCTAAAAACTCTTCCTTTGTTTTCTTCATAGGTTTGTAGATAGGTTCTAATATTTCACCATTATGTGTAAATATTCCATCTAATACTTGAACTGATAAATTTAGTCCTTCACCTGCTTTTTCTATATACATTAGATTTCTTACACTTTGAACATTATGTGCAAAATAAGATATTCTATTTAACATAGCTTCTCCTGCATGACCTAGAGGAGTATGACCTATATCATGTCCTAGTGCTATAGCTTCAATTAAATCTTCATTTAAGTTTAAGGCTCTTCCTATTGTTCTTGCTATTTTAGATACAAATTGTACATGAATCATTCTATGAGAAACATGATCATTTTCTCTAAATGGAAATACCTGAGTTTTATTTTGATATCTTAAGAAACTTAATGAATATATAATTCTATCTATATCATGATAAAAAGATGGTCTTATATCTGATTGTTTTTCTTCATTAAATCTTACTGATTCATTAGACAAAGTTGCGTATTTACTTAAATCTTTTTCTTTATTAAAAAAATTATTTTTAGCTTCTTCTAAGTAATCCATATTAGGCACCTCTTATTAATCTAATCATTGAATATTCTTCTACTTCTTTATCGAAAGGTAATTTTAATACTTCTTCTGGATGACGAGCAACATCTAATTCATTCATATCTTCATCATAGATATTTTTTATTTTATATTCATATGTAGTTCCTGATGGAGTAAATATTTCTACTAAGTCACCTTTTTTAAAGTAATTTCTTTCTACTAGAACAATACATTTGTTTTCTTTATCATATCCTGTTATCAATCCAAGATAATCTTGATTAGATAATTCTTGTCTTCCTGTAAAATATTGATCTTTTTCATCTGCTTCATGCATAAAGTAATGAGATGTTGTTTCTCTATTAGCTACTCTATTTAATCTTTCTTCATATACTTCCATTTTTTCTGGTGTTAGAGTATTATCATATAATTCGTCTACTATCTTTCTATATGTTCCTATTACTGTTGCTAGATAATAGATACTTCTCATTCTTCCTTCAACTTTCATTGAAGTTACTCCTATATCAATTAAGTCTTTAATATATTTAGACATATTCATATCTTTAGTTGCTAGTGTGAAGTCTTCTCCATCTGTTTTGAATGCAAATCTACATATTTGAGCACATCCTCCACGATTAGCATCTCTATTAGTTACATAATTTGATAGTGCACATCTTCCTGAAAAGCATGTACACATAGCCCCATGAATGAATACTTCTATATCAGTATTTGTTTTATCAATTATTTCTTTAATTTCTTTTTTAGATAATTCACGAGCAAGTACTACTCTATCTACTCCATTCTTTTCGAAAAATAATACTGTTTCATAATTTGTAGTAGAATTTTGAGTTGATAAATGAACTTCTACTTTTGGAAAGTTTTTCTTTATATAAGAAATAATAAATGGGTCACTTACAATAAAAGCATCTATTCCACAAGCTACTACATCTTTAATATATTCTTCTACTCCTGCCATATCACTATTGTGGAATACAATATTTAATGTTAGATGGACTCTTTTTCCTAGTTTATGAGCAAAATCACAAGCTTCTTTTATTTCTTCTAAACTAAAATTAGTTGCGTTTGCACGTAGTGAATATTTTTGTCCACCGATATATACTGCATCTGCTCCATAAAGAAGAGTTACTTTTAATCTTTCTAGATCTCCTGCCGGAGATAATAATTCAATTTTTTTCATATTACTTCACTTTATACATAGTTTCTTTAAAGAAGAAATTAGTATTATCTCCTAACTTTTTATATTTTTCTATATAATCATTATCTTTACATTCATTTTCAATGTACTCATGAGTATCATTTACTAGTTCATCGAAATCAGGTATTCCTTCTTCTCTCATAATAATATATGGAGTATTTACTGAATATAAATCTTTAATTATAGATGTTCCATTCATTATATCTTTAGTATAAAAACTTGTACCATTATTAGATTCTTTAACTATATAGTATTTATTAGATACTTTTTCTAAAATTTCTAGAGTATCCTTTTTATCTTTATTAATAGATTTAAAATAATTAGTTAATAGTTTTCTTTTTGAATATGCAATTGCAGGAGTTGATACTACTTCAACAATAGATGTTATTTTTGATTTTTCTACTATTTCTTTTATTTCTTCTAGAGTTATTTCTTTTCCAAGTAATGCATACTTAACTCCTTCATTATAGTAATAATCACAAGTACGATAATTATTAACCATATGAGATTGATCCCATACTAAATCTACATCTAAATTTAGTTCTTGTTTTATATTTAAAATAGCTAAATCATAAAAGAATATTCCTTTGATATTTAATTTATTCAATTCAATTAACATTTCTTTTAATCTATCTATTTCATCATTGAATATATTTTTATTCATTTTAATAAATACTTCTAATTTTGGATATTTATTTATAATCTCTTTTATTTCATCTAAATCATAATAAATAGTTGATTGTACTGAATAATCTTTTAAAGATAGAATTATTCCGTCAGTCTTTAAATTATCAAAATTAGATGTATTTTTTTCTATTAATAATTTCATAGGGCCTCCTAAATATACAATATTATACTATAAAAAAATAAAGTTTAATAACTTTATTTTATTTTTCTTATGCTGGAATTCTCCATGCATGTAGAAATCTTCCGCTACAATCATCTGAATATGGACTGTCTCTTTGAATAGCTGATGTAGATCCTGCGTTATACCATGTTCCATTTCCTGCGTATAATTGAACATGTCCTGGCATAATAACTATATCTCCAGCTTGTAAATCTGAATAATTATTTATTCTTATCCAGTTATGACTTTCTAAATAACTATCAAATGATGGAACATAATTGTAATTAAAACTATTTAATTCTTGTTCTGATAATACTCCACCTACATATAGGGCTGAGCCAATTAAAGTAGCACAGCATGATACTTTATTAGGATTATTAGTAGATCTTTCAATATCGTTCCAGAATAAGTCTCCTCCTACTGAATATGTCCATCCTTGTTGTTCATACATTGTATGTACTTTTTCTGCTCCATCTATAATTCCTTGAGCTGAACCTGATGCTAGACCTCCAGCTGAAGAACCTCTATTTTTATACTTCGTTTCTCTATCATTTGGATTTACTCCATCTGATCCTTCAGCTACATCTTTTCCATCAAATGTTACTTTGACAGGTTCTTTGTTATTAGTTTCTTTTTTGATGTATCTCGTTCTTGTTCTATTCATTACCTCAACTGTACTTGATGATTCTTTATAACACTTTATTACATCTAGCCCTCCAGTATTAACACCTTCACCAACTAGACTAATTACTATATTAGCAAATATTGGTAAGAAAAATACTATTGCTGCTGCTACAAATTTATTTGTTAAA
>CADANC010000009.1 GCA_902789225.1 uncultured Erysipelotrichaceae bacterium
AAACAAACAACATATACAAAAGATTATAAAAATCAAACAAATATTACAACTGGCTTTGGCGGCAAAGCATGTGATGAGGCAGGAAATTGTGCAGATTGTTCTAAAGATCAAGATGTTCATATAGATACAAGAAAGCCTACCTGTCATTTTACCAATATAAATGGAGAGAAAACACCAGGCCAACCAATAACAATGACACTACACTGCCAAGATGATTCTGCATTGCAAAGATGTGGACATGATGAAGCAGGATTTGGTCCATGGAATGAGAATATAAAAACTGAGATGAACGTAAATATAAATGCATCTGAAGATATAACTAGAGAAGTAAAAGATAGAGCAGGAAATACAGGAATATGTAAAATATTTGTAGCTGTATCAAAATGTACATCTACTTGCTGCGGAACACATGATTGTCGTTGTGACAAAAATGGAAATAATTGTAAGAAATGTCCAAATGAATGCACATCAGCTAAGTGCTGTGGTTATGAATTAAAAGCACTTGGATAAGTTAAAAAGATAATTAAGAATAAAAAGCTTAATTTCTTTTTTTTTAATAATAAATGATATAATAAAGTAGGTGATAATTAATGGGAGAATTTGATATTATTATATGTCCAACATCTAGTAAGAATAGACTATTAAAAGAATATTCTATTAGTAAAAATCTAGTTAAAACTAAATTTATGACTAAAAAAGAATATATCTCTAATTATTACTATTCTTATGATTACAAAACTATTTATTACTTAATGAATAAATATAAATATAATTTAGATGTAGTAAAAGTATATCTTGATAACTTATATTCTATAGATATAAACAAAAATTATAAATCAAACAAACTTAATTCATTAAAAGAAATAAAAAAAGAATTATTAGAAAATAATTTATTATATATAAATCATAATTTTAAAGAGTTTATTTCAAATAAAAAAATAAAAGTATTAAACTACTATGAATTAGAAAAATACGAAGAAGATCTATTTAATCAAAAAATAGAATTATCAGATAATTATAAAGAATTAGATGTTTATGAATTTAATACTTTAGAAGAAGAAGTTAATAATGTATGTATTAAAATTATTGAATTATTAAATCAAGGAATTAATATTAATAAAATAAAATTATCAGGAATAAATGATGATTATATTTATACTATTAAAAGAATATTTAATTACTATAAAATACCTATAAATTTAAATAATAAGATATCTATTTATAGTAACTCTATAGTAAAAGACTATTTAGAAGGAAAAGAACTAAAAGAAAATGAAACTACTATTCCTATAATAAAAAAGATTAGAAATATAGAAAAAGATCTCTTAGATATAGATCCTAATTCTAAAGAATATAAAGATATATTTATAGATATCTTAAAACATACTTACTATGATAATAAAAAATATGATAATGCAATTAACATAATAAATATTTATGATGAAGAAATAAATGATGATGAATATCTATTTTTATTAGGATTTAATTTAGATGTTTATCCAACTATTGATAAAGATATAGACTTCTTATCTGATATAGAAAAAGAAGAAATTAACATGTATTCAAGTAATTATAAAAATAAAAGAAGAAAAATAACTCTTATGAATATATTATCTAATATAAAGAATTTAAAAATATCTTATAAATTGAAATCTTCATTTAATAATTATTATCCTTCTTCATTGATAGATGAATATAATTTTAATGTTATTTCAGAAGATATAGATAATTATATTTATTCAAATATTTATAATAAAATTAGATTAACTTCATACCTAGATAATTACTTTTTATATGGAGAAAAAAATAATAATCTAAGCAAATTACTAACTCATTATAAATTAGATACTGAATATAAATCTTATAATAATAAATTTGAGCATATAGAAAACTATAAATTAGATAAATTACCTTTAAAGTTTTCATATACATCAATTAATAATTATAATGAATGTTCTTTTAAATATTATTTAAATTATATTTTGAAATTAAATAATTATGAAGACACATTCCAAGCATTTATTGGTTCACTATATCATAATATATTAACTTATATTTATGATAAAGATTTCAATTTTGAATCATCTTTTAATAATTATTTATCTAATAGAAACCTAAATGTAAAAGAAAAACTATTATTAGTTAGAATAAAAAATGAACTTATAAAATTAATTGAAAGAGAAAAAGAACAATTACTAATTACAGGATATAATGAAGCTAAATTAGAAGAAAAATTATCTATTAAATTAGATAAAGAAATAGAAACATATTTTGAAGGTTTTATTGATAAGATAATGTATACTACTAAATTTAATGATTTTTCATATTCAATAGTTGATTATAAATCAGGTTCAATTGATACAGATATTCTACCTTTAAAATATGGTCTACACTTACAATTACCTAGTTATTTATATTTGATTAACGCCTCACAAGAAAACCCTTCATTTACAGGAATATACTATCAAAGAATATTATTTGATTATCCTACTTGGAATAATAAAGATTTAAATAAATTATATAAAGATAATACTAAATTAGTAGGTTATTCAACAGATGATATTGAAAGATTAGAAGTATTTGATTCAACATATGAAAAATCAGAATTAATAAAAAGTATGACTTATAAAGATGATAAATTTGGAGCATATTCTAAAGTTTTAGGAAATACAGATATTGAAGAATTAATAAAATATACAAAAGATATAATAAATGAAAGTATAGATAACATCATAGAAGGAAATTTTGAAATAAATCCAAAAATTTATAATGGAAAAAATATATCATGCACATATTGTCCATTTTCAGATATATGTTATAAGAATGTATCTGATCAAATATATCTAGATAAAGTTGAAGATTTATCTTTCTTAGGAGGTGATAATAATGCCTTGGACTAAAGATCAATTAGCTGCGATAGAAACTGAAGGTAATAATATTATCGTCTCAGCAGGAGCAGGCTCAGGTAAAACAGCAGTATTAACAGAAAGAGTTTATCAAAAACTAATTAAAGGAACTAATATAAACGAATTATTAGTATTAACATTTACTAATGCAGCAGCTAACTCAATGAAAAAGAAGATTAAAAAAAGAATCAAAAAAGATTCCTCTTTAAAAGAACAATTGGATTTAATAGATGGAGCTTTCATAACAACTTTCGATTCATTTGCTCTTAGTATTGTAAAAAAATATCATACATATTTAAATATATCTCATGATATATCAATTACTGATGAAGTAGTTATTGATTTAGAAAAGAAAAAGATATTAGAAGAAATACTAAATAATAGATATGAAAATCCTACTGATAATTTTAAATTATTAATAAATAATTTTTGTCTAAAAGATGATGAAGAATTAAAAGAATACTTATTAAATATTTATTCAAAAATAGAATTAAAATTTGATAAAGAAGATTATTTAAATAATTATTTTCAAGATACTTTTACAGATGAAAAAATTAATTTAATAATAGAAGAATATATAAATATTATTAATTCTCATATAAATAATATAAGACTAATATTAGAAGATATTAATGTATATTTTGATGGAGAATATTATGGAAAAGTATATGATAGTGTAATTAACTTATTAAACTCAAAAGATTATAAAGAAATAAAACTACATAGTGAAATTAAATTACCAAGTGTTCCTAAAGGAACAAGTGAAGAGGGAAAAGAAGTAAAAGAATTTCTAAAGAAAGAAATAGATATAATAAAAGAACTAACTATATATGAAGATGAACTTGAAATGAAAAATGAACTTCTAAGTACCAAATCAAACTTAGAAGAAATAATATCTATCTTGATAGAACTTAATAATAAAATAGCAAGTTATAAAAAAGGAAATGAATTATATACTTTTACTGATATAGCTCATCTATCTATTAAAGTTATTAAAGATAATAAAGATGTATTAGATGAATTAAAATATAGTTTTAAAGAAATAATGATTGATGAATATCAAGATACATCTGATACTCAAGAAGAATTTATTTCTTTAATAGCTAATAATAATGTTTATATGGTAGGTGATATTAAACAATCAATTTATAGATTTAGAAATGCTAACCCATATATTTTTAAAAACAAATATGATTATTATCAATCTATTAATAATATTGATAATATAAAAAATTATCCAGGTATTAAAATAGATTTATTAAAAAATTTTAGATCAAGAAGTGAAGTATTATTTGATATTAATAAAATGTTTAATAAAGTAATGGATGATACCTTAGGTGGAGCAAATTATCAAGATTCTCATAATATGGTATTTGGTAATATTTCATATGATGAAGAAGGAAAAACTAATCAAAATTATAATTTAGAAGTATTATCATATAATCTAGATGATAAGAAATTTACTAATGATGAATATGAAGCATTTATTATAGCAAAAGACATAAAAGAAAAAGTTGAATCAGAATATTTAATATATGATAAAGATGAAAAGAAACTTCATAAAGCAACATACAATGACTTTGTAATATTAATAGATAGATCTACATCTTTTGACTTATATAAAGAAATATTTGAATATTTTGGAATACCTCTAACTATAATAAAAGATAATAGTCTTATCAAAGATATTGATATTTTGGTAATTAAAAATCTATTAAAACTATTAATCAAAGTAAAAGAAAATAGTATAGATCAAGAATTTATTTATAGTTTTATATCTATATGTAGATCATTTCTATATAGAATATCTGATTCTAAAATATATGATATCTATAAAAATAAATCATACAAAGAAACAGAACTATATAAGAAGTGTAAGGAAATAGTATCTTCTATTGATATTATGTCTCCAGAAGAATTCTTTCTTTATGTATTAGATGAATTTAACTATGATGAAAAATTAATAACTCTAGGCAATATAAATAATTATTTAATGAATAAAGAATATCTATATGATTTAATAAAGAATTTATCAGATACAGGAAAAGATATAAAAGAATTTATCTTATATTTAGAAGACATATTTAATAATGAATTAAATATTCAATTTAAAACAAATACTGAATCTACAGATTCAGTTAAAATAATGACAATTCATACATCTAAAGGATTAGAATATCCAGTATGTTATTTTCCAGGCTTTAAAAAGAAATTTAATCTATTAGATATAAAAGCTAGAATTTTTTATGATAATAAATACGGAATAATATTACCTAAAGTAGATAATTATTATAAAGATACTATTTTAAGAACTTTATCTAAGATTAATACTACTAGAGAAGAAATAAGTGAAAAGATAAGGTTATTATATGTAGGTCTAACTAGAGCAGAAGAAAAAATGATAATAGTATTACCTGATACAGAAAAAGAAAAAGATTATAAAGAAGTTCCTTTATATTTAAAAGAAAATTATCGTTCATTTGAAGATATAACTAATAGTATAAATATGTCATTATTAGATAATAAATCAATTATTAAAATGGAATTAACTAAAGATTATCAAATTAAATTAAGTGATAAATCAATAGAAGATTTATATTTAGATGAAGATTTATTAAATATAAATGAATTAAATATAAAATCTAATCCTATAGAAAGTAAACATTTCTCAAAAGAATCAATTAAAAAAATAACAAAAGAAGAAAAAGATTTATTAGAAGTAGGAATAAAAGTACATGAAGTATTAGAGTATATAGATTTTAAAAATAATAATTTAGATGATTATATATTAGATAATTATATAAAAGAAAAAATTAGTTTATTTTTAAATAGTGATTTAATAAAAAATAATATTGATTATAATATGTATAAAGAATATGAATTTATCTATAATGAAGAACATGATGAATTACATGGTATAATAGACTTACTAATAGAAAGAAAAGATGACTATATAATTGTAGATTATAAATTAAAAGATATAGATGATTCAAATTATGATAAACAACTAAATGGATATAGAAAATATATCGAAGAAAAAACTAATAAAAAAGTATCATGTTACTTATATTCAATAATAGATTCAAAATATCGTGAAATTGTTGAAAAATAAGGTAAATTATGATATAATACTCTCATATTTGTAAGGGGTGAGTCTAATGAAGATAACTAAAGAGGAAAATGGAAATATTAGAATATCAGGCTTAAACTTACTAGGTAAGCTAAGAGAAGGAAAAGCTGCATTAAAAAGTAAAAGAGGAGAAATTAAAGAAAAGTTTTCTTCTAAATCTTCTAATTTTAGAATTACTAGAGAAGATAACAAATTAAGAATAAAAAAAGAAAAAGAAAAAGAAGTAGCAGTTCCTGTAGAGGTAGTTGAAAGTGAACCAGTAAAACCAGTAAAAAAGACTCCACGTAAAATGACTGATGAAGAAATAGAAGCAATATATAAAGATGACGTTGCTAAAGCATCTAACAAAAGATTTATGCCTTCTATAAGAGATGGATATATCACATATTGGGAACTAATGAATGGTAGTGTAGTAAAAAGATTTGGTAAATATGAAGAAATAAAAGATAAACCAAATATAGCAATTAGAAGAAGTGATATTAAAGAAATAGAATTAATAGAATTAGGAAAATCTTTTGAAGATCAAATTAAAGAATTAGAAAAATCAGAACAAGAGTTTCCTGAGTACAACAGAGATGTTGAGATTGCTAAAGAAGATAATAACAATGAAGTTCCTAGTATGAGAGAAGGATATGTTGTATACTATGATATTACAGATAACAAGTTAATAAAAAGATTTGGTAAATACATAGAAGTAATTCAAAATCCTAATTATTATATTAAATATGATGATAGAAATTATTATAAAGAATTACATAGAAGAATGAAATTATATCAAGCTGGCTTAGATGCAGAAAACTCTAATGAAAATTTAGAACAATATCACAAAGATGTATCTAAAATATATGAAGAATTAAAATATTATCCTACAGCAAGAGAAGGATATGTATCTTATTATAAAAATAATGTAAAAAGATTCGGCAAATATGAAGATATTGCTAATGATAGTGAAGTAGAAATAGATGATGAAGATAGGATAGTAGCAGAAGATTATTTAGATTTAGAACGTCAAATAGCAAATTTAACATCTAATGTAGTTGAAGATCAAGATTTGGAAGACGAAATTGTAGAAGAAACAGATAGATTGTTAAATGAAAGAGATGGTCATGAAGAAGAACAAATAGTTGAAGATGAAGAAGATGATGACTTAGATCTAGAAGACGAAATTGTAGAAGAAACAGGTAGATTGCTAAATGAAAGAGATAGTCATGAAGAAGAACAAATAGTTGAAGATGTAGAAGATGATGACTTAGATTTAGAAGACAAAATTGTAGAAGAAACAAATAGAATATTAAATGAAGGTGCAAATCCAATATCAGACGACTATGGAAGATTAGAAGATTTAAATCTATCAAATGATGAAAAAGAGTACTTTGAAAAACTTGCTGAAGAATATATTGGATATCTAGAAAATCCCACCGAGTTCAAATTCGAAAAAGAATATAAAGTAAGATCAAAATATTAATTGACACATAGTATCAAATATGTTACAATACTTACGTTTGAACCTCTTGGTCTCAAACCGCATTGAAAAGGTTTTAAAAGATTAGATAATATCTACCTTAAGAGCGAGTCTTAAGTATTAAAAAAAGGAGGTAAATATGAACGCAATAATAAAAGTTGGTGGAAAACAATATTTAGTTAACGAAGGTAGCGAAATATTTGTTGAAAAATTAGAAGCTAACGCTGGTGACAAAGTTAATTTCAATCAAGTATTAATGATTGATGACAAAGTTGGAACTCCTTACCTTACTAACGCATCTGTTGAAGGAGAAGTAATCAAGAATGGTAAGAATAAGAAAGTAATTGTTTATAAATATAAACAAAAATCACGTGCTAACCGTAGAACTCAAGGTCATAGACAACCATATACAAAAGTTAAAATAACTAAAATAGCTGCATAATATGTTAAAAGTAATAATTACAAAAGATAATAATGATATCAAAAGAGTCGAGTTTCAAGGTCATGCAATGTTTGATGATTTTGGAAAAGATATAGTATGTGCTGCAGCATCATCAATAATGACTACAACAGTAAATGCTTGTCTTAAACTTGATAAAGATAGTATTATTTACAATTATGTAGATAATGGTTTAGTATTAGATATTGTATCTAATGATATGACTACAACTAAGTTAGTAGAAAATATGATTGAATTACTTGAGGAACTTGAAAATGAGTATCCTAAGAATATTAAAGTAAAATAAGGAGGAAAAAAGTTATGAATATGATGAAATTAAATATCCAATTATTTGCCCATCATAAAGGACAAGGTTCTACATCAAACGGACGTGACTCTGCTGGACGTAGACTTGGAGCTAAAAGAGCTGATGGACAATTTATAACAGCTGGATCTATTATATATCGTCAACGTGGTACTAAGATATTTCCAGGTACTAATGTAAGACGAGGAAATGATGACACTCTATATTCTACAGTAGATGGAATATTAAAATTTGAACGTCTAGGTAGAGATAGAAAACAAGCATCAGTTTATCCAAATGCATAAAATAGAGTCAGATGACTCTATTTTTTTGTCGAGTATTTGATATAATAAAAAAAGGAAGTGGTAATTATGTTTGTAGATGAAGTAGAAGTAGAATTAATAGCTGGAAATGGCGGAAATGGTTGTACTGCTTTTCGTCGTGAAAAATATGTTGCCATGGGAGGTCCATTTGGTGGAGATGGTGGAAGAGGTGGCGACATCATCTTTAAAGCAGATACAGGACTAAATACATTATTAGATTTAAGATATCAAAAAATATATAGAGCAGAAAAAGGATCTAATGGTGAAGGAAAAAATAAAGACGGTAAAAATGCAGAAGACTTAATAGTAAGAGTACCTCTAGGAACAGTTGTAACTGATAAAGAAACAAATGAAATTATAGCTGATTTAGTTAAACCTGGGCAAGAAAAAATTATCGCAAGAGGTGGAAGAGGTGGAAGAGGTAATACTTCACTTAGATCAAAATCAAATACATGTCCAACTTACTCTGAAAACGGAGAAGAAGGAGAACATAAGTTTATAAAGGTTGAATTAAAATTATTAGCTGATGTTGGACTAGTTGGACTACCTAGTGTAGGAAAATCAACAATAATATCATGTCTTTCAGAAGCACGTCCTAAGATAGCATCTTATCACTTTACAACATTAAAACCTAACCTAGGAGTTGTAAAATCAAGATCAGGAAAGACATTTGTATTAGCTGATTTACCAGGATTAATAGAAGGAGCATCACTAGGAGCAGGACTAGGAGACAAGTTCTTAAAACATATAGAAAGAACAAAAGTAATAGCTCATGTAATTGATATGGCTGCTACTGAAGGTAGAGATCCATATGAAGATTATGTTTTAATTAATAAAGAATTAGCTGATTTTAATGAAAAATTATTAGAAAAGCCACAAATAATAATTGCTAATAAAAAAGATGTTGAATCATTTAATGAAAATATAGATAAATTCAAAGAAAAAGTAAAAGATATAAAAATATTTGAAGTAAGTGCTGCTAAAAATGAAGGCCTACAAGATGTAGCAGACTATCTAGCAGAACTAATCGAATCTATGCCAAATACATTTATAGAAGAAACAGAAAACATAGAAGATCATAAAGAATATAAATATGAAGAACCAGAAAAATTTAAAATAACAAGAGATGATGATGGTACTTGGGTAATATCAGGAAAAGAAATAGAACGTATCTTTAAAATGACAAAGTTTGAAAGTGAAGATGATGAATATCGCTTTGCTAAAAGATTAACTAATATGGGGGTTGACGAAGAATTGAAAAAACGAGGAGCACAAGAAGGAGATCAAGTAAGAATCTTAGATTTCTACTTTGACTATAGAGATTAATGCTAAGAACAGACTTATCAGATGAAGTAATAACTTCAAGAATAATAGAATTTTTAGAACAACACCCAGAAGGTTATGATAAAGATACGAAAGAAGCACTTATAAAAAGTGCTTTATGGGGAAGAAGAACATCATCAACAGTAAGTGAATTAGATGAAATCTATAATTATCTTCACCTAGATCAAAAAGATAATAATATATATCAAGCATTTGCAGATATGATTACATCAAGATTTGATATAAATAGACCAATCTATGAAATAGGTGGAGGTCAACTTCCAACAGTAGGAAAAATACTATCATTAAAACAAAATCAAGGTACAGTAACTATATATGATCCAAAATTATTAATTACTAAAACAGATATACCGAATTTAAAATTAGTAAGAAAAGAATTTACTGGAAATGAAATAGTAGAGAGTAATGCTTTAATGATAGGTTATAAACCTTGTGATGCTACTATTCCTATAATGAAATATATTGCAAAAAATGATTTAGATTTTATGATAGCACTATGTGATTGTGCTCATGGATTTCCAGAAATAATGGATGAGGATGACATAAATCTATGGTATCAATCATGTGAATGGCCTGTTTATAGTAAATATGCAGAAGAAGAAAGAGTTAAGGAATCAGGACAAGAAATAAGAAGAATAAAAAGACTATCAATGGAAAAATATGGTAATTATTGTCCTGTTATTTACAATTCAACTGAAACAAAATATTAGAATATAAAAAATTATATTCTTTTTTTTGTTTTTTTTGTTATAATAAAATTATAAAAGTAGGTGAACATATGAAAGATATTAATTATTTAAAGACTCAAGGAGTAGATATTGACAATAGTTTAGAAATATTTGGAGATATTAAAACGTATAATGAGACATTAGGCGAGTTTTTACATGGATTAACAGAAAAACTAAATAAACTTGATTTATATAAATCTAATGGAGATATGCCTAATTATGCAATATATGCTCATTCTTTAAAAAATGATGCTAAGTATTTCGGATTTACTAGTTTAGCTAATGTCGCATATGAACACGAATTAAAATCAAAAGCAAACGAATACTATTTTATAGAAGAAAAGTTTGATAGATTAAAAGAAGAAATCAATAAAACTAAAAAGATAGTTGAAACATATATGCAAGAAGATTCTTCTGGTGAAGATGAAACTCCTGCAATTGATGAAACATTAATTTTTGATAAAGAAACAATCTTAGTAGTAGATGATTCAAATATTGTAAGAAACTTTGTTAAAAGAATATTTAGTGATAAATATGAAGTTGCTACAGCTAATGACGGAGATGAAGCTCTAAATATTATCAAAGCAAATGAAGAAAATAATAATATTATTAGCATACTATTAGATTTAAATATGCCAAAAGCAAATGGATTTAAAGTTCTAGATTATATGAAAGAACACAACTTATTAGAAAAAGAACCTGTATCAATAATTTCAGGAGACTCATCAAAAGAAACAATTGATAGGGCATTTACATATGGTATAGTTGATATGTTAGAAAAACCATTTACTCAAGAAGATATAAAAAGAGTAGTAGAAAAGAATATCTACTACCGCAATATTAATAATAATGAAGAATAATTATTTCTTATAATTCATTAATATATCTCCAACTTGTAAATTTTTAACAGATCCAAGGGGTAGAAAATAAAAGTTTCTACCTCCTTTTTTATGTAAAAAATACCTTTCACTTTTTACAGCTTCTTCTAAATATAATATAACTTCGTTTTTATTAGTTATAACTAAATCAAATCTTTGAACAAAAAACACTGTATTAGTAACTCTTTTATTAGGTATCTTTATAGCTTTATCTATCTTTCCAAAATTGAATCTTAAACTTTTAAATCTATCTTTAAATGTTTTTAATTCTTGTATTTCTAATCTTTTTTTATTAATTTTTATATACATACTATCACCAATATTATTATACAATATTCTTTATTTAAAATAAAATATATGTTATCCTATTAATGAAAAAGGAGTGATATAGATGAGTGGACATTCAAAGTGGGCTACAATTCATAGAAAAAAAGGATTGATAGATGCTCAAAGAGGAAAAATCTTTCAAAAATTAGCTAAAGAAATAATGGTAGCTACAAAAGGTGGAAGTCCTGATCCGAATGAAAACGCATCACTACGTTTGGCAGTAGATAAAGCTAAAGCTGCTAATATGCCTAAAGAAAATATAGAAAATGCTATTAAGAAAGCATCAGGATCTGCAGATGATACTAATTATGAACAAGTACGTTATGAAGGATATGGACCAAATGGAGTAGCCTTCATGGTAGATTGCTTAACTGATAATAGAAATAGAACAGCTCCAATGGTTAGAAACTGTTTTACAAAGTCAGGTGGAAATCTAGGAACAGATGGATCAGTAAGTTATATGTTTAATAGAAAAGGTTCTATTATAATTCAAGATGCTTATGAAGAAGATAAAATGTTAGAAGTATCTCTAGATGCAGGAGCAGAAGATTTTGAACATGTAGAAGATACATTTGTTATTTCTACAGATCAAGATTCTTTCACAAAAGTTCGTGATGCACTAGAAAATGCAGGAGTTAAAGAATTCTTAGATTGTTCATTAACTTATGTACCTACAATGGAAGTAGAAATTACTGATGAAGAGACAAAAGAAAGAGTATATAAATTAATAGAAAATTTAGAAGATTTAGACGACGTACAAGATGTATATTATAATTTAAAAGAAGAATAAAAGTATTAATTACTTTTATTTTTAGTAAGGAGTATATATGGCTAGTGATAGATTAAAAAAAATAAATAATGAAATAAAAGACTATATAAATGAATCTAATTTTATATCAATAAAAACAAGAAATAAAATAATTAAAATGTTAGGTGAAGAATTTGATATAAACTTTAAATTAGATAATTATCAAACTATAGATGTAACTATATTAGAAAATGGTCATATTATAATGTATGGAGATGAATATACTCCTGAAAAAGACATTGATGGAATAAAAGAAATAGAAGAAAGATATAATAATTTTAAAGTAAAAGCAGATAACTTTTTAAATAAAAAAGAAGTATCATTTAATAATAAAAAGATAGGCTCAAATATATTAAATTTATTTGTAATATTGATAATACTATTAATATTTTTAGGCCTACTATCACTAGCAATAACAAGTTTTATAAGAGGAAACTATATAAACTGTATCTGGATAATCTTTTATGTATTAGTATTCTTTAATAATCACGTAAGTGATAATTTAAAAAGTAGATTAGAATCAGCTAGAGTATTCTTTAAAAGGATAATTAAAAAGAAATAAAATGTTTTTTCATAATTCAAGATATCTAATACATAAGGATTTAAAAAATAATATAAAAATAATTGTAATTAGTGATATTCATTTTAGTTATAGAATTACTAATAAAAAACTAAATAAAATACTCGGGCATATAAAAAAAGAAAAACCGGACTACATATTTGTAGCAGGAGATATAGTAGATTCACTAGATATGATTGTTAAAGAAGAAGAAAAAAATAGATTAATAAACTTCATGAAAGATGTAGCAACTATTACAAAAACAATAATGATACTAGGTAATCATGATATATATAGAAGCGTTAAAAATAAAAACTTGGTTGAACATGAAAACTATTATACAGATTTATCAAATATAGAAAATGCTGTTTTATTAAGAGATAGTTATTATGAAGATAATAATATTTTGGTATATGGTCTATTTCAAGAATATGAGTATTATAAAGAACATAATAAAGAAGATCTAGATGTCTTTGTAAAAGAAGTAGATAAGATTAAGACAAAAAAGTCTAATAAATTAAAATTTATACTTATTCATTCACCAAATTATTTAATTAATAAATCAAGTTATATTACTACTAAGAAAAAGATGCAACATATTTATGATAAATTATCATATTTTGATTATTTCATAACTGGACATATGCATAATGGTTGTGTTCCGCCTATAATAAATGAACTTATTAAAGGAAATAAAGGAATAATATCACCAATGAAAAAGATGTTTCCAAAAAACACAAGAAATACAATAACTACAATAGAAGATAAATTATTAGTAAATGGACCTATAACTACATTTCATGAGAAGACAAAAATATTACAATTATTTAATATCTTTTATCCAATAAATATGTCTATTTTAGAATTTAAAAAATCTAATAAAGAAGATATAAAAGTACAATATGAATATTCTAAAAAATAAAGAAAATTACTAATAATTTTCTTTTTTATTTTTTAAAAAGAATAGACAAACAAATGTTTTTATATTATAGTAATAAATGAAAGCTAAATTGTAGAGTTCTATTATTTAGATTATAATAAATATGGAGTGATAATATGTTTGATTATATAAAAGGAAAAATAGCTTATTTAAAAAATAATGCTGTTGTTATAGATAATAATGGAATAGGATACTTAGTATATGTACCAAATCCATATGTATATGAAGAAGGAAAAGAATATACTATTTATACTTATGAACATATAAATGAAAGTGAAGATACTTTATACGGATTTCAAACTAAATCCGAAAAAGAATTATTCCTAAAACTAATTTCAGTTAAAGGATTAGGTCCTAAGATGACACTACCACTTCTTGCAACAGGATCAATAGATGGAATAATGGATGCTATAGAAAGAGAAAATATACTATATTTAAAGAAGTTTCCTAAAATTGGAGAAAAACTAGCTCGTCAAATTATTCTAGATTTAAAAGGAAAATTAGAATTTATTGGAGTGGGAGTATCTGATGATATAGTTGATACATCACGTGAATTAGAAGAAGTATTAATTGGGTTAGGTTATAAAGAAAAAGAAATCAAACCAATACTAGCAAGAGTAGATACTTCATTATCAATTGAGGATCAAGTTAAAGATGCATTAAAACTATTACTAAAATAGGAGGATAATATGAAACAAGAAAGTATTATTACAAATTATGATAGTATAGATGATAAAACACTAGATAATACTATAAGACCTGAAACTATAGAAGAATATGTTGGACAAAATGATGTTAAAGATAATATTAAAGTGTTTATTGAAGCTGCTAAAATGAGAAATGAACCATTAGACCATGTATTATTATATGGTCCACCAGGATTAGGAAAAACAACACTATCTTTTATAATTGCACATGAACTAGGAGTAAATATTAAAACAGCATCAGGCCCATCAATAGAAAAAGCAGGAGATCTAGCAGCAGTGCTTTCTTCTCTAGAACCAGGTGATGTACTATTCATAGATGAAATTCATCGTATGCCAAGATATATAGAAGAAATATTGTATCCTGCTATGGAAGATTATTCTCTAGATATTATTGTTGGAACAGATGAAAATTCTAGAAATATTAGAATAGATTTACCTCCATTTACTTTAGTAGGGGCAACAACTAGATCAGGAGATATCTCAGCACCACTTCGTGATAGATTTGGAATAACTGCTAAACTAGAATTTTATACTGTAGAAGAATTAACTAAAATAGTAAAAAGAACAGCAAAAGTATTAAATGTAAAAATTGATAATGATGCAGCAGTAGAATTAGCTAAAAGAAGTAGAGGAACACCTAGAATTGCTAATAGACTATTCAAAAGAGTTAGAGACTTTGCTCTAGTAGAAGGAAATGGAAATATAGATATGAATATTACAGATCTAGCTCTAAAAAGATTAAAAGTAGATGATTTAGGTCTTAATAATACAGACCATGAACTATTACTAGCAATCATTAATAAATTTAATGGAGGACCTGTTGGAGTGGAAGCACTATCATCATCAATCGGTGAAGAAGTAACTACTATAGAAGATGTATATGAACCATACTTATTACAAATTGGATTATTAAAAAGAACATCACGTGGTAGAGTAGTAACTCCTAAGGCATATGAAGTATTAGGATTAGAATACAAGAAATAGAATTAGCACTTTTAAAACTAATTCTTTTTTGATATAATTAAGTACGTTTGGAAGTGATACTATGAAAGTAGAAGATTTTAATTATGAATTACCTGAAGAACTAATTGCGCAAACTCCTCTAGAAGAAAGAGATGCGTCAAGATTATTAGTTTTAGACAAAGCATCAGGAAAAACTGAACATAAGATATTTAGAGATATAATAGATTATCTTAATCCAGGAGATACATTAGTTTTAAATGATACAAAAGTATTACCTGCTAGACTAATCGGAGAAAAAGAAGACACTAAAGCAGTAATAGAAGTTTTACTATTAAAAAATGTAGAAAATGATAATTGGGAATGCTTAGTAAAACCAGCTAGAAGAGTAAAAGTAGGAACTAAAGTAGTTTTTGGTAATGGAAAACTAGTACTTACATGTACAAAAGTTGCAGATGAAGGAATAAGATACTTTGATTTTTCATATAAAGGAATATTCTTAGAAGTATTAGATGAATTAGGTACAATGCCACTTCCTCCATATATCCATGAAAAATTAGAAAATAAAGATATGTATCAAACAGTATATGCTAAGGAAGTAGGAAGTGCAGCAGCTCCAACTGCAGGACTACATTTTACTACTGAATTATTAGATAAAATAAAAGATAAAGGAATTAATATTTGTTACATAACACTACATGTTGGGCTAGGAACATTTAGACCAGTAAAAGTAGATACAATAGAAGAACATAAAATGCATAGTGAATATTATTCAATGTCAAATGATGTTGCAAATATTCTAAATGAAACAAGAAAAACAAATCATAAAATTATTGCTGTAGGAACAACTTCAACAAGAACATTAGAAACTATAATGACTAAATATAATGAATTTAAAGAATGCTCTGGTTGGACTGATATATTTATATATCCAGGATATAAATTCAAAGGAACAGACGCATTAATAACAAACTTTCACTTACCAAAAAGTACATTAGTAATGTTAGTATCAGCACTAGCTGGAAGAGAAAATATTTTAAATGCATATAAAATAGCTGTCAAAGAAAAGTATAGATTTTTCTCTTTTGGAGATGCAATGTTTATTAAATAATGATATTATTATAATAGAGGTGTAACTATGGAAGATAAAATCGTTATAGATTATGAATGTTTAACAAAATCAGCGCAAACTTTAGAAGGCATTAATATAAACAAAGATACAGCAACAAGTGTTGCTACACAATTAAAATCAATTGAATCTGAACATGAAGGACTTGAGCTAAATTCAGAAGCACTAGATGAAATAGGTGAAAATATAGTTAATGCTGATACAAAAATAAAGAATCTTGGCGTAAATTTAACAGGAACAGTTAAAGCTTTTAAAGAAGCTGAAGGAGATATTGCTGAATATATTAAAAAGATTGATCCTAAAATTGTTATTGGTGATATCAAAAAAGAAGACATAATTACTGATAAGACACAATACAGAGGTAATACACAAGCTTCAGAATTTGCTGAATTAGGAAAAAATGCATATAATGAATCTGGTCCAATAACAAGTGGCAGTGCAAGAGAAAAATGGATAGAAATGGTTGGTGAACTTGTTAAAAGAGCTAATAAATCAGGTATTAAGAATTCTTTAGTAATAGCTCAAATTATAAATGAAAGTGGATGGATGAACCCATATAGTGAAAGAGCAAAAGCATTATTAGATATGAATAATGTAATAGGAATTAATTATAATTTAAATTTTGATATTAGCACTCAAAATTCAAGTTGGTCTAAAAATCCAAGAAAAAAAACAGTAACTGTTGTTCAAGGATGGGATTCACATGACTCAAACGAAGAAATGAGAGCATATGATTCATTAGAAGAAGCTATAGAAGACTATTGTGATATGGTAGTAACAAGACACCCTTATTTAAAAGGAAGTAATAACATAGATGATTATAAGAGTTTTTTAAATCACTATACTCCTTATTGCACTCATGAAGGCGGAGCAACAGGCAAGTATAAAGAAATAATTAGTAATTATGGTTTAGAAAAATATGACGTATAAATAATAATTATAATAATTAAAATGTATAGAGAATTGGCATTAAAATTACTTAAAGCTGATTCTCTATGATTTTTATAACAGGAGGTTTTTATGATAGCAAAATACAATTTAATAAAAACAGAAAAAAATACAAAAGCAAGACTAGGAACAGTAGAAACAAATTATGGAACTTATGAAACTCCTATGTTTATGCCAGTAGGTACTAGAGCAACCGTAAAAGGAGTATCTCCAGAAGAATTAAAAGATGTTGGAAGTGGAATTATTCTTTCTAACACATATCATTTATGGTTGAGACCAGGACCTGACTTAATAGAAAGATGCGGAGGACTACATAGTTTTATGCATTGGGATGGACCAATATTAACTGATTCGGGAGGATATCAAGTATTTTCACTTGCTAAAAATAAGAAAAAAGATATTACTGAAGAAGGAGTTCATTTTAAATCACATATCGATGGACAAAAACTATTCTTAACTCCAGAAAAATCAATAGAAATACAAAATAAATTAGATAGTGATATTGCGATGTCATTTGATGAATGTCCACCAGCATCAGCTGATTATGAATATTTAAAAAATTCAGTTGAAAGAACACTACGTTGGGCAAAAAGAGGTAAAAAAGTTCATTCGAATAAGAACCAAGCATTATTTGGTATAGTTCAAGGTGGACCAATCGAAGATCTTAGAAAATTCAGTGCTATAGAAACTGTAAAAATAGGATTTGATGGCTATGCAGTAGGTGGTGTAGCAAATGATGACGAAGATAAAGAAGATATGTATAAAGCAATAGATTATTCAATACCATATCTTCCTGAAGACAAACTACGTTATCTTATGGGAGTAGGAGAACCACGCGATATCTTAGAGGGAGTAGTTAAAGGTATAGACATATTTGACTGCGTTATTCCAACTCGTATCGCAAGACATGGACAAGCATTTACAAGAGATGGAAAAATAAACCTACACAATGCTAAATTTAAAGAAGATTTAACTCCAATTGATAATGAATGTGATTGCTATACATGCAAAAACTATACAAAAGCATATATAAGACATTTAGTATCTGTAGAAGAATCACTTGCAGGAAGATTATTATCTATTCATAACATAAGATTCTTAATAAAACTAACAGAAGAAATAAGAGAAGCAATTAAAAATGATAATATCTTAGAATATAAAGAACAATTCTTAGATAGATATGAAAAGAATAATAAATAATTTGACAGTAGAAGTGAAAACTTCTACTTTTATTTTGAAAAAAAGATATTAAATTTACAATATATGATATAATGACAATAGGAGAATAGAGGGAAATTATGGCACTATTTAAAAAGAAAGAAAAATTTATTAATCAGCCTGCACCAAATAGTAATATGCCTCAAAATCAGGCACCTACTAATCAAGTACAGCAAAATAATCCTACAAGTCAAACTTATATGGTTAATGCAGGCTATCCAGGACAAAATGTAGCTAATATGAATGCATATCAAGGACAAACTCAGCAACAAGTTCCAGGACAAACTGTACCAGGTCAACAACCACAAGCCCAAGGAGTTCAAGCAACAAAGCCAGCTACAACTGAAAAGGGTCATGTTTCTTTAATGGAATTTATTACAGGCAAAAAACAAAAAGGACCTAAAACACCAGCATGGAAATATATAGTAATGAATGACATGAACAAAAAAGAAACAGGAGTAATAGAAGCAACAGATGAATCTGAAGTTAAAAATTTCTTAGTTTCCCAGGGATTACAATTAGTTTCTATATTTCCAAGAGGAGCAGGAGATATAGACATAGTTATTGGAGGAATATCACCTCAAGATTTAGCTTTCTCACTAACACAATTATCAACATATATTAAATCAGGAATTCCTCTAGCAGATTCAGTTAGTATCTTAGCAAAACAAGCTACTAAAAAAGTATTAAAACAAAGTTTTACTCAATTACATTTCGAACTTATTCAAGGAGAAAACTTTTCTACAGCTCTAGAAAAACAAGATAAATATTATCCAGGCTTATTAATAAATATGGTAAAAACTGCTGAAATGACAGGAGATTTACCTACAATATTAGATGATATGGCTGAATATTATACATCAATGGATCAAACAAGAAAACAGATGAGATCAGCAATGATTTATCCATCAGTAGTATTAACTATAGCAATCGGCGTATTAATATTTATGCTTACATACTTAGTACCACAATTCTCAGCAATGTTTGCTGAAAACGGTGGAGAACTTCCATTCTTAACAAGAACAGTACTTTCAGTATCAAAGTTCTTAGTAGGACATTGGTTAGCAATATTATTATCAATAGTATTCATTATAGTAACATTTATAGTATTATTTAAAAGAGTACCTAAATTTAAAAAAGCAATTCAAATAGCATTGATGCATATACCAGTAATTAAAAATATAATTATATATAATGAAATTAGTAATTTTACTAAGACATTTGCTTCATTATTAAACCATGGAGTATTCATCACAGACTCAATGGCTATCCTTCAAAAAATAACTGATAATGAAGTATATAAAGAAGTAATAAATAACTGTTTAGCTAACTTAGCTAAAGGAGAAACAGTATCATCTGCTTTTAAAGGGCAATGGGCTGTTCCAGTAGTAGCTTATGAAATGATAGTTACAGGAGAAAGAACAGGACAATTAGGAGCAATGATGGAAAAGGTAGCAAGCCATTTCCAAGCAATGCATAAGACAATAATAGATCAAATGAAGAGTTTAGTAGAACCTATACTTATTGTCTTTCTAGCTGTAGTAGTAGGAATTATCTTACTATCAATAATTGAGCCAATGTTCGCAATTTATGACACAGTAAAATAAGGAGGATAATTATGAATATAACTTTATTAATTATCTTTTTTATTCTTGGTACATTTTTTGGTTCAATGTATACAGTCATAGGCCAAAGATTACCTAAGAATGAAAATTTCATAATAGCAAGATCTCATTGTGATAATTGTAATCATACATTATCATTTATAGATATGGTTCCAATATTATCCTATATATTCTTAAAAGGTAGATGTAGATATTGCCATAGTAAAATTGATATAACTTCTACATTTATGGAATTCTTTTCAGGAGTATTATTCGCAACAGCATATTATGTATTTGGACCTTCCTATGATTTCTTTATTGCGATAGGAATAATATCTTTATTAATGATAATTATTGTATCTGATATAAATTATTACATAATACCAGATGAATTATTAATATTTATGTCAATATATTTTATTGTATTTAATTTGATAAGTTCTGGACCAAAAGAAACATATTATTCAGTATGTTCTGGAATATTATTATTTAGTATTATGTATTCAATAATGCTAATAGGAAATAAGATATTAAAAAAAGAAACTCTTGGTGGAGGAGACATTAAATTAATGTTTGTCTTCGGTATAGTCTTAGGACCAGTACTTGGACTATTTTCAATATTTATAGGTAGTGTTATAGCATTACCAGTATCAATATTTATGCTAAAAAAAGAAAAAGAATCAATAATACCCTTTGGACCATTTCTTTTAATAGCGTTAACACTGTTGTATTTCACAGGTATAACTCCAGAAGTAATATTAAATTTATTAAAAGTATATTAAGAAGAGAAAAAAATCTTCTTTTTATAATATTTATGTTATTATAAAAGTTAGGTGATAACTATGAAAAACTTAACTATATTACCAGCTGATACATATACAGTTATAAATAAGACTATTATTACAAATGAAGATCACAAAATTATTTCAATGTTATATCAACCAATAATTGGATATACTGCAACATCTTTATATGAAACTTTAAAAGATGATTTAGATAAACAAGGAATAATGAGTGATGAACTAAATCATCATCATTTGATGTCTACAATGCAATTAAACTTACAAGAAATAGTAAGTGCAAGAGAAAAGTTAGAAGCAATTGGCTTATTAAAGACATATGTAAAAGTAGAAAATATAAATAATTATGTATATGAATTATTTTCTCCCTTATCAGCAGCTGAAGTTTTTAATCACCCAATATTAAATATAGTTTTATATAGCAATCTAGGAAAAGAAGAATATGATAAATTAATTAATTATTTTAAAATACCTAAAATTAATCTAAAAGACTATACAGATGTTACTAAATCATTTGAAGAAGTTTTCTCATCAGTAGAAAAAACTTCAATGGATATAATTTCAGATATTACAAAGAAAAACTCAAATAATATTGAGATATCTAAAGGAATAGATTTCGATGAATTAATATCAACAGTACCAGAAAATATAACAAACAAGAAGACTTTTACAGATAGTACAAAAAAATTAATTAATAATTTAGCATTTGCATATAACTTAAAAACATATGAATTAAGTGGATTAGTTATAGACTCAATTAATGAAAAAGGCGAAATTGATGAAGTTAAACTAAGAAAAAGTGCAAGAAACTTTTATCAATTTGAAAGAGAAGGATCACTTCCAACTCTAATATATAAAAGACAACCAAACTATTTGAAAAAACCAATAGGAGATAATTCTAAATGGGCAAAGATGGTTTATGCTTTTGAGAGTTTAACTCCATATGAATTT
This sequence comes from uncultured Erysipelotrichaceae bacterium, assembly GCA_902789225.1. Lineage (GTDB taxonomy): Bacteria > Bacillota_I > Bacilli_A > RF39 > UBA660 > RUG343. The sequence goes on from CADANC010000009.1 coordinate 22,466, forward strand.
TTAAAAGCAAAATATAAAGGAGCAGAACCTACTGATAGAGATAAAAAACTAATTGAATCTCTTCTAAATGATCAACAATTATCAGCAGGAGTAGTAAATGTAATTATTGCATATACCTTAAAAACAAATAATGAAAGATTGACAAAAGCATATGTTGAAACAATAGCAGGTCAATTAAAAAGATTAAATGTTGAAACAGTAGAAGAAGCTATGCAAGTTACAGAAAAAGAACATAAAAAATTAAGAAAATTAACTACTAAATCAACTCAAACAAAAAAGAAAACTACTGAAAATCTTCCAACTTGGTTTAAAGAAGAGCCTAACAAACAACAAGCATCTACTGAAGAAATTGAAGAGATGGAAGACATATTAAAAGAATTAGTTTAATGAATACTAATATGATATAATTTTTAAAAAGGGGATGATCGATCACATGAAGACATACATCTTTGGTCATAAAAAGCCTGATACTGACTCTGTAATGTCATCAATTGCTTTATCATATTTAGAAAATAAAGCAGGAAATAATACAGAAGCAAGAGTATTAGGAACTATAAATAAAGAGTCTATATATGCATTAAAACATTTTAAAGTAAAAATACCAAAATATTTAAATGATGTAAAATTACAATTAAAAGATATAGATTATCATAAGAATTTATTCTTAGATGAAAAAGCATCAATTTATGACGGTTATAAATTAATGCTAAAAAAGAATATTACAGGAATACCTATAGTAAAAGAAGATAATACTTATAGAGGATTAATTACTATTAAAGATACATCAAGAAATATTATAAGAGATGACTTAGATACTTTATATACTTCATTTGATAATATTTTAAATGTTTGTAAAGGAAAAGAAGTAGTAAGATTTGATGAAGAAATTAAAGGAAGATTATTAGTAGCATCATATAGATCTACTACTTTTGTAAATAGTATAAAATTAAATGAAGATATGATATTAATAGTAGGTGATAGACACTCAATAATAGAGTATGCTGTTGAATCAGGAGTAAAACTAGTTATACTTACAGGCGGTTCTAAAATAAAAGATAAACATATAGAAATAGCTAAAAAGAATCACGTAAATGTAATAGAAACTGATATGGATACATATCATATGAGTAGAATAATTACTTTATCTAATTATTTAAAAACTATACTATCTAATTTTAATCAAGTAACATTCTATGATACAGATTTTGTAGATGATATAAAAGATGTTAACTCTAAATTACATCATACAAATTATCCGGTTATTAACAAACAAAATAAATGTTTAGGTTTATTAAAAATAACTGATTTAACTAATACTAATCCTAAAAAAGTAATATTAGTAGATCATAATGAACCTCTACAAAGTGCAGATGGTATAGAGGAAGCAGAAATACTAGAGATAATAGATCATCATAATCTAGGATCTATTACAACTAAATTTCCAGTTAATGTAAGAAATATGGCAGTAGGCTCTACTTGTACGATAGTAACCCTTCTATTTGAAGAAAGAAAAGTAGAAATACCTAAAAACATAGCTGGAGTTCTATTATCTGGAATATTATCAGATACATTGATTCTAAAAAGTCCAACAGCTACTAGATATGATAAAGATGCAGTAGAGAAATTATCTAGTATTGCTGAAGTAGATTATCAAGACTATGGAATGAAACTACTAAAAGCAGGAACATCTTTAGAAGGTATGGAACCAGTTGATGTATTATTTAATGACTATAAATCATATACTATTAATGATAAGAGCTTCTCAATAGGACAATTCTTTACAATGAATTTCCAAGATATAGAAAAAGATATGGATAAATATATAGCGACACTAAATCAAACAGCAGAAGCTAACAACTTTGAAATGGTATGTTTATATGTAACAGATATAATAAAAAACGGTTCATACATATTATTTAATGAAAAAGCTAAGAATTATATAGAAGTAATGTATGGAATAGAAAATCCAAATGAAGGAATATTTATAGAAGGATGTATTTCTAGAAAGAAAAATATAGTCCCTCTAGTAATGAATATATTTGATAACTAGGAGAAATTATGAAAGATAAATTAAAAATTGGTTTAAAAGGTTTTGTATTTGGTGTAGCAAATATAATTCCTGGAGTAAGCGGTGGAACAATAGCTCTAACTATGGGAATATATGAAGATTTAATATCTTCAATCTCTAATATAAGAAAAGATTTTAAAAAGTCTATGTCTTTATTAGTACCATTTTTAATAGGAGCAGTTCTATCAATATTAGTATTAAGTAAGTTAATAAACTTTTGCTTAGATAAATATCCTAATCCAACAATATTACTATTTTTAGGTATTATTTTAGGAGGAATACCTTTAATAGGTAGTAATATAAAAGGTAAAAAGATAAAAGTATCATATATACTATTATTCTTATTAACTTTTGGATTAGTAATGGGATTATCATTTCTAAATGGTGGAGGAAATGCATCTATAGAACATTTAGGATTTGGATCAGGAATACTATTATTTTTAGTAGGATGTGTTGCTGCTGCTAGTATGGTAATGCCTGGAATATCAGGATCATTTGTATTAATGCTATTAGGATATTATCATCCTATAATTAAAACAATAGATTCACTAACTACATTTCAAAATCTAGGACATGATATTTTAGTATTAAGCATATTAGCATTTGGAATATTATTCGGCTTAGTTGTAATGGCTAAATTATTAGAATATTTATTTAAGAAATTTAAAGTCGCAACATATTACGCTATCATAGGATTTATGGCAGCATCAATTGTGTCTTTAGTAATAACATTACCAAAAGCAGGAAGCTTTTTAGAAATAATAATAGGAATAGTCTTATTCTTAATAGGGATAATAGGCGGATATAGGTTAGGTGATTCATAATGAGTACATATCAATTAGCACTTCTTACAACAGCACTATTAGGTGTATTTATCCTAATAGGAGTATTAATATCATATTTCTTTAAGAAAAGTGAAAAGATAGTATTATATTCGATAGGTCTAGCATTCGGAGTAATAGTAATGCTTATATTTACAGATTTACTACCTGAAATAATAGAATGCATTCCAATATCTAGAATATATATACCAATAATTTCTATAGTAGTTGGATTCTTAATGTTAAGAGTCTTAGATAATTTTGTACCAGATCATGAAAACAAGGAAAAAAAAGATAATTTAATACATATAGGAGTAATGTCATCAATAGCTTTAGGACTACACAACATTATAGAAGGAATGGCTATTTATTCATCTATGTTATCAAGTACAAAATTAGGTTTAGCTCTTACACTAGGAGTAGGATTTCATAATATTCCATTAGGCATAGTAATAGGAGGAGCATTCTATCAATCAAATAATGATAAATATAAATCTATATTAAATATATTATTAGTATCTCTAACAACTTTTGTAGGTGGATTATTAATGTTTATGTTAAATATAAATGAATTATCTCCAACAATAGAAGGAATATTATTATCAATAACTCTAGGTATGTTATTATTCATAGTATTAGATGAATTACTACCAAAAGTAAAAAAGAATATTAAAAATAAAGCAATAATATCAGGAATAACAACAGGAATAATAATATTATTAATAAGTATGATATGGTGATATAGATGTTATATAATATAAAGATTTATTTTTTACTATATATTATTTATTCATTTTTAGGATACATAGCAGAAGTAGCATATGTATCTTTTCGCCGTGAAAAACTTACTTTATCTAGAGGCTTCTTTATAGGTCCAGTTCTACCAATCTATGGAGCAGGAGCATTAATAATTACTTTATTTTTAAATGGTTATAATGATCAAATATTAGTATTATTTATCTTAAGTACAGTACTATGTACTTTATTAGAATATTACACATCATTAATTTTAGAAAAAGTATTTAAGCTTAGATGGTGGGATTATAAAGATAAAAAATTTGATCTAAATGGTAGAGTATGTTTAGAAAATTCATTACTATTTGGATTAGGTGGAGTAATAATAATTGAATTTATTAATCCAATAATTTTAAATCTATTATATCCATTACCAGAATCAATAATAAATATAGTAGTTATAATTACATTTACTCTATATCTATTAGACTTAATAGTATCAACAAAGACAATATTTACATTAAAAGATAAATTAAAAAAATTAGGTGGTCGTGATTCAACTCATCAAATTAGATTAGAAGTAAAAGAATATCTAACAAGTCATTCTAGACTAATGAAACGTTTAATAAAAGCATTCCCTAATCTTGTAGATTTAAATAAAACATTTAAAATACCTAAATTAGAAAAGTATTTATTAGGTAGAAAAGGATATAGAGAATTCAATAGAAAAAGAAAAGAATTAAAAAGAAAAAAGAAAATGTAGTTATCTACATTCTTTTTTTACAGTCAATTACTTTTATTTTATTTTAATATTATGATATTATAATTATAGGAGGATTGGTGAAATGGAGGAGTCTTTCAGTAATAGTATCAAAGAAATGTTATTATCAATGAATAATGATAGCCCTGAACAACTAATAGATAGATACAATTCTTACTTTGGAGAAGATTCATATGATGATTTTTTAGCTTGCCTAAATGAAATTGAAAATAAATATATGTTAGAAGAAGCATATGATGAGAGAGATTTAGAAGAAATAAACGGTATAGTAAAAACATTTTTAATAAGAAAACTTGATGATGAAGTAAAAGAAGACCAAATAGATTTAAGAACAAAAGAAATCACATTAGAAGATTATGGATCAAAAATGAATGATCTTGTAGATAGATATGTTGAAAGGAGTAACATTAATGAATTACCAAATAAAGCAAAACTTAAATAGAAATATATTTAGAGGATATGATGTAAGAGGAGTTTATCCAACTGAATTAGATGAAGATACAGCATATACATTTGGATTAGGATTTGGTACGCATATCTCTAATTTAGGAAAGGATACATGTATTGTAGGTCATGATAATAGATTGTCTTCTCCTGCACTATATGATGCTCTAATAGAAGGTATAACTTCAACAGGAATTAATGTAATAAAACTAGGTCTTTGTACAACACCAATGTATTATTATGCTTGTATTAAATTACAAGTATATTCAGGAGTAATGGTAACAGCATCACATAATCCAAAAGATGATAATGGATTTAAATTTGCATTTACTGAAGAAGGAAATTGCAAAGGACAAGAAATACAAGACTTTTTAGAATTTATTCTAGCAGGTAATTTCAAAGAAGGAGAAGGTTCAACAAAAGATTATGATATAGAACCAGATTATATAGAATTATATAGAAAAGCACTAAACTTTGGAGATAGAAGACTAAAAGTAGTTCTAGATCCTGCTAACGGAACAACATCTCCATTTTGTAGAGAATTATATGAATTATATCCAATGGATTTAACAATTATTAATGAAGAAAGTGATGGACACTTTCCAAATCACCACCCAGATCCATGTGTAGAAGATAATCTAAAAGGATTAAAAGAAAAAGTATTAGAACTTGGGGCAGACGTTGGTATCTCATTTGATGGAGATGGAGATAGAGTAGGATTTATTACAAATAGTGGAGTATTTGTACCTACTGATAAATTTATGATTATAATAATAAGAGATATTATAAATAAAGTAGATAAAAAAGAATTCTTATATGATGTTAAATGTTCAAAAGCAGTACAAGACGAAATAGATAAACTAGGTGGTAAAGGATTATGTTACAGAACAGGAAACTCATATACAAAAGCAAAAGTAAGAGATGAAGATCTTCCATTTGGAGGAGAATTATCAGGACATGTCTATTTTAGAGATAGATGGCCAGGCTTTGATTCAGGAATGTATGCAGGTCTAAGATTATTAGAAATATTATCAAATACTGATAAATCAATGGATGAACTTCTAGAGGGAATAACTAAATACTACGCAACAGAAGAAATAAAGTTTACATCACCTGATGAGAAAAAATTTGAAGTAGTAGAAAAAGTAAAAGAATATGCTCGTGAAAAAGGATATTCATTCAATGATATAGATGGAGCAAGAATTGAATTTGATGATGGATGGGCTCTTGTTAGAGCATCTAATACAGGACCTAACATAACAGCTCGCTTTGAAGCAACATCAGAAGAAAGAAAAGATGAACTTCAAAAAGAATTTACTGATTTAATTGAGAGATTAAATAAATGAAAAAAGCATATGTTTATAAGATGAATCTAGTTCCAGCTAATTTTTTAGGACTAGTAGTATTTATATTATTACTAGTCTTAACAAGTGCCTTAAATATAGATCTATTATCTGTATTTAATGATTTACCATTTATTTTAATTTTAGCATTATTAATACTTTATATGCTATTACATGAATTATTACATGGTATCGGCTATAGAATTACAGGATCTAAATCTAATAAAATAAAATATGGAGTAGAATTGGAAAAAGGTATTTTATATACATTAGTATTAGAAGAAGTACCTAAAAAGAATATACTAGTATCACTACAAATGCCATTTGTAATCATTGGAATTATTACATATATATTAGGATACATTCTAAATATTCCATTATTAATACTATTATCAATATTCAATTTAATGGGAGCATCAATGGACTTAGTAATGTTTATCTATATAAGTAAAATTAAAGATGTCCATTATGCAGAAACTAAAGCATCAAATGAATTTATACTTATATCAAAAGAAGATTTAAAAAAGAAAAAAAGTTTATTTTTTAGAATAACTGAAGTTAAAAATTATAAAAAAGATGATTATATAATAAAATTAGATAATAAAATTACAATAACTAAAGCATCAATTATATTTACTATAATTTACTTAATATTTGGAATTATTATTACCTTGATTTAGAAAGGAAATACGACTATGCCAATCACAGAAGAAGAAATATTAAAAGAGAAGAAAATACTTAATAAAACACATAATTTAGTAGAAAAAACTATTACTGAATTAAGTAAAGATATTACTGTAAACGATGAAGATTTATTAGAATTTAAAAAACTATCATGGAAAGATATGTCTGGAAATGATAATGCAGATATAGCTTCTCTTTCAGAAGCAATTGAAGGCGAAGAACAAATTCAAAATAAAAAGCTAGATTATTTCAAAAAATTAAAACAAATTGAGTCTAAACCATATTTTGCTTCAATTGTTTTTAAAGATGAAGAAAATGAAATATTTAATATTTATATATCTCTAACATATTTAAAAGATCAACATGAAAACAATATTCTATATGATTGGAGAAGTCCTATATGTTCTCTATTTTATGATTATGAAATAGGTCATGCAGAATACACTGCTCCTGCAGGAACTATAAAAGGAGAATTAAAAAGAAAAAGACAATATAAAATAGAAAATAATAAATTATTAGGAGTATTTGATAATTCACTAAATATAGATGATGAATTTTTACAATCAGTTCTAGCAGAAGAATCATCTGATCATATGAAAAATGTTGTAAATACTATTCAACAAGAACAAAACCAAGTAATTAGAAATTTAGAAGACAATAATTTAATAGTAAATGGAATTGCTGGTTCAGGAAAAACAACAGTTGCTCTACATAGAATTGCTTTTCTTTTATATAGATTAAAGAGATTATCTTCAAATAATATACTAATCTTTTCACCAAATAATATATTTACAGAATATATTTCTGAAGTACTTCCATCATTAGGAGAAGCTAATACTCTACAAACTACATTTGATGATTATTTATCATATACAATAGATAAAAAAGTACAAACATATACTGAATTTGTAGAAAGATTTTATTCTGGAAAAGAACTAAATAAAGAATTAGTAGAATACAAACAAAGTGATCAAATAATAAAAGATATAGATTTATTCATAGATGATTATGTAAATAAAGCGGAGTTTAATAAAGATATAAGAGAAAATATTATAAATAAAGTATCAAAGAATGAATTAAATGATTATTTAAAAGATCGTTATATAAAATTTCCTTTATACAATAGAATAGACGAAATATCAGAAAAACTATCTTCTAATTTTTATAAAGGATCAAACAAAAAAGTAAAAACATTTGCTAAATTATTAAAAGATTCTTGTAATTTCTATAAACCTATAGAAGATATTTATAAAGAATTCTTTAAAAGTGATTATTCAAAAATAAAACTAACAGATAATGAATTAAAAAATGTCTTTGAAAATGAAGTTAATTATGAAGATGCACTAATTTATGCATATTTAAAAGGATCACTAGAAGGCTTTCCATATGAAGGTGAAATTAAACAAGTAGTAATTGATGAAGCTCAAGATTATAATTATCTACAATATATTATTATTAGTAAGATATTTAGAAGAGCTAACTTTACAATACTAGGAGATATAAATCAAAATATAAATCCATATTATAAATATAGATCATTAGAAAAGATATCTGATTTATTAGAAGGATCTTCTAAATATATAGAACTATTAAAAACATATCGTTCATCTCCTGAAATAATTAATTATACTAATAAGATATTAAAATTAGATCATGTATCTGCTATTAGAAAGGATAATAATAAACCTGTAGTAGTAAGAAAAGAAGTAGATTTAAAAGAATCTTTAATAGATGATATTACATCACTTCAAGATGAGTATAATTCAATTGCTATTATCACAAAAGATACTGAAGAAGCAGATAAATTATATGAATTATTAAATGAAACATTTAATATATCAAAGATTGATATAGATACTAAGACATTTAATAAGAAATTATTAATTATTCCTGCATTTCTTGCTAAAGGATTAGAATTTGATGCAGTAATAGTCTATAACAATAGAGAAAATACATATAAAAAGAATGAAAGAAACTTACTATACGTTGCCTGTACACGTGCACAACATGAATTGTTTATTTATAACTAGAAAGTATGTTATAATGAATATGATAAGGTAGGTTATCAATATGAATAATAAAAATATTGAGGCAATTGAAAATACAGGCAATGAGACATATTTAGATATTTTTAAAAAGCCTGATTATAAAAAAATAGAAGAATTAAAAAGAAAGAAACAACAAGATATCATACAAAAAACAAGAGTATTATTAAGGAAAGAACAAAAATATACTTAGTATTATGGTAAGGTGATAATATGAATGAAGAATTAATTAAATATTTAGGAGCAGCAATTAATGAAGTAAATACTATGTTTCCAGATAATCCAATAGGAATAGAAGCACAAAGCCAAATTCTTAATCAATTATCAACTTCTGGAAAACCATTGCCTATATTAAAAAAAGAAATAGATGCTATGAAACAAGCAACTATTGAAGGAAGAAGAGAAAAACAAGAACAAGTGGCACCTCCTGAAGAAGAAAAAGATCCTAATCGTGAGGCTCAAACTTTTGATGATATAAAGAGGGCATTAAGTACAATAGAAGCATTGACAAGATTTGCTGATGCTCCAATGTATATAGCAGGAGGAACAGTACCTTATCTATTATTAGGACAAGACTCAGGAAGACTTCATGATGATATAGATACTTTAGTTGATCTAAAAGATATACATGAATTAAGAAGAATATTTAAAAAAACACCTTATTATAAAGAAGAATGGGATTCACTTACTCATGTTAAAGATGGAAATGATTATGGATTTGAATTAGATGTAGATGGAACACCAGTAGGAGTATATCCATTTATAGATGATGATGATACAATTCTACAATATACATATGATCCATATAATCATCAATGTAAGATTAAAAGAATTCCTGAAAAGAAAAAAGGAAATTATGTAAGAACATATACAGGAACAGATGGTCATACCTACCATACAATGGCTCTAGAATATATTAAGAAATCAAAAGATAAAGCTGGCAGAGGAAAAGATTTAAAAGATTCTGCTAAAATAGATGAATTTGGTTATGATGAAGATCTATATTCAACAATTGAATTGCCAGATAATATGGAATTTCAAAAAGAAACAGCTGAAAGAATTAATGAAACAGTATCACATGATACAGTAGTTAGAAATTCAATTGTAAGATTTTCATATATTGCTAAGAAAAAGTATGGTAAAGAATTAACAGATGATAAGATTAGTGAAGCAGTAGATAGGCTAAAAGATAAATCTTATGATGAAATAGATGACCTACTAGTAAAAGGTATTGAAAATATAAAAACAGCTAATGAAGCAGATCAAATGACAGAAGATAAGATTGAAACAGGACCTCCAAGAATAAAAACAAACTTTGGTTATGCAACAGCTATTTCAATAAGTTATATATTTATAATATTTGGAATTATTGTTTGTATCGCAGCAATACTATTTAAAATAATATTAAAAATATAAGAGACATATGTCTCTTTTTTTATTAAAAAAATACAACAAATTATTGTTGATTGAAAAATAATATGTTATGATTTATATATAAAGATAATTCAAGTAGAGGTGTACTTATGAATGATATTGTTAGTTTTCTAACATCAACGGAAATGATTATTGTATATATAGTTGCTTTAGTCGCAATATTTATATGTTTATTTATATATATTTTTGATAAAAATTCTGATAGAAGAAGAAAAAAACAAAATACTAAAGAATTAAAAAAAATAGTTAGTGAAGTAAATGATCAACTTGATGAAGAAGATGAAAAAGATGATAGAATAGAAGATATAGTATGGGATGATTATGGAAAAGATACTTATACTACTAAACCTATTATCATAACTCCTGAAGTTGATACTATTGAGATTGAAAATGATACAGTACAAGAAACTTATACTACTGTACCTAAAGTAGAAACTATGTCACTTAACGAATTACAAGCTAATGCAAAAATTGATGAAATGATTCAAACTAATGAAGAACAAGAAAAAGTTGAAACTGTTGAAGAAGATGATATAACTGAAGAACAAGTTCAAGCAATCAAGAGTATTGAAGAAATAAAAGTAGAAACAGAAGCACCAAAAATAATAGAATCTCCAACTATAACTGAAACTATTGAAGAAAATGTTATAGATGAAGATTTTGAAGATGAAAAAGAATTAACTTATACTAACTTAGAACCAACAGTAGAAGAAGCAAGAAGTGAATTAGAAAAGATAACTGAGTTATTAGAAAAAGAAGCAGAATCTCAAGAAGATTCAATAGAAAAATCTATTCAAACATATGAAGAAAAACAAGAAAAGGATGCTATTATTTCAATAGATGAGTTATTAGAAAAAACTAAACAATTAAAATTATCTAATGAGATGACTGATGAAAAAGATGCACCTATATCATTAGAAGAATTTGAAAAGACAATGAATATTCAAATTCAACCTATCGAAGAAGAAAACGAATTAACTAAAACAATTGAACAAGCTAGTGAACCAACAATTCTTCAAGCTATTTCAGAAGAGTCAGTTGAAGATATTAAAGAAGATGAAGGAGTAGCTTCTACTTTTCAATCATCTCCAATTATTTCACCAGTATATGGAATAGAAAAGAAAGAAGATAATCTAGAAGCAATTAAGATAGAAAATACAGCTAATTATGAAAAACTAGATCAAGAAATCAAAAAGACAAATGAATTCTTATCTAAAATTAGAGAATTACAAAAACATTTAGGTGATTAAAACTACGTTAAACGTAGTTTTTTTAGTTAAGTTTTGTTATAATATACATGAAAAAAGGAGCTAGTATGGAAAATAGAAAGAAACTATATTTAATTATTTTAATGATATTCCTAATAGTATTTGGTATTTGTGTATCAGTATATATCGCAAGACATGAAAATAAGAAGGCTAGTAGGCCTACTATTAATAATAATATAGAAGAAAATGAAGTAATTAATAATAGAGAAAGAGTTGATGAAACAGTTGATAATGATCAAGAAATATTAACTTACTTTGAAAATGAAATAACAAATGATAATAATATACTAAATGAAGAGAATAATACAGATAATGAGAAAAGACTAAAAGATTCTTTTGTTAAATTAACTGATTTTATATTCTATGAAGGAAAAATAAATAATATTACTTTTAACGAATTAAAAGATGATACTAAAGTTGCTATAATAAGTGACTGGGAAATACTAGATGAAAAAATAGAAACAAAATATCCTAATTATAAAGATAGAATAGAATCAGTAGAAAACAAAACATATAATAATTTAAAAGCTAAAAAGGACTTTCTAATTAATAAATTAAAAGAAGCATATATTAATAAATATGGAGAAGATAAATATAATGAGTTAATGAATAAAAAAGAAGAATTAAAAGAAAAAGCGTCTGACTTAAAGAATAAAGCAACTGAAGAAATGGATAAGAAAAAAGAAACAATATCATCATGGTATAAAGAATGGAAGGAAAGTGAATAACATGCCAAGTGTAGGAATACTATCACTAGGATGTAAGGTTAATACATATGAATCAGAATATATAAGAAACATCTTAGAACAAAGAGGATATGAGATAAAAGACTTTACTGATAAATGTGATATTTATATTATTAATACTTGTACAGTAACTAATACCTCAGATACTAAATCTAGTAAAATGTTACGTAGAGCAAGAAAAGAAAACCCTGACGCAATAATAGTTGCGATGGGTTGTTTTATTGAAAGTAATAAAGATAATCCTATACCAGGAATAGATATAGTAATAGGTAATAGAGATAAAGATAAAGTACCTGATTTAATAGATGAATATTTAAAGAATAAAGAAAAAATAATAAGACTATATAAAGGAAGAACAGATATATTTGAAGATATGTATATAACTAGTTTTCCAGGTAGAACAAGAGCTTTTGTAAAAATACAAGATGGATGTGATAACTTTTGTTCTTATTGTATAATTCCATTTGTCAGAGGAAAATGTAGATCAAAAGATAAAGATAAAGTAATAGAAGAAATTACTGCATTAGTAAATAATGGTTATAAAGAAGTAGTACTAACAGGAATTCATACAGGAAGTTATGGAAGAGATTTAGATATATCATTTGCTGATCTATTAAATGAAATAATAAAAATTGAAGGATTAAAAAGATTAAGAATCTCATCAATTGAAGCAACTGAATTAAATGAAGATGTTCTAAATATATTGAAAAATTCAAACATAATAGTAGATCACTTACATATACCATTACAAGCAGGATCAAATGAAATATTAAAATCAATGAATAGAAAATATGATTTAAAATATTTTGAAGATAAAATAGCTGAAATTAGAAGTATAAGACCTGATATATCTATTACTACTGATATAATTGTAGGTTTCCCAGGCGAAACAGAAGAACTATTTAAAGAAACTCTTAATACTGTAAGAAGAATAAACTTTTCAAAAGTACATGTTTTCCCATATAGCGAAAGAAAAGGAACTAAGTCAGAAAGACTTCCTAATAAGATACCTACAAATATTAAAAAAGATTATGTAAAAAGATTAATAGAACTATCTAAAGAATTAGAAATAGAATATGCTTCTAAATTCATTGGAAAAGAATTAGAAATATTAGTAGAACAAACTAAAGATGGATTCTCATACGGACATACATCTAACTATTTAAATGTAAAAGTAAAAGGTAATCTTCCTCATAATGAACTAATAAAAGTAAAAATAACATCAGTAGATTATCCTAATGTAATAGGAGAAATATAATGTTTATTATAGGAAATTATAGAAAAGAAATATTTTCTTCAACATCAGGCTATACAGTAGGAGTATTTAAAGTAACAGATACTGAAACCGAAGAATTAGCTAATTTAATAGACAGAACAATAACGTTTACTGGATACTTTCATGAATTAAATGAACAAGATACTTATAAACTATATGGAAAAATGGTTCATCATGAAAAATATGGAGAACAATTCCAAGTAGATTCATATGAAAGAGTAACACCTAAAGGAAAAGACTCAATAATAGAATTCTTAACATCAGGATTATTTAAAGGAATAGGAGAAAAGAAAGCAAAAGCAATAGTAGATGTATTAGGAGATAATACTTTCAAAGTAATTTTAGAAGAACCTTCTAATTTAATTCTTATTCCAGGAATAACAGAACAAAATAAAAATACTCTTCATTCCAAATTAAAAGAATATGAATCTTCTTATGAAACAGTAATGTATCTAGGTAATCTAGGCTTCAATACAAAAGACTCAATAGAAATATATAATAAATATAAAGATAGAACTAAAAAAATAATAGAAGAAGATATATACCAAGTAATTCTAGATTTTAATAATATTTACTATAAAAAAGTAGACACTATTGCGATATCATCAGGAATAGAAAAAGATGGGGTAATAAGAATTAAAGCATCAATCTATTATGTAATGAATGAAGTATGCTTCTCATTTGGACATACATATCTATATAAAGAAGAGATAGTTAACTACTTAAAAAGATTATTAAGAATACCAATAGATGAAAACAAATTTAATGAAAGTATAAAAATACTAATAAAAGATGAATTATTAGTAATAGAAGAAGATAGATACTATTTAAAAACATTATATGATAGTGAAAACCTAATAGCTAGAAGATTTAAATTATTAGCTCATGAAAAACCAATTATATATAAGGATATAGATGATAAATTAAATGAAATATCATCTAATATGGATATTCTATATAACGAAGAACAATTAGAAGCAATTAAATCTTCAATGGAAAATAAAATGCTTGTCATTACTGGAGGTCCAGGAACAGGTAAAACAACACTAATAAAAGCAATAATAGAATTATATAGAGAATTAAATAAGTATTCATATGAAAAATTATTAGATAAAGTAGTATTGCTTGCTCCAACAGGAAGAGCTGCAAAACGTATGAGTGAAGAAACTTCTCTTCCAGCATCAACTATTCATAGATTTTTAAAATGGCAAAAAGAAACTAATACGTTTGGAGTAAATGAATATCATAAATCTAAATGTGAATTTGTAATAATAGATGAAGTATCTATGGTAGATATTGAATTAATGTCTTCACTATTAAAAGGAATTAGTGTTAATACTAAAATAGTTCTAGTAGGAGATGATGAGCAACTACCATCAGTTGCTCCAGGTGAAGTACTACACGATATTATCGAATCAAATATAGTAAAAACAATAAAATTAAGAAAACTATACCGTCAAGAAAAAGATTCAAATATAATAAAATTAGCTTATGATATTAGAGAAGAAAATCTAAATAAAGAAATATTTAATAAAAGTGATGATCTTACTTTTATAGAAACAGCTAAAGTAATGGATAATATCAAAGAAATAGCTAATACATATAAAGATATGTCTTATAAAGATTTTCAAATATTAGTTCCAATATATAAAGGACTACATGGAATAGATGCAATTAATAAAGAAATGCAAAGTATATTTAATCCTAAAGATTCTCATAAAAAAGAAATAAATATAGGAGAAACTTTATTTAGAGAAGAAGACAAAGTAATACAATTAACTAATCAACCTGAAGACAATATTTATAATGGTGATATAGGAATTATATCTAGGATAGTTACTTCTCCTAAAAAAGAAATATATATAGATTTTGATAATAATTTAGTAAAATATACTCCAACTAATTTTAGTAATTTTAGATTAGCTTATGCTATAAGTATTCATAAATCACAAGGATCAGAATTTAAAGTAGTAATAATGCCTTTAGTAAAAGGATATAATAAGATGCTATATAAGAAATTAGTTTATACAGGAGTAACTAGAACAAAAGAAACTCTATATTTAATTGGAGAATATTCTTCACTTCAATTAGCAGTTAGAAATAATATTGAAGGTTTAAGAAGAACAACATTAAAAAATAGATTATTAATATAAATAATCTATTTTTTATGTTAAAATGATAATAGGTGATTCTATGAAAGATAGAAAAGGATTTACTTTAATTGAATTATTAGTAGCGATTACTATAATTGGAATTATTATGATTATGACTTTACCAGCTATTCATAATTTACAAAGACAAAACCAAGAAAAGAAGTTTGATGATTATGAAAGAACAGTATTAGAAGCGGCTAAAGTATATGAAGATCAATATGAAGAAGATCTTTTTGGAAGAAGTGAGACAGGTTGTGCTTTTATTGATTATAATAGCCTAGTACAAAAAAAACTACTAGCTACAACAAAAATATCAGGATATGAATGTAAGAATAATAATAATGGTATAATCGTAAGAAAAATAAAAGGAACATCATACTATGAAGTATATCTAACTTGTAGTAATGGTGGTGATACAAAAAATTTAACAGGTAATAACGGAAACTATAATCATATTAAAAATAGTCTTTGTAATTCTGGTGAAGATACAGACCCTCCACAATTAACAATAAAATGTGATGGAGATAATCATGAGTTAGGAGTATGATGGAAAAATATATTATTATTCCGCAACTAATACAGAAGGACCTAAAAGAATACCAAAACTTACAGTAGAAACATCTGATACTATTTCTGGATTAGAAAAAAATGAATATGTAACATATGAATGGAAGATGTATCCAAACAAAATATTAGCTGAAGAAAATCCTAACTATACAGAAAAGAATAAAACTACTTTCAATGTAAAAGATGGAAATAGATCAATAGCCAAAAAAAACGTAAGAATAATAGAACAATTCAAAGAAAAAA
>CADANC010000010.1 GCA_902789225.1 uncultured Erysipelotrichaceae bacterium
ACAACTGCTGGATCATCACATGAAATTACAGGACTATTAGGAGCAGGAAAGACTTATACATTACATGAAGTAAAACCTCCTACAGGATATGTAACAGCACAGGATCAAGTATTTACAGTTAATGGTGATACAACAAATCTTAACATAGAAATGGTTGATGAACCAAATGTAGTAAGTTTAGTAAAGTTAGATTCAAAATCTAAAGAGCCACTTGCAGGTGCATTATTACAAGTACTAGATAAAAATAAAAATGTAGTATATGAATTCACATCTACTGAAGAAAGAATTATATTAACAGGAGTTTTAATAACAGGAGAAACATATTATTTACATGAAGAAGGTGCTCCAAATTTATATCAAAGAACTGAAGATGTAGAGTTTACTGTTGGAGATACTACTAAAGAATTAGATGTAAAAATAGCAGATGATAAGACATTATTAAGTATTGAAAAAACAGATGAAAAAGGAAATATAATATCAGGAGCATTATTACAAATAATAGATTCAAAAGGAAATGTAATAAAAGAATTCACATCAAGTGAAAAAGCAGAAGAACTATATGGAGTATTAAATGAAATGGAAATCTATACATTACATGAAGAAAAAGTACCAGAAGGATACTTAAAAGCAGAAGATATTAAATTCAAAATAGATGAGCATGGTAAAGTGAACATCTTTGAAGGTAATGAAGCAAAAGTATTAGAAGAAAATATAATAAAAATGGTTGATAAAAAGCCAAGCAATAATATAATAATAAATCCAGAAACATCAAAAAAAGGTATATTCATAGTAATAATAATCCTAGTAATAGTATTACCAATAATAAAAATTGTTAGTAAAAAAATAAATACAATATAAAAAGTAGTTTATTATAAAATAACATCTCAAGAAAGTGAGGTGTTATTTTTATGGGTAAACATTATTCGGAAGAATTCAAGAATCGACTTTTTCTTTTGAAATTTTATAAAAAAACATATTGTAATACGAACAAATGTATGCTAAATTAGTTGATAAGGGAGGTATTATATGAATCAAAATAAAATGCATTTAGTAAATAAAATATTTAATAATGAAACAATTAGAACTGTATGGGACAAAGAACAGGAAAAGTATTTCATAAGTGTTGTAGATATAGTTAGTGTGTTAACTAATAGTAATAATCCAAGACACTATTGGAATGTTTTAAAAGGAAGATTAAAAGAAGAAGGAAATGAAACGGTCACAATTTGTGACCAGTTGAAACTTAAAGCTCAAGATGGTAAGTATCGTTTAACAGATGTTGTTGATATTGAAGGAATGTTTAGAATTATTGAATCAATTCCAAGTAAAAATGCAGAACCTATAAAACAATGGCTAGCAAAATTAGGAAGAGAAAGAATAGATGAAACATTTGATCCTTCAATAGCAGTACAAAGAGCAATTGATACATATAGAGTAAAGGGATACCCAGAAGATTGGATTATCAAAAGAATAAAAGGTATTCAAGATAGAAAAAAATTAACTGATGTATGGAATGAACATGGTGTTTCTACTGAAAAAGAATATGCAATTCTAACAAATGAAATATATAAAGAATGGTCTGGTATGACTGCTAATGAATATAAATCATATAAAGGACTTAGAAAAGAATCATTAAGAGATAATATGTCAGATGTTGAAGTGGCACTTGCAGACTTAGGTGAATTAGCAACTAGAGAAATAGCTAAAAAGAAAAATCCTAAAGGATTAGATGAAAATATAGATGTGGCAAAGCGTGGTGGTAAAATTGCAAGTAATACAAGAAAAGATTTAGAAAATGAATTAGGTGAAAGTGTAGTTACTAATGATAATGCGTTAAACTATAAGTATATTAATAGAAAAGAAATAAAAACAAAGAAAAAAGTCGAGTAATCGACTTTTTATTTAGCAATCGTAATTGTATAAGTTTTACCAGTACATGTTTCTAATACATCACCTGGCTTAATACCTGAAATAAAGCTTCCTGGAGTAGCACCACTAGTAGAATCTCCAATAATCTTTATAGTTACATTATCAAATTGACTTCTATTAAAATAACTACTTAATTGACTATATACAGAATTATAACTTTCAGGATTAGCAAATATATTAGCTAATTCTCCACCAACTGTAACTGTACCAGGAGTACATGTAGCAGTTGGAGTAGTAGGATTAGTAGTAGAAGAATTATTATTACTATTATTATTATTTCCACTATTATTGTTATTATTACCAGCATTATTATTTCTAGGTTCAGTCTTAGCTTTACCTGAACTTACTACAATAGTAACTGTAGTATTAGTATTAATTTCACTACCAGCTCTAATACTTTGACTAATAACAACATCTTCATCAACACTATCACTTGATCTATAAGTAATATTATATTTAATACCAGCATTCTTTAATTCTTTAGTAGCTTTATTTTTAGTCATATTAGTAACATCAATCATTTTTATCTTTTTACCAAGAGAAACAGTTACAGTAATAATATCTCCATTTTTAATAGTGTCACCACTCTTTACTGAATAACTTATTACTTGTCCAGCATCAACACTATCACTAAATTCATTTTCTACAACATATTCAATATCATATTTAGATGCCCATGAATAAAAATCATTTATATTATCAAATTTTTCCATCTTTAATTTACCTAAAGATACATATATTGTAACAGTATCACCTGATACTAAAACATCATTTTTATTCTTATCGGCTTTAATAATATGATTTTTATCTATAGAATCATCATATTGATCTTCTATCTTTATCTTTAATCTATTTGAAACTATCCATTTAGTTACTTCATTAATAGTCTTATTTTTAACATCAATCATTTTAATTTCTTTTCCACGAGAAATTGTTACTTTAATTGGATCACTATTAATCTTAATCTTAGTACCAGCATCAACTGACATCTTCATAACTGTATCTTTATCATATTTAGAAGAAGTTCCTTCATCAAATTCATAATTAATATGATTTTGTTTTAAATAAAATATTGTTCTAAACTTACTCATTCCAACTAAGTCTCTTAAATTAACTTCATCATAACTTAATTCTAATCCATAAGAGAATGTTAATTTTAAAGGATCACTTCTCTTAATAGTTCCTTTAGTACTTTGTTCTATAACAGTATTTTCTTTTTCATCACTTTGTACAAATTCTACTGAAACATTTCCTAAATAGTTTTCTTCTACAAAATTAATTACTTGTTCATCAGTCCAACCAGACATATCAGGAATAACAACTAATTTATCAGGATTAGCTCCATCACTAATAGATATTTTTACTTTTTTAACTTCTTCAATAGGAGTATTATTATCTATATCTTGACTAATAACAAAATTAACAGGAACTATATCACTATATTCATATATATAATCAAGTTCTACATTGTTTTTAGTAGACCAATCAATTACTTTATCTATTTTCTTACCACTAAGATTAATAAGCTTTTCATTAGAAACATTATTAATATTTTTATTAATAAAATTGTACCCATAAAAACCTATTAATAATAAAGAACTAAGTACAATAATTCCACTTTTCTTAATATTACTTCTAAATCCAATAATAACAAAAGTAATAGTAAATAATACTAATATAAAATTATTAATAAAATTATTTATATTATTATCTATATTCATAATAAAATAAAATAAACCAATAAATAGAGTAATAACTAATAATATATTTAAAAATATACTATTTTTATTTTTCTTCTTTTTGATTATTTTATCTAAATCCTTATCTATATCTTTAGACATATTACCACATCCTATAATATAATTATAATATATTGAAAAAACCTAGTAAAATTATTGATGTATACATATTGTAAAGAAATGTCTAAATAAAATAAGTATGATAAAATATATTGAAGGAGTTTTTATGAAAGATTTTATTAAAAGAAATTTATCTATCTATATAAGTATTATGATATTACTAAATCCTATAATAGATCTATTTACTGGAATAAATAGACATCTATTAAATATTGATTTATCTATAGGAATTATAATTAGAATAATATTTTTAATTTCAATAGTATTAATATCAGTATTTATATATGATAAAAAGAAATTAATATTTCCATATTTAATAATGCTTATATTTAGTATTCTATTCGTAGTAGATATTTATATATTTAATAGAAGTATTTTATTTGAAAGTATTCAATCTGCTACAAAGATATTCTTCTTTCCAGTACTTTTATTAACATTATTCCCAATAAGAGAAGAATTTAAAATAAGTAATATGACTTTATTTAGTACTTTAATACTATATTTATTATTAATATTTATACCTGATTTATTTCATTTAGGTTATGACACATATGAAATAGCAAAAAAAGGATATCTAGGTTTCTTTAATTCAGCTAATGAAGTAAGTGGAATAATATCTATACTTACTCCAATAATGTTCATAATATTTAGTAAAACTAAGAATTATATCTTAAACATATTATTAGGTATTTTATATATAGTAGTTATTTTATCTATAGGAACTAAGACCCCTATACTAGTATTAGGAATAACTCTATTCATAACATTTATATATTTATTAATAAATCTACATAGAAAAAAGAAATATAAAAGTATACTTGTATCTTATTTATTATTAATAATATTTATATCAGGATCTATATTTATAATTCCTAGAACTGTTTTTTATAAAAATATAAAGATACATCTAGACTATTTAAAAATAGATGAATTATCTGATTTTACTGATAATCCTGAATATATAGATCATTTTGTATTCTCATCAAGATTAAAATTTCTAAAAAATAGATATAATGATTACAAAGAATATCCATTATATGTAAAATTATTAGGAAGTGGAACTAATAAAAAAGAAATAAAAGATGTAGAGATAGATTATTTTGATATTTTATTTGAGGTCGGAATAATAGGATTTATTATAGTATTTAGTATATTATTATATGTTTTAATTAATTTATTAAAAGAATTTAGAATAAAAGGCTATAATGAATTAATGTATTTATTAAGTATTATATTTATATTTTTATTATCTCTACTTACAGGACATATAATATTATCACCTGCAGTAAGTACAATAGTAACAATATTATTATTTAAAATGACAAAAAGGAATAAGAAAGATTTATTATTTGCATTAGTAGACTCAAAAGATTATATTATGAAACTATTAAATGATTTAGATAAATCAAAATACAACATAACAATACTTACAAATAAACAATCCACATTAAATAGCAATATTATATTAAGACACAAAAGAGATGCGAATAAACATAACACATTTAAAGGAGCTATATGTAATTTTATAAATACAATTAATTATAAAATTATTAATTATGATAATTATGACTATAGTTTTTCATATAATTCAAAGCTTAATAATAAATTAGCTCTAATTAGTAGTAATAATAATACTGTATATATTTCAGAAAATGAAATTAATAAAGACATTAATAGTTTTAATAATATTATTATTACTAAAGATGAGATAAAAGAATCATTATTAAAGAAGTATCCTGAAATTGAAAATAAAATAGTATTTATAAAATCAAATTCTAAAAAGATAACTTATGAATCTATAAAAAATTCAATTTAATAATTGAAATAAAACAAAAAAGTTATATATAATAATAGAGTAAAAGTTAAGGAGGCAAAAATGATAGAGTTTATATGTATATTCTTTCCAGGATTAATAGCTGCTGGAAAATGTGATTTAAAAAGAGATATTAATAAATTAATAGTAAATTATGGTGGATACACTATATTTATAAATATATTTACTATATGGATTATGCATAGTTTAGGTTTTATTAAGAAGAATGTATTAGTTGAAAGTAATTTCAAATTAGATTTTGCACTATACTATGTATTAATTGCTGTAGTGTTAGCATTTATTTTACCAACAATTGTTAATTATATTAAAGACCACTTTAAAATTGATTTCAGAAAGGTTAGTAGAAATGAAAAAAGTATCAAAAAAGATACTAAAAGCATTAGAAATCATAGGTAGAATAGCATTAAATGTAGTATTCTATGCTATGATTTTTCTAACTATACTTGCAGTTCTTTCTACAAAATGGGTTAAAGCAACATATGGTGGTCTAACTGTAGATGAAATTTTATTTCATTTAACTGTACCTATTGAAGGAACTGAAACAAGTATATTAAAAAGTTTTTATACAAAAGCGTTATATCCATCTATTTGGATGGTAATTCCTATAATTATTCTATTATTCTTTGTATTTGATTATTTTAGAAGATATAAAGCAACATTCATAGATTTTACTGTTTTTAAAAAGAAGGTTTCTATTAAAATACATACTATAGTTTTGGCATTATTATTATTTGCTGGATCATTCTACTTAATGTGGACAAACATTGATAAATGTCTTACTAAATTAAAAATATATGATTATATAGAGTCTCAAAAAGAGGATAATCAATTTATTAAAGACAATTATGTAGAAACAAGTGAAGTAGAACTAACTTTTCCAAAGAAAAAAAGAAATTTAATATATATATTTCTTGAATCATTTGAATCAAGTTATTTTAGTACATACTATGGAGGAGATGAATATTATAATCTTCTAGAAGGAATAACTGATCTAACTTCTGAAAACATAAATTTCTCAAACACTGATAAATTTGGTGGGGCTTTACAAGTTCCAGGAGCAACTTGGACATCTGGCTCTCTTGTTGCACAAACTTCTGGAGTTCCTGTAAAAATGGATGGACAAATGATAAACAATGTATATAACCATTCTTCATATATGAAAGGGGCAACAACTTTAGGCGACATCCTAAAAGAAGAAGGATATAACCAAGAATTTATTATGGGTTCAGATAAATCTTTTGGTAATAGAGATGTTTACTTTGAAGGGCATGGAGACTATGATATCTTAGATTTAAAAAAAGCCAAGAAACTAGGGAAACTACCTGAAGATTATTACGTTTGGTGGGGATATGAAGATTCAAAACTATTTGAATATGCCAAAGAAGAAGCGCTTAAACTATCACAAGAAGATGAACCATTCAATTTAACTTTGTTAACAGCAAATACCCACTTTGAAGGTGGTTATTTAGAAGAAGATTGTCCAAATATTTATAATGAACAATATTCAAGTGTAATCGCTTGTTCTGCAAATCAAATAAATGATTTTGTAAGATGGGTACAAGCACAAGACTTTTATGACAATACAACTATTGTACTTGTAGGAGATCATCTAACAATGTCTACGGCATATTATGAAAATGCAATAGAAAACTATACAAGAACTGTCTATAACTTATTCATTAATCCTGCTGTAACACCAGTTGATACAAATAATCGACAATTTTCAGTTCTAGATATGTTTCCATCGACACTAGCTGCCATGGGAGTAAAAATAGATGGTGATAGGCTTGCACTAGGAACAAATTTATTCTCAAAAGAGCCAACTATAATAGAAAAATATGGTTACGATGAAGTAAATAAAGGACTAGAAGCACGAAGTACATATTATAATAATAAATTCATTTATGGAACATTGAAGTGATATATCACTTCTTTTTTTTAGGAAACTTTTGTAGATTTTGAAAAATAACAATAGTATGGTATATTATAAATGGTGATTTGATGAATAAAAAAATATTAAAAATAATAATTATAATATTTATATTAACAATAAGTATAAACGTAAAAGCAGAAGATAATATTTCCGGCACTTTTAACATTACATCAAAACTAAATAATAACAAAGTTATTGATTTATCAGGCGGAACAATAAGAGATAGTGGGAATATTCAAATATATCAAAGTAATGGAACAAATGCCCAAAATTGGAGAATAACTAAAGAGAGCGATGGATATTATACAATTTCCATTGCCTCTAATAATAATTATGTATTAGATGTTTCAGGAGGAATTTTTGCAAATTCATCAAATGTACAGTTATATAGAAGAAATAATACTATTGCTCAAAAGTGGATTATAGAAAAGTCTGAAAATAATTATTACACTATTTATTCATATAATAGAAATTATGTTTTAGATGTAAGCGGCGGTTTAACTTCAAATGGAACTAATATCCAGATATTTCAAAGCAATGGAACAAATGCCCAAAAGTTTTATTTAACAGAAACTACAACATCTAGTTCAAGCAGTGGAGTAAGTGAAAGAGAAACTGCACCTAATTATGTAGATATTAATAATGATACATATATGTTGTCATCAGTATTAAACAACCAAAAAGCGTTAGATCTATCAGGTGGTACTATTAAAAATAGCTCTAATATTTGGTTATATACAGCAAACTATACAGAAGCTCAAAAATGGAAATTTACTAAAGGTAATGATGGATACTATACAATAGCTTTATCATCTAATAATAATTATGTATTGGATGTTTCAGGCGGTATTTTTAATAATTATTCAAATGTACAATTATATTACAGAAACAATACACCAGCTCAAAAATGGAAATTAATAAAAGACGCAAATGGTTATTTCTCAATTGTTTCCTATAATAATAAATTTGTATTAGATGTAAATAATGCTTCAACTATAGATGGAACTAATATTCAGATATTTCAAAGTAATGGAACAAATGCTCAAAAATTTTTAATAAATAGAGTAGTAACAGGAATAAAAACAATAGATTCTGGATTGTATTATATAGATACAATAGACTCTAATAATAGTATAAATTTAGCGTCAAATAATATAGATGCCTCAACTAAGAATAACTCTTCAAATGAAAGATGGTATATTAAATATTTAAATAATGGATATTATACAATTAGATCTTATGCTGATGGTTATGCCCTTACTATTGCCAACAACAATAAAAAAGCAGGCGGCAATGTAACATACACCTCATATAACGAAAGCATTTCACAACAATGGGCAATATTAAAAAATAATGATGGAACATATACTATAACATCAAGATATAATGGATATAACATAGATATAAGTAATAATAATGTAATAGTAAAAGATGAAAGCGATGCAACTACTCAAAAGTATAAGATAAATAAAGCACTAGATTATGGAACTAAAACCATAGAAGATGGTTATTATTTTATAAATAGTAAATTAGATAATAAAAGATCAATAGATATAAGTGGAGGAACAATAAAAGAAAATCAAAATGTACAATTATATACATCAAACTCAACTTATGCACAAAAATGGTTTGTTAAGTATTTAGAAAATGGATACTACAATATTAAAGCAAATAAAGATGAAGATTATTGCTTAACTAATAAAAATAATAATATTCAGATTAATAAATGTGATAATTCATCTGACCAACAATGGATAATAAAAGAAAGTGGTAATGGTTATTATTCTATTGTTAATGAAAATTACTCATTTGTAAGCGTAAAAAACTCATCAACATCAGATGGGACAAATATAGATATAGAAAATCCAACATATTCAAATGCTCAAGTGTTTAAGTTCATTAGAACAGCAGATGGTGAAACTAAAAAACTATCATCAAATGGATATTACACAATTAGTAGTTCTTTAGATGAAAATTATGTAGTTGATCTATCTAGTGCCAACACAACAAATGGTAATAATATTCATATATATTCTCAAAATGGTACAAAGGCTCAAAAGTGGAATTTCATACATAATTCAAATGGTTATTATACAATCTCTACTGGATTGGATAATAATAAAAGAATTGATGTAGCACCTAACAATAATGTCCAAATATATTCAGCAAATAGTAATTATTCTGAACAATGGATTCTAAAAGAAACTGGTGATGGTTACTATTACATAATTTCTAATTCAAATGGATTATATTTAGAGGTAAATAGTAATACTGCAACAAATTTTGCTAATATAAGTGTTAATGAATTTACTGGAGCAGAAAATCAAAAATTCAAAATTACAAAAACTAGACTTGAAAATGTAGTAATTGATGTAAGTGCGCATAATGGTAACATCGATTGGGCAACTGTAAAAAGAGATTCTGGAATATATGGAGTTATAGTAAGAATCTCAGGTGGAGCACAAAATGAAGACGCTAAACTAGCAACAAACATTTCTGCATTAAAGCAATATAATATTCCATATGGCATATACATCTACAGTTACGCTGAAAATTATAATGAAGGTGTATATTATGGGGATTGGACTAATAGCATTATAAATAAATATAATCTTAATCCAACATTAGGAATATATTTGGACCTAGAAAATTCAGATAGTTACAATGAAAATATACTTAACTCTCCAATTGGGACAGCTATATACACAGATATTACTAAAGGGTATGTATCTAAAGTACCAAATGCAAGAATATATGCTAATTTAAATTATGCAAATGGAATTTTAAACACACCATATTTAAGATCAAAATTAACTTGGATTGCTCAATGGGAAAGTAAATGTGACTATACTGATTATTACAATTTATGGCAATATACAAGCAAAGGTAGTGTTCCAGGAATAAATGGAAATGTAGATATGAGTTATTATTATATTGATTAATAACAATTATTTTAAAATATTTTATTAAGGATGACATAAGTCATCCTTTTATAGCTATTATTAGATAGTAATTAGATGTAATTAAAATAAAAATAAATAGTTGGAAAGCCATTAACTATATTCAATTATTTTTTCAATAGACAATACTAAAACAATTATGAAGGTAGACTTTTTTAGACGTTTTTGTTAAAATAATTAAGAGTACTATATATAAAAAAGAAGGAGTTTTTATGAAGAGTATTAACAATATGATATCTAACTTTAAAAAATATTGGTATCTAATGACACAAATAATTTTAAGAGACTTTAAAAGAAAATATAAAAGAAGTGTCTTAGGGGTTGTTTGGAGTTTATTATATCCTATAATGATGATGGCAGTTATGACTGTTGTTTTTTCTCATATGTTTAGATTTGGTTCGGATGGAACAAATTATTTAGTATATTTAATGACTGGTATTATTATTTGGAATTATTTTAGTGAGGCTACAACTGGCGCTATGACATCGGTTGTAGATAATTTCACACTAATCAATAAGGTATACATACCAAAGTATGTATTTCCACTATCAAAATGTTTATTTGTTGGAATTAACTTTTTATTAACACTAATTCCATGGTTTGGTGTAATAATATTAACAAAATTTGGATTAGGAACATATCCAGCAAGCATTAATATATATTATTTATTATTACCAATAATATTTGCATTCTTTTTTTTATTTACTGTTGGAATTGGATTAATTCTATCTTGTATTTCGGTTTTTTTAAGAGATGTATTTTACATATTTGGAATAATTTTAACAATTTGGAATTATTACACACCAGTGTTTTACAGTTTATCTATATTGCCAGAAAAACTACAATACATATTTAAATTTAACCCTCTATACCAATATATTAATTCAATAAGAGATATAGTGTTATATGGTAAGTGTCCAAGCATAATGACATTGGGAATCCTAGCATTAATGGGATTTGTATCATTAGGTATAGGGGCATTGATATTTAAGAAAAACCAAGATAAGTTTATTTATTATATTTAATAGGAGGCCACAATGATATACGTAAATCACGTTTCAATGAAATTTAATTTAGGAATTGAAAAGGGATTTTCTTTAAAACAAGCGTTTGTTAATTTTTTCGATCCTAAAATAAGAAAAAAAAGAGAAAAGAAATCTTATTTTTGGGCACTAAATGATATTAGTTTTCACATAGAAAGTGGAGAAGTGGTTGGTTTAATTGGATCGAATGGAGCAGGGAAATCCACTTTATTAAAAGTTGTAAGTGGAGTTTTAAAACCCACAAAAGGAAATGTACAAGTAAATGGTGTTATCTCACCAATGATTGAATTGGGCGCTGGATTCGACCAAGATTTAACAGCTAGAGAAAACATTTTTTTGAATGGAGCTATATTAGGTTATTCAAAAGAATTATTGGAAGAAAAATATGAAGAAATTGTTGAGTTTTCAGAACTAAGAGATTTTCTAGATGTTCCTGTAAAGAATTTTTCTTCAGGAATGGTTGCAAAACTTGCTTTCTCTATCGCAACAATTGTTAATCCTGAAATACTAATAGTTGATGAAATATTATCCGTAGGTGACATCAAGTTTCAGGAAAAAAGTAAGAACAAAATGATGGAATTAATTAAAGGTGGAACAACAGTACTATATGTTTCTCATTCAATTGAAAGCATTAAAGAATTGTGTACAAAAGTTATTTGGATTGAGCATGGAACAATAGTTAAAATAGGTGCAGCCGATAAAATTTGCGAAGAATATTATAAAGCACAATTAGGAAAAGATTATAAAGAAGAAACAACTAAGAAATCAAAAAAATAAATAATTAGGAGGAAAAGTTGATGAAAAAATATATTCACTATTGCTGGTTTGGAGGTAAACCATTACCAAAACTTGCAAAAAAATGTATTAGAAGTTGGAAGAAATACTTGCCAGACTTTGAAATAATACTATGGAATGAAGAAAACACTGATTTAAATGAGTGTGCTTTTATTAAAGAGGCATATGAAAACAAAAAATGGGCATTTGTTGCCGATTATGCAAGAACAAAAGCAATGTATGAGTATGGTGGAATATATTTTGACACAGATATGGAAATAATCAAACCAATAGATAGTCTTATTAATGAAAAAAACGGTTTTTTAGGAGTAGAAGATTCTCATATGATTGCATGTGGTGTATGGTTTGAGCCTAACCCAAAAAGCTTTTTGGCAAGCAAAATGTTAGATTTTTATAAATCTATGGAATACTTTGATATAGATAATATGTATAAAATAAGTATTCCTAGAGTTATTAGTAATATTTTAAAAGACTATGATTCATCAAACTTTGAAACTCAAAAATTAAAAAACAATGAAATAATATATAAAAGAGATTTCTTTTATCCTTTATCATATGATCACCAAAATAATATTTTTACAGAAAATACATGTATGATACATTATTATGATGCAAGTTGGACACCAAAGTGGGAACAAAAAGAAAACAAGATTTTTAGAATATTTGGAAAAGAAAAAGGACAAAAAATAATAAAAGGAGTAGGAAAAGCTAAGAGAGGAATAAAAAAAGGTATAAAACTGGCTATTTATCCAGTTTATAAGTTTAATAAAAAAAGGAAACTAGTAACACCTAATTATAAACAGAAAATAAAAGAATCAATTAATATGATAAAGCCAACAAAATACGATTATATAGCTTTTCATAATCCGGATTGGCTTGGGGTATCGAGTGCAACAAAAGAATTGTTTGATAATGCAGTTCCACTTGGAGAGTTGCATAGAAAAAAAGATATCAGTACTATAAGAAAAAAAATTATAGAGTGTGGATATAAGAAAATTATTTTTAGTGGTTTTTGTATTGGGTGGAAAAAATTAGCAGAAGATCTTAATAATAAAGGGGTCATAATTCAAACGTATTTCCACGGAAGTCATAGTCAAGTACTTGAGCCTTATGGGTGGGCTAGAAATATGGAAATATTTCATTTAGCTAAAGAAGGTACCGTGAAAAAAATGGGTTTCTGCAAAGAAAGTTTAATAAACTTTTATAAGAAGTTTGGATGCCCAGCTTATCTATTATCAAATAAAGTGAACGTTCCCAAAAATAAAAAAACAAGAAAGAACAATGATTTTGTTATAGGTATCTATGCAGCAAAGACAAGTATCCTTAATAAAAATGCATTTGTTCAGCTAGCAGCAGCATCTTTATTAAAGGATAAATCAATAAAAATCGACATGGTTCCTCTTACTAAAGAAGCAAAGAAATTTGCTGAATTGTTAGGATTAGAAATAGAAGGAATTGATCACAACATACCTAGAGAAGAATTATTAAAAAGATTAGCTAACTGTGATTTATCTTTATATGTTACATATTCTGAATGTGCTCCTATGTCACCTCTTGAAAGTTTTGCACAAGATACAATTTGTATTGTTGGCAATAATTGTCACTATTTTAAGGGAGAAGAATTAGAAAAATATATAGTGGTAAATCAAGAAAACAATCCGGAAGAAATATCTAAAAAAATTGAATTTGCTCTTAATAATAAAGAAAAAGTATTAAATTTATACAAATCATGGGAAGATAAAAATAGAAAAATGTCAGAAGAACTACTTCAAGCGTATTTAAAGGATGGTGAGTAATATGACAAATAAGAAGACTATTATATTACTAGATGATGAAGATAAACTAATGCATAAAGTATTTACATATAGTTTTAAACATGCTGATGTTAGAACTGTTCCTTCTTCATATTCACCATTTGATCGAGATGAACTTGCAAAAGAAATAAACAACAATTATCAGCAAGTATTATTTTTTGGTTATTTCAATCAATTATACTTGATATTGCCATTGATATCTAAAACTATTATAAAGAAATGGATAATTGATCATGGAATAGCTAAATTATCAGAAGATAATGAATTATCAAATTTATTACAAATATTTGAGTATAAAGAAAGAGGATTAATTGATTATATTGGAACAACAAAATATGATTTATATATAACATTTTCAGACAAGATGAACTTTCTTCAACTTGATTATAAAAGAGAGAAGATTGAAGAGAAAAACACAAATAAAAGTATTGGTATACTAAATCAGTATTATGAATTTTCATCTAATTTTTACAATCAGATTAGTGGAGTTGCTTTATCTGATATTAAAAATGTAAAAGTATTAAACTATAACAATATTACAAAACAATTTGCTATAGACTTTAATATAGAACTCTTTAGAGAACAAAATATAGAAAAACTAATAGAAGGAAATATGGTAAATTTAAATTGTAAGTTTTGCGATATTTCTCCAATACCTTTCCTAATAAGCATGGATTTAGAAATACCTTGTATTTTGGGAAATACAAATATATTAGATGATAGTCAAGAACTAAGAAACTATCTTGTATTAGAAAGTGATGATGACGTAAACGAAATAAAAGAAAAAATAGAAAGAGCAATAACATCAAAAAAAGAGATTATGAATTTATATTTAAAATGGAGAAAGGATTATAGTAAAAAATCCAAACAAACCATAGAATCATTTATGAAACTAGGAGGCGAATAAAATGAAAAAAGTATCTATAATAGTTCCCTGCTATGGCACTGAAGAGTTTATAGAACAATGTATTCAAAGTTTATTTAATCAGTCATATAAAAATATAGAAATAGTTGCAGTAAATGATTGTTCTCCAGGAAATATGAGTGAATTGTTACACAAATTAGCAGAAAAAGACAGTCGATTAAAAATAGTTGAGAATGAAAAAAACAAAGGTTTATTTCATACTAGAATAGTTGGCTCAAAGTTTGCAACTGGTGATTATATATCTTTTATAGATAGCGATGACTACGTAGATATGGATTATTGTAGATTGTTGGTTAATAAAGCCGAAAAAGATAAATGCGATGTTGTATTAGGAAACTATGTTAGAAAAAACGAAGAGGGTGAATATATTGCAGGATTGTCATTTAATACTAATGACGAAATTTATGATGGAAAAGAGTTCTATGATATGTATTTCGACCAAACTGGAAGAAAAATCAGAAATCATATGCTTTGCAGTAAACTAATAAGTAGTAGCGTATGGAAATCTGTACTAAAAGTAGCTAGCACCTTAAAAGAAAGAGTTGTAATGACAGAAGATGTTGCTTTTTCTACTATTGCTTTATTTTATGCGAAAAAGGTAGGCTATTGTGACAATGCGATTTACTATTATATTAATAATGATGCTCAATCAACAAGTGTGAAAAATATAAGCATAGAAAAAGTAAACAAAAATATAAAAGATATACTAACAGTATTTGATTTTATTAAAAACTTTCTAATTAGCCAAAATATATATACAAAATATAAAGAAAAGCTAGAATTATGGAGAGGTTTTTACTTATCAATGCACATTAACGTGTATAAAAGACTAAAAAAGAAAAACAAAAATATTCAAAAACTTGATTTTGATTATGAAAAAGATGAAGGTGTTCAAAACTTTTTTAAAATTAAAGAAACAGATAAAAGTTGGGATAATTATCACGGATTAATAACAAAATTTGATCCTGGCTTCTTAAAGATAAAAGAAAAAATAATGGATGAAAGAATTAAAGTTGTGAGTTTTGATTTATTTGATACTCTTGTAACAAGACCTTTTATGACTCCTAGTGATATGTTTTTACTTCTAAATCAGACTTTTATCAAAGAATTTAAGCCAATAGAGGCAGTAGATTTTTCTAGAATTAGAAAAAATTGTGAAAGAGACTTAAGAGATATTAATTATAAAAAAGGAATTCAAGAAGTTACTCTAGATGAAATATATGATTTAATTGCAAAGAAATATAATTTGGATAATAAGAAATTAAAAAAAATAAAAGATCTAGAGGAAAAAATGGAATTACATTTTTGCAGAAAAAGAAATTCTGGTTATGAACTATATACACTAGCAAGAGATTTAAATAAAAAGGTAATTTTAACTTCTGATATTTATTTATCATTAGATTTAATTAAAAAAATATTGACAAAAAATGGTTATGAATTCGATAAAATATATCTTTCATCTGAACTAAAGAAAACAAAAGCATCTGGAACAATGTTTGAATATGTAATAGATCAAGAAAAGACAAAAGATATACTTCATATAGGAGATAACTACATAAGTGATTATCAAAAACCAATGGAATATGATATATCTTCTGCTCAACTATTTAAAGCTATAGACGTATTTATGGGATATACACCAAAAGATGTAAGGAATTGTGGAATGCTATATAAAAAATTTGTTGCATTTAATTATGATCATATACCATATGAAGAAAACTATGGCGTTAGATGCTCATTAGCACTAATTGCTAATCAATACTTTGATAATCCATTCCGTTCTTTTAATGAATATTCAGACTTTAATGGTGATCCTTATTTTATTGGTCACTATGCATTAGGAATGCAAACTATAGCTTTATGTAATTGGTTATTAACAGATGCTACTGAAAATAAAATTGACTCTATATCATTTATGGCTAGAGATGGTTATATTCCATACAAAGCCAGTGAAATATTAAAAAATGCAATTGAAAAATATAATAATATTGAACTAAATTATATATATGTTTCTAGAAAAGCCTTAATGCCATTATTATTAAAAGATAAATGTGGAATATCAATGATAGAAACATACTTGAATTACGATATGCTAACTCCTAGAGATGTTATAAAACAACTAGAAAGTGTTATGAATTTCGATTCAAAAATAGAAAAGACAATAAGCAAAGAATTTGATCTGGATAAAGTCTTTGAAAGTGAAAGGGATTTCAATAATAAACTTTCAATTATCTATGACAATTGTTTTAGTGAAGAAAAGTATAATTATTATTATGGTTTATGTAAAAAATATTTTGAGGATAATTTTTGTGGAAATGCGGCTACTTTTGACATTGGGTATAGCGGAAAACCAGAGGCGATCATTTCATCAATTATTGAAAAACCAATTACAACTTATTTCATACATACAAATAGTTCAATAGCATTTAATAATATCAGAAATTGTTCTTCGAGATTAAAAACGTTCTATGACTATAAACCAACGTTAACTGGAACAACTAGAGAATTATTTATATCAAGCACAAATTCAACTTGCATAGGTTATAGATACAAAAACAATAAAATAGAACCGATTTTTTCAAAAAGTGAAAAGTATAATTACTTTAATATTGATATGATACATAAAATACAACAAGGAGCACTGGATTTTGTAACAGAATTTTGTGATTATTTTAGTGAATATTTCGATCAGATTGATATGAATAAATATTATATGTCCATTCCTTTAGAATACTATTATCATTATGTTCAGATGGAAGATAGATTGCCAACAAAAAATCTTTTGTTCGAAGATAATGTTAATCACTATGTTGAAATTAATAAGTTTATTTTTAATCGATATGAGGCGTATACAAAAGAATACAATTTAGGGTCTGTACCAAAGGTATATGTAGAGGATTTAATAAATTATCATTTGCCAAGAAATAGAATAAATAGAGCTATATATTATCTCGCAAAAGATCCTACATTATTTAAAGATAAACTTAATAAATGGTTAAAGGAAAAGAAAAATTCATTAAAGTCTTAATATAAAGACTAGAAAACAATAGGAAAAGCAATCAAAATAATGATAAAAATCATTTAGGATGACGCATGTCATCCTTTTATATTGCTTCTCATATTTATATTTATTAAATAAAAAAAATAACCAAATATGATATAATTAAATAAATGGAGCGTTAGAATGAAAAAGTTTATAGAAAAAAATATAAATATAATAATTTCTTTATTTGTTATTCTAGGTCCTGTTATAGATTTATTGACAGGATTAAGTACTAATAAAACTAATTTAAGTCTATCATTAGGTATCATTGTTAGAACTATATTTTTATTATTCATAGTTATAGTTTCTATTTTTATTTTTAAAAAGAAAAAATTAATTATTCCATATTTAATAATTGGATTATATTTTGTATTCTTTTTAATAGGAAATATATTATATAAAGATAATGTTTTAATAAATGAGATTCATGGTTTTATAAGAACATTCTATTTTCCAATTCTACTTATAACAATGTATTCTATAAATGATAATATAAGAATAAGTAAGATGTTATTATTTACAACTTTATTTATATATTTATTATTAATATTTATTCCTATGATTTTTGGAATAGGATTTCAAACATATGATATTACAAAAGTTGGGACTCTAGGTTTTTATGCCTCAGCTAATGAAATTAGTGGAATAATTTCTTTATTAACACCTATTATTTTTATTATCTTTTTTAACACTAAAAAAAATATAGTTAAGTTTATATTCTTTATTTTTTATTTAATTGTTATTTTAATGATTGGAACAAAAACATCATTTATTACACTAATTATCACTATTGTTATGAGTTTTATATATTTAGTAATCTATTCAATTAAAAAGAAAACATATAAGAATTTAATGAAGATTTCTTTAATTACAATAATTGGAATAGTTGTGATTTCTTTAATTATTCCAAAAACTAATTTTTATAAAAATATAGAAATTCATTTAGATTATTTAAAAGTTGATAAAGTCACTGATATTTTTAAAGATGAAAAATTAATAGATCATTTTATATTTAGTCAAAGATTAACATTTTTAAATGATAAGGCAAATACATATAGTAATGCTAATAATTATCAAAGATTATTTGGATTAGGTTATACAAAAAATAATAAAACTATGAAATTGATTGAGATGGATTTATATGATGTTTATTATAGTCATGGAATTATTGGCTTTATAATTTTTGTCACAATTGTTTTGTATGTATTAATTAATATAATTAGAAAAAGAAATAAAGCAAACTATGAAAGATATATGCTTAGTATAAGTGCTTTATTAATAATATTATTATCTTATGTCACAGGACATATAATTACAGCACCTGCAGTAGATATAATAGCTGTAATAATATTATTATCTTTAATGAGAAGAAATAAAAAAGATCTATTATTTGCAGATAAAGATTTAAGAATAGGTGGAATAGAATCTGCTCAAGTAAATTTAATTAATAGAA
The DNA here is from genome assembly GCA_902789225.1 of uncultured Erysipelotrichaceae bacterium. Lineage (GTDB taxonomy): Bacteria > Bacillota_I > Bacilli_A > RF39 > UBA660 > RUG343. The sequence continues at coordinate 19,589 of CADANC010000010.1, forward strand.
TTGATTTTAATAAATACAATGTCACTTTAATTCTAGAAGAAAAAAGTGGAGAACTATTAAATAAGCTAGATTCTAGAACAATAGTAAAAGAATTAAAAGTAAGTAACAATAGAAATATTATTATAAGAAAGATTACTAATGTACTTAGAAAACTAATCTTTACTATTTTTAATTATAATAATTATGATTTTAGTTGCTGCTATACTACATATAGCTACAGTAGTAATAAAATTGCAAAACTTGCTAGTAAAAATAATAGTATTTATGTTCATAGTGATTATAAATATGTTTATCAAGATGAAAAAGATTTTAGAGAGTTCTTTGATAGTCGTAAGGTGAATGAATATAAAAGCATTATATTTGTTTCTAATGAAGCAAGAAAATCTTTCATAGATATCTATAAAGAATTAAAAGATAAAACAATCGTGTTTAATAATTTTGTTGATATAGAAAAAATTAAGAAACTAAGTAATGAAAAAATAGATGTTGAAAAGAATAGTGATAGGCCATTATTTGTTTTTGTCGGAAGATTGGACGACTCTTCTAAAAAACTAAAAAGAGCAATCAATTTAGTTAAAGATTTAGATATTGAATTATGGATTGTTGGAGATGGACCTGATAGAAAGATGTATGAAGAATATACAAAAGAATTAAAAGTAAATAAATATGTTAAATTTATAGGTAGAAAAAACAATCCATATCCATATATGTTACAAGCTGATTATTTAATAATAACTTCTGATTATGAAGGTTTCCCTGTTATATATCTAGAAGGAATTACTTTAAATAAAAATATAATTACAACAATAAATACTAGTGATGATGAAATAAATATGGAAGATTACGCCTATATTGTTTCAAAAGAGAATATATCTAAAGATACTAAAAAAGTATTAGAAAGAAAAAAAGATAATAAAAAAGATATTAATCTAGAAGACATATTTAAAAGAAGAATGAAAAAATTAGAAAAATTATTTGATTCAACTATTTAATAAGAGGTGAGAATATGCCAAAATTTAGTATAGTTATACCTGTTTATAATGTAGAAAAATATATTAAGAGATGTCTTGATAGTGTATTTAATCAAACTTATAAAGATTTTGAAGTCATAGTAGTAAATGATGGAACAAAAGATAATAGTATGGAAATTGTTAAAGACTATGATGTAAAAATAATAACTCAAAAAAATCAAGGATTAAGTGTTGCTAGAAATACAGGTGTTAAAAAAGCTAAGGGAGAATATATTATATTCTTAGATAGTGATGACTACATAGAAAAAGATCTATTAAAGAATATTAATAAATCTTTAGATAATAATCCTGACCTTGTAAGATTTCAAATTCAAGAGGTATTTGAAGACTCAGACAATGTTAATATCTATAATGAAGAAGAATTCACTGGATATAATGGAGTAGAAGCATTTGAAAAAATATGCAGTTATCATTATGTTGAAAATGCATGGGCATATGCTATAAGAAGAGATTATTATAACCATAATAAATTTCAATTTGCTCCAGGAACTATCCATGAAGATTTTGGTTTAATTCCATTAATTATTATAAAAGCAGATATAGTTAATTCAATATCATATGTTGGCTATAATTATGTTCAACGTTCAGGAAGTATTATGAGCCAAAAAGATTATGAAAAGACTAAGAAAAAAGTAAATGATTTCTATAATCATTACTTATATTTAACTAAAGAGATAGATAAAACAAATCTAGATTCTAAAATGTTTAAAAGTTTCATATCAAATAGTTTAATCTTAAAGATATGTGAACTAAAAGGAAAAGACTATAAGAATTTCAAAAATAGATTAAAAGAAGATAAAGTATTTGATAATTTACTAACTAATACGATAACTAGAAAAATAAAAAGTATTCTTTTTAAGATTAGTCCTAAACTAGTAGAAAAAATAAAATAAAAAAAATATTATGGAATAGAGGTTATTTAAAATGAAAAATGATGTTAGTATAATTGTCCCAATCTATAATGCTGAAAAGTATTTAAAAAAATGTGTTGATTCTTTATTAAATCAAACAAAAAAAGAACTTGAAATCATTTTAATAAATGATGGGTCAACAGATAATACATTAAAAATATTAAAAGAATACAAAGATAAAAGAATTAAGTTTTTTTCAAATAAAAATCAAGGAATTGGAAAAACAAGAAATTTTGGTATATCTAAAGCTACATCAAAATACATAATGTTTTGTGATAGTGATGATTATTATGAACCAAATATGTGTGAATTAATGTTTAATGAAGCAGAAAAAAAAGACTTAGATATTGTTATTTGCGATTTTTATAAAGAATATGATAGTGGAGAAGTTGAACCTTTTAAAGTAGCAAGCTTTGATACTACAACTTTAAAAGAAACACCATCTTTAATTAGAACTATTAATTTAGCACCATGGAATAAAATATATAAAAGTGAATTAATAAAAGAGAATAATATTATGTTTGAAGAAAAACTTAAATATGAAGATACGCCATTTGTTGCAAAAGCATTGGACTATGCAAAGAAAATTGGTAAAATAGATAAATGTCTTAATCATTATATTATACATGAACAAAGCGAAACCACTATTAGAGATAGACGATGCTTTGATATTATTAAAATAGTTGATATATTAAGAAACTATTTTAAAGATAAAGATTATATTAAAGAAGACTTAGATAAATGGACAGTAAGAACAATTACTAATTATACTATTCAACAAAGAGATCAAATAGATAAAAAAGTTGGAGAAGAGTTTATAGAAGAAGCTTTCTCTTATTTAAAAAGAGAAGTACCAGACTACAAAAGTGGTAAGTATTATAAGGACAGAAGCTTAATAAAAAAAGTAATTGAAAGAAGTGAATTATTAACAAAAATATATGTTTTTTTATCTAATAGAACATAGTTTTATAAAATAATTTTATTCATATATAATAGATCCATATTTTGAATTAAGTATAAAAATTTGTGTCAATAAATAAAAATATATAATATAAAATCATAAAAATAAGAGAAAGGAATATAAAAGATTATGAATAGAGAAACTAATAATAATATTAAGTATAGTAAAAGTGAGAAAAAAAATCTAACAAATGAAAAAACAAATATGAGAAAGTTAGTATTTTCTATATTTATAAGTTGCCTTGTTTACATTTGCATAGCACAAGAAGGATATATTAATAAGTATAATATTGTCTTATTGCCATTAATATTTTTCTTTTCTTATTTCGTATATCATTGTAAATTTGAAAAAAAATATACTAAGATTTGTTTGTTTTTTTCTATCATTTATTCCATTTTATTTTTGTTTGGAAGTTTAACTTTTGAAATATTGTATAGTAAAACTGAATCAATAATAAACATACTTATCAGTATGCATAGTGTAGCAATCTTATTAGGAACATTTCCTGTTTTTTATATAGTTTTGATGAAATTACTATCACTTATAGATAATATAGTTATTGAGAAAAAAGAAAAAAGAATTAATAAACTTTTCATAAAAACTATGATTTGTATGTTATTATTATGGTTACCATATTTTATCTTTTATATACCAGGATTTTTAACAAGTGATTCAATTTCACAAATTGGACAAATAATTTCTGGTAATTATAATAATCATCATCCAATCGCACATACCTTGGTCGAATTTGTTCCTTTTAAATTAGGAATGCTAATATTTAATAATGCTACAATTGCTACAAGTATGATTACAATAACACAAATGATTATAATGTCAGCAATATTTAGTTACTTGATCAAATTTTTATATGAAAGAAATATTAACAAAAAAATATTGATGATTATTTTTTGCTATTATGCAATATTACCGATGAATGTATTATATAGTCTAGTACTTTGGAAAGATGTTATTTTTGCAGGAATAATATTATTGTTAACAATTGAATTAGTTAAAATGTTAGAATACAAGAAAATAACTATAGAAAAAATGGTTCGTTTAGGAACAATATGTTTGTTATCAATGCTCTTTAGACATAACGCCTTTTATATGATGATTTTATTAGCTTTTATATTAATTATTGCGTTTAGAAAACAATTAAAATATATATTACCAACTTTTATCATCGTATTTTCAATATATTATCTTATTAATATTCCATTATTTAATGCATTAAATATAAATAGAAGTGAATCTATAGAATATATAGCAATTCCATTACAACAACTTGGTAGAATTTCATATAAAGATGGAAGTATAAGTGATGAAGAAAAAAAAGAATTGGCAAAAGTAATATCTGTAGAAAATATGAAAAAATTATATGATCCAAAATTTACTGATTGTATTAAATTTGATGAATCTTTTAAAGCAGACTACTTAAATAAGCATAAATTAGAATTTTTGAAAATTTATATTAATATTATCTCAAAAAACAAAATAATTGCATTTGAATCATATTTAACATCTACGTTAGGTTATTGGTATCCAAACATAGATCATTGGACTATTATGAATGATTTTGAATATAATACTTACGGAATAAAAAGAATTGATATTTTATCAAAGGATAAAAAGGATTATATAACAAAACTGTTAGTAACTAAAAGCGTTCCTTTGTATAATTTTATTTGGAGCATAGGATTATATGTTTGGTTAGTGATATTTTCTATTGGTTACTGCGTATATAAAAAAGAAAATAAGAAATTAATTGTTTATGTTCCTGTATTTGGTATATGGCTATCTTTATTAGTTGCAGCACCAACATTTGCAGAATTTAGATATATGTATTCTTTTGTCACAACACTTCCGATATTGATCCTGCTACCAAAAATGAAAATAAAAAAGAGGAATTAAATCGATATATTAATTGGTAAAAATAATAAAGTAATGTATAATAATTTATAAGGAATGGGTGAGTAGAATGAAAAAATATAATAAAAATGATACATTTAATGATAAAAAAATAGCTGTATTAATACCATGCTATAACGAATCAAAAACTATAGAGAAAGTAATTAATGACTACAAAGAAGCATTACCTGAAGCAGATATCTATGTTTATGATAATAATAGTAGTGATGGTACTGATAAAATAGCTAAAAAGGCTGGTGCTATTGTTAAATATGAACATAGACAAGGAAAAGGAAATGTTATTAGAACTATGTTTAAAGAAATTGATGCTGATTGTTATCTAATGATAGATGGAGATGATACATATCCAGCAGAAAATGCAAGAGAAATGTGTGATTATGTTTTAGAAGATAATGTAGATATGGTTATTGGAGATAGATTATCTTCAACATATTTTGAAGAAAATAAAAGACCATTTCATAACACAGGTAATAAACTAGTAAGAGGATTAATCAATTCATTATTTAAAAGTAACATAAGAGACATAATGACTGGATATCGTGCATTTAGTTATGATTTTGTTAAAACATTTCCAGTTTTATCAAAAGGATTTGAAATAGAAACAGAAATGACTATTCACGCATTAGATAAAAATATGCAACTAAAAGAAATACCAATTGAATATAGAGATAGACCTGAAGGATCAGTATCAAAACTAAATACATTCTCAGATGGTTTTAAAGTATTAAAAACAATTGGAAGATTATTTAAAGAGTATAAACCAACAATATTTTTTGGATTAATAGGATTATTATTCTTATTAATTTCACTAGGGTTTGGTATACCAGTATTTGTTGATTACTTTAAGACTGGATTAGTTGAAAGATTCCCAACACTAATCTTTTCAGGATTTATGTTAATGATTTCAATATTAAGTTTTGTATGTGGAATAATTCTAGAAGTTGTTGTTAAAAAACACAGACAATTATTTGAACTAATCTTAATAAACACAAAAAGATAATAAAAGAAGGAGGATACCTACATGGCAAAAAAAGAATTAATTACATGTATAGTTCCTTGTTTTAATGAAGAAGAAGTAATACCTATCTTCTATAAAGAAATAACAAAAGTCTCTTCAAAAATGAAAATGGTAGACTTTGAATACTTATTTATAGATGATGGTTCTAGTGATAAAACACTAAAAATATTAAGAGATTATGCACAAAAAGATAAAAGAGTAAGATATATATCTTTTTCCAAGAATTATGGAAAAGAAGCAGGCATGTATGCAGGACTTAATAATGCCAAAGGTGATTATGTCGCTATAATGGATGTTGACTTACAAGATCCTCCTTCATTATTAAAAGATATGTATAAGTATATTGTAGAAGATGGTTATGATGTTGCTGCTATATATTCTTCATCTCATGAAGATTATCCAATCATTAGAAAAGGATTAACAAAACTTTGGTATAAAATAAATTATAAATTATCAGGTAATCAAGAAAAACCTGGTACAAGAGATTATAGATTGATGAAGAGAAAAGTAGTAGAATCTATCATATCAATGAGAGAATTTAATAGATATACTAGAGGTTTATATTCTTATGTTGGATATAATGTTAAATGGATTTCTATACCGACACCAGATAGAGTTTGTGGAACTACTAAATATCCAATTAAAGTATTAGTAAAATACTCATTAGAAGCTATTACTTCAACATCATCAAAACCATTAACAATATCAGCTCACATTGGATTACTATTTTGCTTAATTTCATTTATATTTATGATAGCTATTATTATTAAAACATTAATATTTGGTGACCCTGTATCAGGATGGCCAAGTCTTGCTTGCATAATTACATTTTTAAGTGGACTACAATTATTCTTCTTTGGTATTTTAGGATTATATATTTCAAAAATATATACAGAAGTTAAAAGTAGACCATTATATTTTATAAATGAAACTGAAAAAGACATAATAAATAAAGAAGAGGATTAATATGAGTAATAGAATAAAAACAAAAGAATCAAAAGAAAAAAAGAAAGTAAATAATACTTCTAAAAATAATAAAAAAGAAAATAAAGCAATAGATGATGAAACACTATCTACTGTAAGAAGTGAATTAAAAAAGAAAAATATTTATTTAAATAAACAACAAGAAGAATTAATGATACAAATATTCAAATTTATTGTAGTAGGAGGAATTGCTACTGTAATAGATTGGATTATATATTTTGTTTTATATCACTTTATAAAGATAGAACCTATCATAGCAAACATTATTTCATTTGCTGTATCTGTTGTTTATAACTATTGGGCTAGTTGTAAATATGTATTCAAAGTTAATAAAGAAAAATCTAGAACTAGACAATTTGTAGAATTTATTGTTTTTGCAATAATCGGATTATTAATAAATGAAGTAATTATTTGGGGATTACATAATGAGCTAGAATGGAATGCCATGTTAGTTAAGATTATCGCAACAGCAATAGTAATGGTATTTAATTTTGTAACAAGAAAAAAATTCTTAGAAAAATAAAATGGTTAAATAAATTAACCATTTTTTATATTTAAATTATCTATATTAGCAATAGTAGCATCTACTGCATATTCAATAAATTCATTAATCAAATCTTCATCAAATAAAACATTATCTTTTTCTTTTGATTCAATTATTATTAATCCTGCTTTATCAACAATTACATTTATTTTTTCTATAGGTATTTCTTCAATAATATCATCTATCTCTGGTAAATCTTCATAAAATATTTTTAAATCAAGATTATAATCATCTATAAGACTTTTATTAACACTTCCATAATCATCATAAATATATTCCATAAACTTTTCTTCATCAAAATTTTCTTTTTTATTATTCAATTTTATTATTTTATTATCATCAATTAAACTAGGAACAAAATATTTAAACCAAATATAATCAGTATATAAATGAATATAATATCCTAATACAAAATCATTATTTAAGTATGATCCATATTTATTTAAAAATCTATCAAGATTAGGAATATTTTTTTCTTCATCAACAAAATGTGTTATATCCTTAGAAATATTTATTAATTTAGCTATATCAGGCGCAATAGATCCAATTAATAATTGACTTTCATCTCGATTTAAAAACTTATTTACTTCCTTTGCTACACATATATGTATTAAACTACTTGCCATAAAGACCTCCTACAATAAACATTATAACATAAGAAAAATATAATTTAATTTATAAGATTTTGTTTTTATTGTTTAATATGTTATATTAATATTAGATAAATAATTTATAGAATTATAAAGAAATAGGAGGTAAGATTATGAGCGTTTTATTAACAGGAGGAGCTGGATATATAGGAAGTCATACAGCTATTGAGTTATTAGAAAAAAATGATTTAGTAGTTATAGATGATTTTTCTAATAGTAAACCAGAAGTATTAGATGCAATAAAAGAGATTACAAATAAGGAAGTAACTTTTTATGAAGGAGATTACAGTGATAAAGACTTCCTAGAAAAAGTATTTAATGAAAATGAAATTGATGCAGTAATAAACTTTGCTGGTTTTAAAGCTGTAGGCGAATCAGTAAAAGAACCATTAAAATATTATGATAATAATATTGGTGGATGTATTCATCTATTAGAAGTAATGCAAAAACATAATGTTAAAAAATTTATTTTTAGTAGTAGTGCTACTGTATATGGAAAACCAGAAGTAGTGCCAATCACAGAAGAAGCAAAAGTAGGAGGAACTACTAATCCATACGGAACAACTAAATTATTTATTGAAAGAATATTAGAAGATTTATATAAAAGTGATAATACTTGGAATATTTGTATATTAAGATATTTTAACCCTGTAGGATCACATCCATCAGGATTAATAGGAGAAGATCCTAATGGTATACCAAATAATTTAATGCCATATATTGTTAGAGTAGCAGCAGGACAGTTAGAAAAATTAACAGTATTTGGAAATGATTATAATACTCATGATGGTACAGGAGTAAGAGATTATATTCATGTAGTAGATTTAGCAAAAGGACATGTAAAAGCATTAGAAAAACTTAATAAAGAAGATAGTGGATTATTTATATATAATTTAGGAACTGGTACAGGATATAGTGTATTAGATATGATTAATGCATTTGAAAAAGCAACTAATAAAAAGGTAAATTATGTAATAGGACCTCGTAGAGAAGGAGATATTGATGAATGTTACTCTGATCCTACTAAAGCAAATAATGAACTTAATTGGAAAGCAGAATTAACTATAGAAGACATGTGTAGAGATTCATGGAATTATATAGAAAAAAAGAATTCTAAATAATAAAATACATAAAAAGATGCATATAAAAAAGATGCGTCTTTTTTTATAAAAGTATTATATATTAAGCCCAATTTTTAATTATTCAATTTATTTGTTATAATAAGGCTGGTGATGTCTATGGAATTACACGGTTATAAAGCATTTAATAAAGGACTAACTAATAGATATGGAAAAGAATTTAAAGTAGGAGAAACTTATGAAATTAGCGGTCCTTTGAAATTTGGCAATAATGGTAATGGTTTTCATTTTTGTGAAAGACTTGAAGATACGCTACGTTATTTTCCTGCAATGGAAGAAGAAATAGAAATAGCTGAAGTAACAGCACTTGGCAATATAGAAGAATATGCAGATGAATATTATTGTTATTATGATATGTTCTGTACTGATAAAATTAGAATAGATAGAGTATTAGATAGAAAAGAAATAATTGAAATGTTCTTAGATAAAAATAATTTTAGAGTGATGAGATTTGTTCAAGGTTTTAAACTAAAACCAATGGAATTAGATCTATACAAACTAGTATATGAGTCAAATATATGTGTAATGGATTCTATAGCATATTATCAAGAAGGAGATAAAGAAGTTTATAATAGAAGAGCTAAAATAAGAAAACTAAGAAAACAAACTAATACTTAGTAATTATATATAAGATGAGCTATAATTAGCTCTTTTTTTATTAAATGTTTAATATTTTATATAAGTTTTATACGTGTTATAATAAAACTATATTTGGAGGATATATGACAAAATTTAATTACAATATAAATGAAAGAGTACTAGAATACTTTAGTATATTAGAACCAAATTTTCCTGAATTCTTATATGATTATATAAATACAAAAGAATTACTAAAACAACAATATATCTTCTTAGGATGCGGAACAATATATAGTGATCTATATGATACTAATTTTTTCTATTCCAATTTAGATCATTCTATAGGAGTAGCATTAATAATATGGCATTTTACTCATGATAAGAAACAAACAATATCAGGACTATTTCATGATATCGCAACTCCTTGTTTTAAACATTGTGTAGATTTTATAAACGGAGATTATATGAATCAAGAATCTACTGAAGAATTAACTGCAGAAAAACTAAAAGAGTCTACTGAAATCAAAGCATTATTAAAAAGAGATAATATAGCTATAGAAGAAATAGAAGATTATCATATATATCCTATTGCTGATAATGATAATCCAAGAGTATCAGCTGATAGATTAGAAGCAGCGCTAGCTAATTCTTTATTAACTTATAATATATTAACTTTAGATGAAGTAAAAGAAATATACAATGACTTAGAAATTCAAAAAAATGAAGATGGTGAATTAGAATTAGGTTTTAAAACAAAAAAATATGCAAGATTACTAGTTAAAGCATCTACAACACTATCAGTTATTTATAGAGATGATAAAACAAGATATTCTATGCAATTTATTGCTGATATTTTAAAAAATCTAAATAAGGATAATTTAATAACAATAGATGATTTATATGAATTAAAAGAAACTGAAATAATAGATATTATAAAAGAATCAAAATATAAAGATATTTATAATACTTGGATTAAATCTAAAAAAGTAAATATCTCAAATGAAGAACCTGATAATGTTTATTATGTTCATCATGGAGCTAAAATAAGATATATGAACCCATTATATAAAGGTAAAAGAATATATGATGAATGTAAAATAGCAAAAAGATATATAGATAATAATTTATCTTATAGTATGGATAATTATGTATATATAGATAATATTAATTTTTAGGAGGAATTATGAAAAAAGTCTTATTATCAGGTATTATTATATTAAGTTTATTCTTAATTGTAGGTTGTAAGAATAAAGAAATAAAAGAAGTAGATAGTCCAGAAGTAATTGAACTAGAAGGAAATCCTACTACAGGATATGAATGGACTTGTGTTGCTAAAGATGAAAAAATTGCTAAAGTTGAATCTATTTTTAAACCAGATGAAACAACTAGTGCTATTACAGGAGAAGGTGGAACATATTTATTTACTGTAACAGGACTTAAAGAAGGAAAAACAACTATTACATGTAAGTATGCAAGAAATTGGGAAAAAACTGATAATGATGAAGAAAGAAATTATAATGTTATAGTAGATAAGAATTTAAAAGTATCAATTGAAGAAAATAATAATTAAAAAGTTAAAATAATTAATAAAAAAGATAATAATATAAATGAAGTGGAATTATGAAAATTCCGCTTTTTATTATTATGAGAAAATTTTATTTAATGTATCCAATTTGGCAGGCAGTGTCTGCCAAATTAAGTTGGTCTCATTATTTAGAATTAATTAAGATAGATGAAGAAGAAAAGAAAAATTTTGAATTAAATAGTTAAAATTAGTATTTTTTTATTATCTAACAAATTATAGTATAATTATTTTTAGTTATTGTAATGATTTAAAAGTATAAGGGAGATATAAAAGAATGAGTGAAATAGAAGAAAAATTAAGAAAAAAATTAAAAGAATACACTTTTGATTATGAAAATAATGATATATCAGGAGTAATGAATTTACTTGATACAGATGAAGATATGCAAAAAATGTATGATTATATAGTTGATAATAATATTACTGATACAGATGATATCTATGATTATGGAATTGAATTATGTGATGATTTTGAATATATTGATGGAATAGAAGAAGATTAAAATTAATATTTTTCTATTATTTAACAATTTATAGTATAATAGTCTTGAAAGGAGGATTATTATATGAAGAAATGTAAGATTATAATGAATCCTCAAAGTGGTAAAAAGAAAAAAGTTAATTATCATTCTCTTTATGACGTATTAAGAAAATATGGTTATGATGGAGAAATAATCTTTACTAAAGGAGCTAAAGATGCTACTAAAATAGTTGAAGAACTACCTAATGATGTAGACTTAGTTATTTCTTGTGGTGGAGATGGAACGCTTAATGAAGTTGTAACAGGAGACATGAGACGTAAACATAAATTAACTCTAGCAAACCTTCCACTAGGAACAGTAAATGATGTAGGAAACATGTATGGTCTAAATAAAAGTATTTTAGAAAATCTAGAATTGTTATTAAGTGGAAAACCTAAAAAAATAGATGTTTGCTATATTAATGATTCTTCATTTGTATATGTTGCTTGTCTTGGAGACTATATTGATATGGCATATTCTACACCTCGTGAACTAAAAGCAAAATATGGAAAAATGGGATATGTATTATATGGAGTAAAGCAATTTTTAACAAAAAAAGTACATCATTATAGAGTTAGATATACTGTAAATGGAAAAACTTATGAAGATGATTATTCCTTCTTCTTTATAACAAATTCATCACGTATAGCAGGATTTAATGATGTTTACTATGATGTTAAACTAGACGATGGAATGTTTGAAGTAGCATTTGCTAAAATAAAAACAAAAAAAGATATGTTTACTACGCTTATTCAACTAGGAACAAAAGATATAAAAGATGTAAATGAAGTAACATATTATAGAACAAATGAAATAAAAATAGAATTCTTAGATCCACCTAAATCATCATGGTGTATTGATGGAGAAGAATATAAATATCAAGGAACTACATTTGACTTAAAAGTAGTACCAGGACCTAAAATGTTATTACCAAAAGATAATGTAAAAATACTATTTGATTAAACCATTTAAGAATAAAGCATAATCATTTGATTATGCTATTTTTATGTCAATATACAAAAAACATTTACACAAACTATACATTTATTATATAGGAAATATCTACAAATATGTAAAAAGATAGAAATTTATTATAAATAAAGTCAAATATGATATAATAAAAATGGTAAGATAGGAGAATAAAATATGTTGAAATCAATAAGAAAGATATTTAAGAATAATAAAAGAAAAAATACCATCTTAGTTTTAACAGTCTTTATATTATGCCTATTAATGGTAGGTTTTGGCATTTCAAAAATCTTTAAAAATAATAATGTCAATGTAATAAAAAATGCAGATAAAAAAGAGGCAGTACAAGGTAGTGGAAGTCTATCTGGTTGGAGTCTCTTCTTTGACATGTATACAAATAATGAAGGAGAAAGTGTTGTTGATAGAACTAATTCCATTGATACTCTTGATTATGAGTTTCCTACAACAGATGGAACAAAATTAATAACTCATCAAGTATCATATACATATATTGGTAGTCAATCATATCCAGCACACTCACTACAAATAGTAGTCCCTGTATTTAAGACAGGAACAGACTCTGATTCAGAACTATACACAGTACAAAGAGTAGTAAATTCAGGTGAATGGTCATATACAGAACAAACTATCGAAGGAAAACCATATTTAGTTTTTACTAACAATAATGATATTGCTGTAGCTGAAGCAGGTGAACACTTACAAGGATCTTTCCAAATAGCATATCTTGTAGAAGGAAAAGATGTTTACGTAAGATATAATGAATCAACTAATTCTGAAGAACCTTTAAATAAAACTTTTGATGCAAAATTTATTAATACTTCAGACAATGAAACAATAAACTCAGACAATAAAACAGTTAAATTGAATATAGGAAAATCAGATTACAATTTAACAAAAACAGCAAGTAAATTAAGTTCACTAGACGGAATACCATCAGGTGATTATACTTGGGTAAAATATACAGTAACAGCTAGACGTCCAGATGGATTAAGAACAACAATTCTTGACCCTGCTGGAAATCTTATTAGAGAAGATTTACCTAGTTCTAATTGTAAAATATTAGATAAAGACTTAAATGAAATATCTATTAGTGAAGATAATCATTATTGGATAGACGGATATACTTCATATGATACAGATGAACAAGCAACAATAAAATGGGAATTATATATAGGATACCCAGTAGATGAATTTGATGGCGAAGAAATAACAAATACAGCATACTTTTATGGACAATATACTGATGCTCAAGCTGCTTACAATAAAGACAGCCAAACACATGAAATTGAATATATAAAAGATGCTAGTGTAACAATAAATGAAAGTGATTTTAAATTTGAATATAGTGGAAGACTATATGGTATTCAAAAGAATCAAGACTCTAAATGGCAAAATTGGACATCTAAGTTTTTATCTACTGATAAAATAGCTGACACATATGATTCAGTAACATATTATCTTTCACCTGTAGCTAGATATACTGGAACAGCTTTGACTGTTAGAGTAGGTGACGATAGACAATACTTAGTAGATACAAATGGAGTAGATAATAATAATGATATAACTGGAAATCTTGTTGGACAAATAAAACAGTGGATGGATGAAGATGACTATTTCTTTACTAGAGTAACTATACCAGTATTTAAAAATGGAAATGGACAAAATATTGGTACATATCAAGCAAAATTATTTGTAAGATATGCTAATACTGATACATTTGTAGAATATGAATCATTTGATACAAGTGCTAGTAAAACTTTCACATTTACTCAAGATCAAAAAGTTGTTAGTTGGTATTTTGAAATATATGATATGACAGAATCAATTGAAAACACATTATCTTATTATATGACAAATAACCAACATGTAGTAACAACTGTTGCATATGCTAAAAGTGATATATATGATTTATTCAATAATACATATCCCGATACAGAAGGTATTAATTATAATGGAAGAATTCATAACTTTTGCTATATAAATGTATTTGATAGTGAAGGTAATTTATTAAATGAAGTATCAAAGTCTTCTTATGCAGGAACAGGATATAATGATGGATTAGCAGATTGGGACTGGTTAACATATGGTCACTACATGCAAAGATCGGAACATCATGCAGATTTCGTAGCAGGTAGAGAAGGCTATAGAATTACTAAAAGATTTAGTGGTTCATCACAATATGATAATAATAAATGGACTGGTAGTTTTGAAATAAGTGCAAGACCACTAGAAAGTATGGGTTACACCATTGGAAAAATGACTAAAATAGATATGTATGATTTATTGCCATTAGGTATGGAGTATGATTCTAGTAAAAATGTAGAAATGCAAAATTGGCCTTACTCATATTGTTTAAGCGGAGATTTTACAAATTGGAATCAATTCTTAAAAGATCATACAACAGTAGATATTAAATATAACTACAATAATACTAATAGAACTAAAATTCATGTATCTATAGACTTAACTGGATATAATGTTGTTAATACATGTTCATATTTGTATGTAACAGCTACTGTCCCTGTATATGTTCCATATGATTCACTTGCCGAATATGGACTAAATTATACTAACTGGTCATTTATTAATACAGAACCAGGTGGAGGAAAATTAATATGGCCATATAGTAGAATTTATTCATTAGGCTGGAGTGACAGGTCAACTTTTATGTATGACACAGGGGTTAAAGGAGCATCAAATTACTCAATAGCTTTAAATGATCCTGATTTGGCAGATATTAATGAAAACAATAGTACTTCCGATGATATCGTAGGTGTTAGTTATGACACAATTAAACTACTATCAGCATATTCTTCAGAAAGTACTCTTAAAAAATATGTAAGATCATATACCATAAATGATGATGATAGTATTACTTATAATTCAGAGTGGAAAGAAGGCATTTCTCTAAAGACAAATGATCATTATGAATATAAGCTTCGTATAAGAAATTCAATGGATAATACTATAACAAATGTAGTACTATACGATAATTTGGAATCTTATTATTACGATAGACAAAATAATCAATTTGTTTCATCTGGAGACGGATGGCAAGGAATATTCGAAGGAGTAGATACTGAAGCATTAGAAGAAGCAGGATATCATACAAAAGTATACTATTCAACAAATAATAAAGCAGGTAGTTTATATACAAATAATAATAGAAACACTATATCATCTGATTGGCATTTATTATCAAGCTTAAATGAGAGTGATTATTCTCAAGTTAAATCAATTGCGATAGAAATTCTAAATCAAAATGGAGAACCTGCAACAATTCCAATTGATACTACAGTATATGCAGTTGTTAAAATGAAAGCACCAAGTTCTAATACTAAAGAAAAAGCATTCAACGCATATTGGACAGAATGGAGTGCAGTAGATAATACTGGTCAAGTAATAGGTGGTCTAGATGGAATTCATAGTAACATTACTGAAGTTACTATTGAAGGATTAAATATGATGTTCCTAAAAACTGATGAAACAGGCAATGCTTTAGCAGGAGCAACTCTACAAATATTAGATTCTAATAATGTAGTAGTAGAAGAATGGACATCTACTGGAGAAGCTCATGTTGTATCAGGAAAACTAATAGCAGGAAACACATATAAATTACATGAAGTAAGTGCACCAGAAGGATATATGCCATCAGAAGATGTTACTTTTACAGCAACAAATATGTCATCATCAGATACTCCAGTTACAATTGAAAATGCAAAAACAAAAGTAACAATCAAGAAAGTTGATGAAGATGGAAATAACTTAGCAGGAGCAACTCTACAAATTCTAGATTCTAATAATGCAGTAGTAGAGGAATGGACATCAACTACAGAAGCACATGAAATAATCGGAGAATTAGAATTAGGTGAACAATATAAATTACATGAAGTATCTGCGCCAACAGGCTATATAAAAGGCCAAGATCAAACATTTACTTTAAGTAAAACTGATAATAATAAAGTAGTAACAATGGTTAATAAAAAGACTAGTGTTAAGATTAAAAAAGTTGATATATCTGATAATTCTGCACTTGCAGGAGCAACACTTCAAATACTTGATAATAACCAAGTAGTAGAAGAATGGACATCAACTACAGAAGCATATGAAATAAAAGGATTAACTATTGGCAAAGAATATACTTTAAAAGAGACTGCAGCACCAGCTGGTTACTTAATAGCTGAAAATATTACATTTACAATAAATGAAGCTGGACGTATAACTACAACAGCTCCAACAACAACAGGAACAAATGGTGAAACAATAATATTATTAAAAGATAGACAGTCAAAAGTAAAGATTAGTAAAACAGATAAAACAAGTGGAACTTTACTTGCAGGAGCAACACTACAAATATTAGATAATAACCAAGTAGTAGAAGAATGGACATCAACTACGGAACCACATGAAATAGAAGGACTAACAGCAGGTAAAGAATATACTTTAAGAGAGACTACAGCACCAGAAGGATATAAACTAGCAGCAGATACTAAATTTACAATAGATGAAACAGGTAGAATAACAACTACAGGAACAACTAGTAGTGATGGAACTCTTATCGTAAAAGATGAAAAAACAAAAGTTAAGATTAACAAAGTAGATGTATCATCAGGTGAAGCATTACAAGGAGCACATCTTCAAATACTTCTTGGTTCAACTATAGTAGAAGAATGGGATTCAACAGGACAAGCACATGAAATAGAAGGACTAAAAACAGGAGTAGAATACACTATAAAAGAAACAGTAGCACCATCTGGTTATATGATTGTTAATGATAGTAAATTTACAATAGCTACAGATGGAAAAATTACTTTTACAGGAACAGTTAGTACAGAAGGAGTACTTCTTGTAGAAGATTCAAAAACTAGTGTTAATATTATAAAAGTTGATGAAGACGGAAATGCAATACAAGGAGCAGAACTACAGATATTAAAAGGAGATGGTACTGTAGTTGAGTCTTGGACAAGTGATGGATCTACTCATACAGTTGTAGGAAAATTAGTAGCAGGAAACACATATAAATTACACGAAGTAAGTGCACCAGATGGCTATGCTAGAGCCGCTGATGTAACATTCACAGTTAATTCTAATTCAACAACTCAAACAGTTACAATGACAGATAAAAAGACTAAAGTAAATATTTTAAAAACAGATGCTAATGGAAATGGATTGGCAGGAGCTGTTTTAAGAATAAAAGATGGAAAACATATACCCTAGAAGAAGTTACTCCACCAAATGGATATGCTAAAGCTGTAGCAAAAACATTTACAGTTCCAACTGATGGAAGTAATGTGAGAGTTACTATGTCTGATACAAAAACAAAATTAGAAGTAACAAAAGTAGATAGTAATAATCGAAATATTTCAGGAGTAGTATTACAAATATTAGATGCAAATAATAATTCAGTAGTACAAGAATGGACTACGACAGGTAGTGCTAAAGTGGTAGAAGGATTAACTGCAGGTCACGCGTATATATTACATGAAGCAAGTGCACCAGATGGATATACAATTGCTCCAGATATCAGATTTACAATGAATACAGATATAGGAACACAAAAAATTGTAATGACAGATGGAGCAACAAAAGTAACAATTAATAAAGTAGATTCACAAGGAAATAAACTAGAAGGAGCAAAATTACAAATATTATCAGGATCTACAGTAATAGATGAATGGACAACAACTGCTGGATCATCACATGAA
>CADANC010000011.1 GCA_902789225.1 uncultured Erysipelotrichaceae bacterium
TTCATGTGATGATCCAGCAGTTGTTGTCCATTCATCTATTACTGTAGATCCTGATAATATTTGTAATTTTGCTCCTTCTAGTTTATTTCCTTGTGAATCCACTTTATTAATTGTTACTTTTGTCGCTCCATCTGTCATTACAATTTGTTGTGTTCCTATATCTGTATTCATTGTAAATCTGATATCTGAAGCAATTGTATAACCATCTGGTGCACTTGCTTCATGTAATATATATGCATGACCAGCAGTTAATCCTTCTACCACTTTAGCACTACTTGTTGTTGTCCATTCTTGTACTACTGAATTATTATTTGCATCTAATATTTGTAATACAACTCCTGATATATTTTGATTATTATTACCTACTTTTCTAACTTCTAATTTTGTTTTAGTATCAGACATAGTAACTCTCATATTACTTCCATCTATTGGAACTGTGAATGTTTTTGATACTGCTTTTGCATATCCATTTGGTGGAGTAACTTCTTCTAGAGTATATCTTTTTCCTGCTGTTAATATTCCAGTAACATTATGTGCACTTGTAGTACTTGTCCACTCATGTACTACTGTATTTCCATCTTTTATTCTTAAAACAGCTCCTGCCAATCCATTTCCATTAGCATCTGTTTTTAAAATTGTAACTGTTAGCACTTCTCCGTTATTGTTGACTGTGAAGTTTTTATCTGATGATACTATATATCCATTAGGTGCACTTACTTCATGCAATTTATATGTTTTTCCTGGAACTAGTTTTCCTGTTATATTATGAGGTTCTGTTGTTGATGTCCACTCTTCTACTGTTGTTATTCCATCTTTAACTTGTAAAACTGCTCCTGCTAATCCATTTCCATCTTCATCTTGTTTAATAATACTTACCTTAGTCTTTGGATCTGTCATTGTTATTGTTTGATTTTCTTGAGTATTATCTACTGTAAATGTAACATCATTAGATTTAATATATCCAGCTGGAGCACTTACTTCATGTAGAGTATATTCTTTTCCATTGATTAAAACTTCTTTTACTGAAGTTGCTTCTGCCCCACTAGTAAATGAATAAACAACATCATTATTTTCATCTAGTATTTGTAAGCTTGCGCCACTAACACTATTACCATTCTCATCTACTTTTTGAATTTTTACATCTGCTGATTCTATTCTTACATCAACTATATTACCGTATGTTCCATCGACATTGTTTAGTATCTGTCCATATGTATCTATCGCGTTCCATTCTGCCCAGAAACCATTATATGCTTTTGGTGCACTTACATTATTAGGTGCCTTCATATTAATTATTACATAAAGGGTTGTATCTGGTGGAATAATTGCTGATTGTCCTCGTGAATTTAATACTTCGAATGCTAGAGATTTAACTCTAGAATAATTTACTGTATCCAAGCTTGTTAGTAACTTCCATTCATCATTGATCATTACTCCGCTTTTTAGTGGACCGGCTTGTTCATTAGTTGAATAGTATGTTCTTACTGTGTATCCTTTTGATTCTAAATAAGATGTATCAACTCCATCAAATGTGCCTTGCCACTTGCTATCATTTGTCACAGGCACAAAAGTATGATTTTCAGTATCATAATAATATGATTCTATATTATCATATAAAACAACGTTTGTTACAGATGATTCGGTTGAATTATAAAATCTATTCTTATATTCATAATGACCGCTTTTTTCAGTTGTTGCTGAGTTTGCCCACTCATTATTATAGATTTTATTATTACTATCATCTAATTTGTATGATCTAACATATTTAGTTAGAGCTCCTTGTGATGCGTAAGCTTCTAATAAAGTTACAGTAGAATAGTCATGCATCAATAAATCTGTGGTACTGCCATTTTCATTTATATCAACAGCATCACTATCATAATATCCTGAATCTTTATTATAATAAGAACTATAATTATATGCTGGATCCCACACATCATTTGTTGGCTCAATTCCACCAGGTTCTAAATTAATATATGCATAATTTTTATAACTTAAGCCATACTCTGGAATTGATTCATATGGAACATATACATTAAAAAGTGCTATATATATTGGATTTACTGCTTCATCAATTTTTTTAAGCTCAACATCAGTAAAATCAGAATGTATATGAACCCAAGTTCTACCTGTATTATTCCAGTTGTATTTAACTTCATATGAAGTATGATCTTCAATAAAACTTTGGAATTGATTTTTAGACGAAAAGACCTCGCCATTAACTGTATAATGATAATAGATCCCGCTAGATATTTCAATATTTGGATTATCTAAATACATACCTGCCGGTAATAAATCATACATATCTATTATAGTTACTGGGCCTATTTCTTTGTATCCATAAATATTCTTTCTATTTGGGTCTAGTCGAAGTATTCCTGTCCATCTATCTAATTGATATTTCTCACTTCCAAAATATTTTCCTATATCATATCCTTCCTTACTCTGCAAATAACTTACATAAGCATAATCTCTTCTTGGATAATGACCATATGTTTCATAATCCCACTGTGCTAGACCATCATTATATCCTGTACCTTTATATGATGATTCGCTCGCACCATTTAGTAGATTCCCTTGATCGTCATATACATCTAAATAAGCAAAATTATATAGATAACCTTCTGTACCAATTTCTTCAATATCATCTTTTGAATAATTAACTTTTGTTGTCAAACTTTCATTAGTATTAATAGACTCTGTCATATTATATATTTCAATATACCAGCCTACTATATTAGTCTCACTGAAAGAAAATGACTTTCTTTCACTTGTATCAAAAATTCCTGCATTAGAATCATCATTATTTGAATATAATACGTAATTATTAGTTCCAGCATAACGTACATATAATTTTGCCTGATATGTTTTTATAGGAATGCTATTGCCATTTTTTAATATAGGAAGACTTATGTAGCTAAAGTAATAGTCATCATCACTAAGCCATTCTTTTTTTGTTCCATCTGCTGATTCAATATATTCTCTATCATCGCCAATTCTAACAGTTAATGGTGTTCCAGTATAATTGGTTATAGGTCTAATGTAATAATAATAACTTTCATTTGATTCTTTTATACGTTGAAAACTCATACTATGATATTCATATGTTTTAAAATAAGTGATGTCTCTAGAATATACATGTTTAATAAGACCATAATTTCCTGGAGGATATTCAAACTTAAAATCACTTAGTTTAACTTCAACTGAATCTTCAGCAATATACTCTATTTCATGAGTATAGTTATTAGGTTTTGATCGATCATAAGCATTAACATAATTTGCATCTCTATACTGTCCATAAAACTGAGCAGTATTGGTAATTGTCTCAGATTCATACTTAGAAGTTGGATACCCTATATAAAATGACCAACTTATACTTTCTTTGGTTGAGTATGTTACTAACGATCTAATATAATATTCATTTGTGTCTGATTTTATCTCATTCATCTCATCATCTAAAATGATACAATCAGCACTTGGTAATGTCTCTTTTATAAGTAATTTTTCTCTAGCTGAATAAGAACTTAATACTCTTCTTAAATCACTATTTTCTGGTGTCCTAGTGGCAGTGATTCTGTAATTAACCCATATATAATCATTTGATGGTAAACCATCAAGAGAAGTAATTTTTTTTGCTGTCTTAGTAAGTTTATACTTTTCTTTAGGATAGTTCAATGTAACTTTTTTACTATCACTTACTAAACTATTATCATCTAATGTATTAACAAATTTAGCATTAAACTCTTTGTATAATGGTATTTCTTGTTGAGTATTTGAGTCATATCTAATATAGACATCTTTTGCTTCTATAGCATAGGCAATTTGAAACATTCCTTCTAGATTTTCTTTTCCATCTTCAACAGCTAATTGTCTATTATTAGTAAATACATAGTATTCATTATTATCAATTGTTTCTGTTGTATAATTCCATTCATATCCTTGTTCTACTGGGCCTGCCGCAACACTAGTTGTTACAGAATATAATTCATAATTAGAACTATTACCATTTCCTATTTTATATTTAGGAATATAAATTTTTATTGCACCAGGTTCATAACTGTTTTGCCCTGTATATGTATATGAGGTTTGTAATGTAATATATTTATATCCATAAAAAGAATCAAATTCATGGTTTATTGTTGAAACTGAATTGGTTTTATCAACAGCAGGATCTCCCGGATTATTAGTATACATATCAAATTGAAGTGCCCAGCCATCTAGAGATCCTTCACCATAAACTGGTGCCATATGATCTTGTTTTGTTATCTCATGTGAAAAATATTTTCTATTAAAAAATGCAATTGCTACTAGCAATATTGCAATGACTATAAAAATTATACTTTTTCTTATTTTTAATTTTCTTGGCTTTTTCATAATATCCCCTCGCTTTCGGTATTATGTTGATATTTTACAGTATCATTCTATCATATTTATATCTTTTTTGTATATACCTTTATTAAACTAAAAAAAGTCGATTACTCGGCTTTTTCTTTTGAATTTATTATTCTTTTTAAATCATTGTAAATATCTAGATTATTAATATTAAAACTATTATTATTTATAGTACCAGAAACTCTAAATCCAGCATCTCTTGTAAAAATATTTTCAAATTCTTTTCCTATTACATTTTCTTCTAAATAATTAACTAATTTAGAATAAATATCATTATCAATTATTTTTCCTTCAGAAATCTCTTCTAAACTTATTTTATCTTTAAGATTATCTGGTACATGATGATATTTGTGATAATAATATATAGTTTTATCTTTTGTAATAATGATTCCTGTAGTACCTGGCATTGGACTAAGACCTGCCCATGAACTTAATTCTAAGAATTTATCTATTCTTAAACTTTCTAATCTTTCTTGCATATAATTTCTTCCTTTCATGCATTAATAATATCATTTATATATAAAGATTTGGTCGCATGAAATGGGACATTTATTTTATTTCTATTCCTATTGGACAATGGTCACTGCCTAGAATTTTATCGTATATCATTGTATTTTTTATATTTTTAATATTATCTTTATTTGTTATGAAATAGTCTATTCTCCAACCAATGTTATTTTCTCTTGCTTTTCCCATATAACTCCACCATGTATATTTAACTTCATCTTTATTAAAATATCTAAATGTATCAATAAATCCTGCATTTAATAGTTCTGTCATCTTAGCTCTTTCTTCATCAGTAAAGCCAGCATTTCCTCTATTTGCTTTAGCATTTTTAATATCTATTTCTTCATGGGCAACATTTAAATCTCCACAATATACTACATTCTTCTTTTTAGTTAAATCTAGAAGATAGTTTCTCATTACATCTTCAAATCTCATACGAGATTCCATTCTACTTAGATCTCTTTTAATATTAGGAACATAACATGTTACAAGGTAGAAATCATCAAATTCCATAGTAATTGTTCTTCCTTCATCATCATATTCTTGATCATTAATACCATAAACTACGCTTAATGGTTCTACCCTTGTATAAATCATTGTTCCAGAATATCCTTTTCTAACAGCTGGATATAAATAATGTTCATAGTTTTCTGGGATAAATTCTAATTGTTCTTCTAATAATTTAGTTTCTTGAAGACAAAATACATCTGCATCTACTTCATTAAAGAAATCACTAAATCCTTTTTTTAGACAAGCTCTTAAGCCTGCGACATTCCAAGATATTATTTTCATGTTTCCTCCTATAAGTACATTAATAATATATCAAAAATTAAATAATAAAAAAAGATTATTAACGTAGTTAATTTGTTAATAATCTTTATAATTATTATTTCAAATGTATTTTTTTATTATTTATAAAATAATATATTGATGTAGGAATAGCTATTATTGCTAATAAGATTCCTAAAATTATAGTTATTTTTATACCTGTTTGTGGGTTAGTTATTTCTGTAACTCTAATTTTAACAATATTAGTTTCTTTTGTAGTAGTATCATCATTAGCTCCAACTATTTTAACTTTTGCTTTATTTGGTATTATTTTGTATTCTACTCCATTTTCTTTTTTAACTTCATGTGATGAATCTGGATTTAATACTCTTAAATTACTAAATTTAAAAGTAAAATTACCATATACAGTTGTTGTATCTTCTCCAATATATTTAAGTGTTACATTTTGTCCTGATACTTCTTTTTCCCATTCACTAGTTACATCTTTATTGTTAGCATCAAATACTTGATAAGTTAATCCACTAATATTTAATGCTTTATCAAATGAATCGCTTAATTCTATACTTTTTGCTTTACTATGTGAATCAGTATATGGGAATGTCTCATTGATTGTATATTCTACTTTTTCACCAACCTTATATATGTCTCCTTCAACTGACTTAATAGGTTCATTTATTGTTGGATATGGATATTGATTAGAAACAGCTACAATAGTTGTTCCACATTCACATCCCCACCACTCTGCTTCAGCTGAAGCACCAGTTTGATAAGCAACAACTGTAGAAAACTCTAATGGTTTTTCTACATCACTATTATAACTTGTTGCTTCAGTAGCTATATATTTGGTATTGTTTTCTGTTATTTTTAATACTGAATCATTTATAACATAGAATTTATTATCAAATCCTGAATCAAATTTTATTGATTCTGAAAACTCTGTTGGTACTCCATCATTTTCATAAATTCTTCTGTTTTTAGTTACAGTTCTATCAGCCATATCTAAATCACTTATGCTCCATTGTAGATATAGACTATTAGCTAAATCACTATTTAATTCTGATCCATCATCATTATATAAAGTAATTGTAAAATAATCGTGAATACCCATATCAGAATTATAGTTCTTAAAATCATTATCATATCCTCTTGCAATTAACTCTAGACCAAAGCTTCCAACTTGACCAACTGAATAATATCTATAATTACTATCTGAAATGCCATTAGTCCATTTTATTATTATTTTATTTACTTTCAATTTAGCATCTAAGTAAACTGGATTTCCATTATCATCAACATAGTAACCTATTTTATCCCAAGATACTTCAAAAGGATTATTATATGTCTTAGTACTTGTTGGTATATTATGAATAACAATATAAGAATTACCTTTATCTAAAACTTCAAAATTAGCGTTATCATTTATTTTTATTGTGTAATTATCCATATTATTAAAGTATACATATTTTTTTTCAGATAATAATGGTGGTATGTTAATATTTGAAATTTCTTCTACTGTACTAGCAGCATAAACTTTTGGTATAAGCATAAGTGTAAGTGTTATTACTATAAATAAAATTATTTTTTTCATATTTTTCACTTTCCATTTTTTTGATTTTAATTATTCTACAATTAATTCTATTCTATTATTTCTACTATTATTAATTGATGTAGTGTATTTCTTATTATTTATCTCTTTAGTTTGAGAATTTATTACTCCAAATAAGTAGTTTAGTTCTCCATAGTCTTCTGCATCTTGTGTTTTAGTATATATATTCATAGAATATGTTCCTGCAGGTAACTCGCTAACATCAATTTCTTTATTAAACCATGCATAATCTTTAGATTTATTATCTGGAGAAGTTACAACATAGCTTCCATTATTAGTAGAAGATAAATCAAATGCAAAAGTTTCATAAGTAGAAATATTTTCTAGTATTAATGTTCTTCTAATAGAATTAGGTTTATCATAAGTTCCTCCATAGTTATATGAAGTTCCTTTCATAACCATGTTATTATTACTAAATGTAATAGAATCATAGTTATTAATCATAGTTCTATATGTAGGAGCTGTTGATGTTGTTATTAATTTATTTCTTACATTTAATTCTATTTTTCTATTCTTTAAGTTCATTCTTGTTGATAAATTATATCCTTTATTAGAATCATTTACTCTTTTTGGAATATCTATATTAAATGTATTAGAAAGAACTGTTTCAGTATAGTATTCTCCTTTATATGCTCTCATATATAAATCATAATCACCTAGAGGAATATCTTCTAGTGAGAAATCTCCATTAAACCATGAGTTATCGTAATTGTTTTCTTCTCCTAATGGGAATGGTGTATTTTCTGTCCAACTAGATATTTCTTTAGTATATTCTTTATCACTATTAACATCTTTTAGAACTAATTCATATTTAACTAAATTAGAATTATCATGATCTTTTATAATTAAATATCCTGAAATATTATATTTATTATTAGAATATGTTAATCCTTTTAAATAGAATGAAGATTCTGCTTCTTTATATTCAATTTCTGTAGGATTATCATTTCCTGGATCTGGTGTTGGCTCAGGAGATGGTTCAGGTGTAGGTTCTGGAGATGGCTCAGGAGTTGGTTCTACTATTACTTCTTTTACTGTAACTTTTATTGTAATAGATGCTTCAACATTAGATGAGTCTTTTACTTTATAAGTAATATTGTATACTCCTGGAGTATTTATATCTACTGTTCCTTCAATCATTATACGTGATGTAATATCTTTATCTTCTTCATCATATGCTGTTACTAATGATCTTAAATCTATTTCATCACCTTGATTTATTTCAACATCATGTCCTGTTAGGACAGGTGGTGTATTTGTAACTACAGTTTTACCAAACTTAGTTATTTCTACTTCAGAATCATATGAGATTGACCAACCATACTCAGGCTTTGTACCATCTAAATCTACTGGCATTTTATACCAAGTATTACCATTCACTACTTTTTCTTCTACTATTGGGAAATATGCTCCATCGTAGTGTCCTGAAATCAAATTAGTTTCACTAGTAGTTGAATCTACTCTAGCATAAGTATTTGATGATACTTTTACTTTTTGTTTTCCATAAGCCATTTCTACAAATCTAATTGAATCACTTGGTACCCAGGCTTTTTGATCATAGAAATAATCGCTAGTTACTTGATATGCAACTGCCCTATGATTTTCATCATAAGCTATGGCATATACCATTACATATCTATCTTTTACTAAAGTTTTAGATGTATTATCTAAAAGAGATGAATCATAATAATAATTTGTATTTTTTAAAGAGATTCCTACTTTTGGTGAAAGATTTTTATTTTCAATTAGTAAATCATAAGTATAATTTGAATCTTTATATTTAGTTACATTGTTTGGATCTTGATATCCATTTACAGGTGTATTTATTTTTATTACATATGATGCTGGTACATATAAATGCTTATTCCAGTTATATGCAGCATCTATTTCATTATAGTTATTATCTATATTTACATCTGTCATTACTTCATACCAGATATTTGATCCATTAACAGTTTCTCCTGTAGTCTCAGAAACTATTATTATGGCATCTTCATATTCTTGGTAATTATATATTTTCTTTGATGAAGTTCTTGGTTCAGCATATGCTCCTACTACTCCGGTTACAATTGCTTCTTGATAATAGTTATAATCTTGAAGACCGTGAGTTTTATCAAATGAATAGTAATTAGCTGCCATTTTTTCTGACCAATATATGTCTGATGCATATTTTACTCCCATACCTATTCCTTTGTTTCCGTATTGAGAACCAAAATATACACTTGAAGTTGCTTTAGAATAGAAATTTGTTATATATCCATCAGCAAATCCTAGGATTGATGCTGCATATGTTGGATACCAGTTAGCTTCTTGATATGGATTTGAATCTACTGCATTTAGTCCGAATCCATTGTTTTTAGTAACTGCTAAACTACTTCTTCCATAGCCAGTCTCATTTATACTTAAACTCATAGTAAGTAATGCATTTGCTCCATATACTTCTTGAGAATTATAGAAATATGTTCCACTTCCATATAACCTTGAAGTACCTGGTAATGCACTAAATCCATAAGCATCCATTTTATAACCTAAAGTATTTCTAATATATTCATCTATATTAATTGATGAATAATTAGTTCTTGTATGATTAGGTAAATACATATAATAGTTATAATATGGATTATCTTTATTTACTGCATTATTATGATTATTATTTTTATAATCATTTAACATTGTCTTTAAACTATTATAGAAATAATGTCCATCATATGAATAATACTTTCCAGGATTTAACATAACTGGCTTAGGACCTATTGTTCTTCCTGCAGTTCCAGAATATTCAAAAGCAGGTCTATTAACATAATTATGTCTAATTTCTGTAGATGATACTGTATAAGATGAAGCTGCTTTAGTCCAAATTAATGGAGTTATTTCTACATCATTTATATCCATCCATCCTGTCATACCGGCAAAAGTAACTTTTGCTGAATAACTAGATGAAGTTTGTGCTGTATCTGATAGAGCTGCATCAATTCCCATACATGTATCTAGAGTATGTATATAAGTATATTTTCTTCCTGCTAAAGAACTTTTTTCATAAACGTTAGCAGTTTGTGTAGAAGAATAACTCATATCAACTAATGCATAGTTAGCTGCTACTATCTTTAATTTATCTTTGTATACTGTTACAACTACTGCATTTTCATTTCCTGATCTAATCATCGCTGCTTTTGCACTTTCAAAGTCTTTGTAACAACCTATTTCATTTAGTCCACCACTTGCTGTTGCTTCACTTACTTCATAAGTATCACAAGGTTTCCAATTTTGATAGTCACTAGAGGTAGTCGCAAAAACTTTAGTACTAAGACATACTAAAAATATAGTTATTATTAATAATATCTTTTTCATGATTACCTCCTCTATTACGTATTCTCTCATTATTATTATATCAATTATATATATATTAATCATTTTGTTGATGTAAATTTAGTCTTTTATTTACGTTCTTTTACATTATTAAATTCCACTCTGTAGACTTGATAAATATATATAAATTTATTATAATTATATATAGATTTAATTATGGAGGACTACTATGAGTAAAAAAGGGAAAGAAAAAAATTATAATAAAAAAAGTACTGGTGTTTTTTTATGGATATTCACACTACTATCAATATTAGTATGTGGTACTGCTATATATGAAATAACATTACTTTCTAGTATAGAAAATAAACTAAGATATATCGGCATGGGTGTACTTGGTTTAATTGCATTATTCTTTTTAATTAGAACTATTATTATTAATAAGAAGATTAAGAAAAAAGCAAATAAAAAAGGACATAAATTATTATTTATATTTATGTTCTTGTATATAATCTTATGTGCTGGAATTACATTAGGTATTTATTATATATATGGAAAACTTGATAGTATTAATAAAAAATATGTTACTTATGAAAGTAATTTAATTGTTTTATCTAGTAATAGTGCTACTAAGATTGAAGATATTAAAAATATGAAGATAGGTATTTTATCTGATGATAAATCTCCAGATGGATATATAATTCCTATGGAAATGGTTAAAGAAAATGATTTAGAAGATGATAATACTTTAGTTGATTATGATGATTATATGTCAATGATTGTTGATTTATATCAGAATGATGGTACAGTAGATGCCCTATTCGTTCCTGATAATTATGTTGAACAATTTAATCAAATTACAGGATATGAAAATATAGCAACTGATACTAGAATTATTATTAGTAAATCTAAAGAAATGTTAAAGAGTGATACATCTAAACAAGAAACTGCTTCTAGTGGAAAGAATCTTACTGAACCATTTACTATATTATTAATGGGAATTGATTCTACTGATGAAGTATTACAAAAGAATGCTATTGCGAATGGAGATACATTAATATTAATTACATTTAATCCTAAAACATTAAATGCTACTATGTTATCTATTCCTAGAGATTCATATGTTCCTATAGCTTGTTGGCCTGGTAAAGAAAGAAATAAAATTACTCATGCTGCTGGATATGGAACAGATTGTATGATAAATACAATTGAACAATATTTTGATACTGATATAGATTATTATGCAAAGATTAACTTTAAAGGTCTTGTTAAATTAGTAGATGCTGTAGGTGGAGTTGATGTTAATGTTGAACAAACTCTATGTACAGATAATTCTAATCGTGAACAACAAATATGTATTCAACCTGGATATCAAACATTAGATGGTGAACATGCTTTAGTTTATGCAAGAAATAGAAAACAACTTAAAAATGGAGACTTTGGTAGAGGTCAACATCAACAAGAAATAGTTCTTGCTTTAGTGGAAAAGATTAAACAAATTAGAGATGTATCTCAATTTATGGATATATTGAATACAGTAAGTAATAGTGTTGATACTAACCTATCAACAAAACAAATATTAGCATTCTATAATATTGCGAAAGATATAGTTAGTTCAAGTTTAAGTTCAGAAAAAGCTGATATAGTTAATATTCAAAAATTATGGTTAGATGGATCTGGACAAATGATTTATGATAGTAGAATGAGAATGCCTTTATATGATTATGTTCCTAATACTGAGAGTGTTAAAGATGTAATTAAGGCAATGCATCAAAACTTAGAATTAATTGATCATAAAGATATTACTGAATTTAGTTTCTCTATTAATGAGCCTTATGAACAAAAAGTTATTGGTGAAGGTCCTTATAAAACTGGTTATGAAGTAGTAAAAAGTAATATTCCTGCAGATAAAACAACTAAAACAGAAAAAGAAAATACAAAAGTAAAAGATGAGGATGAAGAAGGAGAAGGAAGTTATACTACTGGAAATAATACTAGTGGTAATAAGCCTTCAACTAGTGGAGGATCTGAATCTGGTGGAAACACTGGTGGAAATTCTAGTGGAGATACTGGTGGTAGCACTGGTGGAGAATCTGGCGGAAGTACTGGTGGAGATACTGGTGGAAGTACCGGTGGAGATACTGGTGGAAGTACTGGTGGAGATACTGGTGGTACTACCCAACCTGAGCCTAGAACTGAAGAAGCAACACAACCATAAAAAATATAAGATACACTTAGGTGTATCTTTTTGTTATAATAAAATTGGAGGGTAATATGAAGACTGTTGTTATTACTGGATCTGGTCGTGGATTCGGATTAGAGATGTTAAAAGTATTTCGTAAGAATAATTTTAATTGTGTTGTTTGTGATGTTAATGAAGAAGTAATGGATGAAGCTAAAGTTTCATTAGAGGCTATTCCTAGTAAAGGTGAAGTATATATCCACCCTATCGATGTTACTAATTATGAAAGTATTAATACATTAATAACAGATGTTAGTTCTAAGTTTGGAACTATTGATATTTGGATTAATAACGCAGGTGTTAATCAGCCTGATATGTATTTTTGGGAATTAGATGATAAGACTATTTCTAAACTTATAGATATCGATTTAAAAGGTGTAATGTACTGTACTAATGCAATTGCTAGATTTATGTTAAAACAAGGATATGGAGCAATTTACGCTGTTGAAGGACATGGTTCTAATGATGCATTAATACCTAAACTTACATTATATGGTACTAGTAAAAGGGCTGTTACTTATTTTATGGATTCTATGAATAAAGAACTTCAAGATAAAAATATAATTGTTGGTAAGATTACTCCTGGTATCATGATGACTAATTTTATACATAATTCTTTAGGAGATGGAGAACACATTGATATTGATCCTAAAACTATTAAAATATATAATATTTTAGGTGACTATCCTGAAACTATAGCTTCTAACCTAGTTCCTAAAATAATTAATAATAAAAAGAAGAATCCTAAATTTGTATGGTTAACTAAAGTACGTGCTTTTGGTAGATTTATGAGTGCTCCATTTAAAAAGAGAGAAATATTCAAATAAAAATAACGATTTATTAAATCGTTATTTTTTTATAAACATTCAACTATATATAATTTATTATCTATATGTACTATTGTTAATGTAGCAGATGATTGATATTTATCATATGCTGCTGTTGTATAAGTCCATTCTACTTTTACAGTATATGCTTCTGGATCATTAAATGATTCTTTTGTTCCTTCTTCATTTATTGTTGTATAATCAAATGAAGTTTTTTCTATTTCTTTTACTTCTACTTCATCTACTCTAGGTAGTTGTTGATTTCTATTATTATAAATATCACTTTCTACATATTTATAATATGTATCTTCTGCATTAAATAAGAAATTATCTAGAATAGCTGGATGAACAAATTCTACTCCACCAATATCTGTTTTTGCTTTCTTATAATCTAGTGAATAAAAATCATATATAAACATTTTAGATATTTGTTTTGCATATTTTTCTTCATCAACAGTATCTGCTAGAAGTATTTCTTTTAATTCTTCAAACATCTTTTTATAAGCTGCAGGATGAGAGTCTTTTAAAGTATAACCATATTTATCGATGTTTCCTACAACTTTAACTTCTACTGGTTTTTTATCAAAGAAATGTTTATAACCAAAGTATCCACCTACACCCAAAATAGCTAGAATAATTAAGATTATGAATGCTTTAGTTCCTTTTTTCATTTTTCTTTTTCCATGTTTTGCCATATTATCACCTACTCTTCTTCATCTTCTTTTAATAAATTAAATACTATTATATCATTTGATACATCTAATAATCTATTAGCATATTCAGTATTTGTATCAATTTCTTCTTGTGATATAGCTTCTGTTGATATTGGATATGATTCTTGTTTAGATAAATTGTAATATACTTTATTATTTACCCAGTTACCACTAGGGAATACTACAATATTGTTTTCTCCTATATCAAATATATCATGTCCTAGACTATATTTATTATAAAAACCAAACATGTTACCTAATGTAGGTTGTACATCATACATACCCATAACATTAGATACTTTCATATTTAGAGATGTTCCTTTCATATCTTTAGTCCAAATGATAAAAGGTACTTTTCTTCCTAATTCATATTTATATGAATTATATTCATCATATCTTGGATCATTCTCATCATATGTTTCATTTGTTTCTTTATTGTAATTATATAATCTATCATAATTATTTCTTGGAAGTCTTGCATCATGATCTCCATATAATACAACTACTGTATTTTCTAATAATCCTGCTTCATCTAGTTCAGTTAAGAATTCACCTAATGCACTATCTGCATAATGAAGTGATTTGAAATAATTACCTAATTTAGTTCCTTCCATATATGGGTAAGTTACTTCTGATGTTGTTCCATCTGGATTAGTAACTGTTTCTTTTATATCTACAGGGAATTCACCATATTTTTCTACATCAGCAAATGGTGTATGGTTAGATAACATTATCATTAAGCCATACCATTTTTCATTTTCTTCATTTATTTTTTGTAGTTTAGGAATTGATTGTTTAAAGAATTCTTTATCACTTAATCCTAATCCTATAGTGTTTTCTTTTGTTACTTCATATTCTGATTTATCATATAATTTTTCATATCCTAATGAAGCATGCATTACAATTCTATTCCAGAATCCTCCATTATTAGCATGCATACTAAATGGATAGTATCCCATCTCTTTTAACATTGATGGTGTTGAAATATAAGTTCTATTATAGTATGAAACAAAAGCTGTTCCTGATTTAGTAGGCATTAGAGATGTTGTATTAGTTAATTCTGAATCTGATGAAGTACCTACACTTACTTGTGAATAGAAATTATCAAAAAACATTCCTTCATTAGCCATTTTATTTAGATGAGGAGTAACTTCTTGTCCATTAAATTTTAAACTCATAGCATTAGTCATCATACTTTCACCATGAATAACAAGAATATTTTTTCCTTTAAATATATCAGTATATTTATTTTTATTAGTATTAGTATCAGGCTTATCTTTAAAGTATTCATCAAAGTTTTTCTTAGCCTGATCATATCCAAACATTGAATTAATCTTTGGTTGAAGAGATGTAACTATATCTTCTCCTTGATAGATATAAATACCAAATCTCATAACTATATATTCTTTATTCCATTGTTTTACAAATCTTGTAACATCTAATGGTTTCATTGTTAAAAAGAATATTATTGCAAGTATTCCTGCCATAGATAATGTTGTAAACATTTTTCTTCTACGAATAGATTTTACTTCAACTCTTTTAAAATAACTTTTCTTTGATAATTTTTTCCATATTACTATTAAGAATATAAAACCTACTAAATAAATTAAATCTTTAGGTTGTAGTACATTTTTTACTACTGCATCTCCTACTTGGCCTACATATTGCATTAATTCGAGCATTGAAAGTGATGCGAATGATGAGTAGAATGTATAATAAATAGAATTTATCATACATATGGCGACAAATATTACACTAAAGCCTATGTAATAGCCTGGCCTAGATTTAGGTTTTAATAAATAACCAAATGCTCCTATTAAAATTACTATCATAGCATCTGATATAACAGCTCTAATTGATAAATAATTTTCTAGAGAGTGAATACAAAAAAATCTAAGAATAGTTGCATTTAATACATTTACTATGACATATGCATAGAAAAACATATTATCTTTAAAGTATTCTCTTATTAAATGCTCTTTTTTTATTCTTTTTGCTTGTCTTTTTGCTTTGGTATATAATCTTTTAATTTTAACTTTCAATCTATTCATATTATACCTCTCACTGTTTGATTATAGCATTACTCGTCAATTTTTTCAATTTTGTCATCTTCAATTATCTCTTCATTTTCTTTTAGTATTAAAGTAGTTTTATTTGGCTCTTCTACTTGTATTACTTCTTTATCTTTAGGTATTTTTATTTCTTCAACTTCACCTGAAGCATTTATTATTAAACCTAAAGAGAATATATATGATAAGAAATATACCCAAATTAATAATACTAATAAGGAAGATAAACTTCCGTAGAAAACATCATATCTAACAAAGTATGTTGTATATAAAGAATAAAATTCACTTACTATTATCCAACCTATTGTTGTGAATAATGCTCCTTTTGTTGTTGTACTACTTTTAATCTTTATATCAGGAGCCATAACATATATTAGTTTAATATTTAAGTATAAAATAACAATCATTAACGGGAACTTAATTATTTGATATAAATTATAAAATACATTAACAGAGTGTTTATCATTTACATTTGTTCTAATTGATTCAAATATTTGATCACCGAATACTGGAACTACTAACAAGAAAAGAAATAATCCTACTATTAACATTGTCATTAATACTGCTTTTACTCTTCTTGATAAAAAATCACGTGACTTTATATGATAAATCTCATTAGAAGTAATTATCATTGAGTGAGCTCCGTTAGAAGCTAATATAAATCCTAATA
This sequence comes from uncultured Erysipelotrichaceae bacterium, assembly GCA_902789225.1. Taxonomy (GTDB): domain Bacteria; phylum Bacillota_I; class Bacilli_A; order RF39; family UBA660; genus RUG343. Next base: position 17,119 of record CADANC010000011.1, read on the forward strand.
TAAAAAATGTTATTATATTAAAATTTACTGTAGCTTGATCCATGTTATTTAATAATTTCATTACGTCTTTAGGAATTGCTTCACCAAAAGCAATTTCTGTTAGAGGTATTCCTAATCTAGTTGCGATAACTCTAATTATTGCGACTAATGGAATAAGTGCCATAACAATAAAAAAAGCAAGTTGTCCTGGCAAAACTCTCATTTCTGGTGATGTAATCATATCAATCATTTTTTTTGCGAACTTCCTTGCTTTCATTTATTCTCCTCTTATTTATATTCTTCTTTATTTGTAATCATTTCTAAAGTTGCTTCATTAATAGCGTCATCTAATGTTTTAATTGAGTCATTGATCATACTAAATCCTATAGCAGCACCAAACTCATGTGGAAGTGATTTCATTTCTTTTGATAATTTCTTAGCATAAGTAGATACTTGTCTTTCACTATATCCTACTAAGTAAATTAAGAATTCATTTCCATCTGTTCTTATAATTTCACTATTTTCTAATTGAGTATTTACTAATACTCCTGCAGTTTTGATGATTAAGTCATCTCCTGCTTGATGTCCATAATTATCATTAACATATTTAACATTATTTAAATCTACTATTACTATTGCTTGTGGATAAATATCACATTCACTCCATTCAGGCATTTTAGCATTTAAATAATTTCTATTCTTAAGTGATGTTAACATATCTGTATATTTTTGTCTGTTTTCAATCTTTACTTTTTTAACTTTTTTCTTATGATTATGTACTAAATATATAATCCAGAATATTAATAATGGTATAAATATTATACACAATATAATTATATAAGCTTGTATCATTGATGTATTTGCTAAGATAGATTGATGTAAGTTATCTAGACCTGTATTTCTATAATTATAATAAGAATTAGTATTAATAATATAATTAAATAAATTATAGAAAGCAGTATCTGATTTTTTGATCATAAACTTATAATCATTCATCATAGTATCTTTATAAATTAAAGTATAATCTTTAAATTTAGTATTTTGATAATGAGAATATACTTCAAAATCTACTAATATTAATCTATTTCCTGCATGTTTAACTAAATCTTTAATATTAGAATATGTTTTTATTTTAGCTCTTGAATTGTTAGAAACATAATTATATAGTGAGTCTTCTTGTAACATAGCAACGTTCTCACCTTTTAGTGATTCAAATGATGTTACAACATGTTTATCTTCTTCTTTTCCTAATACTACATAATCCTCTATAAATGTAGATACTGTAGGAACGTACTTTGTATTATTGTAATTATAATAATCAAAGTAAATATCTACTTCACCCTTATCAATAGCTTCTTTTAAAGCTTTCTTTGAATTATATTTTTTTAGAGTAAAGTTTATTCCTGATAAACGTGATAATCTATTTACATATTCTCCTGCTATACCTGCAAGTTCTCCATTTACTTTTGATTCAAATGGAATGTTTTCAACATAACCATATACATAATTCTTACTTAATAATTCTGCTTTAGTCTTAGCATTTATTTCATTTTCTGACATATAATAATCTAAGTATTCTTTATTATATTCATCTATGTAGTTATCATTTTTCCATTTTTTATAATATTTAGTAACAATTGTATTTAATTTGTCATTCTTATCAGATAATGTTAGAACTACTTGTTTCTTCATTTCTATTAAGAAATAATTAATTGTATAATTGTTTAATTTAATAGTTCTATCAAGATACATCATATGAGGAACTACTATCATATTAACTTCACCATTATCTAGTGCAGTATATAATTCATCTATAGTATTATATGTTTTATATGATAATGCTTGTCCACTCTTTAAGTAGTAAGAAATTTCTTCTTGATCTTCTGTGAATACTCCAAGAGTAAGATTTTTCATATCTTTAATATGATTAATTCTTGTATGTTCTTTTCCGATTATTACATAATAATCATCGAATATTTTTAAATCTTTATCAGTTAATTTAGTTTCATTTGATAAGATTCTTATTCTATAATCTGTTCCTGTAGGTTGTGCACTTTTTTGATATGGATTTTTATCGAATTCTAGACCTATATTTTTTTCAAAATCTTCTATGAAATCAAATAATACTCCTTGTCCATTCATTGCATATACAGGATAATCATTTACTATTTCAAAATAAACTTCTGAATCTTTGTTTTTTTCAACCCATCTTTTTTCATTAACAGTTAATGAAGTATTTTTATTCTCTTTATTATAATATCCATAAATAATAAGAAAAGCTATTAAGGCTATTGCGATAGGTATTAGTATTAATAATCTTTTCTTCATAACTATCTATCCTTTGTCCATGAAATTGTATTTTTACCATAATGCATGTAGCCAATTATTGGGAATTGTGTATTTTCTTTATTTGCTGATGAATACATTATTTGAATATCATATACTTTTCTAATATCTTCACTAAATGATTCTGCAATTTCTTGTCCTGTTCCTTTAGCTTGATCACGTGTAGTTTCTACATTGCAAGTAACCATTATTTCAATGATTCTTCCTTGTACTCTTACAGTAACATTATCAGCAATATTTCCTAATTTTTCTTTTAATATTTTTGTTGCTTCATCTGTATTAACATTTACATTTTCAACAACTTCTAATCTATCTCCATAAATTGCTTTATTATCAACATTTTTCATTATTTTAGTTAAATAAAAATATACAAATACGAATAATACTATTATTACTAATAATAATGTTATGTTTTTGTGTTTCTTAAAAAACTTCATATCATCACATCCTACTATCTAATTATACACTAAGTAAATATCAATTTCAATTTACAATTAATTATCTAATTTATCTTTTAAGATTGACATTACTAGAGCTGGATTAGCTCCTCCTTTAGTCTCTTTCATTATTTGTCCCATTAGATATTTAATTGCTCTATCATGACCATTCTTATAGTCGTTTACTGATTCAGGATTAGCATCAATTATTTTATCAACAACTTCTGTTAATAAGTTTTCATCAGTAATATTTTGAACATCTGATGAAGAAATAATCTTTTCAATTGAATCTTCTTTAGTCATAATAGTTTCTAAAATATCTTTTAAATTCTTACTAGAAATAGTTTTATTAGAAACATTATTAACTAAATCTATAAATCTTTCAATATTTAGAGTTGTTTCTTCAATTGTCTTTTCTTCTTTATTTAAATATGCTGAAATATCTCCTAATAATAAATTAGCTGCTACTTGAAAGTCTATTTTTTCATCTAATAAATCATTTATATAATCTGATAAATCTCTATTTTGTACTAATTTATTTGAATTTATTTCTGATATTCCTAATTCAATATATTTTTCTCTTCTTTCATCAGGTAACATTGGAATAGTCTTTTTAACATTTTCAATCATTTCATCAGTTATTTCTACAAATGGGATATCTGGTTCAGGGAAATATCTATAATCATTTCCTGTTTCTTTTACTCTCATTAGAACTGTATCATTTAATTTTGAATCAAATCTACGAGTTTGTTCTTTAAATGATTCATTATTATCAAGCATCTTTTCTTGACGAGCTATTTCTTTTTCTAGTGATAATTTTACATTAGAAATTGAACCTATATTTTTAATTTCTACTTTTGTTCCAAATGGATCAGATTCTTTCTTTCTAAGTGAAATATTAGCATCTGCTCTCATTGATCCTTCTTCCATCTTACAGTCAGATACATCTGTATAGAATAATAATTCTCTTAATTTTTCTAGGTATAGTTTTGCCTCATTTGGTGTAGTCATACATGGTTTTGTAACTATTTCTATTAAAGGTACTCCTGCTCTATTAAAGTCTAGATAAGTATTATCTTTTCTATGAGTAGATTTACAAGTATCTTCTTCAATATGCATTTCTTCAATGTATATTTTTTTCATTACTCCATCGTCATTTATTTCTACATAGCCATCATATCCTATAGGTGTATCATTTTGAGTAATTTGATAATTCTTTGGATTGTCTGGATAGAAATAATTTTTTCTATCAAAATGCATTTTTCTTCTTATTTTACAATTAAGTACAGTTGCTGCTTTAATTCCTAAATTAATTACTTCTTCATTTAGAGTTGGAAGTGTTCCTGGATATCCTAAGTCTACTACATTAGTTAAAGAGTTAACTACGCTTCCATAACCATTACGTGAATTAGAAAAAATCTTAGTATTAGTTTTTAATTCTACATGTACTTCAATTCCTATGGTAGGTAAATATTTACTCATTAGTATCACCTCCAAAGTTTATTTTTTCTTCTAAGAAACTAGCTAATTGATATATTTTTGCCTCTTCATATTTTGGAGCAATTATTTGCATACCTATTGGCATATTATCTTTAGATAGGCCTATTGGTATATTTAATCCTGGAATTCCAGCCATATTTACTGGAATAACTAAAACATCATCCATAAATGATTTAGATGGATCATCCATTGGATCATCTAAATTATAAGCAGTTGTTGTTGTAGTTGGTCCAATAATATAGTCATACTTTTCAAACACTTTATCAAATTCTTTAGCAATATCATCTCTAATAGATAGAGCTTTGTTGTAATAGATTTTTGCATTTTCTCCACTTAGTAAGTATGAACCAACCATAATTCTTCTTTTTACTTCTGCTCCGAAGCCTCTGCTTCTTGTTTTTACATATAAATCATAGATATTTTCTGGATTTTCATAAGAAGATCCGTATCTAATTCCATCAAATCTTGCTAGATTAGATGATGCTTCACCCATAGCAATAATTTGATATAGAGTAACTGCTTTATCAATATATTTCATATCAATATAATCTACTTTAATTTTATTATCTTCTAATATCTTTATTGTTTCTTTTACTTTTTCTCTAATTTCATCTGAGACAATATCTGACATAAAGAAGTTAGGTACTGCGACTTTAACATCTTTTAAAGGTTTTCCTATTAATCTTGTGAAATCTTCATCTGTTTCAATTGATGTTAAGTCTTTATTGTCTTTTCCAGATAAAACATTTAAAAGTAGTGCATTATTATAAACATTATTAGTCATTGGACCTATTTGATCTAGACTTGATGCGAATGCAATTAGACCATAACGTGATACTCTACCATAAGTTGGCTTCATTCCTACAAGTCCTGTATATGAAGCAGGTTGTCTGATTGATCCACCTGTATCACTACCTAGAGCAAATAATACATCACCTGCTGCTACAGTAGTTGCACTTCCTCCTGATGATCCTCCGGAAATCTTATCATGATTCCATGGATTCTTTGGAGCTCCAAAATATGAAGTTCTTGATGAAGAACCCATAGCAAATTCATCCATGTTTGTTTTTCCTATGATAATCATGTTCTTTTCATTAATCTTTTCTACTACAGTAGCATCATATATAGGAACAAAATTTTCTAAAATATGAGATGCTGCCGTTGTACGTAGGCCTTTTGTACAAATATTATCTTTAACAGCTATAGGAATACCAAATAATAAATTATCTACTTCAATTGATTCTAATTCTTTAGCCTTCTTATATGCTTCTTCTTTATTTAGAGTAATATATGCATTTAAATCTTTATTAGCTTCAATAGATGCATATACTTCATCTAATAAGTCTGTTGGCTTAATCTTTTTATCTTTTAATAATTTATTTATCTCTTTGATTGGTTTGTTTAGATATTTCATATTAAGCACCTTCACTTTCATTTTCATTAATTACAGTAGGTACTGCTATATAATTAGCTGTATGATGTGGAGCATTTAATAATACTTCTTTTGGATCTAACATAGGTCCTTCTACATCACTTCTTAAAGTAGTATTATTTGTCCATGGAGCAATCATAATTTCATCATCATAGTTTTCTACTTCATTAATTTTTTCAACATCATCTAATAATTTTTTTAATTCTACTTGGTACTTTTCTAATTCTTCTTTTGTAACTTCTATACGAGCAAGATCAGCTACATGAAGAACTTCTTCTTTAGTTAATTTGTTTTTCATAAGGTACTCCTTTCGACTTTTATTATTATATCACACTTGTCTATATTATATATCAAAAAAAGGATATATAATATCCTTTTAACTTTGTTTTCCTGCAAAACAATATTTCATTGTAACTGTATTTGGAATAGTATCTGAGTGTCTTGCAAAACCTGTTACTGTTCCTATTACTCTTACATAGTCTCCAGATTCATATGTTTCAATATCATTATCTTCTTCAGCCATGTAACATTCAATATCAATTGTATATTTATCTCCTTCATCAGAAAACTCTAATACAATCTTATTATTTTTAGTATCAACAGATTTAACTACTCCACTAATTCTTATGAATTTCTTATAATATCTAGATAGTGCTTTTTCTGGATTTTCTTCAAATTCAATTGCTAAATCAAGATCTGTTACATTTAATGGCTCTGTATAATATTTAAGATTCCATAAACCTACTTCTGAATCTCTTCTACCTTGAATTTGGTGATATTTAATAACTTTATATCCTAAACCATAATAAACCTTAGTTCCTCCATCCCCATAAGTCTTAGTATGGATTGCAAAGAAAGGCCCTTTATTATATTTAGAAACACTTACTATATCAACTACAATTAAACATATTAATACTATTATAGTAATAAATATTATATTTAATATTTTCTTAGTATTAACTTTCTTTTTCTTTTTAAATTTTGCTTTTTTAACTATCTTCATTTTAGAAATATCTTGTTCAGAATTTTCTATTGGTGTAAGTAGTGGTTCATCAGTATATGCTATTTCTTCATCAATTTTCTTTTGTATTTTTTTGACTTTTGAAGCTTTGTCTTTAGATAACTTTTTTTCTTTTGCCATAAGTATTCAATCCCTTCAATTCCTGCATATTATAACACTTTTAACATTATTTGTAAAGTTTTACAATAATTAGAGTTTTATTCTTTTTTATATCTTTTCTTTAAATTCTTCTTCTGTCCAGATTGGGACATTTAAATCTTTTGCTTTATCATATTTAGATCCTGGATTAGATCCTGCTATAAGTGCATCTGTTTTTTTAGATATAGATGAAGAAGTTTTTCCTCCATTCTTTTCTATTATAGCTTTAGCTTCATCTCTAGACATAGTTTCTAGAGTTCCAGTTAATACAAATACTTTATCTTTGAAGTTTTTATTATTAATTATTTCTTCTCCAATAAAATTCATATTTAGACCTAATTCTTTTAAATCTTCTATTAGATTTTTATTTTCTTGATTATTAAAATAATCAATTATAGATTTAGCAATTATATCTCCTATATCATCTATTTTTATTAAATCTTCATATGTTGTATTAATTAAATTATCTATATTTTTATAGTTGCTTGCTAGAATTTTTGCTGTTTTTGCTCCTACATGAGGTATTCCTAAACCAAAGATTAATTTTTCTACTGATTCTTTTTTAGAATCTTCAATAGCATCTAATAAATTATTAATTGATTTATCTCCATATCCTTCAAGTCTTGTTAAATCTTTTGCATATGCATTTAAATTATAAATATCTGGAATTGTTGATACAAAATGGAAATTATATAAATCTTCCATTACACTATCACCTAATCCAGTTATATTCATTGCATCTCTTGATGTGAAGTGAATTAGTGATTCAATATTTCTAGCAGGGCATTTATCATTAGGACAATAATAATCTACTGTTCCTTTTTTTACTAATTTAGTTCCACACATAGGACAGTTTTCTATCATTTTGAATGGTTCTAACTCTTTTTTTCTTCTTTCTTTTTTTGCTTCTACTACTTCAGGTATTACATCACCTGCTTTTCTAATAGAAACAATATCTCCTATTCTTAAATCTTTTCCTTTTACATAATCTTCATTATGAAGAGTTGCTCTAGATATTACTGATCCTTGTAAAAGTGTTGGATTTAGAACTGCATTTGGAGTAATTTGTCCTGTTCTTCCTACAGTAAATATTATATCTTTTAATTCTGTTAATACTTCTGTTGCTGGAAATTTATAAGCTACACACCATTTAGGATATTTTGCTGTAGAACCTAGTTTTACCTGATCTTCGATATGATTTATTTTTATTACTACACCATCTATATCATATGGAAGTTCATCTCTTAAATTACCTTTTTCTTCAATATATTCAATTACTTCTTTAATATTGTGTACTAATCTATTATTAGGATTTGTTTTAAAACCTAATCTTTTCATAAATTCTACTGCTTCTTCATGAGTATGAATTCCATAATCTAGTGGATTAGGTAAATGATAAATAAAATTATCTAATTTTCTTCTTGCAGTTACTTTAGGATCTAATTGTCTCATAGAACCTGCAGCAGCATTTCTACAATTAGCAAGAGGTGCTTCTCCATTTTCTACTCTAACTCTATTAATATCTTCTAGAGTTTTCTTATTCATGAATATTTCTCCACGAACTTCAATATCTACATTTTCTTTTAATTTTAATGGAATAACTTTAATAGTTTTAACATTATTAGTAATATCTTCTCCTACTACTCCATCACCTCTAGTTGCTGCTCTAACTAGATTTCCTTGTTCATATAATAGAGATACAGATAAGCCATCTATCTTTAATTCACACATGTATTCGGGAGTTACTCCTTCTTTTCTTATCTTTTCATCAAAATCAATAAGTTCACTTTCAGAAAAAACATCTGCTATAGACATCATTGGAATACGATGAGAAACTTTTTCAAAGCCTTCTAGTATTTCTCCACCGGCATGATTTGTTGGAGAATCATCTCTTTTCCATTCAGGATGTTCTTCTTCTATTTCAATTAATTCTCTTAATAATTGATCATATTCTTGATCTGTAATTGTAGGATTATCAAGAGTATGATAATTATAATCAGCTTCATTAATAATATCAATTAATTCATTCATTCTATCTTGCATATTATCACCAATTAAATTATATCATTTTATTTATTTAATTGTTTCTTTTTTACACTATCTTTTTTAGATTTAGGTATTTTATTTAATAGTTTATTAAAATATTTATCATCTATTAATAATATAGGTCTACTAATTTCTTGGATAAATGATAAACCGTCAATTCCAGCATCATCAAATCTTTCAATAATATAATTTAGGTTTCCTTCGAAATATGCTTTTTCCATTTCTTCTCTTCCAATAAATTCTTCTATTCTTGATGCTAATAATACTTCTTTTTTATAATATTCATTATCCGTACATTTAAAATATCTTTTTGTTAAAAGTTCAGTATATCCTTCATTTAATAATGAACCTATTTCAGTTTTTGAAAAAGATGTTTTTATTTCAGTTAAAAATCCTGACACTTTTTTATCTTTACTAATATAAGATGAAGTCATATGTAATAATTCATGATATAGAGTTTCTCTAAATTCAGGAGATAATTCATATTCTCCTGTTTTAGGTAAATAAACTAATAATACATTATTATCACTATAATATTTTCCAGTATGTTCATCATATTCATCTCTAGAAATATAAATTTCTAATGAAGATAATTTGTCTAAAAAGTTAGGTATTGTATATGGTAATTTTTCAGATAATGTTAAATAGAAATTTGCTACATCACCATTTAGTTCTTCAAAGTTTCTTTGTAATACTTCTTCCCCTCTAATTGATGAAGGAGTATTTTTTACTCTTAGTTTTGATAATAATTCTTCTCTTCTTTTTAACTTGTATTTTTCAAACATTTTAACCCCTCCCCACAAAGAAAAATAAGTAATAATTCTATTACTTATTTTTATGGGTATATTATATCATAAAATGCTTTATTCTTCAAATCTTTTAGTTATTTTTTGGCCATAATTCTGATGGATAAATGCCTTCTTCAATTAGTTTATTTATGGCATTTTGCACTACATCTTTATCTTCTTTGTAAGTTACTCCATACCATGTTGCAGGTGTACTAATAACATTCATGTCAACACCATTAGCTTTCATAAAGTCATCTAATACATCAGGTAACAAATATTCACATTTTTCTAAATCATCTTTATTATCTTCAAAGAATCTATCAATATCTTTATCTAGATAGTCAATTACATCTTTTTGAAGACCATACATTAACATTGATACTGGATGATCTTCTTCAACTGTGAATGTTTCATCTCCATTTAATGGTTCACATACTATTTCACCATCTATTTTTTCTACTTTACTTTCTTTAATTGATAATAGTTTATTATTTTCATCAACGAAAATAACACCTCTTTTTACTGATCCATTATCTGTAATTGTATTTCCTACTTTATATCCTATAATTGAATATTCTTCTTTATTTATAATTGAATCTGCTAAAATATCGAAAGATTCATGTCCATAGAAATCATCTGCTGATATAACTGCAAATGGACCATTAATATTATCTTTTGCACAATAAAGTGCATGTGCTGTTCCAAATGGTTTAATTCTGTCTTCAGGTACTTCAACTCCTTCAGGAATTTTATCCATTTCTTGGAAAGCATATTCTACCTTAATATGTGGTTCTATTCTCTTACCTATTGTTTCTTTAAATACTTCGTAATTTTCTTTTTTAATAATAATTACTACTTTATTAAAGCCTGCTCTTTTAGCATCATAGATTGAATAATCAATTAAGAATTCTCCATTTGGACCTATTGGTTCAATTTGTTTTAGTCCACCGAAACGAGACCCCATACCTGCCGCCATAATAACTAATGTAATATCTTTATTTTTCACAACATCACTCCTTATAAATTATATTACAAATTTTTATTTACTTGTCAAATATTATATTTTAGATAGTTTCTTGTGATTCTTCATAAGTTTCTTAATACCGTGTGGATGTTTAAAAGCAACACTTACTAATGTATTAGTTACTTCTACTACTTTTCCTGTTCCAAATGTTTCATGATATACAAGATCTCCTACAGCATAATCAACTTCTTCATCATGCATGACATTTCTTATATCTATTTTTTCTTCTTTATCTTTTGAATCTCTAGATTCATTTTCTATTAAATCTTTATTTATTTCACTAATAAATCTACTTGCTGGATTTATTTGCTCTTTTCCAAATAAAGTTCTTTGTCTTGCATTTACTAATGTTAGATGATCTTTTGCTCTTGTGATTGCGACATATGCTAGTCGTCTTTCTTCTTCTGTTTCAGATGCATTCATTAGAGAATTCATATGTGGGAATATTCCTTCTTCTAATCCTACAATAAAGACATTATCAAATTCTAATCCTTTTACTGAGTGAACTGTCATTAAACTAATACGATTAGGATCATTTTTATATTCTTCAATATCTGTAACTAATGATGTTTCAAGTAAGAAGTCTTCTAATGAAACATTTCCTTCTCTTTCTTCGAAAGTCTTTGTAATTGATTTAAACTCTTCTAAGTTTTCTAATCTTATTTCTGAATCTAGTGAATCTTCACTTTCATATTCTTCTTTCATTCCTGTAGAAGTTAATATTTTATCTATTAATTCAGTTAGAGTTAATTCATTAGATAATTCAATTAATTTATCAATTATCTTTTTAAACTCTAATTCTTTTCCTTTAGAAATTGCTTCATAAATAGATATATCTTTTTCATCTGCTTCTTTAGTTAAATTGTCTATTGTCTTTAGTCCAATTCCTCTTTTTGGAGTATTAATTATTCTAAGTAGAGATACATTATCTTTAATATTATGAATTAATCTTAGATATGCTAATAAATCTTTAATTTCTTTTCTACCGTAGAAGTTAATACTTCCTACTACTTTATATGGAAGATTTGCTTTTAACATTTCTTCTTCTAAAGTTCTTGATTGAGCATTAGTTCTATATAGAACTGCTATATCTTTATATTCTACATTTTTCTTAATTAAATCTTTAATATTTCTTACTACATATTGAGCTTCATCTATTTCGTTATATGCTCTATAATATTTAATCTTTTCTCCTACTCCTCTAGCAGTCCACAATTTCTTATCTTTTTTCTCTTTATTATTTTTAATTACATCATTTGCGGCATCTAGAATTGTACTAGTAGATCTATAATTTTGTTCTAGAAGAATAGTTTTAGCATCTTTATAATCTTTTTCAAAGTTAAGAATATTTCTATAATTAGCACCTCTAAATGAGTAGATACTTTGAGAATCATCTCCTACACAAGTAATATTTTTATATTTTTCACTAATTAATTTAGTTAAAATATATTGTGCTTCATTAGTATCTTGATACTCATCTATTAGAACATATTTAAATAATTCTTGATACTTTTCTAAGATATCTTTATGATTTCTAAATAGTTTTATTGGTATAATTAATAAGTCATCAAAATCTACAGAATTATTTTTATATAATTTATCCTCATACTTTTTATATACTTCATATACAGTTTCTTCATAATCACTTACTGTATATTTTTTATATTGTTCTGGAGTAATAAGTTCATTTTTACAACTACTAATTTTATTTCTAATAGCACGAGGATTATATACTTTACTATCTAGATTCATATCCTTTAATATCTTTTTAACTACAGTTAAAGAGTCATCTGAATCCATAATATTAAAGTTTTTGTCATAACCTAAAACTTCAAAATTTTCTCTTAATAGTCTTAATCCAAAACTATGGAATGTTGATACTTGAAGTTTTTTTGATAGATCTCCTACTAAAGTATATAATCTATCTTTCATTTCTTTAGCTGCTTTATTAGTAAAAGTTATCGCCAAAATATTATATGGCGATACTTCTTTTTCTTCTAATAAATAAGCTATTTTTGTAGTTAAGGCTTTTGTTTTTCCTGAGCCTGCTCCAGCTATTATAAGAAGTGGTCCTTCATTATATAGTACTGCTTCTTTTTGTCTTTCGTTTAAGTCATTTAAATTCATGTTATACCTACTTCCTATATTATTTTTTATTCACTACTTGATGAAGATGATGGTGTATCAGATGATGAAGATGATGAAGGTCTTCCTGGCATTGAGTAATATATTTTAGCAGCTGTTTTTTCTATAGGCATTGATTGAATATATACTTTACCTGGTCCTGTTACAACAGTATTAAATAATCCTTCTCCACCAAATACTATATTTTTAATTCCTTTTATAACTACTACATCTATTTTACATGTTCCATCCATAGCAACTAAGTAACCTGTATCGATTATTTTTCTTTCTCCTTCAGCTAAATCATATTCTGTTACTGATCCGTCAAATTCTAAAAATACTACACCATTACCATAGAACTTTTGCATAATGAAACCTTTTCCTGCAAATAGTCCTGAAGTTATTTTCTTTTGGAAGAAAATAGACATTTGAATATTACCATAACTTGCTAGATAAGCACTATCTTGAGCAACTAAGGTTACTCCATCTGTTACTTCCATAGCTCCAATTGAACCTGGAAAACATGAAGCAAATGCTATTTCTCCTTCTCCTTTTTCAGCAGTATATTTATTTCTTAATAATTTTTCATTAGTAAGTGCTTTAGAAAAGAATGTCTTTGCTCCACCAATACTAGTATCCATTACTAAGGTATCATCCATCCAAGACATAGCTCCTGCTTCACAATAGATTGATTCACCTTGTTCTAGTTTACATCTTACTACTGGTAAATTACCTCCTGTAATTTTATATTCCATAAGTATCACCTCATTCTTATTATATAGTAAATAACTACAAAAAAAAAGTGTAATTAAATTACACTTTCATATAATGCTTGAAGTTTTAGATAACTTGATTGATCATCTACAAACTCAGGTTTTTCAACTATTCTTCTAGCAATTGGTTCATCATCTAAGATATCAATTTTTTGAATAATTACAGGTTCTTCTTCCTTATTATCATTTACTTTATTAACTTCTTCTTTTACATCAGATAATTTTTCTAACTTGACATCTTTTTCAATTTCTTCTTTTACTGTTTTTTCAATCTTCTTATTTTCTTCTCTTATAGCTTTTTCATTTGTTATTCTCATTATCTTTTGAGCAGCATCATTTATTTGTCTTTCTTTATTTATTTCAGATTTCATTTTATTGATTTCTTCTTGTAATCTAATATTTTCTTCTTTTATCATTCTATCATTATCAAGTACTCGTTGTTTTTCTTTTAATAAAGTTGACAAATATGTATTTTCATTAATTTCTTGATCTACTTTTTTAGATGCTTCATTATATTTATCTTTATCTTTTAACATTTGTAAGATAATCATATAATCTTTTTTAGATAACATATTATCTAATACATGAGTTTCTCTTAAACGAGTATTAACTCTTTTTTGTATTTCAATTTCTGCTTTTCTATTAATATATTCTTCACTAATAGGTGTTTCTTCAATAGTAGCGAATGCAGGAATTGGTACTTCCTTAATATTATCAGGAAGAATTCTTTCTTTAACAATTTTTTCTTTAACTATTACTTCTTTTGAATTTAGTTCTTCTTTAACTTTATCTTTTGTTATGAACTTCTTAATAATTGTATATATAACTAAGAAGATTATCCATAACATAAATATTGTTGAAGTAAGAGAAATTAATGCATGAGCACTAGTATTTTTATAAATAGATGCTTGAGAATATACATCTAAATCTGCTTTAGATATTACTCCTATTAATAGAATTAATAAATAAGTAATAAATGTATAAACAATTATATTAATATTTTTAATTAGTTTAGTTATCTTTTGATTAAAGATACTTATTAATACAATAATATTTGATATTATTATTGCTGCAAAGTATATGGCGAAGTTAGGAAAATAGATAGCTATAAAGAAATTATTCATCATATAATCAAAGAATTTTCCTAGATATTTAAAATTAAATACAAGTAAAAATATTGTTATAAAAGAATAAATTCCTATATAAATCTTCTTTGTAGTTTTAACATTCTTTTTATTAGTAGTAATAAATATGAAAGCTAAAAATAATAAGAATAATAAAATGACAATTGAAAATTTATTTTCACTAATAATTTTAAAGAATAAATTTATTTCTTTTCCAAAAGTCAACTTTTCCATAACTTCACCCCCTTTTAAGTTATTTTAAGTTTCTATTCGTCTTCAACATTTATAAGTTCAGAAATATAAACTGTTTGTGATGTTAAATCATGATTTGTACAAGTAATTAATGTTAGAGTAGATTTTTCATAATTACGGTATATTGCGATTTTTCCTGTTTTTTCTTGTTTATAAATATTTGTTAATTGATAAGTATATTTTTTTCCTTTATAAGTTACGTATATTTGATCTCCTGTTGTTAATTGATATAGATCATTAAAGAATGCTTGCCATCCTGGTCCAGAATGGGCTGCTATAATAAAGTTTCCTTTTTCTACATCTGGATATGTTGCTCCATCTACGATATAGATATTTTTTTCAACATCGTTTTCACTTGATCTTCTATCAACAAATCCTTTTGTTAAATTAATTTTGGGTATTATTAAATATCCGATATATTCATTACTAATAACAGGATCATCCTCTTGAATATATTCAGGCTTTTCTTCTTCTTTTTCTTTTTCTTTCTTAATTACAACAGGTGTACCTTCTTCATCTTTTTCAGCAAAAAATTCAGTAGAAACATAATCATAGGCATAAACTTTTTTAGATTGAACATAATTGTAAGAAACTAAATAACCACCAATCATAATTAGTAACGCTGATATAGCTGATACTAGAGTTGGTGTTAACAATTTTTTCTTATTTCTCTTTTTCATAATACCCCTTCTTTTTCTATACCTATTTAATTTATATATCTACTCTACCAAATGTGGCTATATTATATCACATTTCCTTTGATTTTGCAACTATAACATAAAAAAAGCTAGTCATTAGACTCGCTTTTTATAATCATATTATTAATTAGTTTCTCTTTCATATTTAACAATATTAAAGTGTTCAGGCTCTCTAGTTGGTTTGATAATAAATTCATCTATAGCTACAGCTAAGAGTAAAATTAGTAGTTGGCATATAATTGTACTAATTATAAAACTGTTTCTTTTTTTTATTATACCAATTGCAAATAATATATATGGAATAATTAAGATAATAGTGAATAGTGTGATATAACCATCAAAAATAACTTGTAATGTATAAAAGCTATAAATAATAGTAATTATAACACTTAGTATTACTAATGCTGTATTTAATTGTTCCTTATTATTTTTTTTATTTGTATTTTTCTTTTTCATAAAATAGTCCTTAATATTCTTTTATTCTTTTCCAAAGATTGTGAATGATAACATTAATCCTCCACACATATTAGCAGAATGTTCATCGTAACCATATTCTCCACATGTAAATGGCATTATAAATGGTACCCCTTTAGTTTCTTTAACTAAATCTTTGTATACTTCATCTATTCTACTATCTATTTTAATTCTTCTTCCTGCACTATGTAATAATATATATGCAGCTGGTTCATTATATAGTTTTCTTTTAGCATCTTTTAATACTTTTACATTTGATAATATTAAATTATCTAAAGTTGTTTCTAATCCTATAATAGCTGTTTTTTCTACTATTTTATTTCCTAATTCTATTGAGTCGTCTTTAGTTGTCTTAGTTCCTCTATCATTTGATAGAAGGGGTTGTCTAATAAGAGTTATACTTCCTATTGGATTTTTTATTCCTATTGGATTTAGAACTGCTTTTTCATATAGTTCTCTTCCTTCTAGATTTTTTATATCTTGATTAATCCATGATGCATATTCTTTTAAAGCACCATTTCCATTTATTTCTAATAATGATCTATCATTTTCTACTTTTGTTATTATTCCTATATGATCTGTTTCTTCATAATCTCCTGTAAATGATGTAACTATTTCTGTATCTGTATAGAAGAAAGCTACTGCGACACCATCAGTTATAACTTTATTATTACAAATTATTTTCCAATCACCTTCAAGATTATCATCTGCAGCACTTCCTCCAAATAGAGGAACTCTTCCTATTACATCTTGAATACCTTGAAGATATTCTTCTTCATTATTAGGAGTTGCGACCATATAAAAATATGATGGTGCACGAGTTGTTTTGGCATTTTCTACTGCTTCTATTGCGACACGGCGTCCTATTGCTCTTGGATTTTTTCCTGCTTCATGACAAGCTAGGCCAACTGTTAGGTCTGGACTATCTAGTGTCATCATTGCGGCAAAACCTGATGATCCTGTAACAATTCCATCAGGAACTATTACTCCGTAGTTTGATGTCATTCCAATTACTGGAATATCACTATATTCTTTTATACCTCTAATTATATCTTCATTATTTTCATTGCATGATGTATATAGTAATCCAATCTTAGGATCTTTCATTTCAGATATTCCTGAACCAATTTCTTGTCCTTTTAAATAACTTTCATTTAAAATACTATAATCAACTTGTGACTTCATCATACTAACCACTTCTCTCTTTCAAATACATTATAGCATAATTTTTTATAAATTATAAAAGACACATTAAATTAATGTGTCTTGTGATTTTGCATTTAGTTTTAAATCTGCTTTTCTTCCATCTAGATATGCATAGTATCCTGCAGCTCCAATCATAGCAGCATTGTCTGTACAATACTTCATTGGTGGGATTGATAAATCTACTTTTAGATTGTCACATAACTTTTGCATTTCTTCTCTTAAGAATGAGTTTGCTGCGACACCACCTGCTATAATTACTGTTTTTATATTAAATTCTTCTATAGCTTTTTTAGTTTTATTTGTAATTGATGAGATAGCAGCATTTTCAAATGAACAAGCTAGATCTGCTTTTCTTATTTCATTATTTCTTTGTTCTTCATTATGAGCTAGATTTATTACTGCACTTTTTAATCCACTGAATGAGAAATTATATGTATCATCATTTAATGGTATTGGAAGATCATAGGTATCTTTTCCTTCATGAGCTAATTTATCTAGTTTTGGTCCTCCTGGATATTCTAGACCAATAACACGAGCTACTTTATCATAGCATTCTCCTATAGCATCATCTAGTGTTCCACCTAGTTTTTTAAAACTATAATGTTTATCCATCTTAATTAATTCAGTATGTCCTCCACTTACTACTACTGCTAGTAATGGAAATTCTAATGGTTTAACTAGTGAGTTTGCATAGATGTGTCCTGCGATATGATGTACTGGTATTAATGGTTTATTATAGATAAAAGCTAGAGTCTTAGCAGCTTCTAATCCTACTAATAATGATCCTATTAATCCTGGTCCATAAGTTATCGCAATCGCATCAATTTCATCCATAGTCATATTAGCTTTTTCTAAACATTCTTCTAAAACTATAGTTATATTTTTTACATGATTACGACTTGCTATTTCAGGTACTACACCACCATAGTCTTTATGAATATCTATTTGACTAGATATAACTGTAGATATTTCTTCAGTTCCATTTTTTATAATAGAAGCACTAGTCTCATCACAACTACTTTCTATTCCTAATATATATATATCTTTCATGTCATCACCACAATTCATGATTATTTTAACATAAAAAACTCTTCATTTGAAGAGTTTATAGTTTCTATTTTCTTTCCATTAATATTCCATCTACTCCATTGTAGTAGTTCTTTCTAATAGCTACTTTTTTGAAGTTGAATTTCTCATATAACTTTATAGCAGGAATATTATCTTCTCTGACTTCTAAAGTAATATTTTTATTAACAGTTTCTGTTAATTCTTTTAGTAATAAAGATCCTTTTCCACAGCTTCTGTGATTTTCTTCTATCTCTATTTGATTAATTTCTACTCTATCATAGATATCACTGTAATATAGATATCCTATTATTTTATCTTCTTTTAGAATTAATACCTTTATAAAGGGATTATTATTAAATTCATTTTCTAAATATTCTTTATTTATAAAAGTATCATTTAATAGATTTAAATCTTCTTTTTTTAATTCACTAATCATTTTTCTTAGATTCTTCTGCTGCAGTTAATTTTAAATAATTTGGATTAACTGAGTGTGGATTTAAATCTTCATTATCTTTTGTATAAGAAATAATTTTTGATAAATCAGGATCATATTCTTCAATATCATCTATATCATCAAATTCATCATTACTTATATATTTATAATTATCATATTTTTCTAATTCTTTTAATAGTTTTTCTTCTTCTATATGTTGTGGTTTTAATAATTCTTTCATATCTTTATCATATATTGCGGCATATACAAATCCACGTCTAGCATTTATTATTGGAACGTGAATTCCATCAAATTTACTTGATAAAGCCATTGCATATAAAGATGTTGTTGTAGTTATTTTTATTTTTTTAGCCCAAGCATATACTTTTGCGATAGTTATACCTATTCTTGTACCTGTAAAAGAACCTGGTCCATCAACAACAATTATTTTATCCACATCATCTGGGGATAATTTAGCGTCCTCAAACATTTTAGATATTTCATCTAAGGCATATGCAGATAAATCATGTTCTAACTTTGATTTTTTGAAAGATAAAACCTCATTATCTTTTGATAAAGCACTATATAGATATTCTGATGATGTATCTATATATAGATATATCATAATACTTCCTCACATAACTCTTCATATTTTCTACCATATGGAATTATTGTAATAGTTCTTTTATTTTCATCATCATCGTAACTCTTAAATTTAATTACTAATCTATTTTTAGGAAGATAGTCTCTAATTGTATCAGACCATTCAATTATAGTAACACCTTTTTTAGTATAGTATTCTTCTATTCCTAAATCATCTACTTTACCATCTAATCTATATACATCCATATGATATAGTGGTAGTTCTCCTGATGTGTATTCTTTTATTATATTAAATGTTGGAGATGTAATATCTTCTTGTACAGCCATTGCGCCTGCAAAACCTTTTGTAAAGACAGTTTTTCCACTACCTAAATCTCCTTCTAAACAAATTACCATGTTTGGAAATTTTTCAGATTCAATATTTTGAGCTAATTCAATTGTTTCTTCTTCTGAATATGTAACTACTTTGTAATCCATTTTTTATCACCCAGTCCTTATTATATCAAAAATTATTCCTTATACAACTATTTAAAGTATATTTTCTTTTTTATAATACATTTTTAGTCAAAAAAAAACTTGGCGACTTCTTATTTTAGCTTTCACTATCTTCAGCGTTTAGTAGCTTAACTTCTGTGTTCGGGATGGGTACAGGTGTCTCCTACTAG
>CADANC010000012.1 GCA_902789225.1 uncultured Erysipelotrichaceae bacterium
AATAATAGAACAATTCAAAGAAAAAAATAAAACAGGAAAAGCAATAGTAGATATAAGAGGAGAAAACATCGTAGATAGAATAGGAAATAAATTAGATCCTGCTACGTCACTTGAACAATGTTATTATTACTATGATAATGCAGCTCCAAAAATGGAAATAAAAATAACAGGAAATACTACAGGAAGAGAATATAGTACAAATTCAAATGAATGGATAAGAGAACCAATTACAACAACAGTAACAGTAACAGATAAGACTCCAAATGATATATATTCAGGAATAGATATGAACTCATTTAAAAACTCAAATATAAGTGGAGCTAAATTATC
Source organism: uncultured Erysipelotrichaceae bacterium (assembly GCA_902789225.1). Classification (GTDB taxonomy): domain Bacteria; phylum Bacillota_I; class Bacilli_A; order RF39; family UBA660; genus RUG343. The sequence continues at coordinate 331 of CADANC010000012.1, forward strand.
AAAGAAAGATGAAAACACTGGAATACATACATATACACTAGTTGATACAAATAGAAAACAAACTGATGAATATAAAGTCTGTGATAAAGTAGGGAATTGTGTATCACAAAAAGTAATAATAAGAGTAGATACGACTTATCCTACATGCACAAGTAGAGATGGAGATCCTAACTGGAGAAACACGAATATAACAATATATGGAGATTGTAAAGATAATGGAAATCCAGCATTTTACTCAGATTGTGTTAAAAAAGTATATTCACAAAAATATTCGGACGAACAATCAATTACTAACGCCACAGCTGGTGAAGCCTGTGATAATGCAGGAAACTGTGTAACATGTAGCCAAGATCAACCAGTCCATATAGATAAAACAAGACCAAATTGTACAACAGATGGAGAAACAACTGACTGGGCAACAACAAGAACAATAAAATATAATTGTGAAGATCCAGAAAGTCACGGCGTAAGAAGTAATTGTACACAAACTACATCTGAGACAATAACATATGAATCTACAACAAAAGCAACATCAAAGACATGGAATATAAGAGATAATGCAGGAAATCCAAGAACATGTACTAAAAGCAATGTTGAAGTATATGTGGATATTTCACCTCCAATTTGTTCTTATGAAGTAAAAAATCAAAAAAGTCCTGGTAATCCAGCAACAATAAATTTCACTTGTAAAGATGAAGATAGTGGAGTAGGACTTTTTACCCCATATGCAGCATGGTTTAGTGCAGATGCAAAAACATATCCGTATAAGTGTGAAAACAGGGCACACCTTCTTTGTGAAACTTCAGTAACAATAAAAGTAAGTACATGTGATAAATGTCCTGAGGATTGCTGTAATCCTGGCTGGTATTTAGAAGACGGTCAATGCTGTACAAAAAATGGGGGACTTGCAAGTGTTAGAGCGTGTGACTCTCCAAAAACATGTTATACTGCAAAATGTACTTCAGCAAAATATTGCGGTTATGAAGTAAGTGCAGGTGGTGGAGCAGCAGGTGGACATATACCAGGAATGAATAGACAATAAACTATAGAATAGATATTAAAATCTATTCTTTTTCTATCAGTAAATTTTTTGTAAAATTGTTGAAATATAAGGAAGTTTTAATTATAATAAGAAATGATTGTAGATTTAGGAGTGATAATTAATGGCATATGATGAGAAGTCAATAAAAGTACTAGAGGGTTTAGAAGCGGTTAGAAAAAGACCTGGTATGTATATTGGTTCAACAGATAAACGTGGTTTGCATCATCTAATCTGGGAGATAGTAGATAATGCGATAGATGAAGCCATTAATGGGTTTGGTGATTATATAAAAGTCACTCTACATAAAGATGGATCTGTTTCAGTAGAAGACCATGGTCGTGGTCTACCAGTAGGAATGCATGAAACTGGAAAATCTACTCCAGAAGTAATCTTTACTGTTCTTCATGCAGGAGGAAAGTTTGATAATTCTGGTTATAAGGTATCAGGTGGTCTTCACGGAGTAGGAGCAAGTGTAGTAAATGCTCTATCATCATGGTGTGAAGTAACAATAAAAAAAGATAAAGGTGAATACTTTATTAGATTTGAAAATGGCGGTCATACTAAAAAGCCATTAGAAAAAATAGCAACTACTAATAAAACGGGAACAACAGTAAGATTTTTACCAGATCCAGAAATCTTTTCAACAACAACTTTCTCATATTCAACTATATGTGAAAGAATGCAAGAAAGTGCTTTTTTAATTAAAAACTTAACAATAGAAGTAATAGATGAAATAAATGAAAGAGAATCAAAATTCAATTATGAAAGAGGAATAGAAGAATTTGTAGAAGATTTAAATGAAGATAAAACTCCTCTTCATAAAGTATATTCATTTGTAGGAGAAAAAGATAAAATTGAAGTAGAAATTGCTATGCAATATACTGAGTCATACAATGAAAATATTGTTTCATTTGTAAATAATGTTAAAACTATAGATGGTGGATCTCATGAAGTAGGATTTAAAACTGCCTTAACTAAAGTATTTAATGAATATGCTAAAAATAATAATTTATTTAAAGGAAATAATACATTTGAAGGTAGTGATGTTAGAGAAGGACTAACTGCTATTATTAGTTTAAAAGTTCCTGAAAACTTGCTTCAATTTGAAGGACAAACTAAAGGAAAATTAGGTACTCCTCAAGCAAGAACAGTAGTAGAAAATCTAACTACAGAAAACTTAAAAATGTATTTAGAAGAAAATAGAATAATTGCTGAACAAATAATAGATAAATCTCTAAAGAGTAAAAATGCTAGAGAAGCAGCTAAAAAAGCAAGAGAACAAGCAAGATCTGGTAACAAGAAAAATGCTAAAGATAGATCAATATCAGGCAAACTAGCTCAAGCTCAAAGTAAAGACAAAACAAAAAAAGAATTATTCTTAGTCGAGGGAGATTCTGCAGGAGGTTCTGCTAAACAAGGTAGAGATAGAAGGTATCAAGCAATACTTCCATTAAGAGGAAAAGTTCTTAATGCAGAAAAAACTAAAGAAGATGATATGCTTCGTAATGAAGAAATCAATACCATGATTTATACAATTGGAGCAGGATATGGAGCAAACTTCGATATAAATGACTGTGAATACTCAAAAGTAATAATAATGAGCGATGCTGATGAAGACGGAGGTCACATCCAATGTCTTTTGATGACTTTCTTTTATAGATATATGAGACCATTAATAGATGATGGAAGATTGTATGTTGCTCTTCCACCACTATTTAAAATTCAAAGCGGTAAAGATATAGAATATGCTTATACTGTAGAAGAAATGCAAGAAAAATCTAAAGGTAAAAAATGTGAAATCCAAAGATATAAAGGTTTAGGTGAAATGAACGCCGACCAATTATGTGAAACAACTATGAAGCCAGGTAGCAGAACACTAATTAGAGTAAATATAGAAGATGCTCAATTAGCTGAAAAAAGAGTTAAAATACTAATGGGTGATGATGTACCACCTAGAAAAGAATGGATAGAAGAAAACGTAGAATTTACATTAGAAGATGACTATCAAATAAATTAGAAAGAGGGTAAACTATGCCAAAGAAGAAAACTGAAACACAAGAAGTAATTGAAAAAATATTTGACTATACCCTAGAAGATATAATGGGTGAACGTTTTGGATCATATTCAAAATATATTATTCAAGAACGTGCTATTCCAGATGCTAGAGATGGATTAAAACCTGTACAAAGACGTATCCTATATTCAATGCATAGAGAAAAGAATACTTATGATAAAGGATATAGAAAAAGTGCTAAGACAGTCGGAGATGTAATAGGTAATTTCCATCCACATGGTGATACATCTATCTATGAAGCAATGGTTAGAATGAGTCAACCATGGAAAACTCGTCTTCCATATATAGATATGCATGGAAACAATGGTTCAATAGATGGTGATGGTCCAGCTGCTTATCGTTATACAGAAGCGAGATTATCTAAAATAGCAAATGAAATGCTAAGAGATATAGACAGAGATACAGTTGATTTTGCTCCTAACTTTGATGATACTGTTATGGAACCAACTGTTCTACCTGCGAGATTTCCAGCATTATTAGTTTATGGATCACAAGGTATATCTGCAGGATATGCAACAAATATACCAACTCATAATTTAAATGAAATAGTAGACGCCGCAATCTATCGTATAGAAAATCCTAATTCTACATTAGAAGAATTAATGCAAATAGTAAAAGGACCAGACTTCCCAACTGGAGGTATAGTTGAAGGATTAGAAGGGCTAAAAGAAGCATATACAACAGGTAAAGGTAGAATTATCATCAAATCAAGATATACTATTGAAGAAGAAAAAGGAAATAAAAGAATTGTAATTACAGAAATTCCATTTGAAGTTAATAAAGCTCTTATGGTTAAAAAAATAGATGACATAAGAATAGATAAAAAGATAGATGGAATTATAGAAGTAAGAGATGAATCAACTAGTGATGTAAGAGTAGTAATTGATGTTAGAAAAACAGCTGATGTAGATTTAATTATTAAATATTTACTTAAAAATACAGATATGCAAATTAGCTATAACTATAATGTTGTTGCTATATTAAATAAAAGACCTAAACTATTAGGATTAGCTGATTGCTTAGATGCCTTCTTAGCACATCAAAAAGAAGTAATAAGAAGAAGATCTGAATTTGATTTAAAACATGCAAAAGCAAGATATCATATAGTAGAAGGATTAATCAAATGTATTTCTATATTAGATGAAGTAATAAGAGTAATTAGAGAATCTAAAAATAGAGCAGATTCAAAACAAAATTTAATTGATAAATTTGGTTTTACTCCAGAACAATCAGAAGCAATTATTACATTACAATTATATAGATTATCCAATACAGATGTAGTTGCCTTACAAGAAGAAAAAGAAAAATTAGAAACTCTAATTCAAGGATTATTAGAAATACTAGGTAATGAGAAGAAACTACAATCAGTAATGAAGAGAGAATTAAAAGAAATTAATAAAGAGTATGTTACTCCAAGATTAACTGATATAAGAGAAGAAATAACTGAAATTAAGATAGATACAGAACAAATGATTCCAAAAGAAGATGTAATAGTACTATTAACAAAAGATGGATATATTAAACGTACTTCTTTAAGAAGTTATCAATCATCAGCTGATGAAGACTTAACTATTAAAGAAAATGATTATGTTATAGGTAAATATAATATGAATACAAAAGATACATTCTTAGTATTTACTAATTATGGTAATTATCTACATTTACCTGTATATACTATTCCAGATTTAAAATGGAAAGATATGCCTAAACATATATCTAATTTAGTAGCATTATCTCCTGGAGAAGAGGTAATAGGATGTATTTCTGCATATGACTTTAATAAAAAGACAAATATAATTATAGGAACAGCTAAAGGAATGATAAAGAAAACTCCATTATCATCATTTAAGCAAACTAGATATAATAAACCAATTACATGTATGAAATTAAAAGATGGAGATAAAGTAATAGGAGTTGTAGAAGGAACTAAACCTTATATTATGTTATCTACAAATTCAGGATATGGATTAACTTTTAATATTGAAGAGATTTCAGAAGTAGGACTAAAGACTAGTGGTGTTAAATCAATGTCTCTAAAAGGTGATGAGATTAACTCTATTAATAACTTCTCATATGAAACAGATGAATTCATCGTATTAGTTACAGATAGAGGCACAGGTAAAAGAATTAGATTAAGTGAATTACCTGCAATGGCAAGAGCAAGAAGAGGATTACAAATAATAAGAGAAGTAAAGAAGTCTCCTTATACAGTTATAGGTACAATTATTTCTACAAATAAAGATTCTATAGGATATAGGACTGATACTATTAATGAAATAAAAGTAACAGAATTACCTATTGCAGATAGATATTCTACAGGCACACAAATATCTAAAAACACTATTAATGCTATCTTTAAAGTATCTAAATTAGAAGAAAATGAAGAAGAAATAATACAAGAAGAATTACCTATACCACAAACAAAAGAAATATCATTAGAAGAAATAGATGATAAATTAATGACAATAGATGACTTTCTAAAATAGTCATCTTTTCCTATTTATGATAAAATATAAATATGAATGAATTAATGGAATTAGTAGACAATTTAAAAAAAGAATTAGATATGACTAAAGAGGTACAAGATATTAAAGATTACAATAAAAAAATATCTAAAGATAAAGACTTATTATCTAAAATAAAAAAATATAATGATACAAAAGATGAATCATTAAAAAAAGAAATATTATCTAATAAACTATTTAATGAATATAAAGAAAAAGAAATTGATTTTAATATATTAATTCTAAAAATTAATAAAGAATTAAAAAGAATTAGTACTAAAAAAGGATGTAGTCTATGAAAGTAGTAGCAGGATTATATAAAGGAAGAAATATTGAAGGATATAATATAGAAGGAACTAGACCAACCCAAGATAGAGTTAAAGAAAATCTATTCAATATAATTAATGAAAGTATTCAAGATAAAGTAGTTTTAGATTTATTTTCTGGATCAGGCAATCTAGCAATAGAATCATTAAGTAGAGGAGCAAAGTTTGCTTATCTAGTAGATAATAATAATAAATCAATTAATATAATAAAGAAAAATATTAATAATATAGGAATTACTAATTGTAAAATAATAAATTCTAATTATAAAGATGCTCTTAATTATTTAATAGATAATAATATTAAATTAGACATAATATTTTTAGACCCACCATATAAAACAAATTATATAGAAGAAAGCATAAATATTATCATAAATAATAATTTATTGAATGATAAAGGATTAATTATATGTGAATCAGATAGTATAGATAAAATAGTCTATCCAGAAGAATTGAAATGTATAAAAGATAAAAAATATGGAGATAAATACATAATAATTTTAAAAATATGATACAATAGTATAAGAATAGAGGGTATATATGAATAATAAAGGATTTGCAGTATCTACAATTTTATATGGCTTATCAATAATGGGATTTTTAATAGTATTAGTATTAATAGGTTTAATGGCATCAAATAGATCAAATACAAAAGATTTTGTTATGCAAGTAGAAGATGAATTAAATAGATTTTCATCAAAACAAACAGAAATAATGCCTTATAAAGATAATCACGGCAATATTATTACTAACTATCCGCAAGAATATTTTACAATGGATGGAACAAATGCATACTGGTACAAAATAGAACTATGGAATGGAAACACTTATAAAAGTTCTACGTTTAAAATTAGTGCAAATACATTAATATTTTTCTACATTGGAAATGGAGAAGATATTCCTACAATTGCATGCTTAGATGGTGAGGCAAGGGAAAATTGTAAAGCTGAAAATAATAATTTAATAATGTCAACTGGAGGAGCAGGAAGTACTGGAATAATCTCTCAATCATCTGATGCAGGAGATGGTGATACTAGAGCAGTTGATACAAATAGTAAAAATAATTATTCATTTACATACGCTCATTATGATCGAAAGGTAAGAGTTTCACTATCATCAATGGATGAAACTGGGGGATTTTTAGAACATCCAAACAGTAATATAGCCGGAGTTTTCTATATAAGAAATGGTGATGGTGATAAAGTATATAGTTGCAGTGGAACATCTGTTAATTATAATGCTTCTTTTACAGGGAACCAAGACCAACAATGGACGATAATAGATGGAGAAGCGACTAATGTTAAATATAAAGATTGTAAAACTAACTATAATGGACAACTAACTAATAACGCATTATTCTAGTAGTATTTTTACTACTAGTTTTTTTATTACAAAAAAAATTAGCACAATGACTTGACAAGTGCTAAAAATAATAATACAATACTATTAGCACTAGGGAATTATAAGTGCTAGGAGGAAGGCTATGTTAACTACAAGGCAAGAAGAAATATTAAAATTAATTGTAGATAGATATATTAAAGATCCAATACCTGTAGGTTCTAAATTACTATCTAAAGAATTAAAGTGTTCTAGTGCCACTATTAGAAATGATATGGCAACTCTAGAAGATAAAGGTTTATTAGAAAAGACACATACTTCAAGTGGTAGAGTACCAAGTGAAGCAGGTTATAGATACTATGTAGATAATTTAATGCAACCTAAAGAAATGAATGCAGAAGATATGAACAAATTACAAATAGTATTTAGAAATAAACAACTTGCACTAACGGACGTAATTTCTAAATCACTTCAAGTAATATCAGATATGACTAATTATACAACTATAGCATTAGGTACATCTGCAAAAGATAACTTACTAAAACAAATTGAAGTAGTACCTATGAGTGAATCTTCAATGATTGTAATTATTATTACTGATAAAGGTCATGTAGAACATAAAAATATTAATCTTGAAGGAGTAGATTCTAAAGATATTAAAGAAACAGTTAATTTAATTAATAATTTAATTGTAAATACTCCTATTAGCGAAGTTAATAAGAAATTAGAGTTTGAAATAAAACCTATCATAGGAAAATATGTAGTTCAACATAAGAAATTATATGAAGCTTTCTATAATGTCTTTAATGATTTTACAACTAATGAGGTAAGAGATGATATAAATATCGTTGGTAGAAACAAAATATTAGAACAACCTGAATTTACAACAGATATTGATCGTATTAAAGATGTTTATAATAAATTAGAAAGTCCTGAATTCTTGCATAAAATAGAAGAAGATAGTGATAATAATATTAAAGTATATATTGGAGATGAATCCGGTATAGAAAAAGATGTTAGTGTTATTAAAACTAAATTTAAAAGAGGCAACGAAGAAGGAACAATTGCTATAGTAGGACCTAAAAGAATGGACTACGATAGAGTATTAACAATGTTAGAATACATGAAAGAAAATATTGAAAGGTAGGTGTGGTATGGAGAAGAAGAAAAAGACAAATAATCCTACTGCTGAAGAAGTAAAACAAGAAAAAGCACAAACTATTAATTATGAAGAAGAATATAATAAATTAAAAACTCAATTTGATGAATTAACTAATAGTTTTAATGAATTAAATAAAAAGATTGAAGAAGCAAACAAAGAAAAAGAAGAATTAGTTAACAAAGTAAAACTTGCTCAAGCAGAATTAGTTAATTATCGTAAGAGAAAAGACGAAGAAGTATCATCAATGTTAAAATATGCTAACGAAGATTTAATTAAAGAATTAATTGGAGTAGTTGATAACTTTGAAAGAGCAATTTCTCTAGATGATAATGATTTAACTGATGATTTATCTAAATTCTTAAGTGGATTTAAAATTATGTATGGAACTTTAACTACAATATTAAGAAACTTTGGAGTTGAAGAAATATCTAGAGTAGGAGAAGAATTTGATCCTAATTTAGAAGAAGCACTTTTAACTGATAAAGTTGAAGGTCATAAGAATGAAGAAGTACTAGAAGTACTATTAAAAGGCTATAAATTAAAAGATAAAGTAATACGTCCAGCCAGCGTAAAAGTAAATATGATTTAAGGAGAGTGTTAATATGGGAAAAATAATAGGTATAGATTTAGGTACAACTAACAGTTGTGTAGCAGTATTAGAGGCAGGTGCCCCTAAAGTAATTCCAAATCCAGAAGGAGGAAGAACTACACCATCAGTTGTTTCATTCAAAAAAGGAGAAAAAATAGTAGGAGATTCAGCTAAACGTCAAGCAATTACTAACCCTGATACAGTATCTTCAATCAAAAGATTAATGGGTACTAGTAAAAAAGTAGAATTAGCTGGAAAGAAATATACTCCAGAAGAAGTTTCAGCAATGATTTTATCTTATATGAAAGATTATGCTGAAGATTATCTAGGAGAAAAAGTAACAGAAGCAGTTATTACAGTTCCTGCATACTTCAATGATGCTCAACGTCAAGCAACTAAAAATGCTGGTAAAATTGCAGGATTAGATGTAAAAAGAATAATCAACGAACCAACTGCTGCTGCACTAGCTTATGGTTTAGAAAAAGAAGAAGGACAAACTATCTTAGTTTATGACTTAGGTGGTGGAACATTCGATGTATCTATCTTAGAATTAGGAGATGGAGTATTCGAAGTTAAATCAACTAACGGAAATAATAAACTAGGTGGAGATGACTTTGATAAAAAGATTATTGATTATATCGTAAAAGAATTCAAAAAAGAAAATGATATAGATCTTGAAGATGACAAGATGGCAATGCAAAGACTTAAAGAAGTTGCTGAAAAAGCTAAAAAAGATCTATCAGGAATGAAAGAAACTCAAATTTCTGCACCATTCATTGCTAAAGATGAAGATGGTGAACCAGTTCACTTAGATATGACTCTAACAAGAGCTAAATTTGAAGATTTAATTAGAGACTTAGTTGAATCAACAATAGATCCAGTTAAGAAAGCTTTAAAAGATGCTAAGATGACTAAAAAAGATATTGATAAAGTAATCTTAGTAGGTGGATCTACTCGTATTCCAATGGTTTATGATTTAATTAAAGAAGAATTAGGACAAGAACCATCTCGTGAAGTTAACCCTGATGAAGTAGTTGCATGTGGAGCTGCTATCCAAGGTGGAGTTATCGCAGGAGATGTTCAAGATATAGTATTATTAGATGTTACACCTCTATCTCTAGGAGTAGAAACTCTAGGTGGAGTAATGACAGTATTAATTCCAAGAAATACAACTATTCCTACATCTAAGAAAGAAGTATTCTCTACAGCAGCAGATAATCAACCTGCAGTTGATATTAAAGTACTTCAAGGTGAAAGACCAATGGCTGCAGACAATAAAGTATTAGGAAACTTCCAATTAACTAATATTCCAGCTGCACCTCGTGGAGTACCTCAAATAGAAGTTAAATTCGATATCGATACAAACGGAATTGTTAATGTAACAGCTAAAGATTTAGGAACAAATAAAGAACAATCAATTACTATTACAAATTCATCTAACTTATCAGATGAAGAAGTAGAAAAAATGAGAAAAGAAGCAGAAGCTAACAAGGAAGCAGATGAAAAGAAAAAAGAAGAAGTAGAAGTTAGAAATGATGCTGAATCATTAGTATTCCAAACTGAAAAAACAATCAAAGATCTAGGAGATAAGATTGATGATGATGAAAAAGAAGAAGTAGAAGATGAAATTAAAGAATTAAAAGAAGCACTTGAAAAAGATGATATAGATGAAATCAAAGAAAAGAAAGAATCTTTACAAGAAAAAGCTATGAAACTAGCAACTAAAGTATATGAAGAAGCTGCTAAGAATCGTCAAGCAGAAGAAAATGTTGAAGAAAAAGATGAAGACGAAGAAGACGACAAAAAAGATAAAAAGAAAAAGAAAAAAGATGACGATGTAGAAGAAGCAGATATCGAAGAAGACTAATAAATAAAGTTCTAGGAAACTAGAACTTTATTCAAGTAAAGGAGTATCAATGAAGACATATAATAGTAGAAAAGAAGTACCAGAAAAATATAAATGGAATTTAGATGATTTTTATAAAAATGACAAAGATTTTGATAAAGACTACAACGAAGTAGTAAAATCAATTCCTAAATTAAAGGAATTCAAAGGTCATTTAAAAGATGCAAATAAACTATATGAATTTTTAGAACTAGATGTAAAAATAAGTTTAATATATGAAAATCTAAACGTTTATGCATATGTAGTAAATGATCAAGAATTAGGTGTAGAAGAAAGTATAAAAAGATTGAATAAAATAGAGAAAGTTGAACCTTTATATATTCAAAACACTAGTTTCTTTGAACCAGAATTATTAAGTTTATCTAATGAAGAATTTAAAGATTTATTTAAAAAGAATAGTGAATTAAATAAATATAAAAAATATTTAGAAAACGTTTATAGAAATAAAGAACATTACTTAGATGAAGATAAGAAAAATATTGTTACATCTTTAGTAAACGCTATGGATAAGTTTGAATTAACTTCTTCTAACTTAATAAATAATGAAATAGATTATCATACTATAAATGTAGATGGGGAAGAAGTTCAACTAGCATTAACTAACTTGAGAAGATTCATGCGTAATAAAGATGAAAAGATTAGAAAGCAAGCTTATTTACAATTCTATAAAGAAATAGATAAACATTCTACAACATTCGCAACATTACTAGATTCATATGTAGGAATGAATAATGAATTAGCAAAAATACATAACTTTAAATCTTCATGGGAAGAAAAATTATTCTATCAGAAACTATCTAATAAGGTATATGACACTTTAATCAAAACTACAGAAAATAATTTAGCACCTTTACATAGATATTATGAATTAACAGCTAAATTACAAAATAAAGATAAATTAAGAAGTTATGATTTATCTCTATTAGATATTTCTAGTAAAGATATAAAATATAGTATTGAAGATGCTATTGAGTTAGTCAAAAAAGCAACAGAACCTTTAGGTGAAGAATATTCTAAAAAAATAAATAAGATTTTTGATAACCATTATATTGATTATTGCCAATATAAAGGAAAACAAAGTGGTGGATATTCAATATCAACTTATACAAGAGATTCTAGAATATTAATGAGCTTTAACGATAGTCTTGCATCTGTATCAACAATTGCACATGAAGGTGGACACAATGTTAATCATCAATATATGTTAGAAAATAATTTACCTCATTATAGAAGAAATTCATCAGTTGTAGCTGAAGTAACATCTCTAATGAATGAATGCTTATTGTCTAATTATTTAGCTGAACATGGAAAAAATAAAGATGAAAAACTAATGGGATTAGCAAATATAATTGAAGTATTTATTTCAAATTTCTATGGAGCAGTTCGTGAAGGTAAAATTGAAAAAGAAATGTATGAATTAGTTGAAAATAATGGTACTTTAACAAAAGAATATTTAAATGACTTAGTATATAAATCAAAAGAACTATATGGTGGTAAACATAGAGAATTAGATGAGTACACTAAAAATTCTTGGGCAGTAAGATCACACTATTATATGAATTTTTACTTATTTAGTTATTCAATTAGTATTGCAGTAGCAACCTCAATAGCTAATAAGATAATAAACGGAGATAAAGAAACATTGAATAAATATATTGAATTCTTAAAAGCAGGAAGTGATAAAGATATTACTGAAACATTTGCTATTTTAGGAATCAATTTAGAAGATAAAAAAGTATATGAAGATGCAGTAAAATTCTTCAACTCATTACTAGATAAGTATGAAAAGATATACAATGAAGAATAGGAGGTAGCTATGAATAATAAAGATTATTATAAAATATTAGGAGTAGATAAAAATGCTTCTCAAGATGAAATTAAATCAGCATTTAGAAAATTAGCAAAGAAATATCACCCTGATTTAAATAAAGATAATCCTGAAGCAGCTAATAAATTTAAAGAAGTAGGTGAAGCATATTCTGTTTTATCTGATGAAAGCAAAAGAAGATTATATGATCAATACGGAAGTGCTGCTGTAGATGGCTCATCTCCAAATCCAGGAGCAGGAGCAGGTGGCTTCGGAGGCTTCGGTGGATTTAATCCATCAGACTTTGGATTTGACGATATATTCTCATCATTCTTCGGAGGAAATAGTGGCTTTGGAGGATTTGGTGGAAATACTCGTACAAGAGCACGTCGTGGTAGTGACCTTCTAATGCAAATAAGATTAAAATTTGATGAAGCTATCTACGGAACTAATAAAAAGATAAATTTAGATGTTGTAGAAGATTGTGATAATTGTGATGGAAAAGGTGGTTTTCATGAAAAGACATGTTCTACCTGTAATGGTAGAGGAGTAGTTCAACAAAGAACTAACTCAATATTAGGACAAATTGTAACAAATACTACATGTCCTGATTGCCAAGGTAGAGGAAAAACATTCAAAGAAACATGTTCTGAATGTAGAGGTACAGGTAAAATTAGAAAAAATAAAAATATCACAGTAAATATTCCAGAAGGAATAAATACAGGTGATAGATTACGTGTATCTGGAAAAGGTAACCAAGGAGAAAATGGAGGAGAAAATGGAGACCTATATCTAGAATTTATTGTTGGATCTCACGAATATTTTGAACGTGAAGGAGACGATATCTATCTAGAAGTACCATTAACTCTAACAGAAGCAATTCTAGGATGCAAAAAAGAAATACCTACATTATATGGAAATGTAAAACTATCTGTCGCAGCAGGAACTAATTCAGGAGATAAACAAAGAATTAAAGGCAAAGGAGTAAATAATAAATATCATAGAAATAAAGGAGATATGTATGTTGTATATAAAATGTACACCCCTAAACGCCTTACAAGAGAACAAAAATCTTTAATTGATAAATTAGGAAAAACCGATTTATCAACAAGAGAAATAGAAGAATTTAATGACTTTGTAGAAACTAATGAAAGTTAGTTTCTTTTTTTATTCTTTTATGATTAAATTAAATTTAGGAGGTAAAGGTATGATTGATATAAATTATTTAAATCTAAAACAAATAGAGAAAAATGAAAAACCATATACACTAAAACAATTAAGTTTTGATAAGCCAATGAATGATGGAGAGTACTTAATTGATAAAGAAGGAAATAGAATAGGTACTAAAGGTGATTTTAATACTAAAATGCTTATTTATGAATTACTTGAAAATGGTTGTTGGGATGAAAATCCTAGACCAAAGTATGAATCAGATGGAACACCTGCATATACATTAAGTGAAAACAATATTGTAAGTTGGACTTATGATATTTCAAAAGGAGAATGTCCATTAATCACACTAAGACCAATCGCAATTCAAAAAGCAATTGGAGAAATTTTATGGATTTATCAAGATGAAACTTGTAGCTTAGATGTACTTAAAGATAAATATGGTGTTACATGGTGGGATGAATGGGATCTAAAAGATGAAGATGGAAAAGAATTAAGAGATATAGGATCTACTTATGGAAAAATAATAGCTGATTATGATCAAGTAAGAAAATTAATTGCAGGAATAAAAAAAGATCCAGATGGAAGAAGACATATTATCAATATGTGGCAATTTGAAGAATTTGAAAAACCTCATGGTCTAAAACCTTGTGCTTATGAATCTCATTACAATATAAGACATGGTAGAGATGGAGTAGATTATCTAGATATGAAACTAATTCAAAGATCTTCAGACTTCATGGTAGCTGGATGTATTAATCAAATGCAATATCTTGCATTAATGATGATGGTTGCTAAAGCAACAGGCTATACTCCAGGTAAATTTACATGGTCAGTTACAAACGTTCAAATCTATGATAGACATATACCTCAAGCAGTAGAATTATTAAATAGAGAACCAATCTTAGAAAATGGAGAACAACCATACTTAGAATTCAATACTGATGAGACTGATTTCTTTAAATTTAAACATACTGACTTTAAGATTAAGAGATATGCTAGACAACTAATAAAAGAGAAAAACCCACAACAAACATTTGATAAAGGAGTATAGTATGGCAAATTTAACTATAATAGCTTGTATTGGAAAAGACAGAGGTATAGGAAAAGATAATGAGTTAATTTATCATTTTAAAGAGGATATGAAGTTCTTTAAAGAACATACTATGGGTAAGAAAATGATAATGGGAAGAAAAACTCTAGAGTCTCTTCCAAAATTATTACCAGGAAGAACACACTTAGTCTTAACTCATTCTAAAATAGATAATCCTGAAATAACTACATTCTCATCAATTGAAGAGTTCTTAGATTATGCAAATAAAGATGATGAAGAAATAATGGTTATAGGTGGAGCAAGAATCTATTCTGAACTATATCCTTATTCAAATAAGATGTTATTAACTGAAGTAGATGATACTAAAGAAGCAGATGCTTTCTTTCCAGAATATTCTAAAGATGAGTGGGATAGTGAAGTATTATCAGAACACACTGAATCAGGAATAAAGTATAAACATCTACAATATAAAAGAAAGTAATTAATACTTTCTTTTTTTAATAAATCATAGTATGAAGAATTCTATCAGTATTTTTAAAATTCTTTTTAGCTACTTTATTAAGAATTTCTTCTCCATATTTTTCAACTAATTCTTCACCAATCTTATCTACATCAACTCCAGCACCTTTAGGCAAAGGTACATGTACTTCATCACTTAATTTATCAAATTCTTTTAGAAAAAGATATCTAGAAATAATAGCTCCACAAGCAACAGCCATATTCTTATCTTCAGCCTTAGTAATAAATGTAATTCCTCTTTGTATTTTATCTATTCCTTTTAAATAATTATAATAACTTTCTTCATAAGCAAATTGGTCAACTATTATATAGTCATATTCTTTTATTTCATTAGCTAATTGATATAAAACATTATTATGCATAATAGATTTGATTTTATTTAAATTAAAATTAGCTCCATATTTTTCATTATATTCTTCATTCTTTAGAATAATACTTTTATATTTAATTCTTTTAGCAATCTTTGGAGCAATATCTCTAATCTTATCATCGCTTATCTTTTTAGAATCCATTACTCCTAATCCTTCTAAGAATTCTATATCATCTTTAGTAACATATGTAGCAGTTACAACTATAGGTCCAAAATAATCACCTGTTCCAACTTCATCACTACCAATACTATTAGAATGATAATACTTATCATATTTCTTTCTAGTATCTTCTTTAGCTTGTTTTTTTTCTTCTATTTCAATTCCCCAGTGACTAGCATCTATATCAGCACTTTTACCTTGAAACATAACTTTACCAGACTCATACATTGTAATAACAGTATCTTCTTCTTGTGCTTGAAATACTACATAAGGAATCTTTTTATCTCTCATTTTATCTTTATAATATTCAATCATTTCTTTTTTAGTATCATCATCAACTTTAATAACAACATTCATGTTAACACCTCAATTAAATTATAGCATATTTCTGTTATATAGTTTATAATATAAATAATAGGAGAATAATTTATGATATTAGATATTGGAATAGTATTAATATTTATAATGTTTATACTTATAGGATTAAAAAATGGAGTAATAAAACAATTAGTATCTTTGGTAGGATTAATAGTAATGTTTGTTGTTTCATATAATTTTAAAGGAATATTAGGAGATTTCTTTTGTAAGATTTTTCCATTTGATGTATTACCTGGAGAAATAGGAAAACTAACTTCTCTAAATATAATAATATATGAAATGTTATCTTTTATAATGATTCTATTTGTATTATTCTTATTATTTGAAGTAGTAATGGGAATATCAAAAGTATTATCAAAATTAGTAGATGCGACATTGATTCTTATAATTCCTTCTAGAATACTAGGAGCAGTAGTTGGCTTTATAGAAGGATATATTGTATTATTTATAATATTATTATTCTTAATAATTCCTACTTCTTCTCTAAATGGGTTCAAAGATTCATCTTTAGCACCTAAGATTGTATATCATTCACCTATATTAACTGAAGCTACAAAATCTTTAACAAAACCTACTGAAGAAGTAATGACTTTAATTACAAAGATTAATAAAAAAGAGATTTCTATAGAAGAAGCAAATAAAGAATTATTAGAATTAGAATTAAAATATGATATTGTATCAAAAGATACAGTAGAAGAAATAAAAGATAAATTAAAAATAGATAATATAGAAGAAATTACTAGTAATCATTAAAAAGTAGACTTCGGTCTACTTTTTTATATTCAAATATGTAAATTTTTGTTAAAAATCTTAAAAATAATAGAAAAATATGTTATAGTAATGACGTATTGTGACAAGGAGGTAGCGAATAATGCATAAATACGTATATATGTTTAGCGAAGGAAACGCAGATATGCGTGAACTATTAGGAGGAAAGGGAGCTAATTTAGCTGAAATGACTAATATTGGTTTACCAGTACCTCAAGGTTTTACAATTTCTACAGAGGCATGTACTCAATACTATGAAGATGGTCGTGAAATTAATAAAGACATCCAAAAACAAATCAATGAAGCAATTGTAAAAATGGAAGAAATAACTGGTAAGAAATTTGGAGATAAAGAAAATCCATTATTAGTATCAGTTAGATCAGGAGCTAGAGCATCTATGCCTGGTATGATGGATACAATACTTAATTTAGGATTAAATGAAGATGTTGTAGAAACATTATCAGAAAAAAGCAAAAATCCAAGATGGGCTTGGGATTGCTATAGAAGATTTATTCAAATGTATTCTGACGTAGTAATGGAAGTTGGAAAGAAATACTTTGAAGAATTAATCGATGAAATGAAAGAGAAAAAAGGTGTAACTCAAGACGTTGAATTAGATGCTGATGATCTAAAAGAATTAGCAGGACAATTCAAGGCTGAATATAAAGAAAAAATTGGAAAAGATTTCCCAAGTGATCCAAAAGAACAATTAATGGGAGCTGTTAAAGCAGTATTCCGTTCATGGGATAATCCAAGAGCAAACGTTTATAGAAGAGATAATGATATTCCTTATTCATGGGGAACTGCTGTAAACGTACAAGCAATGGCTTTTGGTAATATGGGAGATGACTGTGGAACAGGTGTTGCATTTACACGTGACCCAGCAACAGGAGATAAAGGACTATTTGGAGAATTCTTAACTAACGCACAAGGTGAAGATGTTGTTGCAGGTGTTCGTACACCAATGAAGATTGCTGAAATGGAACAAAAATTCCCAGAAGCATTCAAAGAATTCAAAAAAGTATGTGAAACTCTAGAATCTCATTATAGAGATATGCAAGATATGGAGTTCACTGTTGAACATGGAAAACTATACATGTTACAAACAAGAAATGGTAAGAGAACTGCCAAAGCAGCACTTAAAATTGCATGTGATTTAGTAGATGAAGGAATGCGTACTGAAGAAGAAGCAGTAGCAATGATTGATCCTCGTAACTTAGATACATTATTACATCCACAATTTGAAGCAAAAGCACTTAAAGCTGCAACTCCAATTGGTAAAGGATTAGGAGCATCTCCAGGAGCAGCATGTGGTCAAATAGTATTCTCTGCAGAAGATGCAGAGGCATGGGCTGCAAAGAAGAAAAAAGTAATCTTAGTAAGATTAGAAACTTCACCAGAAGATATTACAGGAATGAAAGTAGCACAAGGTATCTTAACTGTACGTGGAGGAATGACTTCACATGCAGCAGTAGTAGCTCGTGGTATGGGTTCTTGCTGTGTATCTGGTTGTGGTGACATCAAAATAAATGAAGCTAAGAAAGAATTCACATTAGGAGGAAAAACATTCCATGAAGGAGATGTAATCTCTATTGATGGTTCTACTGGAAATATCTACGATGGAGAAATCAAAACAGTTGATGCTACTATCGCAGGAGAATTTGGTAGAGTTATGGAATGGGCTGATAAATATCGTAAATTAGGAGTTAGAACTAATGCAGATACTCCAAAAGATACAGCAAAAGCTATCGAATTAGGAGCAGAAGGAATCGGACTTTGCCGTACTGAGCATATGTTCTTCGATGAAGAAAGAATCTTCAATATTAGAAAAATGATTCTTGCTGATACTACAGAAGAAAGAGAAAAAGCATTATCTAAACTAATTCCATATCAAAAAGGTGACTTTAAAGCAATGTACAAAGAATTAAAAGGATTACCAATGACTGTACGTTACTTAGACCCACCACTTCATGAATTCTTACCTAAAGAAGAAGCTGAAATTAAAGCATTAGCTAAAGATATGAAAGTAACAGAAAAAGAATTAAAAGCTAAATGTGATGAATTACATGAATTCAATCCAATGATGGGACACAGAGGATGCCGTTTAGCAGTTACATATCCAGAAATAGCTAAGATGCAAACAAGAGCATTAATGGAAGCAGCAATTGAAGTAAAAGAAGAAGATGGATATGATATCGTACCAGAAATCATGATCCCATTAGTAGGAGAAGTTAAAGAGTTAAAATTTGTTAAAGATATAGTTGTAGAAACAGCAGAAGAAGTTAAGAAAGAAAAGAAATCAGATATGAATTATCATATCGGTACTATGATTGAAATTCCAAGAGCTGCTTTAACTGCAGATGAAATAGCACAAGAAGCTGAATTCTTCTCATTCGGAACAAATGACTTAACTCAAATGACATTTGGATTCTCAAGAGATGATGCTGGTAAATTCTTAGATAGTTATTATGAAAGAAAAATCTATGAATCAGATCCATTTGCTAAATTAGATCAAAAAGGAGTAGGTAAACTAGTTAAGATGGCTGCAGAAGCAGGAAGAAAAACTAGAAAAGATATTAAATTAGGAATCTGTGGTGAACACGGAGGAGATCCATCTTCAGTTGAATTCTGTCATGAAGTAGGATTAAATTATGTATCTTGCTCACCATTTAGAGTACCTATTGCTAGACTAGCTGCTGCACAGGCTGCCATCAAAGAAAAAGCAAGTAAATAATAAAAAAAAGACTAGAATTTCTAGTCTTTTTTGTGTTACAAAACTGTAATGTTAGAATAATTATATAAATGATATAATGTATTTAGGTGATTTTCTATGAAAAAAATAATGATAGTAGAAGATGATAAGACAATTGCAGAAGAATTATTATTTCTTTTAAATAATTCTAATTTTGAAGGAATCATATTAAAAGATTTTGCAAATTCTAAGCAAGAAGTACTAGAGGCTCATCCTGATTTAATACTATTAGACATTAACATTCCTTATCTTAATGGAGAAATCTTATTAAAAGAAATTAGAAAAGAATCTAACATTCCTGTCATAATGGTTACTAGTAAAGAAAGCGAAGCAGATGAAGTAATTTCTTATTCTTATGGTGCAGATGACTATGTTACTAAGCCTTATAATCCCACAATTCTTTTATTAAAAATTAATGCATTACTTAAAAGATGTAAAAGTAATAAAAGTATAATTACCTATAAAGATATTGCTTTTGATCTAGGAAGGGGTATTGTTAAAAGAGATAATAAAGAGATCATTTTAACAAAAAATGAAATAATTATATTTCATTTATTACTAAGTAATAAAGACAGAATTGTTACGAAGGATGAGTTAATGACTGACCTTTGGAATAATGATGAATACATTAATGAAAATGCTCTAACAGTTAATATTAGTAGATTAAGATCTAAATTATCTGATTTAGGTTATGAAGATATTATAGAAACAAGAAAAGGAATAGGATATAGAATAGTATGAAATATAGAGAGTATTTAAAAGACAATTTAATTGGTATTATCATATATTTAAGTACAATTATATTAATTGTTCTTATTCTCAATGCTTTTAAAATGCCTATATTTGTATCAATGATATGTTTCTTTCTGTTAACTGTTTGTGGTATATCAATCATTACAATCAGTTATATAAAGAAAAACTCATTTTACAAAAACTATCTTTCTAATTTAGATAAATTATCCAAAAAATACTTAATATTGGAAACAATAACTGAACCTGATACATATGAAGAAAAGATACTTGTTAACTCTTTATATGAAATTAATAAATCTATGATTGAAAATATTAATGAATATCAAAGAAATATTAATGAGTTTAAAGAGTTTGTTGAATTATGGATTCATGAAGTGAAGATTCCAATCGCTAGTATGGTATTAAAATGCCATAACAATAAAGAAAAATATGATAAGTCAATCCTTAGTTTAATTAGAAGGCTAGATAATCAAATAGATGAAGTCTTATATTATGTGAGAAGTGAAAATACGGAAAAAGATTTTGCAATCACAGAAGTATCTTTAAAAGAGGTAATAAGAAATGTTGGCTTAAAGAATAAAGATGATTTACTTGAAAATAACATAGATTTTATTACTGATCTAAAAAATATAAAAATATGTACTGACAAAAAATGGTTAGAATTTATTATTAATCAAATTATAAATAATAGTATTAAATATAAAAAAGATAAAGATTCTTATATTAAGATTTGTACTACTGAGTATGATGAAAAGACAGTTTTAGAAATCTATGATAACGGTATAGGAATTCCTTCTAAAGATTTAAAAAGAGTATTTGATAAGTCTTTTACTGGGACAAATGGAAGAGAAAAAGTTAAGTCTACTGGTATGGGGTTATATATTGTTAAAAAGTTATGTGATAAACTTGGACATAATATTTTAATAGAAAGTAAAGAAAAAGAATATACTAAACTAATATTAGAATTTGGTAAAAATGAGTATTACAAAATTGTAAGATAATGTAATATTAGAAAAAAGACAAAAAGAATCTTCTTTTAATAAAATGGTATTAGAAAAGGAGAAAGAATATGGAAAAAATATTAAAAGTTAAAAACGTAGAAAAGTACTATGGTACTAAAACTAACTTAACAAAAGCAATTAACGATATTTCATTTGAAGTAGAGAAGGGTGAATTCGTTGCTATCATGGGAGCAAGTGGATCGGGAAAAACCACATTACTGAATTGTATATCTACCATTGATAAAGTAACTGCAGGTGAAATATATGTAGATGGAGAGAATATTACGAAATTAAAAGGTAATAAATTGAATAAGTTTAGAAGAGATAAATTAGGTTTTATATTTCAAGACTTTAATTTATTAGATACGTTAACAGGATATGAAAATATATCATTATCTTTAGCAATCCAAAATGTTCCTTATCATGAACAAAAGGAAAGGATAGAAGACATAGCTTCTAAATTAAATATCTCTAAGATTTTAAATAAATATCCTTATCAAATGAGTGGGGGAGAAAAACAAAGAATTGCTTCAGCACGAGCTATTATTACGAATCCTAGTTTAGTTCTTGCGGATGAACCTACTGGAGCATTAGATTCTAAATCTTCCAAACAATTACTTAATAGTTTCGAATACTTAAATAAAGATTTAAATTCAACAATACTCATGGTTACTCATGATGCATTTACTGCAAGTTATGCTACTCGTGTAATATTTATAAAAGATGGTAAGATTTTTAATGAATTAAATAAAGGAGAACTGTCTCGTAAAGATTTCTTTAATCAAATCATTGATGTTGTCACTCTACTTGGGGGTGAAATGAACGATGCTTTATAATTTATCTCTTAAAAATATAAAGAAGAGTTTTAAAGACTATGCAATATACTTTGTAACTTTAATTCTAGGAGTTTGTATATTCTATTTATTTAATTCAATGGATTCACAAACTGCTATCTTAGAAGTTACTTCAAGACAAAGTGAAATGATTGATTTACTAGAACGAATATTATCTTATATATCAGTATTTGTATCATTCATATTAGGATTTTTAATTATATATGCCTCTAGATTTTTAATTAAGAAAAGAAATAAAGAATTTGGTGTCTATATGACTCTAGGAATGTCCAAGAGGAAAATATCTTTACTGCTTTTGATTGAAACATTTATTATTGGTTTAATATCACTTGCTTTCGGTTTATTATTAGGAATCGTATTATCACAAATAACCAGTATTTTTGTTGCTAATTTATTTGAAGCTAATATGTCAAAATTCACTTTCAATTTTTCCAAAACTGCATTATTTAAGACAATATTATATTTTGGTATTATTTATTTTATTGTTATGATATTTAATACTATCATAATAAATAAAAACAAATTGATAGACTTATTACAAGCTAGCAAGAAACAAGAAAAGATTCGAATAAAGAGTTCTATGATAAGTGTTATTCTATTTTTTATTTCAGTTTTAATGTTAGGATCAGCTTACTACATGGTTACCGCTGGTGTGAATGATTTACTAAAATATGATGTGAGTATTCTTTTAGTACCTATTTTATTGGGGACAATTGGAACAATATTATTCTTTTATTCAGTAGCGGGTATGAGTTTAAAGATAATTTCTAAATGTCATAATTTGTATTCAAAAAAATTAAATACCTTTGTGTTTAAACAAATCAACAGTAAGATTAATACAATGGTAATATCTATTTCTATCATTTGTTTAATGTTATTTTTCACACTATGTTTATTAACAAGTGCATTTACCATTAAGGATTATTTTAATAATTCAATTAATACTTATGCTCCGGTAGATTATCAGATTATTAGTATCAATCAAAATATAAGAGTTACTGAATTCTTAGAAGATACATTTGTAAAAGAAAATACAAAAGATAATTTAATAGTTTCTGAATATTATGATGAGAATTTTGATTATGCTAAATCATTGGGTAAAGTATATGAACAGATTAAACAAGAATATTCATACATTCAGTTTGATTCCCCTGTATTGATTATGAGTGAGGCAGATTACAATAAACTAGCCAGACTATTAAAGATTGATACAGTATCTATTCAAGATGATGAATACGCAATTGTTTCTAATTATAATACTGATATTTATGAATCAGTACTTAAAAGTAATAGTACGATGATAATATTTAATCACGAATTAAAACCATATAAAAAATTAATAAATGGTTTTGTTAATATTTCAGGTAATCCAGCTAATTTGGGATTCTTTGTAGTAAGTGACCAAATTATTGAAAAAGATCATTTAAAATATGAAATTCTTTCGGGAAACTATAATTCAAAAGATCAAAGAATAATTGATAAATTAGAAGAAAAAGTAAAAAAATTTCATACTGAAGAGACTCTAATAAAAGATACCAGATATGAAATTGAAATAAGTGCTGCAGGATTAACGGCTATAATTACATTCATTGGTTTATATTTAGGAATCATTTTTTTGATATCATCATCAGCTATACTTGCTTTAAAAGAATTATCTGATTGTATAGATGATAAGAAGAAATATAAAATATTAAGACAAATAGGTGCAGATGAAAAAGAGATTAACAAAGCACTATTTATGCAAACTTTTATATTCTTTATGATGCCTTTATCTATCGCTGTAATTCATACAATATTTGGATTAAAGTTTTGTGAATGGATATTAAAATCTTTAGGAATTACTAGTATATTAAATGGATCTTATATGACTTTTATATTTTTGATTTTGATTTATGGAATATATTTCATAATCACATATTTATGTAGTAAAAATATTATTAGAGAAAGAATATAATATTCAATAGATAAAATATGATTTGCTTAAGCATGGTAGTAATGCTTATTGTATTTAAATTGTAACCCCCCTGTAACTGCAGTATCTAAAACAAGAGATTGTTTATATAATTAATTAGCCTAAAAAATAAAATAATATAAAAAAGAAATATATATTTAATTCCAATTTTTTAAAAGATTTTTGTGTTATATGATCTAATTTAACTCTTTAGCTATAACCCCTCTATGCAAATGGCGGTTCAAGCTGCAATCAAAGCAAGAAAAAATTAGAACGCATAAGGTGAATGTAAGACTAGATGATTAATCTAGTCTTTTTATGTTATAATTTGTATAGGTGATAATTATGGAAAAAATAATAACAAACGATTATAATTTAAAAGAAGAAGATATGACCGAACTTGTAGTAAGAGTAAAAATATTATTAATTAATAGTAATAATGAAATTCTATTAGGTTATTCACATAATGAATATCAATGTCCAGGTGGGCATGTTGAAGAAGGTGAAAATCTAATAAGTGCTATTAATCGAGAAGTACAAGAAGAAACAGGTATTGATTTAAATATTAAAGATGCTGAACCATTTGCTTGCTCAATAGGCTATTATAAGGATTGGCCTGCAGTTGGTAAAAATAGAAAGATTGAAATATATTATTACGAGATTAAGACAGATGAAAGACCGAATCTAGATAATACAAAGTATACTGAATCAGAAAAGAATGGTAATTTTGAATTAAGATACATTCCATTAGAAAATGTTGAAAATGAATTTATTAAAAATGCTGAAATCTATGAAGATAAACATGGTATAGCAAAAGAAATGCTAAAAGTATTTAAAATATATAAAAATATAAAATAATATACAAGTCATTTTAGTTAAATAGAACGATATATCGTTACAATAAGTTTTCCGATAGTTTATGATTCACAAGCCGCAATTAAAAGTAAGGGGTCAAAGTAACCAAATAAAGGACTAGAGAAATCTAGTCTTTTTCTATTGACAGCGTGATAGCATATTTGCTGTTATGCGATTAGAGGTGAAACATGATGAAAAATATCAATAAAGATGTAATTAATAATGAAGAATTTGATTTAATATGTAAATATTTAAAGATTAGATATGAATCAAATTTAAGTCAAAGAGAGTTAGCAAATAGAATAGGAATAGCACAGTCTACTATTGCTAGAATGGAAAAAAGTATTCACTCTATGTCGATCGGTAATTTTTGTAAATTATTATCTGCTTTAGGATACAAATTAGAAATTGTCAAAAAGGAGGGTGAAAATGAATAATAAATTACAAATATTAAATAAAACATTTGAAAATAAAAAAGTAAGAACAGTTTGGAATTCTGATGAAGAAAAATATTATATTAGTGTTGTTGATATTGTTGGTATTTTATCGGAAAGTAGTGATGGTAGAAAATATTGGAACAAGCTAAAACAAAGACTAAAAGAAGAAGAAAATGAAACGGTGACAAATTGTCACCAGTTGAAATTAATTACTCAAGATGGTAAAAAAAGATTAACTGATGTCGTTGATTTGGAAGAAATGTTTCGTATAATAGAATCTATTCCAAGTAAGAAAGCAGAACCTATAAAATTATGGCTTGCTCGCTTAGGTAATGCAAAAGAATCAGTAATAGAAGGAAGCACAATAGCTAAAAACACACGAGAACAAATTGAGGCTAAGACAGGTAAAAAAATAGTAACAAATACGAATAATAAAAATTTAAAACAAATAAAAGACTAAAAACTAGTCTTTTTTATATGATAAAATAAATATGTAATAGTAAACTCTCATGTTATGTCCTGTTATTGAATAAAGTACTATCATATAATCATTTTTGAAAGGAAGGATAATATGAATCAAATTAAAATAGGAAAATTTATTTTAAATTGTAGAAAAGAGAAAGGTTTAACTCAAGAACAATTAGCAGAAAAATTAGGTGTTACAAGTAAATCAATTAGTAGATGGGAAAATGGCAATACTATGCCAGATTACTCTTTACTAAAAGATCTATGTAATGAGTTAGATATTAATGTTAATGAGTTATTATCCGGTAAAAAAATTAAGGAAAATGATTATATGAATAAATCAGAAGAAAATTTAATTAAATTAAGAAAACAAATTGATAAAAGAAAAAAGGTATTAACAATTATTTCTTATGTGTTTATGGGAATCATTATTGTTGCGTTTATTTTGAACATGGTACTAAATCGTATATTTCCTGATGATAGACATTGGAATATTATTAGATATACATTTTTATATAGTGGTATTACTCTATTTATAGTTTCAATTGTTCTTGAATTATTTAAATTTGATAAATAAATGGTAAAATATATATAGAATATCAACTCAACCATTGGTATGTGTAACTAATAAATGGCTTATTTTATAATTAAGTCATGAAAGGAGAAAAGTTCATGGATTTAATTAAGATTGGAAAATTTATTGCTAATTGTAGAAAAGAAAAAAATATAACTCAAGAACAATTAGCAGAAAAATTATTTATTACTGATCGAGCTGTATCAAAATGGGAAAGAGGATTATCTTTACCAGATGCTGATAAGATGCTAGACTTGTGTAATATACTTGATATAAATGTCAATGAACTTTTAAATGGTGAAAGAATTGATATGAAGGATTATGAAAAGAAAAATGAAGAATTATTAGTAGAACTTGCTAAACAAGATGAACTAAAAAACAAAAGATTAATTACAGATATGTGGGTATTAACTATAACTGCTTTTATATTTTATGTAGCTCTTGTGGTTATATCTTCTATATTTTTAGAAAAAGGTCCAATATTAGCTACAATTATTTGTTTTTCAACAGCTATATTACTAATTGTGTGTTTCTATGGATTTAAACTTGAAGTAGATGCAGGATATTATGAGTGCAAACATTGTCATCATATATTTGAAGAAAAAAATTACTTTAAATTATTGATGGCTCCACATATGGGTACATCTAGATATCAAAAATGTCCTAAATGTGGTAAAAGAACAATGGCTAAAAAAGTAATGAATAAGGGAGAAACCAAATAATGAAAAAATATATAAAAGAAAATTGGAAATTCTTTATATTTATGATTTTAATGTGTATTATTGGTGGGTATTTTACTACAATATATTCAATAAATTCATTAGATCAAAAAATAATTGATGATGCAATAAAACAAGCTGGTTCAAAAGAGGTAGTTATTATTGTATCAATTTTACAAATAGCATTGTATGCAGTTATATTAGGAGCAATTGGCTTAGTCTTATCGAATAAGATGGGATTATGGAAAAAAATAGAGAAAAACAAAAATGCAATAATAGGAGTAATAATTATTTCTATTATTGGTGGTTTATTATTAAGTCTATTTGATAGATATGTGTTTGGAAGTTTTAGTGATTCTATATTACATAGTTATGATAGTAAACCATCTTTAGAATATATTATTGCATCATTAACTTATGGAGCTGTATTTGAAGAAATATTATTAAGATTATTCTTTATGTCATTATTATCATGGATTATATCTAAAATATTTTATAGAAAAGAAAATAAAACACCAACAAAAGTATTTATCATTGCAAATGTAATATCTGCATTATTATTTGCCTTATTACATATACCTGCAACTATTCAAACTTTTGGATATATTGATGGATTACTATTATTTAGATGTTTATTGATGAATGGACTATTTGGTTTATCATTTGGATGGCTATATAGAAAATATGGAATAGGATATTCAATGCTAGCACATTTTGGCTGTCATTTGATTTCTAAATTAATATGGATTTTATATATTTAAAAAACAAATGATAATGATGATGCTTGGAATATTAAGATATTTGGAGAATAGAAATATTCTCCTTTTATGCTATAATTTTATTGGAGGATGATATTATGAAAGATAAAAAAAGCCTAATTATTTATTTTAGTCGAGCAGATGAAAATTACTCTGTAGGATATATTGATAAAGGTAATACAGAATATATAGCAGAATATGTTCAGGAATTTACTAATGCAGATATGTTTAAAGTAGAACCATTAGTTTCTTATGCTAAAGATTATCAGACTTGTCTTAAAGAAGCAAAGGAAAGAATTGGCAATGCTCCAATTAAAAAATCAATTAAAGACATATCAAAGTATGAAGTTATTTATATAATGACACCAATTTATTGGGGGACTTATGCACCAGAAATAGAAACAGCAATTAAGGATTTAGACTTTACTGGTAAAATTATTAGAATAGTAACAACACATGAAGGATCAGGCCTTGCAAATGTTGTTAGTGATATTAAAAAGATTTGTAAAGGTGCAAATGTTTTAGATGATGCCATAGCTATTGTTGGATCACAAGCAAAGGATTCAAAGAATAGGATCGAATCTTGGGTTTAATAATGTCAGATAAAGAATTAATAAGAAAACGCTATATTGATTTATGTGAAGCAAGTATTAATAAGGACTTAATAAAATTAGGTGAAATATTGTCTGATGATTATGTACTTGTTCATATGACAGGTATGAAGCAAACAAAAGAAGATTATTTAGATTCAGTTAAAAGTGGAGAATTATCTTACTTTGAATCAAAACATGAAAGCATAGATGTTAATGTTAATGGTGATGATGCAACAATTATTGGAAAAACAAAAACACTTGCTTCACCATTTGGGACAAGTAAATCATGGCGGAATTTAAGACAGGATTTAAAAGCAAAAAAGATAGATGGTAAATGGATATTAACGTATTCTAAAGCATCGTCATATTAAGATATAGGAGAATGAAAACTTCTCTTTTTTTGTGTTATAATACTTAGTGGAGGATGATAAAATGAGAAAAACTATTAAGACAACAGAAGGAATTTTTCCAATGCCAGTATTAATGATTGCAACATATAATGAAGATGGAACAGTTAATGTAATGAATGCTGCATGGGGAACAATGTTTGAAAGAGATCAAGTAATCTTAAATCTAACTGAATCTCATAAAACAGTAAAAAATATTAAGGAAAGAAAAGCATTTACAGTAAGTATTGCTGATAGTAAGCATGTTAAAGAAGCAGATTATTTTGGAGTAGTGTCTGGAAATAATACACCAAATAAATTTGAAAAGAGTGGATTAACTGCTACTAAATCAGAATATGTTGATGCACCAATCATAAATGAATTTCCACTATGTTTAGAATGTGAATTTATAGAATATAATGACTGTGGTGTTTTAGGTAAAGTAATTAATACTACTGCTGATGAAAGTGTAATGAATGGAGATAATGTAGATATTACTAAAGTATCAGCAATAGCTTTTGATCCATATACTCATGGATACTATAAAGTTGAAGAAAGAGTTGGAAATGCATTTAAAGATGGATTAGAATTAAAATAGATCGGAAGATTAAGAAATTGTGTCAATTATAAAAAAGATATGAATGATCATATCTTTTTATTTTTTAAATAAATTTTTAATCATATTAATTGTTATATTAGTCATAGCATCATAATTTATATCTTTATGCTTATGATATATAATTTCGTGACATAAATTATCAATAAGTCCAATAATTATATGAACTTTTTCTAATAATTGTTCTTCTTCATAACCATTTTTTACTAATAAGTTTTTAATTCTTTCAGTAACTTCAAATTCCTTATCATAAAAGTATTTGGCAACATTAGAATCAGTATGAATCATAGCAGTTATTTCTTCATGAGCTCTTTGAGATAATTTATGATTTTTAATTTGACTAGCTATTAAATTTGTCAAATCATTATCAAAGTTTTTAATATCATAATTACTCAAATCTAATGTAAGAATAGGAAAGAATATATTGTCTCCAAACTTATATAGCCCTTCCAATAAGATATCATTTTTATCTTTAAAATATTGATAAACTATACCAGTAGAGACATCAGCCTCCTTTGCGATTTCAGCTGTATTAGTATTATAATAGCCATTTTTACATATAAGATTAAATCCGGCCTCAATAATTTTATCTTTCTTTTCAATAGCTCTCTGTTGCTTAGGCTCTCTGATATTATCGACCATATAAAGTCACCTCGTAAGTAGAGTATATCACGTAATGTAATAATGTGAAATAGAATTCATATTATTTATTGACTATTATAATTCTTGATAATATAATTAATGTGAAAAGTATTTCATATTTAGAAGGAAGGATACTATGAAAAGTTTTATTGAATTAAGAAATGTAAAAAAGACTTATATAGTCGGTGAACAAAAATTTAATGCTTTAGATGGAATAGATTTAAGTATTAATCAAGGAGAATTTGTAGTAATACTCGGACCATCAGGTGCTGGGAAATCAACACTGTTAAATCTTCTTGGTGGAATGGATAAAGCCACATCTGGGGATATTTACATTGGCGAAGATAATATAGCAAAATATAACGATAATGAACTAACTAGATATAGAGCACATGATGTTGGATTTATATTTCAGTTTTATAATATAATGCCTACTTTAACTGTAGATGAGAATGTTAATTTAATAAAAGATGTTACTAATACCTCAAGAAACTCTAAGGAAGTATTAAAAAGTGTAGGTTTATCAAAACATGCCGATAAATTTCCGGGAGAATTATCAGGAGGAGAACAACAAAGAGTATCAATTGCAAGAGCAATTATGAAAAATCCAAAGGTATTATTATGTGATGAACCAACTGGAGCACTTGATTCAAAGACAGGAGTAGAAATATTAAAATTACTTCGAAAACAAAGTGATGAAGATACAACTGTTATTATAGTTACCCATAACTCTTTAATTGCTGACATAGCAGATAGAGTAATTAGAATAAAAAATGGAAAAGTTGTATCTAATGAACTTAACACGCATCCAAAAAATATTGATGAGGTTAAGTGGTAATTATGTTAAATAGAAAAATGTTTAGAGATATTCGAAAAAATTTATCTCAATTTATTACAATCTTTTTAATGATTATGATAGGAATAATGGCTTATTCTGGAATAGAAGCATATATGGGTGGTATGGAAGAAACTAGAGATAAGTTTAATTCTGAAAATAATCTATTTGATTTAAATGTCATGGGATATTTAAATCATGATGATTTAAACTATATTAAAAAATTGGATAACGTAAAAGATGCAGAACTAAAGTTATCAGTTACAGCTAATACTGATAATGATAAAACTTTATTATTAAATTTTATTGAATCAAACAATATATCAAAATTCTATGTACTTGAAGGTGAAGAATTTGATGTAAATAAAAGTGGTATTTGGTTAGATAATTTTTATGCATTAGAAAATGACATAAAAGTCGGAGATACAGTACTAGTAAAATATGATGGAATGATATTACATGAAAAAGTTTTAGGCAGAATTAATGTTCCTGATCATTTATATGATGTAAGAGATGAATCAGAATTATATCCAGATAGAAAAGAATTTGGCTTTGCTTATATGAGTACAAATGAAATAACGGAAGATTATATAAAATCTTTGGTTATGAAAGAAGCAAATATTACAGACGAAAAAATATTTAAAATGGTAATGCCAAATTTTAATTATAAAGACTATATACCTTTTTCTAGTATTATGGTAGATGTTAAAGACGTAAATAAAAAAGATGATGTAAAAGAAGCAATAGAAGATAATATAGAAAATGCAAAAGCAATAATAAATGTAGAAGATACATCATCTTATGTTGCTTATCAAGGAGAAATTGATGAAGGTAAAACTTATGTAGGAGTTTTTTCAGGTATATTCTTATTTATTGCAATGCTATCTGTTATCACTACTATGACTAGAGTAGTTAAAAAAGAAAGGGTACAAATAGGTACTTTAAAAGCTTTAGGTTTTAGTAATAGAAAAATATTATTTCACTATATGGGATATGGCTTATGGATTAGTATTGTAGCAAGCATAGTAGGATTAATTTTAGGATATTATTTTATTGGTACAATATTTATGAATCTTCAAATGGCTTTCTTTGAAATACCTAACGGTCATCCTTCAATGAATGTATCATGTTATTATGTTACAGGTTTAGTAATCTTTACTGTTTTGTTAATTACTTTTATAACATGTAGAAGTATCTTAAGAGAAAATCCTGCTGAAACTCTTAGAACTAAAATACCAAATGTCAAAGGTAAAGCTTTGGATATTACTAAAAAAGGATTATTTAAACACTTAAGTTTTACTTCAATTTGGAATTTAAGAGATATTTTAAGAAACAAAATGAGAACGTTTATGGGACTTGCAGGTGTTGTTGGATGTTGTGCTTTAATAGTATGTTCATTTGGTATGTTGGATTCAATGAATTTCTTTGTAAAACTACAATTTGAAGATTTATATAATTTTGATTATAAGTTAAATATAAAAGAAGGAATTAGTAGTGAAGAATACAACGAGCTATATGATAAATATGGTAATAATACTTCTCAAAGTTTAGGAATTGAAATAAAAGATAAAGATGGTAAAAGAGAATCAAATAATATTTTAGTAACGGATGCTGGAGATTATTTAAGATTTGTAGATAACAAGAATAGATTAAAAGAAAAACCAACAGATGATG
This sequence comes from uncultured Erysipelotrichaceae bacterium, assembly GCA_902789225.1. GTDB lineage: Bacteria > Bacillota_I > Bacilli_A > RF39 > UBA660 > RUG343. The sequence continues at coordinate 33,363 of CADANC010000012.1, forward strand.
GTGTTTATGTTACCTATAAATTAGCAAATACTAAAGGCTATAAAATAGGTGATCAAATAGAATGGCATATTTATGGTGATAACAAGTATTATAAATCAAAGATAATTGGATTTAATAAAGATCCTCAAAATCAAAATGTATCTATGACAAAGAAGTATTTAGAGTCACTTGGAATAGAATTTAAACCAGATGCCTTATATACGAATAATGATTTAAGTAAAACAAAGGAAATTAAAAATATTGAAACAATTCAAAACATTAATAGTCTAAAAGAAGGCATGACAGGTATGCTTTCCATGATGAAATCTATGCTAGTTATGATTATTGGTATTGCTATACTTCTTGGTAGTGTAATCATATATAACTTAGGAATACTTTCCTATACAGAAAAACAATATCAATTTGCAACATTAAAAGTATTAGGTTTTAAAGATAAACAAATTGAAAATATATTTATTAAACAAAATAATTGGATAGCTATAGTATCGATTATAATTGGATTACCACTTGGTTTTTATTTAACAGACTGGTTGTTTAAGACTGCAATTGAAGAACATTATGATTTTTGTGCATTTATAACAATTAGGACATATATTATTGCAGCTATTGGTACATTTATTGTTTCATATTTAGTATCTAAATTCTTAGCAAGAAAGATTAAGAAAATAGATATGGTTACAAGTTTAAAAGGAAATGAATAGGGTGATATTATGAATTTGCTTTTAGGATTAATAATTCCATTTATTGGAACAACTCTAGGATCTGCAATGGTATTTTTAATGAGAAATAAATTAAATAATAAGATAGAAAAGATACTATTGGGATTTGCATCTGGAGTAATGGTTGCAGCTTCAGTTTGGTCTTTAATTATTCCATCTATTGATATGGCTCAAGAGAAAAATATAATAGCATGGTTACCAGCAACAGTAGGTTTTATATTAGGTATAATATTTTTACTTATATTAGATAATGTAATTCCTCACTTACATATAAAAAGTAAAGAACCCGAGGGATTAAAATCAAACTTAGGAAAATCAGCAATGATGGTATTAGCAGTTACTCTTCATAATATTCCAGAAGGAATGGCTGTAGGAGTAGCACTTGCTGGGGCTATTAGTGGAAATAATACTATTACCATGGCTGGAGCAATTGCTTTATCTATAGGTATTGCTATCCAAAACTTTCCTGAAGGAGCAATAATATCAATGCCATTAAAAGAAGAAGGAAATTCTAAAAGTAAATCGTTCTTATATGGAACATTATCTGGAATAGTTGAACCAATATTTGGAGGTTTAACAATCATTTTAACATCATTAGTAGTTCCTATTTTACCTTATTTATTATCTTTTGCTGCCGGGGCAATGATATACGTAGTAGTAGAAGAACTAATACCAGAATCTCAAGTAGGTAAACATTCTAATTTGGGAACACTAGGATTTGCATTTGGATTTATTATAATGATGATTCTTGATGTAGCGTTAGGATAGAATGATCGTAAGATTAAGATATTTGGAATTGAGAAATCAGTTCCTTTTTTAGTATTATTTTGTAAAAAAAGTAACAAGAAATTTAAAAATAATATTGGTTTTTATATAATATTAATGTATAATAACAAGTGTTATATAACAAATGTTATAAGGGGTGATGAAAAGTGCCGCCAATCCCAAAAATAACAAAAGAAATGATAATAGATAGTAGTCTTGAAATAATAAAAAAAGAGGGAATAGATAATTTAAATGTTAGAAATATAGCTACTAAATTAAATTGCTCTACACAGCCAATAATGTATCATTATAAGAATATGGATATATTAAAAGATGAATTATACAAAAGAGTAGACGAATATCATTCAGAATATTTGATGAAAAATAATAATGATGATCCGTTGTTAAGTATTGGTCTTCAGTATATTAAGTTTGCAAAAGAAGAAAAGAATTTATTTAAGTTTTTATTTCAAAGTGATAAATTTTCTAATTTTAATTTAGAAGACTTAATTAATAACAATGAAAATAGTCTTCAAGACATATTTGATATTATTAAGAAAGAAACAAATTTAAATATTGAAGAGATAAAAGAAATGTTTACTATATTATTTATAACTGCACATGGAATTGCCAGTTTACTTGCAAACAATTCAATAACTTATGATGAAAATCATTTTAAAAAGATATTAGAAACGTCTTTTAATAAAAACAATAAATAGGAGGAGTCAAAAAAGTGGAAAAAGTATTTAAAAAACATGAATCATTATTTACAATTGCATTAATTATTATTTATGTAGTAGCAAACTCATATACAATGCAAAACTTTGGTTATACAAGCGTTCAATCAGCAATTATTAATACCATTTTATCGGCAGTAATACTAACTCTA
>CADANC010000013.1 GCA_902789225.1 uncultured Erysipelotrichaceae bacterium
CCTAGCTATGCATTAAATTATAAAACCCCAATTGAATATAGAACTCAATTAGGGTTTAAATAAAGAGTTTTTATTGTCTACTTTTTATTGACAAGTTCACAATTAAGTTAGTGTTTTATTCTTTTTCAAATAAGTCACATTTATAATTATCTTTTTCTAATAATTCTTTGATTTCCCCTAATAAAGATTTATCTTTATCAGGATTATCCTCTAATAATTTATAAGTATATCTTATTCTAACATTATAATTATCTTTCTCTAAACCAACAAGATACTTATCAGCTTCACATTTACTAAATTTAGACTCATCATATTCAGCACAATATTCTTTTTGAACATCTACATCATTTAAATCTTCTATTATTTGAGAATAATAAATAGTTAATGATTGTCTTTTAATAGCAAAAGTTTCAGGATCTTGATATGTAAGAATACGATAATTTTTATTATCTTCTGTTTTATAACATTGTAACTTGTTATTCTCAAGAGAATATTCTTTTTCAATATCATCAAAATGATCTATTTCTTCTCCACAACCAACTAAACAAAATACAAAAATAATACTAAATAATAAATATAAATATTTTTTCATAATAAACCTCTTAATATAAATATATCATAATAATTAATGATATAATAAGTATATAAAAAAATTACTATAAGAAAGTAGTGATTATATGAAAATTATTAATATAAAAGATAATGATAATTATTTAACTGAATATATAAAATTATGTAACTTAGAGTGGGGAAATAAAAAAGATAATATTGAAAAATACATAATAGAAAAGAAAGAGAAAATACTAAGTAATGATAAAGTAATCAGTATATTAGGATTAATAGATGAAAATAACCTAGTAGGATTTATATCACTATTTAAATATGATGGAGAATATCGAAAAGACTTAACTCCATGGTATGCTACTATGTATGTAAAAAAAGAATATAGAGGAAAAGGCTATTCCAAATTATTAAATGAAGCATTACTAAATGAAGCAAAAAAACTAGGTTATACAAAAGTATATCTAAAAACAGAATTAGAAAACTATTATGAAAAATTTGGAGCAATCTTCCAAGAAAATCTAAATGAAAAAGAAAAACTATATTACTTTCAATTAGATAATTAATCATAAAAAAAGAATCTAATTTGTAAAACTAACTCTCTTCCCCCTGAAGAGAGCATTTAACCGTGCTCTCATTTTTTATGCCCATTTTATAAGGGTTTGCGAGGCATCGATATTGCTAAAATAGTTTTAGGTACAATTTAGGTACAAAAAAATATGATTTAAGAATAGTTCATTGAAAAAAATGCCGAAAGTGGCAAAAGTTCTCAATGAATTTTTTATTGCTTAAGATCTCGTTGAGAAAAAGTGGCAAAAGTGGCAAAAATTCTCAATGAAAATTATTTGCTTTTTGACAAATAAACTGAAAATCCTTAATTTATCAGTTTTTAATATATTGACAATGATACGGATAAATGATATAATGTCCGTATGAATGAACAAAGAGGTGAAATTATGGATTTTATGACAAAAGAGGAGTTTATAAATGAAAGTAATATAGAAATTATTCAAAAACTTATGGAAAGAAATAATGGATATATTACTGCAAAAGAACTTGAAGATTTTGATATAAGTAGAAATTATCTATCTATTATGACTAAAAAAAATATGATTGAAAAAGTTGCTAAGGGAATTTATATAGATTCTTCTAAGATTGAAGATGTTTATTATGTACTTAGTGTAAGTACTCCAAAAGTAATCTATTCTCACATGACTGCACTTTATTTTCATAATCTTTCAATTAAAGCGCCAGATAGTTCTTTTGATATAACTGTTACAAAAAAATATAATAATTCTAAGCTAAAAAAGCATAACGTTTTTTATGTAGATGATAAGTTCTATGATGTTGGAATTACTGAAGTTGAAACACCACAAGGAAATAAGGTAAAAGCTTATGACATAGAAAGATGTATATGCGATATAATTCGTTCCAAAAAGAGAATGGATCTTGAGCATGTAAAATATGCAATAAAAGAATATCTTAAAAGAAAGGACAATGATCTAATAAAACTTTCTAAGTATGCCGATATGTTTGGCATAAAAGAAGAAGTTATGGATTTTGTGAGTATGATGTATGAATAGTATGCAAGTAAAAGACAAATTAAAAAATATAGCAGTAAAGCGAAATCTAGATTTTAATACATTACTTCGTTTATATATGTATGATAGATTTATAGAAAGATTAGCTGTAAGTAAATATCATGATAATTTCATTTTAAAAGGTGGATTTTATTTAAGTACATTATTTGGATTAGAGAGTCGATCTACTAAAGATATAGATACTGCAATTAAAGATGCTAATTTCACTAAAGAAAATGTTGAAGAGATGATTAAATCAATTATCTCAATAGATATAAATGATGGAGCCTTAATAAACTTTGTAGAGATTGGTAATATACGTGAAGAAGATCAATATGGTGGATTTAGAGTAATTCTGAATGTTAAAGTCGATACAATTAGAGAAAACTTTCAAATTGATATAGCCACAGGAGATCCAATTACTCCAAAACCAATTGTGTATAAATATCGCCCAATATTAGGAGATAGTTATGTTAATGTATGGTCATACAATATTGAAACTGTAATAGCCGAAAAGCTGGAAACAATTCTAAGAAGAGCTGAAGCTAATAGTAGAATAAGAGATTACTATGATTTATATTTAATATACACAAAAGGATGGAAAGATGTTAAAGTTGATGATCTACGTAAGGCTATAGATAAAACATTTGAAAAGAGAAATTATACAGGAAATATTGAAGAAGCAATAGCTATATTAAAAGATAGTGAAATTATTAAAAATAGATGGGATTCATATAAGAAAAAATATGAATATGCCAATGATATTAATTATGATGAAATAATGAAATGTATTACAGAAATTATTAAGGTAATAGTACCAGTAGCAGTATAGGAGGTTTTGTATGAGCAGTATATTTGATTGGATTGGGAAAAATGCTTATTGGATATTTGATGGAATAGGTGTAATAGCCATAACAGGAATATTAGGTGTCATTTTCAAGAAAAAAAAGAATAAAGGAAAAAATATTAGTATTGTTCAAAAAGGAGGAAAAAACTCTATAAATATTCAGAACAATAACATAGGAAGTGAACATGATGAATGATGTAGAAGTAAAACAATCAGGAGGAAAAAATTCTGAGAATATACAAAATAATGACATGTCAAAAAATAACATAATTATATATAATCAAAGTGGGTTGTCACTTGAAGAAGCAAAAACTATTGCATTAGATGTTTATAAAGCAGAAGAAGCAAAAAAGTATTCGGATGAATCATGGGAAATAACAAAAAGAAGAGTTGAAGAATTAGTTACAGATTTCTTAAAACAAGCATTTGATGAAACCCCCAATCATATACAAAATTTAAAAAAGCCGTCTGTGCAGCAATCGTTTCTAAATGCTGAAAAAGGATATGCTTCTGATGAAACTGGAACTACCAAAAATAACTATATAGATATTATGAAATCACGATTATGTGTAGAAGATAGAAGTATCTTACAAATATTTGAAGATGAAGCAATAAAATTAGTGGAAAAGTTGACGAAGTCACAGATGAATTATTTGACTTTTATGTTCTTAACATATTCATATCCCAAACCATTAAATGATATAAGAAATGTTATTGATTACTGTAACAAATTGTGCGAATTATATGATATATCATTTAAAAAAGACATAACTTTAATTTCTTTAGAAGCCGTAGGTGCATGTACGCCATTAGGTGGAGCACGTAGTATGAAAACAATTCAACAACGCTTTCGTGAAATGATACCAGGAATGTTTTATAAAGGCCAAACATCGGAGGAAATTATAAATGAATTAGAAATAGATGACATAAAAATAATTCAACCAGTATTAACAAAACATGTATGGAATAATGCGTTATTACAAATTGATGCATTGAATTTAGAAACATTAAAAACATCAATAAAAAAGTATGAATTAAACTTTATTGAGGATAAACTTGTTAACATGTTTAATAAACAAATAATGAATGAAAGTGAAATTAAAAATAGATTAATAGAAATAAACCAGAAAATGCAAGAAGTATTGTCATTATGGGATGATAATGAATTTAATTCAAGAAGAATAACTCCACAAGGTGAGATAATTGCAATAAGCAATTATAATAATTTATATAATGATAATTTAAAGTTTGAAAAATATATTAATTAAAAAAGCTTAGTCATCTTCTAAGCTATCTATAACAGAAACAACAGAGTCGAGGGCAGTACTAAACATATGTGAATATGTATTTAGTGTTTCCTCGATTTTTGTATGTCCTAAATATTTGGCTACTAATGTAACATTAGCACCATTATTAATAAGTAGTGATGCACATGAATGTCTAAAATCATGTAATCGGATCTATTTAACATTAGCTAATTTGCAATTAACATTTTTATGATTAGTGAGTGTATTACTACATACAGGAAGCATATCCCCAGCTACAAAGAAATTATCATTGAATCCTGGTATCTCTTCTACCTCGTTTTTCATCATTTTAAGGTCATTTGTAAGAACTTGTGGCATCTTTAATATTCTTATACTGTTTTTAGTTTTTGGAACCGAGAATCGCCAATTTTTTACGGATCCACAACGGTCATTAATTTGCTTGGTTATACTTAAAGTTCTATCTTTAAAAAGGATATATTTAAATGATTCAAATAAATATAATGAATTCTATAACTGTATGATGGAATATTATAAGTTATTAAAAAGAAACTAATTATATGATTATTAGTTAAATGGTTAAGTAATATTTCTATGATATAATTACAATTAGGTGACGATATGATAGATATAATAATTCCAGTATATAATACTCCAAAATTAGATTTAGAAAGATGTTTAAATAGTATTCTAAATCAAACATATAATGATTATAAAGTATATATAATAGATGATGGTAGTAATAATAATACTAAAAACTATTTAGATGATTATGTTAATGATAAAGATAATTTCATAGTAAAGCATATTAAAAATAATGGAGTAAGTAATGCAAGAAATATAGGAATTGATATTTCTAATTCTAAATATATAACTTTTATTGATGCTGATGATACTATAGAGAATAACTTTTTACTAGAAGCATATGAATTAATTGAAAAAAATAATTTAGATATTATAATTGGTGGATATAATGAAATTAAAAATAATAATATAGTTAGAACTAGATTATCATTACCTGGATTACATATTTATGAAGGAAAAACTATTGATAATTTTTTTGAAAAGTTATTAACAAGTAAAACAAATGAATCTAATAAAGAAATAGGGGATTGTCCTACAGGAAGAATATATACTAGATTATTTAAAAGAGCTAGTATAGGAAATTTAAGATTTGATACTAATACTCATATGAGTGAAGACACACTATTTATGATTGACTATACTTATAAAGCAAAGAGAATTGGTATAGTTGATAGAATTTGGTATAACTATTATATAAATGATTATTCAATATCTAATGGTACTAAAAAAGAAATGCTAGAGCATAATATTAAAGAATTTATAGAAGAAATAGAAAAAAGAATGAATAAAGAAGAAAATAAATCTTTAAAGGTATCTTATCAAGCTAGAATTGATAAAGCAAATAATGCAATTAAAGAATTAAGAGGAAACTAATAGTAATTGGATAAGGATGAATAATGATGGATAGATACACAATTGAAGAAAAAATAGAAATAATTAATATAATAAATGAAATGCAAAAAGTAATTAGAAAATATAAAAAAGGAAAAAATCTATTAAGCTAATTAAAGATTATATGGAGTTATGAAGGAGAAATATAATGATAATTAATGAAAAAAAGTTAACAATAGACGATTATGAAAAATTAAAAGAAGATGAACTGCTTTTTATTACCTATCCAGGAAGAATGGGAGATATCAAAGGATGTTCATTTGTTATAAAGAAAAATAATAATATTATTTTTTATAGAATAGATGATTTATATGAATTTAAAGGAAATATTTATGAAAAATTTCCTATATGGAATGAAACATTAAAAAATTATAGTGAAAATAAAGAATCTAAAAAATATGAAATTATTTATATGGGAATGGGTAATCTTTTAGCAGTTGATAAAAGTGTTTTTAGAGAATTTGAAACACTAATTAAAGAAAGAACTAGCGAGATAAAAGAAAACTATGAAGATAAATTAAAATTTGGTATTGTTTGTTATTCATTTTGGAAAGAGACAGTATATCAAATGTATAACCATGAATAATGTATGTTTAGTATGAAGATCAAAAAAAAGAATAAATTACTAAAAATATATGATATATTAAAAATAATAGAGGTAAGATTATGGCAAAAAAGAATGATTGGTTAGAAATAAATAGAAGAAAGCATGGATTATTATGGTGGCTTTGTATTGGATGGTGGGAAAGACCTACAGCAACTATATTACTGATAAATTGGTTACAACAGCGTTGGAATTATTAAAACTTAAAAAAAAGATATCTATTATAGATATCTTTTTTAGAATAATTCTAATTGTTCAATTTGTTGTCCACAACTTATTAAAATTAATTCTTTAATAGTTTCATATGATTTAGCAAATGAATTTGGTATTTCGAGTACGGTAATACCTTTTTCTTTGCATATCTGTGATTTCCTTGCATCACATTTTTCTCTATCTAAATTTCCAAAATGTTCTCCACCTTGTAATTCGATTGCTATTCTCGGAATAAGATTTGTATCTTCTATTTCATAAAGTACAACATCAAATTCTAATTTTGAATTAGCTAATAGTGGATCATTATGGAATAGAGAAGCTAATTTAACATTTCTTTTCGCTTGAAATGTATTATTTACGCTACAGAAATGTGATATTGTTTGGAAGAATATATCTTCATTTTTACTTCCATTAGAACTTCCTATTTGAATAGAATATGATTCATTTGGAGGTACTTCAATTTTTCCTCTTCTTGCAACATAATTTGCTAGATTATATAAGTCATCTTTTTTGTCTACTGATAATTTGTCTAGTGCTTCTATATCTGATACTACTATTAAGTTCTTTTTAGCTCTTGTAACAGCAACGTTTGTTATTTCAGAATTGTTTTTTATCCAATCAAATGTTTTTTTACTAGTTTTTGGAGATATTGAAGTTGAAATAATTATTGTATCTTTTTCTGCTCCTTGTACTTGATGAATTGTTCCACAAGTTACATCTTTAATTCCATTTTCATCAATCATTTTTGTTATTAGGTTTTGTTGATTTTTGAATGGAGTAATAATAGCAGCATCTTTTAATTCATTTCTTTTTATGTAATCTATTATTGCTTGAGCTTCTTCGTAGTTTTCGTTTCTCAATCTTGAATTAATATTCTTAACATTGATTAATGATAGATTACCTTCTTCTGAAAGATAGTCTAGATTTAGTTTTCCTTCATAGAAACGTTTATTAGAGAAGTTTATGATACTTCTACCACATCTATAATGGTAAGTTAACATGATATCTTTAGATATTTTGTCATGTCTTTTCATTATATCTAAAATTGAATTAGTACAATAATCATAATCTTCAGATATTTTGTATTCTTCTTTTAATTTGTCGTTTATTATTTCTTCTAATACTATTACTGGCTTAAGTTGATTAGTATCACCAACTAATAGTAAATTTTTGGCACGTGCTATTGGAAGTAGGGCAGTTGCACAATTACATTGTCCAGCCTCATCCATTATTACTAAATCGAATGTATGCCTTGCTGTTCCTAATCGTGCTGCTGAAATATTGGTTGTAATTATTACTGGAAAGACTAATTCTAATAGTCTTATATTGTAATCATTTTGACACCATTGATTAAAAGCAGTTATACGTTCATCTTCATCTTTGATAAGGCATATATTAATTAATGGTTCATATGTTGCAGTTTTTAATTTTTTAATATATTTTATTGATTCAAAATACATATATTGTTTAAATGCTCTGTCTTCAGAAACAGATGTTACTAACTCAAGTACATCATTATTTGTAATAATAGGCATTTCTTTATATTCGTTTATTAATAAACTAAGTTGTTTTTCAACATTTTGATATAGTCGATTATTTGTATTATCTAATGATTCTAATAATCTTTTTGCACTATTTATTTTGTTTCTTAATTCTCTTCTAGATTCATATAATTCTAAATGATGTAAAAGATTTTTATTTCCTTCATTAGTTCTGTTTTTAATTCTTTCAAGTTTTTCTTCATCTGGTTCTAATGTAGATTGATAATTATATAAATCAAGAATTCTAAGTGTTGCTTTAGCAATTTCTTTTCTATTGCCTAATCTTAAAAAGGGGAAAGGAATATCATCTTCTCCTCTATAAGAAAAGGTTAGTTTTTCAATTATTCCATTTACAGGTTTGTTGTTGGAAGAACAAACTAATGTAGTTCTATTATTAAAGAATGCACTTAAAATTACGTTTAATATAGTTTGAGTTTTACCAGTTCCTGGAGGACCTTGAACATAGTTAACAGGATATTTCATTGAGTTATAAATAACTCTCATCTGATCTATATTAACTTTGTTATCGTATATTACGATTGAAGGTTCATTTCTTTTTGCACCTCTTCGGTTAGAGTTACCAAAAAAGGCTTTTAATGGATATTCTAATTCACCATTTTCTTGTTTTTCTTCTATTACTTTAAAGGTAGGAGCTAAGTTAGCACTTATAGATCGTTCCAAAATCATAAATTCTGGCATTTGATTTATAATCTCTGTATCTCGTAAATTAGCTCTTATTAATTCAGTATAAGATTTGTAATAATCTTTAATGTTGTTTGTAATATTATTAACAAATTCTTCTGGATCGATATCTACATAAGAAGTTAAAGAATGTCTTTTATCTTTTATCAAGAAACTTTGATTTACACGTGGAATATCCTTAATAACTAATCTTTTATTTTTAGGATTGAAGAATACATCATAATATATAACAACATATTTTTTCTCTATTTCTTCTATAGATAATACTGATAGTATTAAATAACATGCATATGAATCTAATTTTTTTTCATCATATTTTTTAATATAACTAATTACTATTTTTGATTGTTCTTCGTTTAATAGTATTTGTTTTTCTCTAAGCAATGTTGTTTTGTCTATTCCTTCAATAAGGCATGAATCTTTTTGAAATGGATCGTTATCTAATTCATTACATTTTAAATAGTATCTTAATATATTATTATTAAATGATTCGAATTTTAACCATTCGGCATCTTCTTTGTTATGTTCTATTTTTTGAATTAATTCTTCTGGAACATCATATGTTGTAAAATCTAATAATTTGGCAGAAAGAATCCTATCAAATCTAATTGTTGCTTCTAGGCAATCAATTGATTTTTGATCATTAAACATTTCAACGATTAATATTTTTTTCTTTAGATCAATATCCTTTATGGCAATCCAATAATATGTAGTTTCGTTTTGACTATTTTGGTACGAAATGTCTAACCATTTTCCTGTTTTTATACTTTCGGATATTAATAATTCAATATTATCCATATATTATCATCTCATTACTAATATATCATAATTAAAACTAAAGAAAAATAAATTAATGTAATTTATTGTGTGATATAATAATTCGTATAAAAAGAGGAATCGAGTTATGGATGAAAAAAGATTAGTTGAGCATGCAAATGGTTATATTAAACAAATGGCAAAAGGAATAAATCCTTTAACTGGGGAGAATGTTCCAGATAGTGATTTAATAAACAATGTTAAAATTTCAAGATGTTTGTTTTATGTTTCGGAAGTCTTAGATAAGTATACTGAATTAATTGAAAACGGTGGAAAAAGAAATAAATCTAAAGCAAAATTTTATGCCAAAAGTGAAGACTTTAATAACTTTGTATATTTTAATGAACCAACATATTTAAGCATACTTACTAAAAAAATTAATGAATTATATAATAAAGATGATATGAGAAAATTACCAGCATCTTCTATTTCTAATTGGCTAGTTTCCAAAGGCTTTTTGATGAATTATACAAGAGAAGATGGAAAATCATCTAAAAAGCCAACATCTTTAGGTAATAATTTGGGAATTAGCCAAGTAGTAAAAGAAGGCAAAAATGGTCCATATTCTCTTAATGTATATAATAGGGAAGCACAAAAATTTATTATTGATAATATAGAAGAAATATCTAAAAGTATTCAGTAAGCGTGACCATCGGTCGCAAAGTGTGACAAGTTGGCGAGAAGTAACTTCTGGAACAAATGACCATAAGCTTATTGCATCAAAAAGAGGACTTTTTAAGGATATAAAATTCTTTTCAGTTTTTTATAAAGCTTATACAAATACACTTACAAATACAAACTATTAAAATCGCATAAAAATACGTAAAATGTTAAAAACAAAGAATCCCGTATTTATGCGGTTTTAAATGGTTAGGAAATAACAGATACCGAACAAGCATACGTCCCCCTGAAGAGAGCGATTAACTTATGTTGCTCTCATTTTTGTTAGGTAATATAAGGACTTCATCAATTTCATAGTTCTCTAAAAATAGAATTAGGTACCATTTAGGTACCATTTTCATTTAAAAAGGATATTTTTAGAGCATTTTTATAGCAATAGAATTAATGGATTGTAAGAAAATAGTGATATAATAAGATGTAGGTGGTAATATGAACCATAGAGATTTAGGAATAATTTATAATAAAACAGTTGAACATCCTGAAAATGGAGTTGGAACAATCGATAATTTATATGCTATATATAAAGACAATAAAGTATCATTTTGTGTCGAAGTTAAATTTATTAAAAACGATAAAAGCGTTTTTGGATTATTTGGAATAGATTTATTAAAGGGAGAAATTACATCTTTATCATATTATAACTACTTATGGTATTTAAAAAATATCATTAAAATTGATTTTAAAACGGGCTATTTAAATATTTATAAAATGTTGAAAAAAAAGAAATATGATAATTGTCAATTGAATGCTATAAATTGTTTTATAACAATCGATAATGATGAAGATTTAATAAGCTATGAATCTGATTCATATTGTGAATTATTAGATAATGGAATTAAAGTAAAACCAGATATAGCAATTTTACATACTTCCAGCGGATTGTCAACGTCGTATTTTGAAATAAACGAAAAAGATTATAATAAAAAAAATTTTAGTAATATTGATTTATCAACTAAGGTGGAAGTATTTATTAAATATAATAATGACTATTATTCTGAATTTGGAAATATAAAGAAGATTTTAAAACAAGATAAAACAATAGGATTTATAATAGAGCCTGTTGAAACAACATTGTTAAATAATATTATTCCAGGTAATATAAATTTTCAAAATATTACTCCATTAGAAATGGTTAGCATTATAATGAATCAGTCAAAAGTGACTAAGCTCGCCAATGAACTACCTAATAAAAATCTTCAGAAATATAGATATATTACATTTCTTCAAAATGTTGAAATAGATAAGGAAGAGTTAATAATAGGCGAAATGATATTATCAAAAAGATTAGATGATATAAACTTTTCAAACATGAAATTGCCTAAAAATAAATTTGTTTATGTAACCATATACACTTCTGCAAAAAATATAGCAGATGCAATCAACATTTCACAAAAGAAAATCAAGAACATTTTGAATTTTGTCGAATTAACACAAAAAAATAGTACATTTTTTGAATTGTATGACAAAAAAGAAGAAATTACAAATTGGGATATAAATAATTTATTTGTTGATTATAAAGTTAATCATTCATATTTGATTTATAATGTATTAAATCCAAAACAAGTTATTTATAATGATTTTTCTGCAATGACTTTAAAGAAAATTGCTAATATATCAAAAGAGGATAATATAATTAAATACTATGAAGAATTAGAGAAAATATTATATCTTCCCAACTCAGTTGTTGATGATTTATATGAATCCATTTATTGGTTAAATAAAGGTTTGGAGTCAATTAATTATGATTTAAATAGATCTGTTATTTATTTAAATATTGCTTGTGAATATGTAACAAAAGGTGAAAAAGGCGAAAGCTTTATAGATAAGCATCCTGAAATTAAAAAATTTAAAAGGCCACTAAAGAAATATATAAAGGAAAATGTTGTTGACGAAGATATTTATACAGATTTGATAGGAATTGTTATGGGAGCACTGAATTATACAACATTGCCTAATCGATTTGAATGTATGTTAAGGCGCTTAGATCTTAAATTTTCCGAAAATGAGATATCAATATATAATAAAATGAGAAAAGCTAGAAATGCTATAGTTCATAAAGAATATAAAATAGAAGTCTTTAAGCATGATATTATTATCTTCTATATTATGCTTTCTAAGATTATTTTTGTAAAGATGGTGAAAAAATCTAGTGAAAATATATAAGTTATTAATAGAATATTCTAAATATTTAAAGAATAATAATTCTGAAGTTTCGTTATTATTGAATTTATATGGAAGATTGGAAACTATTAAAAATGATCCTGAATATATAGATTACTTTCAATTATTAAGAAATTACTACTATTATTATTTTTATTCGCCTGTAATTACATATGATGTTATAAACAATATATACTTAAATAGTAAGTTTAACCAATTTATAACAAAAAATAAATGTGAAAAAATATTACAAAATGAGGATATTAAAACATTTGTTGAGCAATCAAAAAAAGTAAATAATATCATAATAAAAAAAATAAGTGAATTTTTTTCACAAGAGTATAAAGATTCAAGTGTTGAAAACTATTATTGTAATTCTATTATGAATGAACTTGGTAAAGCTAACGTTTTACTTCCTATATCAATTATTAACAGTAATTCTAAATGTGTATCTAAATATGCAGAAAATAGAGGAAAAATTCAAAAAGAAGGAATATTTACTTATCCATATTTAATAACAAAAGAATTTATCGATGAGCAATTTCAAGCCAAAATTGAACTTTCAATTATAAATGCATTTGAAACTATGAATTTAATATATTCGTTAATAATTAAAATACTTTATGACGTAATTTTTGATAAAGTTATTTATTTAAAAAAGAAAGAAGTTAAAATAAATTTAAGCAAAGATAAAAGTAATTTTAAGGTTATTGAGTTTGAAAGTAAGAATGTATCTTTAATTATACATGAGTTAGAAACAATTATTATTGATGAAAATATATATTTTCCTTGTTCGTACACAAAACAACTAATGCCAGAAAATAAAGTCAATTATAAATGCTACGTTTTAAATATCAGTGATAATACTTTCTTTAATTTTAATATTTTAGATTCCATAGAATTAATGTCTTTATTAAAAAAAGCCGATTAAATCGACCTTTTTATTCTAATCTATCAATCAATTCAACTACCTCATTTAAAGCAAAGTTAAATAGATGTGTATAAGTGTTTAAAGTTTCTTCAATTTTAGTGTGTCCAAGATATTTAGCAACTACAGTTATATTAGCACCATTATTAACAAGTAGAGATGCACAAGAATGTCTGAAATCATGAATCCTAATTTGAGGTACACCGGCAAGTTCACAGTTGTGATTTTTTCTTGATGTAATAGTATTACTAGCTAAAGGAAAAGCATCTCCAATAACAAAGTAATCACCATTGAATTCATACTCTTTAGATACCTCTTCTTTGAGCATTTTAAGATCGTTTAAGAGAACTTTATTTAGCGGTAGGATTCTTATACTACTTTTAGTTTTAGGAGTGGAAAATAGGAGCTCTTTAACAGAACCACCACGATCAGTAATCTGCTTTTTTATTGATAATGTTTTATTAACAAGATCAATGTTTTTCCATGTTAATCATCTAAGTTCTCCCTTTCTTAAATCACAGTAATATAATATCTCAAACATAACCTTTTTTTGTAATTCAGGTTCAACAGAAATAAACTATTTCCATTGGTCATAAGTGAAATACATCATCTCTTTAGGTATATCAGAAGAATTACTAAATTTTGTCATTTTAGAATAAACCTTATTTAAGTTGAAATCATACCAGGTCATAGCAAAGTTCAATACTGACTTAAAACCTTTAATATGTCATTTTTATATCGAGTTGAGATATTTGATTCGTTCATTTCTTTTTTTCAATTGTCGTAGTGATTTATATTAAAATCTTTTAATTTAACATTTAATAAACATTTTAAATAATCCTCCGATTTTCTTATATATTTATATATTTATTTATTTAGATTGTAGCATAAATCATCTTAACGTCCAATAACAAAAAAGATTTAGAAAAACTAAATCTTTTTGATTGAAAGAGTAGTCACCAATTATGAAACTACCTATACATCATCAATCAATAATTAAATCTATCATTAATTATTAGTTAATTTATGTATTTTACCTCCGCATTTTCTATTATTCTGTACTTGATTAAATATCCAGTCTTCATCACTTTTACTTAATTTTGGAAATTCAATTCTTAAATTATCTGTAGTTCCAAAATAATCATATTCTCCAGAAAAATAATGTCTATAACCATATTCAAAAACATTTGGATACTCACTTTGAAGCATATCATAAAATTTTTCACAAGCATTATCATCTTGATCACGTGTAAATAAATAAGGTCTAGTTATAAACCCCCTCTTCATATTTTCCAAAGAACACAGCATTTCTTTGTATCTTGAAGCCATAATAAGAAAATTCATCTTGTTTATCTAAGTCTTCTCTAATGATAGAAGGTATATCTTCCATTGTTATTTCTTTTAAACTGTTTTTATAAGTCACCCAATCCATAATTTTCTCATTCCTTTCTTCAAGCGTGTATTATAGCAAATATATACAATAATTACAATAAAAGCTCTAACTATTAAAGTTAGAGTAAATATTAACAACGGTAGTGATAAAAGAATTGAACTCGCAACAATGGTTTTGGAGATGGTGTCAATACTTTAATAGACCTTTCTTCACCTTTTTTGACCTGGAGTACGAAAGGTCAAAAATTCGCGGGCTTCGCCTGTAAGTTGTAGGATGGAAATAGTCCTTATTTTTACTAAAAGTATATAAATCGTAAAAAAAAATCAAAACAAAAGAACCGCAAGGAGTGTGGGGGAAGGCGGTTCTTTTATTCTGGGTTAGCTGCAAAACCTAATAAGACTACTTTGTCGAATTTTGTCGAAAAATCTGAATTAATATTACTTTTGCTTGTTTATATAAGGGTATAAAATGGATGTAAATATGCCAAAATGTTAATTATTTATGTTATAATTTATTAAGAAGTAAGGATAGAGGTGCACAAATGAAACTAATAGATAATCATATTGAAAAACTTGGAGATGATCTTAAAAAAAATATTGTAGATAATTCTAAGCTAAGAATATGTGCATCTATTTTTTCTATGTATGGTTATGAAGCTTTAAAAAAAGAATTATCAGAGATAGATGAATTTAAATTCATTTTTACAGATCCTACTTTTGTTGAAAAGACAGTTAATAGCAAGGAACAAAGATTATTTGAAATATATAGTAGAAACAGGGAAAAGAGCTTAAGTGGATCCCCTTTTGAAGTAAAATTAAAAAATGAATTAAATGGAAAAAGTATTGCACAAGAATGTGGAGAATGGATAAAAAGAAAAGCTAGATTCAAAACAAATATTGGTGGGGAAGCTATACAAAGATTTATGATTCTTCAAAACAACAATTCAAGCATTACTTATACAAACATGGAGGAGTTTTCTACAATTGGCTTGGGATATGAGAAAGATAATGCTATATACATGCCAATCACAAAAATTGATGATAATTATGAATTTACAAAATCATATATAGATTCATTTGAACAAATATGGAACGATGATAAACATTTAAAAGATGTTACAAATGAAGTTATTGATTTTATGTCTGATTTATATAAAGAAAACTCACCAGAATTCATTTATTATATTACCTTGTATAATATATTTACTGAGTTTTTAGAAGATATTTCTGAAGATGAATTAGCAAACGAAAAAACAGGATTTAAAAAGTCAGTAATATGGAATACATTATATGATTTTCAAAAAGATGCAGTGCTTGGAATTATTAATAAATTAGAAAAATTTAATGGATGTATACTAGCTGACAGTGTAGGTTTAGGAAAAACTTATACTGCTTTAGCAGTTATTAAATACTATCAAGAAAGAAATAAAAGTATTTTGGTATTATGTCCTAAAAAACTAAGCGAAAATTGGAATACATATATTAATCCATATAATGATAATCCATTAATAGATGATAGATTTAATTATAAAGTGCTATTTCACACAGATTTATCTAGAACGCATGGCCATTCAAACGGAATAGATTTATCTAGAGTAAATTGGGGAAATTATGATTTAGTTGTAATAGATGAATCACATAACTTTAGAAATAATCAAGCACGAAATGATAGAGAAACAAGATATGACAGGTTAATGAATGAAGTAATGAAAGCAGGAGTAAAGACAAAAGTATTAATGCTATCTGCAACTCCTGTTAATAATAGATTTACAGATTTAAAGAATCAGTTAGCTCTAGCATATGAGGGACATACTGATGTTATTGATAGTAAAATAAGTAATACTAAATCTATAGATATAATTTTAAGAAATGCACAAACAATTTTTAATGAATGGAGCAAACTTGAACCATCTGAAAGAACTAGTCAAGAATTATTAAAAAGATTAAATTCAAATTTTGATTTCTTTAAATTATTAGATAGCGTTACTATTGCTAGATCAAGAAAACATATTGAAAAATACTATGATATGAATTCTATTGGTAAGTTTCCAACAAGATTAAAACCGTTAAGTATGTCACCAGATTTAACAGATATAAGTGGATTTATGACAATAAAACAGATAGCTGAAGAATTAAATAAATTAAATATGTGTATCTACACTCCTTTTGATTATATTCTTCCTAATAAATTATTATATTATCAAGATATGTATGATATTTCTGTTAAAGGAGGACAATCTGTTCTTCATCAAGCAGATAGAGAACGTAGTTTACAAATATTAATGAGAATAAATTTTTTAAAAAGATTAGAGAGTTCTGCAGCTTCTTTTAGAATTACACTAAATAAAGTCCTTGAACAAATTGAAAATACTCTTCAAGCTATTGAAGGCTTTGAAAACAGAGGAATAAAAAAATCTTTTGAAAACATTGAAGTAACTAATTATAATCCAGATGAGGATATAGACGATTTACTAGAAGACCAATTTAGTATTGGTAAAAAAGTTAAAATCAATCTTGAAGATATGAACTATATTGGGTGGAAAGAAGATTTATGTTCAGATCAAATAATTCTAAAAAATTTAGTTTCTGAAATGAGTAGAATAACACCAGAGCATGATACTAAATTAAATGAACTGGTAGATCTAATAATTAACAAAGTAAATCATCCAATTAATGGTGACAATAAGAAAGTAATAATATTTAGTGCATTTGCTGATACTGCTGATTACCTATATAAAAGCATAGCTGGTAATTTTAAAAATCATTATAATCTACAAACATGTAAGATAACTGGATCAGGTATTAATGAATGTACAATAGATATGAATAAAGAATTTAATAATTTACTATTAAATTTCTCACCAAAGTCAAAACATAGAGATTTGTTAGATCCTAATTCAAGTAATGATATAGATATCCTAATTGCAACAGATTGTATTTCTGAAGGACAAAACTTACAAGACTGTGATTATCTAATTAATTATGACATTCATTGGAATCCAGTTAGAATAATTCAAAGATTTGGACGTATTGATAGAATTGGTTCTGATAATGATGTCATACAGTTGGTTAATTTTTGGCCAAATATATCATTAGATGATTATATTAATCTTAAAAATAGAGTTGAGAATAGAATGATAATCAGCGATTTAGCAGGAACTGCCTCAGACAATCCTCTAACCAATAAAGAGTTAGATATGGATTATAGAAAAGCTCAACTTCAAAAATTAAAAGAAGAAGTCGTTGACCTAGAAGAAATGAATTCAGGTATTTCAATAACTGATTTAGGATTAAATGATTTTAGAATGGACCTAGTAGAATACGTAAAAGAAAATGGAGAATTAGATGGAATACCATTTGGGTTACACTCTGTAGTACATGAAAATAAATCATTAGGAATTGAAAAAGGCGTTATTTATGTTTTGAAGAACATAAATAATGAAGTAAATATAGATAGCATGAACCAATTGCATCCATTTTACTTAGTTTATATTAAGAATGATGGAGAAATATTATCAAATCACTTGAATGTAAAAAACACTTTAGATCTTTTAAGAATAATGTCTAAAGGAAAAAAAGAGCCAATTAAATCTGCATATAACATATTTAATGAATTTACTAATGATGGAAAAAATATGAAGTTGTATTCTGAATTATTAAGTCAAAGCATAGAGTCTATGATTAATATAAAAGAACAAAATGATACTGAAAGCTTGTTTACAAGAGGTGGAACTACAATGTTAAGAAATGATATTAAAGGTTTAGAAGACTTCGAATTAATTTCATTTATGGTGGTTGTATAGTATGAATAGTATATATGACTATATAAAATTCCCAATAGATTCTAAAGCTGATAAAGAATTGGAAATAGATAATTTTTTAAAGCCTAAAAATATATCAGATGTTGAAAAAAATATATTTAAAGATGTTGTAATAGGTATAACAGTTAAAAATATGTTAAATAATTCTACAACTGAATTAAAAAATAAGTCTATAAAAGAATTTACTTATCAAGAAATAATAGTTCTTGAAGTAGAAGTCAATAATCCTGTGTCAGTATATGATGTGGCCATAGTTGTGGGAAGAGCAATCTTTTACCCTACTATGCTGTTTATAAAATATGGAAGCAGATATAAAATTGGTTATATTAATAATTCGTTTGGTAAAGTTAAATATGATATTAATGTTGTAAAAGATATTATGTTTACTGGATGGATAAATGAAAAAAAACTAAGTTCTAGATCTATGGCAGTATTAAATGCTTTATCATATGATTCAATAAAAAATAATGATTTTTATAATACTTATAGAAATTATATAAATGTTATAAAAGAATATAAAGGATCATATATATCAATCGATAATGCTATAACAATTCTAAATGACAAAGCACTAAAAGCAATACCTAATTTATTAATGAAATTAAAATTATTGTGTGTAAGTATAAATATTAATAATTTTATTACTGGATTACAAGTTTATAAAACAAGTCGTCTAGATAAATACATAGATGATAATTATAATTACACACTTCTATGTGTAGATGATTTATATTCATATATTGAATCATCAAAAGAGTTTACCATATCAAATTTTGAGACTTTACTAAATGCTATAAAGAATCAATATAGAAATGATAGATATGAAAATCAATATAAGAATTCAATATGTAAAAATTGTGTTTATTATAATGGTTACTGTTGTGAAAATAAAAATGTAATTAGAAAAAGAACAACAAGAATACAATGTCAATTTTTTGAAGGAAGGTAATTATATGTTTAATCTCCCAAAAGAATGTTATGTAAATAAATTTTTGCCAAAGAAATTATTCTATGAAAAAGTAGCAATATCTTCTGGTGCAAAAAATGAATTTACAAATTTAGTTGAAAGAATTACATGGTTATATAAAATAGCTCCTGAAACTATTGGTATTCCAAAGACTGAAATGGTTGAAGAAATACAAATATTTCAAATTGATACAAGGGAGAAAAAGATACCTTTATCTGTAATTAAGACAATTACAAAAGGTGTAAAATATCAAATACTATTTCTTATTAAATATAACAATGACTATTGTTATACATTGGTAGAAAATGACACTATATATAACACTAATTGGAATGAAGATATAGATTTTCAATTTAATGGATTAAATCTAGAAAATGTTTGGAATAATATAATTAAAGAAGTAATAAAAGAAGCTGATAATAATTCTTCTATTGATGAAATATTAGATAATAAAAATAAAATAGACGAGTTAAAAAACAAAATTAATAAATTGAAAATTCAAGCTGACAGAGAAAAACAATTTAATAGACAAATTGAATTGGATCATGAAATAAAAAAATTAAATAAGGAATTGGAGAAATTAATAAATGAATAAGTTAGATATGGAATCAAAAGATATAGTTAAAGATAATTTAGAATATATAAAAGAAAAATTTCCAGAAGCAGTAACTGAAGAAAATGGAGAATTAAAACTTAATTCTGATTCTTTAATTCAAAGTTTATCATCTGTTATTATTGATAATAAGAAAGAAAAATATGAATTAACATGGCCTGGAAAGAAACAAGCAATAGTTGAAGGAAATACTAGGACAACAAAAACACTAAGACCATTAAAAGATAAATCTGTTGATTTTGATAAGACAGAAAATATTTATATTGAAGGAGATAATCTTGAAGCATTAAAAATACTGCAAGAGTCATATTTAAATAAAATAAAATGTATTTATATTGATCCTCCATATAATACGGGTAATGATTTTATTTATAATGATAATTTTAACAAATCATCTAAAGATGAACTTGTAGAATCAGGGCAAATAGACGAATTAGGTAATAGGTTAGTTACAAATAATTCTTCAAACGGGAGATTTCATAGCGATTGGATGTCTATGATTTATCCAAGATTAAAATTGTCTAGAAATTTATTATCTAATGATGGTGCTATATTTATTTCTATAGATGATAATGAACTTGAAAATTTAAAGAAAATATGTGACGAGATTTTTGGCGAATCAAATTTTATTTCTACATTAGTATGGCAAAAGAACTTCGCACCTAAAAATGATAATAAATATATATCAATAAGTACAGAATATATTTTAGTTTATTCAAAGAATAAAGAAAAATTCAATAGAGGATTACTTCCAAGAGAAGAAAAACATAATAAAGGATATTCAAATCCAGACAATGATCCAAGAGGATTATGGACATCTGGTAGTATGCTTGCAACAACATTTTCACAAAGTGGTGTTTTCGAGATTATTTCTCCAAACGGTAAGGTTAATCTACCACCAGCCGGAAGATGTTGGAGATTTTCTAAAGATACAATAAAAAATCTCGTTGAAGATAATAGAATTTGGTGGGGAAGTGACGGTAATGGAGTTCCAAGAGTAAAAAGATTTTTGAATGAAATGCCTGATGGAATAGTTCCACAAAATTTAATGTTATATACGGAAGTTGGAAGTAATCAAGATGGTAATTTAGAATTAAAAGAACTTTTTGATGCTCAAATTTTTGATTATCCTAAAAATACAAAGCTAATAGATAGAGTTCTAACAATTGCAAACGTAAAAGATAATGATATAGTATTGGATTATTTCTCTGGGAGCGCAACAACTGCGCATGCAGTTATGAAAAGAAATTCTAGATATAAATGTAGATATATTTTAGTTCAATTACCAGAAAAATATGTAGACAAAAGTAATAAATACAATTTTGATACCATATGTGATTTGGGAGAAGAAAGAATAAGAAGAGCTGGACATAAGATAAAAGAGGAAACTAATGAAGATATAGATTATGGATTTAGAGTTTATAAAGTCGATGACTCTAATATGAAAGATGAATTCTATATGACTCCAGATAAAATATCTCAAGAACAAATCAGATTGTTTGAAGATAATATCAAAGAAGATAGAACTCCAGATGATTTAATAACTCAAGTTCTATTAAATTTAGGTTTAAAATTAGATTTACCTATAGAAGAAAAAAATATATGTGGTAATAAAGTATTTGATGTAGATGATGGTGAATTACTAGCTTGCTTTGATAACAATGTAAGTATTGATATCATTGAAGAAATTGCTAAAATTAATCCAAGACAAGTTGTATTTAGAGATTCATCGTTTGCTACTGATCAAGATAAAGTTAATTTTGAAGAAAGATTAAAGAGGTTATCAGCTGGTACTAAATTTAATGTATTATAGAAAGGAGAAAACTAAATGAAAATCAAATTTAAAAATCAATCTTATCAAGATGATGCAGTAAATAGCATTGTAGATGTGTTTGTAGGACAAACTAGTGGTTTTAGAAGAGATTTAATTGGAAGAAAAGTAGTAGATACTGGTATGTTTGCTCATGAAGAAGATATTATTTCATATGGTAATAATAAAATTAGTTTATCTCCTGATGAATTAAGAAAAAATATTAAAGAAGTGCAAAGAAGAAATGATCTGGACTATACTGATAATCAGGGTTTAAAGAATTATTCAATTGAAATGGAAACTGGTACTGGAAAAACATTTACCTATATTAAAACGATGTATGAGTTAAATAGAAATTATGGCTGGTCTAAGTTTATTGTTATTACTCCTTCTATTGCTATTCGTGAAGGAGTAGAAAAATCATTTAAGTTAACAGAAGAATTTTTTCAAGGTATATACAATAAAAAAATAAGATATTTTGTTTATAACTCAAACAATTCAAGTAATATTGCAAATATAAATAGTTTTGCTTCAGATGAATCAATACAAGTTATGATTATGAATTATCAAGCCTTCAATGCTTCTGGTGAAAAAAATCGAAGAATATATGATGAATTAGATGAATTACAATCTAAAAGACCAATTGATGTAATTAATACCGTTAATCCTATTCTTATTGTCGATGAACCACAAAAAATGGGAAAAACAGAAGAAATGCTCGATAAATTAAACCCATTATTTATTATTCGTTATAGTGCAACTCATAAAAAAGACAGAGAATATAATAAGATGTATAGATTAGATGCTTTAGATGCATTTAATAGAAAACTTGTTAAAAAAATCAATGTAAAAGGATTAGAATTTATTCATGATAAATCAGAGGGTGCTTATATGTATCTTGATAGAGTTAATATTAGTACCAATAAAGATCCTGAAGCAATAATGGAATTAGATTATAAAACATCTACAGGAACAAGCAGAAAATTATTTAAAGTTAAACAAGGAGATAATTTAAAGGATTTATCTGGTGGGCTAACTCAATATGAAGGGTATGTTGTATCTGAAGTAGATGGAAGATTAGACGATTATGATAATGTTAAATTTATAAACGGAACTGAAATAAGAACAGGAGAAATAATTGGAAATGTAGATGAAGACCAATTTGTTAGAATGCAAATTAGAGAAACTATCATTTCACATTTTGAAAAAGAAAAATCTCTATTTAAAAAAGGAATTAAAGTATTATCTTTATTCTTCATTGATGAGGTTAAAAAATATCGTGATTATGAAGAAGAAGATACAAAAGGAAAATATGCACGTGTTTTTGAGGAAGAATATCAAAATATAGCTAATGAATACAGAGATTTACATAATCCGGATTATACAAGATATTTAGATTCATTTAATAAAGAACAAGTTCACCAAGGATATTTTTCAATCGATAAAAAAGGTCATGCCATAGATGGAAAGATAGATAAAAAGACAAATCTTTCAGATGATGAAGATGCTTACAATTTAATTATGAAGGATAAAGAAAGATTACTTTCTTTAGATGAGCCTGTTAGATTTATCTTCTCACATTCAGCATTAAGAGAAGGTTGGGACAATCCAAACATTTTCCAAATATGTACATTAAAACATTCAAATAGTGAAATAAGTAAAAGACAAGAAATAGGAAGAGGTCTTCGTATTTGCGTTGATAACTATGGTAATAGAATGGACGTTTCAGAATTAGAGGGAGATTTCTTTGGAATTAATACTCTAACTGTGGTAGCTTCTGAATCATATGAAAATTTTGCTAGATCTCTACAATCAGAACTTGCTGAATCTCTAAAAGACAGACCAAGACAACTTTCCTTTGAATATTTAAAAAAGAAGCTTGAAATTGTTAATAAAGACGGTAATAAATTAGAAATGAGTGATATGAATGTTGCAAGTATTATGATGAGCTTGGGAAGTCGCGGATATGTTGATGCAAACGGAAAAGTGCAACAGTCATTTAAAGATGCTGTCGATGCTGGTGAAATAATTTTTGAAGATTATCCAGAGTTCAATGAAGAGCTTACTAATATTGTTAGAAAAATATATGAAACTGATAATACTAAATTAATAAATGATGTAGATAGAAATCATATAAGAGAATTAGTTCCTAATTCTAATTTTGAAAAACAAGAATTTAAAGAATTATGGAATAAGATTAATTATCAATCTGTTTACGAAGTTGAATTTAATACAGAAGAACTTATTGATAAATGTGTAAATGCTATAGATGGTAGATTACATATTTCTAGAATGTTGTTAAAAATTACAACTGGTGGACAGCAAGATAAAATGACTATAGATGAAATTAGAGATGGTAATGCTATGTCTTCTGGAAAACAAACAGTAAAAAAGATTGATTCATTTACCGATTCTTCAGTAAAGTATGATTTAATTGGTGAAATTGTCAGAGATACAAATTTAACTAGAAAAACTGTAGGTGAAATTTTATATAAAATATCTCCTGAAAAGTTTAATTTATTTAGAAATAATCCAGAGGAGTTTATTAGAAAAGTATGTAATTTAATTAATGAAGAAAAAGCAACTACAGTAATTGAAGGGATTACATACCATAAAACTGAAAGTAAATTTAGTAATGATATATTTACTATTAATAATTTAAATGGTGAGTTAGGAACAAATGCTATAGATGTAAAAAAACATATTTATAATTATTTAGTTACTGATTCAAAAAACGAAATTGAATTTGCTAAAAAACTTGAATCTGGTCAAGTAACTGTATATGCAAAATTACCTAACGGATTTAAAATACCCACTCCTGTTGGAAGTTACAACCCAGACTGGGCGATAGTTCTTGATAATGAAGATTTTAAGTATGTATATTTTATTGCTGAAACAAAAGGTTCAATGTCTTCAATGCAATTAAGAGATGTTGAAAAAGCAAAAATTGCCTGCGCAAGAAAGCATTTTAAGCTAATAGAAAAAGAAAATCCAAAAGTTCATTATGATGTTGTAAATAGTTATGATGAATTAATAAACATTTTAACAGCATAAAAGAATAAATATATGAAAGGAGTATGTAGATGATACAGCATTTGTCAATAAGAGTTCCATGGCATGATAACGGTTGGAATGGGACAGTTTGTTTAAATCCTGAATCAAACACATCATGTCTTAGACTTAAAAGTATATTGGAAAACAGAAAAAATGATTTAGAATGTTCAATATGTGGGAAATGTATGCTAGGTCATGAAAAGGAATTACCTTGTATTAGTGAAGGTGGAACCTTTATGTATGATGGCGAACTGCATAGACCTCAAATTCATCCATATAAAGATAACAATCCAGAAACACATGGCCATTTTTTAGAAACCGATGTAGTGTACCCACCATTTTCTTTTTCTGCAAGGCCCTTTGCATGGTTAAGATATGATGATAAAGAAAAACATTCATACGATAAAGCAAATAAATACGGAATTAAATATGATCCTTCTAGAGAACCAGAATTACAATGGGGTGGTGTTAAATCTGTTTGGATTCAAGATGCAGAGAATCATAGAGAAATATTTAAATATTTCTATCAAGATGTTATCCCAGATGAATCATTATGTATAGCTTATGCAAAGCAAGTTCCTTTTGTAGATGATAATAGACGTGTAATAATTGGAATGGGTCATGTAAAAAAAATAATTCCTGCTATTGAACATAATCATACTGAAGCTGGATCATTAAGATCAATGATTTGGGAAACAATGATATGTCACTCTATTAGAGAAAATCACGAAGACGGTTTCATAATTCCATATCAAAAAATGATGGAATATGCTGAAAGTCATCCTGATTTTGATATGTCATCTATCACTGTTTTTGCACCTGATGATGCTTTTGAAGAATTTTCAAATGCTACTGAACATGTTAGTTATGATTCAGTAATAGATGTAATATTATCCTGTATTAAAGCTTTCAAAATTATTAATGAATGTTTAGATGAAGATTATTCAAATGTTATTAGTTGGCTTAATATTCAACTGTCAAGAGTTTGGAGTGACAGAGGTGCATTTCCTGGATTAGGCGTAATGTTGACTACATTTGGTATACAATTAGGTATTCCTGTTGCTAGAGAAATTAAAAATAAAATAAAAGAAAATGATAATTTATGGCAATTACTTGATGAAGTTATTAATAATCCTACTGAGTATTTGTCAGATTCTTTAGTTAACTCAATAACACCAATAATACAAAAAACATGGAAATCCATGCCTGAAGAAAGAAGAAAGTTATTTGAATTATTATCTAGGTTTTCTTTAAGCTTTGAACAAGCAGATATTCTATTTTACAGTAATAAAAGAGAAAAAAGAAATATTCTTTGTTCAGATTTGGATATTATAGAAAATCCATATATTTTATATGAAAAAACAAGATTAAAACAAGATGATTTATATTTATCAATACAAAAAGTAGATAGAGCGGTATTTCCAATTCCTTCAATTAATGAAAAATACCCATTATCTAATCCAACAAAATTAAAGTCAGATAATGATGAGCGTAGAATAAGAGCAATTATTATTTCAGTTCTTGAATCAGCAGCAGATTTAGGGCATACTTTTTTACCGGTAGATATTCTTACCAATTTAGTACAAAATATAACTCTTGAACCATCTTGCAATATTACTTCTGACATGATAAATGCTATAGAGAGTTTTATAAGTAATGAAGTATTAAAAAGAGAAATGAAAGATGGCACAGAATATTATAAATTATCTAGAATAAATGAATTTGATAAGGAAATAGAAACAAGAATAAGAAAAAGAATGAATGCTCCAAAAATTGAAATTAATACTAATTGGAGAAAAATGCTAGATGATAAATTTGGTGAAAATAATGATCCAAGCGGTTTAGAAGAAATGGCTAGAACTGAAAAAGCAGCTGTGCTAAAAGTTTTGGCAGAATCAAGAATTTCAGCATTAGTTGGAGACGCTGGGACAGGAAAAACTACTGTTTTATCAGTATTATGTAGTGATCCAAGTATTGCTGCAGGTGGAATACTATTGCTAGCTCCTACCGGTAAAGCAACAGTAAGATTAATGGAAAGCGTAAATTCTAGTAATAGTTCAATAACTGCTTTGAATGTTGCTCAATTTTTGACTCAAAGTAAAAGATTTTCATGGGATGATATGAGGTTTAGATTATCTGACCAACCATATGATGATGTTCCTGAAACGGTAATTATTGATGAATCATCAATGTTAACTGAAGAAATGTTTGGGGCTTTAATTCAAACTATAGGAAGACGTGCACAAAGAATTATCTTTGTAGGAGATCCAAATCAATTGCCACCAATTGGTGCTGGTAAACCTTTTGTGGATTTGGTAAATCTTCTTCGTGAAGAACTACCAGATAATCAACCACTAAATGAACCTAAGGTATGTAATAATTATGGTGAATTAAGGATTAATAGAAGACAGCAAAAAGATAAGGAGCGATTGGATGTTAATCTATCTAGATGTTTTACAAGGAATAATGCTATGATGGATGATGAAGGTATTATAGCTGATATTATTAAAGACAAAAGCGATAATATAAAAATCTATAAATGGTCAACAAATGAAGAACTAGAAGAGTTAATACTTACAAATGTAGCAAATGAAATTGGAATGGAAAATATCAATGATCAAGTTGGTTTTGATAAAGCTTTTGGTGCTAATGTTTTAGAGTATGAAACATTATTTGATAAAAATGGTTCGGAATATGTTGATAAATGGCAAATACTAGCTCCAGTAAGAAATATGGTTCATGGCGTAGTTAACATTAATAGACTGTTCCATAGTAGATATCGTAATCATCAAATAGAATTGTCCAAAAGAAAAGGATGGAATAAAAAAATTCCAGTTGCTTATGGAACAGAAGAAATTGTATATGGAGATAAAGTAATCAATATAAAAAATATTGTTAAAAAGGCATATCCAGAAGATGAAACTTCAAAGAATTATGTAGCAAACGGTGAAATTGGTCTTGCTTGTGGCAATTATGCTGGTAAAGGAAAGAAAGCAACCAATTATCTTCAGGTAAGCTTTTCTTCACAAAAAGGATATACTTATTCTTATGATAGTAGAGATTTTGATGAAGAGTCTGGAGAGGAAACATTAGAGTTAGCTTATGCTCTAACAGTTCACAAGGCTCAAGGAAGTCAATTCAATACTGTAATTCTAGTTTTATCAGAACCATGTAGAATTATTTCAAGAGAAATGTTATATACAGCCTTAACAAGACAAGTGGATAAAATTATTATCTTGTACAATGATGAGCCATATCACTTGATGAAATATGCTTCTGAAAATCATTCTGATATTGCAAAAAGATTTACAGATTTATTCGCTGATGTTTTCGATGATGATGGTAGCCATAAGCCACTGATAGTAAAGGTTGGAGACTCTTTCTTCGATAATAAACTAGTTCACAAAACAAAACGTGGAGATATTGTTAGATCAAAATCGGAAGTTATAATAGCTGATGCTCTATTTGATAATGGTATAGAATATGAGTACGAACCTGAGCTACAATTAGAAGGAAGAATCAAAAGACCTGATTTTAAAATAATAGATGCAGATACAGGTGTTGTTTGGTATTGGGAACATTGTGGTATGATGTCTGATGAAAAATATGCAAAACGTTGGCATGATAAACAAAAATTTTATGAAAAAAACGGAATAGTTGAAGGAAAAAATTTAATAGTTACAAAAGAATATTTGGAAGAAGGATTTGATTCTTCAGAGATTGATGCTCTAGTTAAAAAATATTTTTGTTAAAAAGTAGTTATATAACTACTTTTTATAATGCTTTATTCAAATGATCTATAAAAAAAATAGTTAAAAATGTTATACTTTAATTAGGTGATTTTATGATTACAGTTGTAGCTGCATTAATAAAGAAAGATGGAAAATACTTAATAGCTAAACGATCTACAGGAGATCCTAATGTATTAGGAAAATGGGAATTTCCTGGTGGAAAAGTAAAAGAAAATGAATCAGAAGAACATGCAATTGAAAGAGAAATAAAAGAAGAATTTGAAATGGATATAAAAGCTAATAAATTTTTAATTAACAATATTTGTGAATATCCTACCAAAACAATAGACCTAAGATTATATGAATGTGAATATATATCTGGTGAATTTCATTTACATGATCATTCGGAGTATAAATTTGTTAATAAAGAAGCGATACTTAAATATGATTTATGTCCTGCAGATATACCACTAGCTGAATATGTTAAGGAGATGAAATAATGGCTACCTTAGTTGAAGATACGAGAAGAGCTGTAATAGAATTACATGAAGAGACAAAAAAAGAATGGATTAGTTTAAAAGAAATATATCAAAAAGTAGAAGAAATAAGAAAAAAACCTAACGCTAATAATGGAGCATCTATTAGAGCAGCATTAGAAACACATTGCAAATCATCAGATGCATTTCGCGGAGAAGAATTATATATCTTGAAAGAAAAAGGATCTGGATTGTATAAATCCATTTACTATGATGCAATTAATATAATTGATAACATGACTATTGGAGATATTTTTACTAGAGATCAATTGATGTCTTTATTTAAAATAAGTGGTCAATCTGGAATGATGAAAACCAATACATTAAATGCCTTAGTTTTAACAACTTCAGAAGAAAGTATATATGGTGATTCTAGTATAGAAAATGGTACAATTCAATACACAGGTGAAGGACAAGAAGGAGATCAAACAATAACTAAGAATAATAAAACACTATTTTATTCTAAAGATAATAACTTACCAGTATATCTTTTTACTAAAGATAAGAAAAGAAGATATATATTTGAAGGAAGAGTAGAGTTATATGATAAACCATATCAGGTTCAGGAAAATGATAAAAATGGTAAAGAAAGACTAGTATGGAAATTTCCTTTAAAAGTAATCTATTCTGAAAATAATATGGTCGATGAATCTATAAAAGATATTTCATATGAAATAGTAGAAATATCAAATAATATTCAAACAGATGATAATAAGGATATTATTTATGATGAGAGTCCATTAGAATTAAGAAAATATAGAAAAAATGATATTGATAGAAAGATTAATAGAACTAAAAAACCAGATTACATAGCAGAAGAATTAGTTAAAACAAAACAAGGCGAATTAAATGAAAAAGTTATTTATGAAAGAGAACTTCAAAAGATGATGGAATTAGAAGCTAAAGAAGAAGTTGAAAGAATGGAAGAGTTCTTTAAAAATAGAAATGATAGTGAAGGATATGATATCTTATCTTTTGAACAACAAGAAGATGGATCTTTAAAAGAAATATATATTGAAGTTAAATCTACAAAAGGTAATGAAGGAACTCCAATTGATATAACCGATAATGAATTAGAATTTGCTAAAAAGCATATTGATCAATACTATTTATATAGAATATACAATAGTGATAAAAAGAACAAAACTTTAAAAATAGTAACAGGAAAAGAATTATTGAAAAATTATATATTTGTTCCATCAAGTTATAAGATTTATTCTGAATAAGAATAGTAATACCAGAATACAACTTTGAAATGAGTTGGAATATAGGTAGTTCATCAATATGGCAATAGATAAAAACTCAATTAATGAAATAGGATGTATTCATACATGTCAAGGATTAGAGTTTGATTATGTAGGAGTAATAATTGTAGATGACATGAAGTATGTTGATGGCCATATTGTTACAGATTATACAAAAAGAGCTTCAACAGATAATTCATTAAAAAGAATAAAGAAGATAGCTAATGAACAAGGAGAAGAAGTTGCTCAAAAGATAGCAGAAAATATTATTAAAAATACATATAGAACTTTAATGACAAGAGGGATGAAAGGCTGTTATGTGTAATGTACTGATAAAAGGTTAAGTGAATATTTAAAACATCAATTATAAGATAAGATTTATAAACAATAAATCATTAGTAGGTTTGTCAATTACTTAACATAGGAGGGCTTTATGATAATAAAAAAATTAACACTCGAAGGATTAAGAGGATTCAGTGAAAAACGAGAAATAGAATTTGCAATTCCAGATAAAATCAATAATGGTAGTGGACTAACTGTTATGGTCGGACCAAATAATAGTGGAAAGTCAACTGTAATAGAAGCTGTACATATATTGAATTCAAATAATAACGCAATTCCTAAAAATGCAAGGAATATTATTAATAACAAAATTGTAAAAATAGAAGCGGAAGATATTATAGGAAATAAGGTATTAGTACAAACAACTAAGAATGGTGGATCATACATAGAAAGAAAATATAATAACGAAAAAACAAAAGTATGGCCAAATAATTTAAATGCGTTTGTTTTATCAAATAAAAGAAATTTTTCATCAACATTTGGAAATAGTGGAGAGCAAACAAGAGAAAACTATAGAGGAAACTCTGGAAATGATTCGTATAGAAACGAAAATAATATTAATCATAATTTTGGTGGTCGCTTGATAAAAATCTTTAATGAAGGTAATAGTAGTTTTAATGAGTGTTTGAGTAAAGTATTGACACCAGTTCCAAAATGGACAATTGAATCATCTAATGAAAATCAAATGTATTTAGAATTTTCTTTTGGCAAAACAGATCATAGTAGTCAAGGTGCTGGAGATGGATATATTAATATATTTAATATAATCGATTCGTTATATGATTCAGCAGAAGATAACATAATTCTAATAGATGAGCCAGAAGTGTCATTACACCCTGATCTTCAAAGAAAACTATTTAACTTACTATTAGAATATTCTAAAGATAAACAAATAATTATCAGTACACATTCCCCTTATTTTGTTGATTGGAAAGCATTTTCATCATACTCAAAAATAATTAGATTTAGAAAAGAAGAAGAAAAAATCAGTTGTTATGAATTAAGCAACATATCAAAAAATAATATAAAGCGTTTATTAAAAGATACGAATAATATACATACTCTATCGCTAGATGCAAGCGAAATTTTTTTCTTAAGTGATAATATTATTTTAACTGAAGGACCTGATGATGTATATGGCTATAAGAAATTATTTAAACTCAAGGGATATAATCCTAATGCATCATTTTTTGGATGGGGATTAGGTGGAGCAGATAACGCAAATATTGTTTTGAAAATACTTGAAGATTTAGGATATGAAAAAGTGTTTACTATTCTAGATTGCGATAGAAAATCAAGTGTTGAAAAGTTGGAAAAAAAATTTCCACAATATTCGTTCTATGCAATTACCGCAAATGATATTAGGAATAAGAAAAGGCCAACAAAAGTTAATAGTTTAATCGAAGAAATAAAGAAAAAAAGCATAACGGAAGCAATTAAAAATGAGCTTATTCAGTCTATAGAAAAAAATTTTCCAGAAAAAGAAGGTATTTTTGTTAAACTAAATGATGACTATATTAATGAAAAATATGATGAAACAATCAAAATATTAATTGAAAAAATGAATGAGTATTTTAAAAAAGATAATAAGCCAATAAAAAAAGATGATTTAAAAAATGAAATTATAGAGAATGAAAAAGAAAAAATAGCCCAAAGACTATTAGATGATTATTTAAAAATAAATCCATTACACACAAAAATTGAAAAAAAATATAAGCACATTAAGTTTAATGGTGGGAGTGGTGGACAAATCAGTTTTAAGATGATCTCAAAAAATGAGTATTATGCAATACTAGAGGCCAGTCAAGGAATCACAGAAAAGTATAAAATAACTATTCAATATCATTTTATGATAAATATAAAAACAAAAAAGGTTATATTAAAAAAAGAAAAAATTATAGAGAATACGATTCCAAAAAAGTATTAAAAAAAGCATTGTGCTGATTAATCACAATGCTCCTTAAATCCTATAAGAGAAAAGCTTATTATAATACATTTTTTTTCTGTTCTTCTATTAACATAATAAATCTAATAAATGAAGATGTTAAATAAATTAAATAGTCAATTTCTATTTCGATAACTGAATCATTGTGTTTTGCATGATTATCATTATATTTTGCATAATAATCCATCAATACAACATACATATTTGATATTTCAGTTGAAACATCATTGTTTTTAAAATATTCTCCTATATATGATTTTTGATTTTCAAGTGATTTGTTATTATTCAAAACTTTTTTTAAAAACAATTCCAAACTTAATCTTAAATCATCTACAATATTTCTATAATTATTATTTATTCTTTCTGTTTTTAAAACTTTAGAAAAAATGCTTTTAACATTTGAAAAATCATTAAGCCAATTTAATACATCTGTTATAAGCGGCTTATCTAAAAAGTCTATATCTGATGGATAGATTTCATATGATCCATTATCATTTAATATTTTGGCATTGATATTACATATTTTCATAGCTTCCGCAAAGCGTAATGCGATTGTCTCGTTTAAAATATATTCTTTATAATCATAATTCAATGATAATTGCAAAAAGAGAAGAAGTTGTCTATAGTCTTGGATATCATTCATTTTTAGCTTATTTATGTAATTATATAAATCTTTATGTGCAAAATTATCAAAAGTATTTGCTTTTGTGGAAATTCCCAAATCAGAGGAAATGTCTAAACAATAATCATTGATATAAGAAATTCTATCACTAAATACTCCATTATCTGGAGAATGCTTGTAGAACTCATTATCTAAAATTGTTAAACATCTAGTTTTAAATTCTTCTTTTTTCTCGGTATTATCAACTATATTCCATCTCTTATTAAAAGCATCTTTTTGTGCAAATAACTTGCTATTTTTAGTAGTTATTTCGATTTCTTGTGTATTACTCATATGTACCTCCTAACTAATAACATATATAATAGCATATCAATACTGTATATTTGAAGGAAACAATAAAAAAAATATCATTATGATCAAATATACAATTTTTAGAAACATGTGCTTTTTAGACTCTTTAGACACTAACTAAATAATATAATGAACCTATATAATAATAAAAATAAAAGAACCGCTTTTCTCAGCACCTATTGTGATTTTGACTTTTGATTTTCTTTTACTATTTATCAATACAAAAAAACACTAACAATTAAGTGGTGTTGTAAGATAAAAGTAGACAGAAAAAACACTGTTTACTTTTTCTTTGCTATAATTTTAATAAGGAGATGATTTGA
>CADANC010000014.1 GCA_902789225.1 uncultured Erysipelotrichaceae bacterium
ATTCATTGATTTTAAAACACTTTCTACAGTAGAAGTTGTTTCATCTTTTTTATCTATTTTAGTATTTTTATTTACTCTTTCTTTATTCTTTTTAATTTTATTTTCTCTTTCTTCTTTTGTTTTACGACGATTACTCATATGTTACTCCTTTTAATAATAAAATATACTCATATCTACTCTACCATTTATTCCTGGAATAGAGCCATCACTTGTATATTGCCATCCTTCATATGGACCAGTATATGTTAATTGATTACTCCATTGGGCTACCCATGTAGCATAATTCTTAGCATAATCTGGAAATCTTGTTTCAATATAATTTTTATTAGAATAAACTCTTGTTTTAATACATAGATTTTTTTCGGTATTATCTATGAATGTTGTTATTATTTGACCATAAGCATCTTGTGAAATATTATTACTATTTTCTCCTGTAGAATTAATAGTCCAGCTTTCTAGATCATAATATATCGGTAGGAT
Organism: uncultured Erysipelotrichaceae bacterium; assembly: GCA_902789225.1. Classification (GTDB taxonomy): domain Bacteria; phylum Bacillota_I; class Bacilli_A; order RF39; family UBA660; genus RUG343. The sequence goes on from CADANC010000014.1 coordinate 481, forward strand.
ATTTGAAGCTATTTTTACATTGTTATTTCTTATAGCATTTATAAAAAAATTTGATTCTTGTAATGCTTCATTTGAATTTTCAGCATAACCAAATAGATATACTGAATATGGGATACCAAGACGTTCTAACTCAGCTTTGTTTTGTAAAAATCTACTATCTAGCCATCTATTTCCATAACCTATTCTTAATATTACAGCATCAACTTGGCCAGAATTCTTTACAGTATTCCAATCTATATCACCATTATGAGTTGAAATATCAATAACTCTAAATTGACGAACATATTTTTCAAAAGCACCGGTTATTTCATTAAAATACCAAAATTTATTAGTCATATATTGAACTCCTTTTGCTTGAGTTCCATCTGGATTGTAGTAATAACTTTTACCATTTTCATACTTAAATCCTGTTAAAAATCCAGTTGTTTCATCAAAATGATAATTTCTTCCATCAATTGTTTGGTTACCTTTCAAAACAATGCCTGATGAATTTTGGTACCAATAATTTCCGTTTAAGCTTTGCCATCCTGTTTTTAATGAATTGTTAACTTTACTAAAAAAATATAAATTATCATTAATAGTTATAAAACCATTTTTTAAAAAGTAATTGTCATCAAAATAATAAGTCTTTCCATCAATTACTTGTAATCCTTTTTGCAATTCTCCACTATTATTTGAAAATAAGATAACTCCATTCTCATTTTGCCATCCATATTTTAAAGCATTTGTATTTTTATCAAAATTATATTTTTTATTATCAATATCAGCAATTCCTTTAACAGCAAAGTTATCTTTAAAATAATATGTACTGCCATTAATTACTTTCCATCCATTATATACTGTTCCATCATCATTTAGATAAAATATACCCTGACTATTTTTTTGGATTCCTTTTTTTAGTATATAATTTATATTACTAAAAAAATATACTTTTCCATCTATTTCTTGAAAGCCTTTGACAGCAAAGAAGTCATCTCCAAAATAATACGTGTTCCCATCTATTACTTGGAATCCTTTAACAGCGATACCTTCTTGTGTTAAATAAAATGGTTTCCCATCTATAGATTGCCATCCTGTTTTTAAATAACTTCCATACTTACTAAAAAAATATGTTTTGCCTTCTATTTCTTGGAAGCCTGACACTGCAAAATTATCTCTAAAATAATATGTGTTCCCATCTATTTTTTTCCATCCATTATAAATGGTGCCATCTTCGTTTAGGAAGAATATACCTTGTTCATTTTTTTGAATGCCCTTTTTTAATGCATAATTAACATAACTGAAAAAATATGTTTTACCATCTATTGTTTGAAATCCTTTTAATGCAAAGTGGTCATCTCCAAAGTAATATGTCTTCCCATCTATTACTTGAAATCCTGTTACTGCAATACCTTCTTGTGTTAAATAAAATGGTTCCCCATCTATAGATTGCCATCCTGCTTTTAAGTGTCCACCGTAATTACTAAAAAAGTATGTATTTCCATTGATTGTTTGAAATCCAGTTACTTTTATATTATTCTCATAATAATATGTTTGTCCATTTTCTATGCTCCATCCTTCTTTAGCATAAACTTTGTTAAAACTTAGACAAATAGCAAGTAACATAATCATAAAAAAGTATTTGCATTTCATTAGCATAACCTCCTCTCATATTATAACAAAGTATTTTTTTATATCAATATTCTAATTACTAAAAAATTAATTTTAAAATTATTTTTAGTGCGGAGATTATTGAGAGTATGAAAAATTTTATATTAATAACGATTTCTTTTAATAGCCTTTTTATCGAACGTAACCAATCTAAAATTATGTTTCCCTCATTTTTAATATTATGTTTTATTAAAAACCTATTTATTTTTTGCTTTAAAAGATATTTTTTTGGATTTTCTTCTACTATATTTTTTACTGTTTCGTCATAATTATATTTTAAATTATAATGAGATTCTATATAATTTTTGCAATAAAAGTAATATTGTTTGTGTAGGGCTTCAATTGCAAGATTATAATCAATATATGTATTATCAGTTTTTTTAGTATTTTTTTCTTGTACAATACTTTTATCTATTATTTTTTCATACTTCTTTATCATTAAATTTAGAGTAAAATTATCTAAAATCTTTTTTCGACAGTTTTTGCTTATACTAGGCAATTTGTCTAATATTTTAATTATTGAATCAACATATTCATTAATTTCTTTTTCATATATTTCCTTTGTTGGATTTATATTACAATGAACTATTGCACCTACACTATCATCAATTAATTCAGTTTGCCCTCCAACATCTGTTGAAACTACAGGGACGTTCATTGAAAGAGATTCATATGAAGTTAGAGCTAAGCCCTCTAATGTCGAACAATTTACTGTTAGATCACTTATTGCATATACTTCTGCAGTTTCTTTAATCATACCTAGTAATTTAAAATTATCATCAATAATTCTTTTTACATTTGGCATTAGATAACCATCACCAGCTATTACGAAGTATAAATCCTTTCTCTTTTTATATAATCTTTTACATATTTCAACAAACATTTCCGGCCTTTTTTCTTCAGATAATCTTGCTACAAAGGATATTATTTTTTTATCTTTTGGAATATCATATTTTTCTTTTAACTCGTTTTTATTAAATTTTTTAGGATCAAATTTATCTGAATCAGTACCAATATATAGAGTTTCAACATTATTTTTGCCATATCTTTCCTTTAATTGATTTTTAGTAAAATTATTGCAACAATATGTTTTTGTAAGATATTTATCTACATCAAATGAGCATCTTCCAAAACCTTCCCTTGGATCTTTTAAATCAATTGAATGAATATAATCAATACATGGCACCGTTGGATATTTTCCTTTTAAATACGGAATCATATAATAACCATATCTTGAATTACTTACAACAACTGCATCAATTTTTCTAGATGAAATAATGTAATCAGCAAAATTAATATAGTCTGATCTTTCTAGAAATGTAGACATATCATAAACTTCATCTGAATATTCTTCAAATTGTTGTCTTAATGGATTATCAGATGGTAATGTTGTTATAACGATTGAAGAATACTTTTTTCTATCTATTCTTTTTAAAAGTTCAAGATTAAATAAATCTGCTCCTCCTACAACCATCCAAGGTAGTATATAAAGTATCTTTGTTTTGTTACTCTTTTTATATTCTGGTAGAATCATATTATCGTGATTTTTTACTATATCAAATTTATTTCCAATTCGAGGAAATTGAATAATATCTACATCTTTTTCTATTGTGTCTGCTGTTTTGTTGACATAGTACATTGCTTTTTCTTTATTTTTATTTGCTCTTGAAAATTCTCCTGTGTTGCTTACTCTATACCAAAAAAGAGGGGCATCAACTCTTACAGGTTTTTTACCCTTTGCCAACAATTTTAGCCAAAGATTCCAATCTTCATACATTGATTTTTCTTTAATTTCAAAGCATCCTACTTCTAGTAAATCTTTTTTTCTAACAAGACTTGAAATACATATTAAATTTTCACTACACTCTTGCTCTACAGTTAAATATTTTTCCCAAATAAATTCTCTATCACCAAAATTAACCATAGTGGTATATGCAAATGATGCATCTTTATGAGTTTCAAGTGTCCAATAAAGACATTCTAGCATAGTGTGATCCGGTAAATCATCACAATCTAAGAAAAATATATATTTTGTATCTTTGTCACTTTTTTCAATTCCATAATCTCTTGCTTGAGATGGCCCACCATTTTCTTTATGATACACTTTAATTCTGTCATCCATTTTTTCTAGTTTTTTTAAAGTTTTTAATGATTCTTCATCTTTTGAACCATCATCAACAATTATCCATTCAAAAAAGGGATAAGTTTGATTAAAAACTGCAGTAGCAGTTTCCATTAGTGTTTTTCCACCATTATAAAATGGAGTAATAATACTTATTGTTGGTTTTTCTTTCTTTACTAGTTCTCCAATTAATTCTTTTTTTTGTCCAGGTTTTTTATTATAATCCATTTGACTTGCCTCCTCTATTTTTTATTTTTCTAACTAATCGATATATAATACTTAAATGCTTATTTTGACCATTAATTTTCTTTTCTAATTCATTAATCTTTTTGTAACAATCTTGATTTCTCAAATATAGTTTTTTGTTTTCTTCTTCTAACTTTTTTATTTTATCTGAATAATAGTTTAAATTATTAAAAACTGAGTATAAATCATCTTCTAATTTAAATGGTTCTATTGTAGTTAAAATATGATCATCTATATTTAAATTTTTTACAATGAAATTATAATTGTCATTAATAATTTCTTTTAATTTTTTTTCACTTGTTGAAAACAATTCATTTATATTTTCCTCAATATTATTTCCTGTAAAATTCTCTTTTGTGGCATCTTTTATATTTTTTGGAGTAACAAAAATCAAATTTCCTTTATAACTGCATATTATAGAAGGTTTTTGTGATGCAATTGATTCTAATATACATCTATCTACACCTAATACTACATCTGCTTCATTCATAACTTTTGCAGCATCTTTTACCGCACCAATAAAAATTATTGAATCATTGCTATATTTACTTTCAAGCTTATTATATATATCACCATTTCCTGCAATAGTTAATTTAGCTGATGAATTATATTTTTCTTTATATCTCTTAAAGAAACTTATTGCTGTATTTATTGAAACTTCCTTTTCTTTTGATAATCTACTAATTAGCAAAAAGTTTGTAAATGGATATTTCAATATAATTTTTTCCTTTTTCTTATACTCAGTAAAATCTAAGCTATTATTTAAAATTATATATTTTTCTTTTGGAATATTAAATAAATGTGAATTTTCTTCTTGAACACTTTTTGTAATTGCTATTATTTTAGAAGCATTTTTAAAATAAAGAGGAAATAATACATTATATATATCATATGTTTTCATGAACCATTCGCATGTTTTAGGTACAACACTATGTAAATATGCAAAATAAGGTATTTTGAGTTTAAAAATTACAGGTAATAAATATGGTATACATGGAAATTGATGAATAATAATGCTATCTATTTTTTTGCTTATTATTATGTTTTCAATTTCTTTTACCTTATTGAAGTTTATATTATTTTCTAGTTTGAAATCAAATTCTAAAAAATGAATATATTTATTGTTAGATATTTTTTCTTTTAATAAACCATCTTTTGCTAAAATATAGCAATTTATTTTTTTCCTAGATAGTGCTTTTACTTGGGTGATTGTAAATGTTTCTATACCACCAATATTTAATTGTTCTAAACATATTAGTACATTCTTCATATTAACTCCTAAATTTTATTATTTTATTTTTTATGTTACATATTCTATCAATTGTTTTAAATCTTTTACTATTTTTTATATTGTTTAATTCGTTCTTTGTATAGGTTAATTCATTATTTATGGTATTTAATTCATTTGATAATTTTATTATTTCTTCACTTCTTACATTTTTATTATTATCAAAGCCTTTACTTAAAATATCTAATTCATTGTTATTAATTTCATTAAAGATTGTGTTTCTTTCTAATGGCATCTCTGCTGATTTAATTAAAGATTCATTATATTTAGAAACATCTGATAATGTAGTTTGTAATATATCAAAGTGTTTTTTTACTTTGTTAATTAAATCTTTACCTTTGATAGTTCTTATTATTACTGCTGATACACCATTATTAGTAAAAAAATCTTTATTTATATTATATATTCCCCAAAAATCGCCAAGAATAATATCAGCAGGATTATTAGATATTCCTTTAAAAGAACACTCATAACAGCTTTTTCTTAAAATAAGATTATCCAAGTATAATTTCATTAATGGGTCTTCATTAAATTTATATACTTTGTTTATTCTTTGTAAGTTATATTCAACGGATGAATTTGACCATCCATTTTTCTTGGAGCGAAAATTAATTTGAGTTAGCTTTGATGAATATTGCTTTTCAAGTTCTCTTTTTCTTTTTTTTACAATATCATTATTCATAACTCCATGACATATAACACTAACTAAGTAAAGTGAAGTAGATTTTTTATCAAAACATTTTTTTATTGCTGCTACTTGACATGGTGTTCCAGCAAATAGTACTTTTCTATTATTATCTAAATCTTCTTTTATCGTCTGATATATGTTATCAATAGAACTTTGTGCATATTTTGAACCTGTTATTTTCTTTAAATCTTTTTTTTCTGTGATTCTTATATGTTTCACATTAAAATTAACTAAACTTGCTCCATAAATAACTCCGCCTTCTTTTAAAATTATAGTTGCTAAAGCTTGAAATACGCCTGCCGATGAGCTATTTTCACTTTGTGACTTTTCTTTGGCCTTTAAACCTAGACATTCTGTTTTTACTTCTTCGTGAAAATTATTTAATACAATACAATTTCTACGGCATAAATTACAATGTGTACATTTATTTAAGTCTATTTTAGGATAAATGAATCCTTCTGTATTTTTTATCATTTTAATAGCATTTACTGGACAGACTTGTTTGCAAAGTGAACAACCAGTACATTTTTCAGGATCACATATCTTAATATTTTCTAGATAATTTAATTGTTTGACCATAGTTTTATATATATTTTTTGATTCTAAAATATATTTTTTTATTTTTGATTTTAAATTTTCTCTAATTTTGTTTTTATTTCTATTTAGATAGTTAAATTTTTTAATTAGGTTATAACTTGTTAATTCTTCTGTTGGGATGACATAATTTTTATAATTTCCAAATATACATTCAGCTATACCTCTTGATTTTACACTATATCCAATTACAAGTGTAGGTGTTGATGTAGAGTATGCCGCTATTGAAGCATGTGTTCTTGCTGCTATAAAAATATCACATTTTGAAATCAAATATTTAAGTTCTTGACAATTATATTCTTTTTCTTCTAAATATACTCTATCTTCTTCTTTATACAACTCTTTTATATTTTTAAGTATTTCTAAGTCATTTGAATTATCTAATACAACGTGAGGTATTAATGAAATTGAATAATTTGTCTTATCTAAAATATAATTTATTAAATCTATAACTGCTTGTTTTTGCATATCATTTTTTATTGTCAAAGGGCTTAGATTTAAACCTAATACTTTTTTGCTTTTGTACCAATTATTTAATTTTATTTTCTTTGGTTTTAGCGAAAAAGCTGAATCAGGGGCTAACATAAGTTTATCTTTAGAAATATATTTTTTTATAGCATCGTAACTTAATTTTTCTCTTACTATTACTATATCATATTTTTGTAGATCATCTATCATTTCTAAATCAGTTACTTCATCGTATAGTGATGCGCACCACAAAACTATTTTTTTACCTAATTCTTTTGCCTTTTTATTGATTGCATATATCCATTTGTTTTCTCCATAGCAGTAATTATCTCCACCGATATGAATACATAAATCGGCATCTATCATTTCTTTTATTACATCTCTTTCATAAAAGCATTCATATTTATAGTAATCAAATGGACTATTTTTTATTGCAGTTAATTCTTCTTTTTCTTCTAATGTTAAATTGTTTTCATCACGATTATGATGATTTACAAAATATTTTACTCTATCATTATATGTATTTTTATCATTTTCATAATCAAATGATGCTATAACTATTTCTGTTTTATCATCAATTTGGTCAATTGTAGATTTTACTAATGCTTCACACCCTTTATTTTTGAATGAACCAACTCCGTATAAAAGAATTTTCTTTTTCATATTCCCCCAACCTTCTGTAACTATATATTTATTATAACATTTATATTTTAATGTGTAAATTATTGAATATTTTTAAGAAGGTTATATAAAAAAATCTAAATCGTTGTAAATTTAGATTTTTTAAATAATTTAGAAATTATAAAAATAAAGTAAATCTATTTTTATAATTCTTCAACAAATGATTTTTCTAACTTTTTAAATATTAAATAATTAAGCACTAACAAAACTATACTTATTAAAAACCATATTATTAATAAAAATATATCAGGCATTTTATGGTAGTATAAAATTGAACGATAACTTTCTACTAATACAGCCATTGGATTTACTTTCATTGCCCATTGGAATTTTTGTGGTAGCATACTAGCTTGATATACTACTGGAGTAGCATAAAATCCTAATGTTAATGCAATACTCACAAAATGATCAATATCATGTGCAAAGACAGTCAATGAAGATAATAAGAATGTAAGTGCAAGTGTCAAAATATATTGAATTAATACTAATAGTGGAAATAACAAAATGTGTATTGAAAATCCTACTCCACTAAAAATAATAAAAGCAAACATTATAATACAAGTTATAAAAAAGTTTATTAGTTGTGATGTTGTTATAGATATTGGTATAATTTCTCTTGGAAAATACACTTTTTTTAATATGTTACCATTAGCAACAACACATCCTGTTCCTTGTTGAATGGCAGCAGTAAAAAAATTCCATGGTATTAAAGCAACTATCATAAAAATAGTATAATTATCTGTTTTAACTCTTAAAATATATGGAAATACAAAAGCATAAACTGCTAACATTAGTAAAGGATTTAAAAATGTCCATAATACACCTAACCAAGATCCTTTATATTTTCCTCTTACTTCTTTTTTTATATTTGTTTTTAATAATTCTCTATAATCATATATCTCTTTAAAAACTTTCATCTAATCACCCACAGACTTTTAGATATTCTTCTAGAACCCTATTAACAGGGCCATCATCTCTTATTTTTCCTTCATATAACCATACAGCACGATCACAAAAAGCTTTTACTTGAGTCATACTATGTGTAACTATTATTATTGTTTTACCTTGGCTTTTTAATTCTTTTAACTTAGTAAAACATTTATCTTGGAAGTGTTGATCACCAACAGCTAAAATTTCATCAATTAGTAAAATATCAGCTTCAACATTTATTGCTACTGAAAAAGCAAGACGCATATACATTCCAGAAGAATATGTTCTTACTGGGTTATCTATAAATTCACCTAATTCAGAAAAAGAAATAATATCATCAATTTTTTTATCAATTTGTTCTTTTGTTAATCCAAAAATTGAAGCATTAAAATAAATATTTTCTCTTCCGGTAAAATCATCATGAAACCCAGCTCCTAACTCAATTAAAGAAGTTAATTTTCCATTAACGCTAATTCTACCTGTATTTGGATATATTATTCTATTCATTAACTTTAATAAAGTGGATTTACCACTGCCATTTGTTCCAATTAAAGCTACTGTTTCACCTTTTTTTATTTCTAAATTAATATCTTTTAATACATGTAAAATATGATTTTTATCTTTATTTTTTTTAGAGAAAAATAATAATTTTTCTTTTAGAGTATGTGCTTTATCATAATATAGTTTAAAATCTTTTGATACATGTGTAATTTTAATTGCTGTATCTTTTTCCACAATAATTCCTCTTTTCACTTTGTATAATATAATATATATTATATATTATATATTATATATTATTTATTTGTTTTTGTAAATTTTTGATATCAATCAATCAGAAAATAATAATTTTTTAATTGTTCACTAATGCTTATTACCAATTAATATCAAATCCCAATGATTTGATGTAATTTCTATACCATTCCCTATTCTTTTTAGCAATCTTTGTATTATATATCAATTTAAATATAAACTTTCTAATTAATTCAATAATTAAGCATGATATAAATATCAAAATAGCACATCCTAATATATTTACTAAAATCATTACTGAATAATTGTTTCCGTTAAAGCCAAGAAACTTATACAAAACATTTCTTATATTATTATTATCATGAATTAAATATATTCCTATTGTACCTGTTGAAATATAATTTATAAATGTATTTTTTAAGTTTAAAGTTGAGAAAAATATAAAGAATGCTATTGTTTGAATAATAACTAATGGATTATTATACGCTATAAAACTATTAGAAAAAATTATCCCAACTTCTGCAATTATTGGGTGCATATTTAATAATTCTTTACTCGCAGATTGATTAATTATGTTTATAAATGCCATTAAGAAAAAAATAAACAATGAAATTAATTGCAAAGCTTTTTTTGATGTTTTTTTAAAGATATACCAATCTTCTATTGGATAATTTCTTAAAAAAGCTCCTACAAAGTACAAAAATATAAAATGATATAAAGAATATCCTAATGTTACATTAAAGAAAGAACTATTTGTTAACGTTGGTAGAATTGAATCAATAAATAGTAAAAGAACAATTATTCTTTTAAATTTTTTTTCATCAATATTGTTAATAACGGTGTTTAAAATTGGACTAATTAAATATAATATTAGATAGTTTGTTAAAAACCAATAATCATTATAACTAATTGGTAAAAATGTTTTTAATAATTCAATAGAATTAAAAGTGTTTCCTTTAACAATAATAAAAAACAAGACTATTGAAACTGTATAAAACCAAATTGAATTATTTAATTGAATAACTTTGGTTAATTTTAATTTTGATTTACATTAAAAATATCCTGTTACTAATATAAAAGAATTAACATGTACAATGCATATTGCTAATATAATATATAATACAAAATGTGTTGTACCATGAGAATTTTCAAGTAATTTTCCATGTATTATTATGTGATATATAACAATAAAAAACATAGAAACTATTCTCATCAATTCAAAATTTGAATTTCTCATTTTCACTTTACTGTTTTGATTTTTTACACTCGTTGTCATATATTTAATAATCACCTTACCCTTATTTTCATTATACATAATTTATATTCTATTTGCAATTAATTAACAGTTTCAATATAAATAGTATTTAATAATTTGTAAATATTTATTGCTCTTAAATTAATAAAAAAAATAAATAACTTATTATTAAGCTATTTACATAAATACTCTTTTAATGTTTTTGTAATTACTTTATATCCATTATCCGACATATGCAATCCTTCTTTTGTATATTCTGTCTTTATATTTCCTTCACTATCTTCAAGAAGACTATACATATCTATGTATATTATTTTTTCATCTTTGACTATTTTTTTTATCATTTTATTTATTGCTTTTATATCTTCATTTTTTCTATTATGTACCATACTATGATCTATTTTACTATTATTTGTATCATTTACTGGATATATTGATTCCAAATATATCTTTGCAAGTGGTCTATTTTTTTTAATTTGAGTTATTATTTTATCAATATTTTTTTCAATTTCTTCATTACTAGTATCTCTCAGTAAATCAATAGTTCCAATTAAAAGAACAACTTTTGTTGGATTATATCTATAAACTCTTTCTTCCATATTATTTAATATATCCAAAGTGTTATTTCCACTTATTCCACTATTAACTACATTATAATCATAAAAGTATTTGTCTAAATCATAAAAGTCAGTAATTGAATCTCCTAGGAAAACTATATTTTCTTTTTTCTCATCATCTTAGTAAAATATATTTTTTTACCTATTTCTTCATTAATTCTTTTATATACTATAACAATTTGATGCTTATAATTAAAATTCTCAATAATTTCACTTTGCTCATCACAAATAATTATTTTTGCTTTTTGACATAACTTAAACCTTTTACTTTTATTTTCTATTTCCTCTGCGTAAACTACTTTTCCATTTTTTGCAAGCGATAATAAAATCATCCGAACCTTTTTTAATTCTTCATTATATGATAATGAAACATATATCATATTATACTTCCATGATAATTATTATTTAACCAAATGAAAAGAAAAGCAGTCTATTTCTTTTCTTCTAAGTTTTCTGAAATTATGAATCGTGGCCTTGCTTTTGTTTCACTATACATTTTACCAACATACTCACCAATAATACCAATACTTATCATTTGTAAACCTCCGATAAACCAAATTGATATTGATAAGAATGTCCATCCTGCAATTGTTTGACCTATTAATTTCATTATTAGTGAATATAGCATGATTGCTATACTTATAAAAAGAATTACGAAACCGAGAATACATATAAATCTTAATGGTTTTACACTAAAAGATGTAATTCCATCCCAAGCAAAATTTAACATTTTCTTTAATGGATATTTTGATTCTCCTGCAAATCTTTCATTTCTTTCGTAGTAAACAACATCTGATTTATAACCTACTAATGGGAACATTCCTCTTAAAAATAAATTAACTTCTTTGAATTTTTCAAATTCATCTAATACTACTTTTGATGTCAATCTATAATCTGCATGATTATAAACACAGTCAACTCCTAAGAATTTCATAAATTTATAAAATCCTTCTGCAGTTACTCTTTTAAAGAAAGTATCTTTTTTTCTTGCACTTCTTACGCCATAGACAATTTCATTTCCTTCTTTATATTTTTTTATCATTTCATCCATAGCATTGATATCATCTTGTAAATCTGCATCCATTGATATTACAATGTCGGCATAATTTTTTGCTGTCATAAGTCCACCTAATAGTGCATTTTGATGACCTCTGTTTCTCGATAAAGTTACACCTGTAAATAATTTTTCTTTTTTATTAATTTTCTTAATAATCTCCCATGTTTTATCTTTTGATCCATCATTAACATACATAACTTTACTTTTTGCAGAAATTTCTTTTTTATTAATTAAACTTTCCATTTTAACTTTTAATTGTTTTGTTGTTTCTTCTAATACTTCTTCTTCATTATAGCATGGTACTACAACATATAGTATTGGTTCTTTTTTCATTCTATTACCTCTCAAATTGACACTTATTTTTTTCATATATTATTTAACTTTTAATTTTTATCTTTTTTTCAGTGTTAATTATATCATTTAATCTAAATATTGTACATAATAACATTTTAAGTTATATATTATAAAATAAATATTTTTTATACCTTTCGGAATATTTTTTTAATTTTCAAATAATAAATAATAATAATAAAAATATCTCTTAAGATAAGAATATCATAATCCATTTCTTACTTGAGATATTTTTACTATATTATATGTAAATATTACTATTATTTTCTCAATAACCATTGTAAAGTCTTATTACTTTTATCATCTTTTACAACAAAGTTTGTTATAAATGCAGATACTTCTTTTCCTTTGAAACTACTAAATGAATGATAAGAATCAGCAAAATTAGAATTACCTGTTTTATAGTCGATTATAGTATATTTTATTGATCTATAAAATTCATTAAAATTTGTCATAAATGCTATCATTAAAATTATAATAAGAACATTTTGTTTTCTATGAATTTTTATATCTGTATTTTTATATTCATCTAAATATTTAATTACTAATAAATATAAAATAATTAATAAAGGTATAGTAGATCTATTTCCTAAATCTGCTCCACCTATATAAAACAAAGGTGCAATTGCAAAATATATGAAACACATCAACAATGGCTTGAAATTCTTTTTATTAATAATTACTATGTATACAAAAAACTCTAACAATACAAATAATATATAACTTATTAAAGTGTTCTCTAAATTTCCGTTTTTTATAGCATCTATTATAAACATTCCCTTTTTAGATTCATTCAATGTATACATGAATACTATCGGTAAAACAGAAATACATCCAAAGAAATTTTCTATTGTTAACAATTCTTTAATTCTATCTAGATTAAGCATTTTATCAAATTTTTTTCCAAATATTATATAGCAGAAAATCAAATACAAGAATCCAAGCATTGGGAAAGGTCCAAATGGTACAAGCAATGCAAAGAAGAATCCACATGTTCTATAATCCTTTTGTTGTAAGAATAACAATACAGCTATCCATGCGGGAATACTCTGATTAAATACCCAGAATAATTGTGTAATGAAACTAGACATACAGAAAATTCCCATACTTGTATCTATATGTGTTGATCCAATTGGTGATATTGGTAAACCATAATATTTATTCATTAATATATGACCAATTATATTTAATCCACCAATTGATATAAATATAAAGAAATATCTATATTTTATATTCCTCATAAATCTACATACATAGTAGAAGAATAAAGCTACTCCTATAGTTTGCCATAAAAGCATAAACAAACTTGCTATTCTAAAGCCTACCACTTTTCCAATTAGTGCACCTGGTAACCAAAAGGCAAAGTAATAATTAAAAATTCCCGATTTTCCAAAAATACTCATTTCATATTTCATACCAGAATAATTATATCTAACTGGCCATGAATTTTCTATTAAATCTCTAAATATTGCATTTCTTCCATGATAATCCCAGTTTTGCATAAATAGTCCACCGGCACCTGACATTACATTAATAATTATAATTAATATGAAGAAAAAGATAAGTTTTTTTCTATTAAATATTTTCTTATATTCATCCATTTCTAGATATTTAAATTTCTTTATTGTAAATATGGTTGCAATAATTAATAAAATTATACATGGAATAGATACTAATCTGTTATACCAAAAAAACAATTGAATAATAATTGGAATAACCAAAAATAAAATTCCACTTACATATAATATTTTATCTATTTTTAGATATTTTTTTATTTTTCCTTCTCTATCATCGCATAAATCGTATATTTTATCTTTATTTACAAGATAAGCATTATCTGCTATATCCATCATTGGTTTATCTGACATAGAATCAGAATAGAATGATTTAAATTTTATGTTTTTTTCTTCTTTTTTTATTCTATTAACTTTCTCATATCCATAGCAATTTTTGCCTTCAAATTTTCCGGTTTTTTTATTTACTTTTGATGCAATAACTTTAAATTTATATTTTCTTTCTAATGGTTTAAGCAAAAATTCTGGAGAAGCAGAAATAATTATATCTGTTTTTTCTTTTTGAGAAATATACCAATCCTTAATCTTTTTATCATTAACTTTCCAAAATTCTTTTACATAACTATCAACATCATCTATTTTTTTTAGAAAAGAAAAAACATATTCTTTAAATTTTGTTTTTTCTATAATACCTAAAATATATAATATTAAACCATATATTTGAATAGGAAGCATTAAAAGAACTTTTTTGTTTTTCTTCAAGCAAAATTTATAAAAGTCTACTGATGAATCTCCATCATAAATTGTTTTATCAAAATCATATCCATTTATCATAATAAATACAACAAACCTCCCATTACTATTATATATAAGACTACAACTGCAATTAATTTTTTATCTGATAATACTACTTCTATTGGATCACCATGTGAATTTCCTTCTATATTTAAACTATATAATTGTAATATCACCATTACTATAGGAATTGTCCAAAATAAGTAGTCGTTTCCTATTCTTTTAATGGTAGAAGGATCAACACACCATAATGAATAAGATACAATTGCAAGTCCAAGACATACATACATATTTTTATCTAAAAATTCTTTATTATATAGACTTAAAACCTTTCTACTTTTATCACCATTTTTGATAATTTCATTTCTACGTTTACCAAATCCTAAATAAAATGAGCCAAAAATAATCATTAAATATAAGAATTTTGATACTTCAACGTTTATAGCAACTCCACCATACATAACTCTTAGCACAAAACCAGATACAAGTATTACTACATCAATAATTGGAACATTTTTTAGTTTTTTACTATATAAAATATTTAATACAATATATATTAATGGTATTAAAACAACAAATATATTGTTTGTCTTACTATAGAAAAATAACATAATAACGGCAATTATTACTGCCAAAATTCCAATAACAATATATGCTTTCTTTTTTGAAATTTCACCAGATGCAAGTGGTCTAAACTTTTTAACTGGATGTAATTTATCTTTTTCTATATCACTAATGTCATTCAAAATATAAACTATTGACGAAGTAAAACAGAAAACAATAAATGCAAGAGTTGTTAGTATTATATAATTAATATTAAATAAATTTAAACTAAAGAATATTGGTAAAAATACTAAAAAGTTTTTTAGCCAATGTTTCATTCTAATCAATTTAATATATTTATTCATTTATTTCAACTCCTATTCTCCAACTATACATATATCTTAATTTTTTTTCTTCAATATTGTTTTTTATAGTATATTTTACCCCATTGTCATTTAGAGTATAAAAATAACCATATAAATCGCTCATTCCTCCAAGTTTTAATTTTAAATCTTTCATATTCTTCATAGTGTTAATATCATTTGTTATGTTTTTAAAGCTTCTTACTTCTTTATACTTTATATATCCAAATGGAAGTAAATTAAGAATTATTGCTGCTAACATTACTAATGTAACTACACTATTAATCTTTGATTTATTATACTTTCTCATATATATTAATGAAACCAATGTACCAATTTGAAATAAGTATAATTGAGGTACGTATCTAGCCCACCATATTTCCTTTACTAATAATGAACTAAGTAAAATGGCAATTATTGGCAATAGTATATATTGTGCTTTATCTTTTTCGTTTTTTAATATTTTAATTATAGAATATATGAATACTGGTATTGTTAAGATGAATACTAATGCATATAACGGACCAAACCCACCTATTCTTGTATCAGCTGCATATAATGCATCAATTTCACTTTTATATAATTTTATTGGTAACTTCATAGTTGGTTCTTTGCTTCCATATGATACATTTTCAGTTTTTGAGAATAGTGATATAAAATATTTTTCAAACATATTTTTCTTTCCAAAAGATTTAGGTTGCATAGTTGTTATTATATCTACTTTATCTTTACCAACTATTGGATATAATGGATTTTTGTGATCAATAGTATTTTTGATATATGAATTTGCCCCAACTAAGAATATTGCTATAGAAAATATTATAGTGAAACATATGGTAATTCTCTTAGCTATTTTTTTATAATCCGGATTCTTTCTATATTTTATTAACCAATAAAAATAGAATGTTGCTGCAATTACTCCTGAACACAGTAGTCCTGTATACTTAATATTTGTAAAAATTGTACATACAGAAATTAAGCATATCCAAAGAACTATATTTGTTTTCTCTGTCGGTTTTACCATAAACAATAGTAGAAGCTCCATTAAAAATAGAATTCCCATGATACCATCTACATAATAAGTAAATATTTGTACTAAAACAATTGGATTTAATACTGTGATTAACGATATTATTGTAGACCATTTTTTATCCAAAATCTTACGTAATACGTTATAAGTAATAACAAAAATCATTATTGATAAAATTAATGTAATACATTTACCACTTTCAATGTTTCCTGTCATATTATAAATAACTGCTGCAATTATCCAAGTTGCCTTCGGATAATGTTCTATCCATAAATCCATTTTATCTGATTTATCTATTTTAACAACGTTACTATTATTTTTTTGAAATTGTCTTGTTGTTTCATATATAGGGTTCCAACCATTTTTTATAAATGCAATTGCTGTTTTATGGTATGAGTTACCATCAACTGTTAAATCATATGTTTTATTATAAACAAATGGCATTATTAATAATAAAAATAAATATATTATTATTACAATAATTTTACTTTTTTTAGTATCAATATCTTTAAACAAATATATTATTATTGGTATAATAATACTTAAAATTTGTATTAATCCTAACATGTTTTTTATGTTTAAAAACTGAAATATACTAAATAATATTAATATCAATAAAAAATATCCAGCTAATAGTGAAAACAAATTCATTGAACTATTAAAATTTTCTTTTGAAATAACATCTGCTTTATTTTTCTTATTCTTTTTCATCTTTCCTACTTTCTATATATTTTACAATATATTTTTGTTAATAATTTATTTTTTTCTATTGTTCTTTTTAAAAGACTTCTATTCTCATAATATTTATTATTTCTATAATCTGGTATTTCTTTTTTTAAATACAAAAAGGCTTCATCAATAAATTTCATTCCAATCTTCTTGTCTTCCTGCATACGCTGTTGAACTGTATAGTTTGTTATGATTCTTACTGTAAGTTTGTCTATTTTCTGTTTTAAATAGTCCTTATTTTTTGTGTACTTTCTAATTTTATCAACTATTTTTATAATGTCAAATACTTTTTCATCTCTAACAGTAGTTTCACTTTGTTCATGTATAACGTAATAGTTTAATGGTAAATTTACTTTACCTATTTTCTTTGCACTATCTAAAGCTTCTATTACAAAAGGTGCGTCTTCATATTTAAGATTTTCTACAAATTTAATATTATTTTTCTTAATTAAGTCTGTTTTATATATTTTTGCCCAAGGGGACAAGTGCTCAGATATGATGTTTGGATTATCTTTTAATGATGAATTTTTAAAATTAGGTAATTTTACTTCTTCTTTTGTTCCATTATCAAAATATCTATAATAATCACATACTACTATATCTAACTTTTCTTTTTCTGCTTTTTCATACATTTTTTCACAAGCATTTAATTCTAAAAAATCATCACTATCTAAAAACATAATATATTTTCCTGTAGCTTTATCAATTCCAAAGTTTCTTGTTTTCCCGATTCCTTGATTTTTATTTTTAAAATATTTTATTCTTTTATCATCATATTTTTTTATTATAGTTTCTGAATTATCTGTTGAACCATCATTTATAAGAATAATTTCTAATTCTTTTTTTGTTTGATTAATAATTGAATCTATACATTTATTCAAATATTTTTCAGCATTATATATTGGTACAATAATACTTATATCTTTTTTATTCATTCTTATCACCTATATCCTTTTCTGTTTCAGATGATATATATATAGGCCTTTTTTTTACTTCTAAATAAAGTTTTGACATATACATTCCAATTATTCCTAAGAAGAATAGTTGAACTCCGCTTACGAATGTTATTATACAAGCAAGACTTGGCCATCCACCAACAGGATCTCCAAAAGCTAGTGTTTTTACAATTATTACTATTACTGCTATAAAGGCAATTAAACAAAATATTAATCCAATTACTGCTGAAATAACTAGTGGTGTTGTGGAAAAAGCTAAAATTCCATCTAAAGCATACATAAATAATTTTTTAAAATTAAATTTTGATGTTCCAGCTACTCTGTCTGGGGCATTGTATTCAATCCATTTTGTATTAAATCCAACAAATGAAAATATTCCTTTAGAATATCTATTGTATTCTTTCATATTAACAATAGCATCAACCATTTTTCTTTTCATTAATCTAAAGTCTCGTGCTCCTGGTACTTGTGGAGTTGATGAAATTTTACCTATTAGTTTATACCAACAATTTGTAAAAAATTTTCTTAAATGACTATACCCAATATGCTGTGGACTATATAATGCTACACAGTCATATCCTTCTTCTTTAATATCATGATACATTGTTTTAATCATACTAGGTGGGTCTTGCATATCAGCATCCATTATAGCAACAAAATCTCCTGTTGCATTTTCAAGGCCGGCATACATTCCACCTTCTTTACCAAAGTTTCTTGAAAATGATATAAATCTTACTCTATCATCTTTTTTTGATAAATCTCTTAATATACTTAATGTCTTATCTTTACTCCCATCATTAATAAATAAAAATTCAAAATTAACTTCTTCCATTTCTTTAGATATTTTATTTATTTCTTTATAGAAAATTGGTAAAGATTCCTCTTCATTATAGCATGGTACAACTATTGATATTTTTTCTTTTTTCATAACTATACCTCATTTTTTTATCTTTATTTTACTATCTATTTTGAAAACATCTTCATCTTTGTCTTGATAATATGCTATATATTTATTTACTAATGGACTATTAAATTTTAATTTAAATAACTCTTTTTCTAATTCATTTAATTTAAATCCTTGAATAAATCTTAATACTCGTATATCACTTAAATCTAATCCATATTTAATTATCTCTTCTCGCGTTATTTTGCTTTTAATTAGTATTTTATCAGTAGCATAAAGATCATAATAGCCATAATATTCATCCGAATATTCAACTGTATATCCAAGTGAGACTACTTTAGCAATATCTATTTCTTTATTCAATCCATCATAATATCTTAGGCAATCTTCTAGTCTTTTAGCAAAATGTATACCAGTTCCATTATTTCCATATTTTAGTTCTTCTCCGTTTAGATTAATTTTATATATATGGTTTTCTTCAAATTTCATGCCATACCTATTTATTAACCCCTTATTAAATATTTTATAACCTTCTTTCATCTTTTGTAAACAAGTTTCGGAGATATATGAACTAATATTTTCTTTAATTTTCTTGGTATAGAATCACTTAATAAATTATCTATTACTTTATCTTTTTTTATTTTTTTCAAATATTTTTTATAATCTTCTTTATTTAATTCACATATTTTTATTAATAGACTATTAGCAATAAAACTTTTAAATATTTTACTATTTATTTTTGTTTTATCTATTTCTTCTACTAAATACTTATAATGAGCATAAAAATCATTTACTTTTTTTTTGGTTTTTTCATAATCATTATTATTCATAATACTACCATTTCTAATTCTATAGTTATATCCTATATAATTTATTGAATTAACAATTGGCGCTTTAATTATTACTAGTGGAATAAGTCCAAAGTCTTCATGAATTGTTCCTTCTTTAAACATGTATTTTCCTTGTAAATAATAACTTCTTTTAATTGCATAGCACCAGGCATTTTCTACAAAGTGATAATTAACTATTTTTTTAAATGCTTCTTCACCAGATAAATTATTGAATGGTTCTTCTTTAAATTTAGTTATTTTATGATTTTCGTTTATTTCTTGAATTTGAAATCTAACTATATCTGGATTATTTTTTAAAGATTTATGAATTTCTTTTAATGTGTCTTTTTCAAGATAATCATCACTATCTAAAAATAATATGTATTTTCCTTTTGCAAGTTGAACTCCATGATTTCTAGCAGAACTTAATCCTTTATTTTTTTGATTTATTATTTTTACATTATAATTTTTTACAATATCCATACTATTATCTTTAGTTCCATCATTTACAACTATTACCTCAAAATCTTTAAAGCTCTGATTAAAGACACTATCTAAACATTCTTTTATATATTGTTCTATATTATACACTGGAATTATTATACTAAATTCAGGCATAAGACCACACTCTCTTTTGTATCAATTCTACCAAATAGTATAAAAAAAGTCTATAATATAAAAAAAGATGAAGAATCTTTCATCTTTTTTTTATATATTCTTTTATCTTTTTAGTTACTACTTTATAACCATTATCATTTAAATGAAGTCCTTCTTTGGTATAATCAATATTTAAATTCCCCTCTTCATCTGTTAATTTGGCATACATATTTATATATTTGACATTTAGATACTTACATTTTTCTTTCAAAATTGAATTGATTTCTTTTATTCTTTTGTTTGATCTGTTTTTTACAATGTCTTTATTAACTTTTTTATCATCTGTATTATTTACAGGATATATTGATTCCACATATATTTTTGCTTTTGGTCTATTTTTTTGGATTTTTTTTATTATTTTTTCAATATTATTAGCTATTTCTTTATTTGATAAATCAGTTAATTCAGTGTCATTGGTACCTATTAGCAAAAATACTTTTGTTGGATTATAAATATATACCCTATCTTTTATGTTGTCTAATAAATCTTGGGTTGTGTTTCCTGATATTCCACTATTTACTACATTATAACCTTTATAATATTTATTTAAATCATAAAAA
>CADANC010000015.1 GCA_902789225.1 uncultured Erysipelotrichaceae bacterium
TCTTCGCCACAACAATTTGGAATACACATACCTTTATTTAGAACCATTACAATATTTTTACATTTGTTACATCTATATATTATCATATTTCCTCCTCTAAATTATTTTAGCAAATTAAAAAGAAAAGATATATATTTATTAATAAATATTAAGAAAAAAGATAAAAATATCTTATTCTTACCTTTCTAAATATGAACTGAACCTCGTTTCTATACCAAAGAAACAAGATTCATATTACTTTATTAATAATAGAAAACTTATTAGTTAATCAAACCAATGTATCGAAAGAAGTAAAAAAAAGAGAATCAAATTTCTGTTGGATTAAATATTAATTTTAAAAATTCTCAAAGACAGCCTTATGTTTGTACAGGATGTAAAAGTAGATATAATAATTGTCCATATACAAAATACTAATTGGTTCCTATAATAACATTTTTTTAGTAAAGTCAATAACAATTAGTAAAAAAACTATCTGATTGTGTTGTTATACAATTGATGTGAAATAATTATCTATATAAAAAAGACTTAAGTCGTATAATTGAGTCAACAAAAAAATTAAAGAAAGGACTTAAGTCATGAAAAGTATATCACGAATTAATAAAAGATATCTGCCACATGAATTAAAAACTAGAATTCATGTAGTAGAAACTTATAGAAATGGTAATTCAATTGATTATGTTTGTAGAAAGTATCATAATATTGTAAGTATTATAAATTAATTCCTGTAACACTAACCAAATTATTATTATCATCAAATTCTAATTTAAATGATACACAATAATTTAAAATATCATTAAAAACTGTCTTTCCATTAAATTTAACATTAATCTTACCTTTGCTTATTTCAATATTGCACCATTGTTTTAATAAAAATGCAATTGCTGTTGCATGACTAAAAACAGCTATTCTCTTACCTCTATTACTATTTAGTATTCTCATAATGACACTATACATTCTTTTCCTTACTTCCACTTGAGACTCTCCACTACCAATTTTATAGTTTTCATCCATTACTTGTCTTTCTTCAAATCCTTCTGGTAATTCATCCCAAGAATCTATTCCAAATTTTCTTTCTCCTAATTCACTATCAACATTGATTTCTAAATTGCTTCTGCCAGCTAAATATTTAGCAGTTTGAATAGTTCTTACATAATTAGATGAATATATAATATCAATATTGTCTAATTCCTTATTATTCATTTTTTCTTTTGCAATGCTTTCTCCTTCAATCGAAAGAGATGATTTTTCATTTTGCATTTGTAAACTATCTTTATTAGTATCATTATTAACTTTTAATGGTTTAGAATGTCTTATTATATACATTGTAGTCATTACTAATTTCACACCTTTCATTGCTATTATAGCATATACATAATCATTTTAATTCAAAATATGATTTACATGAATATGAACTAAAAGTAATTGCACTTTAAACGACACTTTATATTGTTTTTATATGACAATAGTTTATAACACAAGATAATATATAACGACAAATAATATTCTCTAAAAACAAAAAGTGATCTAGTCTCACGACTAGGTCTTCAGAGGAAAATTAATAAACCAGTCTGTAACAATATATCTAAATATAAAACCCTTATTTTATAACTATTTTCATTTTTATAAGTTTTTTTAAGTTTATAAAAATATCTTAATTTTTTTGCAATTAGTATCTAAATTTAGTATCTAGAAAAAAATATGACACTATGACACAATCAATGTGAGATAGGTACTCACAAACAATGTGTCATTTTTAGTTTATTAATAATATAAATTTCATTCATTTTATTTACTATGGTTATTATAAGTATATTCATAAAGACTAATTGACCTAGTTCTTTTACAATAAACTGTAAGAATTACATGTTGGTTAACTGAAGCTTCTATTTTTGTATTATATTGCTTCGTATCAGTATTATAAAAAGAAACATACAAATCATCAAAATCATTCATTTTAACAACAAGTGGAAACTGTTTATTTAAATCTTTATCTAAGTCTTTTTTATTAATCCATACTTTTGAATTTTTTATTTGTTTATCTAAATCTTTAATACTTACTTTCTTATTATAATAAGCAGTCATATCTGTCAGATCATTAATACTATTATTAATATCGGATGATTGCTCATATACTAAAATACCAGTCTTAGGTAACTTCAATTGTAATACATTTTCATATTTTAATATTTCTTTATAATCAACCTTATCATTTGGAACAAATGCAAATAGTCCGCCAAAAAATAATAAAGCAGTAGCAATTACCCCAATAATAATATTCTTTTTAAAAGATTTACTTTCCTTATTCTTATATGAATAAAATATCGTGAAAATAGGAATAATCATCCAAATCCAATCAATCCAACTTTTATAGAACGATAATTCTTGTGGGAGACTCTTTGTTGTTTCTGACCAAGTTAAAAAAGCTCCAACAATACTAAGGATTGATAAAACTACACATGTATTTTCTTTCTTGATAAATTTCATTTGCTCCATCTCCATTTTTATTAATTATTTTTAATTAATTTAATATTATCATTTTTTGTCTGCAAATACATACCAATATCTTCTGTTTTTTCATTTACAAGAAGTGTAGAATGAACCAAAAACTTATATTTTTTATCATTGATTAATACTATATATAAATATCTGTCAACATGACTAATTCTGTTTAAAGTTATTTTGTTTTCATAGTACATATTTTTTATCTCACTATATAAGATAATATTTACTTGATTGTTTTCATATAATATTATACAGTTCTCTGTTAAAAAATAACTACCATCATTCCAATATTCTATTTTACCTATTTTTTTATTAAATTTATTATCATATATGAATTTTTCAATTTGCTTAATATTTTTTCTAGCATTAACTCTTGATAGTACACCACTAAGCAAAAATATATCTAAAAAAAGAATATAATAAAAATTTGTTATCTTACCAATTATAAATAAAACTATACTTACTATTATGAGTACAATAACATAGACAATAATATCATTGTTATTTTCTTTAATATAGCTCTCAAAAATACTATCTTTATTCATAACATCACCTTATAATTATTTCAATTATAACATAAAACATTAGTAGAACGAAAAAAGCTCAAATATATGTTATAATATTATTATAGAAGGTGATAAAAATGAAGAAAGAAAATTTTAAAAATAGTATTTTTTTCAAGATACTTGTTTTTCTATTTTGGATTAACTGTGTTTATTTTTTTATAGTATATTCTAATATTTTACATACAGAACCAACTATTATTTTTAATGAAAAATTTGAAGTAAAAAAAGGGCAAAAAGTAAAAAATACTTTCTTTATTAAAGAAGTCAAGTATGGAAAAATTGTTTCTAAGGAATACTACATCAATACATCAAAAGAAGGAAAACAACTAGTAAGTATTACAATTAAAAATATATATGGCAAAGAGAAAAAGTATGATTTTTATATAAAAGTTACTTAAAATGAAAAAGCAAAAGAATGATGTGAACCCTGTTTAGGAGACACAATTAAAAAAGCAGTATATTAAAAAGAGAAAATTATGAAGTGATATAGTTAAAGTAGACATAAAAAAAAGAGATGTCTACTTTTTCTATGTTAAAATTATTTTAAGGAGATGATATTTATGGGAAGACCAAAAGGCACATCAAATAGACAGTTCAGCAATGAAGAAAAAGAAAAAATATTATTAGAACATTATAATGAACATGTACCATGGAATGAAATTTATAGAAAATATAATTTAAGTTCTAGTCTTGTTTATTCATGGAGTGTTAAGTACAGGGAAAATGGTGCTAAAGGATTAGATTCAAACAGTGGAAAACATAATAATAATTATGGTGGTTTATATTTAAAAAAACCTAAAAACAAAATAGAAGAATTAGAATTTGAATTAATGAAAAAAGATATTGAGATTGCTCGATTAAAAAAAGGTTATATGGTGAAAGGAGTTGGTGCCAAAAAGGAATTCGTTACTACATTAGACAAGAATATAAAATAATTGATGAATATAAAAATAAATATGGAGTTAAATTATTATGTGAATATATGTCAGTTAGTAGATCTGGATATTATAAGTGGAAATACAGACAAGAAAATCCAACAGAGAAAATGATATCAAGACAATCAGATATAGATTTAATAAAAGAAATACATAAAAAGCATCCATCACACGGATATAGATGGATTAATGCTTATGCAAGATTACATTACGGAATAATATGGTCTAATAATCATGTTCATTTATGTTGTAAATATGAAGGAATACGTTCAAAAGGAAAACATTATCAATGGAAAAAGCCTGAAGAAGAACATAAAAAATTCAATAATTTAGTATGGAATGGATGGAAAAAACTTACAAGACCTTTTCAAGTTATTGTTTCAGATATGACTGCGTTTTGGGTTAAAAATACATATTATGAATTAACTCTTTATTTTGATGCATGGAATAAAGAAATTATTGGATATGGTTTAGTTTCTAATAAAGGAGATATAAAATCATATTATGATGGATTAAATCAAGTATTAAACAAAATAAAAGAAGAACAAATCGAAGAACCAATTGTTTTACACACTGACCAAGGTTCTGTTTATTCCTCTTATACATATAACAATCTTCTTAAAGATTTTAATATTCAACGTTCAATGAGTCGAGCTGGCACACCAACAGATAATCCAGTAAATGAATCATTAAATGGTTGGATAAAAGAAGAATTGTTTATAGATTTTGATTTAAAACATGCTAATGATGTTCCAAATCTAATAAAATTATACATTGATTATTACAATAATGAAAGACCAAGTTATGCCTTAAATTATAAAACCCCAATTCAATATAAAATTGAATCGGGATTTTAATTCTCTTTTTAAAGTGTCTATTTTTTCTTGACTACTTCATTATTTTTCTCTTTTTGTGTAAGTTTTTCTCTTTTTCTTAACCTTTGACTTTAATCTAGTAGTATTATAAAATAATATCCATTCTTCTACAAGTTGAATATATTCTTGTAAAGATGTAATATTATTGTTGTACAAAGTTTCTTTTTTTAGAAGAGCATGCCAGCTTTCTATAGGAGAATCATCTATTGGGGTTCCTTTTCTAGACATAGATATTTGAATTCCATTTGATTCACATATTGCTTTGTACTCATAAGATGTATATTGGAATCCTTGATCAGAATGTAGGATTAAACCATTTACATCTTTTTCTTTTGCTATTGCTTCATTTAAAGTATCTATAACTAACTTATTATCATTATGTTTTGATATTTTATATGCAACTACATGTCTGTCATATAAGTCTATAATTGTAGATAAATATGCTCTTGATCCTTTAAAAATTAAATATGTTACATCAGTATCCCAAACTTTATTAGGACTATCTGTATTAAAATTTCTTTTTAATAAATTGGGTTTAACATTATCTTCAATTCTTTCATTTTTATTTTTCTTTTTAGATTTTCTAATATATTCAGCCATTAAATTATATTTTTTCATTATTCTTAAAACCTTCTTTCCATTCATAACTACACCATATTTTAGGAGTAGACCTTCAACAATCCTACGATATCCATATGTACCTTTAGAATCATCAAATATTTCTTTAATTATCAAATAATCATAATAATCAGGATCTTCCTTATTTCTGTACTTATAATAAGTTTTAGGACTTATATTAAGTACGGCACACATGTTAGTAAGTTTATAATTATTTCTGTATAAATCTATAAATGTCACTTTCTCTCTCGTTGTGCCTTGAGGAAGGCCTGGTATTTTTTTAATATTTCATATCTTTCTTTCCAATCTTCTTTAGTTAAATTTGATTCTTTAGTTCTACCTCGCTTACGATAAATATCATTTTCTAGAGTGCCTTGTTTTCTATCTTTTGAAATCCAATTCCAAATTGTTGCTGAACTAATATTGTAATGTTTTGCGACTTGATCTCTACCGCCATATTTACCTGATTTGTATGCTTCAAGTACTTCATTTTTGAACTCTAATGAATATGAAGCAAATTTTTGTCCTTTTGAAGCCATAAAAAATACACCTCCTTTCGGAAGTGTATTATATCACTTTCTTTAAACTGCTTTTTTAATTGTGTCTACTCTAAGGGGTGCAGTTCATATCATTTTTTTACACACTCTTCAAAACAGTCAAAGATGAGATTATAACACACATATTTATATTTTTTATATATAGATAATTATTTTAATCTTTCAAATTATTAAATTCATCTATTGCATCTAATATCTTATAAACGCTAGAATGTGGATTAGATTTTAATAAATCATCACCATCTTTAATAATTTGTTGTTCAATAGATTGTGCAGTACTTCTTGCATCATCTGTTTGATCTTTAATTTTGTTATACATATCCATAGTTTCTGAATATGTACCATTAACTTTTTCTAATTCCCTTTTTACATCTTTGCTTGTTTGAAATCTTAATTTATTATTTCTAAAATGCATTAAAAACCATATTTCAAATGTTGGAGCTGAAGTTATGATTTCAATATTATTATCTTTGCATTTCTGTTCTATTTCTTTTATTTCACTTATTCGTTTTTCACTTAAATCTGTATCTAGTACTAAGAATGTTCTTATATAATCTTCTGATTTAGCATCTATATTATGCATATAGTTAATTAAATCATCAACCATTCCTTTTGGATCAGTACTTCCACCAGTAGAAAATTTAATTCTTAAATCATTATTTGAAAAGTTTCCAAAATAACACTTTTCTGTATTTCTACCTTCACCTTCAGAACCAATTATAATTATTGGTCTTTTATTTTTTTTAGGTGCTACATATCTTCTGGCCATGAATCAATATCTTTTATAAATGGAACTGCTCCATATCTACCATTTATGTAACCTTTCTGAATATTTTCATCTTTTCTAACTGAAAACGAATCAAGTGGATATAGTTCTGAAACACCAGTATCTGGATTTTTTTCAGTAAACCATATCTGATCTCTTCTTAATAATTCTATTGTTAATAAATTTGTTGCATGAGTTATAAATATCAACTGACTATTTGCTTTATTAATAGATTTATCATTAAATAGTTTTACAATAAATTCTACTAATGCCGGATGCATACTTTTTTCTAATTCATCTACCACAATTGTTTTTGTACTTTCAAATGCCCTTTTTAAAAATGGCGCTAAAGCAAATAGAGTTCTTGTTCCTGATGATTCATCATTAAAATTTAAACTATAAATATGTTTATTTTTATTTTCATCAGTTATTTCATGTTCTAATTCTATTCTAACATTAGACATTTTAAATGTTCCATTAGTTCTAGCAAGTGGTGGAATTAACATATCCATCATTGCATTATCCATTTCCTTTTCTTCATAATCAACATGAATATCTTTAATAAATATATCTGCTTCTTTTAGTAATTTTAATGCAAATTCTTTTAATTTTCCATCATTTTTACTATATTCAATTAAATCCTGATCTGATATTTTATCAAATGAATCATATGTATCAATCTTTTCACTAAACCATAAAAATGCATCTTTTGTTTTATCATAATTCCAAGTTGTTGCTGTAGTTAAAAACAACTTGTTTTCAGTATTCTTTGCAGCTATTGATTCTAATTTAGCTTTATCACTATTAAATTCATAATCATTTGTATTTTTTCTTGTAAATATATTTGTTGGTTTCTGTGTATAATATGCATCTAAAACTTCATCATATATCTTATTTGCATCTGCACTAAAGAAATATCTATATTTAACATCATTAACAATAAAAATAAATTCAAATTCACTAGGTTCCTTACTAGTTTTTTTATCAAATAAGAAAGGTTTTATTGAAAACCATTTATTAGTGGTATTCATAAAATTAGAATTTCTAATCATCAGTATTGCACAAGTAAAAGCTTTTAAAATATTTGTTTTACCAGATGCATTTGCACCATAAATAGCAGTTGTTCTTAATAAATTAACATCATTTTTAGTAAATACATTTTCTAACTTTTCATCACCATTACCTTTTTCCATTGATAATGTAACTTTATCTTTAAATGATAAAAAATTTTTAACACTAAATTCTATAAGCATTTTTATCTCCTCCCATTAATATTATATACTCAAATTATAAAAAAGTATACTATTTTTATTATTTTCGTGATTTTTTCACAAAAAATAAAATAATAAACGTTATTTACTAATTATTATTTGTTTTGTCAATATATAAATAGAATTTAGCAATCTAATAAATAATTAACTTCTGAAAGTAAATCATCTATTTTATCTATTAAATCATTATCTAAATAAACATGCTTACAATCTTTTATTAATCCATGTTCATCTTTTGGTAATTCATCTCTTGCTTCTTCAAACTCAGTATAAGTATATAATTTACCATTACATAGGATTCTTACATTATTATCATACCCTTTATATAATTCTCTACGCCAGTTCTTTATATCATCTAAAACTGATAGTATTTTATGTCTAGAAGCTACTATTTCCATTTCTCTAGAACTTTCTGTTTCAAATACATATTTATCATTCATCTTTTTTATCCTCCTTCTCTACTTCAGATAATTCTTCATAATCTTCTTCATATCCTAATCTTCTTAAATAATCTTTTCCACCATCAACTGCAACTGCACCACATTTACAAAATTTAAAATCATGTCTATATGTTGATTCAATAATATCTCCACATTTTTTACATTTAATTTTATTAACTATTATCTTATTCATAAAACCACTCCAATAAATCCATTACTTCTTTTTTTATACCCATTTTATCTGCGTACTTAGAAAGTTTAACAAGATCCTTATCCTTTCTTTTAATATATTCTCTTAAACTATATTTAATATGTTCATTATCCATTCTTTTTTTAGACCTTATAATATCACATATACATCTTTCAATATCATATACTCTAACAATATTTCCAAATGGTGTTTTGACTTCTGTTAATCCTAATTCATATATATCATCAGATACATAAAACACATTATGATTTTTCAACTTAACACTATTATAATTTTTCTTAACAGTTACATCATACTTGCTATCAGGTGCTTTAATTGATAATCCATGAAAATATAATGCAGTCATATGAGAATATATAATACCTGGTAAATTCAAATTAAGTACATAATAAGAATCTGGAAATTTATTAACATCAAGATATATTCCATTATCAAGTTTTTCTATTATTCCTCTATCTACCATAATATTAAGATACATTCTATGAATGCCTAATTCGGTTAATTGCTTAGATGTAATGTATCCATTATTAACTTTCATTAACTCTTGTATTATCTCAATATTGCTTTGATCTTTAAACTCTTTTATAGTCATCTTTTCCATATACATTCTCCTTTTGACTTTTACACCATTATTTTATATTTTGTCAGTACAAATGTCAATATTATTATAAAAATAAAATACTAATAATTTATATAAAAAATTAGTATTTTTTTAAATTTACGTACCTAGCTTAGTACCTAAAATAAATCAATATGCATTTTACCCTTTATTTTCAACAAAATATAAACTATTTGCCCTCTTCAGGGGGCCGATATTTTTGATAATATTGAAAATGAAAAACCCTTTAAAATCAACGTTTTTTGAAGTTAACAGTTTAAAAAAATACTATTCTGCACAGCAAAATTTACTAAAATATCTGTGCAGGAACTGTGCAGACAATAAAAAAGTATATATAGGATACGTAGCTATATATACTTCTTTTTTTTGACAAATTTAATGATTTTATCATTTTATCATTAGTTTTGACAAATCTACGGCAAAATTACAAATTATCCGTAAGTTTGTCAGACTATTATACCGTTTGCGGTATGATATGACACTTAGTGACACTTGTGACACTTATTTTTAGGAGGGTACCCCCACACTTTTAAGTGTCACTATGTGTCACAAAAATTATTTATTATCAAATATAAAGTCAATAATTCTTGTACATGCCTTCTCAGTTGCTGCATCAATATCTTGTTTTGTCCAGTATGGTTTTTCTTGATTTTTGTATAGTTCTACTAAATAATTTGCAAGTGGGTATACACTATCTATATATCCTGTTTTATCACTTACTTTAGTATTTACTTTAGTTCTAAACCATTCATTTCCAATTGTACGATTTATATTATATTCAAGTAATATTTTATTGCCTATTTTATTGATATATTCATTAAACATCTCATCATTTTCAATTCCAGCATCAGCCTGGATTATTGATTTATTTTTACCACTTTGAGGCATAATATGTTCTATATCAATATCTGCACCTATATTGAAATCAAAGTTATTTTCTTTTGCAAATAGAAATTCATTTAAATATACTATATCATGTTTTTCATAATCATTTATTCTTGAACTAATATATTCAACATTCCAATTCTTATGAATATGCTTATTAAAATCCTCAACTATTTCTTCATTAGGAATTAAAGGATTAGCTAATTTAATTTCCTCTTCAAAAAGGAATGTTTTAAAGTTAGCACTTGAATATCCGGCATCTACTAATGATAATATTGTAAATAATCTTAACATTACTTCAGATATACTCTCTATATTGCTTATTAGTTTTGTTTTATCTTCATCAGATATTTGTATTTTCCCTTCAGCATCATAACTGAAATAAGAATCAAATCTATGAAAATAACTCGCTAAGAATAATCTTGAGTTATCATTAAAACTAAACAAAACCTTCATTAGATTATTGTCTTTAACTATATTCCATATTGAAGCAAGAACAATTAATTCATCACAAAATTTTAATGGATTTTTTATTAAATCAGTATTTATCTCAGTATAATATCTTCTCAAACCTGGAGTAGTTACATCAGTACCACCACTGGCATTTTTTGTATCTCCATTTATACTACGATATAAATACATTTTTTGATTTAATAAACTAGTGATATTTGTAATTTTTTTATTTTCTAAATCAGTTGTTATTTCAATTAAATATCTCCATTTTTGTCCTAAAATATCTCTATCATTATCATTTGCAGCTGCAAACATTTTAGAATATATAATATCAGAATCTGTTAAAGGCATTCCATCAGAGTTTAAAGAATTAAACATTGTTATAGCTTGTTCAACATTCCAACTTTTAATTTCAATGACCTGACATTTATCCAAAAGTGTTTTAGTAAATTTATTTAAAAATTCACTAGCATTTAATTCTTCTTTTTCATAAAAATGCTTAAAATTTCTAAAGAAATTAGTATATTTATTATCTTTTTGTTTGTATGGTATTTTAGTAACAAGACTTTCAGCTTCGTAATAACTAGATGACTTCATAATTTTAATTAAATCTTTTTGATACTCTTTATTTTCTTGATTAGATTCATTTTCTAAATTATTAAAACCTGAATATATTTTTCTATCCTTTTCTTCATCTGGTAAATCTGGTATATAATCTGGATCAATATTGTAGAGAATACTAATAATATTTCTTCTTCTCTCTTTTAAACCTTGTTTTAATGTATCAGACTCCGCATCATCTACCATTTTATTTAATCGATCATTAATTCTCAAAAGCAAAGCTTTTAATAAAAGCATAAATGTAGTTGTTCTTTGTTGCCCATCAATTAAACTAAATTCCTCATCATTATTTTCACAATTTATAATTATTGTCCCAAAAAAATATGGATCTTTATGTTCATACTCAATAAAATCTTTAATATCTGACCATAATTTATCACATCTGGTTATGTCCCATGCATAACTTCTTTGATATTCTGGGATTACAAATTTTGTTCCACTTTCTAATCCTAAGTATTTACCAACAGTAACTAATTCTGGATCAATATTTTTTGCCATTTAAATTCCTCCTTACTATACTTAATCAAAATATACATTCATTTTTTCTTTTAATTGTCTATTTATATTTGAAATTTCACTTAGTATTACATTTTTATTATTTTCGTATTTTGAAACTATTTCTGCAAATTTATCTTGTTCTGTTTTACTTGGAACAGGTATTAATACCTTTTTCATATCATTATTCATCAATTTATTGTTTCCAACCTTCTTAACATACATTTTAGATACAGCATTTAAAGCATAACATAAATAAACCATATTTATATCTTTGCCTGGTTTTGCTTTTAAAGTTCCACACACATTTGTACAATTAAACTTGCCATTTCTATAAAATACTGTTCCAGCATTAGCACCATCAGTTGTCCAAGTTAAATACTCTCCATCAAACATATAAGAATCTATATAACCTAAAATTCCTTCATCAGTAGTTTGAGATGAATAGACTGGATATTTACCTTCATGTGACTCAATAAATTCTTTACTCATTACAATACCTCTACCATCATCACATAATGTATCTATATTTGTAACAGGATACTTACTGGTATTTGTTTTTATAAAAGCATCTATATTAAACATATTATTAAAATCTTTATTTATATCATTGTTTATTTTTAATAATTCTTCCTTTTTAGAATCAATTTTCTTAGTATATTTTGATAAATCATCAATAATCTTATCTTGAATTTTTAATTCAGGAACTTGAATTGATAAATCTTTAATCCTTTGCGTAGATGCTCTGTTATGTCTTGAAAATCTTGAACTATATCCCTCTGATAATAAAGCATACTTAAAGTAATTAGGTTTAATTTTGTCAGTTTTAATTTTTAATACGCCACAATGATCAGTTGGATAGAATTTTTCATCTTTAGGTATTATATTAACATTCCAATCACCATCTATACCCCACAATATTGAAGGACTGGAAAAGTCTTTCATTCCAGAATATAACTCATCTGTATAGCCAAAAACCTCGTTAACATTAGCACTATAAATTGGAATATTACCATCAGGCTTTAAATCTTCTGATAAAACTCTCTTTCCAATAGTTAAATCAAAGTTATCCTTATCAGCTAAACTATATAATGTATATCCATCTTTGATAATATAGTGTTTTTTAATATTACCTAATTTAATATTTTTTGTGAAAGACGTATTTTTAAAATCTAACATATCTTCTAAATCATAATAGTGAACGTTTTCGTAATCAATATTTGTTTCTATATTTTCAAAATTAGCTCTTATTGCACTATTTATTTTAGTTTCATCATCTAAGTCATCTGGATTAAATAAAATTGTTTTTATTGATTTTATTCCCATATTTTTAGATAAAGATGAATCATTATCGCTCTTTGCACCTAAATACTTGATTCCTTCACTGCCTTTTCTTTTTGACCATTCGTAACCAAGATATTTTTTTACATCAGAACTTGAATCAGGTGCATTAACAACTAATACCCTATTCTTTTGACTTTGTGCAAGTAGATAATAATATATCTTATCCATTTCAATATTCTTAATATCTTCAATAGTTTTAATCTTATTATCAGATAAATATAATTTAAATAATACATTCTTTTTTAAGTTATCATTAATCTCACCATTAATGAATTCAATATAATCTTTCTTATCTATATTTTGAAGTTTAAGATAATTTTCAAATAATTCCTCATCATCAAATACTTTATTTTTATCAAAATCTCTTCTAAACCATGATTCAACTCTATTCCTATAGTGTTCAGCCAATAATGGGTTATCGTCACGTTTCTTCAAAAATAACGCTATTGTAGGAGTTCCAGTAGCACCAAAAGTTCCGCTTGGAAGTTCTACTATTGATATAATATCAAAATATTTTAAAATTATTTCCCTAGCTTTAATATACAATATAGAACCATTTGTCAATAAAGATGAAGGTAATATAATTCCAGCTACACCATCATTTTTTAATAAATGTTTAGCCTTTTCTATAAAGAAAGTTTCTATCGAATTATTTGTTGAAAACGAATTTTTATTAATACTCTTTGATAAATCAAATTTAGCTAGTTCATCTTCATCTAAAGTTTCAAGAAATCCCTTTACAGAATATGGAGGATTCGCAATTAATATATTATAGTTGTTATCTTTAATAGATTTATTATTTGCTAGTGCATCTCCATATGTAATATTAATATTATCTTGTCCATACATAAATGCGGATACCTTCGAAACTTTTGATAATCTATATTCTTTTTCGATTCCATCTATATGCGAGTAGCAATTTTGTAAATCTTGTTCATTATCAAAATATTTTTTTACCTGTGAAGCATATTCATTTAAAAAATGTCCTGCTCCACATGCATAATCAATTACATTTGGATATTCATCGCAATTTTCAATAACCTTTTTTAAAGGTAAAGATGAAATAATGAATCTCGTTATAGGTAATGGTGTGAAGAATTGTCCTTCACTTTGTTTTATACCGTCATCTAGAAAGCCTTCAAATAAATCTCCTAAGAATTGATTTTGTTCTTCTGTTTTCAATTTTATATCTTGGAACATTTTAACCATTTTAAGTAAAACTTCAGAATTTTGTTTAAATAACTCTTCATTATGAACATCAATAAACGCAAAATCATTATTAGTATAAAATTTTAATTCTCTAAAATATTCCATAACTTTATCTTTTGTAGCATCTGGATCATTTTTAAACAATTTAAAAGCATCATTTAATTGCTTATTATCAATATAAGTAACTTCCTCATTTAAAAACTCTCTCATACCATCTTTATATAATTTTTGTAATCTATCTTGAAGTTGATAATAATCATCAAATGCAATACCTCTCCAATTAAATTTTAAATTGTTAGGGTGTTCTTTTTCATCAACTATTTTAGCTAAAAAGATGTTTATTAATTTGTCAAATGCGTTTTCATGTCCAGAAACGTTATGTTGTCTAAGAACAGTGGCAAATTCATTATATTTTTTTTGTGTATCATCGAATCCAATACTTTTTAAATCCTTAATCGAATATAATTTATTTATTTCATAAGGAATAATATTCTCTTCAAAAATGCCTGTCTCTTCATATTCAAGGTTATAAATATCCTTCCAAACCTTGTATAATTCTTTTACATCAGAAGCATCCTTGTACTTTAATCTTTTTGAAGCTTTAAGCGTTTTTAAATAGTCATCGTTATCTTTTAAAGTCATAATTCTATTTTTGTATATTACTTCTTCATCTTCTATATCAGATGCATACAAGCATAAATATTGTGTTTTTTTAATCTGCTGAGCATAACTAAATAACTGATCTCCATCATTTAATGTTTTTTGCCAAGCTTTATCAAATTCACTACCATATGTTTTGCATTCAATAATTAAAAATTCATGTCCATTATTATCTTTAACTAATATATCAGCTTTACCACCTGATGCTCCACGACCAAGTTGCCATCTAGGTTCAAGTTCCATATTTCGAGCCAAATAACCTCTTTTAAGAAGTCTATCAACACATTCAAGAACAACAAAATTTTCTGGATGTTCAAAATTTGATGTAGTTTTATCATTTACCTTTAAATCAATTGGCCAATTTATTTCTTCATTTTTTATATCAACAATTATACTATCTGATTCATTATAACTTTTAAAATAATTTCCATTTGTTTCATCGAATCCTAATAATTCAACTAATTTTTTTATATTTTCCTTCTTTATCATAACTTATTCCTCCTATGGCTTTTTTGGTAATTTTGAATAATCATATTTATGCTGAATTGGTTCTAATTCATCAAATACTTCTTGTATATCTTTTACTATATCTTGATTTGTATATTTTTCTTTAGTTCGTTCAGATATTTCAATTTTATTTTTAATCGTATTTAATTTGCTTCTTGCAGATGAACACTGTCTTCTTTTTTTAGCATCCCAATCTAATAGATTCATTTCAGATTGTTGATATTCATCTAGTAATTCTTTTAATTGTCTATTAGACATTCCTGCATATCTATCTGCACTTAATGATTTAATTACACTATTAAATCCACAAGCTTCTAATAAATTTTCTAAATTAAGTTCTAATGGAATTGAAATTTGATAAAGATCATCTAGCTTTATCTTTTTTATTTTTCCATTAACTATATCATTTAAAGTACTTCTACTAATGCCCGTTAATTTAGCAAGTTCTCTTTGAGATATCTTCTTATTTTCTATAGCATCAAGTATTAAGTTTTGTAGTTTTTCTGAATTCATAAAATCCCTACTTTCTTCCCTAATTATTCATACACAATTACATTTTACCACTAAAAAATTTAATTGTCTACATTTTCGGACAAAAAAGTATTGACAGTTTTCTCGGACAGTGTTATTATTAAATTGTCCAGTAGTTCGGACACAGAAAGGAGATGATGAATTACAACTTAGTAGATGCGGAAATCACCGATATGCCGTATCTCAAAAAATGCAAGGTCGAGATGATAACCCTATTGGCACGGGAGTTACGAAATAACTAAAATTTCGAATATATGGGAGAACCCAGGGATAACTCTACCTTATTTTAAAAGAAAGGAGGAATAACATGCCTATATTAAGACATCATAGAACAGCTGATATATATTTAAGAGATAAAAACTTATCTTTAAGGGCTAAAGGATTCTTAACATTAGTATTAACTAACAATATCACTAATGGATTAGAAATTGAAAACTTCTGTACTGATTCTAAAGAGGATATTAAAGATACACTACTAGAATTAAGAATTAATAAATATATAAGATATAACCCTGAAACAAATATGCTAGAAGCTGATGCTATGCCATATGATCAAAGAGAAAAAGAACTAGCTGAATACGAAATATAAAGAAAGGAAGTGATAATGTATGACAGCAAGTGAAACATTAAAAATAATAGCAAAACAATGGTGTAATCTAACTGATCTAATGAAACTTGCAGGTGTTGGAAGAAATAATGCTTTAGTTATTAAAAGCACTATTAAGAAAAGACTTGAAAGTGAAAACTACTATGTACCAAATAATGCAGTACCTATGCAAGAAGTTGTTAAATATCTAAATATAGATATTCCATATTTAGAAGCTAGAGCACAAACTATGAAGGAGGCTTAAAGATATGAAGGCTTTTGAAGAACTAATTTCAAACACAAAAAAAGACATCATAATCGATGGGATAATGAGGTCTAAAGGTGTTTACTTATTAGTATCTAAACCTAAGGTTGGAAAGTCATTGTTTGCCCTACAACTTTCTAACTCAATTGCAAATGGAAAACCATTTCTAGGACATAAGATTCTAAAGCCTTCACCTGTCTTATATATTACTACAGAATTATCAGATAGTCAATTAAAGGACAGGTGTAACCTACTTGGAATAGATTTTGAGAAGAATAAATTCTTTGTAATTGATAGAGATGATAAACAATCAATAAACTTTATGGATATTGAATATCAAGTAAAAGAATTCGCAGAACAATATAATGGAAAGATATTAATTCTAGATATGTTAAAAGATATAGAATTCAATATTGGATATGACATTAATAGTTATCAAGATATATCTCAAAAACTTATGCCTAAGATTAGAAGTTATGCTGATAAATATAATTTAACAATATTATTTGTTCATCATTTGAATAAATTAGGTAAAACATTAGGATCCACAGGATTCGATGCAGTAGTAGATGGAATAATTAGATTAAGTAAAAACTGTTTTGATGATGATACCATCAAAATGGAAATCATAAATAGAGATTTTCCCGATATTGAAGAATATCTTCATAAAGATAAGAATCAAGTTTTCTCAATAGCATTAGACAATACTTTGGAGTTTGTAAATCCAAATATACAAGCATTTATTAAATATGCTATTAGAGAAAAAGAATTTGATTTTACGATAAGTGAAATCATATTGAAAGCAAATCTTATGTGTACTCCTACTCAATTAGGAAAACTATTAAGTACACATAAAGAGGTGCTTGAAAAAGAAGGTCTTCATATTACTAAATATAGAACAAATAGTAATAGAACTTATCATGCTATATATGAAGAACCTTCTTTAGAAAATGAATAAACGTGGCACGTTTTGTTTCGAAGAAATGAAAGTGGCGATAGTGAATCATTTTCTTGATTTAGAGAATTGATAAATTCGATAAATCACTTGTTACACAAGTGGAGGGAATAAATCAATTTTGTTCTCTCTTAACTTTGTAACAAGAAAAAGGATTTTTAAGGAATATCCTTAAACTCACGGGCTGTGCCCTAGTGAGATATGTCACACTTATAAATAATTATGACAAAATCTAGAAAGGAGTGATATTTTGAATACTAATTATCAAGTTGTAACATTTAAAAATAAAATTAAATCTAAAGATATTGGTGGACTTGGTGTTGAATTAGATCAAAGAAAAGGTTCAGGATATTATGATGCATCTAGAACACAATTCAATATAGAATATGTTGGATTAGATGGTCACTCTACTCTATCAAGTAAAGTATATGAAACTTTGTATACTAGAGGTATACATTTTAATAAGGGTGATAATACAAATATATTAAATGGTTGCATTATTACAAGTGGTCCAGAGTTTTTTAGAGAACAAGGATTACCTATGAAAGATACTGGTAGAACTTACGTAGAAGGAAATCATATTGGTGAACCTATCTTCTGTCCTGATATTAAATCTAAAGAAGATATACCAGAGAAAACATTAGAATATTTTTATGAAAGTTATAAGTTTATTGCTAAGATTGTCGGAGAAGAAAATATAGTCTATGCAGGGGTACATTTAGATGAAGATACTCCACATATGCATATCTATTTTCTACCTGTAGTAGATCATGTTAAAAGAAAAGTATTTGCTACAGATGAATCTGGTAAAAGACTAACAAAAGAAATATATACTAAAAACAATATGATTAAAAATGTACCTATTCAATTAAAAGATGAAAAAGGTAAAAATGTATATGAAATAGAATATGGTAAATTTTTAAACTCAGATGAATTTTGGAAACAACATGGTGGTAAAGCATCATATGCAAAAATTCAAGATGAATATAATGAGTATATTAAATCTAAAGGATTTGATTTAGATAGAGGTCAAGTTGGAGCTAATAAGCATCATCAAGATAAAGCAGAACACAATATCAAAGTATTAAATGCTGAAATTGAAAAATTAAAGCAAGAATTAGAACAAACTAAATCCATTAATGAAATTGAATTAAAAACCAAAAATGATATTAAAAATATAAATGATGAAGAATTATTTAACCCATCTAAAGACTTTTTAAAGCGATATAAAGACAAAGATGTAGAGAAACTTATAGATTATAGTAAAGATCTAAAAAAAGAGAATATAAGTGCTTTAAATGAGGTTGAGAAGAAGTCTATAGAAATTAAAAAGTTAGAGAATCAAGTTAAACAATTTAAATCTGGTAAATCATATAAAGATAAGGATCAAGCGATAGCAGATAAAGATAAAATTATTGCTAATCAAGAAAAAATAATTGAAGAAAAAGATGGTATTATTGAAGGACTAAAAAGTAAAGTTAAAGAACTAGAAGATAAATTAACTAGATTCTTTGAATATTTTCAAGATAAACTTAATAGTGCTTATCTAGCAGTTGCTCACCTACTTCATATTGATACTGATAAATATCATCTAAATGAAAGATTAATGGAAGATAAAGTTTATAACATTAATAAAAAACATGAGAAATCAACAAAGGATAAATCTGATGATTATGAATTATGATAAAATATATATGACGTTGATTTTTCTGGGAGACAAAGAAAAGGAGGAAAAAGCGATAAATGTCTGTTAGAAAAATACCTGAAAATAGAAGAACAAAAGATGGTAGATCATATGCATTTACAGTAACTGAATATGGTCTAGACGGAAAAAGACGTCAATATCAATCTAAAGCATATATGACTTATGAAGAAGCACAGCGTGCTGAACAAGCATATATTAATAAGTATAAAGATATTGATGTTAATCCACATATAACATTCTATCAAGCATACGTTAAAGTATATGAATATAAGAAAGATAAGATTAGACCAACTACTCTTAAAACTTATAGTGATAGAATAAGATTTATGAAATTATTTTGGGATGTAGAGTTAGTAGATTTAAATGCTGAATTATATCAACGTTGGAGAAATCAAATGAATAAAACTAAATTATCTGATAGATATAAAACTGATATACAAAAGTTAATTAAACTAATTTGTAACTTTGCTGAAAAACAATGGGATTTTAATCTAAGAAAGTTTTATAACAAATTAGAACCCTTTAAAACACCTGGTGCAGTACAAAAAGAAATGGAAGTATATAAGCCAGATGAATTCTATAAGTTTATATCTGTTGTTGATAATATTCAAATGAGATGTTTATTTAAGTCATTATATTACTGTGGACTTCGTAAAGGTGAAGCTAGAGGATTAATTTGGAAGAATGTTGATTTAGAAAATAGAAAAATATATATAAAACAACAAGTTCAAAATGATCCTAAAACAAATAGTGATAAAGACTGGTATGTGTGTGCTTGTAAAACAAATACATCACACAGAACTGTTCCAATCTCAGAAGATTTATATGAAGATCTTGTAGAATTTAAAAGACAATTAAAAAAATACAAATCATATAGAGATACATGGTATGTATTTGGAGATAAAGAACCTATTCATCAACATAAAATGACAGATTGGAAAAATAAATATTGTAAAAAAGCAGGATTAAAGCAAATTAGATTACATGACTTTAGACATAGTTGTGTATCTGCATTAATAAATGCTAAAAGTCCTGTTCCAACGATTCAGGCATTAGTTGGACACTCTACACCAACTGAAACACTAGATACTTATTCTCATATGTTCGAAGAAACAATGGATGGTGTTACCGAATATTTTGATAAAATATATGAGGAAAATAAACAAAAAAATTCACAAAATTGTGAATAATATCTGTGCAACATCTGTGCAGCGTGCAAATTTATATTCAAAGAAACCCTTGTAAAATAAAGGAAAACTAATGGTTTTCCTTTATCGCCAGGGGGAGATTTTTACCAAGTGTCGACTAGGCTTAATTCCCTGTAAAATAAGGCTTTCCCATTATTTGAGTTTACTTAAATTTAATAAAATTTTATCAAAATCTATTCAAAATAATGGGTGAATAATGGGTAAAAATAAAGAATGTAGTCTAGCAATAACATTTATGACATTTCTTTTAAGGTACACCACCCACAAATTTAATGTCATAATGTCATAAATCATTTAACGGAATATCTTAATCTTCCGATCATTTTATAATGTAATTTTTCTTTTTTTCATAATCAAATATATGCTTAAACTGAACGCAAAAACAATTATTGATATAACAACATACATTCCAGTTCCTGTATTCGGATTTTTAATTGTATTTGGTACCTCAATCAATTCTATTTTTTTATATGCTAAGGTAATTACTACATCAGTATCTGGCATAGTAAATTCATA
The DNA here is from genome assembly GCA_902789225.1 of uncultured Erysipelotrichaceae bacterium. Classification (GTDB taxonomy): domain Bacteria; phylum Bacillota_I; class Bacilli_A; order RF39; family UBA660; genus RUG343. The sequence goes on from CADANC010000015.1 coordinate 21,301, forward strand.
TTCGTTCTCTTTATCAGTTTTTCTATACTCTATAACGTTATCTTTTTCGTCCTTTATTTCGATTTTTTCTACTTCATAGCCTGCTTCAGGTACTACTCTAAATTTAACTTTATCTTCATAAACAACTGCTTTAGAATCATTTACTTCTATTACAAATTTTTTTGTGTGTTTATTTTCTTCGATATTTACAGCATTTGAAACTCTTTCATAACTTGGAATAATCGTAACATCACTAGCAGGCATTGTAAAAGTATAATTCTTATTATCAGTAGATTCATATTCTATTTCATTATTATCTTTATCTAATATTTTTAAATTAGTTACTTTATAACCTTTAATAGGAGTAACTTTAAATGTTACTTTTTCTTCATATTGTACTTGAGTCATATCATTTATTTCTACGGTTAAATCTTCTGTTTCATTTACAATTTCAACATTAATACTACTTTTTACTTTTTCGTAGATTGGCGTAACTGTTACATTAGAAGCAGGCATTACAAAAAAGTATTCATTATCATTTTCATTAGACTGATATTCGACTAAATTGTTATTAGAATCTATTATGTCTATTTTTTTTACAGCATATCCTTTTTTTAATTCTATTGTAAAATTAACCAATGATGATTCCTCAACAGATAATAAATCATCATTCAAAACTTTTAGATTACCAAAATCAGCATTATTATTAATATTAATAATTCCAAAATGATGTAAACTAACACAATAAGGTTTATTTTTACTTCCATCGCCTTTATAATAAGTTGCAATATGCTTTAAAGAAATAGCTGGTCTAAGATATGTTATCGTACTTCTAACGCTACAAGAATCAATACCACCATAACTATTAATACAATACATAAAAACACCTTGGGAATAATCATAATACTTAGGATTTAAAAGATAATAAAAATTAGCTCCCGTTCGTAAGTAATAATCATTTGTAGCTGTCGAATCGCTAACACTTCCTCCAGCTAAAATCACTTCATCCGCTGTTAATAAAGCAATAGGATAAGAAAGATACTTACTTTTAACATTCATGGTGGTTTCGCAATTCAAAATAGGATATTCATTTTCATATTTACTGTTTACTTTATAATTAAGTGTAGATAAATTCAAATAACCATTTTCATTCCAATAAGTTTTTGCTAATTTCTTCTCATTACACCAATTAGTATCTTCTATAATATCTTCATAAGATTTTAAATTCTCAATATACCAATTATCTAACTTGTTATGAGCAGTAGATTTTATAGAATCATTATGAGCATATGTCATATCTATAACTGCATCATCAATCTTCTTGCCATTTTCTAATATAATATAATACTTTCCTAAATAATATCCACTTGTTGGAAAATAACTTCCAGAAGTATAAAAATAAACTCTTGAACAAGTATCGTCGATATTTGTACTATTACAACTATAATGATGGTTTTCATCTAAACCAATTTTAGGATTTACAAGCTTATATTTACCATCTTCATAAGTAACAGTACTGCCAAAATAAGCATTTTCTTTTTGACCATTAACACTACCATTCCAATAATAATCACCATAACTGTAGCCACCAAATGCAAAACTTCCATAATAATTTCTATTTTGAAACGTTTGTGCTACTAGCATAGAATTCACACCTGTATTAGTACAAGCATCACCATTAGGAATTCCGTTGTATACTAATTTAATTCCACCTTGATCTGTTGTTCTAACAATTTTCCAACATTTTTCTGCAAATATTACATTATTATTATCAATATTTCCTCGATAATAATATATTGGATACTCATCATTTAGAGTAGTATTGCGACTAAAGAGTCCATTTCCATAAGAAGTAGAAAAATCGATTTCAACATCACTAGCTGAATTATTTTGCATCTCTTCATATAAACTCTTTGATTCCGCATTAACACAAAACGGTATAAACATCAAGAATAATAAAATTGGTAATATAAATCTCTTCATACTTTACACATCCGATTCTTTATCTATTCTATCTTAATTATATTATATATATATATATATATGAAAATCAACTTTTTCTGCATAAAATATACTTTTAAAAGTGTAAATCAAATGAGTACAAGATATCACTATTTTCCGAATACAAGACATTTAAAACACGTTACTAATAAAAACAAATAATGACAAATAGCAATGAATAAAATTATATAAAGGCAAAGATCTACCACAAACAAAAAGTGACCTAGTCTCACGACTAGGTCTTCAGGGGGAAATTAATTAACCAGTCCGTAACAATACATATAAATATAAAATGCTTATTTTATAACCTTTTTAATTTTTATAAGTTTTTTTAAGTTTATAAAAATATCATGATTTTTTGCAATTAGTATCTGGATTTGGTATCTAGAAAGCAAAAACTAGTTATATATCAATAACTAGTTGTTTTTTTATTATCTAGATAACCAATTAGCTATATCAACTATTTGAATACCTTCATATTGATAATCATCATGTTTTGTTCTTGCAATTATCATTTTAGGATAGGCATCTTTTATTTTTAGTAATGAATCAACTTCTCGTTTAAAGGTATCACTATCAAAGTCATCACCTAAATCACTTGAAACTTGAATATAGATTTTTTCATTTCTTTTAGTAGCGACAAAATCAACTTCTTTTTCATATAAGACACCAACATATACTTCATATCCTCTTCTAATTAATTCCATTGCAACTATATTTTCATAGATATTACCATAATTCATATTTTTAGTACCTTGTATAGCATATTTAACTGCATGATCAGATAAATAATACTTATCTTGTGTTGCTAGATACTTCTTACCTTGAATA
>CADANC010000016.1 GCA_902789225.1 uncultured Erysipelotrichaceae bacterium
TTAGTTAAAATGGCTTATGAAAGTGGAGCAAAGTTTATTCATACATATATGGGAATGACTTTAAGAGAAAATCAAAGAGATTATTATTTTGAGCAATTGAATAAACATTTTAAGGGATTAAAAGACAAATATATTAATTATTATGGAGAAAGATATAATTGTGCTGTTCCTATTTATAAAAGACTATATAAAGTGTTTACTAGCGAATGTGATAAATATGGAATACTTTATGATATGAAAGAAATTATTAAAGCATATAAACGAGAAATAAAGGATAATGAACAAATATCATTGTTCTAGAATGATCGGAAGATTAAGACATTCCGATGTTCGGAATGTTTTTGCTTTCTCGAACACTCATAATTGAAAAATCAAATCAAAAATGATAGTATATTTTCTGTAGAGGTAATATATTACTTAAATCGACCGTCTTGATAAAAAAAGATGGTCTTTTTTGTGGTATAATTTACTTGATAGTGATAAATAATGAGTGAATAAAAAAACTAAAATTTTTAATACTATATTAGGAGATTTCAAATTAATAGATAAACAAAGTGCCATTACAAGTTTATTTAGATAATAATAGCAACAATATAATTGAATATGATAAATATAAATCATTTATTAGATTTGATTTAACTAATATGAATATAAATGAAGAATATCAGTTTAAATTTTCAAAAAAATGGGAATTTGATGATAGCGATGAAAGAGTATTCACTTATAGTTATTCTGAAGATGATAAAGTAATAGCATTTTCTTTTCAAGAACTAAATGAACTAGCTGATTATTATCACGAAGAAAAAAATAATTATGATGTTTATTATGATAATAAAAGTAATATTTTTCTAAAAGTTATAGACTATGATAAAAAATATGGATATTGCTGTATAACATGGGCATGGGATATAAAAAATCATATGGATGATTATTATGATGCATGTGTTGTAAATTCATGGAAAATATAGGAGGTATTTATGTTTGTATTAGATCATAAAACAATAAAATTAAATTTCTGGTTTCAAGGATATGAAGCACCAGAACATAGATATAATGGTGATGATGATAGTTGGGCTGGTTTTCATGCAGAAGTAAAAACACAGAAATTTGAATTTGAATCTCATTCAACAGATATTGAAAGTGCCTCAATTGATTATTTAAAAAAACTATTAGAAGATTTTTCGAATAATAAAATGGATAAAGTAATGTATTATTCACCAGTAGAAGAAGGTTTTAGCATTCGTTTTTATCCAAAAGGAACAGATTATGGATTTGTAAAACATTACAATAAGGATAAAAAATTAATTGAAGATAAAGAAGTAGAATTATCAATTGCTGTTCCAGATGAGGATTGGGTGTCTCCTTATGTTAGTGTTAAATTTATCTTAGATGAAGATGAAACAAAACAACTATATGAATATATATGCCATGTTATTAATAATGAACATTAAGGATGGTGATAAATAATGAAAGATGATTTATTTGATTATTTGGTAGCTACTGATTCGATAGATGAATTTTTAGGATATGAACCTAAATGTCCTGAATGTGGTGAAAAGTTACTTCCTATTGAATATGGAATGCCTGGACCTGATTTGTTTGAAAAGTCTGAAAAAGGTGAAATATTTCTTGGTGGTTGTATGGTAGATGATATTCAACCAGTTTATCATTGTAATAAGTGTAGAAGAAACTATTATAAAAATTTAAAAGATTATATAGACGAAGAAAATAATTGGGAGGATGAAGATGAATAACTATAATAAAATAAATAAACCAAACTTTTTAAAATTAAATGAAGCAGATGTAATGTTTATTACTAATCCTGGCAGAATGGGAGATGAAGATGGCTCTACTTTTATTATAAAAAATAATAATGAGTTCACTATTTATAGAGTTGATGGGTGGATGTATTCAAACAAAGAAGAAAAACAGGAAGATAAAATAACAATGGGAGATATGGCAAAACAATTTCCAAAATGGTTTGAAGCATGGGAACATGGTGAAGAAAAAAACTACAAAGGTAAATATAGGCATTTATATATGGGATTTGGTAATGGATTAAACATAGATAATTATATATATGATGAGTACAAACCATATTTAGATAAAGCAGTAGAAAAGAATTTAGAAAAATATGATGAAAAAGAAAAAGAAGAAATGCAATATGCTGCAATATTTAATGTATGGGAAAAAGCATTCAATGATATGTTGAAAGATAGAAATAAGGAGTGAAAATATGATTGATATTCCAAGACCTAATAAGAAAATAATAGAAGATTATTTTACTAATGGGAAAATCTAGAAGATCATTATATTTGGCAAGAATCTAGTCTAGATAAGTTATTTCATGAAGATTATAAAACAAATACAGACTTGAATGAGATACTAATCAAATGTAGTTATTTGAATGATTTTTATAGTACAAATATATTTCTAATATATCCTGTTGCTAAAAATATATATGATTTAAAGATAGATAAAAGATTAGAAGATGGAGATGCATCTTTAGTTAATGATATTGCTCATGTAACAATTAATGGTGTTGAAAAAACTTTCTATTCATTTGCTAGTAAATATTGTAGTCACCATAATAGTATTAAATTCCCTATATATGATTATTTTGTAGATAAAATGTTATGTTATTTTCAAAAGAAAGATAAATTTTCAGAGTTTTCTAAAGATAATTTAAAAGATTATGTGAAATTCAGAAATGTTCTTAATGATTTTAAAAAGTATTATGATATTGATGAATATAATTTAAGAGATATAGATAAATATCTTTGGATAGCAGGAAAAATATTTTTCTAAAAAATATAAATATGGAAAATAAAATGGCTAAAAGTGTATATTACAAAATATCAATGTTATAATTATCATTAATGAAAGAGAAGAGATATTATGAATACGATAGATTATTTTGTAACTGTGCATGGAGTTGTAGAAAGAGGAATGTTTTATAATTATATGCATGAACTCGGCTTTGAAGATGATGGATATACTAGAGAATATATGATTGATAGTAAATATCCGTTTGGAATTTGTCTAAAGAAAAAGAAAATAATGGTAATAGAAAGTGCAACGCAATGCTATTTAATGCAAAAAGCAGGTAAAGTTAAAATGGTAGAAGAATTTAAAGAAATTATAAATTTAAACAAATAGAGATGGTGGTGTAATTATATGAATAATATCGAAAAGTTTGGAAAATTATTTATCGAATTTGAAGTGGAAACAAAAAAGAAAATTAATAATGACAATTTAACTTTGGATGAATGTATAAAAGAATTAAAATTAAAAAGACAAAATCCATACATAAGAGAAGATAGTTTTATTGATTTTTGTAGAAGGTTAAGAAATATTAATTATCATAATATAAATGATAATTATTATTTAATTACAGATGATACAATTAATAAACTCAAAGAAATTGTTGAAGAAGTTAAGCATCCTTTTAAAGTATCTAGTAAAGCTACAATTAATATATACTCAAAAACACTAAAAGATAAAGTGTTACCAACAATGAATGATATGAATGAAAAAAGTTATACTCATATTCCAATTTATGATGAAGATAATAAAAACCTAGTAGGAGTATTTAGTGAAAATTCTTTATTTCAATATGTAATGGAAGATGGAATAATAGAAGTAACAGATAAAACAACATTTAAAGATATTTTAAAAGTGATTGACTTAGAAAAAAGTAAAGAGATAATAAAATTTGTAGCAAAAAACGAAATGTATGACAAAGTTGTTAATGAATTTATTACTGAGTATAAAGAAAAAAATAAATTAGCATGTGTAATGGTTACTGAAAATGGTACGAAAACTGAAAAAGTTATCGGTATAATAACAGCATGGGATGTAATAGGAAAATGGTAATATGAAAGATGATTTACTAGACTATTTAATTGCTACCGATTCTATGGATGAATTTCTTGGATATGAACCTAAATGTCCTAGTTGTGGTAATAAATTGACTCCTATAGAGTATGGTATGCCAGCACCTGAGACTTTTGAAAAAGCAGAAAAGGGAGAAGTTTTTCTTGGTGGATGCACGATTGAAGACATTCAGCCTGAATATCATTGCAATAATTGTAGAAGAAGTTGCTTTAAAAATCTAAATGATTATGTTGATGAAGAAAATAATTGGGAGAATGAAGATGAGTAAAATTGAACTTATAAATGGCTCTTGTGCTGATCAAGAAGTTGATGCCATAGTAAATGCTGCTAATAGAAATTTGTGGTCTGGTGGAGGAATTTGCGGTGTTGTTTTTAAAAAAGCTGGTTATTCTGAATTAAATAAAGAATGCAAGAAACATAATACTCCATTAAATGATGGTGAAGCAGTTATTACATCATCATGTAATATGAATAATTGTAAATATATTATTCATGCAGTAGGACCTGATTTCGGGCATACTCCTAATGCTTTTAAAGAATTATATAATGCTTATTACAACTCTCTAATAGTTTTAAAAGAAAATAATTTGCATTCAATTTCGTTTCCTTTAATAAGTTCAGGAATTTTTGGATATGGACTCGATAATCCTACAAGAGAATCAACTAAGCAATGCATAAGAGCATACAATAAATTTATAAATGACTTTTCTGATTATGAAATAGATGTATTATTATGTGCTTTTTCACAAAAGGAATTTATTGAATCACAAAAGGAATTTAATCAATAAATATCTGCTATCTCGATAAAGATAGTCGTTTCTATGTTATAATCATATATGAAGAGTGGTGAATTATATGAGCTATGAATCAATGAAAAACGAATTTGAATTATATAATCACATTAAATTCAAATTGTATAGTCTTGAATATCTAATAGAGCGAGTAGATAATTACGTTCAAGTATATGCCATAGATTATCCTACAAGAAAAAGTAAATATAATACACTAGAAGACTTATTTAATAATTTCACAGTATATAATGAGCCACTTATTACATTAATTAATAATATTAAAACTATAGAATAGAGGAGTGAAATAGTGAATAATCAAACATTTAAACCAGAAAATCAGACAATTTGCGATTTATTTTTGTGTAATGCAATATATACAATTCCAAATTATCAAAGACAATATAGTTGGGATACAGAAAAATTAGATGATTTGTGGAATGACTTATATGATTCTTACACTAACAGTCCAGATGACAATTACTTTTTAGGTTCAATTGTAGTAATAGATGATGGTAGGGGAAGACACGAATTAGTTGATGGACAGCAGAGAATTACGACACTAATGATATTATTTAATGTATTAGTTAAAACTTTTCCAGAAATAAATAAGAATTGTACCGATATATTAAAAGGAGATTTGGAAAAAATAAATAAATTGATTTATTTTGATTCTTCAAACAATAGATTATTGTTGCAAGTGGATCCTAACTACAATACAGAATTTAATAATACTATAATAAGTGCTAAGGATTACTCTAATTTAGATTATCCGAGTCAAGCTAAGATGAAAAAAGATGAACCTAAATACAAATTTATTAATACAGCCAAATATTTTTATGATAAATTTAAACAGTTATATGAAGAAGAAGGAGAAAATGGTTTAGATTCTTTTGTTAATTATATTCTATTTAAGACTAATATCATAAAGATTATATGTACTAATCAATCATTTGCAATAAAGCTATTCTTAGTATTGAATGATCGAGGAATGGAATTGTCTGTATCTGACATCATTAAATCGTATATTTTAGATAAATATGATTCTAATGATATAGATTATGAAAACAAAAAATCTGTATTTAATGCAAATTGGAAGAATATAGAGAATATTTGTAATGAACATGAAATAAAAATCGATGAATTCATGGTTTATTATGAATACTTTAAGTTAAAAAGCAATCCTAAAAAGCAAGTAACAGATGAATTAAGAAAAATAATTCAATCAAGTGAAGTAACGCAATTGGTTAATGAATTAAAAACGTTTGCTGATAATATGGATAGCATATATAAATCTACAGAACCTGTAATATATAGCTTAAGGTATATTCCTTGGAAAGCATATGTAATGACCGCAATGATTAGTGCATATCAAGTTAATTACCCAAACAAAAAAGAGTTATTTGAAGTAATGAGAAGATTCTTTTATATATCTTGGATATCTGGAAAAACACTAAACGGAATAAAGCAAACTTCGTTTAATCTAATTGCAGCAATAATTGATTTAAAAACAGTAGATTATATTAAAGAGATGCTTAATAAATTTATGATAGAAAAACATTTGATTAGAGATGCATATCAAAGCCTAGATGGTGAAAATATATATTCAGAAAATTATTTAAAAGCATTATTACTATCTGTTGAGTACGATATTAGAGAAGAAACAAACACAGCATTCTTTGAGATTGATAATAATATCCATATAGATCATATTTTACCTCAAAAATTCTATAACAAAATTGAAGAGTGGCAAAATATCAAAGATATTGAAGAAGCAAAAAGAAATATAGGCAGACTTGGAAATATGGCATTATTACTCGGCAAAAAGAATGAAGAAGCATTAAATTTTGGCTTTAAGACAAAAATGGATATATATACTGGAAATGATAAAGGAAAATCTGGAAAAACTTCATTTGATACAACTCAAGAAATTGTTGATAATTATAATCAAGGTGATGATGTTTGGGATGTTGAGCATATTGAACTAAGACAAGAGTACTTACTAGAAGAAATAGAGAATTTATTATCTATAAGTCGTAGTTTGGCAGAACTACAACCAGAAGAAGAACAAAAGATAAATCAAATACATAAATGGATATATAACAATAATTATTTTACAAATAAAGACTTAGTATTAAATTTAATAGTTGATTTTATAAAGCAAAAAGATATACACGATTTCAATTTAATACCAGAAGAAATAAAGAACTTTAAAATGCATTCTCATGAATTAATTAGAGTTAATCCTTTAGAAGGATATGATTATACAGAAATAGAAGTAAATCAAATGAAATTATATATAAGAAGTATTTGCTTAACAAATAATACAGTCAAGTTTATGAAAATATTGAGAAATCATTTTGATTTTGAAGTTGAAAGTATTGAAAGTGATAAATATAACAAAGAAAGTATTTAAAGTTATTGGATAAAGAAAAATGTGTATATTTAATAAAAATATATGTTATAATTTTATTACATCTTATAAAGAGAGATGGAGGGACTAGCCCTGTGAAATCTCACCAACCCATTTAGTTGGGTGGTAAAGCTAGAACTATAAGATAACTTAAGAGCTCAGTTATCTCGAGTTCTTTTTTTCTAGCTAAGATGTAGAAAGGAGAAAAATCGTGATAACAATGGATTATATAGTTCAACCAAATAGTAATTTGAGAGAAAACTTTTATGAATATTTGATTGCCAATCATTATGAAGCTTTACATTTTAAAAAAGAAGAATTCGTTAGTTTACCTTATCCTTTTACTATTAACGAAAAATTGAAAATTTTTTCATTATTAAAAAGTATTTCATGCTGTGCCATGGCAGCAACGAATAATAGAATACTTTCCGTAAATGAATATATGGGAAATATTATTAAAAATTAATATGTTATAATATAATTTAGGAGTGGTAAAATGACAAATTTATATGTTTATAAAGGATTTGGTATAGCTGATTTTCATAATATTAAGCAAAAACCATTAATTGAAAACGAATTTAAAGATAGAGTTAATCCAATTAGATTTGATGAAGAATATCGTCAAAAATTAATCATCGCAGTTACAAGCTTTATGGAAGACTCGTGGATTACATATGAAGAGTTTTCATTTTTGTGTGATTTAGATAATGGTTCAATGCTGATACAACTATTAAATACATTTAATAAAAAATTAATTATTGTATTAAATAATGTTTATCCAGAAATTTATCCACTATCATGTTACTTAGATAATTATGATGTAATTAATACAATAATAGATAATAGTAATAAATCAATAGAAATAACAGATGAGATTCAAAAGAAAATATTAAGAATCTACTCAGAAATAATAAACATAAATGATAAATATTTTATACGTTATAAAAATATTGAATATGATTTTCAAAGAGATAAATACGAAATTGTTAATTATTACGAAAATAAATTGCCTTTATTAAACAAAGAAGAAAACCCGGACTTTATATTTGAGATTAGTGAGTCTGAAATTGAATACATATCTAAAATAAATGAACTAGAAAATTCATCCTATAAAAATATTGGTATTAAACTAATGGCTACCACAACCAGAAACGAAGAATTATTTAATAATTTTTGTGCATATCTAAATAAAAATAATTATTACAAACTTGTACTTTATGATAAATATGGATATAGGAATGATCTTACAGATAGTTTTACAGATATAGTTAACAGAGTTATTAAAGTTCCTAATTTTAATAAGTTTAGGGATATTGAATTCTATAGCGATCCAAAAAATAGCAATGAATTAGTCAAAATTAATCAAACACAAATTATGTCTGATATGGTTGCTCAAGCTGAGAATGCAATGGAGTGTGAGAAAATAGCTATAGAGTCTAGGGGGAAAAAATTAAAAGGATATAGAGATATTTTTGTCACTGCGCCAACAGGTAGTGGAAAGTCTTTAATGTTTCAAATCCCAGCAATTTATCTTGCAGAAAAATATAATGCATTAACTATAATTATTACTCCTTTAATCGAGCTAATGAACGATCAAGTGAGAAATCTTCACGAAAGAGGTTATTTAAATGCAGAAAGACTAAATTCTTCCATAAATGCTATCGAAAAGAAGAATATAGTTGAAAAAATTGATAAAGGAGAAATTAACTTATTATATTTAGCACCTGAAACATTGCTTTCTTATCCAATAGATCAATTGATTGGAAGTAGAAAGATAGGAATGGTTATTGTTGATGAAGCTCATATTGTGTCAACCTGGGGAAAAGGATTTAGACCAGACTATTGGTATCTAGGTTCTTACTTAGATAAATTAAGAAGATTTAAAAACTATAGAGGCATGCTAAAGGATGAGCAATTGATTTATTGTTTCCCAATATGTACTTTTACAGCAACAGCAGTAAATGGTGGTATATATGATGATGTAAGTGATATTAAGAATAGTTTAAATCTAAGAGATACTATTACATATATTGGAGGAGTTGTTAGGAATAATATTAAATTCGAAATTAATGTTGTCGATGACAAAGACATAACAAATAATGATTTATACTTTAAAGCTAAAGGTGAAAAACTGAAGGAAAGAATAGAAGGATGGCTAGGCAAAAATGAAAAAACTGTAGTTTACTTTCCTTATGCATCTACTGCACATGCAGCTTTAAATTGTTCCGCTGAATCTGGTTTTAATAGTCTATCTGAATTAAAAGAAAACTTTTCTATTTATACTGGTGGAAGTACTGAAGATGCAAATCAAAAAAGTGAAAACATGCTTGATTTTAGAGATGGAAAAAAATTAGTTATGTTTGCAACTAAGGCATTTGGAATGGGAATAGACATAAAAGATATTAATAATGTATATCATTATGCTGCTAGCGGGAATCTAAATGATTATGTTCAAGAAATAGGTAGAAGTGCTCGTAGTAAAGACATCAAAGAAGGTTATGCAATAACAGATTATTATTCAAGAGATTTAAATTTTATGAATACTTTGTATGGTATGTCTGCACTACATAATTTTCAAGTAAGAAAAATTCTTCAAATAATATATGGGGTTTATGAAAATAAGAGAAAAGCAAATTTAATCGTAACTCCAGATATGTTTAGACCGGTTTTTCCAAACGCTAGAGACGATTCTGAATTAGAAGTTAAAATTAAAACAGCTTTATTAACAATAGAAAAAGATTTAACTAGTCGATATAAAGGAAGTAAAACAATTGTCACTAAACCAAGAAATATGTTTACTGAATGTTTTATGATGTTAGATAGAAAATTTGAAGAAAATATATTAGAATCAGAATTTGGTAAATATTTCAAAAAAATAGCAAAGGGTAGAGAATCTGAATTAAATAAAGATGGATCATATGTTACAGATATGGGAGATGTGTTTATGTTAGATTTAAAATCTCTTTGGGAAGATAAATATAATAAAATGACATTTGGTGCATTCAAATATACATTAGCAGCAACACCAAATGAAATATTTAAAGAATATGCTCCATGGATAAAACCAAGATATAAAGTAACACTTTCTATGATTGATAAGTCTCCTCTAAATACATTAAAAGGAAAGATATTAGATGAGATTAATATAGTTTCAGAGGTTTTGAATGAATTTCAAATAAGCGGTACATACTTTACAAAAGATGAATTTTCAGCAAAACTAAATGAAAGATATAAAAATAAGTTTAAAGCCGAAATAGTCGCTGGATCATATATTGAGCTATTACTAAATTATAGAGATACTATGACAGCATCTTTTTGTGAAACTAGAGAAATAAATCTTGAAAAGAAATATTTAATATCTAGAGGAACTTTTAGGTCTTTAGCTGAGAAAATAATAAATAACTCTGCCTTTTTAAGAAGATTTAATCATACTCCTTCTGAAGAAATGTTCAGTTATGAGGCAACAACAAAAGATAATAATGGTAAATATGATGCAATTAATTTTGCTTTATTATTTAATTTAATAAATTTTGAAATAATTGGTGGAAATAGGCCAGAAATATTTATACGTATAAATTACCCTGAAAAAGTAAGACAAATTGCATATGGAGAAGTAATATACAATAATAAACTCGTAGAAGAAGCAGCAGAAAGACACAAAAACGATGTTTCAATATTAAATTATTTTTTCAGAGACTTACAAGGTAATTCTGACAGATGGAACTTTATTGAGAATTATTATCTTGGTAACGTATATATTGAAAATAATAAAGTTACAATAAAAAAAGATGACAATTTATTTGATTAATAAAAATACTTCTTTTTTGCTAGAAAATATCCAAAATTATAATATATAAAAAATTATATTTTAAGTAATCTTTTTACCAAGGTAATAAAGCACATAGTTGAAAAAATACCTAAAATAATATATAATATTTTTCAATGAGGTGGTTTTTATGAGAGATTTTTCAGCTGCAATTAAATATTCGGTTGTAAGAGAAAATCTAGAAAAAAACAATGGGAGAATATGCTGTGAAATATGTGGTAAGGAATTGAAATCAATTAATGATGGACATTTTGATCATATTAAAGCATATGCTCGTGGTGGAAAATCAACTAAAGAGAATTGCCAAATTTTATGTTCTAATTGCAATTTAAAAAAGAATGATAAAGAATTAAATGATTTTCTTTTAGATGAAAAAGCAAGAAGATTTTTAGAAGGTATTAGTATTGATGAAGTACAAGATAACGAAGAATTTATTGAAGAAAATCCTCAAATCTTGCATAATAAATCTGATGATATGACAAAAGAAAAATTTGACCTGACTATTGGACTTTTTATTAAAAATAAAGGTAATATTACTAAAACAGATTTTTTGAGAGAATATAACAATCTTCCATCATATTATTATGTCAATAAGTATTATGGTGATTTAAATAAATTAAAAAAAGAATTTAATATAAAGGAAAAACCTATATGGAATAGAGAAACAATAAAGGAAGCTTTAAAAAGTTATATTGAAATAAATGGGGATGTATTTGAAAAGGATTTGAAAGCAAAGAATGATTTACCTTCATATCCTTGTATAATAAAGTATTTTCCTGAGTATAAAGGATTGAATGAACTAAAGGTCAATATGTTCAATTTAAAAGTAAGAAAACAATGGACAAAAGAAGATGCCATAGAAGCTGGGAAAAAATTTGTAAAAAAGAATAAAAAAATTACTTTGAAAGATTTGAATTCAAAAAACAATTTACCAGATGCTAAAGTAATATATAGAAATTTTGGTACACTTCAAGAATTTCAAAAAATTGTTGGATCAGAAGTATCATATAAAAATGAGTTAATTACAGTTGAAAATATAGATGCTGCTGTAGAAAGTACATTAAGTAAAGATAGTAGAGAATTTGAATCAACTAAAGAACTCTTTGATATACTCCCAATTTCTCAAAGTGTTATATATAGAAATTTTGGCAGTATAGAATCGTTTTGTAAAAAATATAATATAATCATTAAAAATAAGAAAAAGGCAAAATTTAGCAAACAAGAAATTGATGACATTATTCTTCAATATTTAAAGGATGGAAAACAAGTACCATCATCTGCTAAAGATCTTGTATCTCACGGTTTGCCATCTAGAGATGCCATCATGAGATATTATAGAGATTGGCATGAACCATTTGTTTTATATTCTAAACTTATTGAAAAGATTAATTAAATAATTTAAAAGTTACATAACCTAAATGAAGTAGAAATACTTCTTTTTCTTTTGTAATAATTTGCACATTGATATGAGTCAATTGCACATTTATCAAATTTGGAAAAAAATGATAAATCTTAGTAGAGGTGAAAGAAATGAAAAGAACAGTTGCAATATATTCCCGATTATCTAGAACAAAAAGCTAGAAAAAATAGAGGAGAAGTAGAACAAATTGTAGTAGAAGGAACACATGAACCTATAATTACACAAGAATAATTTGAAAAAGCACAAGCTAGATTAGATATACATTCAAAACCAAAACCAAATGGATATAGAACGTCAATAGGTGTTCCTAAAACTATATGGAGTAAGAAAATGATATGTGAATGTAGCTCAACATTTAATAGGAGAAAATATCATGATAGCAAAAAAGGAAAAACATATTGTTTTGAATGTTATAACAGAAAGACTCATCCTAAAGGAAATTATTATGAATATGGCTATCAATTTTGTGAAGTAAAAGATGTTCCAGAATGGAAGTTAAAAGATATGGCTCATTTTATATTTAGATCATTAACTCAGGATGATAATAATAGAGTAGAATTAGAAAAGATATTAATGAATGGAATAAAAATTGATACTTACGAAGTAGATGAAATAAATAAAGAAATAGAAAGATATAATAAATTTATATCTGATAATACTATTAAATTAGATAGATTATTGAATGTATATTTAGAAAAATTAGTTAATCCATCAGAATATGAAAGCATGCATAGAGAATTATCAGATAAAATAGAATTATATAAATTAGAAAAAGAAGATTTAGAAAAGAAATTAAAAAGAATAGATTCACCTGAATTAAAACTAGAAAGAGCTAAACAAAGTGTTAGAAGATTATTTGATTTTAATTACAATGGAATTGAAGATAAATTGATAGAGGAGGTAGTAGAAAAAATAATAGTGCATCAAGGTTGGTTTGAATGGAAACTTTGTTTTTTGCCTAAACCAATTAAATTAAGAATAAAAGGAAAAAAGAAAGATTATTTTATAGAAGAATATAAAAACCCAGTAATGAAGCAAGAAAATGCTTTAATTATGGTATAATATTTGTGGGTGGTAAAGGATGAATTTAGTAAAAATAAGAGTTTGCACGACTTCAAATAAAACAGCTGATGCTACTGGTATGGTAATAAGAAATAACAATAGTTTTAGAATTGTATATTTTCCTAAGTTAGTTGATAACGATAAAAATCCAGAAGAATGTATAAATGGCTGTTTAGTATGCCAAAAAAAATCTAAAAACGATAAATGGGAAGATATGAATGAAATATCACTAAAAGATTTAAAAGTTGGAGAATGGACAAAGTTTAATATCGAATTGGGAGAAATGCTAAATTTAATAAAATATGCAAGTAAACTAAAAGAATTGTATGAAAATAATTCTTCATTAGCTAGAATTAAACAAAAGCATTTGCTAATTCTAGATGAAAACTTTGATCAAAGTGAAATAGATAGCTTTAATGACTTTGCTAATAATAATCCTGATGCAATTGCAAATCTTAAAAAATTATTAAATTCAGATATTGATTATGAAAATCTACTTGAAAATATAAATAATAATCCTAACTTTATTGAAGACGTTGCAAAAAAACTAGACAATGATAATTCACAAAAATTATATAATGAATTAAAATTAAAATTTGTTAATCCAAAGTATTTAAAAGAGAACCTAAATGTTGATAGTGAAGAATATTGGCAAGATTTATTTGCTAAGAATCCTAATATTTTATACAGTGTTATACCAAGCATAGGACAAATTGTTTGCTCAAAGCCATATATGGGTGGTAAAGCAATTAATAATTCTGGTGGAACATTATCAGATTTTATTTATAAATGTGGAGCAAACAATACAAGTATAATTGAAATAAAAAAGCCTACTACTAAACTTATGGGTTCTCAGTACAGAAATAATGTTTATTCTCCTTCGGAAGAATTATCAAGTGCCATAGTACAGTTAAGAAAGGAAAAAGATACTTTGCTTAAAGACTATTATCCAATGATTTATTCAAGTGAGAACGTAAATATACATTTTAAGGCATATGATCCTAAATCATACTTAGTTATAGGTAACTCAAGTGAGTTAGAAAATGAAAAATTGGAAAGTTTCGAATTATTTAGAAATTCACTTAAAGATATAGAGATAATTACTTTTGATGAATTGATAAAAAAATTGGAACTATTAGTAGATAATCTATCAGAATAAAAATACTCATTTTAGTCTTAAAAAAATGCTAGTAAAAGTCCATTTTAAATGTTGAAATTACTTAAGCTCACAAGCTGCAATCAAGCAAGGAATAATAAATAATTAACTATACAATTTGAATTTAAAAGACTAAGTAAATCCACACAACTTAGTCTTTTTTGCATGTTC
>CADANC010000017.1 GCA_902789225.1 uncultured Erysipelotrichaceae bacterium
AAATAACATAGTAAAAGAGAACTGATTTTCTCAGTTCTCCTTAAGTTCATTTATCATTAGTTTTTGGTTCCACCAACACTACTTGACATTGAACCATTAAAGTTCAATTTCCAATGCTTTTTTTATTACATCATCCATATCATAATATTTGTAGTCTGCAAGTCTTCCTCCAAATATTACATTTTTTTCTTTTGCTGCTAAAGCTCTATACTCTTCTGCAAGCTTATTATTCTTATCATCATTTATAACATAATATGCTTCTTTTTCTGGTGTCCAATCTTCTGGATATTCATATGTAACTACTGTTTTATCTGATACTGAACTACTGTCAAAATGTTTATGTTCTATAACTCTTGTATATGCTGGTTGACTATCAGTATAATTAACTACAGCATTACCTTGAAAGTTTTCTATATCCATTATCTTAGTATCAAATCTAAGTGATCTATATTCTAGTCTTCCTAGTTTATAATCAAAGTATTCATCTAGCATTCCAGTATATACTATTTTATCTGCTATACTATTAAAATACTCTCTATTATCAAAGTAATTAGTATTTAATCTTACTTCTACTCCATTAAGCATTTTCTCTACTAACTTTGTATATCCTCCTATTGGTATACCTTGATACTTATCATTAAAGTAATTATTATCATAAGTAAATCTTACTGGTAATCTTTTAATTATAAATGCAGGTAACTCAGTACAAGGTCTATTCCACTGCTTTTCAGTATAACCTTTTACTAGTTTTTCATATATAGTTCTTCCAACCAAACTTATTGCTTGCTCTTCTAAGTTACTTGGTTCTTTTCCATTCAACTCTTTCTTTTCTTCTTCAATATGTCTTTTGGCATCAGTTGGTGTTACAACATCATCCCACAATTTTGCAAATGTATTCATATTAAATGGCATGTTATAAACTTTACCTTTATAGTATGCTATTGGACTATTTGTAAATCTATTAAATTCAACAAATGAATTTACATAGTCCCATACATCTTTATAATCTGTATGAAATATATGTGCACCATATTTATGTACATGTATTCCTTCTATATCTTCTGTATACACATTACCTGCTATATGATCTCTTTTATCTATAACTAATACTTTTTTACCATCATTTTTTAGTCTATTTGCAACTGTTGCTCCAAAAAGACCAGATCCTACTATTAAATAATCAAAGTGTTCCATATTTACCTCTTTCCTTACCACTTAATATCAATCTTAAATTTATTTATCATAAAATCATATACATCTAAGAAAAATCCAAACATATTCATATCATAAAAACGTTTAACAATTAATAATTTCTTATTAGAACCATTATTTTCTTTTACAAATTTACGAGTAATATACTTATTATTTTTCCAGTGTGGAAATTCTTTATTTAAAAATTCGATATTCTCATTATAATACTTCTTAAAATCTACACCCTTAGTTGAATGAAGTCTGTACATTAAAGAAACACCTAGATGTAAAAATGCATTAGCATCTACGTAATCAAGTAGTTCTGGTTTTTCCTTTTCATAATACTCTCTTATTTCTTTCATAGCAGCATATGTACTAGGAATTTTATCAACATTTATAGTATTAATTATTGAATCACTTCTAACAATATATCTATATAGTGAATCTTTTATAAAAACAATTTTATTTGCATTTAAATATGCAAGCTGAATAAACATCATATCATCTAATATTTTAGGAACATTTTTTAAATCATGTGCCTTTTTTAATATTTCACTTCTGTAAATCTTATTCCAAGGAGCTCCATTAATCTCTAATAAAAGTCCAGGATTCTCATTAATATATATTACATCATGTTTAGGTTTACACATTTCTCTTGAATAAACTTTTCCAGTTAATAAATCAATTCTATCAAAACCACAAACAGAAATATCAGCATTATTTTCTTTTGCAGAATTATAAAGTTTTTCAGCGAAATCCTCAGTTACATAATCATCACTATCAACAAATCCAATATATTCACCTTTTGCAATCTTAATTGCATCATGTCTTCCTTTCCATACACCTTCATTTTTCTTATCTATTATAACAATCTTATCACCATATTTTTTTCTATAGTCTTTTAATATTTTAAGACAATTATCAGGTGAACCATCATTTATACATACAATTTCAATATCTTTAAGAGTTTGCGAAACAAGAGTATCCAAACATCTTGGTAAATATTTTTCTACTTTGTAACAAGGTACAATTATACTTAATTTAATCTTACTCATACTCTCAATCTCCTTTATCTAGGTAATTTTATCGAAATTAAAACAATTCCTGCTATAACTAAAATAATTCCTATAACATTAACAAGTGACATACTCTCATGAAAGAAGAAATAACCAATTAAAATAACAATAGATTGAATGATTCCAGTAGTTACAGGAACAACAAATGATAAATCATATGTTGATAAAAGCTTTTGCCATAACAAGAAACTAAATAAATAACAAATAAAACCTAAAAAAGTTATTGATGTCATCTTAATATTTAATCCATGCCTTAGAGACAAAATCATATTTCCACCACTCTTTAAGCAAAAAAGTCCACTAGTTGTTAATATTATATAAACCGTTATTAAAATATATTTCATTTGTCATTTCTCCTTTCATATTCCAATATAGAAATCTCTTGTATTAAAAGTGTAGTCTTTTTCTTTTGACCAGCTACCATAATATTTAAAACAATAACAAGTATAAAAAGTATACCTATTAAAAGCATAATAACCATATTTGAGACTAATTGAAATCCAAATAGCTTTGCAAAAAAGGCAAATACACCTGGGAAAAAGCTAAGGATAAGTATTACTAGTATTGATAAATACCAAATAAGTGCATATTTAACTGGTATCCTACCCTTATTTAGAAGTAATGATATAAAGAATATCAAAACTAAGGAAAATATAATTAGTGTTAAAGTTAATTTTAATTGCATTTCTTATACCTCCTCATCTTAATAGAAATAAGTACTAAACAAACATTAAGCATGTAATAAACATTTTTCCAAGCTCTTATTGAAGAAATGCCGCCACCTCTTTCTTTCATAACAACTGGTACTTCACTTACTCTATATCCTTTCTTTAAAACTTCAGCATTTGTGATAGGTTCTGGATACTCGATTGGATAAGATAATGAAAAATCATGAATAATATTTTTATTAGCCGCACGAAAGCCAGATGTTGTATCATATATCTTCTTTCCAGATGCAAACTTAATAAAAGCTGAAATAGTTTTGATACCAATACGTCTAGCAGCAGATGACTTAAAACCATCTAAATCTTTATCAATAAACCTAGATCCTATTGTCATATCTGCTTTTCCATCTAATATAGGTTTAATTAATTTTTCAACATATAAAACATCATGCTGCCCATCGCCATCATATTGAATTGCAATATCATAATCATGTTTATATGCATACTTATAACCAGTTTGAACTGCACCACCAATACCTAAATTGTGTATTAAATCTATATGTGGAATATTATTATCTTCAAGTATTTTCTTTGTGTTATCTGTAGAACAGTCATTAATAACTATTGCATCATAATTTGTTTTATTCTTTTTATTAAACTCAATAATACCATTATAAGTATTTAATATATTATCTTCTTCATTATAAGCAGGTATTATTATTAATATTTTTTTACTTTTCATATGTAACCACCATCTGAATTCATTATATATTAAATAATTATCAAAATCAATAATTCTAAATCCAGTATCTAGATAATATATGATTAACTTGTGATAATGTCTTAAGTAATGACTTGCGAAAATGTCCCAAGTCAAATATAATACTCCATCACGAGATGAAGTTATGAGAAAGGTAGAATTAAATATGAAAGAATTAGAAAAATATGAAACTATCAAATAATTAGTTGATCATGATGGTAACAAAGAAAGAGCCAGTTTAAGACTTGGTATATCAAAAAGGCAAATAAATCGCCTGATTAACATTTATAAGGAGAAAGGCAAAGAAGGATTCATCCACGGCAATAGGAATCGTACTCCCTCTAATGCATTATCAAAATCAATCTCCGAAGATATTATAACACTTTATCAAACAAAATACTATGATTTCAATTTTTGCCATTTTAGAGAGTTTTTAAAAGAAAAAGAAGGTATTGAAGTATCATATAATTTTATTTATAAAACTCTGATGAACGCAGAAATTACATCCCCGAAACTTAGAAAAGCAACTAAGAAAAAACTTGCAAAACAAAAATTAAAAGATAAAAAGAAAATAACTGATGATATGAATTATAAAGAAATTAATGAATTAGTTGACCATGAAGTTGCACTTGAGGATTCTCATCCTAGAATGGAAAAGCCTAAAAACTTTGGTGAAATTATTGAAGAAGATGGTTCTATTCATTTATGGTTTGGTACTATAAAACTTGCCTTCATCTTGCAAATGATAGAGCAACCTCTACTATTATTGGTGCATGGTTTGATAAGCAAGAAACTTTAAAACTTTAAATGGTTATTATCATGTCTTTTATCAAATTCTAACCAATTATGGTATTCCATATAAGTTTTTAACTGATAACAGAACTGTATTTAATTATATGAGATTAAATCCTGACAAAAGAACTAGTAACAAAGATGTTTTGACACAATATGGTTATGCTTGCAAGCAACTTGGTATTAATCTTGAAACCACTTCTGTTTCGCAGGCTATAAAGGTTTGATTGAAAGAACTAATGGCACTTTTCAAGAAAGACTTATTCAAGAACTAAGACTTAATAATATAACTACTATTGATGATACTAACAAATACTTATTAGAAGTTTTTGTCCCTAATTTTAATAAGAAATTTGCACTTGATTATCATAATTTTAATTTTGTTTTTGAAGCATCCCCTTCTGAAAATAAAATTAATTATACTCTTGCAGTCCTTACTTAAAGAAAAATTGATAATGGTAATTATATTAAATATTATG
This sequence comes from uncultured Erysipelotrichaceae bacterium, assembly GCA_902789225.1. Taxonomy (GTDB): domain Bacteria; phylum Bacillota_I; class Bacilli_A; order RF39; family UBA660; genus RUG343. Next base: position 4,964 of record CADANC010000017.1, read on the forward strand.
GTAATTATTACCAACCTTATTTGAATGATGAATTAAAATGCTTTGAACCCAAAACTAAGTGCCTTGTTATCAAAGCATATGATGGTAGTTTATTAGTCTCTATTGACAAACAAATACTTAAATTAAAACCTCTTGAAAAGAAATAAAAAATACTCGGATAATTTTGATACTATTGAAGAAAAGCCTAAAAAAGAAAGAAAAAAATATGTCCCTCCTATGTCCTTGGAAACTTGAAAGTTTTAAAAGACAATTATACAAAAGTCATCAAAAGCATCAATATGCTTAGATTTCATCCTCGTTTTTGTTATCAATTAAAAATAACTTATTGATACTAAATGAAAATAAGTTATAAAATGTAAAACAAAAAAACGAGAATATTTTCCCGCTTATGTTTAAATTTTTTTAGGACATTTTCCTAAGATATTGACATAATTCTAAATCCAATATCTAGATAATAACAACATAATACTAGAAATATATATAACTACATAATATATTGTTATAAAATACTGAAACTTATATTTTTTAAATACGCCTTTACACTTAAAGTCAAAAATCAAAAATATTAGGAAAATAAATGGAATAAAATACCTTCCTTGAACACCACCTATATATTTTATATTTCTTATATAATATAAAATAGTTCCATTGCTTATATTATCAATATCTACTCCATATGCATTAACTGTCCAAGGTAACATTGATAAAATTGTAAAACAAACCATTAATAAGGAAATAATAAAAATATATATCTTATCATAAACTGTTAATTTATATTTATCATCATCAACATCAAAGAAAATAAAAATTAAGAAAAATATAATCATAAGTAATTCAATTAGAAATGGGTAATCTGTTTCTAGCCAACCTAACTCTGAGAAAAAGGAATTTACATATTCAAAGAAAAATGTAACTATAGTTCTATTAATTAATCTTATTGCAGAAAATGGATGCATTAATGAAACATATACAGTTCTAATAACATATGAATTATTAAAATATTTAAATACAATACATGCAAGTGTAATTATTAGTATAATAAATGAAGGAATAATTATATATTTATGTTCATTTAAAAATTTATAATTAATATTTAATTTTTTTAATTTTATATTCCATTTTTTAAATGGAACTATAAATATTATCAATCCTAACAATACATATGGTATCTTACAAATACATATTAATATTAAAAGTAATAAAAAATAAACTAAATCTTTGAGTTCGAAACTATCTTTAATGAACTTTAAATATAATATATATGCAATCATAAAGAAACATATAGCATTAGTTACACAATCATATGAAAATGAACTATATTGTTGAACTGCTATTGGGAGAAGCATTAAAAACATCATTGCATCCTTTTTTATAGGTAAAATTTTAAGTGTATAATAGCCAACAATTGTGTAAAATATTACACCAAATAATTCAGCTAAAAAGAAAGCTATAAATACAGGTAAATGAAATATTGTAGAAATTTCAAGTGCCATAGCTTGTGGAAAATGTCTCAATACTGATACCTTCGGAATAGTAAATTTAAATTTTACCATCAGTTTATTTGAAATTGAAAAATACTTTTTAGTGTCAACTTTCTTATTCTTATTTCTTATAATACTTGCATTATTTTTTGCACTTCCTATATATTTTTCAATATCAATATTTTCATATCCCAATTCCTTATAAATCATTTTAATATGTGTTTCTTCGTCAGGAACTTGAAAAATAGGAATAAGAATACTAAAAGTAATCCCAAAAATAAGTGACAGTAAAACAAATAATTTTTCATGCTTTATATTATATTTTGGTAAATAATTTCTACACAAATATAGCATTACAAATATTCCTATATATATAATTGTAAAAATGAATAGATCTAGTATTACCTTATCTCTTATAATTTTATAATCTTTATAATTGTTGAATTTTAGTTTTTCTATAGTAGGTGCTTTATATTTTGAAGTACTATTTCCATAAAAATCATAAGTATATGTAATAATTATTTTTTTAGTATTTTTACTGTTCACAATATAAAAATCACTATTTTTAACATTTATTGACTTTGAATTATCGATTTTTACTTTATTACTCTTATTATTAATTAATTTTATATTATAATTATCAATCTCGTCACAAAATTTCAAAGTAAAATAATAAATATCTTTATTTTTCAAATCAATATTAGCTTTATAACTATAAGTTACTGTGCCTACTCCATTAACTTTACTCTTGCTTACTTTTTCAGATTTTTCTATATATTTTCTAGAAATATTAAAATTATTTTTCTTTTTAGAAAATAGATAACTTACTGAATTGAATTTTAAATTAAAATTTCCAAATAAAAAGTAGTTTAAAAAAAGGACAAATAAGATTATGTATATTAAAATTGATATTGATATTTTAACATATTTACTTACTTTGCTCTTCATTTTTAATTCCTCTCTTATAATCTCTATAACCCATATATATTGCCTTTGTCTTTTTTATTTTATCTTTTTCAAAAAACCATATCTTAAATAGTTCTTTCTTTGTCCTTCCAATTTCTATATCACAATATATTGGAAAATCTTTATGATACATATCATATAAATAGTGTCTATTTCTAGTAATATAGTATCTTCTAAATGCACTATGATTATCAGCATACATTGTTTTTCCTAAAAAATTAATTTTTATTGTATCACCTAAATCATGATTTAAGGTGCAATAATTAAGTTGCACTATTTGATATTTATGTCTTCTTAAGTTGAGACAAAAATCAAAATCTACACAATCTATAAAAAGCCAATCTTTAAAACCATTTACTTTTTTATAAGCTTCAAGATTAACCAAATTTCCTGAAGTCATTACTTCTAATGGAAATTCAACACCTACTCTTGTTTCACTTTCAGTTCTAACTGTTAAATGAAATGGACTTACTATGCCCAAATGCTTATAATCTGCACCAATTAAATTTCCAACAAAATTATCTTTTTTAAATTTTTCAATAAAATCTTCCATTTTTTTTAAGGAATCATCCTTAAATCTACTATCCTGATCCATAGTAAGCAAAAAATCTGCTCCATCTTTAATAGCTTCTTTTGCACCAACATTTAATGCATATGCAATACCTTTGTTGTCGTTTAATGGAATATACTTTATTTTTTTATTTTTCTTAAATTTATCACTTAAATCAACATTTGGAGTGTTATCAACCACAAATAATTTATCAAGATAAGGTAAATAAGAATCTATATTTTTATTTAAGTTATTGTCTGGTTTAAACAATACTACAACACCATCATACTTCATAATTTTACCGCCTTGCTTATCATTTTCTTAATAGATTCTGGTACCTTTATCTTTGATGCCATCTTCCATCTTAATGAATTAATAACTCTAAAATATTCATACTTATAAGCTGAATCATCAGTTTTATTACTATTTATAGAATATTCAATTATTTTTTGTAAACTTTCAATATTTTCACTGTTTCTTGAAACTAATTTATTCTCATCATAAATTTTTGTATACTCTTTTGACATTTCTTTCGTGTTTTTAATTTTATACTTCTTCATATTTTCTAAAACTTTATTGTATTCATTTTTATTAGAAAAAATAGATTCAATTTTCTTAATAATATCATCTGTTGATGAAGTAACCGGTATTAAATATCCAAGTTTATACTTTTTTATTCTATCTGCACCTGCACCTATATTAAATGAAAGTACTGGTATCATACTGGCAACATCTTCTGTTAATGTATATGAATAAGTCTCTGGCCAGATAGAAAGTGAACAAATTAAGTTGATTTTATTTTCTTTTAATAACTTTGGAAGTTCATTTCTTGTATACTTACCATGATATGTATAATTAGTTTTATTCTTTGTTAAAGTTTTAAATTCACTGTTTCCAAACAAATGATAATGAATATTCTTAGGACTATCTTTAACCAAATTTTCAAGTACTTTTCCACCTTTATGTTTAGCTAAAACACCTACAAACGCAACATTAAATACATCTCCTGGGATACTTTCATAATCACTTTTTTCTAAATCAATACCATGCTCAATTACAGATATTTTTAAATCTGGATAATATTTATTTATATATTTTTTTGTATTTTCTGATGGAACAATAACATCATCAAACTTGGCTAAAAATTTATTCCACTCTTTCTGCCAGTTAGGTACAATATTATTTCTCATATTTAATTTTGCTTTTAGGCAACCATTACAATCCTTTTTATTTTGTGGAATATCAATACAACATTTTTCCATCATATAAAGCATATTTATTGTAGGACATAGTGAATAATAATCATGTAATGTGATAATTAATTTAATGTTGTTTTCTTTTGCAACATCGGCAATATCAAAATAATGTCCAATCATGTGATGAATATGTATTGTATCAATTCTAAATGCTGATATGACATTTTTTATCATATTTTTATATTCAGCATTGTACAAAGAATAGTTACTTGTTGAAGAAATACTAGGTAAATTTAAAAACCTTTCATCTTTTTCAAAGTAAGAATAAATTTTGTAACTACCATCTTCTGGAGCTAAAACATGAATATTATATTTAGACCTTAAATTTTTAATCAAATCTAAAACATGTATAGTTGTTCCACCAACATTATTTTTAGCATCATGAAAATCATGTATAAGCATTAATATATTTTTTCTACCATACATATTTATTTGATAAAAAATATTATCACAAACTTTTTTTAATGGGAAAGTTGAACACCACATTTCAGTTTGTCTCTTATATACTGGATATCTTTCTTGTAGAATTTTTTCATGACTTTCAATAAGTCTTATTTTACTATCAGTAAATGATTGAGACTCTTTATGATAAACTATAGATTTCATACATATCAAATGTTTAAAGCCATATTCTAAACATCTATATGAAAAATCATTTTCTTCACCATATCCCTTTTCAAAAGTTTTGTCATCAAAGTATCCGACAGTATCTAAAGCTTTCCTTGTAATGTACATACAAAAGCCATGTGCCGTTGGAAGTTCTATAGTATCCTTATATGCAACATCACTTACAAGTTTTCCATATTCATCAAAATTCATATTATTAGGAAGTTCATTTTTTTGAAGTCCTATAGGAACAGATACTAAAGTTGCATTATTTGAAAGTGAAGTAACACTTGCAACCATTGGTTCACTATATGCAGTTTTTTTAATATAATCAAGCCAATTTTCAGTAACTTCTGTATCAGAATTTAAAAGTAAAACATCGTCTTTAGAATATTTCATGCCTTTATTTACAGTACCAACAAAGCCTAAATTTTTCTCATTTTCGAGCAAAATTATATTTTTACCATTAGCATATTTTTTTAATAATTTATCTACTCTTTCATCAGGACTTTTATCATTGATTAAAATAAGTCTATTATTTTTTAAATCAGTATTTTTTATAATTGAATCAATACATGGTGCTAAGCAATCATAAGCATTATATATTGGAACTATTACATCACATTCACGCATAACTACACCTCCTCAGCAAAACCTTTTTCTAACTTTTTAAATACAGCATAACCAATAAGTAAAACTATCACACTAAACAAGAAAACAAAAAACAAGTTTTCTAAATTAGGTAATGTCTTATAATAAAATATAGCTCTATATCCATTAATAATTGATGTGAAAGGATTTAAATTAAGAATCCATGAAAATTTCTTTGGAAATAGGTCTGAAGAATATAAAATAGGTGTTGCATAAAAAAGCATGTTAACAAAAAAATTAATTATATATTCTGCATCTCTTATATATACGTCTATTGAACTTGATATAAATAAAAGACCCAATTGCAAAACAAATTGAATTATAAGTATTATTGGTAAAAATAGAATATACTTACTTAACCCAATGCCACTAAATAAAACAAAAATAATTATAATTATACACGAAATCAAGTAATTTATTAAACCAGAAGTTACTATTGATATTGGAAGTATTTCTCTTGGAAAATAAACTTTTTTTATAATTCCACCATTGTTAACAATACAGGCTGTACCACCAGAAATAGATGTTGTAAACCAAGTCCATGGTAAAATTCCAATAATAAGAAATGTTACATAATGAGGCTGAGTGTTTTTAAGAACGAAAGGAAAAACTATTGCATATACAAGCACAGTTAGAAGAGGATTTACAAAAGACCATAAAACTCCTAAAAATGAGCCTTTATATTTCCCTCTTATTTCCTTTTTAACACTTGTCTTCAAAAGTTCTCTATATTTATATAAATCTTTTAGCATATTATGCGCACTCCTTTAAGTAATCATCAACTACTTTGTTTACATTTCCATCTTCTCTTATTTTACCTTCATAAATCCAAATAGCCCTATCACATAAATCCTTTACTGAATCCAAACTATGACTGACAATAACTATTGTTTTTCCTTTTTTCTTTAATTCATGCAGTTTTGCATAACATTTTTCCTGAAAATGTTGATCACCAACAGCAAGAATTTCATCAATTAACAATATGTCAGCATCTACATTAATTGCAACACTAAAAGCAAGACGCATATACATACCGGAAGAATACGTTCTAACTGGGCTATCAATAAATTCGCCAAGTTCGGAAAATTTAATTATGTCATTTAATCTCTTGTCAATTTCTTTTTTAGTAAGTCCAAATACAGCAGCATTAAAATATATATTTTCCCTTCCAGTAAAGTCAGGATGAAAGCCTGCACCCAACTCCAAAAGAGAGGTAAGTTTGCCATGTACATAAATTTTACCAGAAGTAGGATAAATTATTTTTGTCATCAATTTTAAAAGTGTTGATTTTCCACTTCCATTAATACCAATCAGTGCAACAGTCTCACCTTTCTTTATCTCTAAATTAATGTTTTTCAAAACCTCTCTGTCATCTGGCCTTTTTCTATTCCAAAAAACCAATCTTTCTTTTAGTGTATTAGGTTTATCATAATAGAGTTTAAAATTTTTTGACATATTAACAATTTTTATAGCATAGCTATTATCTTTCATACAAAAACTCCTTTAACATATAAGATTATATCATATATATTATTAAAAAAAAAGAAAGGATTTATCCTTTCAAAGTATTACATAACTAAATCTAAATCAACTAGAGTATTTATTCCAGGTATTTGACCACTACTAGTATATTGCCATATAAAGTATGGATCAGAGTAATAACTAGCATTATCAATACTACCAGTGTAATGTGATAACCATAAATCAATGTTACTTAATTTACTCATGTTTAATTCATTTTTAATAAAATTAGGATTTGAATAAATCATTGGCTTTAATCCATATGTTTTTATTTTATCACAAAATCCTAAAATGGCATTAGTTCTTTCTATTTTCCCAATTTCATCTGCTCTTCCAGAATGAGCACTATTAGAATATTCTGTGTCTATTACTATCGGAAAACTTAACTTCTTTTCATATCCAGGAAATGCTAAATTAAGATTTTTAATTACGAAATCAGCTTCCTCAGCACCTTCATTATAATTTTTTGCTTGACTGAAAAAATAAGTTCCAACTTTTATTCCATTATCATATGCCGAATTAATATTATTCTTAAAGTTAGTATCGATGCTAAGCACTCCTGTTCCATATCCTCTATATCCTAGTCTAATTATTGCAAAATCTACAGCACCACTTCTTCTAACAGTTCCCCAATTTATATTTTTTTGATGATATGACACATCTATTCCAAGCATTTTCTTATAAAGATAGAATCTTTTTGAATCATCAACTATTAAATCTCCAATATCATCATATATTGCTATTTTAAGAGTATGATATCCTTGAACAAAGTCACTTAAATTAATTTCTGTACTGAATCCAGGGGTTGGATTAATTGATGCATCTCCATAATCCTTTATTGCAGCAATTACATCTTCTCTTCCAGATTTATAAATTTTAGAATCAATTAACTTATCATCAACATAAATTTTAATATTATCATTCAAATTTGTAGACATTGTCCAACCATGAACATCAATATTATTTGATGCACTAAGTGATTCAGTAACGGGTGATTCTATTTCAATTTTTCCTATATATTTTTTTATTTTATAATTACTTGTTTTTGAAGTAATTACCTCACCTCTTTTGGAATATAAAACTATACCAATACTATGTGTACCGTCTTTTACAGAAGACAAATCAATTGTTGATGTAAAGCCAGGCATTGGATTATTTGAAAGTCCACCATAACCTTTTATAATATTTGTTACATCTCCTCTTCCAATTCTATTAATAGAAGAATTAAACTTTTTTCCATCAACAAGAATGCCAAGTGAATAATTACTACTCTCAGTCATAACCCATCCATAAAAAGTAAATTTATTTGAATTAATGTTAGAATATAAAGATTCAATTTGTATTAGTGTATTAGGTTTTTCATTTCTAAATAATTTATTGATTGAAATAATTATCTTACCGTTACAAATGGCCTCTATTTTCAATGTGTGATTTCCAAAATCATAATTTGTTAAATCTATTTTTGCATTATATCCTGGTGTTGGATTTGTATCCTTTCCACCATAACCTTTT
>CADANC010000018.1 GCA_902789225.1 uncultured Erysipelotrichaceae bacterium
CCTCCTCGTATAACTACAAAGAAACGATATATATTATACTATAATCAGACTTAATTCCGTTATTTTAATAAAACGGACTTTCAAATAAAAATTCACGGGAAAAAACCTAAACTCAAAAAAACTTGAATATTGAAAGAAAAAATGATACTATTTATATAGTAGGATAAGGACACACGTGAGTAATCATTGTTTTCTTTGAAAAAACATAGGCACAAAAAGTGCAAAAAGATGGTGAAAAAATGTTGACAGGTGATAAAAATGAAAATACACTTAGACAGACAGACAGAATTATTAGCAGATAAAATTCCAAAAATAAATCAAGAAAAAAAGTCGAAAAAAAAGCGACTTCATTTTGCGTGGAATAAACTAAAATTTAAGAAGAAACATTCTTTCATGAGTCAAAATACTGAGGAAATTGAAATTTTAGATTTTGATGAACCAACAAAATTTGAAACTAGAAAGAAACCTAAAATTAAATTTCCAAACATTGTTATTAAAAACAAATTTAAATTTGCCACTACTCTTGTTGGCTCACTAGCAGTTTTAATACTTATATTGTCAGCTGTAACCGGAGCGAATGTTATAAAAGTAAGTGCTAAGAAATTCTTAGAAGGTCTAGGAATCTATACAGAAGAAGTAAAAAAAGTAGAAATCCAATCAAATGATTATGATAATCAAGGCTCTTGGCATATTGATAAATCAGCTAAATGGACGGGTTCAAATACAGCACAAGTTACTTTTGATTTAAATTCTATAATGAAAACAGGAGATCATTATAAAGATGTTGTATTAGTTTTAGATATATCTGGTTCTATGTCAGGAGATAAGATGACGAAAGCAATTAGTGATTCTAAAGAGTTAGTTAGTTATTTGTTATCTAATAGTCAAAACAGAATAGCAATCGTTACATTTGATAGTACTTCCACAGTAATTTCGACTTTTTCAAATGACAAAGATGATTTGTTATCAAAATTAGACACTATCACAACAACAGGTTGTACAAACTATAATGCTGCACTTCAAAACGTAGACGTTGTTATGAATGGATATACAAAAGAATCAAATCGAGATGTCGTTACATTATTTTTAACGGATGGATATCCAAATGAAGATACACCAAATCAAGTTGGTACTTTTGAGGTTTTAAAAGATAAGTACCCTTATATGATGATTAATGGTGTTCAATATGAAATGGGAACAGATATCATAGACGAAATAAAACAAATAACAGATTCTCAATGGGTAGCTGACCAATCAACACTTAATAATGTATTATTTGACGCTTCCATTTCTCCAATAGTTTATGAAAAATTTGTTGTTACAGATTTTGTTCATGATGACTATTTTACGATTGGTTCGGTGAGTGATATTAAAGTTACAATGGGAACGGTAACATTAGAAGATGATTCTGGAACTCCAAAAATTACATGGAATTTAGGAGAAAACTCATATATGACTGGTGGAAATGCTAAGATGACAATTAATCTTACATTAAAACCACAATATGTTGGTAGTGAGGGATTTTATCCAACCAACAAAAGAGAAAATATAAATTATAAATTACCAGAAGATACAGAAAAAAATGTAAATAGTACGAACACTCCAGTATTAAAAAACAACTATGAAGTTATTTATGATACGAATACACCAACTGGATGTACGCTTCCAGATATTGCAAGTGAGAAACATTTTATATATCAAAATGTTACCAAAAAAACAAATGAACTATCTTGTGAGGGATATTTGTTTAAAGGTTGGGAAATTGATGAAGATGATGCAAAAGATATAACAATAGTAAATGATGACATATTTGTAATGCCAGAACATGATGTAACAATTAGAGCTACTTGGACTAGACAATCCATTGTTAAATCGATGGATGGAACAGTTCATGAAAAGACAACTTTATACAAAGTGCTACAAAACGAAGCTGCAACTGGAACGTACGCCAAAGAATATACAGGAAATCATCAAGATTCAATGGATGCTTCAAAATCAACACAAAAGATCTACTACTATTATGGTTCAAATGCGACGAACGGAACAGCAATATTAGATAAAAATAATGTTTTATTTGCCGGACAATGTTGGCAAATGATAAGAACAACCGATACTGGTGGAGTTAAGATGATATACAATGGGGAAGCAGTAGATAACCAGTGTTTATCTACGCGTGGAACACATGTGGGATATGCATCTAGAACAAGCCAAAACTTAGCTTCTAACTATTGGTATGGAACTGATTATACTTATGACTCTACAGCAAAAACATTTAAAGTAAGTGGTACAACAGAACAAACTACATGGAATGCAACAACAGGACCTGGATTGGTTGGAAAATATACTTGTAAATTAACAAGTGAAGATGGAACATGCGCAACCTTATATTTAGTAGAGTCATATTGCAATACAACGAGCGCATATGTAATACCATTAAACTCAAATTCCAATTATTCACAATTTGGAACTTTACAATTTAATGCAAGTTATAATTCGCCATCTTATGTTGGATATATGTATAATACAGTTTATCCATATAATTCGAAAACAATGACTTCAAGTGAGACTATGTTATCAAGCTCTTCACTTGCAACTACATATTGGTATGCTCATGATGCAGTATGGGGAAATCCAACGGCTAGCAGATATAACTTAGATAGTCCATATCAAGTAAGTGCGACAACAGATTATCCAAACTTAGTAGGAGAATATACATTTAGAAACGCGACACAAACTTATACGAATACAAGTGTTTATTATATAGCTGCAGTAAACAATACAACTATGTATTATATTCAATTACAAAACTCTACTAATCATAATCTTGCAGATTATAACTATACATATACCTATGGGGATAGTTATACGGACAATGGGGATGGTACTTATACAATCGATAGTCCAACAACAGTAAACAGAAGTGATTGGTATACAAGTTATAGTAATGTAGGAGCTAATAAATATGTATGTAAGAATGCAGTAAATGATACATGTAGTGAGCTATGGTACACAATTTCAACTTCAAGTACTTCTATGACTTATATCAAAGTAGCAAATAATTATAAATATGCTAAAGGATTCACTTGGGATGGAAGTAAGTATGTGTTAGATAATGATGCATCTACAAGTTTTTGGAATATCAATGATAGTACTAATAAAACAAGTATAAACAATGCACATTATACATGCTGGAATGAAACAGGTGAATGCACTACTATATCTTATATTTACTATATAAGTGGAACAACGCCATACTATATAAACATTACAAATGGTAAAAGTGTAGAAGACACCATAAATGAGATGTTGCACGATAATGGTGTTAATCAGGTAAATTCAACGATGAAAAGTGGAGTAGATGCATGGTATAAACATTATCTATTAGAAGATTATGATGACTATATAGAAGATACAATATTCTGTAATGATAGAAGTATAAGAGCATTAAATGGATGGAATCCAGATGGTGGAATGACAAATGTATATCTACAATTCAAGGAATATAGTGTAACAAGTGATTTAAGTTGTACAAACACAACCGATCAATTTAGTATAAGCAATAATAATGCAAAATTAACTTATAAAGTAGGATTAATGTCAAGTCCGGAGATGAACATTTTAAATAATAGCAATGCACGAAAAACGGGACAATATTATTGGCTTGCTTCGCCTTTCTATTTCCGCAACGACTACGCTGCTGGCGGTCGTTACGTGAGCACGGACGGTGACATGAGCGACTACTACGTCTACCGCGCTATCGGCGTGCGCCCGGCAGTTTCACTGACACCAGGCATCGAGTATTCTGATGGAGATGGAAGTATGGCAAATCCATACAAAGTTGAATTAGGAAGCTAAACTGTGGATGCCTGACACCGAACACTTGAAAAAGTCTCACGAAAACCCTTTCGTGAGACACTCATGAATTACATTTTGCTTTTGAAGAAGTAGAAATATAGAGATAATAACAAAGAGAGCACCATAATATCATCAAAATGATATTATGGTGCCAAAATTAATTAAAATTTGGATTAAACTTAATGTTTGATCTAGGATTGTACTATTTTAGATTTGCGCATTTTTGTTGGCAGCCCGTTGGCTTGCTTCGCCTAACTATTTCAACAACAACAACGCTAACGGTCGTAACGTGAACACGAACGGTAACATGAACAACAACAACGTCAACAACACTAACGGCGTGCGTCCGGCAATTTCCAACTCACACATTTTGTCAAATTTATAATGAATAAAAGTTATGGTGAAATTTGGCACTCTCACATAGTTGTGAAACAGGTACAATTCTATGAACAGAAGTTCTAAATAAATTAATAGTGTAAGCTACGAGAGGTAACTTAGTTGGCTTTCGTAGCAACTTACTATTACAAACTAAAAAAACTAAATGAGGTAAAATTTATGCATGAGAACAAAGAGTTTAAGCTATATGTAGAAATTCTAAATTATAGCAGATACATAAGAAAATATGTTCTTTGCAATATACCTAACGTGCACAGAGATTTACGGATTCATTTGATGGATGAGGTTAATAGCTTAATTAGAAATTTGGTTTCAGCAGAAAGTACAAAAGGAAATATCAGAATGAAATACATTACAGAAATGATAATTAATATCAAGATGTTAGACATAATTTCATCTGATATAAGAGACTTTTGCCCTGAAAGTAAAAAGCATATTAATAAATCCGTAGCTATTTTGGCAAAATTAAAAAACATGACATACGGATGGCAGCAGAATCCAGAACCAAATGAAAGCACTAAATAATGATATATATTATAAACCAATTACTTATGAAAATGTAATTTCTACGTGGGATATTGTAAGAAGAACTTGTAAAAACAAAAGAGCAATATTTAGATACCATGTAAACAAGAATTCCATGAATTACAATATATATCAAATATTATTAAATGGCTTATATAAACCTTTGCCTTTTCGATTATTTTTAATATTTGAACCAAAGGCAAGATTAGTAATGAGCCAGACAGTGGGTGACAAAATTGTTAATCATTTTGTTGCTAAATATTATCTTTTACCATATCTAGAAGATAAGCTTATTGATAGTAATGTTGCAACAAGAAAAGGTAAAGGAAGTAAATATGCAGATAAGTTAATAAATGACTATATTAATAAAATTAGAATTAATAATCCAGAATCAGAAATATATGTGTTGAAGATAGATATAAGCAAATACTTCTATACCATCCCACACGATATTTTAATGGAAAAACTTGCAAAAAGAATTCAAGATATAAATGTATTAAAAATTATTAAAACAATTATTGATGAAACAGATAAACCTTATATTAATAACATAATAGATAATTTAAATAAAAAATATGGGACCAATATTCCTCATTATGAAAAAGGAGTTGGATTAAGTATTGGTGCCATGACTTCTCAATTTCTAGCAATATTCTTTTTAAACGATTTAGATCATTACATTAAAGAAGATTTGGGATGTAAATATTACGTAAGATACATGGATGATTTCATTATTATTGATACAGATCGCGATAGATTAAAAAAAGCGTGGAAATTGATTGAAATTGAGTTAACAAAATTAAAGTTGAAAATTAATCCTAAGAGTTCAATTGTAAATTTGAAAACAGGAATTACATTCTTAGGGTATAAGTATAAGATAGATAATGATAAATATGATGTAACTTATAGAAAAAAGACAATTAAAAAAATAAAAAAGAAATTAGTTACATTAAAGAAGCATGATTTAATGAAATATTACAGGTCTTATGGTAGTTATTATGGTTACTTGAAAAAGATAAAGACTTGGGAAAGGGAGTTTACAATGAAAGCAATAGAAAAGTACGATTACTTTAAAGAAAAGAATCCCAAAAAAATTATTCTTGTAAAAGAAGGCAGTTTTTATAAAACATATAAAGACGATGCTAAGTTGCTTTGGAATTTATTTGGCTATAAATGGAATAATTCATCGATTGCTTTTGGTGTAAGTAATGCAGGAAAAATCTTTGACAAAATAAAAAGTCAAGGATTGGGATACATTACAATTGAAAACGATTCAAGTACTATTGAAATACAAGGTAATGATACCATTTATGACTCTTATCTAAATATTTCATTAATTAATTATGAAAAGTATGAGAAGAAAAATAGACTACATAAAATGTTAGATGAATTAATTGATCAAAATATGAATTTTGTTAATACTCTGGAAGAGTACTTTAATACACTACAGAGAGGAGATGGTAAGAGTGAAGAAAATTAAGATTAAGAAAAAAACAAAAATAAATTCAACAACAGCAGAAAAACAGGTAAAAGCAATGTGGGTAGTATTCGCTCTTGCACTTCTATGTATCTTATTAACCCTATTCATTGGTAAAAGTTTCGCAACACTCTTAGACAATGATGTAGAAGTAAAAGAAAATTCAGATTTAACATATTACTTAAACGTATCCTATGATGGAGTAGATAAAAATGGAACACAGTCTGACACTACTACTGTATCAGAAATAAAAAGTGGAACTTTATTTGTAGAGGATAAAATACCAGATGGACTTGAATTTACTGGTTTTGTGACCACAGCAGATGGTTCTATTGGAGCAGTAAAGAGAAGTGATGCAACGGCTTGTACTGGTAAAGTAATTGACGATACCAATGAAGCTAGTGTTACAGAAGGAGTTTGGAATGCTGGTAATACTGAATACACGTATCATGGACTTCATTATAATGCAACTACAAGAACAGTAACATTTCAAGTAAAAAACTTAAAAGCAGGATGTGAATTAACAGTAGGAATTAAAACTAAAACGCCAACAGTTGATGATCCAGCAACGCCTCAAAGAGAAATAAGAAGAGACTTTTACAACTTTGCAACAGCAAGAGAAAGAGGATTAACAATTAATTCTAATACAGTTCATGCTTTCATGGGTAGTGAGTTTGCAACACTATATAATGTCAATTATGCCTATACTGGAACTGTTCCAGATGGTGCTCCATCAGCACCTAGAACATCAAGTTATTCAGAAGGAACAAAGGTTGGAGTAGCTTCCAATGTAGAAGTAGAAGGCTATACATTTAGTGGTTGGACAACAACGGACGCTACTGTATCAAATAATTCATTTACAATGCCTGGAAACGATGTTACATTTATAGGTTCATTTACTCAAAATCCTACTAAAAAAGTTACTTATACATTAACCGGTACAACTCCTGATGGATATGTTCTACCAAGCGAAAAAGAGTATTATCCTGGTTCAATTGTAAACTTAGATTCCTTAAAAGAGGGGGATGTATTTAATGGTTATCGGTTCTTAGGTTGGACAACAACAGATGTTACAGTCAGTAGCGATAGAGATTTTACAATGCCATCAACAAATGTAACTCTTGTAGGAGAGTTCGAAGAAGTTACTTATAAAGTCACATATCAATTTTATGATGGTGTTCTACCACCAAACGCAGAAAATTACTTACCTCAAGAAAGGGCATATAAGCCAGGAGTTACTGTTACAGTAGAAAATGTTGTAAGTGAACCAAGTGGATATAAATTCTTAGGTTGGTATAAAGAATCAGAATTTGAAATGCCAGAACATGATGTAATAATTTATGGAGAATGGAAAGTTCAAACAGGTACATTCGAACCAACGATTACAAAAACACTAATCAGTAATAAAACTTATTATAGAGTAGGAGATGCAGTAGAGTTTAGAATTACTGTTACAAATACAGCAACATTCCCAATCAACAATATAATAGTAAAAGAAAATACTGAGCATTCTAGTTTTAAATCGGGGACTGGGTATACTGTTCTTTCGGATCATGTTGCTAATGTGGATATACTTGCTGCAAATAGTAGCATAGATTTATACGCAACATATACTGTTCAGGTAGATGATTCGGGAACCATTACAAACGAAGCAGAAATAAAAGGAGCACTAGCTAGTAATGATTATCAATTAGTGGATAAAGAATATAAAGCAACTGCAACTTTTAAAATTCAATCAAAAATAAAAATATGTAAGGCGATAAATGGTTCATATAATGAAAATCAATTTCAATTCCATATAACAGGAACAACCAATAATTATGAAACATGGGTAATTTTAGAAAAAGATGGATGTGAAACAATATTTGTAGATCCATCTACCTATAAAGTTAAAGAGATTGTTCCTCAAGAATATTCTATTAAGAGTGTTGCAGGTGCCGTCACTTCAGACAATGCCAATTTAGTAGTTGCAGAGGGTCATAACTATGAAATTACTTATACCAATGAATTTGTGAAAAAAGGATTCTTACATTCGTTTGGAAATGTAAAAAATCAAATTGTACAGGGAGGTAGTTAGGATGAAATTTAAGAAAATCAAGAAAAAACCATTATTCTTCCTCCTACTACTTCTTGCACTTGGTATAGTTGGTACAACATTTGCTTATTATTACACAGAAATAGCTATACCAAATCAATTTAGAGCAATGACTTATAACGTTACTATAGAAGAAGAATTTAATAATACATGGGGAACAAAAAAAGTTAGTTTTGTAAACAACGAAGAAACAAATACCCCAGTAGTTTTAAGAATTAATTATAACGAATTTTGGAGAAAAGAAGTGAATGGAGTTAAATTATCATTAGATAACAACGTAAATGGTACTAATGTTGTAACTAAAAATTGGACAACTGCCTTTACCAATGATTTCATTGATGGAGGAGATGGCTGGTATTATTACAAAAAAACACTAGCTGCTGAAGCTTCAGTTCAAGTCTTAGATTCAATTGCTTTAAATGAAAGCCTAATCAGTACTTCTCCTTATTATAATGATTATAAATCTTATACTTATGAATTAGATTTCAATTTTGAAGCAATACAAGCTAGTAGTAGTGCCATATCAGAAATATGGGGAAAGACTGCTACCATAAGTGGAGGTAATGTTACATGGGCATCATAAAAAAAATTGTTCATATATTAGCAATCATTTCCTACGCTCTAATAATTATTTATGCGATTGTATGTATTCCTATGATTTTTGGAAAACATCCAGTAGTTGTGCTTTCTGGATCCATGGAACCTACATACAAAGTAGGTAGCGTAATTTATTATGAGAAAGTATCAGAAAAAGAATTAAAAGAAGGAGACGTAATAACGTTCAATGTCAATAACAATAAAATGGTTTCACATAGAATAGCTAATATTGATAACGGATTGATAGAGACAAAAGGAGACGCTAACAATGTTTCTGATGTCAATAAAATTCGTTATGAAAATGTTAGAGGTAAGGTAGGAAAACTAAGTATACCTTATGTAGGTTATTACATAAAGATGGTAAATGATAATTTAACATTAGTTGTAATAGCTGCTGTAATAATTTTGGTATCTGAGTTTCTGATTAGCAACACAGAGGCTTTTGATATAAATAAGAAAAATGGAAGGAGTGAAGAAGATGCAAAAAATTAAAAGTAAAAAATCATTAGTTGCATTATTATTAGTTGCTGTATTGGGAATTGTAGGAGTAACAATTGCCTATTTTACAAGTACTGATACATTTGAAAACGTATTCGGTACAAAACCATATTCAATGGAGGTAGTAGAAACATTCGAAAGTCCTGATGATTGGACACCTGGTACAACTACAAATAAAACTGTTGTTGCAACAAACAAAGGTGATGTAGAAGCAGCAGTACGTGTTTCTTATACAGAATCTTGGGTAGATGCTAATGGAGATCCACTTTCATTAACTGATAGTGCTACTCCAACACCAAATAGAGCTGCAATCATTAATTTTGCTAGTGATTTAAGTACTAAATGGACTAAATCAACTGAAGGTGGAAAAGATTATTATTACTATAAAACAAAACTTGCTAAAAATGCTAGCACTACATCTTTAATTGAATCAGTAACTTTTAACCCTGCTGTAACTATCTCAACAACAGATAATTGTGTTGAAGATGCAACAGCACATACAAAGACTTGTACAACAACAACAAGTGGATATGCTGGTGGTACTTATACTTTAACTATCAAAGTTGAAACAGTACAATATGATCAATATCAAACTGCATGGGGAACAAGTGTAGCTATTAGCTAATATTAATAATTTAATATAAGACAAGGAGGTTTGCTATGAAAAAATTCGTATTATTTATATCTTTATTTGCACTCAGTGTTTTATCAGTTCAAGCAAGAGAAAATAAATTATATTTTACTGAAGAAAATAACAGATTGTATTATGAAAGTAAACTAATAGATGAAGATATTTTTATGAAACACATTGATATGACTCCAGGAGAAAGTTTTACTGATGAGTTATTGATAGAAAATGGAACAAATACAAAATATACTTTATATTTTAAGGTCGTTCCTAGAGAACAAAGTGCAGAAGCTGATGAGTTGTTAGAAAATATCATCATGAAAATAAAACTAGATGAAGAAATCATCTATGAGGGAAAAGCTACAGGCCTTGACTATACCGAGCAAGGAATAGATCTTCAAAAGGCAATATTACTTGGAGATTTCACTCCATCTAAAAATTCTAAAATGGTTGTAGAAACCAAATTATCAGAAAATTATGATAATACAGAATTAAATGAATTTTCATATATCGATTGGTCATTTTATGCTCAATACGATGATAGCAAGCCACCTGTTGAGATTATTGTATCTCCAAATACTATGAGAAATAGTTTTCCGTATACAATTGTATTTTCTGCTATTATTATTTTAATAGGAATAGGAATAGTTAAAAGTGCATATAAAAAGAAAAACTAAATTATTAATATTTGGAATTATAGTTATAATAGTAGGAATAATAGTTGGTATTATTCCTTTTTTTAAACAAGCTGAGAAAGAAAAAAAAGAAAATACAAAAATAGAAGACTATATATCTGAAACTTCATATATAGATAATACAAATAAAGTTGATATTGAAAACAAGGAAGAGTCTTATTTATTGGTTTTAGAAATTGAAAAAGTAGGATTAAGAAAAGGTGTGTATCCGTTAGAATCAACGCAAAATACTATTGAAAAAAATGTTGCCATTATGAAAGAAAGCTCACTTCCTAATAAAGAAAAAGGAAATGTCGTATTGGAGGCACATAATGGAACAGCAGATATATCTTATTTTAATCAATTACACCTACTTGAAATTGGTGATAAAGCAAGTATATATTATGAAGGGACAAAATATACTTATATAATTGAAAATATATATGATGTTGAAAAAGATGGCTCTGTTGAAGTGAGCAGAGATTTAAATAAGAGCACATTAACATTAATTACTTGCAAAAAAAATACAGAAGACCGACAACTTGTTATAATCTTATATTTATCAAGTAAAGAAAAATATTAATCTGTAAAATAGTGTATAATGCTGAAAGAAAGATTAATTATTTTTCTTTTTTCATCAATTAAAATCATAATTAGCGAGAATTTGTGAATAATAAATTGTATTTACTTTAATAATAATTAATAGTATTATAATTGAATTAAAGAGAGAAATTACTTTTATTTATAATAGAATTTACGATTTGGGGTGTCATTATGAATAATGCTATAGAGTATTTAAAACTACTGCAAAATTTTTCACATCCGGAAGATTCACGAAATAGAAAACTATTAAAAAGTTATGAATTGACAAAAGGATTGTATAATTATGGGACTATTATTAATTCTGTTGATAATAATTACGAAGTATATTGCTATGTTATAAGTAATGATAATTCAATAGTAGCCTCGTCGTTATTATTGAAAGAATTTAATGATATTAACACAGCATTGAGTTATTATAAAGAACTAGCAACCATGATGAAAGAAAAAGAAATTGTTTTTTTATTTGATAAATGTAAGATTGAAAATAAATAAGAGTACTATTTCGGACCATTTTGGCGTAAATTTTTAGACTAATTTCCGTTTTTTTGACGGTTTTTTTCTTTTTCAGATTTATTGACGTTTTTATAATGTTAAACGGAAATAAACTTGATAAAA
>CADANC010000019.1 GCA_902789225.1 uncultured Erysipelotrichaceae bacterium
TTTTATTCTTTCTTATAAGAAAGAATAAAAAATATTCTATCATAAACTAATGAGCTTTTCTCTCATCAATTTACATCTTAAAGTATACATGATATAATAGAATCTGTAAGGTGATTAATAATATGGGTATATTTGATAAGTTTAAAAAGAAAAACGAAGTTGTTGAAAAAAAAGAAGATCAAGTAATAAATGAGGAAGATAGCAAAGGAAATTATAGTTTGGTTGAAATTAATAATTATATGCTTTCTGATGTTAGAAAGGAATCTTTAAGTAATAATATATATAGCTTATCACTTTCTAAACTATCAGAAATTAGTCCAATCACAGTATCAACAGCTAATAATATAAAAACAATTATGGAACAAAATCCTAAAACATCAGGTAATTTATATCGCATAACAAATTTAGGAAAAAATGATTCTTTAAAAGCAATGAGAGATGGTAAAACATTTTGGGGTTCTATCAAGAAAAGTGATGGCTCTTCAACAATGGCTAAATTAAAAGAAGTAAATTCAAATAATGTAATGGCTTTAGATCCAACTGTAATGATGATGTCAGTTGCACTAGCAGGAATTGAACAAGAACTAGGAGAAATAAAAGAATTAAGTAAACAAATATTTTCGTTCTTGGAACATGAAAAAGAATCTGAAATAGAATCTGATTTAGAAATACTAAATAGGTCTATAAGTGATTTTAGATTTAATTTAGAAGATGAAAAATATTTAATAAATAATCACAAACAAGTAATGGATATTAAAAGAACTGCAAATAAAAATATGCTTTTCTATAAAAAAGAAATAAAAGATGATTTGTCTAAAGATAAATTATTTACAACAAATAATAGTATGAACTCTATCATTGAAGATATTCAGAAAAAATTTAGATATTATAGATTATCTTTATACATTTATTCTTTTTCAACTTTTATGGAAATATTGTTATTAGGTAATTACAAAAATGATTATTTATTAAGCAAGAAGAAAGAACTTGATGAATTAGATAATGAATATTCAGAAGTGTTTAATAATGCATTAGAATATGTTAAAAAGAATGCTAATAAGTCACTAGAGGGGAATGTGTTATCAGGATTAGGTAGTGCAGGAAAAGCAATTGGTAATTTGGCAGAAAAAGTAAAAATTAAGAATGTTGATAATTGGTTGAACGAAAAAGGTGATAATCTAAAACAATCTGGTCAAAACATAAAAGATGATTTTGCAACTAAGTTTGATGATATGAAAGAATCAAATTCAAGACCATTTATTAATCAAATAGAAAAAGTAGATTGTATTTATAATAAAACTAAAGAAATATATTTTGATAAAGAAAATATTTATTTAGAAATGAAATAAATATATCGTAAGATTAAGATATTACGATAAATGAAGGAGAATGAAAAATTCTCTTTTTTCTATGGTATAATTATAAATGTTAAGATTAGTTGACAAAGTTCCTATAAAACTTGGTAGAGTGCAACCAAAAAAATCTATATAATTAATTGTGAAAGAGGTGAAATTATGAGTTTAGGTCAAAGATTAATTGAACTAAGAAAATCAAAGCAATTATCCCAAGAAGAAGTAGCTGAAAAATTAAATGTTACAAGACAAACTATTTCAAAATGGGAAACAGATCAAAGTTCTCCAGAATTTGATAAAATAATTCCATTGTGCGAACTATTTGAAATATCAACTGAAGAATTAATTACAGGAAGAAAGGAAAAGACAGAAGAACAAAAAGAAATTATACTTGATACTAAGGAAAATAAGAAAAAAAGAACTATTGGATTAATTAGTAGTATATTTTTATACTTTTTAGGGGTAGTTTGGATTATGATTAGTATTCCAGTATTAAATATGAATCCAGTTGTAGGTAGTGCAATATTTATTTTAATTTGTGGTATAGCAACCTGTGTATTGATTTATTCAAGAATAATGTTTAAAAAAGAGAAAACAGAAGCAGAAAAGAAAAAAGATAAACGCTACAAACAAATTGAAGATATAGCAAGTTTAATTACAGTAATAATTTATTTAGCAATTAGTTTTATTACTATGGCTTGGCATATAACATGGTTTATTTGGTTAATATATGCTTTAGTGATGGAAATAGTAAAATTAATCCTTTCTTTGAGAGGTGATAACAATGAATAATAAAACTCTTAAAATTATACTTATTATCTTTTTAAGTATATTAGTAATTGGATTATCTGTATTCTTTGTGAATATTCTAACAAATAAAAACTTTAGATTTGGACACTTTAGTTTTGGACATAAAGTAAGTAATGAATTAGTATTTAATCAAGAATATGAAACTGTTTTTGATACTATTAAGATTGATTCTAAATCAAGCGATATAGAAGTAAAAGAAGGAAATGAATCAAAAGTAAAAGTTGTTATTTACGGAGATAAAGACGAAACAAATGTAGAGGTTGTAAATAATAAATTAAACATAAAATCAAACGAAAAGGGATGTATAGGTTTTTGTTTTAATATGACAATTGCTAAAATAGAGGTTTATCTTCCAAGTAGTTATTCTGGAAATATCAATATTGAAAATAATTATGGAGATGTAAATATTGGAAATTTTGATAATTTGATTTTATATGCTACTTTAGATGCTGGTGATATAAAAGTTGATTCTTTAAAAACTGGTAAGATTAAAAATTCTTATGGAGATATTAAAATATCAGGATATTCAAAAGAGTTAAACATAGATCAAGATTGTGGAGATGTTGAAGTTTCTGAAGTAGATAGAATTAAACTTGAAAATAATTATGGAGATATTAATATAGGAAAAGTAAATGAATATTTACAAATAAAAGAAGATTGTGGAGATGTTGAAATAGCTTCTTTAAACTTAAAAGAAAATTCAAGTATTCATAATAGTTATGGAGATATTAAAATAGGCTCAACAAATGAAATATACATAAATGCAAAAACAAGTTTGGGAGATACTAAAGTTAATAATAACTATCAAAAATCAGATGTTACTTTGACTATCGATAATAGTTGTGGAGATATTAGAGTTAATAATTAATATTTAAACAGGTCATTATGATCTGTTTTTTGTTACTATCGTGGTATAATATTATATATGCAACCAAATTTCTACAAAAAACAACCTAAAATTGGTAGTTTGCTACCAGTAGAAAATTATAAAATGTACTTGTAAAGGAGGAAATGTATGAATAATAATTTTTCAGAAAATTTAAAAAAAATTAGAAAAGACAATAATCTTTCACAAGAACAATTGGCAGAAGAACTTGGAGTATCAAGACAAGCTATTTCAAAATGGGAGTCAGCTGTAGCATATCCCGAAATGGATAAAATAATTGCTTTATGCGATAAATTTAATCTTAATATAGATGATTTGTTACATAAAGATATTAGGGAAGTAAAAGGAGAAGAAGAATCCAAAAAGAATTTAAATAAATATATTGATGATTTTTTGAAATTCATTACAGACACAATTAACTTATTTAGTAATATGAACTTTAAAAGTAAAATTAAATGTTTATTTGAACAAACAATAATTATATGTGTACTTTTAACTTTAGCATTAATTATTTATGGTGTAGGTAATCATATTGTATCTAGTTTATTAGGATTCTTACCAATGGAAGTATATAGAATAATAGGTTCAATGTTAGAATGTATATACTTAGTATTTATAATTATAGTAGCCATAATCATTTGGGTTCATATATTTAAAACTAGGTATTTAGACTATTATGATAAATTAAAAAGAGATGTAATGGATAATAAAGATAATATATACAATCAGAAAGAAGAAAAATCAGAAGAAATAATACAAGACACTAATCATGAAAATAAAATTTTATTTAAAAAAAATGAAAATAAAATAATTATTAGAGATCCAAAACATAGTGAGTATAGATTTATTAATGGCTTATCTAAATTAGTGGTTGGAGTTATTAAATTCTTTGCTTTGTGTTTTTCATTATTATTGTGTGCAATTTTAATAGGCTTGTTCTGCTTATTCGCTATGTCATTTTTAATTACTAAAACAGGAATTTTCTTTATTGGAGTATTAGGTGCTATAATCTCGTCTGGAATAGTTGATATTGTATTAATTTTAATCATTTTTAATTTTGTTTTTAATAGAAAAAATGATAAAAAGAAAATGATTTGGAGTTTTATAGTATCATTGATAGTTTTTGGAATTAGTTGTGGTATAATATTTGTTGGTTCACTAAAATTTGATATTATTGAAGACAATAAGGATATGTTGATTACTAAAACAGAGGAATTTGATATGAATAAAGATTTGTTTTTTAATCCATATCAAAGCGATGTTATTGATTATGTGGAATCCGATATTAGTAATGTGAAAATTGAATATAAAATAAATAAGTATTGTGAATTAGAAAGCACAGATTATTATAAAAATGGTGTTCATGTTTGGGGTTATTGTCCAAATCCAACTAAATTAATAAGAGAATTTATATCAAGTATTAATGATAATAAAATTATTACTATAGATGATGAAATTAAAGAAATTACTGTTTATGCATCAAAAGAAAACATTGAAATAATGAAAAGCAATATTAAAAAATTTGAAGAAAAACAAAAACAGTATGAAAATAGTTTAAATGAATATGAAAAAGAAATTTCACATTATCAAGAACAACTAGATAAAGATAGTAATAAGTTTGAAGAGTATGAAAATAAAATTTATGAATTAGAAGAAAAAATTAGAATTTTAGAAAGCCAATATGATAATGAATAATATTTTGTAAAAAAGAAAGAGAAATCTTTCTTTTTTATATATAAGTAACTTAGTTGTAACTTTAGTTTGATATATTTTTTTTAGAATTTGTTTGTTGCAACCAAGTTTATACTTAAAACAACCTAAAATTGGTAGATTGCTACCAATAGCATTGATAAGATTATTATGAAAATATTATTAGAATATTTAGTTAGGAGTAGAGTTGAGATGTTTTTTAAAGTTATTTATTATGTGTTATTTATCATAACATTTGCTTATGGAATTTATTTTGTTATTACAGGAGTTATAGGATTAATTAAAAAAAGAAAAAATAATGAAATAAAAAGTGATATAGAAAATTATTTTGCAATTTTAATAGCAGCAAGAAATGAAGAGGGTACGATAGGTAATCTGTTAGATAGTTTAAATGAATTAAATTATTCTAAAGAGAAATATAGGGTTTATGTAATTCCTAATAATTGTACGGATCAAACAGAAAAAATATCTTTAGAGCATAAAGCTAATATTATAAATTGTAATGTTAAAACTAAAACTAAGGCAGATGTTTTAAGATTTGCTTTCAATCACTTACAAGATAAAAAAGAAATTGATGCTTATATAATTTTTGATGCTGACAATGTTGTTGATAAGAACTTTTTAATTTATATGAATAAATCATTAAACTCTGGATATAGAGTTGCAGAAGGATTTAGAGATGCTAAAAATCCGTATGATAATTGGATTAGTGGTAGTTATACTATTTTCTATTTATACCAAAATGTATTTTTTAATCATGCTAGAAAAAATATGAATTTATCTGCATCTATAAATGGAACTGGTTTTATGATAAAAAAAGAATTAATTGATACAGAGGGATTTAATACAAAAACATTAACTGAAGATGTGGAATTTACTGGAATATGTGCATTAAAAAAAGAAAAAATAGATTTTGTAGAAGATGCAATCACTTATGATGAATATCCTATTAATTTTAAATCATCATGGAAACAAAGGAAAAGATGGACTGCTGGTAATTTAAATTGTATGAAACTATATTCTTTTAAGTTATTTATAGATTACTTGAAAACAGGCAATTATTCATCATTAGACATGGCACTTGTTTATTTAGCACCAATTATGCAGATACTAAATTTTGTAAATATGATATTATTAATTTTATTTAAGTATGTAGGTATTGAATTAAATGATATATTTTCTTATTACTATGCTTCAGGATTTATATGTTTTATTATTTCATGTTTAATTGGAATAATAACTGAATTATTTGTTTTGAAGTACAAAGGAAAAAGTATAAAATCATTAATTAGTGGAATAGTTTTATTTTCTTTCTTTATTTTTACATGGATACCAATAAATATTATATGTTTAATTAAGAAGCAAACTAATTGGGAAGAGATAAAACATAATCGTAATGTTACAATTAATGAAATTAAAAATTAATTTTTTTCTATTTTGTAACTTGGTTGTAACTTTGAATATAATATAATTATTTTGTAAGAAGGAGGAATTGTTAGTTATGGAAATTTTAAAAGTAGATAATCTAACTAAAATTTATGGTAAAGATTCAACTAAAGTTGTAGCATTAGATCATGTATCTTTTTCAGTTGAAAAAGGTGAATTTGTAGCAATCGTTGGTGCATCAGGTTCAGGGAAATCAACATTACTACACTTGATTGGAGGTGTTGATCGACCAACTTCTGGTAAGGTTTATATTGATGGCAAAGATATATTTAATTTTAATGATGATAAACTTGCTATATTTAGAAGAAGACAAGTAGGATTAATTTATCAATTTTATAATTTAATACCTATATTAAATGTAGAAGAAAATATATCATTACCACTTTCTTTAGATAATCGTGAGGTTGATAAAGAAAAATTGGATAATTTGTTAAAACTATTAGGTTTACAAAATAGAAAAAATCATCTTCCTAATGAATTATCTGGAGGACAACAACAAAGAACAAGTATAGGTCGTGCTTTAATCACTAACCCTACAATTATACTTGCCGATGAGCCAACTGGTAACTTGGATTCTAAATCAAGTGATGAAATAGTTGCTCTACTAAAAAAATCAAATAAAGAACTTAATCAAACAATTATAATGATTACTCACAATATGGAAATTGCAAAAGTGGCTGATAGGATAATAAAAATTGAAGATGGAAAAATTGTTGAGGAGGTATAATTATGAACTTACTTAACAAATTAACAATTAAAAATCTTAAATTAAACAAAAAAAGAACTGTCGTTACTATTATTGGTATTATGCTATCAGTAGCTTTAATTACTGCTGTAGCATCTATGTATGCTAGTGGGATTAAATCTTTGATTGATTATGAAACAAAATTAAAAGGAAACTTTCATACAGTTTTTTATAATGTTCCTGTTAGTGATATGGATAAATTTGAAAATAATAGGAATATTGAAACATTAAATATTACTAAAGGAATTGGTTATGCTAAAGTTGATTCTAAAAATGAAGATAAACCTTATGCTTATATAAAAGGATTTACTAAGGAATCACTTAATAATTTATCAATAAGATTAGTTAGTGGAAGACTACCTGAAAATGATAATGAAATAGTTATACCTACTCATTTAAAAACAAATGGTAGATTAAATTTAAAAGTAAATGATACTATTACATTAGAAGTTGGTAAAAGAATAGATTCTACTGGATATGAATTAGATCAAAATAATCCATATCAAAAATCTGATTCTGATGGTAGTGGTGAATCTTTAATTGAAACAAAAACTAAAACATATAAAATAGTTGGTATTATTGAAAGACCAGCTACAAATATTGAGAATTATACTGCACCTGGATATACATTTATTACATATATGGATAATAATAAAATATCTGGTAATGTTGATGTATATGCAAGATTCACAAAAGATGGTACTAAAAGCTGGTATGAAACAATAGCCAATATTTTAGGTGTTGATCCAGTATTATTTAAAAAAGTTTATAATCAAGAATCTGGATATTCCGATAAAGATAAAGAAAAATTGTCAGAGCAAATGGAAAATGCTTACTTAATTGATGTAAATAAATATCTTATTGATTTAGAAACAAATCCTATTTCAAGTAGTAGTATAAGTGGATTAGGTATTGTTGTAAGTATTGTTATTGGAATTATTGTATTTACTTCTGTATTTTGTATTAAAAATAGTTTTGATATTTCAATTACTGAAAAAATAAAACAATATGGTATGTTAAGAAGTGTTGGAGCGACTAAAAAGCAAATTAAAAGAAATGTTTTTTATGAAGCTACTATACTTGGTTTAATTGGTATTCCTTTAGGAATCCTACTAGGATATTTAGCATCATATATTCTAATAATTATTAGTAATTATTATTTAAGTGATATGCTACAAGCTGGTCTTAAATTGGAATTTGCATTTTCAATAATAGCAGTTTTAGTGGCTATTATTTTAGGCATAGTTACTATTTACTTCTCTGCATTTAGAAGTGCAAAACGAGCTTCAAAAGTATCACCAATAGATTCTATTAGAAATAGTGCTAATATAAAAATAAATCCTAAAAAGATTAAATCACCTAAATTTATTAAAAAAGTATTTGGTATGGGTGGTGAAATATCATTTAAGAATTTAAAAAGAAATAAGAAAAAATATAGAACTACAGTTATATCAATAGTAGTTTCAGTATTTGTATTTATTGCTCTATCTGGATTTATGGGATTAGCATTTCAAGAAGTTGAAAATGAAATAAAGGTATCTGATTTTAATATATCGTTAAGTGCAAAAATCAATGATAAAGATGATTATAATAAATTTATTGGAACTGTTAAATTAGATGGTATAGAAGATTATACAATATTAAGAGGTAGTGAATTATCTTTTGTAGGCACTCATTATAGTAAAGAATATTTGAATTTTTTAAATATTAAACAAAGAGAGCAAGATGAAGAATATATTTCTATTTTTGCTATTGGTGAAGAACAATATAAAAAATATATTAAATCATTGGGATTAAATTATAATGATATAAAAGATAAAGCTATACTTCTGGATAAAGAGTATGTAGTTCGTTATGATGATAACAATAAAAAAGTTACAAAATATATAGATATATATGATTTTCAAAAAGGAGATATAGTTGATTCAACAATAACTTCAACCAATAAAAAAGTAAACATCGAAATTGGTGTGGTTACAGAAAAAATGCCTTTTGGATTAAAAAATAGAACGGCTAGATATATTATAGTTAGTGATGAAATGTTTGATAATATAGCTGAATCAAAAGGTCTTGATATTTATTATAAATCAAATAATGCAACCAAATTGCAAGATGATATTGATAATTATTTAAAGGGTGAAGAATATTATAGTATCAATAATAAAGAAGAAAATGTTAAACAAATGAGTAACTTATTTACTCTAATTGGTATTTTCCTATATGGGTTTATAATTGTTATCTCACTAATTGGTATTACTAATATATTTAATACTATTACTACTAATATGGAATTAAGAAAGCAAGAATTTGCTATGTTAAAATCAGTTGGTATGACAACTAAAGAATTTAATAGAATGATTAGATTAGAAAGTATATTTATGGGCGTTAAATCATTATTCTTTGGCATACCTATTGGGATAGTATTATCTTATCTAATTTATCATTTCTTATCAGAAGAATCAGGAATACCTTATAAACCACCTGTAGTTGCCATCATAATATCTATAGTAGTTGTATTTATACTTATTTCAGTAATTATGAAGTATTCAATGAATAAGATTAATAAACAAAATACCATTGAAACAATTAGAAATGAGAATATCTAATATAGGGAGCGAAAGCTCCTTATATTGTGGTATAATATTATGTGATGAAAGGAGCTATAGATATGAATATTTTATTAATTGAAGATACAGAATCAATTATTAAAGGTCTTACATATTCTTTTAAAAAAAATAATTACAACTTAACTGTAAAAACAACAATAAAAGATTCAAAAGATTATTTAATAAATAACTCCGATATAGATTTAATAATACTTGATATTACTTTGCCTGATGGAAATGGATTTGAACTATTTGAAAATACAATTAAGAGTTTAAAAGTTCCTACTATCTTCTTAACTGCTAAAGATGAAGAAGATGATATTGTTAAAGGATTAAATGTTGGTGCTGAAGATTATATAACTAAACCTTTTAGCACTAAAGAATTAATGGCTAGAGTTAATAGAATATTATTAAGATCTAAAAAGAAAAGTATTATTAAAATAAAAGATATTTCTTTCGATATGGATAAGTTAGTATTAACGAAAGATACTACTCCTATTGAACTAACTGCACTTGAACTAAAACTTGTAAACTTATTATTTAATAACTTAAATAAAGTCGTTAGTAGAAATGTTATTTTAGATAAAATTTGGGATTGGACTGGAAATTATGTTGATGATCATACAGTTACAGTTTATTTCAAAAGAATAAGAGAAAAAATAGGAACAGATATAATTACTACTATTAAAGGTATGGGATATAGAATAGATGAAGAATAAAATAAGATTAAAACAATATTTCATTTCTACCTTAATAGTAGCTATGTGTTTATTTGTATTGTTCCTAGCATTAAACATATATGAATACCATACTTATACAAATAATTTTAATAATACGATTGGTGCTATTGTTAATGTAATTAAAGATAAGTATCCAGAAATAACAGATAAAGAAATTATTACGATATTAAATAGTAATGATTTTGAATCAAATGATTTTTTTACTAAATATGGAATTGATATAAACAATAAATCTGTACTTTTAAATAATGATAAAGATTATCATACATTTTTAATAGTTAATATGTCATTTTTAACTTTATCTATAGTAATATTATTAATTGTATTTATTAGATATAATCATAAAAAAGAAAATGATATTAAGGAAATTATAAAATGTATAGAACAAATTAATAAGAAAAATTATGAATTACAAATTGATTCAATGTCAGAAGATGAATTGTCTATTTTAAAAAATGAAATATATAAAACTACTATTATGTTAAAGGAATCTGCTGAAAATTCTAATAAAGATAAAATGAATTTAAAAAAATCATTAGAAGATATTTCACATCAATTAAAAACTCCACTTACTAGCATATTAGTAATGTTAGACAATATTATTGAAGATCCAGATATGGATATTAATGTTAGAAATGATTTTGTTAGGGATATAAAGAGAAATTTAGTACAAGCACTTTTAAAATTATCAAAGTTTGATGCTAATACAGTTCATTTTATTAAGAAAGAATATAATTTAAAAAATATAGTTGATGAGTCAATTAAAAATGTTTCTACTTTATGTGATTTAAGAAATATTAATATTGAATTAAATATTAAAAATGATTCTAAAATTATATGTGATTCTAAATGGCAAATAGAAGCTATAACTAATATTTTAAAAAACTCTATAGATCACTCTAAAGATAATCAAAAAGTAATAATTAATGTTGAAAATAACAATGTTTATTCTACAGTTGAAATTAAAGATTTTGGTGATGGTATTTCTAAAAAAGATATATCACATATATTTGAGAGATTTTATAAAGGCGAAAATGCTACTTCTGATAGCATTGGTATTGGTCTAGCTTTAGCAAAAACAATTATAGAAGAAGATAATGGAAATATTAGTGTTGAATCCAATAAAAATGGAACAAAATTTACAATAAAATATTTTAAGTTGTAATGATCGTAATATTAAGATATTGCGATATATATACAGGAGTAAAATCCTGTTTTTCTATGTTATAATATAGAAAGGAGTGATTCATATGGCTAAGTATAGAGTTGGTGGTTATGTTAGATTATCACGAGATGATGATTATAGTGAATCAGATAGTATTCAAAGACAAATGGACTTAATTAAAATAATTGTTAATATTGAATTGGATTGTGAATTAAAAGAATTCTATGTAGATAATGGTTATAGTGGTACATCTTTAGATAGACCAGGATTTAATAAATTATTAGATGATATAACACAAGGTAAAATTAATATGATAATGGTTAAAGATTTATCTAGACTTGGTCGTAATCATATAGAAGTAAATAAGTATATTGAAGATATTTTTCCATCACTTAATGTAAGAGTATTTTCTATTAATGATAATTATGATAGTTTAAAGACTAAAAATATTATGGAAAGAATTGATGTACCAATTACAAATCTAATGAATGATTATATTGCATATGAAACCTCAAAAAAGGTAAAAAATTCTTTTGATATTAATAAGAAAAAAGGATTACATGTAGGTTCGTCAGTACCATATGGTTATAAAAAAGACCCTAAGGATTATCATTATTTTATAATGGATGAAGTAGCAGCTGACAATATAAGGAATATATTTAAAATGTATTTATCTGGTAAGTCAAAAATAGAAATAGCAGAGTATTTAAATGAAAATAATATACCAAATCCTGCAACTTATAAATTTGAAAATAATATAGGTAAATCTAAACAAAGTAATACAAGAGAGTGGAAAGCTAAAATGGTTGATAGAATCTTAAAAAATGAAACTTATATAGGAACTTTAATACAAAATAAATATAGAAATGTAAGTTATAGAAATCATAATCAAGTATTAAATGATGAATCAGAATGGACGATAACTGAAAATCATCATAAATCAATTATTGATAAAGATACTTTTAATAAAGTTCAACAACTATTAAAAGCACCTAAAAGAAATAAAACTAGTAATGGAGAAGATATTTTATCTGGTTATTTTAAATGTAAGGATTGTGGCGAGTCAATGTATATAAAGAAAGGGAAAAATAAAGATTACTATTATTGTAAAAGTTATATAACAAATGGCCTTTGCACTAATCATTCTATAGAAAAAAACAAATTATACGATGAGATATTAAAACAAATGAATTTAAAAAGAGTAGAAAGCAAAGAAATAAAAAAGTTAACAAGAAATAGAATTGTAAAATATATTGATAATATTTTTATTCATGAAGATAAAAGTATTGAGATTAATTTTAAGGAAGATATAAATTCTATTTAATAATTATGTTATAATGTTATAGAAAAAAGGAAGTGATTTCTAATGAATAATCAAGATAATGAAAAAGTGTTTCAAAAGAGACAAATCAACTGGTAAAGTACGACTTATATAAACTCTCTTTTAAACTCTTATTTTATAAGGCTTTTAATTAAATTTCTTTTTACAATTTTTAATGAAAAATTAACAAAAATTATAAGGAAAATTGGGTAAGAACTACTTAAAGAAACTTTTTTATAAGAAGGTGAATATTTTGAAGATAGAAGATTTAAGAAAAGATTATGATGAATTACAAGTTAAATATGGTGCTAAGGAATTAGATTCTATATATAATGGTGGATGTGAAAAAAATCCTGATATATGTTTTGTATTTATGAATCCTACAGGAAAAAATATTGCCAGTGATAAATCTTGGAAAGGTAGAAAGTCTCCATGGTTAGGAACTAAAAACATATGGAAGTTGTTCTATAAAGTTGATTTATTAAGTGAAGAAATATTTAATAAAATTCAAGAAAAAAAGCCAAAAGAATGGGATTATGAGTTTTGCGACTATGTTTACGAAGAAATTGAAAAAAATAAATTGTTCATTACTAATTTAGGTAAATGTACACAAATAGATGCAAGACCATTGCCTGATGAAGTGTTGAAAAAATATCTTGATTTATTATTCAAAGAAATAAACATAATTAAACCAAAAATAATTATTACTTTTGGAAACCAAGTTAGTTCTATTATTTTAAATAAAAAGATATCTGTATCTGAAAATAGAAAAAAATGTCACAAAATACAAATTAATAAAAACGAATATAAAGTTTATCCTGTTTATTATCCGGTAGGTAATGGCATATTTAATATTGATAAATCGATAGAAGATATAAAATGGATAATTGAAAATGAAATAAAAAAAGAAGAACAAAATCTTCTTTGCAAAATTTTATAGAAAGTTGTAATATTAAGATGACATATAAGGTAGCATCGTATCTTCGTTTATCAAAAAAAGAATATAGTAATGAAAAAGAATTAAAAGATTTGAATAGAATTGTAACTATGTATTTAGACTATGCAGAATTCCAAGCAGAAAATCATAATGCAATGTCTATGAAAGATTGGGTAGAAAAATTGAATGCTTTTTTGCAATTTAATGGTAAAGAAATATTACATAATGCTGGGAAAATATCGGCTAGTGTTGCAAAAAAATTAGTTTATAAATAATATGATAAATTTAAAGTTAAACAGGATAAATTATATAAATCAGACTTTGATGATTTTTAAAATGAAGCAATAATTATAGAGAGAAGTGAAAATAATGAATAATGAAAATATAAATAAAACAAATATAAATTGGGTAATGGAGACTTAAGGAAAACCATACTCAAACCCTTATAAATAAAGAAAAAATTACTAAGTTTTTTTTATATATTTGCTATATTTTTTATAAAAAAACTATAAAAATATGGGGTAGTGGGAACATAAAGAAAACTTTAATATAATTAATAGAAATGGAGGTAGCAATGAAGATAATTGAAAATAAATATTCTAACAATACTTTTGAAAATATAAAACATATTGATGATTATGGAAATGAATATTGGTATGCACGTGAATTACAAAAAGTATTGGAATACAAGGATTGGAGAAATTTTCAAAAAGTAATAGATAAAGCAGTTTTATCAGCAAATAATAGTGTTTCAAATGAAGAAGATTGGGTTGTTGAGGTCAACAAGCCAATAAAAACTGGAAAAGGAAAAGAAGAATTTATTAAAGATTATAAACTATCAAGATACATATGCTATTTGATAGTGCAAAATGCTGATCCAAGTAAAGAAGTTGTTGCCTTAGGACAAACATATTTTGCTATTCAAACAAGAAAACAGGAAATAACAGAACAAGAATATGATTCTTTATCAGATGAGGAAAAAAGATTTTATCAAAGAAAATTAACAAAACAAGGTAATTACA
>CADANC010000020.1 GCA_902789225.1 uncultured Erysipelotrichaceae bacterium
TCTTCGCCACAACAATTTGGAATACACATACCTTTATTTAGAACCATTACAATATTTTTACATTTGTTACATCTATATATTATCATATTTCCTCCTCTAGACTATTTTAGCAAATTAAAAAGAAAAGGTATACATTTATTAATAAATATTAAAAAAAGATAAGTGTGTAGTTGTCAATGATGTGACACCTAAAAGCATTATTAAATTATGGTAGTAAATGGTATGATTTTAATTTTACTCCAGTATATAATAAAATAATCCATTTACTGGTGTATCTTCTAATTCAAGTTCAATATTAATAGTAATTCGTGGTAAATTTTCAATACAAGGATCCAACTCAAATTTCGATATAAGGTCTCTATTTAATAGTTCTTTAATAATGTATTTATCATAATTTCTATATTTTTGTAATAAAACCACATCTATCGCTTCTAATAAAGTACTTTTACCACTTTCATTATCACCAACTATAATATTAGTTTTATCATTAAATTCTACATCAATTTTTTTGAATTTTTTAAATCCTCTGATTTTAATTCTTTTAATACTCTTTATCATAATTATTTACTCCTATAAATTAAACTTTTACTGGTTCTAATTGTTCAATCATTATTTCTAAACAATTCATTATATCTTCAAATTCTATGCCTTCTGCATAATCAAAGTTCTTTTGATATTTATTCCATCTTTCCTTTAAAACTTCACTATTTCTAATAATATCTAAAGCTTCAATAGGATTACCTTTATATTCTCTCTTAGCAAAAGTCTTATCGATTGCTTTTCTAAAATGATCTAAGTTGATATTTTTCCAATCTTTTGTATAAATTAAATAAATATCATAAAAATCTTTTGCCCTACTATTCAATTCTAATCTGCTTAACATTGTTTCAATCTTTTCAGCTAAAATTGTTTCAATATTGTAAGCATACAAATCTATATAATAATCACCTAACAATGGCAAATATTTATATCTAATTTCTTTCGGAGTTATTGGATCACCAGTAGCAATATCAATATGTATTGATTCATGCATTTCATCATAATTAACTATCAGGCTAACTCTAAAACCACCATATTCATCTTCATCTCTAATAGGTGCTATACCTACATAATCTATATTTGCATTATCACTTATATCAATTGAAATAATTTCTTTAATCATATTAATTATTGTTTCTTCGTCAAAATTAGCATTTCTAAAAGAAGTATCTATATCAACAGTTGTCCTATTTTCTATCCCAAATAATGTGCTTAAATAAAATCCACCTTTTAAAACAAAATTATCTCTAAATTTACTTTTAGAAAGTCTTTCTAAGAATCTATCATACATATATAATCTTAACAATGAATTAAAATTCATATTTTTTTCTTTTGCCACATTTCTAAGTTTGGTTTTTAATTGCATACTATTCATAAAATACCTCCACATAATCCATTACTTCTTTTTTAATACCCATTTTTTCAGCATATTTAGATAGTTTAACTAGATCTTTATCTTTTCTTTTTATATATTCTCTAACGCTATGTTTAGCAAATTCTGAATCCATCCTATTTTTAGATCTGATAATATCACATATACATCTTTCAATATCATATGCTTTTACTTTATTACCCATAGGAGTATCAACTTGTGTTAGTCCTAGTTCATAAATATCTCTATCAACATAAAAAACATTATGATTTTTAATTTTATAATTAAAATAATTATTTGGTACTGTTATATCAAATTTATCATTAGGAGCTTTAATAGAAAGTCCATGAAAATAAAGTGCAGTCATATGTGAATAAACTACATTTGGAAGTTCTAAGCTAAATACAAAATAATTATCTTCTATTTTACTAGAATCAATATAAATTCCATTACCAACTTTTTCTATCATACCTTTCTCTTTCATAATATTAAGATACATTCTATGAATTCCAAGATTAGATAGTTCTTTTGAAGTAACATATCCATTATTCATTTTCATAATGGATTCTATAATTTCAATATTACTTTGATCTTTAAATTTCTTAATTGTCATCCTTTCCATATATATCCCTCCTTGACAAATCTAATGAAATTATAACATTTATCATTAGTTTTGTCAAATGATGTAAAAAAATTGGAAATATTTTTCCAGAACTCAATAATTTTACCTACTTTTGGAAATATATTTCCAATACTTTAAATAATCAATTTTTATATATTTTTTTAAATTTACATACCTAGCTTAGTACCTAAAATAAATCAATATACATTTTACCCTTTATTTTCAACAAAATATAAACTATTTGCTCTCTTCAGGGGGCCCAAAAAGTTGGATTAATCATATTAGCATAAACCCTGTAAAATCAACGTTTTATAGTATAAACAGTTTAAAAAAATTCATTTTTTTACA
Source organism: uncultured Erysipelotrichaceae bacterium (assembly GCA_902789225.1). Lineage (GTDB taxonomy): Bacteria > Bacillota_I > Bacilli_A > RF39 > UBA660 > RUG343. The sequence goes on from CADANC010000020.1 coordinate 2,382, forward strand.
CAACAATTTAACTATATTGTTGTGCAGAAACTGTGCAGAGCAAATAAAAAGCATATATAGGTTACGTAGCTATATATGCTCTTTTTTATGCATTCATCATATTTACAATTATAAATACATCTATTTCCATACCAATAAATTTTTTAAGTTCTATAAAGTCTCCTTGAACATCATACGCTAATTCACTTAATTCTCTAAGTAAATCAAAGAAAGTTTGAACATTATATTTTGGTTTAACTCTTGGTAGTGCTTTTATTATTTCAATTGACTCTTTATTATTAATAGTATTAATTATATTAACAATTGAATCATATAACTTTATAATTGATTTTTCTTTAACATCACTAATGATTGTTAATATGTCTTCTTGTTGTCTTGCACCTAATTCATTATATTTTTTCACTTAAATCACTCCTTATAAATCCATCATACAAGTATTATATAATATAGTAGATAATAATTCATTACAAATAATAAATAATAATTGTTGATCATCTAATTGATTAGCAGATTTTAATCCATGGAACATATTGTTTCTTACTCTTCCTACAACTAATAATAATAATTTCAATTTTTTTTCAAAATCGTCATGTAATAATAATTCTTTTAAATAATCTTCCTTTATGTCACCTTTTTTCCAATCTTGCCTATTAAAATCATATTTAATAATAATAATTTCAAAATATTCTTTAAAATCCATATATTCAAAGGATATATATTTCTTTTTCATATATTCTTCCAGTTTTAAAAATATGTTTTCTATACTATTTATAAATTTTTCACTATAATCTAATCTTTTTATTAAAGTATCAATTTTCTCATAACGATAAAAGTTATTAAAAAGGTGATTCTCATATTTATTCCATAAAATTGCAAAATCAGATATTAACTTTCTAGTTTCATCTTTCATAGTCCTATCTAAATATTCTTTTAAATGATCATAATCTCCATTCATAATGGTACCTCCTAATTATTTTTATTATACCATATAAAAAGCATATATAGACTATATGACTATATATGCTTCACTCATAATTATTTTATGACACTTATGACACTTGTTTTTAGATACCACCCACATATTTAAGTGACACAAGTGACACAATTAATATAAATCATCTAAAGTAGTTTTTTCATTAGCTTCAACTATTTTTTCAAAACTAGTATAAACACGTGGCTGTGGTGCATGATTAGGATTAGCATCATTTAGTGGTATTTGTCTAGCTAATTTTTTTGGTTTATCTTTAAAATATATAATGTATTTACCAGTATCTTTATATAATTCAATATTTGATATTTCAGCATAATGAGTAAGTGCTTTTATTGGAGCTTTCCTGTATGAAACAATATATTTTAATTTATCTAGCATACCAATACCTATTGAAACTGGAAACCAGCAACTATTTCCAATAAATTCTTTTTCAAATCCTTCGTCTTGAGCGGCCACTATTATTGTATCTAATTCACCATTTTTTATATTTAAAGTTTTAGCAACTTCCTCTATTTCTTCATTTAATGGTTCAAACAGAAATAATGAAGAATCTCCACAAACGAATTTTTTAAACTCTCTTAGTTCTATTTTAAGATTTAAATATGAAACACATTCAATCAATTCTTCAGTTACTTCATCAATTGGAACAATAATATTTAAATCATCCTTAGATATAATATCAGAAAACATATCGTCAGAATTTCTGTAATTATAAGATTTAGCAATCTCATCAATTTTTATACCTTGCTCCTCTATTTTTTCTATAAGAATGTTTTTAAGTAGCATCATATTGTTTTTATAACTTAATTTAAATTTTAATAATTGTGGCACTATATGTTCACGAACTCCATGTATTATTCTTTCGCTTTCAACAAAATATAGTTTTGGTTTATCAGTAAACGTATAATCAAATAAATAACCATCAGGAATAGTACCTTCTCCAAATTTTCCTTTCAATTTTTTCTTAACATCAATATATATAGTTTTTTCACCAAAAAGCTTTTTAGAATTTAGAATAACATCTTGTTCAAATTCTTCTTCCGAATTATAAACATATTGTTTATACTCTTTATTTCCTGAAAACAATCTCATAAAATCCTCCTAATTATTTCGAGCATTCATTATTTTTGCTCTTAATTCAAAATTTAATGAAATATTATTAGAATCTTTCCAATCTTCCCACATATTATTAGAAGAATCAAACAATACTTCAGAGGCTTTCTTCAATGATTCAAAAGTTAAAGTTTCAACTAAGTTATATCCATTACCATTAGAGATTAAAATATTATCTTCTATATAATCCTTAATTTCTGAATTATTATAATTATCTTTTTCTAAATATGAATCTGCTTGAACTTCTACTGTTCCGTCTTCATATATATAAGCGGTAATATCACAATTGTTCTTTTTATAATAAATATTATATTTTTTTAATTCTGGTTCACTACTAGATTCATATGGATATACAAGACAAATTCTATCAATAAGTTTATTAGTTCTATCTTCTATTTCTTCTAAATTCCATTCTTCTTTTTCTAATATTTCCCTATTCATATTTAAATGACCACTTCTACTAAGTACTTCTCTTTTATAATCATATGGATTGTTAGACATTCTACTATTATCTGAATGAGTAGCCAATGTTAAATTTCCTATTCTATTTAATTGTGTTTCATATTCTCCAGCATTAATTTTTAATGTTTCATACCATTCTGGAGTAATTGTTTGAGGCATTAAATGCTCAATACTTAAATTACTAAAATCTATTACTGCTGGATTTTTAGTAAATGATGTATTATCTTCATTAAATATACATGATTCTAATTTTTCGAATGCAACTTTTAAATAAGATTTTAATGCATATGCATTTATTGCACTTAAATTTAGTTTCATATAACTATCATCTGGCATATGAGATGCTTTACCTTTATTATTATCAACTAAATACTTAACACAAGAATTATAAATATTTGAATAATCACCATTACAATCTTCAATAATATCCTTCAACATTGGAGGTACAATTCTTGTTAAAACACCTGTTCTTAAGTTACATAAATTTCTTCTTATATTATATGTATTAAATAAATCAATTATATGTGCAAAATTATCAGCATCTACAAGGCGATTACCATTTGGATCCTTAGTATCATATAATCTATATATTTCCATCAATATTGGAGCTGTAGGTTCTATTGTACTTTTCTTAAATTCAATCAAAGACTCCTTAATTGGTGACTCTAATGGAACTGTATTACTAATAAATAAATTATAGTAATAGTTAGCATATTTAACTATCAATTTTAATATTTCTTCAGTATCTTTACCACATTCATTTTTTTGAGTTAAAAACCATTCTTGGAAAACATTATAAATATCTTCCATGTTGTCTAAAACATAATTTTGATTAGCTAAAAACATTCTGAAGAAGTTTTCCATTTTACCATTTTTAGCAAATAAATCTTCCATTGGTTGCCAATATTGACTATATAAAGTATCTTGAAGATTACTTTCAATATTCATTAAGATAAAGTTTCTTATTAAATCTGCTTTTGATAATTCAGCACCAGCAGAGTTAATAGTTTCAAAAATTTCTTGTGGTTTATCTTGACCACCTAATGGTATTATAACAAAATAGAATTTATCAAGTGCCTCTAGTAAATCTTCTATAGAGTAACTAAAGAATAATGATTTTAATTTATTTTTTATATAAACATAGTTTTTATAAACATTTGATTTCTTTTCGTCATTTGTAAGTATATCTTGTTGATTCATTATAATTTTTGAATAAACCTCATCATCAGATACTAATGGTTTTAACTTAAGTTTATCTTCAAAATCATCTTCAACTTCAGGGTTAGTTAAATATTTAGTAACTATTTCTTCAGCAAATTCTTGTTTTCCATTTTCTTCAGCAATCTCTTTTAAAGATTGTAAAAATAAGAATATAGTAATTAATCTTTGTTGACCATCTACTACAGAAAATTCTTTTATACTAAGCGATCTGTTAATTATTAAAAACATCAAAATACCAATAAAATGTTTATCTACTGATCCTTTTAAAACTAATTCATAATCATCTATAAATTTTTTTACTTGTTTATTTGTTTGCCATATATAATTTCTTTGGTATACAGGTATTACAAATTGTGTATTTCTAATACTGTTTAAAAAATGCAACAAATTTTCCTTTACAGGTTTTAAATTATCTTCATTATTCATTTTCTACACTCCTTAATCCACATCTATTGAATATATCTTCATATATACTTAAATGTCCTTCAATAAAATCTTTTATTTTTGAATAATCATTTACTACTGATATTTCATCATATATTTTAAATAGTTCTTCAAGCATTTCATCCAATGTTTCATATTTCTTTTTAGATATCCTATATGCAACATATAATGTTTTACATTCTTCAACAAATTGTCCAGGCAACATTTGCCCACCAGCAACAAATTTGTGACCAATGCAATCCTTAGATCTTTTATTCTTCTGTTCATTGATAACATAAGTATGTAACATTGATTTTTCTTCTTCAGAACTTGAAATATATTTTTCAATAAACTGTTTATCTTTTGCAAAAGTTATTAACCAAAAAATATCAGTTTTCATTATTTCTTCTATGTTATCTAGTAATTGTAAATCAGATAATTGATCTAAAATATCATTTTCACTTATACCACAATTTAATAAATATTTTATATATTCTTTTGAAGTAAGAATAATATCATTATTTCTCCATTCTGATCTATAATCTAATAATAGCAAGAATAATAATAACCATTCTTCATTATCTGTTTTTTCTAGATTGATTATATCCATGCAAGTATATCCTGCACCAGTGAAAAAGTATCTGTCTTCTTTTCTAAATACAAAATTAGCTAATGAAAGTGGTAAAGTTCTTTGTTTATCTTCTTTTTGTCCATCTTCATAAGTTGGCCATTGATCCATAGGAACTCCATTTAATCTATAAAATTTTTCCACATCAGCTATAAAATTATGCATATATCTATATGTTGTTGAGCTGTAACTAAATATTTTTCCGCTTTTATCTTTAGCCATACTTTGAAATTTTTTATACCATTCAGGATACTTTTGCTGTTCTAAATAGAATTCTAATATATTCATTAAATCACCTCACAAACAAATAAATATTCTTTATGATCTTTCAAATCCGTTTTTCCAGCATTAAAGAATTTATAATCTATTTCATATTTTGTTAATTTTCCTTTTTTACTTAGAATGTCTTCTATTTGCTTTTCAGAAATTTTATTGTTAGAAGCACCGCTTTTAGCATTATATGTATTATTGTATGAAACAACAATAAGTTTTCCTTTTATATTATTAATTAAATCTGCAAATACTTCAGGGGCTTTTGCTCTTGAATATTCACTCTTCAAATGATTTCGTTTAAATTTCATCGAATTTCCTTCTAAGTCTTCTGGCTTTTGCCATAAAGCTAAATTTTCTAATACGTGATAAAAATTAACATATTGTCTAGCATTATATGGTGGATCTATATAAAATACATCAGCCTCAATTTCTCTTACTAATTCATTAGCATCTTTACAATAAATATCATTTTTTTTCTTTAATTTTTTTATTTCAGGGATTCTTAGTTGAACACCTTTTTCTTTTGGTGCTTTATTTAAGAATGATTCAAAATGTCCACATGTATTAGCTATTTTATCAGTTTCATACATTAAACTAGTTAATAATATGTAATATTCTCTAGTAGTTAAACTGTTTTTTTTCTTCTCTATATCTTCACGTATATAACCAATTATTTTTGCGTCATTATAATGAAAATATTTATTACCAAATTTTTCAGAAAAATAATTATCTTCAATTTCATTTGAATTCAAAGAATTATAATTTTTAATTAATTCTTTGATTTTTTTAATATCGTATTTATCATCTGATAGCCAAGTATTATAAGCAACATAGTTAGAATACAATAGATCATTTACTATTACTTTTGATCCTTTATTAGCAAAATAATTTCCAACAACACCTGTACCAGCAAATACATCAGCTAATACAAAATTATTATCTTTATAATATTTTTTTATTACTTTATCAATATTATCAAGTAAACTGTTTTTACTACCAATATATCTTCTGTTATTTATTTCCAGTTTCACTTGATTCACCTCCTGTAACAAGTATTTCTTGTTCTTCTCTATCTCTATTCTTTTTATTATAACTAGAGCTTTTATAATGATAATTTATCTTATGAACATCAAAATTATTATCTTGAATCCATTTTTCCAATTGCTCATTTGATTTCAATTTTGTTTTCAAAACATTACTTAATGCAAAAGGAATTTTTTTCTTAGCAACTTTGCTCAATAATTTTAATAAAGCTTCTTCTTTATCACAATTCCAACCATCATTTTCATTATATACTGCAGTAGTAATTAAATAAGGCGGATCGCAATATATGAAAGTTGCTTTGTTTATAATATCATTAACTTTTTTTGATCTAAAATCTGAACATACAAATTCATATTTTGTAACCTTAGCTCTTTCATTGTATGCAATTAATTTATCATAATTGTTTTTATTAAAATCGGTTTTACCAACGGGCAAATTGAAATCGCCGTAGTTGTTAAATCGTATATCGTTATTAAAACCATATACCATTAATGTATATAACAATATATTAGCTTTATCTGTATTTTTATTTTTTAATTTATTATAATCTTCTCTTAATTTGTAGAATCCTTTTTCATTATATTTTTTTAATCCATTATTTCCTACAACATACCCTTCATCTCTATATTTCTTGTATGTATATTTATAGGAATAAGATAGATCATATTCTTCAATTATCTTCTCTATTTTTGAAATAATTACATTAATGTCTTTTTCTGCTAGAAATTTTAATAAATTAATAACTCTAGGATTACTATCTATTAATACAACTTTATCAGCATTAACATTAAAGCCAACAGTTGCACCACCACAAAACATATCTACAAACACATCTGTATGTTTTGGAAAATATTTTGTAATTTGAGGCAAAATTCTATATTTGTTGCCTGTATAATTTAATGGACTTTTAATAAACATAATTTATGCCTCCTATGGTTTTTCTGGTAATTTTGAATAATCATATTTTTCTTGAATCGGTTCTAATTCATTAAATACTTCCTCTATATCTTTTTTTATATCACTTTTAGAATAATCTTTATCTGAACGTTCAGACAATTCAATTTTATTAGTTATAGAAAATAATTTACTTCTTGCTGAAGAACATTGTTTTCTTTTTTTTGCATCCCAATCCAAAAGATTCATTTCAGATTGTTGATATTCATCTAGTTTTTCCTTTAATTGTCTTGTAGACATTCCTTCATATCTGTCTCTATTCAAAGTCTTTAATACATTGTTAAATCCACAAGCATCTAATAAATCCTCTAAATTTAACTCTAAAGGAATAGATATTTGATAAAGATCATCTAATTTTATCTTTTTTATTTTTCCATTAACTATATCATTTAAAGTACTTCTACTAATACCAGTTAATTTAGCTAGTTCTCTTTGTGATATTTTTTTTCTTTCAATTGCATTAAGTATTAAGTTCTGTAGTTTTTCCGAATTCATAAAATCCCTACTTTCTTCCCTCATTATTCGTTCATAATACCATTTTAACACTAAAAAATTTAATTGTCTATATTTTCGGACAAAAATGTATTGACAAGTTTTCCGGACAATGTTATGATTTAATTGTCCAGTAGTTCGGACACGTAAAAAGGAGGTGAGAATATGGGCAACTTTAAAGTATATAGATCATTTGATGAATTCTTAAAAGATCCTAATCTATCTTTAAGAGCTAAAGGTTTTCTTACAATGGTATTAACTAATAATATTACTACTGGTTTTGAAGTAGAAAACTACTGCACTGATACCAAAGAAGATATTAAAGATATTATATTAGAATTAAGAATTAATCATTATCTAAGATATAACGAAAAAGATAATACTTTAGAAGCAAATGCTATGCCATACGAAAAATGGGATAAAGTCAAAGACTTATTAGATTTATAGAAAGGCTAACTATTAAAAGTCAATAGTTTTTCTAAAAAAAATAAAATGGAAAAGAATCCCATGCCAAAAGACTTCAAAAACTATATTTTTTAAAAT
>CADANC010000021.1 GCA_902789225.1 uncultured Erysipelotrichaceae bacterium
GTCGATACTTTAGAAAAATCTTTCGATGAATTTAAAAAGTCATCCGAAGAGTTCCAAAAAGTCACTGAAGAAAAATTATCTGATTTGGATAAAAGAATTGAATCTTTAGAAAATAAATAATTTTATTTTCTTCGATTTTCTTCATTTTATAGAAAGATTTATATATTGTCAGTACTATAAATTATACATAGTTGTAACACTATTTTTATCTTATAGCAGGGTGGGGTAGTCTGGTGATCCCGCGGGGCTCATAACCCCGAGATCCCTAGTTCAAATCTAGGCCCTGCTACTTTTAATTAATATTTCATGGCAAGTTAAAGACAGCTGCTGGTTTATTTTTTAAACTAAGGAAACTCCGCCCATCAGTACAGAACTACGGCGTTGAAAAACGTATGCTGAGAAGCATGACTCTGGAGCAGAAACGACACGGCTTTTAATGGTAGACGATGATATTTATTTGAGGACATTAAAAGAAGCGGTGAAACGGCCATTCCGTAGGATGCAAGAGCAAAGGTGCCGATGACAACCTGTATGAGGCAAGGTAGCACGCTAAGATGAATGCTGTTAAACAGAAGGTGGGTTACTCTTAAAATTATGTTGTAACCCTACTCTATCATATGAGTGATAGAATATTTTTTACTGAAACTGATAAAAAGCTTAATCAGATGGTTAAGCGAAAAAAATTGTCTGATGGTAGAAAAAAGCACTTAAACACTACTTTTAATGAGGTCTATAGATTATCAGGTAAAACTCCATCTGATTTAATTGAAATAGGTCTTAAAGAACAAACTCCATTTATTGAAGATGGGGTTGTAAAAACCATACCATTAGCTGATAGATATATTACAACTCTTTATTATGATTATCATGATTATTTAAAGAAGAAAACTTATAATGGTAAACCTAATTGCGATAATACTATTAGGTCTAAACTTGTTTCTTATTTATCAATATTTACAGAATACGATATTGAGAAACCTAAACCTATTAAGCTAGATATTCCAAAGAAAAGAATTCGTGATGATGATATTCCAACTTATGATGATGTTTTTGAAGCAATAAATCTAGCAAAATCTCCTAGAGATAAAGCAATCATCTCAATGGCTTCAGTTACTGGATTTAGGGTTTCTGATTTAGTGGATTTTGAAATTAAAGATTTAATCGAAGCATGTGATATATTTTTTGAAGAAAAAGAGGATAAAACTCTGGGAAATTTACTAAAAAAAGACCCAATGGATATCGTTCCATGTTGGGAGAGAGTAGCTCAAAAAACTAGTAATGAATGGATACTTACTATAACATTTAATACTCCTGAAGCTTCTTGGTATTTATTCGAATATTTAAAAGATAGATTTAAATTGGAAATTGAAAATGAAACCATTGATGATGTTGATATAACTGAACCTTTATTTAAAAGTTTAAGAAAAGGTAAATTGCAAGCTAAATCTGTTGAAGCAAGTTTAAATAAATTAAATAAGAGAATGGGGAATAAAAGAGATAAAAATGGTCACTATGGTAAGTTTAGAATGCATAATTTAAGGTCATTGTTCTCCACTACTTGTAGGAGAAATATTCCTAATATTTCTGTTCAATCAGATGACACATATGAAGGAGATATTGTAAGTTTATTTACTGGACATATTACTCCTAATAATCCACTAGCATATGCTTATGATGCTGTACCTACAGATAATCCTGATAGTTATGTTAGGAAGACATATCAGGAATTAATTCCATTTTTATCTATTCGTCCAATGAAAGTTACAGATTATAAACCTCAGCAAGTTAAAGAAATGGAAGCAAAAATAGAAGAAATGGAAAAACAACAAATGGCACAAGCTGTTGAATCAGAAAGGAAAGATAAACTCATTGAAGATTTGCAGAAACAATTAAATCAGAATCAAAGAGACATTCAAAGAACTAAAGATAGATTGTCTGCAATTGATTCTAAAAGGAGCAGTAGAAGAATTAAACGGATTATTAGAGATTTTTATTATGAAAACTATGATGATAAGTTGCCTAGAGAGAGTGTAGCTACATGGGAATTAGCTTATCAGTTAGCAATGGAAAATTTGTCTAATTTCAATGATTCTGATAACTATTTAAGGTCTTTAATTGATAAAGCTCGAGTAAAACTTAAATTTAACCCTGATTTGATTAATAAAATTTACAATGAAACATCTAATGAACAATTAAAAGCAAATTTGGAATCTGAATTCATGTTTAAGACATATCGCAGAATTTGTGTACATTTGGGCAATATTGGTTTATGGGATATGGTTAAAGATAATGAAAAAGAATTTAAGCAGGCTGTTGCCGATTATTTGCTTTTAAATGATTATATTCATGAATCATTGTCTGATGAAGATATTTCAAAAATATCGGAAGATGTTATGTTGGATTTTGTTGGTTAATTAACATCTCGTAAAAGTACATTTTTAACAAAAATGTCTTTTTACTCCCTTTTTATCTCATTTTAAGCAATTTCCAATATTTTAGTTATTACCTCACCACCTTACAAAATTACTACAAATTTAAGTAGGATTTCTCTAAAAATAGCTACCATCTGAACACTTTTATTTTTACCAAAATCTTCTATTATTGCTTAATTCATCGATTAATTAGCTAATTATTTGTTTTTCTATTTTTTTGTAGTGGCTCTGTCAGAGTATGTAGGGGCATATTTTTTTTAGTCAGCAGAAAAAAAGTGTTCTATATATAATATTATTAATTTATTTAATTACTATTTTACTAGCTTATTTACTTAATTGAAGACAGAATAATTGATTTTGGTTGTGGAAAATAGCTGAAGTTTTGTTGTGTTGGGGCTTGTTTTAGTGGTAATCTGTTCCTGAAGTGTGGTAATGAATGTTAATCATGTTACTTTTTTATAGTATTGTAATTAATTATTAATTAGGTGATAAATAATGGGGAAAATATATTGTAGTAATTGTGGAACAGAATTAGATGATTCTGATAAGTTTTGTTCCAGTTGTGGTAATATAGTTAATGGAGATATGTCAGATAATCATAACATCAGGGAAAATAATGAAAATTTAACTTTTATGGAACGAATTGAGATTATCCCACTTATTATAGGGATATTGTTTTGTGTAATTTGTCAAATTATTGCATCTGTGTTACCTTATCAATCTCAATCAATTGTTGTTTTGTTAGGTTTTGCTATTGGTTCTTTTCTTATGGGGTATTTATCTAACGAATCCATCACATTTGTGCTATGTTATGCAGTTTTTACAGCTATAATTTCTTTTTTAGTTTATTGGTTGTTTTTTTCGACAAGATTTTTCCATCTGGCTGATATTCTCCTGCCATTGTTTTTAACTGTAGTTTTTTCATTTATCGGCAATTTAATAAAAATAAAATTAAAATTATAGAAGTTGTCTTATTCGACAACTCCTACTTCTTTTAGAAATTCTTCAGCTTTTTCTTTATCTTCTTCGGTTAGCTCAAATGGAATAGCTATGTCATTGCATTGTTCTGTTAAGTAATAAATGCTCTGTTTCCCATCTTTATACTCAATAGAATCAAGATAACCTTTTTTTACTAAACGATGAATCAATCCTTGCACATTATCTATGTTTTTATAGGGTTTGTACTTTGAATAATGTCTTCTGATATCGCTGATTCTGAAGAATACATTTTCTTTGTGGTCTGCTGAAGTTCCACCTATTTTATATAGCTTCAACAATCTTTTTGTTGCTAATTCTACTTCACTATAGTTTAAATCAGAAAAGGAGGCATTATCGTTATTACTGAATGATTCAAGTACAGTATTATAATAGCTTTCTAATGGATTTTGACTATCTTCTGTGGTGTCAATTATGGTTAGCTCCAGCTTTTTGTCTGTTGCCATAATCATCTTTAGAAAGTCGCTTTCGTATGGTATCAATGCATTTTCAAGACAAATATCTTTCATAAACTCGCTGATTTGCTTTTCACTAGCTACTAACTGTCCGTTAATGTTATCGCAATCGTAATGAGTAAGTTTACAATAAGAATCAAATAATTCTAATACTTGCTTTAACTCTCTTTTAGGAACATCACTATGCATTGCATATTGTTTAAACACATTTCCATACGGATTGACAATTGTTAAGTCCATAGTTAAGCAATTAAGTAAGTACAATTGGAATTTCTTCAGTTCTTTCTCAGCTTCTTTCTTTTCTTTGCTTTGTTTGGAGTTTGGGTAGTCTAGTAATATCATGAAGTCCATTACTTCTTCATCTTTTGCTCCATTTGGTGTACTACTGATTGTTCTACTTTCTAATTGGCTGTCTCCTTGAGTGAAATCATTAATTACAGAAGAGTAGACTCCACCTATGCTTTTGCATTTTAGTTTTAGTTGCTTGTTGCTATAGTTTCCATCTTCTGCCTTGTCTGATAAATCTCTTACATATTCTTTCTCTGTAATTAATACTTTGAGTATATTTAATAATTCTTCCATGCTACCAAAAGACTGTTTGCTCCCCATATCGCCAAATAAAAGTATCATTCTATCAAAATAGTACTGACTCTTTTCAGAGTATCTGGTAAAACTAGATGTTGTAATCGAGTTAATTTTGTATATATATTGCTTAGGAATTATAAGATTGAATACAATGTCATCTTCTAGACTTTTACCTTCTCCAGCTTTGGCTATTGTTTCAAAGAGATAACTACCTTCTCCTCGCATTATCTTAAATGCTCCTAATAGCTTTCGATGAATGTTGGTGTGACTGCCAATATGTAGTTTATCAAGTAAGTTATCAAGGTATTTAACATATCCAACTTCTTGTAGTTTCTCTTCTACCTTTTTGGCTCTTTTTTGTCCATGTTCAGTCAATGTTGGATTCCTTCTTTTTTCAATTTGTTCTTCTATTGCATATTCAGGTGTATTGGATTGTTTCTTTTGCTCTTCTTCATATACATTAAAAGTCTTATTCACTTGAGAGAAATTGGGTTCGTTCATTAGGTCTACTGCAATAGCTGATAATAATGGTTCGATATCAGTTGTATTACCTATCTTGCTCCAGTATTCATTGAGTTTTTTAGTCCTACTGTCTTTTTCTTCAGTAATTGACTCCTTACATGTGTATGCTGAAGATAGATAATTAAATGCGTAGTTATCATAGCTACCTAATGAGTAGCTGTATTTCTTATCAGTTCTGCCAATTTTTAGATAGGTATTGTTTTCTAATGGGCAAATTAGTCCATCTGTTGTGCTTTTGTATCCTTTTTCGGTTAATTTTGTTGAGCATTTGAAAATACTGTTGCATTCTTCTGTTTTATCTTCATAGTGGTGGTTTGTTGTGTTCATTTTTACCCCTACATTGATAAAAAGAGTTTGTTAAGCATTTTATTAATTTTGTATTTAAATACTTACGAAAATAGATAATGTATTAGATTTCAGTCTATTTTATTCATAAACCAACTCTTTTTTTAAGGTAGAAAGAGGTTTTACTCCTCTTCCATTTCACCTCTTAGTTCATCAATTTCGTTAATGCAGTTGTCTACATCGTTTTCACAGTCTTTTGTTTTGTTTTCTATTTCTTCAATATTCATGAATATTAAATCAGAGTCATCAAGCATTGCAATTTCCATTATGGATAGGTTATGTTTTATATCTGATTCGCATTCTTCTATTTCTTCTTTTTTATCATAAATAGTGAATAGATTTACTTCTACATCAGTATCGGATAGCTTAATAGCTCCAGCTTCTACTAATTGTTTCTGCAATAGTTCATATTGTAGTTGCATTAGTTTTTTGTTTTCTTTTATGATATCTCTGATTAAAGACATGATGTTGCTTCTTACTGATTTAGATTGTTTCCAACCAATATCTGTAGGCATATTAATCATCTCCTTTGGTTTTTGGTAATTGACTACCAAAATGTTGTTCATATAAAGTTACTAATGCTAATCTCATCACACTTGTTGTGTTTAAGAGTAGCTTTTCTTCTAATTCCTTAAGAATAGTATCCATTCTTTCATCAGTCCTTATACTTATTGATTTTTTATATTTAACTTCTTCATTCATTTTAAAACCTTTTTCAGTAGTATTATAGTCTTACATGGGTCATTTTATAAGTTTTCTATCGGTTTTTTTAATCACCATGTGCCACTACAATCTATATAATACCTACTTTTCTAACATATATAAAGCAAAAAATGTTCTTTGTATTTCATTTTAAATTCTTTTAACTTGTAAGACATTCAAAGAAAGTTATTTCTATCGAAAATAGCTGGTCATGGAGTTTTGAAATTGTTTTTTCTGAGTGCTTATTTTCAGTTTTTTCTTGTGGTTTTCTGTTGGGGACTTGGCTGATTTCCCAGTTGCTCTGTTGCAGTAGCTGTTGATTTTGTACTTAAGCAATTAATTAATTACTTAAACAATTACTTGTGCAGTTGCTGTGGTGGTGTGGTGTTGGTAACTTCAGCAGTTTTTGTGCTGATGGTGGTGTTGGTTGTGGTTGATGAAGTGGGTGTAGTAGCTGAAATAATTTTCATTTTTGGGTATCGAATTGCTCAAAAAAGAAGGAAGGAGAAGGCTCTATTTCGGATTTCAAGATGCTGTTTTTTGTACATACAGATGTCGGAAATCGCATGTTTCATCTTGCATAGGTATATTCAGCTCCTTGAAGAATCGATTAATTATTTTGCATTACATGTAATTACATGTAATTATTATAAACTTTACATGTAATTTAATGTAAGCAATTTTTCAACGATTTGTCGTTTTTGGATTTTTTACCAAAAAGGAGGATTCAAAATGGTTTCACATCGTGTTGTAGTAGTACACCACAATAGCTTGTGGGCAGATCATGTGCGACTTTGTCGCACATGATCTGCCGATGTAGTACCTCAAGTTATGAATGATAAGTGGTGATGAAATAATCAAAATTTAATATTCACTATACTAATATATATTATATAGTGATTGTTCGTTGTGGTGTTGGACTTATGATGGAAAAGGAAATTAAATCTTATGGGAATAGAAATGACACAATTATCAGATTTGTTAAAGCAGATAATGTAAAGCTAGGTAAAGTATATGTTATGTATCCAAATGAATATGATGAGCTGAAAACTAAAATAGCTGATTTGGAATTAGAAGTAGCTATACAAAAAAGTAAAAACGATGAGTTAAAAGAAGAATTAAAATCTAAAAATAATGATATGGACTATACTGTAATTTTAGATAAATTAATGAGTATAGAACAAAGATTAGATAATTTAGAGTCAAAAATAAATAAATGATATTCCATCTATTTTTTACCCTGATACAACAACGTTTTCAATAGCTAATAATTATTTTCATGATTGATTATTTTGACACTTACAATTACAACTTCAATATTTTAATGTCACTTTTTGATAATATTGAACCATATATAAACTAGCTACTTTTATTAGTGCTGAATGTAGATGAGTCAGCAAATAATCGATTAAGTAATTAAGGAAGAAACGACATAATTATTTAACAACTTATCTGATTGAGTTTTGGTAGTATGGTTAGTGCTGTTTTGAATCAAGAGAATATAGACAAAAGTAGGGAAGAAATTGCAGAACTGGTAGTTAAATTTGACAATAACAAAGACATATATTTGTCAAAAGATTACAAAGAAGAAGATATTAAGGTTGAATTTATTTCACCGATGTTTAAGGCTTTAGGTTGGGATATAGACAACACTAGTGGTAATGCACCACAATTTAAAGAAGTTATATTTGAAGAATCAATTTCTGTAGGCAATAAAACAAAAAATCCTGACTATACTTTTCAGATAGGTGGACAGAAAATTTTCTTTTTAGAAGCAAAAGCACCACATAGAGATTTAGACCATGACAGAAGTCCTGCTTATCAAGTAAGAAGATATGGCTGGTCTGCAAAACTTAATTTATGTGTGCTGACTGACTTTGAAGAATTCGCCATATATGAAACCAACACAAAACCAAATAAAAACCAATCTGCAAGTATTGGTAGAGTAAAATACTATAAATACACAGAATATGTTGATAACTGGGAAGAAATCTATAGTATATTCAGTAAAGAAGCAGTATTAAAAGGATTATTCGATAAGTTTGTTGAAGGTACAGAAGGTATTAAAAAGGGAACATCAGAAGTAGACCATGAATTTTTAAAAGAAATCAATCATTGGAGAGAATTATTAGCTAGAAATATAGCTTTAAGAAATCCTGATATTTCAAACGAAGCTTTAAATTATGCAGTACAACTAACTATTGATAGAATATTGTTTTTTAGAATGGCTGAAGATAGGGGCATCGAAAAATATAAAACATTATATAAATTGGCAGATGAATCAGATATCTATCAACAATTGATGTCTGTTTTTAAAATAGCTGATGAAAAATATAATAGTGGTTTATTTTGTTTATCTGCTGACCCTTCTAAACATTTAAACAGAGATACAGTAACAGAAGATTTAACAATTGATGATAAAGTCTTTAAGGAAATATTTAAGAATTTATACTATCCTGAAAGTCCTTATGAATTTAGTGTAATCTCTCCTGAAATATTAGGTGTTGTTTATGAACAATTTTTAGGGAGTACAATAACACTAACAGATGGACATCGTGCTAGAATAGAACAAAAACCAGCTGTAAGAAAAGCTGGAGGTGTATTCTATACACCACAGCATATTGTAAAAGATATTGTGGAAAATACTGTTGGTAAAATAATAAAGAACAAATCTCTAAAGCAAATAGAGAATATTAAAATCATTGACATTGCCTGTGGTTCAGGAAGTTTTATTCTAGGAGCTTATAAATTCTTATTAGACCATTACTTAAACGAATATTTAAAGATGAAAAGACCTCCTGCAAACACAATATATCAAGGTAAAGATGGACAATGGAGATTAACGATATCAGAGAAAAAAAGAATACTAAAAAACAATATTTATGGTGTAGATATCGATTTTTTAGCTGTAGAAGTATCTAAATTGACATTACTGTTACAAGTATTGGAAGACCAAAACAAAGATGTTGTAGAGCAACAACAAAAGTTATTCCATGAACGAGTATTGCCTGATTTAAGTGATAATGTAAAAAATGGGAATACAATTATAGAAACTGATTATATCACTTCAGATATGGATATTGATGAATTAACTAGAATAAAACCTTTCAATTATGCTGATGAATTCCCAGAAGTATTTGAAAATGGGGGTTTTGATGTAATTGTTACAAATCCACCATATGTCCGTCAGGAATTATTGTCAGAAAACGAAAAAAACTATTTTGAAACTCATTATCGAGTGTACGAAAGAAGTGCAGATTATTATGTCTACTTTTATGAACGAGCATTTGACATATTAAAAGATAATGGTTATTTTGGCTTAATATGTAGTAATAAATTCACTAAAGCAAAATATGGAATGAAACTACGAAAATTAATTTTACAACATAAGTTAGACTACTATATTGATTATGAAGGAGTATCCATTTTTAGAGATGTGGCTATTGTTCCTTCAGTTATGGTGATGCAAAAAAAAGCTCCAAATAATAATAGTCAAATATTTGTTAATAAAGAATTTTATTTACTTCAATCTGATTTTGATGAGGATATTTGGGTTTTTGAATCTCCAAGAGAATTTAAATTAAAAGATAAGCTGTTATCGGCTGGTATTCCATTAGGAAAACTACCTTCTATTGACATATATAGGGGAATTACAACTGGATATAACACAGCTTTTGTTCTTAAAAACGATGCAAGAGAAGATTTTATTAAAAAAGACATCTCTAATGCTGATATTATTAAACCATTATTAAGGGGAAGGGATATTAAGCAATGGCAAATGAAAGATAACCATTATATTATATTCTCTCCAATAGGTATAGAAATTAAAAAATATCCATATATTAAAGAGCATTTGGATAAACATATGAAGAGACTTAAAGCTCGTGCTGATAAAGGAAATCACTATTGGGAATTTAGAGCTTGTTCTTATTATGAAAATATGTTTGCTGATAAAATAGTATGGGCTGAAATATCTCCTGAACCTGCTTTTTGCATAGATTTAGAGGGACATATTATTCTTAATAGTGCTTATCTTTTGAGTTCAAGTAATGAAGATTATCCTTTATACTATTTAGTAGCTTTATTAAATTCGAATGTAACAAAATGGATATTTAAACGAATTAGTCCACATATACTAGCTGAAAGATTAAGGTTTACCAAACAATATGTTTCTAAAGTTCCTATTGTTGATGCTGATGTAGATGATAAAAATAGAATCATGCAATTATCTAAAGATATTACTAACTATTATGAATCCTTCAATTCTTTAGATTCAACTCCTGCTCAAAAGAAAATATTAAACAGACAGATTAAAGTTGCTGAAGAAGAATTAAATAATATCATTTATCGTATATATGGATTATCTGATGAAGAAATAGCTATTATTGATGGTAGTTATCATGAAGGATTATAATATATTTTATGAGATGTGTTGGGATACTCTTTTTCATGGTATTCTTTAGAAAAATTAGTTAGTAACCCACTCACTTTTGAAGAGGGTACTCTTAAGATGCCATAAATATTAATTAGTCTATTTTTTTTCACTGTTGTGCACTTTCAAAAGATTTAATATTAATTATTTTTATATAATATATTACTTATTGAAGAAATTAAACAAATTGCTATCCCTATAGTTAGTGAATATGGTATTGCCAGATTAGGAATTTTTGGTTCATATGCTCGAGGAGAAGCTAATGAAGATAGTGATTTAGATTTTATAATGGATACTGATGGTTTAATTGGAATGATTCAATATAATGCTATAATTCGTAAATTAGAAGAGGAATTCGGATGTCATGTTGATATAATTACTACTGGATGTTCTGATAGGGAGTTTTTAACTAGAATCCAAAAAGAGGAGATTTTAATTTAT
>CADANC010000022.1:0-633 GCA_902789225.1 uncultured Erysipelotrichaceae bacterium
GGATTAGTTAAATGGTATAATAATGGTCTCCAAAACCACTGTTGGGAGTTCGATTCTCTCATCCCCTGCCATTTGAAAAAATCGTCGAACCTTTTCGACTTTGAGATAAAACTTGGTTGAAAAATCAAGTTTTTTTGTTGTAGGAAAGGTTGTGATAGATATGTTAAATGTCGTTAAAGAAGATTTAAAAATAATTAATCAAAAATTAGATACTTTATCTAAACAATTAGAAAAAGAAAAAGACTTAAATAGTAGAAATAATATTAGTCCTGAAAAAGTAATGGTAAAAAGAGATATAAATAGAATATTCTTAAATACTAGATATGATAACAAATTTTTCTTAGCTCAATGGGATATGAAAACTAAAGAAGAAAAACAAGAATTCATTTCTAGATATATTGAATCTATGACTTTTAAAAAAGATAAAGATTGTAAACACGGAATTAGAATAATTGATCTAAAATTAAAATCTATATTTAAGGAAAAAGTAAATAAGTTATCTGAAATAGGTGCTAGTGAAATTCCAGTTTATCTAATTTCAAATGATAAACCTGTTAGAGTTAATATCGGATGTCCTTTAAAAGAATCTCAAATAAAAGAGTATTTAAATGAACTAAATAAATATCATGCAAC
>CADANC010000022.1:661-8742 GCA_902789225.1 uncultured Erysipelotrichaceae bacterium
ATTCCTATTATTAAAGATATAGATAATCCTGAAAATGTATTCAATAAATTTAAGTTAGGAATAGTAACAACATCAATTAAATCATTTCCTTGTGTGGATCCTAATAAATAAAGTAAGAAAAATTGATTAAAAAACGAATCCACAAATAGAACCATAATTCAAACCATATAAAACCTATGAAAATAAATGATTTTCATAAAAAAAGAACCATATTTATGGTACGATTTTGCAAGTGCAAAATAAGTTTGTACCAATTATAAATCTAGTATTTATCTATGTTTAATGCTTTTTTGGTACAATCTCTTATGCTCTTGTTTTTTTATATACAAAAAATACGATATTTGTGGTTCAAAATAGACCATAATAGATCATAATTATGGATAAAAAAAGACAGTCCATTTTGAACTGCCATTATTAGTAATTAGTTACAAGAACTTCGATAGTTTTTAAAATATTACCTTCTTGTTTATGATAATTTGAGTTATTATAATTTGAATCTATTATATGTACGTTGTAATTATGTTCATTAATCCAAGCTTCTAGAATTGTATTCTTTTCACCTTTATGTTCTATAACATTCGATAAAGCAAACTTAACTCCACTTTTATCTAATATTGCTAAATAGTTTAATAAATCTATTTCATCTTTATCTGTCCAACCACCATTTTCATTATAACTAGCTGTACCTAAGAAGTAAGGTGGATCACAATACACTAATGTATTATCAGTTGTTTCTACGGCAAATTCTCTAAAGTCAGAATTAATAAATTCAATATTTTTAGTTTTAAGTTTAGTAATAAATGATTTTAAATTTTTTCTTATTGAATTATTGAAATCTCTTTTTCCAACTGGCATATTAAATTCACCATTTGAGTTAAATCTTATTTGGTTATTAAAACCATATATAACAAGTGTAAGAAATAAGAAATCCTTTTCTACTGAATCTTCCTTTTCTTTATTATAATCATTTCTTAATTCTATGTATCTTGATTTATTGTATTGACCAAGTCCTTTATCGCTCGTGCAGTTATATAATTCATAACCATTTAATAATGAATTACTTAGGTTATATTTATCAATTATTTTTTCAAGTTTATCAATTATGTATCCATCTTCATACTTTTTGAATAAGTCCATTACTCTTATTATTTCTTTTTGCTTATCGACACATATTATTCTTTTAGCATTAACATTAACGCCTACATTACCACCACCAGAGAATAAATCTACAAATAAATCTAAATTATCTGGAAATATTGGTATTATTTGGTTAAGCAATTTATATTTTCCACCAGTATAGTTTAGCGGTGATTTTACTTTGTCAGTAATATTTTCAGTAGTTGCTTTTTCTTTTACTTTTGTTGTTTTTCCTACTTTGCAAATAAATAATCTTTCTTTATGGTTATCAATATGTGTTTTTCCAGTATTAAATTGATTAAAGTCAGTTTCATAAACTTTAACTTTTCCTTTTGCAGATAAAGCACTCATTATATCTTCATCACTAATTTTTGCTTGAGATCTTCCTGAACCTTTAGTTCCCATGTTGTTATATGAAACAATAATATATTTGGCATTTATATTTTCAATAAGATCTTTAAATGCTAATGGAGCAGAAACAGAACAATATTTACTTTTTATCCCATTTCGTTTCATTTTTTTAGCAACTCCAAATACTTCTTGTTTTTCCCATGTTGCTACATTTTCTAATAAATGATATGCATCTGAATATTGTCTTGAATTATATGGCGGATCTATATAGACTACATCAGCTTTAATATTTTTAACAAGTTCATTAGAATCTTCATTGAATACTTTATTATTTTTATTATTTGTAGTTGATTTTAAATTTAACATACATAGTTCTAATTTTTTATCTAATTCACCATTTTTTCTATATGCATCATAATGACCAACTGTATTAGCAATTTTATCCATAGCATATAATAATGAAGTAATTAAAATAGCACGTTCTCTAGTATTTATTTTATTTTCTAAATAGTTATTTTCAATATCTTCTCTTATATATCCAATTTTTTTACAATTTTCTTTACTAAAGTATGTATCACTAAAGTTTATTGAAAAATAGTTATCTTTTACATTTTTTATAGAATTATATCTTTCAATATATTCTTCTAACTTCTTTTTATCAATTTTATCATTTCCAAACCATGCTAAATATGACAAGTAGTTGGATTTTAACAAGTCATTAACATATATTTTAGTTTTTGAATCATTAAAATAATCTCCAACAATACCAGTTCCTCCAAATAGATCAAGGAAGGATGAAAATGTAATTTTTTCTTTTTTCATAACCTCATTAATGTAATCTAACATTCTTGCTTTACTTCCTATATAACGTCTATTATTTATATTAATTAA
Source organism: uncultured Erysipelotrichaceae bacterium (assembly GCA_902789225.1). Taxonomy (GTDB): domain Bacteria; phylum Bacillota_I; class Bacilli_A; order RF39; family UBA660; genus RUG343. The sequence continues at coordinate 3,041 of CADANC010000022.1, forward strand.
TTTCATATTAATCCTCCTTATTTCCATTTTCGGCATCGTACTACTATTTAATTATACCATAAAAAAAGAAGTGTGCTACAACTTCTTTTATATTTTTTGGAAAATTTCTTTTTCGAACCATTCTGGATCTGGTAGTTGTGACTTATAAGCATTATCAAATAAGCTATATATGTCAGAATACTTTTTATGTTCTGTTATAAATTTTTTTAATATGTCTGTATCAATAGGTATTATCTTTAATCCTTCAATATAACCACCATTAGCTTTAGGATAGAATCTGCTTCTCATATTTCTAAAATCCAATATTAATCTTTCTTCTAGATTTGGTGCTACAAATAATGCATAGTCATTTTCATTGTTTGTACTAGATATATCTTCTCCCAAATGTCTTGATACTGGTTCCATTTCCATATGTCTTTGTCCAGTTGATTCTGATAATGTTGCTTCAATTAATAAATTATGTCTTGGATAGTTATTTTCTTTGTATTCGTAAACTATATCTGCCATACCACCACCAGCATGTGTCTTTGGTAATAAATCAGCGTCTAAACTAAGATTCATAAACTTAAGTATATTTCCTTCTTTATTACTTATTCTATACCAAGCTATACCAAGTATATATTCAAATATTGTTGGAACATCGGCATTATCAGATACATAACTACACACTTCTGAATCTCTTCTATCTTTAATCAAATCAATTAATGATAACAAGTCGCTATCCTTAAATCTTTCATCAATTAATTTATTAAATTGTTTAATTTTTTCATCTTCTAAATATGTATTAATATTGTCTATTGTTAAATCTGTATGTAATTCTTTATTAATTTCATTAACAAGTTCAGATATATCAGTTTTATATTTATCGGATATTTTCTCAATAGGTACAATTGAATGAAATAAACTTAAATAATCATCTTCTTCTAATAGATTTTCATTTAATAAATCATCAATGATTTCCTTAAAATAATATTTTGGTAATAAATCTAATTCTATTTTATCTTCACCAAATTTAACAATATTAGTTAATGAAAAATATCTCTTATTTAAATCAAAATATTCTTTTAGATTTACTTTCCATTTAATGATATGTTCTCTTTCAAAGAAAACTCTTTTAAAGTCAATTATATTTTTAACTTCAGATATTTCAAGTTTTCTAAATTCTTTATCAAATTTTTCATCAAAGTTTCTAGGAGTGTAATTCATAAATAAATATGATAACCAATGTGATTTAGCATTTCCTGAAATGTTTCTACAATATCCATACAACTTATTATATGATTCAATTCTTTCTTCAAATGTATTGTGTCTTAAATGGAATACTAAATTAACTAATTCATTATATACTGGTAAATATGCATGTTCGTAACTAGCACTTTTTCTATTCATTCCAATCATTTCAAATGTTTCTTCAGTTACTGGATAATCTTTTCTAAATTCTTCAAGTACCCTAATATAATTATCCATTTCATAAATTCTAGTTGTAATAATCATATCTAAATCTAATCCTTGGCGATTATACTTAATATCATTTACCATTTTTATAACATCATATTTGTTTTTACATAATGGTAATAAATATGTAAATTCATCATAAGTTAAATAATCTAGTTTTTCTAGCATATATATTAGAGCAATAAATGGTTTTATTTTTAATCCGTCATTATTAATTTGCAATTTCAAAAATTGTAACAAGTAGTAATAACTATCTTCATCAATATAAAATATATTATCTTTAGTTCTTTCTTTACCTAATAAACTTTCAATTTTATTACCAACTTCTGTTAGTTTTCTATCTTGTGTTAAAACTCCAATATCAACTAATCCTGAAGTTTTTTCTCTTGCGTCTTTATCTGGTCTACTAGCTTCACCGATTAAAAATCCATTATCTTTCATAAAATAATAGTATTTTGCTTGTAACTCATTATTATTCTTCCAATTAACATTAGGGTTTTCTAACCAAAATTGTTTTAATAATTGTAATTGACGTTCTATTTTATAATTCAATTGGCTAACTCTAAAGCTAGTAGTTCCAATTGACCAACTATAAGATTTAAATGCCATATTACACCTCCAAATTTATTTAAATATATTTTATCATAATTATTCGATTTTTTATCAGAATATCGAAAATATGGCTTAAAAATATGATAAAATAAATACTTAAGAAGGTGATAATATGTACAATCATTCAAAAGATTATTTACTTAATTATAGTAAAGACAAAGAATTATGGTTAAAATACTTAGTTAATAAAGTTATACTATCTAACGGATTGTTTAAAGATAGCGATGATTATATTAGTACATGCTATGATATTTTGATTAATGGTACTAACTATGAAATAGAAGATGTACATGAAATGGTTCAAACGAAAAAAACTACTAAACCTTTTTGTATTAAAGAACTTAATCATATTTCGGGTGTAAATGTATTAAAAGAAAATCAAAAAATTAAATTTAATGATAATGTTACTATTTTATTTGGCCAAAACGGTTCAGGAAAAAGTGGATATTTTAGAATATTAAATGAAATATGTGGTGGAAATGAAAAAAAGGATATAATACCTAATATATTTTCATCAGTACATAAACCTATAGAAGTTTTAATTACAAATAATATAAGTAATGATGTATTATCATGGAACAATACTTGCAGAGGTATTACGTTATATAATAAAGCATCCGTTTATGATACATCCTACATGAATGGACTAATTGAACCTAGAAGTACACAAGAAGCACTGATTGAACCTTTTGGTTTACATTTATTTTCTTCACTTATTAAATATATTGAACAATTGAAACAAAATATTATTGACGAAGAGATTAAAATTAAATCAAACTTACCATCTATTGATAGTTCTATGTTTACAGATCGAATAAGAAATGTATTTTTAAATAAGCTTTTGCCTTTAGATTTAAAAACATATATATTAGACAGTTTTTCATTTAGTGACCAAAAAAATATTGAAGAATTAGAGAAAAAATTAAATTCTCTTAAAAGCATAAATATTGAAACAGAAATATCTTTAAGAACTCAAAAACAACTAAAAGCAAGTAATATGTTAAGCGATATTAAAAGTAATAATAAGTTTATCGAGGAAAAATGCGTTTTATTAAATTCATTAATTGAAAATTATAAAAGTAATAAATTAAAAGTTGAAGAATATCAAAAAAAATAAAGATATTAAATCAAATACCGTCTATTGATACAGATGAATGGAAAAAATTTATTGAAAGTGCTGAAAAATATAATAAAACTATAAAGGATAATGGTAATGTATGTATATATTGTAGGAATCCATTGAATAAGCAATCTCTTGATTTAATAAGTGCATATTCAGAATATTTGAATAATGATGTTATACAAAATAGTAATGCTATTGAATCCGGTTTTAATAAACTTAAAGATAGCATTAATATAGATAAGGTAATAGAAATTGATGATGTCTTAAATGAAGAATTTGAAAAAAACGGAATATCTGAATTAGTGAATAAATTGAATACTTATGTTAATGATCAATTGCTAAAACTCAATGATTCTATCAATAACAAATCAGAAATAAAATTTGTTAGTTTTGATATAAATATTATTGCTGAAAAAATTGATAATTACATCACAAATATAAAACAAGAAATAGAGAAATTAAAAGATACTTCGGATAAAAGAAAAGAGGAAGTAAATAAAATAGAAAATGAACTAACTATATTAAAAGAAAAGAATAGTATTGTTCATCAGAAGGAAAGCATCACAAAATGGATTAATGATATAGAAAAAGTTAAAGAACTTGAAAAAATTAGAACAGGAATAAATACTACCCCAATATCAACATTAAGTAAAAAAGCGCATAGTAAATTATTGACAGAAGGATTAAAAATTAATTTTGAATCAGAATTAAGTAAATTAGGCTTTACCAATTTAGATGTTAATCTAATAGAAGCTGGTGCGTCAAAAGGAATAGTAAGTACTAAACTAGTAGTAAGTAAAAATAATAAAGTATCTGACATATTAAGTGAAGGTGAGCAAAAAGCTGTTTCTTTAGCAATGTTTTTAGCAGAAATTAGTATGAGAAATGATATCAGTCCAATAATATTGGATGATCCAGTAAATAGTCTTGATCACAAAGTAATGAAAAGATTTGTTGAAAGATTATTAGAATTAGAAAATCAAATCATTATCTTTACTCATAATATTCTCTTCTTGAGTTATTTTGAAAATTCTGCAAATTGCCATATTTGTAAAAATTATTCAAATGGTTGCAATAAGAATAAAGGCAAACATGTATATTTATATGATGTTAAAGAAGAAAGCAAAACTTCTAAAGGTGTGATAATGACTAAAGCAGAAAATAATTCCTCAACTTATATAGAGTTAGCAAAAAATGTGTTAGATAGTAAAGAACTTGAGTATGAAAGAACCTGCGCTATACATCTTAGATACGCTATAGAATGCCTAATCGATGAAAAAATATTGTTAGGTATAGAACCACTAAAATATAGCGGGAAATCAAATAGAATTAATTGGGATAGTTTGAAACAACTAGGAAAAAATAATAAACTTTTAGAATGTTTAGAAAATAGTTATGATCGCCTATCTGGTGGAAAAACACATAGAGGTTTAGAAGAATTAGAAAATTCACTACAAGAATATGAATTAAGAGAAATAATAGACGATATAGAAAAAAATATTAATAATTCTTAATATTTGTGATACAATATATTTATAATTAGGTTTTATCCCTATTTTTTCGCAAACGTTCATAAATAGCGTGCCATTTATGATTGAAATCTAGCAGTGATGCTACTTTTTTTTTGCAATTTAACTAATACGCAGAATCTTAAAAAAGCAATGATTTTTCTTCATTTTCTATTTTCTTAGTAAAAAAATTGGATAGTCTATTAATACCAAGTTTCTGCTACTTTTGGCAAATAGACATCCAATTATTTGATATTATAATTAATTTTTCATCTTTCTTTTTTAATTCTAGTGAGTTTTTCAATTTTTATAGTGTTATCTGTTTATTCTCATTATACTTTTCTTCTAATAAAATTTACACCAGCTTTATATTTAATTGATTTACTTTTTTCCAATTTTTAAATTAATATTATTTTTCATATTTAGATATTTTAATTTTTTTACCTAATATTGGTGCAAATTATTCACAACCATTAACAACAACTAATATTTCTATGAATATTCATATTTCTTTACTTTAAACATTATATGATACTCAATTATCGATCTTTCTCAAATAATCACAATACTTATGATAATGCTTTTATTATCTTAAATTTTCTAATTATGGGTGTTACTTATATATATTATATTTTTCCAATACACAAAAGATTAGAGCTTACTTTATAACCCTTCTTTTTTATTTTTTATTTGACTGCTGAATTCAGCAGTAATTGCTATTAAATAATATTAATTATATCATTTTCAGTGTATTCTTTAGATTGTAAACCTGTTTCATTTAAATTAATATTTTTTCCAAACAATAAAAGAGTACAGCAAGTTGAAAGTAAGCATTCTAATTCTTCATTTGGATATGTTAATGAAGCATCATAATCATATTCTTCGGTAAAGTATTTATATATTAAATCAACTATTTTTTTATAATTGCCTTTTGAACTACTAACATATTCTAGTAAGTTATATGCTGCAATTTTTATTTTCATACTACTTCCAGCACTTTTAGA
>CADANC010000023.1 GCA_902789225.1 uncultured Erysipelotrichaceae bacterium
TGCTTTCAAAAGTGTAATTAGAAATTTTAGTCTATCCCTTGCTTCTATTTCCTGTATTACCATAACTTTGATTATTGTTGTAGTCGCAATAATAGCATCTTTCAATGTTGAAAATTTTACTAAAGAAATAGAAAAAGATTTAACAATAGTAGCGTTTCTTAAATCAGATGTAGAAGAAAAGGATATAGAAAGTCTAACTACAGAAATAAAAAATATGGCGAATGTTGAGTCAGTTGAATTTCAAGGAAGAGAATCAATCAAAGAAGAAATGTCTAAGGAATCAGATGCTTTTAATTCTGTTATGTCTGAATGGAGCAAGGAAGATAACCCCTTAAAAGATACATTTAAAATCAAAGTAAAAGACGCTACTGAAATTTCTCATACAGCGAAAAAGTTAAAAAATATGGAACAAGTATCTTTAGTAAGATATGGAGAAGGTATGGTTGATAAATTAGTAAATGCCTTTTCTTCAATTGAAAAAGTTGCTTACGGTGTAGTTATTGCTTTGGTTGTAGTTACAGTATTCTTAATTATTAATACAATTAAGTTAACAATATTCTCAAGAAAAAGAGAAATATCAATTATGAGATTAGTTGGAGCTAGTAACTTTTCTATAAAAACTCCGTTCATTGTAGAAGGTATGTTTTTAGGATTAATTGGTTCTATAATACCAGTAATTCTAACTACATTTGGTTACTTAGCTTTCTACAAACATTTCGATGGTTATTTATTTAGTAAATTAATTAGATTAATAGAACCAGAACCATTTATTTATCAAGCATCAGGCCTTGTTGTAATAATAGGTATTATAGTTGGTATGGTAGGTAGTGCTAGTGCTGTAAGGAAATATCTAAAAATATGATGAAGAAAAATTTTAAAAAATATCTTCTTTTGACTTTAGTAATTTCTTTAGTAGCACTACCAAAGAATACATTTGCAATTACTTTGAAAGAATATGAAGATAAGGTTGCAAAATATACTAAAGAATACCAAGATAAGCAAAATAAAATTGCTAAAAGTAAAGAGGAAGTAGAACAGGTAAAAAAGAATATTGCAAATATTGAATCACAAATTAAGACAGCAGAAGATGAGATTAAAAGTTTAGAAGATGAAATAGATAAAAGTAATAAAGAAATTGAAAATAAAAAAGAACAAAGTAAAAAAATAATGAAATATTTTCAAATAATCAGAAGTGGTAACACTTATTTGGAGTATATTTTTGAAGCAGAAAGTATTACTGATATGATTTATAGGATATCAGTTGTTGAACAATTAACTGAATATAATCAAAAAGTTGTTAAAGAACTCAATGAATTAATAAGTCAAAATAAAGTAAAAAAAGCAGAACTTGCTAAAAAAAATCAAGAGTTATCAGATTTGAAAAGTAAACTAGAATCAGAAAAAGCAAGAATAGAACAAGACATTGAAAAAACAGAAGGAACCTTACCTTCAACAAAAGATCAAATTGCTCAATATCAAACTTTAGTCAATTATTATAAAAATAAGGGATGTAAGTCAAATGATGTAATAGGAGTTACGTGTGCTGTTTCGAAACAAGTTAATTCTAGTTCAGGTAATAAAAATGTTGGACCAGGAAGCTATATTTATCCTATTAATGGTGGAAGATTTAATAGAGGTTTTTCATATAATCCTAATACTGGTTCAGGTCATAAAGGATGGGATATCAGTGTTGGTTGTGGAACGCCAATTTATGCTATAGCTGATGGTACTGTATTCTATACTGGAAATAATCGCGATACATATGGAGCATATATGGTAATGATTGACCATGAAAATGGATTATATTCACAATACGCTCATGTTTTATCAAATATACCGGTAAGTAAAAAACAAAGAGTTTCAAAAGGTCAAGTTATAGCTTATGTTGGTTCAACTGGATATTCTACGGGATGTCATCTTCATTTAGAATTATCAGCAGGATGTGGATGGAATTATCCATCAAAAAATGAATGTTATTACGGTTATTACTCGGATAAAAACCCATTTAATTATTTGAACCATTTAGTTGATCCGGATAATTATATTCCAAGATAAAAAGATTATCTGATAATATTAGTGATATTAAAAACTAATTGTAATAGAATTATTATTTATGAGGACTAGAAATAGCCCTCTTTAATTTTGCTAATTATATAATCTTTTAACTAACATAACTCTGTTTTTTAAATGATTAAACTTATAACTATAGGTAGTATGCTATATCGTTAGAATATTCATGAATAAATGTATTAAAAATATATTTTATTCATACAAGTAAATATTCTTAGTCTTATTTTCTTTATTGCTATTTTTTAAATATTATAAAGAGTATAAAAAAAAAGAAATAGTCAATAATATTATTAGGAGGATATATTATGGAAGAAAAATTAGAACTATTAGAACAAGTTCATCATGATTCATCAATGGCAGCATATACTATAGAAAAACTACTTGATAAATTAAAAGATAAAGATAATAAGATAAAGGCTTATGCTGAAGAAATTTTAAAAGAATATCAACAATTTGAAGAAGAGGCAAAAGTCTTATTAAAAGAAAATAATAAAGAACCATCAAATCCTTCTCTTATGGCTAAAATGGGTTCATCTATGGGAATAAGTAAAGAAGTAAAAGAAGATAATAGTGATTCATCTATTGCAAATATGTTAATTCAGGGTGTTTCAATGGGAAGTTTGGAAATAGAGAAAAAATTAAAAGAGTATGATAAAGAATTAGATAAGGATGAAAAAAGTATTGCTAAAAAATTCTTGAAATTCCAAGAAAAAACAATAAACCATTTAAAAGAATATATTTGATTTATTTCTATATATCTGATATAGTAAATGAAAAGTTATGGTGGTAATATGCGCGTTTTTGATTTTGATAATACAATTTATGATGGAGAAAGTGTTTTTGACTTTTTTCTTTTTTGTGTTAAAGAAAAGAAATCACTAGTTAAATATGCACCTATAGTTATATATACAACACTTATGTATGAATTAGGATTTTTATCAATTGACAAGTTATGTGAGCTTGCTAGTAGAATGTCGAAAGTAATTATAGATAATAAAGATAATGCGGAAAGTTTAATTGAAAAATTTTGGAAAACACATGTTAAAAACTTAAAGTTAGATTATTTAGAACAATTAAGAGAAGACGATGTTATTATAACTGCATCTCCAAGTATACTTATTGATGGCATAAAAGACAAATTAAATACGAAAAATATTATTTGTAGTGAAATGTGTATAGAAACTGGAAAGTTAGAATTTTTATGTTTTAGAGAAAATAAAGTTAAAGCCTTTAAAGAAAGATATCCTAATGCTGTAGTTGAAGAATTTTATACTGATTCTTATAATGATAAACCATTAATGGAAATTTCTAAAAAGACATATTTAGTTAAAAAATAGTCTATTTAAAAAAGTTACCATTTATTAGAAATGATAACTTTTTTTCTTTCAAATTAATATTTGTATATTAAACTCACAGAATTATTGTAGGAAGGTGACTATGAACGAATTAAATAATATAGTAACAGCAGTTGGTAATTATAATAACATTCCAACAACTCTTACTTCAAATACTTCCGTAGTTAATATTATTGAAGGATTGAGCCTTCATAAGGAAGCAGATAAGACTAATTGGGGTGGTGGAAATTTAGAATATACAATTACTATTGATAATCAAACAGATAAAATCTATGTAAAACCTATAGTTACTGATGTTATTGATACAACTTTAGTTGATTTTATCGATGGAAGTGTAGAAATAAATGGTGTTATTGCTACCCAAGATCAATATAATTATAATGAGGCAACACATACATTAACAGTTAACCTAGATGATGTAACCCCCTCATCAAACTCTACTTTTACGTTTTCTGTTAAAAAGAAAGACTAATAATTATTTTATTTTACAAAGTCGCTCAGAATTAATTTGTGAAAGTGGAAAGACAATACACAGTTATCATCAAAGTTATGACTATTCATATGAATTCTCCTTTCTTTTATATATTATGTAGGTTTATACGATTAAGTTATTAAAAAGTAGTATTACTCCTACATAAAAAATATTCTAATATTTAATAAAAACTTCATTAAATATTTTCTCTTTTTATATTACATTTTTTAAATGATAGATGTTAGAATAAAATACAATTCATTAAAACTTAAATGTAGAAATATAAACTAAAAAATATGATACTAGAATTATACTTTGGAAGGGGATATGTTATATGATTAAATACTATAAAAAATTAGAAAATAGATCTGACTATTATTTACCATTAGTTGATATTCAAACTTAAGGAAAAAGTAGAGTGTTTGATTATAAAGTATCACTTCATTTCATTGAAAAGTATCATGATTTATTTGAAAATAGTGAATTTTTAATAGATATTTATAAAAACAATGATATTGATAAATTTTTTTCTAATAGCACACTTGATTGGGAAGAGAAATGTTTTATTTATAGAGAGTTTGAGGATATAAATGAAGATTTTAGTTATGTATTAGAAAATTACAGAAAAATAGATTTTACATACATAGATCTAGAAAACTATTTATATTTAATTGAAAAATTATCATATTTATATGAAGATATATTTCCTAAAAATAAAGATTATTTTACATCAGTTAATGAAAGAATCAAAGTAGCTATTAGAGAGTTAAAAAATATAAATACAATAATATATGATTCAAATAGAGAAGATAATATATATCAACCTGATGCATGGTATATAACACCTAACGGTTATTTATATAATTGCGGTAAACAGAAAGATGGGTATGGACATGCAGGTAGAGATGTAACTTTTAATTTTAATAGGATAAAAAACTTTGTAAAGGAAGGAAATCTATATGAAAATAATGGAACATCTAATGGATATTTAGAGTTATCAAGACAAATAAGAGAAAAAGGTTATATAACAGCAGGACAATTTAAAAGATTTTTAAATTATATCAGTCAGCCTGTTTATCTAGAAGAAATTAATGGTGTACCAATAGCTAGAGAAAAACATATTGTTGATTTAATTCTTGGAATAGTAAATGCACAAGCTTGCTTTTATAGATTTTTTGAAGACTTATGTATCTTTACAGAAAAACCTCAAAATGAAATTGATAAGTTAGTTGCTTGGACTAAAGATGATATTAGAGATGTATTAGTTAGATGTTGTGGATTTCATAAAATAGAATCTATGCGAGAAAAGACTATCACAACCAGTTGTGTAAATTATGAAACCGAATTCGAAGAATATATAAAAAATGGATGGAATGTAGAATTTATACCACCTAGTATACTTGATAAGTATAATCGACGTATAATGGAATATCCTAATGAATTTTTAAGTATTAAAAAAGTGTTAAAAAAGTAATTGCTGTAAAGTGAAATTAATATAGACTTCTTGTTTTACTCTCAGATAAGTGTTAGGATTCTTATTGGAGGGTATTTTTATTTATTTAATAAACTTATGATAGAAATTTATATTAGATAAAGCAAAAATAACTAGAAATTATTAATTGAACATTATATAATACAGATATAATTTATATGATATTGTATAGGAGGATATATATGAAACTAGAATTAATTAAAAATGATGATCCGAAGTTAAAATTATCTTGTGAAGAAGTAGTTGATTTTGAAAATAAAAAATTTTATCAAGATTTAATTAATCAAATAATGGAAGCAAGTCTAGGTCACTATGCATTCGCTGCAGCAGCACCTCAATTTGGAATAAATAAAAGACTTATTTTAATGATAAGTGCTGTAGAAAAAAAGGTTAAAAATAAAGAAGAATTAGACCAATTTCATGATGATTATGAGGCTATGCCATATTTTAATCCTAAAATCACACTTATGAAGGGTCTACAATATTATTATGAAGCATGTATGAGCACAGGTGATATGATAGGTAAAGTTGCTAGACCATACTATATTGAACTTGATTATCAAGATATAAATGGTAATCATCTACATAGATGTGCAGAGGATTTTGAAGCTATAGTTTTCTGCCATGAGATTGATCATTTAGATGGTATAGAGTTTATTGATAAAGCTGAAGATTTAATATATGATGCTGATTTAGAAAAGAGAATTCAAATAAGAAATCAATTTCCTAAAGAAATAATTTCAAAAGATATAGAATTTAATCAAGACAACGTTAATACCAAAGCAAAGACTAAAATCTATGAAAGACAGAATGGGAAAAATTAAAATTGAAAAATCAAATATATCAAAAGTAAATATGAAAGGGAGCAAATATGACTTCCTTGTTTTTATAGAAGAATAGTGTTAAAATACTGACAGTATTTGAGGTGAGAATACACCAAGTGGTGACCAACCAGAAGCTATTAAAGAATTATTTCCAAGTAATTATTTTTGCTTTTTTCATTTTATACTAAATGTTAGAATAAGGCAGATACACAAATCATGTTGATGAATTTATATTAAAAATTGAACCAAAAACTTTAAAGATTATAATATTATTAATTTGTAGGGGGAAAAATATGAGATTAACAACTATTATTGAAGAATACTATAGCTTGTTTTGTAAAATGAATTATTTATCAATTTTATCTACTTGGGCGTTAGAAGATGATGAAAACATTCAATTTATAGTTGAAAAAATATTAATAAATGATAATTTTAAAAATATAGATATGGAAGAAATTTTAAAATACTTACATAGTTCAATTGATGACAATAACTTGAACCATGAAATGATAAGATACTTAAATAATTTAATAATATTTGCTGAAAAATATAATATTGATTCATTTGAAGAAATAGAAAATAGAATTCTAGAATTGTGGAATCAACATCATATTTACGATGAATTATTATTAAAATATATTATTAGAATAGATTCAGATAATTTATATAAAATATATATTGATATGGTAAGAGAAAATTTGATTAAGGATCCAAATATTCGTATTGGTACTTCGTCTGAACCATTGTTTACTATACTTCCTAAAAAGAAAGAATTATTAATTTATAATTTGAGGGTTATTGCTAATCCATTAGTAGATTGGACCATATTAAAAAATGGAACAATTGCACTAGAATCATTTATTTGTGAATATGAAACGAGTGAAAATGAGATGTTAAAGAAATACTATCATGATATAATAATGATTGCTATAAAAGGTAATATGTGCGTATTTAATAATAGATATTGTAAAAATCCAAAATATGGTTACTTTGAAAGCGAAACAGGATTATATTTATTATCATTATTTAATGATAAAAATATACAATGTTTACATAATAGACTAAGTGATGATAATTTTATAAAAGAAATAAAGGAGTACTTAGTGAGCGATGATGGATATAATCATCAATTGGAATTATATAAAGAACATAATCCTTTAGGAGATAGCGGTTTAAATCAAATAAAATTATTAAGGAAGAATAAATAATTTAATAAAAAAATGATAATAGTAAGAACAAGGTATTTTGGTGATTACCTTGTTTTATTGCATATAAAATGATAAAATACAAATAATTAAAAGGGAGGTTTATTATGTTTGAATTAGTATCAAAATATACACCAAGTGGTGATCAACCAGAAGCTATTAAAGAATTGGTAGAAGGTCTTAATAATAATAAGAAAGAACAAGTTTTATTAGGTGCAACAGGTACTGGTAAAACTTTTACTATTGCCAATGTTATTGCTCGTGTTAATAAACCAACTCTTGTACTTGCTCATAATAAGACTTTAGCTGGACAACTTTATGGTGAATTAAAAGAGTTATTTCCAGAAAATCATGTTGAGTATTTTGTATCTTATTATGAT
>CADANC010000024.1 GCA_902789225.1 uncultured Erysipelotrichaceae bacterium
TATACCTCCATATTACATAAAAAAAGTATAACAAAAGAATGTAGGAAAACCGACATTTTTATATTACATTTTTCCTACATTCTTATATTACCATTAACATTATGAAGATTCAAAAACACTAAACTTTATTACTTCGTTAATTGGTCCAGAGGGAATTCCTCTTTCAACAGTATTTAGAAGACAAAAAGGTGTAGGGCAAAAATTAATGATTGATCCAGACAAAGTTGTAGATAACGATTATGTAGTAGTGGTTGAGCAAAACCCTGAAATAGCTGGCACTACTAATGTTTCTTATGAATTAATAAACAAATCACGCGCTGAAAACGGAAAAATTGGAGAGCAATATATATATGAATTGTTATTAGAAAAACTTACAGAAGATAATGAACTTTATCATACTAGTCTAGATTATCCTCAATCTCCATACGATATAGAATATATCGAAGACGGAGAAAAGAAATATGTTGAGGTAAAATCAACTTCTGGAACAAAACCAATTTTCAATATGTCTAGTGGCGAGTTAAAATTTATGGAGAAATATAAAGATTCGTATACATTATATATGGTTACAGATGTTAAAGCGGAATTCCCTAAAGTTAAGGAATACACATATTACGATATAATAAAAATGCGTAAAGAATATCCTAGTGTAAGATTTTATGCCTAGTTAAGAAGGTGAGAAAAATATGTTAAATAAAACTACATGGCCATTGTTGTCATTAAATAAAAGAAGAAATCAAATAAATACAAATCCAGATTATCAAAGACCATCCGTATGGACTAAGAATCAAAAACAATTATTGATAGATTCAATATTACATGATTATGATATTCCTAAAATATATTTGCATGAAGTAGAAAAGAATAAATATGATGTAGTAGATGGTCAACAAAGAATTAGAGCTATATGGTCATTTTATGATGATGAGTATCCTTTGGCTAAGGATGCTGATCCCATTAATGAATTTGAAGTAGCTGGGAAAAAATATAGTGAATTAGAACCTGAAGTATCAGATATTATTGATACCTATAATCTAGATTTTGTTATTTTAGATAAAACAGATGAAGAAATAAGGGAAATGTTTCTTAGATTACAAAATGGAACATCACTTAAAGCACAAGAAAAACGAAATGCTATTCCAAGCAAGATGAGAGATTTTGTAAAAACAATTTCTAGCCATGATTTCTTCTATAAAGTGAATTTTAAAGATAGTCGATTTACATACGATTTAATAGCTGCACAAATGTGCTTATTAGCTTTAAAAGGAAATATAGTTAATATTAAAGACAAAGATTTAAATGATATGTATTGGAATAATACTGAATTTGATGAAAATTGTGATCAAGCAAGAAACATAAAGAGAATACTAGATTATTTAAATAGTATGTTTCCTAGTAAAGCACCAGAATTGCAAAGATATAGTGTAGTATCTTTATTCTTGTTAATAATGGACTTAATGCCAAATTATGATATAAGAGGTAGAGAAGAAGAAATCGCAAAATGGTTTATTGATTTTGAAAGTAGAAGATTACTTGATAGAAAGAAAGAAGCTGAAGAACAAGATCCAGTATTAGTTTTATATCAAAGATGGATATCAAACTCTTCAGACACAATAGAATCATTAACATATAGACATAAGGTATTAAAAGAAGATTTATTGGATAATATTAAAAATTTACCATTAAAGGATTCTCAACGTTCATTTGACGAAGCACAAAGACAAGTTATATATAGAAGAGATAATGGAATATGCCAAGAATGTGGTAAACACTGTGATTGGAATGATTGGGAAGCAGATCATATTGTTCCATGGAGTAAGGGCGGTAAAACAGAAATTGAAAATGGTCAGGTTTTATGTCCAACTTGTAACTCTAAAAAAAGTGATAATTAATAATTAGACTAGTATATAGCTAGTCCTTTTGTATGCAATAAAATTTGCACATTGATTTGACCCAAACGCACATTTAAACTTAAAGTTATAGGGAAAGGACAAAAAGATTGTTTTATTGAACAAGTAGAACAAAACTAGTATTCTTATGGTACAATATAGTTGTTGTTAAAGAGGTGACTATATGTTCAGTAATAGTGATTTAAATAAGATTAAAAATCCTGAAAGTAGAAATAGCTTTGATAATGTATTACAGGCTTTTTATTCCAATAATTTTAATGCTGCAATTTTATTATTGTATAATTTGCTAGTAAATGATTTGTACTATAAATTAGTGAAAATGGATGAAAAAGGTTATGTTAATTGTAAGCAAGAATTACAAACAATAAACAATATGATTAAAAGTGATGATGATGCAAAATATTCAGAAGTAGAGAAAAAAATATTTGATATATATAAGGACAAAAGATTATTGAATATATCTACAATAGAATTATTAGAATATTTTAAGAAAACAAGAAATAAATGTGCCCATCCTTTTTATTTTAAAGAAACCAAGTATAATCCAAGTAAAGATCAAACATATTTGTTTATTATAGAAATATATTCAGAAATACTATGTATAGATTATTTCTTTAAGAATCCATACGAAGTTATAAAAAATGATATGGTAAATTTTGAATTTCCAGATTTAGAAAGCATTATATTTGGAATTGGGACAATTGAAGAAGATTGTCAGAAAGTTAGAAAGTATTATGAAAGAAAATACTTCAAATTTATGACAGATGCCAATTTTAAAAAACTATTTCAAAGTCTTATTGAGCTTACAATAACTAAGAACTCAGATGAAGTTATTGAGGAACAATATAAGCATTATTTAATATTACGCTCATTATTAGAATTTCTAAAAGATAATAATAAAATAAATCTATTGAACAATGAGTATGAATGGGGAAAAATAGAACCTAGCAACATTAGAGATGATAGTGGAATCCCAGCAAATGAGCAAAAATGTTTTTCTCTAAGTTATTTATTTAGAGTTGTTTCGTTTAACGAAAAGTTTTATGAAGAAATAAAAGATACAAATGAAAATCTATATGATTTTATGAATCATAATCTATTATCTAAAGCTTATCTGTTTAAAGAATTCTGGGGATTAATTGATTTTGATATCAATGATGCAATAAAAAGTTTCTCTCCAGGCAGAACTACATCAATTAAGAAATTTAAAGAATATTATAATTTGATCGATAGTTTAAAAAACATATTAAATAAAGAAAATATAATAGCACTTTCAAAAAAAATGCTTTCATCAATACCTACTATTGATGCATATAATGAAGCAGATATTGGAATGGAATTATTTATAAAAATAATTTCGGATAAAAGTAATAAGATTTCTCAGGAAGAATTGAGTGAAATATTTGAAATAATGAACGATAATTGTCAGATATATAGAACCTCAAGAAATAGTAGAGATAATCAAATAAAACGCATAGTAGGATTAGGATATGATTTATCAAAATATGAAAAATTAACGTTGAGTGAAAAAGTAAGTTAATAATGTATGTCATCTTAGTCGATTTTTAGTATGTCATCTTAGTCGATTTTTAGTATGTCAGCTTTTACGTTTTGGATAACGAATTTGTTTGTAGCGACAAGCCGCAATCAAAGCAAAAAACAATAAGTAATAAAACAAAAGACTAGAATTTTTAGTCTTTTTTGTTCGGAATATAGTAATATTACGATGTAATTAAATTTTTGAAATATATGGTATAATGGATATGTAAAGAGTGGTATTATGAGTAAAATATATTTATTTAAGGATCAAGAAGACTATATAAAAGAATTAACTAACGATAACATTGTAAATGTAATTGGCACTAAAGGTTCAGGAAAAACAACTTCATCTTTAAAATATATTGATGATGATAATTATATTGTAATAAATTGTGATAGGTTATTTGAACTTCCCAGTACTGAAAAAGAAGATAAAGAATTAACAAATATAAGAAGAATGTTAAATGATAAATATGGGAAACTAAATATGAATGAAGATTTTACTAATTGCTATAATGATATTATAGAATATATCTTAAATAAAAATAAAAAAGGATTAATTGAAGGAAATGTCATTCAATGTATTAATCCAAAATTATTAAAAGGAAAAATAATTGTTAAGAGAACAGGTTCATATAAAAGCTTTAAAAGAGCAGTAAAAAGAGACTATAAAAACGAATATTTTATGAACTTAGAAAAAAAACAACATAAATATTTATATAAGTTGACTAGACTATATAAAATAAAGAAAAGAAGAAAAAGTGTATTTAAACAAGCAAAAGATATTGAAGTAATAATAGATGAATTAGAAAAACTTTAAAATAATCGCAAGATTAAGATATTCCCGTACATTAAGATGAGTAGTATTCTCATCTTTTTTGTAATCTTAAGATGTAATAAACTTGATGAAAATGTTTTTAAAATTTATGATATAATTAATTAAAAGGTGGTGATTGTTATATGATTGCTATGACCAAACTTGAGATTGCTAGATATTTAAGTGATTATTCAATGATTAGATATCTAATTGGACATCATAGAAATCAAAACATAAAAACTTTATTTCATAATTATATGATGGCGTCCGGTAGAACTGAAGATGATACTGAAGAATATTATATTAGAATGTGTAGAGTTTTTGCAATTTGCAATATAATGAAAAAATTTTCATACGCTGAAGATTTCTTGCTTAATGTAGATAGTTATATTAATTATAGCGAATTAGAGAAAATAATTCCTAAAGATTCATATTACACTGATATGAGTAAACTATCAAATAAAAAAATATTAAAATTAATCAGAAATACTTTTAATCACAATGATAGCGAAATTATAGACAGATTTAAAATATCTGTTAACGGAAAATATATAGAAATCGAATTGCTTGAGCCACCCACAAAATTAAAATTTGGCATAGATGATTTAATAAGTATATATAATAATATGATAGAACATAGTAATAATAAATTAAGTATTAACTATGACATACCTGATGATTTTGATATTAATAGTAATGATTTATTCGCTGAATTAAGTAAAATAAAATTTGTACATTACTATTTTGACAATCAATTACCCAAATCTTTAATTAATCAGTTTGATAAAATAACCAATTCAAAAATAATTACTAATGAAGATGCAAGGCTAGTAGAGGAAAAACTTACTGATTTATCTAATAAAATAAACACACCAATTAAATTTGATTTATCAGAGGAACAAAAAAAGAAAATACAATATGAGATATTATCTTTTAAAAAAAATAATCCACAGCAATTTAAAATATTTTGCGAGAATGATCAAACAGCGTTAATGAAATATTTTTTAAATAAGGTTATACCGATACCTTTGCTTAAAGATAAATCATTGAATAATCAAATATTATTTAATGATATAATTATGGGAAATATTGAATTAAGTTATAACGATACATTAATAATTATTCCAACATATATTGCACAAGTGCAACAAAACAATATAACTGGAAACAAACCTTCAAAATCAGAATATTTTTCTAATCCATTTTATGATTATTCTAATTTTGATCAACTTTGCTTTCAATTTGATTTGACAAAAAGCGATTTTATTATGAAAGAACCTATAATAACGTTTATTGATTTTGTAGTTACACATTGTTGTAATGAAGAAAAAATAAATATTAATGGAATAGATTATAATACAAAAAAAATTAGAAATAGCTTTGTGCATGGTAGATGGTATATCACTGACGGTAATTATATGATGATGTTTGATGCAAAACCAAAAAATGTTTATGATTATGATTTAGAATTTTTAGGTAAATTTAAAATAGAAGATTTTGATGATTGGGCATTGACATTTTTAACAAATAATACAAAGAAAAATAATATTAGAAGATAAAATAATTAAAATTCAAAATGCTCGCAATATTAAGATATTCCCGTATATTTCGATGAATTAAATTATAGAAAAATATGTTACATTGTATATAAGCAAGTGATAATAGTGTTAAATTTAATAGATGCTAATAGTGAATATTTATATCAATGTCAAGAAGCGTATCTTTTATCTTTAAAGCAAATAGAATTAGGTAATATTAAAAAACATGATATGATATTTCTAAATTCGGACGAAAAAGATGTTATACAAACTTTTATGGATAATAGAGATCAATCAAAATTATCATCGCATTATGTTCCATCTTATGATTATTTTGAAGTTGATGATGAGAAATTTATTGGAGTTGTTCATATAAGAATTAGATTAACAGAAAATCTATTAAGATATGGTGGACATATAGGATATGGTATTAATCCAAAATATTGGAAAATTGGATATGGAAAACAAGTATTAAAACTAGCATTACACAATATAAAGACTTAATAGAAGAGGATAAAATATTAATTACATGTGCTGATGATAATATTGGTTCATATAAGATTATTGAAGCTAATGGAGGGCAATTAGAAAATAAAGTTGAAAATGAAGATTGTGGCGAAAAGTTTTTAACACGAAGATATTGGATAAAAAAATAATCGGAAGATTAAGATATTATGATGTTTATTTTCTATAATCCCCCTGTAGCTGTAGTCTCCATAATATGAAGATTAATACTATTATATTTTTATAATTTCATATTTAACATCATATTTTGTTTATATTGAAAATAAAATTTAATTTAACCTTGATTTAATTATGTTTTATCTGATTTTAAATTCTTTCATTAATTCTATTTGGAAGTTCAGATGTACCCCCCTAGGTTAGCTGTTGTACAAGCTGCAATCAAGCAAGGAATAATAAATAATTAACTATACAATTTGAATTTAAAAGACTAAGTAAATCCACACAACTTAGTCTTTTTTGCATGTTC
>CADANC010000025.1 GCA_902789225.1 uncultured Erysipelotrichaceae bacterium
TGTAATTACCTTGTTTTGTTAATTTTCTTTGATAAAATCTTTTTTCCTCATCTGATAAAGAATCATATTCTTGTTCTGTTATTTCCTGTTTTCTTGTTTATTACAAATGACAAATTATTAAATTTATAATCTGTTCCTATTTTTAGAACAAATCTTACAATATTAGGATTAACATTACCATCTATATCTTTTTCGCCTATGATTATCTTTTCAACTAAATTTTCAAATTTAATATCATCAAATTCTTTAATAGGTTGTTCTTCTTCATAAATGATTTTTTCTATACTTTTAAGTTGAGTAGATATATCTTTATTTTGTTTGTTTCTATATTCTAATTGTTCTATCTTTTCATTTAGTACTTTAATCCTATTATTAATTTCTTTTTCTTTTTCAATATAAATATCTTTATTTTCTATATCATCTAGTTTCAAATCAATTAAATTGGATAGTCTTTTTTGTAAAGTTTGTTTCTCGTTATGAAGTTTATTTAACTCCATATTGTTATCTTCACTAGTTAAAGTTTCTTTTATGGCATTAATTAGTTTATCTCTTGTCTTATGCTTTTTTTCTATAATTGAATTATAAACCTTAACAAACATTTCTTTTAGAACATCTTCTCGAATTGTTAATGAATCAGGACATTTTTCTTTTAATGATACCTTATCATAACATGACCAATAGAAATATTGTTTTTCGTTTTGTTTACCACTTATTCTATGAACATAAGTTGAACCACATATACCACATTCAATTTTAGAACTAAAGGTATATCTATAACAATAATGTTTAGAATGTTGTTCTTTCTCTGGCATATCATTTCTTCTTTTGTTTAATATTTCTTGGCACTTGTTCCAAAGTTCTCTTGATATAATAGATGTATGATGATCTTTAACATAATATTTTTCTTTTTCGCCAAAATTTCTGTTTCGTTTATGAGTTAAAGGACTAACTACATAAGTCTTTTGTCCTAAATAATCTCCAACATACTTTTCATTTTTTATAATATTTCCAACTTGATTATAGCGAAAATCATTACCTTTATTAGTTTTATAGCCTAGTTCTTTTAGTTTATTTGCTATAACTCTTGTTCCAATACCATCAGCATACCAATTAAATATCATTTTAACAACTTTTGCTTGTTCTTCATTTATCTCTAGTTCTTTAGTTTGTTTATTCCAATTATAACCATAACATTCAGGGCAACCTACAAACTCGCCACGATTCATTTTAGATTTTAAACCCATTTTAACATTTTGAGATATTGATTCACTTTCTGCTTGAGCAAACATACTACAAAGACCTAAAAACATTTCACTATCTAACTCTATTGTGTGTATATTTTCTTTTTCAAAATATACATCTACATTGTTTTCTCTTAACTTTCTAACAATATTTAAGGTATCAACAACATTTCTAGCAAATCTTGATATTGACTTAGTAATAATAATATCAATCTTTCCACTTAGAGCATCATTAATCATTCTTTGAAATTCTGCTCTATGTTTAACTTGTGTTCCTGAAATACCCTCATCAGCATAGACACCTACAAATTCCCATTCAGAATTAGATTTTATCATTTTTGAATAATGTTTAATTTGTGATGAATAACTTGTTAATTGTTCTTCTGAGTCTGTTGAAACTCTAGCATAAGCACAAACTTTCTTTAATTTCTTATAAGTATTGATTTCTTCGGTTATGAGATTATTTGCTTTAATAATCTCAACCTTTGACATTTATACCTCTCTTTCTTTTTCTTTTAGACATTAAATCAAATGTCCTCTAAAATCATTATACTTTATTTTCAATTAAATCTGTAGTCTTTTAATAAAAATTCTTAATCTTTTCTTTTAAAATATAAAATTGTGTTTCAGTAATTAAATTTAAATTTAGTAATTTACTTATTATAGATAAATTAATTGTTTCATCTAAAATATTTTCAATTTCTAATTGTGTTAGTATTTTTTCTTTTTTATCATCTTCTTTCATATTTTATTTTCCCCCTCTCATTAAATTTTTCAATAATAATTTTTCATAAATAATCTCATTCCTTTCATTCAATACTATTTAAAGTCTTTTAATAAGTTTTCCATTTCTCTTTGTTCTTCTTTAGTCATAGGTATTGCTTCTTCGCGTTTTCCATCCCAAACTTCTACACCATCAGGATTCACTCTAATATGTGGTCCTTTTCTACCATTTATTAATTCATCTTCATTATCTGCTATATCTAAAACAGTTATAAATAATTTAATATTGTTATTAGAACTATAAGAATTTAGATAACCTTTTATAAATACTTTAGTTCCTTTAACAAAAAAATCTTTATATATTTCATAAAGATTTCGGTTAATATTTAAACTAGAATATACTTTTCTTTTATCATATTTAAGAGTGGTTAATCCAAATTTAATATAATCTTGATTATTATCCATTACATTATTTATTGTTCCAGATATTATTATTTCATTTGAATCTACATTCATATATCATTTCCTTTCGTTTAATTAATTTAAATTATTCAAATAATTTTAAACTTATATTATTTATTATAATTATTTATTAATATTATTTATTCTGTTAGAAGTTATTCGCTACACATATAGGAAGTATCTTGCTATTTACTCTAGAAGATACTTGCTAAATAGATTTTTCTTGCACTATCTTCATTATCAATTTTAAGATAATTATTTCTTCTCAAAGTTGTTATTGAACTAGATATAGTTCGTTTAGATACTTTTAATAAATTACTTAAATATCTATTACTTGCATAACAATATCCATCTTTCATTGATAAAGTTGTTATTAAGCCCATTAATAATTTAGCAGTAGAAGATATCTTTTCATCAGCTAAAACTGCCATTGGAACTTGTACATATTTTAAATTTGTTAAATTCATACTATCATTCTCCT
This sequence comes from uncultured Erysipelotrichaceae bacterium, assembly GCA_902789225.1. Classification (GTDB taxonomy): domain Bacteria; phylum Bacillota_I; class Bacilli_A; order RF39; family UBA660; genus RUG343. The sequence goes on from CADANC010000025.1 coordinate 2,908, forward strand.
TTCATTAATTTTTAGCAACAAAAAAACTTGTAAAGACATCTTACAAGCCATAATACACAATGTGAAATAAACACACCTTTGATGGTTGCTTGAAGTAAAACATATAATACATATTTCAATTCCTTTTATTCTCTTTATTTCGTTCTTTGAAATATGTTTTACTTCAAACTTATTTATCTTATATTTCTATAAGATAGGTTCTAACATAAGCCTCCAATCTTACTGAACCTTATTTGCTAACGACTATCTATGCGTCTTCTTTAGCAAATGTGGTATTCATACATTCCTGTATGATACTCTCTGAATCTTAGATAATTATTATTTTGGAATTGTTCTAAGATTTTTCTTAGTCCTTTGTTTTTTATTCGGACTGTTTGTTGAATATCACCTACATTTAGATGTGAGATAGTTCTTTCAAATCCCTCTGCATATAGATATGCGAATATCTCTTTTGCTTTAGGTTTGATATTCTTATCTTCCCATATCTTGTGATTTGAAATATCTAGATGTTTTAAGTTCTTCATTCATATCTTGTCCTCCTTTCTTTTTTGGAAATTAAGTTTCCATAATTCAATAATACATCATAAACATCATATTGTCAACCTTGTTTCCATTTTTTTCTTGCATATTTCTATTTTTTGTTATATAATCAAGTTGTCAGAGGAGATGATTAGGAATGTTAAATAGGAAAAAATCTGATGAAACACTTGCAGAATTAGTAAGAAATACACGTAAAGAAAAAGGATTATCTGCAAGGAAACTAGCTAACCTACTTAATTTAAGTCATACTGAAATAAATAATATAGAAAGTGGCTATAGAGTTAAACCATCAATTATTGTATTAAAAGGATTAGAACAATATTTAGGTATTCCATTCAGTAAATCAGCAAAACTTGTAGGATATTCAAAAGAAACAATAAAATATGGTGAAGATGAAATAATTGTTAGCTATGAAATGTATGATAAGAAAATAAAAGAATTTAAAGAAGAAATTAGAAATGCTCAAAATACTATTGAATTAAAAAGACATATAGCAATGGATACAGAAGAATATTTTAAAGATATACATAATTATTTAAAAGAACAGAAAGATATTGATAAAAAATTATTAGATAAAGCAGATTCTATTGAAAGATTTTTATCAGAGATACAAAGAAAATACGAGAGTATTTTCAAAGAAAAATAACCTTTTACCATTTTAGGTATGATATGAACCTCGTTTCCATGTCCAAGAAACGGGGTTCATATCACGCACTTTCTCTCACCTGCTTATATTATAATACTATTTATCAAATATGCAAGTAAATTAGTTTTTAAATAGAAAAAAAAGCCTTATGAAGTATCAATCATAATAGCTTAATTTTACTTATTTATAGTATCATACTTTTTATTTTCTAACATTCCATTAATAATAGTAGAAGCAGTCTTAACACTATTTTCATCTGGAAATGCTACATATAAATTCATTCCTGGCATAGAGTATGTTTCTACTAAAGCAGAACCACTTGAATCTACCGCTCTACTAATAACTGTCCAACTAGGCATAGTATCAATTTGTTCTCTTACATATGATTTAATAGTTGAAGAAGGAATATTAGTTTGAATAAATTCATCTAAAACACTAGTAAACTTAGAATAACTATTTAATATTTTTTTACTAGTAGTTACTTTATTAATAATTGCTTCTATTATTTTTTCTTGATGTAATCCTCTAGTATAATCACCTGATGGCATTTTCTTTCTTTCCCTAGCATATTCTAAAGCTTCTTTACCATTTAAATGTAATTTACCAACTTCAAAGTTTCTAGTATATCCTTTAAAAGCAACATCATTATCTATATCAACCCCACCAATAGTATCAACTACTTTTACTAAACTATCAAAATTAACTCTAATGTAATATGATATTTTAGTATCTAAAAAGTCTTCAATTGTTTGTCTAGACATATCAATACCATAAATACCTGCATGAGTTAATTTATCTTTAATTCCTGTTGTTCCATGAAGTTGCACTTGCATATCTCTTTGAATATTAGTTAAAAGTACTTCATGATTCTTAGGATTAACAGTCATTACAATGTTAACATCACTTCTTGATACTGAGTTAATATCACCATCAGTATCTATGCCACTTATTAAAATATTGAATGGTTCAGTATTACTAACTATTACATTTTCTTTCTTTTGTTTAACATCAATAGATATTTTTTCTATTATTCTAGTATTATTCTTAAAATCTTTTAATATATCATCTAGTATTCTTTTACTATTTGAATTTAATAAAATACTATCTACTTTTTCTGTAATTAAATCATTAGCTAGAACATTAACATTTTTATATTTAACAGTATTAACATCGATCTTTTTATTAACTTCTTTCAAAGCCTTTTGATAGTTAGTAGAACCATTTTCCATAATAGCAATTTTTTTATTATCTAAGTCAGATAGTTCTTTATAATCACTATTCTTTTTAACTACTACATAGTAGATACTTTTTTCCTTTTTGAAACTTATATTATCTAATAGATTATTAGTACTATTTAAATAAATAAGTCCTAAAGAAGATATTATACTAATAACTATTGAAGTAATGATACTTGTAATTAGTAGACCCTTCTTATTATTTTTAAATATACTAAGTATAAATAATACCATCATAATTAGTACTAACACAATTAATGGATAATAATATTTACCCGGTAAAATATTTAACTTAGTAATAGAAATAGATACTACTAAAAGAAATATGATAGCTATTATATTTAAAATAATATTTAATCTTTTTAACATTCTACTCACCGATTCCCTTATTTTTAATTAATAAAATTTTACTGTCGTGCGTATATTCTAACTTTTTATACGCACGGGAGTCAAATCTTTTAATTTTATTATTAAAACAGCAATTAATCCCCCTGATGTATCTATTAATACATCTATAAAACTACTAGTTCTTTCTCTAAACAATTGATGAAACTCATCAGTACAAGCATATAAGAAGCATATTAATAAACATAGAAATAAAGTTTTTTTATTTTTTACACCACTATTACAAAAAGCATTATATAAAAGTAATGTCAGTATAAGATATTCAGTAACATGTAGACACTTTCTTGCTGGATAATTTAACTTCTTTGATATTTTCTTAATTCTTTTAGGTTGATCATTATCTTTCTTAGTTATATTCATCTTATTAGTAGTATTAGCAACAACAGTAATAGTTTTTTCTATCCCACCAACACTAGCTTTAGTAGATACTTCTCCAGTCATATTAGACATAATAAAGATTAGTATCATCCAAAGAATAACTAATAACCAACTAATATTTTTTTTATTAAACATACTTAATCTTTCTTTCTACTAAATTCAATTCTAGCAGGATAATATGTAATACATATTTCTCTTGCACGAAAGTAATTAGCTAAAGCGGATTTATGTTCAATATATGATTTACCACTTTTAACTGGTAATACGTCAGAAGTGATTTTTTCAATTTCATTTATTTGCATACCATAAGTATCTGCATTAGATAACTTCTTATTTACCTTTTCTTCTAATTTTAAATATTTACTGTTTTTCCAACCCATTATTGACACTCCTCTGTATATGCAATGAATCATACTTATTAGTGATACTCTCACTGCATGCGTCTTATTATATCATGTATACTTTAAGATGTAAATTGATGAGAGAAAAGCTCATTAGTTTATGATAGAATATTTTTTATTCTTTCTTATAAGAAAGAATAAAA
>CADANC010000026.1 GCA_902789225.1 uncultured Erysipelotrichaceae bacterium
TAATAATCCAAGTCAAGTTTTAGCATTTGCTGGCTTAGATCCATCTGTTAAACAATCTGGTAACTTTAATGCATCTTCTACTAGAATGAGTAAACGAGGTCTTCAATATTACGTTATGCACTTATTTTGGCAGCCAATAACGTTCAATTAAATACTAAAACTTTCTTTAGTATACTCTAATATCTTTTATTTTCAAATAGTTCTTAATATTTTTTTGTAGCTTATTATCTTTATGTTGATTTTTTCAACATTTTGTTATATTATTAATACAAGGAGATGATTTGATGACTAATAACTACAACGCTAATGTTGGAAATTATCTTAGAAATAAGAGAGAAACATTAGGTCTTACACAAGAAGATGTGGCAAGTAAAATGGGAATTGGCAGAGATGCGATTGTTCGCCTAGAAAAAGGAACAAGAAAAATCACTTTTGAAGAATTGGAAAAAATATCTGAAATTTATAACTTCGATATTATGGATTTGATAAATGGAATTAATAATACTAATGAAGAAAATATTAAAGGTATTGTTTTAGCTGGTGGATCTGGTACTAGGCTTTATCCTATAACTGAAGCTACTAGTAAACAATTAATTGCAATATATGATAAACCTATGATTTATTATCCTATATATGTCTTAATGCAAGCTAATATTAGAGATATACTTATTATTACTACTCCACAAGACCAATCAAACTTTAAAAGGCTGCTTGGAGATGGTTCTAAATATGGTATTAACTTAACTTATGCTGTACAAGAAGAACCCAAAGGTCTTGCTCAGGCTTTTACAATAGGTAGAGATTTCATTGGCGATAATGCTTGTGCTATGATTTTGGGTGATAATTTATTCTTAGGTAATGGTTTAGATTTAGAATTAAAAGAGGCTACTCGAAACGCTATTAATGGAGCAGCAACTATTTTTGGCTATAAGGTAAAGGATCCAGAAAGATTTGGAATAATGGAATTAGATAGTAATAATAATGTTAAAAGTGTTGAAGAAAAACCTGAGATGCCAAAATCAGATTATGCAATTACGGGCTTATATTTTTATCCAAAAAATGTTAGTGATAAAGCTGATACTATTAAACCATCTAAAAGAGGAGAACTTGAGATAACTTCTTTAAATGATTTATATTTACAAGAGGGAAAATTAAAAGCTAGATTGCTTGGAGATGGTTATTCTTGGTTTGATACTGGTACGTTTGATAGTATGTTGGAAGCTTCTAATATGATTAAAACACTTGAAGCAAATAAAGATTCTGTAGTATGTTGCTTAGAAGCATTAGCTTATGAAAAGGGATGGCTATCTGAGGAAAAATTAGAAGAAAGAGCTGAATTATTAAAAAAGAATAGTTATGGAAAACATTTACAAAAAATATTAAAGAAGGGATATAGATAAAATGAAAAAAATTGAAACTAATTTGGCTGATTGTTATATTATTGAGCCTAGTAGATTTGGTGATGAGCGAGGTTATTTTAGTCCTTATTTTATAGATAAAGAGTTTGAAGAACTTGGATTTAAAAAAGTTGTTCAGGCGAATAGAAGCAAAAGTGCAAAAGGTGTAGTTAGAGGTCTACATTTCCAAGCTGATCCTAAATGTCAAGCAAAAATTGTAGAAGTTATCAAAGGTGCTGCAATTGACGTTGTAGTAGATATTAGAGTTGACTCACCAACTTATGGAAAGTGGATTGGAGTGAGACTTGATGATGAAAATAATAGACAGTTATTTGTACCACGTGGTTTTGCTCATGGATTTATTAGTTTAAAGGATGATACCATTTTTCAATATTTAATTGATAATGATTATGCTCCTGATAAAGAGGGTGGAATTCAATGGAATGACCCAGAAATTGGAATAAATTGGGATGAAATGTTTGAAGAAAATGGAATCACTACTCCACTACTTTCAGAAAAAGACAAACATCGTCCAACATTAAGTGAGAATAAAGTTTTATTTAAAAGAGGAAAAAGATAATGAAATATTTAATTACAGGTTATAATGGTCAATTAGGTTATGATATAAAAAATGAATTATTAAAACGTGGTGTATTTAAGGATGACATTCTAGCAATTGATAAAGATGAAATGGATATTACTGATAGAGAACAAGTTTTTAATGTAATAAAAGATTTTTCTCCTGATGTTATTTTTCATTGTGCAGCATGGACAGCTGTTGATAAAGCTGAAGATAATAAGGAATTAGTTAATTTAGTTAATGTCATTGGAACAAGAAATGTTGTTGATGCATCAATTGAAGTTGGTGCAAAAATATTATATATGTCTACTGATTATGTTTTTGATGGTACAAAAGATGGAATTTATTTGGTAGATGATAGAGTTAATCCAAAAAGTGTTTATGGTATGACTAAATATTTAGGTGAAGAAGAAGTTAGAAGAAATCCAAAACATTTTATAACAAGAATTTCATGGGTGTTTGGAATTAATGGAAATAATTTTATTAAGACTATGTTAAAACTTTCTGAAAATCATGAATCATTAAATGTAGTAGCTGATCAAATTGGTTCACCTACTTATACCGTAGACTTAGCAAGACTTTTAGTTGATATGTCTTCAACAGAAAAATATGGAACATATCATGCTACTAATGAAGGATATTGTAGTTGGGCTGATTTTGCTGAGTATATATTTAAGATTAATAATAAAGATACTAAAGTTAATAAAGTAACAACAGAAGAATATTTAAATCTTACAAATACAAAGCAAGCATATCGTCCAAAAAATTCTAAATTAGATAAATCCAAATTAGATGAAAATGGATTTGATAGATTGCCAAGTTGGAAAGATGCAACAGAAAGATTTTGTAAAGTTTTAAAGAATGGAGGAAAATAAATGAAATTTTTAATTACTGGGGGAGCTGGATTTATTGGAAGTAACTACTTACACTATGTAGTTAATAAATATGATGATGATAAGTTTGTCTGTATTGATGCATTAACTTATGCTGGAAATTATAATAATATTAAAGAGTTAGAAAATAAGGAAAATTTTAAGTTTGTACATGGAGATATTACAGATAGAAATTTGATTTATAAATTATTTGAAGATGAAAAATTTGATATTGTTATTAATTTTGCTGCTGAGTCTCATGTTGATAATTCAATTAAAAATCCTGAAATATTTTTAAAAACTAATATTTTGGGAACTTCTGTATTACTCGATGCCTGCCGTAAATATGGAATAAAAAGATATCATCAAGTATCAACTGATGAGGTATATGGTGATTTACCACTTGATAGACCTGATTTAAAGTTTACTGAAGATACACCTATTCATACATCTAGTCCTTATTCTTCAAGTAAAGCTGGTGCTGATTTATTAGTAATGGCCTATCATAGGACATATGGATTACCAGTTACAATTTCTCGATGTTCAAACAACTATGGTCCATATCAATTTCCAGAAAAGTTAATACCATTAGTTATTTCAAAAGCATTAAACAATGAAAAAATACCAGTTTATGGAACTGGAAAAAATGTAAGAGATTGGATTCATGTAATTGATCATAATATAGGAGTTGATTTAATTGTTAGAGAAGGAAGAGATGGAGAAGTTTACAATTTAGGAGGACATTCTGAAAGATCTAACTTAGATGTTGTTAAAACAATTCTTAAACAAATGGGTAAAGATGAATCATTAATTGAATTTGTATCTGATAGAAAAGGACATGATTTAAGATATGCAATTGATTCTACTAAGTCAGAAAAAGAACTTGGTTGGAAGTTAACAAGAAATTTTGAAGATGGATTAAAAGAAACTGTTGATTGGTATTTAAATAATCAAGACTGGATTAATGATATAAAATCTGGTAAATATAGAGAAGCATACAAAAAATAAAATAAAAATCTCGTTTCATTTCTGAGACGGGATTTTTATATTCTAAATATTCCCCTAATTAATAATATTATTCTAAATAGATAGTCAGTTAAATATAGAAGAAACATTTGAAATATATTAGCATGTAAATAATTCTTACAAAAATATCTTTGTGATTTCTTTAGTATTTTATGTTTATTAATTCTTTTTAGGCTTTTGTCAATTGATATAGAATGATTATGAAATATTGTAACATCATTTACGATTATTTCTTTTTTATTTTCATTTTTTACCTTGGTTGCTAATATTTGTTCTTCATAGTATAAAAATGTATTTTCATCAAAATAATTTACTTTTTCTAAAAATTTACTTTGGACTAAGAAGAAACAACCTGATACAACATCTACTTGAGTTGTTTTATTTTTATAATCTTTTTCTTCATAGTTAAGAACTTTCGCTTTATGTTTTTTACCTAAATAAGCTAAATTAAATATTATTTCACTATTAACTGTTGGCATATGCCAACCTCTATTTAATACATTATGTTCATTTACAACTGGTCCAACTACTACATTGTCATCATTTATATAATTAGACAATTCTATTAAATCTTTTTCTTCTTTTATTATTATATCTGAATTAGAAAAGATTATTGTACAATCTCCTATCTTATTAATTAAAAATTTAGCTCCAAAATTTAATCCAGAAGAAAAGTGTCTACTATTATTTTTTATTATTTTTATTTTATTATTTTCATATTTTTTTAATAATTTATATGATTCATCATTTGAGTTATTATCAACTACAACTATTAAATCGATTGCTGAATAATTTTTTATATTATCTAGCAATTTTGAAGTATTTAAATAATCATTATAATTTACAATAATAAAACCAATTTTGTTAATCTTTTTCATATTTACCCTTTTCTGTTTCTTTTACTATGTAGTTTGGTCTTCTCTTAACTTCAGTATAGACTCTTGATAAATATAGACCAATAATACCTAAAAATAACAACTGTATACCGCTTAAAAATAGTATAATGCAAACCATACTTGGCCAACCACTAACTGGGTTACCATAAATTAATGTTCTTATAATTATTACAATGATAAATATAAAAGAAATCAAGCAAAAAAGGAGGCCTACATAAGCTGATATTATTAAAGGCTTAGTTGAAAAAAATATAATACCTTCAAGTGCATAGCTTATTAATTTTCTTATACTATATTTTGATGTTCCAGCTACTCGATCTGGTGCTTCATATGAAAGCCATTTTGTGTTATAACCAACGTATCCAAAAATTCCTTTTATATATCTATTATATTCTGGCATAGAAACTATGGCATCAACCATTTGTCTACTCATAAGGCGATAGTCTCTAGCTCCAGGCATTTGCTTAAAATCAGAAATTTTGTCAATTAATTTATACCAAATATCTGTCAATTTTTTTCTGAGAAAACCATATCCTTTATGGGATTTTGTATATAAGGCAACACAATCATAATTTTCATTATTTATAATCTCATACATCTCAATTAGCTTTTCTGGTGGATCTTGCAAATCAACATCCATTATTGCAACGTAGTCTCCCTTAGAATATTTAAGACCTGCATACATTCCTGCTTCTTTACCAAAATTTCTGGAAAATGATAAATATTTTACTCTTTTATCTTTGATTGATAATTCTTTTAAAATTGATAAAGTTTTGTCTTTAGAGCCATCATCAATAAATATTATTTCAAATGATTGCTTTTGCATCTTTTTTGTCACTTTGTTTACTTCATTATAACATATATTTATAGATTCTTCTTCATTATAACAAGGTATAATTAGTGATATTATTTTTTTTGGTTCATCTTTCATGCTTAATCCCCCTAATTAATTAATTTATAATAAATATATTTTTTTCAATTATTTTTAATATATTTTTGTTTTTTAACTGTTAATGTAGGATAAAAGTTTTTTAGTTACTACTTTATAACCATTATCATTTAAATGAAGTCCTTCTTTGGTATAATTAATATTTAAATTTCCCTCTTCATCTGCTAACTCAGCATACATATTTATATATTTTACTTTTAATTTTTTGCATTTGTTTATGATAATAGCATTAATTTGTTTAATTTGTTTATTATTTCTACTTTTTACCATATTATGGTCAACTTTTTTGTCATTTGAATTATTTACAGGATATATTGATTCTACATATATTTTTGCTTTTGGTCTATTTTCTTGGATTTTTTTTATTATTTTTTCAATATTATTAGCTATTTCTTTATTTGATAAATCAGTTAATTCAGTGTCATTGGTACCAATTAGCAAAAATACTTTTGTTGGATTATAAATATATACTCTATCTTTTATGTTGTCTAATAAATCTTGGGTTGTGTTTCCTGATATTCCACTATTTACTACATTATAACCTTTATAATATTTATTTAAATCATAAAAA
>CADANC010000027.1 GCA_902789225.1 uncultured Erysipelotrichaceae bacterium
ATTACATAATAAAAATCAAGGGTCTAGATGAACTCACTAAAGTTCGCCCTTGATTTTTCCTTTTTATATAATGTCTCCTACTTGGGGTTCACATCATTTAAACCAATGTCCTTAAATAATCAATGTAATAAATTTTTCTTTTCAATCTCATTTGCAAACACCCCTCAATGCAAACATATTCTTTAAGATTAATTACATTTTATCAAATTAAATTATTTTGTCAACTGGTTTAAAATATTCTTTATTTCTTTCAATGAGTATTTCTTGTTTTCATCTTCAATAATAAAAGGTTTATTATTAATTTCAACAACCTTATATTCAAGAATCGTAAGTTTAAATGGCTTTGTAATGATGTATTCTACCGGTTTTATAAATTTAACATTAGTCCCATCAAGCGTTTTTACAGCCCCATTTACGACCTTATACTGAGTTTTTGATAATAACTCGAGTATTTCTTCATCTGGTTTAATTCGTTCCTCTAATGTGAAATTAAGCATCAAAAAAAGTCCTCCTTTCTCCAAGAAGAACTTTTATCTATAAGGTTTTCCAAGCATAACTACGTGGAAAAATAAAAAGTTACGATACATTGTACCGTAACCTGTTTTCAAATGGAGCGATAGTTGTAGATATTTACAACTAAGATTCAAAGATAAATTGATATATAGAATTTCAATCACTAAATATATTTTAACACATAAATAATAAAAATAATATATCTAAAATAAAAAATATATGTTAAAATGTAATTATAGAAGGAGGATATTATGGGAAATGAAAATCTAAAACATTTAAAAAGTTTAATTAAATATTCTGATTTATTAACTACTACTTTAATGTCATTAATTATTCCAATAATTGGTTTAATAATATGGGGTATTATTTTATTTTTATATCGTGAAACAGGTAGTGGAGATTTATTGAGTCCATTATCAGAAACAATTTTGATTATAACACCACTTTGTATTCTTGCTATATTAGGAATTTATTATGCAATACGATTTTCTTTAGCTAAAAATAAATTATCTCAACAAGATTATTCTAATTTAAATGTTGATAGTAATCAAATTAATGATAATATGAATAAAGCAAATTCAATTAACACAATTCATTATATGTCGGATATTTTAAAAGTAGATAAAACAAATATTGGATTAGCTTTAAATTCATTAACCTTTATAAGTGCTATTTCACTATTTTCAAAAAATAATAAAATATTAAAGGAACATAATGAAATATTTGATAGTAAAGAAAAAAAATTAAATAATATTACAAAAATTTCAATTATAATCATCATATTGATTTTTAGTGTTTTACTTAATGGATTTGAAGTAATAAGTTCTCAAAATAATAAAGAAATGATTCAAAATAATATTAATTCTTTGAATGAAATACTTAAAAACAATTTTAATGATTATCAAATTCATGGGTTTAATGGACAATCGGTAATAAGTACTAAAAATTTTGACACTTTCGGAAGAGAATATTATATTCAAAATAATAATTATAAAATTAATTTTGAATTAAATAATAAAGCATTAATAAAAGAGTTTTCTTTTGATATTATGTATAATAATGATGATGTTTTAAATGAAGTTGAGATAAGTAATAAGCTAAATAATTTAAAAGATAAATTTGATAGTTCATTTTCAAGTTATTATTCATTAAAAGAGTATGAAAGTTCAGAAATTATATTAAATAATGAATGTTCTAATATTATAAATAATAAAACAATTGATACTATAAGTATTGATAAAGTTGATGTGAATAAACCATTAAGATATTTTTCAATTCACAATACAAACGAGAGACTAAAGGTATCTTATAGTTTTACAAGTTATGTTGATTAAAAAAATAAAGGTGATTATAGGCTGTAATCATCTTTTTCTTTTTGTTTATTCTCTATATTTTTACCATTAATATAGGTGTTATTTATATCTTTAATTGATTCTAAATCTAGAGCACCATGAGTATATAATTCTTTTGAAAATTCGAAATATTTATCTCTATCTTTATGAAACATTTTAGATTTTAAGAACTTAATTAGATTTGTAAATAGATTAAGATATTGAGATAATTGTTGTTTTAAAGAAGTATTTTCTTGTTTTAATTTAGTTATTTCTTTATCTTTTTTAGAGATGTTTTCTTTGAGATTATCTATTCTAATATTTAAAGCATTATTGCTTTCAGTTAGATATTTAATCTTATTTTTATTTTCAGTAAGTTCATCATTTACATTATTTAAAGTGATAGATAATTCATTGATATTTTGATATTCAATATTAGTTTTATCAACTTTATCAAGATAATTTATCAATTTATCTTTATCTTCTTCTTTAAGAATATAATTATCTTTTCTTAAAGGAGTAGTCTTTAAATTATTAATAATAGATTTAATATCATTAGTATTACTAGATAATTCTTTTGATTTATTATTAGCATTTTCTAACTTCTCTTTATTAGATTCTAATTGCTTTTTCATAACAGAATAGTTATCCATATCTTTAACATTAATATCTCTATTTCTACCTTTTTGTTTTTCTTTTAGATAGTAAGATAAGTTATATTCTTGATTAAATTCTTCTATACAAAGTATTCTCATTTTATCTTGCAATTTAATTAAAGATTCTTTAGTAAAGACATCAGATTTACCAACTTGTTTAGACATACCATTTTTATTTTTCTCCTTAATAGGTACACCAACAATATGCATATGTGGACTTGTTTCGTCGTAATGAATAATAGCAGAAGCTACTTTAAAATTAGGTACTAACATTTCTAAATCACTAACTTGTTTTGAATAAACATTACACATTTTCTTTTTATAATTATTATCTTTAGTATCCCAAAAAGTTTTATCTCCAAGTTCAATAATTATTTCGCAGGCTAAATCTTTTTTTTCATTATTAGAGATATTTTCAAAGTAATTTTCTATCTTCCTATCATTTCTTTTTTGTTTAGAATTGTATTCTAATCTTGCTTCTTCAAATTCATTTATGTATAAATTTTTAATATCATTATAGGGTGAAGTAGTACCTCTAACTATCTCAATTAATTCCTGATTATTATCATATTTTCTATAATTATGCTTATCAACTTTTGTTAATTGTCTTGCATTTTGAATTGCATTATTTGATAAAGAAGATGTACCACTTATGTTATTTTTACTATTTGATTTAGAAATGGTTTTTCTATTTTTATCACTACCTAAATGAAAAGAGTAAGCCATTTGTTCCATATATAACCACCAACCTTTTTGTAATTATCAAAAATACTAACCCCCTAGGAATTTTGTCATGTACCCACATTCGTGGTCATAACAAAATATCCTTGTGGGCATAAGGAATATTCCTTATGAATCCTTTTTACAATACTTTGTAATAAAAGCATATACTATATACTTTTAAAACTAAGTATTGAATAAGATGAAAATATTTTATAAAGCTAAAACATTTTCTTTTATATAAAATGCTATCGCCACTTCCAACTTTACAAGTCAGAACGTGCCACGCATTTTATTTATCTTCAAACCAGTCAGGATTAACAGGTTTAACCTTAATAGAGTGAGGCTCTTTTGTATATCTAACACTAGTGTTAGATTCATCAGGTATATAATCAAAAGCAGCGTCAATTTCAACTGGTCTGAATTCATTTTCTTCACGAATATAAAGTATTCCATATTTATATTCTTTCATTTTAATATCAGGATCAATTTTACAATAATCTTCAAGAGGAAATATTCTAACGATTGCTTTTTCATCTTTAACACAATTAAAGTAGAACATTCTTGTATCAACATAATAAATTGCTTCTTCAAATCCTACATCATAATATTGTCTTAATCTCATTATTAATTGACCAACTTCTTCATCTGGTAAATAATTACTCATTCTAAAAGTACCAGCAACATTACCAAGTAAGAAAGGAGTTTTAATATCTAAATAACCTTGATTCCATAATTCATCATAAGGTTTAATAAATGATTCTCTAAAATTTATTTTTGCAACATAAACTTCTTTACCACTAATACCTAATTTTATTTCATCAACATATCTCATAATAAGATTAGATTTTTCTTCTCTAGTATAATCTTTCCAAGTTTTAGTTCTTTCTTTATATTCTTTTTCTAATTTAATTTTATTAATATAATCTATATCTCGTTTTAATAAAATATCTTGAGGTGTAAATTTTAATTCATCATTAGAATTAGCATTTTCTAAATCAGTTTCTAATTTAGATAAATTTTTTTCAACTATTTTCTTTTCTTCATTGTATTCATCTATATCAAATGCACCATTAATATATGCTTTCTTAATTCTAGTTAGTTTATCTTTTTGTTTATTAATTTCTTTTTCAATTTGTTCTTTTGGTTCATCAAATTTTTGCTTAATCATTGGTAGGAAGAATTGATTTACTACGGAATCATATTCTACTAACTCATTGATAAATTCATCAAAATATTCTTCAACAATTTTTTCTTTAAAAATAACTTTGCAATCTTTACAATAATAATAGTAATAAGTATTTCCATTAGATTTAGTAGTTGCTTTTCCTCCGAGAATTCTATCACAGTTAGGACATTTAATTTTTTGTAAGAATAAGTAGGTTAAAGTTCTCATATAACTTTTAGAATTTTTCTTCTTTTGCACTTGGCATTCTTCCCATAATTCTTTGCTAACTAAAGGCTCAACTACATCAGAGTAGTAGGTAGGATTTTTAGTTCTTTTTCCATGAACAAAATCTCCTTTATAAATTTCATTAGTTAGTATTGCCATAATAGTAGAATCACGCCAATTAGTTTTACCTAATACTTGTTCTTTATTGAATAGTGTACTTATCTTTTGATAAGACATACCTTCAAAATATAAATTAAATATTCTAATAACAACATCTTTTGTTAAAGGGTCAACAACTAATTTTTTATTTTCGTGTTTATAACCTAAAGGGGCTTTATGAGGAATATGTCCTTGTTTGATTGCACCTGCTAGTCCTATAATAGTTCTTTCACTTGTTCTTTCTATTTCATTTTGAGATACACTCATCATTATTCTTGAAATCATTTTTCCATTAGCAGTAGTAGTATTAATATCATCATTAACAAATGCTAAATTAACATCATAGGTTTCAGAGTATTTCATTAGCATTTCCCAATCATTAATACTTCTTGTAATTCTATCTAGTTTAAGACAAATAATCATATTTATTTTGCCTTCTTTGCCATCTTCTAGCATTCGTTCAAATTCAGGTCTATGATTTCCACCTTTAGCACTTATTCCAGCATCTATATAAGTTTCTACTATTTTATAGCCGTTATACTTACAATAGAATTCTAATCGCTCTTTTTGTTCTGATAAACTAAATCCTTCTCTTGCTTGATCTTCAGTTGATACTCTTAAATATAATCCTGCTAGTATTTCATTATTATTCATTTAACTCAAATCCTCGTATAATCAATCTTATAGAAATGTTCATTCTATTTGATTGATCCTTTCTATTTATATTTTTCGAGTTATAATAACTCTTGCCTGTGGATTTGT
>CADANC010000028.1 GCA_902789225.1 uncultured Erysipelotrichaceae bacterium
TTTTTATCATAGAATTCAAATCTCAAGAAATAGTAATAATTCAGCAATTTTTTGTGGAACTAATGCAATTATATCTAGAGAAGCATTAGAAGATATTGGTGGATTTGCAACTGAAACAATAACAGAAGACTTTGCTACTGGATTACTAATAGAAAGTCATGGATTTAAAGGAATTGCTCTTCCTTATGATGAAGTTTATGGTAAAAATGTAGAAAATATATCCTCATTACTAAAACAAAGATCACGTTGGTGTAGAGGATGTATCCAAACATATAATAATTATAAAATAATTACTAATAAAGGTCTTAATATAAAACAAAAAGTAGATTATTTATCTGGTATTTATTATTGGTTCTTTGGTGTTAGAAACATTATATATTTATTAGTACCTC
This sequence comes from uncultured Erysipelotrichaceae bacterium, assembly GCA_902789225.1. Taxonomy (GTDB): domain Bacteria; phylum Bacillota_I; class Bacilli_A; order RF39; family UBA660; genus RUG343. The sequence goes on from CADANC010000028.1 coordinate 393, forward strand.
TATTATTTATTTTTTTTAATATTAAAATAATTCAAGGAAATCTATTATTATTTATAATATTATTTTTAATACAATATATATTAAAAAGATTTATTATAGATAAGATAGAAGATAGAAGAGTATCATCTACTTGGAATAGATTATATGAAGTAATTTTAGCTCCGGTAATTTTTATTGAATCATTATTAGAAATAATAGGTATAAGAAAGAAAAAGTTTGAAGTAACTTTAAAAAATAATAGTAACAATAAATCAATTAAGTATTATTATTTAGTTTTATCTCATTTGTTCTTATTTATTCTTAATATAACAGGCTTATATATTTCTATAGAAAAATCACAGATGTATAATTATATCGAATTTATAATTCCAACATTTTGGTTAAGTACAAATTGTATTTATTTATTATTTGCTTTAATTTTTGATTTTAGTAATGGTGAAAGTATTAATGAAATTGAAAATGATAGAAATACTTATTCATTATCTTCTACGTTTATTCTGATTTATAAGTTTATTAAAGAAGAGATTAAAGTAAAAAGATTAGCTATTATTTCTTTTATAATATTTATATTTTGTTTTGGATTAATAATAAATAATTATTATCAATATAGAAAAAGTATAATAATAAATCCAGAGTCTTTAGTTTCTTATAATGGGAAATTATCGATTGATAATGGAATTATTGTTAATAAAAATAAAGAAAACGTAAAATTGAAAGGAATAAGTTCTCATAATTTATATTGGTATAATAGAATATATACGAAAGAAAATATAAAAGAAATTAGAGATACATGGGGAATAAATACTTTTAGAATTGCATTATATACAAATCCAGAAGAAGATGGCTATATAATAAATAAAGAGCAAATAAAAGAGGTTGAAAGGATAATTGATTATTGTATTGATTTAGATATTTATGTAATAGTAGATTGGCATATTCTGAAGGATAATAATCCAAACATATATAAAAAAGAGGCAATAGATTTCTTTAATAAAATATCAAAAAAATATAAAGATAGTCCAAATGTTATTTATGAAATATGTAATGAGCCAAATGGAGAAGAAGTAACTTGGAATGAAGATATAAAACCATATGCAGAAGAGGTTATTGGAGTAATAAGAAAGAATAGTAAAAATTCTTTAATAATTGTTGGTTTAGCTGATTGGTGTAAAGATATTAATTCTGCTAAAAACAATTTATTAGAAGATAAAAATATAATCTATTCTGTTCATTTCTATGCGGGAGCTCAGAATATTCAATTAAAAGAAGAAATATCTTCTGCAGTAAAAGAAAAGATGCCATTAATTGTTACAGAATGTGGAGCAACTAATGAATCAGGAGATGGTAAACTATATAAAAAAGAATTTATAAACTGGATAGAATATCTAGAAAATAATAATATTAGTTGGATAGTTTGGCAGTTATCAGAAAAAGATGAATCATCTTCCCTAGTAATAAAAAAGGAAGTACAAGATAGGCTTGATTTTTTATATGAAAAGTATACAGAAAAAGAATTAAAACGAAAGAAATATCATATTAATGATTATCTTTCTGATACAGGCAAATTTATGAAAGAAATATTTATACAGCATTGACAAATATATATAGTTAATCATATAATGTTTATTATAGGAGTGTATATTTATGAATAAAAAAATGGTATGTGTCTTGATAGCTATAATAACATTATTTATTACAGTTAATGTTTATGCTGATGATTATTCAGATGATATTTATGATGGTGATTATTCGATTGAAGATATGCTACAAAACTATAGTGTTGTCACATTTGGACAAAAAGATTATGACAACAAAGTTAAATATTTAAAAGGAAAAGAACCCAATGGAAGTTTAAGAATCTTTCATATAGTAGGGAATTTTATTGTCAAAGGTAATTTGATACCAACATATAATTCAAATACAAATAATGAATATTCTATAGCTTATGGAAAATCTGTTTGTGATGTAACAACTTTTAATTCTCATTATACATATAATACATGTATAGATTATGTTAACTCTTTAGTTGGACAACCAATTTATAGACACGATTGTAAGTCCGTAGATGATAATAGGTATTCTTATTTTGAAGGTTATTGGGCAAATTCCCCAATAAAAAATACGTTATGTAAAAGGAAAACTTATGGTGCACTCGTTAATGGTGTTAATACAACTGTCGTTGAATATGATAGAACACCTTATGCTCCAACTGAAAGATCATATAGCGATAATTATACTAATCCAAATACAAGAGCAGGAAAATATATGAATATAGAGCGTTTATATTCTAAAATAGTTGAAGAACAGAATAAAATAAAAAAAGGGAACTATATAAATAGTGAAAATGGAACAGCACACATTGAAACTGGTGGAGAGTATTATATAAATGATGGAAATACTATAGAAAATCTTGTTTTAGATCATTTTGAAAAGAATAAAGAGAATTTAACTGTTATTACTATAACAGATAGTGGAAGTGTAACATTACCTAAAGTATATGATAATGAAATTGGAGATATAAATCTAATACCAACAAATGATTATTCAAATTCTGTAAGACAAAATTACTCTTATCCTGGAAATTATAGATTAGATAAATATTACGGAAATATTATTTGGAATATTCCAAACGCAACATATATTGAATTACCAGCTACACCATTCATTGGACATTTAATTGCTCCAAAAGCTGATGTAGAAGGGCCAGAATTACATTATGCAGGTGCATTTTTAGTAAATAGTTTATCACTTGAAGGAAATAGTGAAGCTCATTTCTATCCATTAACTAAAACTAATATTCCATATAAAAGTAGTATGGATAATTATAAAGCAATTCCAAAAATTAGTAAGAATCATGGAAATATTAAGTTTAATAATGATATAAATAATGAGGCATTAGAAGAAGGCATTGTAGTTTCGTTTAGAGTAGAACCACAAAAAGATTATTTACTTTCAGGATTAGAAATAAAAGATGAAAATGGAAATAATGTTGAGTTCAGAGAAATTGGAAATGGAGAATATGAATTTACAATGCCAGCAACCAATGTTACAATTACTCCACAATTTAAAGATAATAATATAATAAATCAAATTATAACAAATCCAAAAACGGGAAGTAATATTATGTTAGTCTTAGGAATTGTAATTGTAGGTTTTGTTTTTGGATTTATAATAATAAAAAAGGAAAAAAATAAAATAATGTAAAAAAGCACAATAAATATTATTGTGTTTTTTTCTTTATATATTAGATTGACAAAAAGGAAAAGAAAAAGTACACTTTTATTATAGGCGAGTATTTTTATGAAAAAGAATAAAATAGCATTAATATTTTTATTAATTATCACTATTTTATTTATAACAAAGGATGTTTATGCTGATGATTATTTAGATGATATTTATGATGGTGATTATTCAATTAAAGATATGTTAAATAACTATAATGTTATAACATTTGGAAAAAAAGAATTAGATAGTCATATGCTAGATAGTTATATGATTCAAAATAACTTTTCAAAAGGAAATGCTAGGATATTTCATATTAATTCTAATTTTCTAGTAAATGGTAAATTGTCATTTGCAAGAATTGATTTTAATTCAAGTAATAGTAATGTATCATCATTTTCTAGAAATTATGAATCTGGATATGGAATTATGTGTGGTTATGCAAAACAGCAATATCCATATCCACTTCTAAGTGGATGTAATAGAAGACAATCCAATATGGTTTATACAGATATACAAAATAATTATGCTTATGTTACAATAGGAAACTATATAAATTTTGATAAACTATATGAAAAGATTACAACAGAACAAAGTAAAATAAGAAAAGGTCGTTATATAATTTCAAAAGATGGTTTTGCTCATGTTGAAACAGGTGGAGAATACTATATTGATGATATTAATGAAATAAATAGTATAGTATTCGATAATTTTGAAGATAATCAAAATAATTTAACTATTATTACAATTAATAATTCTTCAAATATTAATTTTCCTAAGATATATGCTAGTGAGAATAACAATGAAAAAAGTTTGGTACCTACTAATGATTTTATTGGGATGGAAAGACCTAATAGTAATTATGCAGATTATTATGTAATAGATAAATACCATGGAAATATAATATGGAATATACCTAATGCAACATATATAGAATTACCTTCAGCTCCTTTTATTGGTCATTTAATTGCGCCAAAAGCAGATGTAAAAGGACCAGAACTTCATTATGCTGGAGCTTTTATAGTAAATAGTTTATATTTAGAAGGAAATAGTGAAGCTCATTTCTATCCCTTAACTATTACTAATATTCCATATAGGAGTAGTATGGATAATTATAAAGCAATTCCAAAAATTAATAAAAATCATGGAAATATTGAATTCAATAATGGTATAAATAATGAGTTATTAGAAGAAGGTATTGTAGTTTTATTTAGAGTAGAAACAAAAAAGGATTATCTACTTTCAGGATTAGAAATAAAAGATGAAAATGGAAATAATGTTGAGTTCAGAGAAATTGGAAATGGAGAATATGAATTTATAATGCCAGCAACTAATGTTACAATTACTCCACAATTTAAAGATAATAATATAATAAATCAAATTACAACAAATCCAAAAACAGGAAGTAATATTATGTTAGTTTTAGGAATTATATTTATAAATTTTGTTTTTGGATTTATAATAATAAAAAAGGAAAAGAATAAAATAATGTAAAAAAACGCAATAAAATATTATTGCGTTTTTTATTATATTATAAAGTATAAATAAACTTCAGAATAATAAAATCTGAAGTTTTAATTTTGAAAAATTTAAAAAAATGTTCATATAACGTTGATTTTATAATGGATTTAAAATTTTTTGATTAATTTTGAACTATTGGCAAAGATTCTCCTAAGCGGAAGATTATCAGTTCAAGTCTGGTCGGGAACACCATAGAAATTAACTATGTGTTATATAGCACATAGTTTTTTTGTGGTGAAATGGAGGTGGTCGAATACATTAAATAAAAATTGTGAAGTAATTGCAATTGCAAATCAAAAGGGTGGAGTCGGTAAAACAACTACTACATTTAGTTTAGATGTTGCTTTTGCTAATATGGGTAAAAAAAATTATTAGTTGATGCTGATCATCAAGGTGATTTAACTACTTATGCAGGGTGGCATAATACAGATGATATTCCAGTAACTCTAGCAATATTAATGGATCATTCTATTAGAGATAGAGATATTAATCCTAGAGAAGCTATTTTAAAGCAACATGAAGGTGTAGATGTTCTTCCATCTAATCTAGAATTATCTAGTATGGAAGTCGAATTAGTTAATGCAATGAGTAGAGAATATACAATTAAGAATTCTCTTGAAGCATTAAAAAAA
>CADANC010000029.1 GCA_902789225.1 uncultured Erysipelotrichaceae bacterium
TCTAGCATCTTCAATAGCATATTCTAATAATTCTTTACCAATACCTTTTCCTTTAAAACTACCAGCAACCCATAAACAATAAATATGCATATAGTTTTTACCATTGATAGGAACCCAAGCTGTTTCTATTGGTTCGTATTCAATAAAGATTTTACCTCTAACATTTAGTTTTCTAAATACATGGCCATCTTTTAATTTATTTTTAATCCATTCTTTCTTTTTATCAACACCATCTTGATGTTTAGGATCACCAATTGCACAACAAATATGTTCTTCATCAATATTCTTTTCGTCTAAATTAATATATTCATTCATAGTTCACACCTCATATTCATTATACCATGAAAAAAGAGAATTTTTATATTCTCCTAATATCTTAATCTTCCGATTAGTTTAACCTAATGCCACGTCAAGAATCATCATTATAATGAATCCAAATGAAAAACCTAGTGTTCCTAAATTAGAATGTTTACCTACTTGAGATTCTGGTATTAATTCTTCTACTACTACATATATCATTGCTCCTGCAGCAAATGATAATAAATAAGGTAGTATAGGAACTACTAACGAAGTTAATATAATTGTTATTCCTCCAAAGATTGGTTCTACAATACCAGATAATGTTCCATATAAGAATGATTTACTTTTAGAATTACCCTCCTCTTTTAATGGCATTGATATTATTGCTCCTTCAGGGAAATTTTGAATAGCAATACCTATTGATAATGCAATTGCCCCAGCAATTGTAATAGTGCTATTACCACTAATTGCACCTGCTAGTGCTACTCCAACTGCCATTCCTTCTGGGATATTATGTAGTGTTACTGCTAAGACCATCATTGTTGATTTTCCTAGATTTGATTTCATTCCTTCCGGCTCTTTACTTTTAACGTGTAAGTGAGGAATTATATTGTCTAATATAAGTAAGAATATTATACCTAATATAAAGCCAATTGTTGCTGGTAGCCAAGCTATTATATTTTGTTCTTTTGCCATATCAATTGACGGAATAATTAAAGACCAAACTGAAGCTGCCACCATCACTCCTGATGCAAATCCTAATAATACTTTTTCAACTTTTTCATTTAATTTGTTTTTCATTAGGAATACCATTGCTGATCCTAATGTTGTTCCTATAAAGGGAATAATTAGCCCAAGAAATAGATTCATTATATCACCCTATTCATTACCTTTTAAACTTGTAACCATATCTATTTTCTTAATTTTTCTTGCTAAGAATTTAGATACTAGGTATGAAACTATAAACGTTCCTATAGCTGCAATAATATAAGTTCTTGTAGTTATGAATGCACAAAAATCATAGTGTTCTTCAATTGCTGTTTTAAATAACCAATCAGTTAAATAGAATCCTGCAGGTAGTCCAATTATTATTGAAATTATTGCTATCCAATTGTTTTGTTTAATAAAAATATTTTCAATTTGTTTATCTTTAAATCCTAATACTTTTAATGTTGCAAATTGATACTCTTTTTCTGTATAAGAAAGTATTCCTAAGTTATATATGATTACACTGCCAAGAAGTATGGCAATACCAATAATCATTATTAGCATTGTTCTCATCATAGATAACATACTTGTCATTCCTTCTTTTAGACTATTAATATTTTGAATTGTTTCAATGTTTTTTATTTCTTTCGTTTTGCTTAAATCATTATTTGTATATAATGCATCTGGTTTATATTCTATTCCTAATGATTCAAGATATTTTTTAGTCATAGATACATTTTGATTTTGAGGGTCTTTATTAAATCCTATAATTTTTGATTTATAATATTTACTATCACCATAAATATGCCACTCTATTTCATCACCTAATTTGTAGTTATTAGTTTCTGCTAATTTATATGTAACATAAATACCATCATCTGTTGGCTTATCTTTAATTTTATTTTTATTATCCACGAATCTTAAATAATCTCCAGCATTTGTTACTAAAATGTTATTTGATTCTCTTTTAGCATTTTTATCTCTTATTTCAATTCCTATACTTTGAGAAGTCTTGCTTCCATATTTTTCATATAAAGAATTATATTCTTCGTTACTGATACCTTCTTTTATATTTAATTTATAATCAAAATTATACAAATCTTCAAATTGTAATTTTACAAAGAAGTTCATTGAATCTAACATACCAAATGAACATACTATTAAGGCACAGCATCCAACCACTCCTGCAAGTCCCATAAATGTTCTCATTTTATTTCTTAAAATATCCCTTAAATTCCATTTTGAAGAAAAACTTAATTTCCTAAACAATCCTTTTTTAGTTATATTTAAAGCTTTACCTTTAACACTTGGTATTTTTGTTCTTAATGTTTCTGCAGGATTTTCTTTTAAGATACTTCTACAAGTTATAAATGTAATAAATGCTACTGCAAGAACTACTATAGCAGCCACATAGTAACAAGAACTATCCATAGCAGGATGACCATTTGGTATTTCAAAGAAATCCATTTCTGTTCCTATAAATACATTACCAATAGCAAAGTATCCTAATACCAATCCTACTACACTAGCTATAACGCTAATCCAAAATCCGTAACCTATATAATGAAGTAATATTCTTCTATTACTAAATCCTAATGCTTTTAATGTTCCTATTTGCGTTCTTTGATTCTTAACAACTCTAGTCATTGTTGTAATAACTGATAGCATTGCTATGAATAAGAATATTCCCGAAAAAACTCCTACATAAGTTTTGCCTTCATCTATTTCTCCTTGATAAGCAACATAAGAAGATGTATCTTCTACATTTATAATTGCTTTGGCATTTTCTACCTTGTCTTCGATTGTCTCTTTAACCTCATCTACTTTACTTTTATCTTTAACATCTACCATAATACTTGAAAATGGTATATAGTCTTTATATTTAAAGTTTGGCATTATCATTTTAAATACATTTTCATCAGTAATGTTTGCTTCTTTCATAACTAATGATTTAATATAATCTTCTGTTATTTCATTTGTGCTCATATAAGCAAAACCAAATTCTTTTCGATCTGGATATAATTCGGACTCATCTCTTACATCATATAAATGATCTGGTACATTAATTCTACCTAATACTTTTTCATACAATTCCATTCCATCATATTTTACTAGTACAGTATCTCCAACTTTTATATCATTTTCTAACGCATAAAAATTATCTAACCAAATACCAGATTTGTTAACATCAAATTTTTCTCCTTCAAAAACATAAAACTTTGAAATATTATTTGATTCAATGAAATTTAACAATAAAGTTTTATCATTGTCTGTCGTAGCTGTCACTGATAATTTAAGTTCAGCATCATTTACATTATTTAATCCCTTAATAGTTTTTAAATCATCATGGTTTAAATATCCCATTACACTTAAATCATATAGGTTATTTTCTGAATAAAACTTATCTGCTGTTTCTTGCATACCACCCATATATGCTTTTATTCCAGAATAAGCCATTATTCCTATCATAACCATTAAAAAGATTGTTATAAATTGAGATAAATTTTTACGAATATCTCTTAACATTTTTCTTTTTAACATAATTACCACTTAACCTCATCAATATTTTTTGGATGTTTATTTAATTCATTAGAAACAACTTTTCCATTCTTTATTCTAATAACTCTATCTGCTATATCAGCAATTAAAGAGTTATGCGTAACTATGATTACTGTTGTATCTTCATCACTTTGTTTTCGAAGTAATTTTAATATTTCAACACCTGTTTTAGAATCAAGTGCACCAGTTGGTTCATCACATAATAATACTTTAGGATTTTTCATTATTGCTCTTGCAATGGATACTCTTTGTTGTTCTCCACCTGATAATTCTTGAGGAAATTTATCAACATGTTTTATTAATCCTACACTTTTTAATACTTCTTTTGAATCTTTTGATGTATTTGTAACATCTTTAATTAAATTAACATTTTCATCTACCGTCAAAGTTGGCATTATATTATAAAACTGAAATATAAATCCAACATCATGAGCTCTATATCTAGTTAACTCACTATCATTAAATTTAGCTATATCATCTTCACCAATCATTATTGATCCTGATGTTGCCTTATCCATTCCGCCCAACAAATTAAGTAATGTAGATTTTCCTGCACCAGATGGTCCAAGTATAACTACAAACTCTCCTTGATTAATACTTAAATCTATTCCATCTAAAGCATTAAACTTTTGCTCACCTACTGTATAAGTCTTTTTTACATTTTTTAGTTCTATAAAACTTTTCATTGTATCCTTCTTTCTAAATGTGAAATACATTTCATATTAAGTATATTTCTTATTTTTAAAATAGTCAACTAAAAATATGAATATTATTTCATATTTTTAAAATTTGTGTTATACTCTACTTACGAGGTGAACTTCTATGGTTGATAATATTAGAGAACCAAAACAACAAAGAGCTATAGAAAAGAAAGAAAAGATTATTGAAGCTGGTTTTAATCTTATATGCAAAAATGGTTATTATAATACTAATACTGCAGAGATAGCAAAAGAAGCTGGGGTATCCACAGGAATTGTTTATCAATATTTTAAAGATAAATATGACATATTAATTGAAGCTTTAGAAAAATATGGTGATGATATTTTCTTCCCTATGTTAAAAGCAAAAGATGTTAAATTTGAAAAATCAGACTTTGATAAATTGCTAAAACAAATGATTAAACATTATATAAGTAATCATAAAGTATCTAATGTAGCTCATGAAGAAATAATGTCAATGGTACATTCAGACAAAAGAGTTGCAGAATACTATTATAAAAGAGAATTAGAAATGACTAATACATTAAAAAGAATCTTAATTGAAAATGATTTCAAAGATGATGATTTGTATGAAAAAGTTCACATAATGATGGGCTTAATTGATAATTTATGTCACGAAATTATATATCATAAACATAATGATATGAATTATGATGTCATGACAAATCTTGTAACTGAAAACATTAAAAATCTATTTAAAAACGATCTAGTTTAACTAAATCGTTTTTTGTTCGCAATATTACTATTTTCCGAACGAAAAAAAGACTAGAATTTCTAGTCTTTTGTTTTATTACTTACCTGCTTTTTCTTTGATGGCAGCTTGAGCAGCAGCAAGACGTGCAACAGGTACTCTAAATGGTGAGCATGATACATAATCAAGTCCTACATTGTTGTAGAATTCAATTGATTTAGGA
>CADANC010000030.1 GCA_902789225.1 uncultured Erysipelotrichaceae bacterium
ACTTGAGTTCCTTTTTCTTCACTCATTATCCATCCTTGTAAGTTTAATGTATTTGAAAAACTTTCCCCATTATTAAATGGCTTTTCTACATATAACCATACTTTTTCTTCTGCATTTACGTTTATAGAAACAAATGAAACTATACAAATAAAAATTGTAAATATAAATAATTTAATTTTTTTATTCATAAGAATTCTCCTATTAATTATTCTAATTAAATTATATATTATTACAGTTCTAAATTCAAATAAAATATATGAAAATAATCTTAGTGCAAATGGAAATAATCTTAGTTTCTTTTATGTTCTATTTTTTTAATTAGTCTTATTTTTATTTAATATATATTGGTAGCTATCTAAACACATATTATCAAGTGTATATTCTGCTTTCCATCCTAATTCTTTTTCTGCTTTAGAAGGATCTGCATAACATGCTGCGATATCTCCTGCACGGCGTGGTGCAATAACATAAGGCACTTTAACATTATTTACTTTTTCAAATGTCTTAACAATATCTAAAACACTATAACCATAACCTGTACCTAAGTTATAAATGTTTAATCCAGGCCCTTTACCGGCTTTCTCCAAAGCTTTAATATGACCTTTAGTAAGGTCGACTACATGAATATAGTCTCTTACTCCTGTTCCATCAGGAGTATCATAATCATCTCCAAATATGCTTAAGTGATCAAGCTCACCATCTGCAACTCTAACAATATATGGCATTAAGTTATTTGGTATTCCATTAGGATTTTCTCCAAGTAGATAACTCTTATGAGAACCAATTGGATTAAAGTATCTTAATAATATTATACTCATAGAATTATCACTTTTATAAACATCAGTTAATATTCTTTCAATCATTATCTTTGTTTCACCATAAGGATTAGTTGCATCTCCTGTCTTACAATCTTCTGTAAGTGGTAGTTTTTCAGGAGTTCCATATACAGTTGCACTACTACTGAATATAAACTTTTTTACATTATATTTCTTCATTAATTCAAGTAGTGTTAATGTAGAGTCTAGATTATTTCTATAATACATTATAGATTTTTCAACACTTTCTCCTACTGCTTTATATCCTGCTAGAATATTTGTTTCAAATGAATAAGTTTTAGATTCTCTCTTTTTATAATCTTTAATACCAATGTTAATCATACCATCTAATAGTTTAGAATAGCTCTTCCCTTTTGGTTCCCATAGATAGAATGAAAGTAATCCAGGTATTAAGTTTATTTCATTAATATATACTTTCTTAGTTTTATCATCAATTAAGAAATCAATTCTTGCATTACCAGAAGAACCTAATGCCTTAAATACACGTATTGCATCCATCAGATACGTCAGTCTTAGTTATTTCTAACTTAGATAATCTATCATCTTTCATCTTAGATTTAGTTACTTTTCCATTAGAAATTTCAAAATACATCTTTTCAGTATTTACTAAATAATTCTTAGGTGCCTCTTTTTCAACTATATAATATTTACCTTCTGGTAATTTAGTAATAACAATTTTACCATCTTTATCTGTCTTACAAGAAAATACTAATTTATTACCATTTGTATAGATTTCAATCTTAGTATTTGGAAGTGTTTCAGATTCACTAAAATCAGTTTTAGTAAATTCTAAATCACCTTTCTTTAAATAGTTAATTAAAGTAGTTTTATAAGTAATTACTGGTGTATATTGATCTTTAATTTTAGTTCTATTTCATGTTTAGTAGTATCTAAAATATAATCGTTTAATGTTTCAGTTTCTTGTAAATAATATTTACCTAAATATAAATCTTTAAATGCTATTTTACCTTCGGCACTCGTTTCATCACATTTAATTTTAGAACCTTTTTTGTAGATAGTTTTACCATTAAAAGTAATATTACCGTTTGCATATAAGCAATACTTAATACCCTCTTTAACTTCATCAGTATTGTAAACATAACCTTTATCAGTTAATTCTACACCTTCTAACTTCTTATCTATTTAAATAGTTCCAGTTACTCTTTTATTTGGGAAATTAGTATCAAATATAATTCCATATTTAGAATCAGTTCTTAGTTTTGAATCTTCTCCAATATAGAAGTCATGTGATTCTTTATTCCAAGTGTAACCATCTATTACTTGATCTACTTCTTCTAGTTTATATTTACCAGATGTAAGTTCAAATGGTGTAATAAATTCACCTTCATTATCAGTTTCATATACACAGTTTTCAGCTTTAGGATATGAAGTACTTTGACATACATAATCATTAGTTTTATAAGAATAAATCTTAAACTTTATTCCTTTTCTTTTAATAACTTCTTTAGTATCAGCATCTACTTTAACTACTCTTAATTTAGAAGTTATTTCTTTATTTGCTAATGTTTTATAAATAATTTTACCATTTTCGGATACATTAACATTTATATTCTTAACTTTTTCATGATCTTTAGAAGTTGTTAATTGTTTAAAAGTATAATGACCATATGGTAAAACAATACTTATCATACCATCAGAATTAGTAGTAAGTTTCTTAATAAGCTTATTATCTTTATCATATACTCCAAATTTAACTCCTTTCTCTGGTGTCATAATACCAGTTTTATTATTTGCATATACTTTAGTAAATACAAATTTGTTTTTTATTACTTTCTCATATACTTGGATTTCAGGATTAAGATTTTCTAATGTTATATCAAAATAATATTTTTCATTATTTAAATTATAACCAGTAGATGGTTTTAATTCTTGTAAATAGAACTTACCTAAACTTGGAAGATAATCAGATTTAACTATTCCATCTTCTTTATAGATTCCATAAACTGCTCCCCTTAATGTTGCTTCACCTTGAGGAATAGATTCCATTGTATCTACATCTGTCTTATGTGGTGTAATAGTACAATAGTGTAGTTTCTTCTTACTGGGTCTAAATCTCCAGCTTGTACTACATTTTGAGAATCAGTAGCATAATATAATTTAACATTTCTTTTAAATCTATTAACACTATTAGATAAAGTGAACGATAAATTACCAACATTAGTAGCTGTTATTGAAACATTGTTTCCATTCTTACTAACTCTACCATTTGTTACGTTTTCAATATTAAATTTATTTAATACATTATTTGAATCACTTACTGTGATTGTATTTCCTATTACAATTTCACTTGGTACATTAAGATTGGATGTTGTGTAATGACTATTTGCAAGTGCTAGAATTTCATTCATTTCATTTCTTAAAATATTATCATTTCTTGATCCATGAAGCAAACTTGTAAAATAACTTTGAGTATTAGGATCAGCATATTGCCAAATTAACATTTGTGTTGCTGGATATCATCTTGTATCTGTATGATTGTATCCATTTTCATTATATCCATATCCATAATAAGAAATTCTCTCTATCATACTCCAGTTAGCTTGTGAAATACTAGCAACTTGAACCATATCTTGCGATGTAACTTGATAAGTTGCATCTTTTTTTATTCTTGTAAATGGTTGTACGCAATAAACCCAATCACCATTAGATTGTTTAACAATCCACCTAACTTGTTCCCATAATTCATGACCTGGTTTTGTATGCATATAGTAATAAGGTCCTTGTATATAAGAACCTGCTTTTGTTTTATCTGTTTCAGCATTAACTTTAGTAATACCTAATAAAGAAACTACTGCCATAATTAGTAGCAAGAAAACATTTCTTATTCTTTTCAATAAAAAAGAACCTTTTCGGATTCTCATATAATATTTAATTTAACTTTGTTGTATCAAACATAACTCCTAGATATTTACCAGATAAACTAGTAACATCTCGGCATGTGTAACTTACCTCACCATCTAAATAAGGTTTATAATTATCACCATAATTAGCACATTCTTCCATAGTTTTAAAATCAACTCTCATCCAGTCAGATCTTGGTTGATTTTCATATCTATCTTGAGTCATCCTAACTGTTCCCATATAGGAACTTCTTTAGGTTTAGTTACTTGAGTGTTATTATTTTGAACTGTTTGTTCTTTAACTGGTTGTTTAGTAGTATTATTTGCAGTATTATTTTTTAATTGAGTATTATTATTTGAACTTGCTTTATTTGAATTACTAGAAACATTAGAAGTATTAGAAGTATGAGTATTTTCTTTAACTTTAGTTGTTTTCTTTTCATCTTTATTAGAACTTTCTTTTTCTACTTTCTTAGGTATCTTATCTTTATCTAATTCTTTAACTTCAACATCAGCTACTTTAATATCTTTTTTCATATCTTTTTTAGTAAATATAACTCCAACAACACCACAAACAATAACTACAAGAATCAAAGATGATAATATAATTTTCTTTTTCATAAATATCGCTCCTCTTTGATAATATTTATATATTAATAATTAATTATTTAAAAATGTGTAAATTATCTTTCATCATGATCATCATTCAGCCAATCGTAATCTAAAATATCATCACTAATAGTTTATTCTTTAGGTTTAAGAAGTTGATTTATATTAGAGTCCATTGATGCTTTAAAATATCCAAATTTATTTTGAATAGGATTAAAATCTTCATCTTCAAAATTTCTTTCTTTTACTTTTGATACAATATAACTTGCGATTGTAGTTAAATCAATATATGAATAATCATCACTCAAATACTTATTAAATAAATTATCATAATTACTTATGTCATATTCATATTCGTTTATATATCCCTTATCTATTAGCAGATTAGTTAGAAAATTATGTTCTTCTCTTTTAAAAAATGGATTTAAATTTTCTTTATCTAATTTATCTTTATTTATATTAGTATTTATTATATCGACACCTTCTCGGTCGACCGATTCACGGTCTACCCTTTGGGGTATGACGGATGAATTTCTTTGTTTTTCAATGGTTATGGTTTTAGAAAAATAATATATCCAATCCCAGTAACCTTTATTATCTTTAGTCATTACTCTATTTAAATATCCCAAA
>CADANC010000031.1 GCA_902789225.1 uncultured Erysipelotrichaceae bacterium
TATTCAAGGTAAGAAGTATCTAGCAACACAAGATAAGTATTATTTATCTGATCATGCAGTTAAATATGCTATACAAGGTACTAAAAATATGAATTATGGCAATATTTATGAGAATATTGTTGCAATGGAATTAATTAGAAGAGGATATGAAGTATATGTTGGTGTCTTATATGAAAAAGAAGTTGATTTTGTCGCAACTAAAAGAAATGAAAAAATCTATATTCAAGTTTCAAGTGATTTAGGTGATGACTTTGATAGTGATACCTTTAAACGAGAAGTTGATCCACTACTAAAAATAAAGGATGCCTATCCTAAAATGATAATTGCTAGAACAAAACATGATGATTATCAATATGAAGGTATTCAAATAGTTGATATAGCTAATTGGTTATCTAGATAAAAAAATAACTAGTTATTGAGATATAACTAGTTTTTGCTTTCTAGATACCAAATCCAGATACTAATTGCAAAAAATCATGATATTTTTATAAACTTTAAAAAACTTATAAAAATTGAAATAGTTATAAAATAAGGGTTTTATATTTAGATGTATTGTTACGGACTGGTTAATTAATTTCCCCCTGGCGAGACAAAGATTTCACTGGGAAACCTTTATCTATAAGGGGTAGTTGAATTTATAAAAGTGCGTCTGCACAACAGTTGCACAGTTAATCACCATTATTTTGGTGATTTTTTTGCTTATTTTCCTCAAATATTTTATCGAAATAGTCAGTTACACCTTCTAGTGATTCTTCGAACATATGAGAATAAGTATCTAATGTTTCAGTTGGAGTAGAGTGACCAACTAATGCTGAAATTGTTGGAACTGGACTTTTAGCATTAATAAGTGCTGATACACAACTATGTCTAAAGTCATGTAATCTTATTTGCTTAATACCAGCTTTCTTACAATATGCATTTTTCCAATTATTCATTTTATGAGTTCCAATAGGATTCTTATCTCCAAATACAAACCATGTATCTCTATATGCTTTGTATTTTTTTAATTGTCTTTTAAATTCTGTAAGTTCTTCAAATAGATCTTCTGGTATTGGTACAGTTCTATGTGATGTATTAGTTTTACAAGCACATATATACCAATCCTTATCATTATTTGTTTCTACATTATTTTGAACTTGGTGCTTAATATATATTCTTCTATTATCTAAATCTACATTCTTCCACTGAAGACCTCTAGCTTCACCTCTACGAAGTCCACAATAGTATAAAGCTTTATATAAACATCTCATTTGAATATCATCGACAACTGAAATGAATTTATAAAACTCTTCTGGTTTATATACATCCATTTCTTTTTTTATTGCACCAGGAGTTTTAAAAGGCTCTAATTTGTTATAAAACTTTCTTAAATTAAAATCCCATTGTTTTTCTGCATAATTACATATTGTTTTAATTAACTTTTGAATATCAGTTTTATATCTATCAGATAAATCAGTTTTATTCATCTGATTTCTCCAACGTTGATATATATCAGCATCTAAATCTACTAACTCTACATCCCAAAATAATTTCATAAAGTGAATTCTATCTCTATAAGTTTTAAGAGTAGTTGCTCTAATCTTATCTTTCTTATAGTCATATACTTTTAAATATGCTTGATAGAATGTTATATGTGGATTAACATCAATATCTTTATATTTATTCAAATATGCTTGTTCAGCTCTAAATGCTTCATCATAAGTCATATATGCTTTTGATTGATGTTGATGTCTTTTACCATCTAGACCATATTCAGTTACTATAAATGCATATGATCTACCATCCTTAGTTATTCTATTTTTTGGTATTTTTCTAACAGACATTTATTGAATTTCCTCCTTTTCTAATGTCCCCAGAAAAATCAACGTCATATATATTTTATCATAATTCATAATCATCGGATTTATCCTTTGTTGATTTATTGTATCTAGGTTCATGTTTTCGATTAATATCACGAACTTTATAATCCATCAGATCATGATTAATATTATCTTTATTAACATTTTTAAATCCGAGTAGGTGAGCTACTGCTAGATAGGCATCATTTAATTTAGTCCAGATTATATTAGTTAATCTTTCTATTTTATCTTTTAAAGATTTTATTTCTTTATTTAGACTATCAATGATACCTTTTTGTTCGTCAATGATTCTTTCTTGATTAGTAATAACCTTATCTTTATCTTGATATGTTTTACCAGATTTAAATTGTTTAATTTGATTCTCAAGTTTTTCTATTTTAATCTCTTTCTTTTCTAATTCATTTTTAGAGGCAATATTCGCTTTCTTTATTTCTTTACTATAATCAATTAACTTTTCTACATCTTTGTCTTTATACTTCTTAAAAATGTCTCTAGATGGATTTAAAAGTTCTTCTTCATTGATATTTTTAATTTCTTTATTAGTATTTAGTTCAACCTCATTTATTCTTTTGTTTAATTCTAATTCTTGTTTTAATTTATCTATTTCATTGTTTAAAACTTTTATATTGTGCTCAGCTTTATCCTGGTGGTGTTTATTGGCTCCAACTTGACCTCTATCTAATTCAAAACCTTTAGATGTTATAAACTCATTATATTGATCTTGTAGTTTAGCAAATGATGCTTTCCCTCCAAGTTGTTTCCAAAATTCGTCAGAATTTAAGAATTTACCATACTCAATTTCATATATATTTTTACCATTGGCATCTTTCTTTTGAACTGGAACATTCTTAATAGTATTATCTTTAGTATATATTTGTTTAGTAATCCTTTTACCATTCTCATCAGTTTCAAATACTTTTCTTTTTACTTGATTTACGATAGGTAAAAAGTAGAAGTGCATATGTGGAGTATCTTCATCAAAATGTACTCCTGCATAAACCACATTTTCTTTACCGACAATATTCGACATAAATCGATATGATTCGTCAAAATACTCTAAAACTTTTTCTGGAATATCTTCCTTAGTTTTTATATCAGGACAGAAGATTGGCTCTCCAATATGATTACCTTCAACATGAACTCTTCCTGTATCTTTCATAGGCAATCCTAACTTGCGGAAGAATTCTGGACCAGATGTAATAATACATCCATTTAATATGTTTGTATTATCACCTTTATTAAAGTGTATATTATTTGAATATATTGTTTCATATACTTTACTAGATAGAGTAGGATGATTATCTAATCCAACATATTCTATATTAAATTGAGTTCTATCTTTAGCATAATTACCGGATCCTTTTCTTTGATCTAGTTCTACACCAAGACCACCAATATCTTTCGGTTTTATTTGATTTTTAAAAGTGAGCACTTGATAATCTACATTCATTTGTACTCCTTTCGTAAATATTGGCATTCTTATTTATAAGTGTGCCATATCTCACTAGGGCACAGCCCGTGAGTTTAAGGAGATCCTTAAAAATCCCTTATGCTTGTTACAAAGTCAGAAGCCAATGAATAAATCAAAGGATCCACTTGTGTAACAAGTGTTTTATCGAATTTATCAATTCTCTAAAACATGAAAATGTTTCACTATCGCCACTTTCATTTCTTTGAAACAAAACGTGCCACGTTACTCATTTTCTAAAGAAGGCTCTTCATATTTAATATGATACATTCTACCTTCAGTAGTTCTATATTTAGTTATATGAAGACCTTCTTTTTCTAGCAAATCTAAATTGCTGTTGATTAGTTTACCCAATTGAGTAGGGGTACACATTAGATTTGCTTTATTTATGATTTCACTTACATTGAAATCAAAATCCTTTTCTCTAATAGCATATTTGATAAAGCCAATAATGTTAGGATTAACATAATCTAGAGAAGTATCTTGTGCTATTGAGAAAACTTGATTCTTATCTTTATGAAGATATTCTTCATCATCTGGAAAATCTCTATTGATAATTTCCATCTTTATAGTACTGTCATCAAAACAGTTTTTACTTAATCTAATTATTCCATCAACTACGGCATCAAAACCAGTTGATCCTAATGTTTTACCTAGCTTGTTCAAATGATGAACAAATAATATTGTCAAATTATACTTGTCAGCATAGCTTCTAATTTGTGGCATAAGTTTTTGTGCTATATCTTGATAACTATTAATGTCATAACCTATATCAAAACTTATATCTTTTAACATATCTAATATAAGTACTTTTCCATTATATTCTTCAGCAAATTCTTTTACTTCATATTCTATATCTCTGAAGTAAATAGATTGTTTATCAGATCTATCTATAGCGAAGAATGAATTCTTCTTAAAACTTATTCCAAGTAGGTTACACCTGTCCTTCAATTGACTATCTGATAGTTCTGTAGTAATATATAAGACAGGTGAAGGCTTTAGAATCTCATGACCTAGAAATGGTTTTCCATTTGCAATTGAGTTGGCAAGTTGTAGTGCGAATAGTGACTTACCAACCTTTGGTTTAGATACTAATAAGTAAACACCTTTAGACCTCATTAATCCATCGATTATGATGTCTTTTTTTGTGCTTTCTTTTAGATCTTCAAAAGCCTTCATATCTTTATGCCTCCTTTATTTGATTAGCTCTTGCTTCTAAGTATGGTATATCTATATTTAGATATTTAACAACTTCTTGCATAGGTACTGCATTATTAGGAACATAATAGTTTTCACTTTCAAGTCTTTTCTTAATAGTGCTTTTAATAAATAAAGCATTATTTCTTCCAACACCTGCAAGTTTCATTAAATCGGCTAGATTACACCATTGTTTTGCTATTATTTTTAAGGTTTCACTTGCTGTCATACATTATCACTTCCTCGTATAATCAATCTTATAGAAATGTTCATTCTATTTGATTGATCCTTTCTATTTATATTTTTCGAGTTATAATAACTCTTGCCTGTGGATTTGTC
>CADANC010000032.1 GCA_902789225.1 uncultured Erysipelotrichaceae bacterium
AAACAAGAAAACAGGAAATAACAGAACAAGAATATGATTCTTTATCAGATGAGGAAAAAAGATTTTATCAAAGAAAATTAACAAAACAAGGTAATTACACACTTCAAAAAGTTGCTTCAGCTGCAGGTGTTAAAAATATGGCTGAATTTCATAATGCAGGATATAAAGGATTATATAACGGTGAAACTGCTGATGATATTTTTAAAAGAAAAAAATTAAGATATAGAGAAGATATTTTAGATAATATGAATGAAGATGAGTTGGTTGCTAATTTATTTAGGATAAATCAAACTAAGCAAAGACTAATAAGAGATAATGTACAAGGTGAAAAAGAAGCGAAAGACGTACATTATGAGGTTGGTAAAAAAGTAAGAAAAGCAATTGCAGATATTGGTGGAATGATGCCTGAAGAAATGCCGACACCTAAAAAGAGTTTAAAGGAACTTGAAAGAGAAAAGAAAAAATTAGAAAATAAAGAAAATAAGCAACTTGAGGGAATAAAATAGTATCTAAAAGAGGTGATTAGTAATGCAAAAATATAAGGTTGCAGGATATATTAGATTATCTAAAGAAGATAAAATAAAAGATGAATCAAATAGTGTTACTAATCAAAAGTTAATAATTACTTCATATATTGAAAAAAATGAAGATTTAGAATTATTTGATTTTTATATAGATGATGGATATTCAGGTACTACATTTGATAGACCTGAATATAAAAGAATGTTTAAAGATATAGTGGATGGACAAGTAAATACAGTAATAGTAAAAGACTTATCAAGATTTGGAAGAAACCACATACAATCAGATGATTATATAGAAAATATCCTTCCTGGATATAACGTTAGATTTATTTCAATAATTGATGATATAGATAGTTATAAAAATCCAAAGTCAGTAAATAGTATTGCTGTTCCGTTAAAGAATTTAATGAACGATCAATATGCTAGAGATATTTCAGAAAAAGTTAGGTCAACTTTAAAAATTAAACAATTGAATGGAGAGTTTATTGGAGTAACAGCACCTTATGGATATTTGAAAAATCCTAAATATAAACATAAATTTATTATAGATAAAGAAGCGTCCTATATTGTAAAGAAAATATTTAATATGATACTTTTAGGTAAGAGCAGAAAAGAGATAGCAGAACATTTAAATAATAAAAATGTTTTAACTCCAAGTTTATATAAATTAAGTAATGATAATAAAAATAATGAAGATTTAATTCGTTCTAAAAAATGGAATGCTGAAATAGTAAATAGAATATTAAGAAATGAAACATATACAGGAACATTAATTCAAAATATTAAAACAAAACCTAATTATAGAACAGATAAATTAATTGATGTAAATAAAGATGAATGGATAATAACTGAAAATCATCATGAACCAATAATAAGTAAAGATAAATTTGAAGAAGTACAAAATATTTTGGATAAGAAAAAAGGTTCTAGAAATAGTGAAGATATTTTATTATCTTATTTAAAGTGTGCTGATTGTGGAAGCCTAGTATATTTGAAGAATGGAAAAAACAAAAAGTACTATTATTGTAAGAATTATATAAAATATTCTAAGTGTACAAGCCATTCTGTAGAACGAGAGAAACTATATAATGAAGTGCTACAAATAATCAATGAGAATAAAGGTTTAAATATAACTGATAAAGAATTAAATGATAGTTTATTATATCGACTTATTGATGTTATATATATCAATGAAGATAAAAGTGTTAAAATAATATTTAAGTAAGATTTATTAAGAAGGGAATCGTGATATAATGGTAATTAATTATTCGGATCAAGAAGTTATAAAAAATAAAAAATCTATATTTATAGCTGGACCAACTCCAAGAGATGGGAATGTAAAATCTTGGAGAACTACTGCTTGCGAAAAATTAAATGAATTAGGATTTGATGGAGTAGTATATGTTCCAGAATATTCAACATGGAAACCTAAGACGGATTATGTTGATCAAGCAATGTGGGAAAGAGAAGCATTAACGGAAGCAACAGTTATTTTGTTTTGGATTCCTAGAAGTTTACCTGATATGCCTGCTTTTACTACAAATGTAGAATTTGGATATTGGTTACATTCAGGCAAAGTAATATATGGTAGACCAGATGATGCTACAAAAATAAAGTATCTTGATTGGTTATATAAAGAAGACTATAATAAAATTCCAATAAATGATTTAGATGAATTATTAAAAGAATCAATAATATTAGCAAATAATTTATATGATGAAAAAGATTCTGAAATATTACCATTAAACAAAAGAAAGATTTTAGAAAGGAAGTGATTTATATGGCAAAAGAGCAAGAAGAAAAGGTGTTTCACAAAACTTCGATTAACTGTTTGTTTAGAATTTAGTTTACCTATTCATAGAAAATATTATAAAATAAAGAAAAAATTAATGCATAGTATTTGCATTTTTTTTGTAAAAAAATCTTATTTTGATAAAAAAACATAAAAAAATAATAATATTTTTATAGTTTTAGAGAGGTAACAACAAAAGGTTACCTATTATATAATTATTGTTGTAATGACAAATTATTTTTATATTTATATAAAGTTGATATAAAATGTGATATAATATAAAGCAAAAAATGGATTATAGGAGTAATTATGAAACTAAAAGTAAAAAATTATAAGAATATTTGTAATTTAGATTTGAATATTGATGAAAATAAAATCAATTACATATTTGGAATAAGTGGCTCTGGCAAATCATCAATTGTAAGTGCTGTAATTGGTGATAAATCAGATAAAAATATTTCGTATGGGCATAAAGCCCAAGATATGGAATTGGTTTTGTCACCAACTATAAATAGTGATGAATGTCTAATTTTTAATGAATATACACATCAAAAACTTATATTAGATAAAAATAATAATGAAGAAGTATATTCAATTTTGTTTGAAAATGATAATAGTTTGGAAGTAATAAGAACTGAAATAGTAGCATTATTATCAAATATTAATTCAAAACGACAAGAACTATTTAACTATGTTCAAAATGTTGAACAAATGATAAAAGTTATAAATAAAAGAAAACTTCCTACTTCAAAAAAGTTTTCTTCAAGTTCATCTTTGGAAAAATTAAAGACTGAAATAGAAAACCCTAAATATAAGACATATTCTCATTTTATTCATGAACATGGATTAGACTATGTTCAGTGGATTGAAGAAGGAACAAAATTTGGAGAGTTTAAGTTAGGAAAATGTCCATTTTGTGTTCGAAAAATGACTGAGTATAGAGCTGAAAAAATATCTGATATTGTTAATATTAAACCAGAACAATATAGGATTATTTCTGATTCTCAAGAAGTATTAAATAAAATTGGCATAGATGTGCCTAACTTCTCATATAAAAGGGAAATAAAAAAATTAGAGAAATCTTTATATGAAGCTATAAAAAACAAAGATATTATCGAAGATTTATATTCTATGGTAGATTCATATAATCTGGATTCTTTAGATATTGGTGGAATACATAAAATATCATTTTCTAAATCATTATGTGATATTTTTCCGGATGTAAAAATAGTAATAGATGAATTTAATAATAATATAGTTGAATTAAAGAAAAAGCTGGGTAATATAAAGCAAAAAACATCTAAATTTATTGGCAAAAATTTAAAAAAATTAAATGTTTATTTATCAAAGTTTTCTATTCCATATGAATTTGAAATTGATAAATATGATACATCAAAAAAAACTGCAACTGTATTTTTGGTAAGTAAAAAAGAAAATAAGCACGAAGATAGAATTGATAATTTATCATATGGAGAAAAAAATATTATTGCATTATTATTATTTTTAGTAAGTTCAAAGAAAAAAATAATAATAATTGATGATCCTGCTTCATCCTATGATGAAAATAGAAGAAAAGTTATTTATGAATTAATATATGAATTTCATAGCACTCAAACATATATTGTATTATCTCATGATCAGGTTTTCATTAAATATGCATTACTTGGATTATCTACAAAAAAATATTCAGATAATACTGGTAAGATATTGTGTCTCGAAAATATAAATGGGGAGTGTAATACTAAGGATATAGTTGAAGATGACTTTGATAGACTTCATAATCAAATAATAGATTTTATGAAGGATAATTTGGATTTATCTTACTATAGAAAAATAATTAATTTACGTATATTAGCAGAATTAAATAAGAGCAGTAAAAAACAGGATAGATTAATTTATTCATATCTTTCTGCAATTCTTCATAATACTAAGAGAGATGATATTATAAAAGAATTAGATGAAGAAGATGTTTCTGAAGAAGATGTTCTTCAATGGATATATGAGCACTATAAAGTTTTGTTACCCGAAATCCCAAATGATATTTATTATGATTTCGATTATAATCAGTTGACATCTTTTGAAAAGATAGCATATAAAAGAGAACAATATCGTTTAAAAAGAGGAAATAAAAGAACTAAAACGTTTATAGAAAAGGAATTTGATGATATAATTCATCTAAATGATAGATACTTCGTATCATTAAATCCATACAAATTTGATGTATATTCTGAAAATGTGTATGAACATTTATAATAAAGAAAACAAAAGTCAATTATACGTTTTTGTAATAGTTTTTACATTTAACGGATTTTTATCCGTTTTTTTGTGTTTAAAAGGAGGGTTATATGAAAGAAAAAATTATTGAATTAAATATTGATGATATATCTGATTTTCCAAAACATCCATTTAGAATTAATAATGATTTAAACTATGAGGAGTTAAAGAAT
>CADANC010000033.1 GCA_902789225.1 uncultured Erysipelotrichaceae bacterium
GTTCAATTTATTTGAACTTTTTAGGGGATTAGTTAAATGGTATAATAATGGTCTCCAAAACCACTGTTGGGAGTTCGATTCTCTCATCCCCTGCCATTTATGATTGAAATGTAGCAGTGATGCTACTTTTTTATATCATGGCATGGGTATCTGTTTAAAAAGGTCCACTCTCGGGGTGGCATAGTCCATTCTGGGGCCCTTTTTAAACATTTTCCATGTTGGTTTCTTTCATCAGTCGCTTTGTTGACTCCCTTCTATAAGTTGAAAAAATGAAGGGAGACTTTTTATTATGACACTTAATTGTTGCTTTTAAAAGTCTCTATTTCAATTACATGTTTTACCTAAATATTATGTAATTATTATTTTAATTATAAACTTTCATAATACTCTTTTAATTTCTTTGCCATCAACTTTCTACGTTCTTTCAAGAACTCATCATAATTATCAATGGTCATATTCACAAATGATCTTGGTATACAGTTTTCTTCCATATTTCTATATAGATCATCTAATGTATTAATTGCCCCATACTTATTCTCTTGTCCATTACATTGATCAATAATAGACTTCATATAATCGTTAGGTGCTTTCTTTCCTATTTGAATATTAACTTCTGTTTGAAGCATTGCAAAGTTTGCTATTTGATTATAAATAGATCTATTGTCTTTACCATTCTTTTGAAGATAATCTTTAGGAAAGATATGATGTACATCTCCTCTTCCTTCAATTAAAGTTCTTACATCTATATCTTTTGATAAGAACGCTCTGTTATTCAACTTAATTTGAGCAATGATAAATGTTTTCCAATAAGGAGAACTTGCAACAGAGGTATTAAAGTTTTCAACTAGGATATTATCCCAGAATGTACCTCCTAATCTTCTTTCTTCTTCGTCTCTAATATATTGAACAACATCTTCTGCCTCATTTAATCTTCTTATATCTAAATCAAATTGGGATTCTGGTGAAGATGTATATCTTTGAGTAATAATAGACATAATTACCCATCTTCTTACCAGCGTTTCAATTTTATCTGGAGCAATTTGTTTTTCTCTTAATAATAGATATAAGATATATCCAAAGTTTAATACGTTTTGTGATCTTACTAAATCACCATCAATAATTCCAGCTGACTTAAGTATCATTACATATCTTTCAAAGTTGCTTTGATTAACAAATTGTCTTACACCTTCATATAACTTACTATAACTTTCAGCTACTACATCTTCTCTATATTCTCTGGTTTCAAAATCACGACCTGATAATAAACTTACTAAATCTTGTAATTTACCTCTTTTAAACTTATATGTAAAAGCAACTCTTAATACATCTACATAACTAGGAAGATATAAATCATCATTATTATCTTTAATCCATGTAATTTTATTAAAGATCTCTTTAGAACTAAATTCTTTATCATTTTCCTTTATGTTGTCAAAGTCAACAGGTGTTTTAGCAAAATGACAAAAATAATCAATTGTTTTTCTAATATCATTTCCATTATATTCTTCATTAACACTAATCTTACTCATAGCAAAGTCTGCTTGTGATAATACAACTCCTTTAGAATTGATTCTTACAAATATTTCTGTAACTACATCTATATCTAAAACAGATCCTAATTGAATTCTACCAATTGAAACATTTTTAATTGATTTAAGTTTAGTTACTCTGTTACTTACTATGTTTGCATCCATATCAAACTTTTTAGAATATTCACTAATAAAATCAAAAGAATTAAAATCGTCTCTCATAAATTCTGAAATATCTGATATCCATTCTTCTTGCTTTTCGATTGCTGGGTTATTAGTTTGGAATTCTTCTGTTTGAATATTAAATGCTATTTTTATTCTCCTCTTTTTATAGTTATCATCTAATACTTCTTGACCTAAAAGAGCTGCTGTTAAAGCTGTAACTCTTTGTTGACCATCTATTAGTATTTGTTTACCTTCTGAAGAAGTGCCATCTTTTAATTTAACATCTGGACTCTTCCAAGTAATTATATATCCAACTGGGTATTCCCTATAAAGAGAGTCTATTAAATCTCTTACTTGAGTAGTGTCCCAGACAAATGGTCTTTGTATTTCAGGAATAGCTATTGTTCCATCTTTCACATAACCTAATAAAGTGCTTACGCTAACATTGTTTACTTCAAATTTTGCCATTAATTATTCACCTCTATTAAACTGATTATAACATAAAAGCTCGTATTTTTACGAGCCTATCATTTTTTAAACAAACATATTCTGCGTTAATCCTTTTTTTAATTCATTTAATTTTTCCAATTTATCAATTTCTAGGTCTATTTTTTTATTTACATTTTTTATCTGACTACCAATTTTGTTTTGCTTTTCAATGGATGGAGCATTAATTGTAATTTCATAAAACATATCTATATTCAAATTTCTTCTAACTATACTAGCTCCCTGCTCAGAAGAAATCATGTATTCATATAATGCTCTTGAGGACTTTATCCAATTATTGAAAAAATCAATATTAATAATCTTACTATCAATATTAAAAATTTTGTATGATGGTGACACTATTCCTATATCATATTTAGTATTTATATTTATATTACCCATCCATAAATTTTGTGGACTTAAAACCAATTGATTCCTCTTTAATATTTTATATCCTATATTATTCTCACTAGCAGCCTGCTTGTTAAAATATTCCTTTTGTAAAAACAATCCATTTGCTGTAGATGATAATATATCATGTTGATTATTAACAGTAGATTTTTCGCTTATCTCTTCTAAAATATCACCTAGCTTAATAATATTGCTTTCGTTATAAGTAATATTATTGAATAGACCTTTTTTAAATAACTTAAGGCCTTCAATTTTTTTAGATTGTAACTCTATCTTTCTATCCAATAATTTAAGTGTATTTGATATTTTTTCTTGTTCTTCAATTGAAGGAATACTTAAATAACAACTTTCTAAAGTTTGTTTTGTAATTTGATTGAAAGCTTCTTTCATATCAATTCCTCTTCGTTTTAACTCGATCTGAACTAGAGGAAGTCCATTTATTAAAATAGTTACATCGTATCGATTTGTGTATTTACCTTCAACAGTTGTTTGATGAGTAACCTGGAAATTGTTTCTACCCCAATCTTTTGTATTAAATAATTCAAGATAAATAATTGATTCATCATCTCTTTGAATATCTTGTTTTTGTCTTAACTCTTTTGCTGATTGAAAAATACCTTTTCCAGATATTTTTACCATTAATCTTTCAAATTCTTTGTCAGAAAGATCTTTAAAATTAAGTTTTCCTCTGGTATGGAGATTAACTTGTTTTCTAAAGTTTTTTTAATTCTTTAACATCATTTATTTCTACATATTGATATCTTTGTTTCTTTAGTTGATCAATCATTCTATCTTCTAATTTAGATTCACTTTCGTAACTCCCCATCTTTTCACCACCTAAGAACATTTTAATAATAATTATAGCATAAATTCGATGCATCTTGACTTTTTCAAGGCTTTTTATATTTGAATTATTTAAAATATATTAACAAGCCTGATTAATCCTTTTTTTCGACAAAATTCGACAAAAGTACTTTTTCTTTAGTTCCTGTAACTACAAATAATAAAAGAAATCTTTTCACACGTGAAATAAAAAACTGGAGATCATACTCCGGTTATTATTTTAATTAATCCATCTTTATAAATTCGAAACTACAATTATCAACCACCATTATGTGATGTCCTTCTGGGACTTCTATTTCAAAAGATGTGTTTATTGACTTATTAAAATAGTCGTTTACATCACAGTTTTCATCATAACCAGAACTATTCTTGCAGATGGAATCTGAGACTACTGATAAACCGCCATTGTTTGCAGTTGTTTCTGGAAGTACCATAACTTTATATTTACCAAGTGGAATAAAGTATTCTATATAATTCTTTCCATCATAAGTAACATCTTTACCATATTCTCCATATTCACCCTTATTTATTTTAAAAGTAAGTGAGGCAGATTCCTTTTCTTTTTGCCAACTTTCATTTAACGCAGAATTATCAACATTATCTGTACATCCTGTTATACCAAATATTAAAAGTCCTAAAAATAATATCAACATTATTTTTTTGTGCATATCATCAATCCTTTCCCTTTATGAATAGATTATATCATATTTATAGCTCATAAACTCGACAAAAGCGCTTTTTCTTTAGTTCTATCAACTATTTTTTTATAATTGCCTTTTGAACTACTAACATATTCTAGTAAGTTATATGCTGCAATTTTTATTTTCATACTACTTCCAGCACTTTTAGA
>CADANC010000034.1 GCA_902789225.1 uncultured Erysipelotrichaceae bacterium
CCTTTTTACTATTTTCCATATCTATATCTCCTATTATTTATATTATAAAAAAGATTATAAAAATCTTCAAGGAAATTTATAAAATGACCAAATAAAATATGTTGTTATACAATTGATGTGAAACAAATTCTATAAAAAAAAGACTTAAGTTGTATAATTGAGTTAAAAAAAAAAACAATTAAAGAAAGGACTTAAGTCATGAAAAGTATATCACAAATTAATAAAAGATATCTACCCCATGAATTAAAAACTAGAATTCATGCAGCAGAAACTTATAGAAATGGTAATTCAATTGATTAAGTTTGTAGAAAATATCAAATATCTAGAATTTCTCTGTGGAGATGGAATAAAAAGTTTGATGGTTCTCCTGAATCTTTGATAGATAAGTTACACAGACCTCACTCTAGACACCCAAATGCTCATACTGATGAAGAAATAAAATGAATTAAAGATTTAATTAGAAGAAATCCTAATATTACTTTATGTGAGTTATGGACAAAACTAAAAAGAAATAAAGGTTATAAAAGACATATCGTCAGTCTTTATAGAGTATTAAAAAGAATTGGCTTTTATAATCAAGTACTTATATCCGGTACTTCTAAATACACTCCTAAAAAATATGATACACCTACGGAATTAGGTAAAAAATGGCAAATAGATGTTAAATATGTTCCCAATGAATGTAAAACAAATAGCCTACCTGAAGAAACTAGATTTTATCAATATACATGTATTGATGAAGCTTCTCGTGAAAGATTTCTTTATTGGTACGATGAACACACTCCAGCTAATACTGTTGATTTTATTAAAAGATGTATCAATTATTATAAATATAAACCTGAAGAAATACAAACTGATAATGGAACAGAATTCACTTATAATAGAGAAAAAATAAAAGTTATCCATCCAATGAATGAATTTTGTATAAATAATAATATTTATCACCATAAAATAAGAACTAGAACTCCTAGACATAATGGAAAAGTCGAAAGAAGTCATAGAAACGATAATGAAAGGTTTTATTCATTCTTAAATTTTTATTCACTAGAAGACTTAATAAAACAAGGAACTCAATATTTGAAAAGATCTAATAATATTCCAATGCAAGTACTTAACTATTTAACGCCAATAGAAATGAGACAAAAATTACTAAACAAATAAAAAATGACTCAATCTTACGACCAAGTTATTTATAAAAAATTATGTTTCACATCATTGACTAATATTTATTTGTCAATTTTTATTATTACTTTTTTCATCTATTCGTTTATAATTAGTTATATGGTTTTTATCATATTTTATTAAATCAGATGAAGTAATATTTATTTTAGAATCTATATTTTTATTTATGCCATTAGCAATCTTATCTAACATATCAATAGTTGGTTTCCTTTTACAATTTTCTAAATCATTTATGTATGTTAGATTGCTTCCAACTTTTTCAGCAAATTGTTCTTGAGATAAGTTATATAATTTTCTATAATATTTTAAATTCATAGACAATATTTCTTTACTACTAATCATAAAATACTTACCCCACTCTCTAGAAAGTATTTTATACAAGTGTATAAGAAATGTCTTTAATACAACTATTGAAGAAAATGTTAGAGAGTTTATTTACATTGAAAATAAAAAATGCTATAATCAATTTAAAATAGGAGGAAAGTAAATGGATACGGGAAATAAAAAATCTAAAGGAACTACAATAATTATTGTAATACTTGTAACTGTTATTATTTGTTTGGGGGTATTTATAATTTATGACAAATTTATTAAATCTGATACTAATGCATCAATGTCAGATAAAAGCAATACAAAAAATACTACAAATACACAGATAGAAACACATAAATCTGGAAATTTATATAAAAACGTAAATGATAATGATGTTATTTGTTCAACAAGTAGTAACACTCCATATTTAAAAGGAACGAAATATACTTGTAATAATTTAGGTGATGGGAAATCATATACATTTTATGTTTTAAATGATGCAACAAATTCTGATAAGGTTGATTTAATTATGAATAAGGATTATGCAACATCCACATATTTTGAATTGGCTGCTGATGGTAGTATTGATTGGAATGGAACTAATAATCCTGCAAATGGGCCTATGAAAGCAATAAAATCATTGCCAACAATAACAACTTGGTCTAATCTAGAAAGTCCAAAGGACAATAGTGGTTATGATTATAGTCAATATGCTGCAAGATTGCCAATGGCTAACGAGATTGCAACAGCATGTGAAATTACTAATTTTGACGAAACAGTAGATAAATGTTATGAACTTAAGACTAAAAGTAATTGTAGTTTCTTATGGGTTAACACTCAAAATGTTGATTCAAGTTATAAATATAGTGGTTACCTAACATCAACATATTTAAAAGATTCATACTTATCTTGGATAGTTTATTCAACTAATATGACAAAACAAGAATATGATGATCATATTGGTTCATATAGTGAAGTTCAATTATATGACAATGTGTTATTAAGTCCAGTATATACAGGATCTGATTTTGGAGTAAGACCTGTCATAAGTCTTTCAAAATAAGATTATTAAGATTATCAGTTAGTTTGATAATCTTTTTATATTTCCATTTCGTAATCATCTTTTCCTTTGTCTTTATTTTTATCATTTTCTTTATTCCAAATATAGTCATCTTGATTGATTCAATAGTTTTATCACTAAATATTTTATGAGTGTATAAATTTTTTGAAAAATTCCAATAATTTTCACGTTCTTTTTCTTTACCAAACATTTTGTTTTTAATAAATTTAACTAACCTATCAAATAAGGTTTCAAAGAAATTAATAGTGTTTTGTAATTTAGAATTTTTCTCTTTAAGACCATCAATTTCATCTTCCTGTCTATCTACCTTTTTCTCAAAAGATTTAACTTTAATATTTAAGGCATCATTATTTTCAGTTAGTATTTTAACTTTTTTCCTGTTTTCTTTTAATTCAATTTCAACATCATTAAGAGTAATAGATAACTTTTGCATTTTTTTATATTCTTCATTAGTTGAATTTACTTGCTGAATATATTTATCGATTTTATCTTTATCATCTTTATTTAAAACATATTTGTCTTTATTAGTAAAAGTAGTTTTTAAATTACTAACTATATCTTTAACTTCATTATAATTATTATCTAGTTCAAGTGATTTTTTATTTGCTATTTCTAATCGTTCTTTATATTTAGATAATTCTTCTTGCATTTCAATATAGTTTTCCATATCTTTAACGTTTATATCTTTATTTCTACCTTTTTGTTTAGTTTTTAAAATATTATTTAAACCATATTCTTTATTAAAACTAGCAATACATAATGTTCTCATTTTATGCTTAAATTTATCATCTTTGGTATCCCAATACTTTTTATCTCCAAGTTCAATAATAATTTCACAAGCTAAATCATTTTTAGAATTATCACTAATCTTTTTAAAATAATCATCTATTTTTCTATCATCTCTAGTCTGTTTAGAATTGTATTCTAATCTTGCTTCTTCAAACTCATTTTTATATAATTTTTGAACATCACTATGTAGAGAAGTAGTTCCTCTAACTATTTCAATTAAATGCCCCTTATCATCATACTTACGATAATTATGTTTATCAACACGAGATAATTGTCTAGCATTTTGAATAGCATTATTTGATAGAGAAGTAGTTCCACTAGCATTAGATTTTGCTCTTGCTCTTGATACATTTTTTCTGTTCTTATCACTACCCAAATGTAGTGAATAGGCAAGTTCTGACATATATAAATCACATCCTCGTATAATCAATCTTATAGAAATGTTCATTCTATTTGATTGATCCTTTCTATTCATATTTTTCGAGTTATAATAACTCTTGCCTGTGGATTTGTCGTTCACATCCTACAGCTTTGACTGTTTAGAAAGGCTCTTACCACAGACTTTTTATTTT
>CADANC010000035.1 GCA_902789225.1 uncultured Erysipelotrichaceae bacterium
AGCCAGGATCAAACTCTCATAAAAAAAATAAAGTTTGTTATTTGTATAATTTCCTAGCTACTCGAAATTGACGTTTTGCTTAGTTTTCAAAGATCATTTGCTGCTTTTTTCTCAAGCAACGTTGTTAATATATCATTTTAAATATTCAAAGTCAACAGGTTTTTTTAATTTTTTTTAAAAAAAATAAAAAAAGGCTAAATTTTTATATATTATTTGCCTTTTTTAACTATTTTTTTGTATTTTTCATAGTAGTCTAGGATAGTTTCACTTGAAAACTCCTTTTCATGAGTTCTGGCTTTTTCTATTAACTTTGTTAATTCACTTCTAAGAATTTTATCTAAGTCTTTAGAATATTCCATTACTCTTTTATGATACTTATACTCTCCTCTGTCTAAAACTTTGAAACTCCCATTAGGAAATACTCTTAAATCTAGATCATAATCAATGTATTTAATTGTACCTTCTTCAATTATAAATGGAGATGCTATATTACAGTAGTAATATACTCCATCTTTTTTACATTGTCCTATTATATTGAACCAATCTTTATAATAGAAATATAGTATTGCTGGTTCTTTAGTTTTCCAGCTTCTTCCATCTGATTCAGTAACCTTAGTTTTATTGTTTCCAAATATAAGATAGTCATCATTTATTTCAAGTAAAACAGCTTCATCCCATGCTCTGTGTATTTTACCATCATGTTTATAACTATGAATAAAATACTTCTTTCCTATCTCTAATTTTTCTGTTTCCATTTAATACCTCGTGTCCTATTATATATGCAAATTGATATTTTTTCAAATAAAAAGTAGGATTTGTTCCTACTTACTTTCCTGCATGTCCTTTTATATAAGCCATAGCACAGGCTAAAATCACTCCAAATAGTAAATATCCAGCAAATGGACTTGAGAAATATTTCTCTGAAAAGTCATATATCTGATTACTTATTTCATCAAACTTTTTTGAACCGATTAATATTAAATCAAACACTTGATACATTTGCATAATTACTTATTCTCCTTATTCTTTTTATTATTTTTCTTTTTAGGCTTTTCTTCTTCTTTTTCTTCTTGCTCTTCTTCTACTTCTTCAGCAGGTTCTTCTACATCTTCTTCTACTGTCTCTTCCTCAGGAGCTTCTTCAGATTCTTCAGGAACATCTTCCTCAACTGATTCTTCTTTCTCAGGGGTTTCTTCAGTTTCTTCAACAACTTCTGCTTCTCTAGTTATCTTTTCATTATTAGCATTTGATATTGCTTTATGAAGATTTAGAACCTCTTTTCTTATAGTTAATGTAGAAATAATATTTAGTATTGCATATATTAATACTATTGCTCCTATTATCTTAGTTGCTACTATAGCACCTGTAAATGGTTTAAATATTAATATAAGTCCGCAAATTGTAGTTATTAATGAAAATATAATTGTTGATTTCCATAAACTATTATTATTTCCTTTTAATTGAATTGCATAATTTAATTTAACAGCACTACTTATAACAATAATAATACCTAATACATAATTAATAATAGATGCAATTGCTTTAGGATTCATAACAATTAATACACCTAAAATAACTGTAACTATTCCATATACTAAATCAACACTTGTTTTTGTTTCAGTATCTATTTTTCTAATATAGTCTACTAATCCAAAAAAACCTAATAGAATTAATATTCCTCCTATTATATAAGATATAGATATAATAGTAGCCTCAGTTGCCACTATTAATAAGATTCCTAATACTGCTAAAATTATAGAAGTAATAATTGATGATGTGAATCCTTTTTTTGTAAAACTATTCATATTCATCCTCCTAACTTATTATATTTAAATTATAACATATATTAATCTTTTTCTACTAAAAATTTTAATAATGATTTAGGATCTTTTCCTTTAACAACAATTGAATATATTAAATCAATTATTGGTATTTTTACATGTTTATTTCTTAATAATTGATAAATTGATTCTAAAGTATAATATCCTTCTACTGTAGTATTTTCTAAATATGTTTTTATTTCTTCTTGAGTTGCTCCACTACCTACTAATTTACCAAATGAATAGTTTCTACTTTTTACTGATGTACATGTTAATAGTAGGTCTCCTAATCCTGCAAATGAAGTAACTGTTCTTTTATTTGCTCTAAATGCATGAAGTATTTCCATCATATCATGTGTTGCTTCTGTAAGTAACATTGCTGTTGTTGAGTCATTTGCTCCTAATCCATTTAACATACCTGAAGCAATAGCTATTACATTTTTAATAGATCCACATACTTCTGTTCCTATTAAATCTTTTGATTTTCTTAATTTTATATAATCATTTGCTAAAGCTCTTCTTACTAAATTATATGTTCTTGTAGATTTTGCTGCTAAAGATAGGCCTGCTGGCATTTTAGTTATTAAATCTACTGCAAAAGAAGGCCCTGATATAACAGCTAAATTTCTAGTTGGTAAATATTTTTGTAATATTTGATGCATAAATAGACCTGTACCTTGTTCTATACCTTTTGTTGCTATTAAGATATGGTCATTTGTTTTAATGAATTGTGCCATTTCTCTAGATACAGAATCTACTGCTACTGCAGGAACTGCCATTACAATTAAATCTTTTCCTTTAATACACTCTTCTAATGAAGTTGTTATTTTAATTTCTTTAGGTATTTCATAACCAGGTAATTTTTTAGTATTTACTCTCTTAGTTTCTAAATCATTCTTTTCTTTTTCTTTATTTGTCCACATAGTTATGTCACATTTATTATCATGCATAATACTACTTAGAGCTAATCCATATGCTCCACAACCAATTATTCCTATTTTCATATATTGTCTCCTAACATCATCTATATTTTTTTTAATTAAACTATTATTATAATATTTGTTTATTAATTTTTTTTCAATAATAAATATATTACATTACTTAATTTTAACACATAATTATTGATTTAAAAAATTTATTGTGCTACAATAAGTTCATGCATCTAGGGGATTAGTTAAATGGTATAATAATGGTCTCCAAAACCACTGTTGAGAGTTCGATTCTTTCATCCCCTGCCATTTATGAATATTAAAACACTAACTTAATTATGAACTTGTCAATAAAAAGTAGACAATAAAAACTCTTTATTTAAACCCTAATTGAGTTCTATATTCAATTGGGGTTTTATAATTTAATGCATAGCTAGG
>CADANC010000036.1 GCA_902789225.1 uncultured Erysipelotrichaceae bacterium
AGTCGAACTTTTAACTTCATATATTTCATATGAATCATTTATTTTTCTTAATATATCTACACTACAAAAGTTATCTTTATAACAAAATGAAGCTTCTGTTATATTAGCATAATCATTATTTTCAATAACACTTAGAGTATCTTTTATCATCTTACTTAAGTCTTGATTAAATTCTATATCTATATAATCTCCAAATAAGTTTTTTGCAAGTATTCCTACATCTGCACCATTATCTAGAATTGATTGATTATCTACTTCTCCTTTTTCATCATAACAGTATTTATCTAACCACAGCATTTTCTTACATTGGACACCATTACAATATTTTGATTTAGATATGTACATAAAACCACTCCTCATAATCATATTAACACATTGCTTTAACCTTTACAAAGTTTAATACATGTGACACAATTTGAAACCATTGTTAGACACTAAAATCAATTAGACAATATACTATAACCTAATTTTATTATTCCAAAAGCAAAAGACTATTTCTAGTCTTTGTTAATTTTGCGGAACTGTTGTTGCTACTCTTTCACCATCTTTTGAGTATACAGTTACATAATTATCTTCTTCTACTTCTAAATTCCAGTTTCTCTTATTTCAACCATATTTGCTGGTCTTATTGTAATAATCTTATAAAATCCATTTGCAAATATGTCTCTTATTTTTTCAATATCATCCTCTGAATCTTCTTCAATATTTTCATTATCTTCAAACCAATCTGGCAATTTTACTTTCTTGAATTCTTTTTCACTAGGCTTACCTCCACCAAAAATAACAATAGCTGTATTATTATTTTTTGATACTTCAGTTAATTCTGTTAGAATATATTTTATTTTTTTTACACTACCTAATTCTTCACTAGTAAAATAATCAATAATTGCTACGTCTGGTTTGTCTACATTTATTACTTTTACAATATCATCTATATCTTTCTTATCTTCTAAAAAAGTACCTTCAGCTTCACTGCTTTCTAATACATCTCTTTTAAGTTTCCAACGATACTTATCAATCATTTCTAGCATATTTTCTCTTGATTCATGTAAACTAAAATACCTTACTTTCTTTTTATCATTGAGTAGACTATTAGTAAATGTTAGTCCCCATAGTGTTTTATGATAATCCATAGTAGGTGTTATTAAAAGTGGTTTGCCAACATTTAAGAATCTAGATAATTCTTTCAGCTCGTTGCCTTTAGCAATAATTGGTTCTAAAGGCTTTTCATACTTCTCATCCCAAAGTTTAGCAACTATCCCCCAACAGATTCTCATTCTTAGTCTTTCATCTATTATTAGTAAATCAAAGCTCTTTTCTGAACAAAGTATGATTTGCTTTTTATTAGAATATAGGTTGTCAAATATTTTTAATAAGTATCTTTGTATTTTATTCTTTCTCTCAATCTTTTCAAAATCATCAAATAATAATACATCTAAATTATCATATTTTGAACTTATTTCATCATCAGATAAATTATTAACATCATTTATAAAATCAGTACAAGTTATATATAAGACTTTATACTTACTACAATCAATAGAATTTTCAACAGCTTTTAATAAATGTGTTTTCCCAGAACTTTCACTTCCATACAAGAATAGAGGGTTCTTTTTTCCAAGATTATCTACTACAAATTTAGCATTATCTACTGCAAATCTATTACAATCTGCAACAGTAAAATTTTCTAATGTAAATTCTTTGCTCATATATAATCTCCTTTATTTAACAAACTTCTATTAAT
The DNA here is from genome assembly GCA_902789225.1 of uncultured Erysipelotrichaceae bacterium. Taxonomy (GTDB): domain Bacteria; phylum Bacillota_I; class Bacilli_A; order RF39; family UBA660; genus RUG343. Next base: position 1,745 of record CADANC010000036.1, read on the forward strand.
TTTTTATAATTAGGATATTTCTTTATTACACATTCAACAAACCCTTTTAATTCTTCATTTGAAACTGGATAACTATAATATAAAGTTTTAGATTCTAATATCAAATCATCATCTTTAGTATAATTACTTTGTTTATTACCAACTGCTTTATATTGTTCTTCAGTAATAGCGGGTTTCCATGAGCTATTATCTGAGAATTTAAGTTCATCTAAATCCTCAATTGTTTTTAAATAACCATTATCAATCAAATCTTTTAATATAACACGTACCATTTTTGTTTGTTTTCTACAACTATAATCTATATCTCTAAATTTACCTACATTACCTAATATTTTTCGATTTATCTTTCCTAATAATTCACTATTGGTAGTATCTTCTTTGCTTAGTACAGTAAATAATATTTTAAACTGTTTTATATTATTGTTATAAAATTCAATATACTCATTATCTGCATTTAGAATGTTCATTAAAATATCACAATAATTATTGTAGATAGCAACTGATAGTTTACTCAAAGTACTAGTAATAGGCATATAACCAAATTCACATAAATAAGTAAATCCTTTTAAATATTCTTCAACACTGATTGATGCTAAACTATTAGCTTCTAAATATGAACAAGGTTCAAATACATAAGAAATTAATTCTTGGTAATCAATCCTAATATATTCATCTTTATATTCATCTTCAGCAGAAATAGGATTCGTTTTAGGATTATTATCTAATGATAGAAATACATATATTTTAGTAGCATTTTTATTATCATCATTATTAATATCGATATCAACTTTATCCAAATACTCTTTATATCGTTTTGTTTGATCTTTACTACTTTCTCCACTAAATAATTTATTTTCTAGAATAATATTATAATTATTATTTCCAATATTAAATTTTATTAATAAGTCAATCCTTCCAACATCTTTAATATAAAATTGTGGAATAACATGAACATTACTAACAGAATAATTGCTTAATAAATCCTGTTGTAATTTGTTCTCTAAATGATTTTTATCTTTAACTTTTAATAACTCAATAAATAACTTTAATGGCTTAGTTCCTAATCCAAATACATTATTCTCTTTTAATAAACTCGCCAAAAAATTTGTGTGCATATCTTCATATCTGAAGAAGTCAATTTGTTCCAAGAATCCAGTATTACAATAACGATCAAATTCTATCCACTCTTTACTATTTTTTAACCTTAAAATATTTTCAAATTTTTCCATAGCATACACCTCTAGTATCATTCTAACATCTTTCTAGTATATTTTCAAATACTTTGTAGTGTAAGTATTAAGTCCGTGAATTTTTATTTGAAAGTCCGTTTTATTAAAATAACGGAATTAAGTCTGATTATAGTATAATATATATCGTTTCTTTGTAGTTATACGAGGAGGA
>CADANC010000037.1 GCA_902789225.1 uncultured Erysipelotrichaceae bacterium
TTACTATTACATTAAGTAATGGTAAGAAAGAAGAAAAGTCTACTGTTAATAGAAGAGAAAGTAATACTAGTAGTTATACTAGAAAAAGTTCTAATAATAATTCTAGTAATAATACTAATGGTAGTTCAAATAGTGGTTCTAATTCTACTCCAACTTGTAATGAATGTAGTATAAGATCTGGTGAGTTGAAGAATATTATTAGAAATAATACTGGAAGTTTTGACGGAGCTAAGAGTTCAGTTATAAGCTTTATTAAAGGTGAATGCCCTGGAATTACTGTTAATGTTATTGGCGATACTACTTCAGGTGTTGAACCGGGAAGTTTTATTACAGGATGGGAAGGTGGAAAAACCACTTCATGTTCAACTATTTCAATTACTTTAGCAAAATAAAAACTGGTTGTTAGCTAGTTTTTTTTATTTTTCTTTTAAATATCTTTTTAAAAGAAAAGTTAGGAAATAAAGAAAGGTATAAAATTATCCAACATTGCTTCAAATTGAAAAGATGTTAATGGTTTAAGTTCTTTCATACAATTATATAAATCTTCAATTAATTCTTCATTATATCCTTTTGCCCATAGAAATTCTTCAAAATCCATGGAGTACATTTCATAATCAGTTTTATTTCATACACTATTAGATTCAATTTCATTATAATTAATTCACATTAAAGAACCGGAGCAAATGACATCAAATCTTCCATCTAATCTAAATGATTTTAATGAAGTTGCACAATTAATACAAGCTTGTATTTCATCAAAAAATATTAGTGTTTTTCCAGGTATAAAATTAAATTTTGGATTTTTAAAAGTAATATTTTTTATAATAGTATCTATATCAAAACCATTATCAAATATATCTAAATATTGCTTATTTAAGACGAAATTAATTTCAACAATACTTTTATAATTATTATTAGCAAAAGTTTCAACACTTTCTGTTTTACCAATTTGTCTTGCACCTTTAATTATAAGTGGCATTATATTTTTATCTTTTTCCATTCAACTAAATATTTATCTATCTTTCTTTCTTTTTAAATATGGCATTATATCACCTCTATTTGTAATAGATCACAAATTTCTACTTGTTTCAATATGTTTTATCACAAAATTCCTACTGTTTTTACGATTCTTATCACAGATTTCTTTTTTATTTAAAAATACATAATAAAAAGAGTATCACTCTACTATAAGTTCTACTCTATTTTCTCTTTTTTTATTAATTTGTACTTGATAAGTTTTTCCATTTATTATTGTTTTTTGAGTTTTAAAAGTACCAAATGAATCATTTAATATACCATAATCTTCTGCATCTATAGTTTTTGTATATACTTGTAATGAATATGTTCCTTTATCTAAATCTTCTAGATTAATTTTTTTTTCAAACCAAGCATATGTCTTATCTTTATTATCTTTTGTTTTTATATCAAATGGTCCTTTTGAGCTACCTAAATCAATGTATGTTTGTTTAAAATTATCTTGATTTTCTAAGATTAATGTCCTTTTAATATTAGATTCTTTGCTATAGGTACCATTATAATTATAGGAATAAGCGAGTAAATATAATTTGTTATTTCTTAGTTCAATGGTGTCAAAATCATTAATCATATTTCTATATGTTGGAGAGGTTGAAGTTGTATATAGTTCTTTTCTAATATTTATTTGTATGGCTTTATTTATGTATCTTTGTAATACTTTGAAATTATAGCCATGATTTTTATCTTCTCCTCGTTTATCAATGGATGTATTAAACACATTATCAAATAATTGTTCAGTATAGTATTCGCCTGATTCTGCTCTAACATATAAATCATAGTCTCCGTTTGGAATATCTGACATATCAAGAGTTCCTTTGAACCAAGAATCACTATAACTCTTACCATTTTCTGTTCCTAAATCATATGGTGTGTCTTTTGTCCAAGAATTAAGATCTATAGAATATTCTTTAGATGAATTAATATCTTTTAGAATCATTTCATATTTTTTATTAGTATTATCGATATCATAAATAATTAAATAGCCACTTACAGTAAACTTTTTATTTGTTTTACTCCAATCTAATGATTCTAGATAAAATTCTCCATCTTTTTCTTTGAGTTTTTTTTCTATTATGGAAACTTTTATTTCTTTATCTACTTTATTTCCATAAGAGTCTTCTACTTCATAAATTACTTTATATTCACCTAGTTCTTTCGTATTAACAGTATTTTCTATTACTTTAATATCTTTTATTTTACCATCTTCTGGATCACTAGCTTCTACATCAGCTAATGGATCAAAGTTTTCATTTAAATATATATTTTTATCTTGAGCAGTTATTACTGGTAATTGATTTTTAACAACTATAACTTTTATTTCTTTTGTTGTCTCATTTTTATAACTATCTACGGCTTTATAAACTACTTTGTATTCACCTATTTTATTTATATTAACAGTATTTTCTACTACTTTAATATCTTTTATTGAGCCTTCTTCTTTATCAGTTGCAAAAACATCTTCTAATGGGTCAAATTTAGTTCCTTGAGTAATAGTTTTATCTTCTGCTGAAATAACTGGTGCTTCATCTTTAATAACTATGATTTTTATTTCTTTAGTAGTTGTTGAATTATTACTATCAGTTACTTCATATACTACTTTATAAGTACCTGGTGTATTTACGTCAACTGAGTTTTCT
>CADANC010000038.1 GCA_902789225.1 uncultured Erysipelotrichaceae bacterium
ATACCTCCATATTACATAAAAAAAGTATAACAAAAGAATGTAGGAAAACCGACATTTTTATATTACATTTTTCCTACATTCTTATATTACCATTAACAGTAATTATTTAATGCCAAGAATGGTAAATCTGTCTCTTTTCCACTATGACCATATAAAAGTATTTTTTTATCTTTCATATTTACTCTATAATCCATAGTAATAGTCCCTTTTTTATCATAATTTCCATAATTATCATGAGATAAATAATACTCATTAGTTGTACTTTTTAAAATTGGACTACTTAACACATCTGGTATATAAATATATCCTATGATATCTGGATTGTTATATTTTTCTATTTCTGACTTTACATCTATCTTTGTTTTGGTACTTAAATTTTTGCTTGTTGTAGTATTAAATATATGATTAGTTGACTTATTATCATTAGTTATTGGAAAAAAATACAATCCAAAAAGTGCAACAATTATTAAAAGATAAAGAACTCTTCTAATATATTTCTTTTTCATATATATTCCCCCCAATTAATTGAGCATTATTATACCACTTTTTTCTTGTTTTTCAATAAAAAAGAGTAATCTTTCGACTACTCTAAATTATAATAAATTAATCTTTTAATAAAACGAATCTAAATGAAGAAACAAGTATCAATAACATTATAATTAATGAATTATTATTTGAAGTTTCAACTCCAGTATTTGGAGGAGTTATCTCACCGGATGTTTCTCCTATAGCTGGTTTTATGTAAGTATTAATTATATTATAATCATCATAAGTTGTTGTATAACCATCAACTTCATCTTCTATAATCTCATATTTAATTTCTTGACCTTTATAATATTTATCTAAATCTTTCGTAATATATAACCAATTCATATTTTTTGTAATCTCTATATCTTTCTGAACAATAATTTGTCCATTTACTTTACCTACTATGGTAACTTTGATTGAATCAGGACGTTTATTATAAACGTTGCCTGAATCATTCCATTCCTTAGTAATAGTAATATTATTTTTTTCATTTTCATGTGTATTTGTTATTGTAACATTTTTTATATTTTCACTTTTATTACTATCATTTTTATTATTATCTGCTATTTGGTCATTATCAATTGTTTGATTACTATTAGAGTTATCATTAATTGTAATTGATGAATCATACCCTTTTACAACATCTTCAGTAAATGTATAATTAATTAATTTACCATTATTATATTTTGGAAGATTTTCAAATGTATATGTCCAACCACTTTCAGCAGTAACTTTTTGACTTAGTTTTTCATAACCATCAGCATATAAACGAACAATTATATATTCTGGACGAATTGCATCATTATTATCTTGGTCACTCCAAGCTTTTTGTAATATATATGATACAGTTTCAGGCGTATGAGTATTAGTTATATTAAAATCAGTTATCTCAGATGTATAACCATCTACTGATATTTCTTCTAATGTATACTTTATCTCTGTTCCTTGATTATATTTATCTAAGTTATCAAATGAATATTTCCAATTGCTTGCCACAGTTGCAGTTGTTGAAGAAACTTTTTTACCATTGGCTAATAAATTAATTGTTATTGACTCTGGTCTCTTACCATCTTGGTTATTACTATCATTCCAAGTCTTTGTTCCTTCAATACTAATTTTTTCAGGTGTATGAGTATTAGTTATATCATAACCACTTATTTTAGTTGTATATCCAGTAACTTCATCTTCTTTTACTGTATAAGCAATTTCTTTTCCCTTGGAATATTTATCCAAGTTAGTAAATGAATAATTCCAGTTATTACCTTTTCCACTTATAGTTGCAGTCTTTCCTTCTACTTTTTCTCCATCAGCATATAACTGAATAGTAACTGATGATGGTCTTATACCATCTTGATTGTTATAATCATCCCAAGTCTTTGTTCCAGATACAGTTATTTTTTCATTTTCATGAGTATTAGTTATATTAAATTTATTCTTCTCATCGTATTGTACATTATAATTTGAATCTACATTTACTTCTTGAACACTATAATTTATTTCATGTCCAATTTCTCCTGCTTTATACATTGGTAAATTTTTAAATGAATAATCCCAATTATTACCTTCTCCACTTATAGTTGCAGTCTGTCCTTCTACTTTTTCTCCATCAGCATACAACTGAATAGTAACTGATGATGGTCTCTTACCATCTTGGTTATTACTATCATTCCAAATTTTTTTACCATTAATATCTATAGTTTGTGGAGTATGAGTATTAGTTATATCATAACCACTTATTTTAGTATTATAGTTTTCTACTGGATCTTCAGTTATTGTATATGAAATTTCTTTTCCATTTTCATATTTATTTAATCCAGTAAATGAATATTTCCAATTACTTGCCGCAGTTGCAGTTGTTGAACTAACTTTTTTACCATTGGCTAATAAATTAATTGTTATTGACTCTGGTCTCTTACCATCTTGATTATTATTATCATTCCAAGTTTTTGTTCCAGATACTTCTGTTGTTTCTATTTGATGTTTATTAGTAATGTTATAGTGATCTATTGTAGAAGTATATTCCTCTACTTTATCTTCCTTTACTGTATAAGAAATTTCTTTTCCATTCTCATATTT
>CADANC010000039.1 GCA_902789225.1 uncultured Erysipelotrichaceae bacterium
TGCTTTCAAAAGTGTAATTAGAAATTTTAGTCTATCCCTTGCTTCTATTTCCTGTATTACCATAACTTTGATTATTGTTGTAGTCGCAATAATAGCATCATTTAATGTACAAAATTTTACTAAAGAAATTGAAAAAGATTTAACAATTGTTGTTTTCTTAGATAATAATATAAATGAGGATGAAACAAACGATTTAAAAGAAGAAATAAAAAAAATGAGCAATGTTGAGTCATTTACCTATGAATCAAAAAATACAATTAAAGAACAAATGCAACAAGAATCAGAAGTATTAAAATCTGTATTGGATAACTGGGATGATGATAATTCACCATTAAAGTCAACCTTTAAAGTAAAAGTAAAAGATGTTACACAAATTGGAAAAACAGCAGATAAAATAAAAAAATTAGATAAAGTTTCAGTTGTAAGATACGGAGAGGGAATGGTGGAAAAATTAATAAATTCTTTTTCATCTATTGAAAAAGTTACATATGGCGTAGTTATAGCATTAATAATAGTAACTGTTTTCTTAATAGTAAATACAATAAAACTTACAATCTTTTCTAGAAAAAGAGAAATTAGTATTATGAGATTAGTTGGAGCAAGTAATTTTACCATAAAAACACCATTTATTATAGAAGGAATGATTTTAGGTCTATTAGGATCTATTATCCCAGTAATTCTAACAACGTATGGTTATTTAGCCTTTTACAATCATTTTAATGGATACCTATATTCTGAGTTAATAAAATTAATTAAACCTGAACCATTTATTTATACAACATCATTAATTGTTGTGATAATAGGTATAATAGTAGGTATGATAGGTAGTGCTAGCGCAGTTAGAAAGTATTTAAAAGTTTAATGAAAAAATTAAATAAAATAATAACATTATTAATTCTGGTATCGTTATTTGTATCATGTGCACTACCTATTAATACAAAGGCGAAAACAATGTCAGAATATCAAGCCGATGTTGAAAAAACAATTAAAGAGTTGCAGGAAAAGAAAGATAAACTAGCAAAAAATGCTCAGGAGATAGCTAAAATAAAGGAAAATATTTCATCCATTGAATCTCAAATTAAGGATACAGAAAATCAAATAAATAGTTTGCAAAAAGAAATAGATGATAGTAATAAAAAAATAGAAGAAAAAAGTGATGAGAGCAAAAGAATAATAGAGTATTATCAGGTTGCAAATGGAAATAATGCTTATTTAGAATATGCTTTCGGAGCAACAGATATAACAGATTTAATATATAGAATGTCAGTTGTTGAACAATTAACAGAATACAATAATAAAATTATGGAAGAATTACAACAATTAATAGAAGAAAATGATGCTAAAAAAGAAAAACTTTCAACAAAGAAAAAAGAATTGGCATCACTAAAAAGTCAATTAGAATCTGAAAAGGAAAAAATAGAAGCAGATTCTGCAAATATACAAGCCGGTATGCCATCATTGGAGCAACAATTAAAAAGTGCTCAAGACTCTTTAAAAATATTAAAAAATATGAATTGTCGAAGCAATGAAGACATAATAGCATGTAGAAACCGTATCTATAACAGTAATAAGGGTGGAGGATCCCAAGGAGGAGGTGCATCAGTACCAAGTGCCAACGGAGTATTTAGACCTACAACATATGGAAGAATAAATCAAGCATATTCAGGATGTGGATATTATAATCCAAAGAAAAAGGTTTGTACTGGACATATAGGTGTAGACATTGGAAGTTATGGCAAAGAAATCCCAATATATCCTATAGCAGATGGAGTGATTAGTTCTATATATAAAGATCCAGCTGGAGCCCTTGTAGTTAGGGTAAAGCATAAAATAAGAGGTGAAATATTATATTCAACGTATGCTCATTTAAGCAGATACGCTAGTGGTATATATAGTGGAATGGAGGTAACCTCTGAGACAAGAATCGGAGATATGGGTACAACTGGATATTCGACAGGAATTCACTTACATATGGAATTAAGTGTTTGCGACTGGAATAGTCAACTAAAAGGAGATTGGAAATGTTCATGGCAATACTATGCTGAATCAAGTACAAAAAATCCTGCTAATTATGTCACAATTCCATATACATGGAATAATCGATAAAGAAATATGAATTTCCATATTTCTTTTTCTTTATAAAAGAAAAAGAATATTATATAATTAATATAATAAAGGTGAATATATGAAAGATGATAATAAAGATAATGGTTCAATGTCAAGTAGTGTTGGTGGAACCAAAAACTAATGATAAATGAACTTAAGGAGAACTGAGAAAATCAGTTCTCTTTTACTATGTTATTT
>CADANC010000040.1 GCA_902789225.1 uncultured Erysipelotrichaceae bacterium
AGGAGTACAGAAATATATTGAGAAATCAAGACAACAGGCATATGATACTTTAGCAAGTAGTTCGATTGATGCAACAAAAGAGTATGTAATGGATCATCCTGGAGTTGAACAAGTATATTTTGATGATTTACTAGAAGGGAATTACATAGATAATATTTCTAATCCTAAAGATAATTCTAGTAATTGTTCTGGTAGAGTTAAAGTCAATACTATAAAAGGTTCCAACGGAGGTTTAGATGATTACACATATAATGTGTTTATGTGTTGCGGATCTGATAATTATGCTTATGAATTTCCTAAAAAAAAGCATTACAAAACAAATAATTGTAAAGCTCATGCTTATGATATAAGTGAAATAAAAGAGATAAAAGTGCTTCATGTATATCCATATAATGCTGTGGCAAATCAGCTTAAGAATTGGATGGCTGATAAAAAACACGGCGATGAGAGAATTAAAGTTAGTTCTGTTTATATTGATGAATTTAATAAAAATCCAATTAATTATTTAGGTTCAATAGGCAATTGGAAAGCCGACGTTATTGTCTTTGGCTTTTGGGATTGTAATGCAAGTAAAGATTTATCTAAGAATTCAGCACAATTAGTTGATAAATTTTTAAGTACCGGTGGCTCAGCTATATTTGGACATGATACTATAACTAAAGGATGTGGTAATCATACTAATTTTATTTCATTACAGCAATATGTTAATGTTGAGGCAACTAGTGATTTAAGTTGGAATGGAAGTAATAAAGTTACAATTGTTAAGTCAGGAATTTTTACAGAATATCCTTATAGAATTGGTAATCAAGAAACTGTATTAACAATACCAACTAGTCATTGCTATGGACAAGTAGCTCATGGAGATGTTTGGTTAACGTATAATGGAATTACTTCTTCAGCAAATAAAAATGTTTATTTATCAACATATGGAAATAATGCTTTGATTCAAACTGGACATTCTAGTGGTCAAGCAACAAAAGATGAACAAAAGATAATTGCTAATATAATTTTTTATATGAAAGCAAACCAGGATGGATTGGTATCTGATTAAAAATTATGATTGTTAGGAGAAAAATTATGAATAATAAAGGTTTTACATTGGTTGAGATTTTAGCTACGATTGCAATTTTAGGAATACTTTCTGGTATTGCTATTGGAGGAGTACAGAAATATATTGAGAAATCAAGACAACAGGCATATGATACTTTAGCAACTAGTTCGATTGATGCAACAAAAGAGTATGTAATGGATCATCCTGGAGTTGAACAAGTATATTTTGATGATTTACTAGAAGGGAATTATATAGATAATATTTCTAATCCTAAAGATAATTCTAGTAATTGTTCTGGTAGAGTTAAAGTCAATACTAAAAAAGGCTCCAACGGAGTTTTAGATGATTACACATATAATGTATTTATGTGTTGCGGTTCTGATAATTATGCTTATGAATATCCTAAAAAAAAGCTATATAAAACAAATAATTGTAAAGCTCATACTTATGATATAAGTGAAATAAAAGAGATAAAAGTGCTTCATGTATATCCTAATGATCAGACTAAGTTACAACTAACAAATTGGATGTCTGATAAAAAGTCTGGTGATGAAAGAATAAAAGTAATCCCTGTTTCTATTGAGAATTTTAATAATGATCCTAATAGTTACTTAGGTGATGTTGGCAATTGGAAAATTGATGTAGCAGTATTTGGCTTCTGGGATTGTAATGCAAGTAAAGATTTGAGTGCTAAGTCTTCTAGTGTATTAGAGACATATATGAATAGTGGTGGTTCCGTAATATTTGGCCATGATACAATGACGAGAAGTCTAAATCATCCAAATTTTAATAGGTTAGCTCCATATATGAATATGTCTTTAGATGGTGGTGGTTATAATAGATCAACACAGGTTACAATTGTTAGAGCAGGAATTTTTACAGAATATCCTTATAGAATTGGTACTCAAGGAACTGTATTAACTATTCCATCAAGCCATGTAACAGGTCAAGTTGCTAACGGTGACGTTTGGTTAACTTTTTCAGGGGTTTCACAATCTTCGTATGCTGCGACTGTTTATCTATCAACATATAAAAATAATGCATTTATTCAAACAGGAGATCATGGTGGACAAGCAACACAAGATGAACAAAAGATAATTGCTAATATAATTTTTTATATGAAAGCTAAACAAGATGGATTAGTAAGTAATAATGAATAGTATATTTTTTAAAATTTAATGTATTAAATAAAAGGTACTAAGTATCTTTTATTTTTGTTATAATATTTGTAA
>CADANC010000041.1 GCA_902789225.1 uncultured Erysipelotrichaceae bacterium
ATATTTATTTTTCATTTGTGATGGAGATTTATCTTTAATAGCTTCTCTTACTTTTTGCATAAAGTCTTCTATAACTATTCCATTATCCTTTGTTAAAAGGCTATATGCTTCCATAAAACACGATCTTATTACATCCTCATGCATTAATTTACTATTAGGACATAATTCTCTGCCATCTTTTATGACCGATAGGCAGTCCCAGGCCGGCCTTTTCTTATATAAAGATTTACGACCATATACTTTTCCGCAAAAACCACACCTTAACATTCCTGAAAAAGTAAATCTTGTATAAACCTTTCTTCCAGTTTGATGATTCTTATTTCTACTTTTAAGAATATCAGCTACTTTCTGAAAATCTTCTCTTGATATAATTGGTTCATGGTGATCTTTCATGTAGTATTTATCTTCTTCACCTCTATTAGGTAATCTTCTATGAGTAACTGCATCAACTGTAAAACTTTTACCTTGGCAAACATCTCCGATATACTTCTCATTAGTGAGGATATTAGGAACCGTTGTTTCGCCCCAATGATCTAAGCCACTAGGAGATGTTACTCCCATTTCCGTTAACATCTTTGCTATACTGCTACTTCCATATCCATCTAAATACCATGCATATATTTTTCTTACAATCTTTGCTTCATCTTCTTTTATAAGCATATCTTTTTTATTCTCACTAAATTCATATCCATAACAAGAATTGAATCCGATTAATTCTCCTCTTTCTCTTTTCATTTTAAATCCTAATCTTATATGAGATGAAATTGTCTCAGATTCTTGTTGTGCTACTGAAGATAATACTGTTAACAATAATTCTCCAGCCATGTCCATTGTGTTAATATTCTCTTCTTCAAAGATTATGCCGATGTTTTTATTTCTAAGTAATCTAACGTACTTCAAGGTATCCAGTGTATTTCTTGCAAATCTAGATATTGATTTAGTTAGTATTAAATCAATCTTACCTTCTTCAGCATCTCTAATCATTCTCATGAAATTTTCCCTTTTATAAGCTTGAGTTCCGCTTATGCCCTCATCGGCGTAGACTTCTACAAATGACCATTTAGGATTTGTTGTTATTTTATCTAAATAATATTTTTGTTGAGATTCAAAACTGGATTGTTGTTCATCATGATCTGTTGAAACTCTTGCATACGCTGCTACTCTAACTTTACCTTGTCTTATATTTCCTTTTGAATCTAATATTCCTTCTTTTTTCTTTATTACTTCAACTTCCATATTTCTCACTACCTTTCTATTTCAAATTGTATTAATGAACTATTTATGACTGACGTTTTATTCTTTTGCATTTTTGGATAATCATGTTTTATTCTAAATTTTAAGATTGTAATAGTTCTATTACTATTATCCATATATTGTTTTCCTTGCATTCGAACACCATCTTGAAATAATTTTTCTTTGTCACTATAAATAAATCTAATTAAATGAGGTAATCTAGTTCCCTTTTCACTATTACCTCCTATTATTACTATTTGAATTATTTTATTAAAGAACTCTATACTGAAATTATCTTTATCAAATTCATTTTCAATTGTTGAATATAGTCTATTAAGTGACTTAACTATTTCATTATATTTTTCAATTTCTAATTCAATAACGTCTTTATCTCTACTTAATTTATTTAGTTTTTCTTTTAAAATATTTAATTCGTATTTATACTTGCCTATATTTATCTTTTTGCTCATATAGCTATCTGCTAAAGATGATTGCTTTTTTAAAACTATATTAATTTTGTTTTCAAGAGATTGCTTGTTTTGCATTGTCTTCTTATAATTTATAAAATTTTTTTCTCGATTTTTTGCATTAAGTAGTTTAATCATAGATCTTTGAAAAGCCTCGATTAATATATCTTCTCTGGTCATCTTTGATTTACATTTTTTTCGTTTCTTATTACAACATTTATAATATTTTGAATGTCCTCTTGATTGAGAAACTGTCATGGCGCATCCACAGAAACCACAGTTTAGTTTATTCGGAAATAAGTTTTCTGATTTTGTTTTTTGTGTATTACGTTGATCTAGTATTCTTCTTGCTTCTTCAAATATTTCTCTAGAAATAATTGGCTCATGATGGTTCTTT
>CADANC010000042.1 GCA_902789225.1 uncultured Erysipelotrichaceae bacterium
TTTATCAAGTTTATTTCCGTTTAACATTATAAAAACGGCAATAAATCTGAAAAAGAAAAAATCCGTCAAAAAAACGGAAATTAGTCTAAAAATTTACGATTAATAATACTATATAATCCATTTTCATCTTTTGTATTAATAGATAATATTAATGAACTTAACTTTGTGTCATTCTTGGATCCTTTTAATGTGGAGATTACAACAGAACATGTAAGATCATTAGGTGTTATAAATGTTCTTACGCAACGTAAACGTCTATTCTTTGAAAATGGTAAATAATACTCTTCTTGCTTTATTCCTGTTGAATGAATTATAAATTCTAAGGATAGTATTTCTCCATTAAGTTTTTTGTTATCTATTTCAATAAACTTAGAATGTTTATTTTCATATTCATCAAAAAAAGTCAAATCATCCGGAACAACTATTTGCATTAAATATATAAATACATCATTATTATGTCCAACATTTAAAACATCCTTATTATTTATAATACTACCAATTTTATTAGAATTAATATGAACAACAGTACTGTCTGGGTGTTCTGCATTAGGTGCATGAAATGAAACTTTTGGTTCTAAACTTTCTGATTCGAATTTTTTTAGGTTTCTAACATGTTCACTATAAATAGCATCATCATATCCTTTTTCATCATATGTTGATATAATTCTTTTTTTACTAGATGGGAAAGTAAAATATATAGAATTATCTGTAGAAAAAATAATATTTGCAATTCTATATACTTTATCATCATCTTTAATTAAAATTGGTGTTACTTCCATGTTTTTACTCATAATCATCCCTCACATGTTATTATACTATAAAAAACTACAATCCCATCATTTCTTTAACAACTCGATCTGATATTTTAATAGTTCCTACTAAAACTAACATATTAAATATTAGTTCTCCTATATATTTCCATACTTGAGTTACTGCTGCGGCCGAAGCATCCACTACTGGTGGCGATGAAGCAAATAACGAGAATATTATACATGATAATACTATTATTGCTCCTTCTAAACAAACTCCAGTATAAGATTTTAAAAATGTTGTTCCTATACTTTGCGTAGGTTCTCCAGCAAATGTTGCAAATGGTACTGGTGATAATGCAGTATATAAATATAAATCCTCCAATTAAGGTTACTGCCCATAATGGAATTGATTCAAAGAAACCACAACTCTCAACTGCTTTTACTATTTCAGTTGGTAATACAGTTTTAGAAACACTTCCTAATCCACTTGATTTAATTATTGTAGTAATAACTCCTTGGCATATCTTAAAAATTGCTAGCATTAAATCTAGTCCATAAGTAACTAAACCTTTTGCTATTGCAAATCTTAAAAATAGTTTTAGAGCTTGTTCTGGTCTTTTAATCTCGTTAAAGTTAGTACAAGTTCTAACTACTCCAACAACAAAGAAAAGTACAAGAAGTGCTAATCCAATTGCTTGAACCGAACCATGTATTGTTTTTATAACACTCCAAATAGTACCACCTTTAAATGTTTCAGGAGTTTGTGTTATTAAAGTCCATATTTCACCAAGTTTATCATTCCAAGTTTCAAGTGCATTTTCTAGGTTCTGTACTACCCAACTATCACTTCCACTCAATTTAATTCACCTCCTTAAATCAAAGTGTTATTATCCAGTTATTAATCCAATGATTTCTTTAGCAAAAGTAATAATTACTCCACCTACAAGAGTAAAGACTCCATTAGTTCTTTGAGATGGATCATGACTTTGATAAGACATTCCAATTTGCACTACTCCAAATATCAATATAATAGTTCCAATTGCTCTTGTTAAAGTAAATATAAAATTAGATAGATTATTAATTACTCCAATTGGATCGTCAGCTGCATATACTGGCATTATTGTATTTAATGTAAATGATAATAATGTTGTAATCATCATAATCTTTCTAACTCTTTTTTTAGTTTTTTCATCAATCTTTTTCACTTTTATTTTCCTCCTCTATTTTTCTAAAATAATCATCTATATATTCAGATGATATTAATTCGTAATTTTCTATTTCTTCTACTTCATTAAATTTGTACTTATATAAATTCAAATCAATATTTATTGTGGCTATTGCATTATTAGTTTCTCCATGAAAGTATGGATTTTCTTTACCATCAGCAGTAAATCTAACATTAGGATGTTTTAAGATATTATATTTTTTATCTTTTATTGGTCTCTCTCCTCTAATAAATAAAATAGAAAATTCATTATCTAACATTCTTACTTCATCTGGTGTTAATAGTTCTCTACCACCTATTTGATAATTGGTTGAATAATTACCATTTCTGCCATGACTTTTACCATGAGTATCTAAATCAATAGTAGCTTTACCTAATAATTCAGATATATATTTATGAGTAGATTGTTCATTTCCACCTAAATACAATAATTCATCACAGTTACCTACGATTGATTCCCATTGTTTTTCAAATAATGCTTTTAATTGTGCTAAATTTTGAAGGATGATTGAAACAAATACGCCTCTAGATCTCATAACAGAAAGAATCTTTTCAAAATCATCTGGTAAAGAAACATTGGCAAACTCATCCATAACAAAATGAACTGGCACAGGTAAACTACCATTATATTTATGATCTGCTATAAAGAATAACTGTTGAAATAATTGTGTATATAAAATACTAACTAAGAAATTAAAAGAAGTATCATTATCTGGTATTAAAGCAAATAATGCAGTTTTCTTTTCGCCAATAGATGGTAAATCAAGTTCATCAGTTAATGTTAATTTAGCTAAACTATCAAGATTAAATTTTTCTAATCTTGAAGCCAAAGTTATTTGAATAGAT
>CADANC010000043.1 GCA_902789225.1 uncultured Erysipelotrichaceae bacterium
GTAAAGGAATTATGGAAGCTAAAAACTTATTGTAAATTTGCGAAGGCTGTTTTTATAGCGCAAATCGTAAGTTTAACCACTCAAATAAAGGGATTAATTTTAGCAGATAAACCTGCTGATTGGATTGAAAACTTTTCGGGATTGATTATAACCATTATCGGGTTGTTAGAAATAGACGTTGCTGATATTATTTCATTCTTTTCGTCTGGTGTTTCAATTTTTATGGATTTAGTTCATTTAATTGATGATATTAAAGAAAAAAAGCGAACAAATATTATCCAGGATTTTTTGAGTCTAGGTGCTGATATAGTTGCTTTAATTTGTGGTATTTTAAAGATAAAATTTGATGAAAAAGCAATGGCTGATTTTAAGAGAAGTCTTGTAAGAACTGGACCTCAAGAGGCTTTGATTTTCCTGACAAAATATTTTAAAAAATATGGCTGTATTGATGATGAATTTGTTGGCCTTTTATTAAAAGGAGCTGAAATGGTTGGTAACTGGGATGATATATGGATAGTATTATTTAATTCTTAATGAGAGGTAATATATTGCAAATGAATATTTTTTATGCATTATGTTGTTTAGCATGGGGAAGTATGTTTTTTGTTGCAGGAATACATGGATTAAGAAAAAATTATATAGTTACGCATGATAGTGATTATATAATTGTGGAAGGGATAAGAGGATCTATTCCCACTAAATCAGGAAGAGTTCCAACGGTTAAAATAGAATACAATGGTAAAATAATAATCAAAACCCTTGCTTCAACTAAGAATAACAATGGAGATAAAATTTTTGTTTATTATAATCCAAATAGTAATGATCATTCTTTAAGAGTCGTTGGTGGAATAGACAATCTTTTATATATTGTTTTATTGATTCTATCATTACCGCTGTTTTGCGCAGCTTTGTTATTTGCTTTTCCTAATTTTATTATATAATCATGTTCTTTTAATACAAATCAAATAATACTTCTCAATGCCAAGGTATCTAATATAAAACAGATATCTTGGCATTTTTCTAAAAAAACATATTTAGATAAGAATATGATAGATTTGACATGAGTGGTAAATCAGTTGATTGAAAGTAAAAAATACCGTTTCATGACCATAACATCAAAAAAGGAAAGGCACGAAAGCACATGTTTAGTGCACTCGTACCTTTCCTTTTTTGTGCAGATGGCCCCCCTTCGGACAAATTACCTAACAATATTAGCTTTCAAAACTTATCACCCCATATGGCACAACAGCTTATGAGTATGATAAACTTGATGGGGTTGTAAGAGTTGTAGATCATGACTAAATTTAATTCTTTAGGCTATGTTCTTTTAGAATTAGATGCTGCTGATAAGGTGATAAAGCATTACACTATAGCAGATGAACTTACTTGTTTTGAGTATGAGGATTCTACTTACTGCTATGTAAATAATGGGCATGGAGACGTGGCATTTGTTGCTGACAGTACCGGTGCTATAGTAAACACATATAGTGATGCAGAGTCAGGCCTTTAATACTTAAGAGCCAGATATATGAATCCTGCAACAGGAACCTTCACCCAGGAAGATACCTATTAGGGAAATATCTACGATGCCCTTTCATTGCATAAATACCTATACGCTCAGGATAATCCGGTAACCTACAAAGACCCGACAGAAAATATGTGCACATTAGTGGAGGCTGTGGTTTCTGCCGGTCAGTGGGCAATGGGAGAGTTAAGCGTTCTTTGGGCGACTATAAAAGCTATAAGAATACTTAAATTTGCGAGTATTATTACAGATGTTATCGATATAAAGACATGTATAACTGAGATTATTTCTTCAGATAATAGATTAGATAAAATCTATAATATAGGGAAAATTGTATTTGCAGTTATTGATATTATTTCGATTATCACTGGGAAACAAATACTTCCTGAAAATCTTGATAAACTATTAAATTATGCTGCTTTTCGTGATGATATAGAAAGTATTATCAATAGTTTTAAAAAGGGTGAAACTATTAAAGCTATTATGGATATACTGGTATTGATAAAAGACTTGTTATTGCTATATGCAGAAAGAGAAATAAAAGGAAATAAGAAAGCGTTTGTTGATTTAACTAAAGAAGCACATCAAAATGGAAGAATTAATAAGGATATAAAGAATATCTTATATAGTTGGGCAAAAGAATATAAATGCGTTTTGGATTATTTTGGTGAGCTTTTTTATTTATGGTAAAATTTTTTTAAGAGGGCCTAGGAATGTTTAGTGATACAAGTATTATGGATTATATAGGTATAGCTGTAATATGTATATATTTTGGGTTGAAATATCTTATTTTATATATTAGTTCAAAAAAAGATAAAAATATTAAGGCGTATGGAATTATAACTAAAATAGAGGTTAAAGGAGCTGGGCGCATTCAAAGGACGCATACTCATGTAACATTTGAATTCAATGATAAGCTTTATGATAGGTATGCAGAAACATTTTTTAGAAATCATAAAGAAGGTGATGAAGTTACAGTTGTTGTAAATCCTAAAATAATTGGTAACGAATCAAAAGTACTAGTTGTTGAGGATTGTAAATTGATAGTGCCTATATTACTTTTAAGCATTGGCTTTTTATTCGCTGTGCTTACATATATTTTGTTTATTAAAAAATAAATAAGAAGTACATGAAATCTATGCCAAGATATCTGATCAATAACAGATACCTTGGCATATTTCTTAAGTAAATAACAAACTCAGGTATTAATATGATAAAATTGACAGGAT